>CADEFM010000006.1:269959-318316 GCA_902826605.1 uncultured Acidobacteriota bacterium
TCATCGCGACGGTTTCGTTTACGGACGCGCTGACCGCGCTGCACGAGAAGGCGATCTATTTGCACCAGGCGTTGCAGTACCAGGTGGAGCGCTTCGACTACGAAGGTCGCAAAGCGTATGTCCGGCGCATCGATTCCGATTACTTCACAGACGCCATCGACTACACGCAAGTGAAAGAGCTGCGAGCATTCGAATCGACGCCAGTGGGTGGCGGCGCAAAATCGGCGCATGGCGATGTCAGATTGAATCGTCAGATCGTCGGTTTCAAGAAAGTGAAATTTTACACGATGGAGAACGTGGGGGCGGGGAACTTGTCGATGCCCGAACAGGAAATGCACACCACCGCATTCTGGCTGCATTTCCCGGAGGCGTTCCTGGCGCGCTTTCCGGATCTTACGCCCAACGAAAAGCAATCCGGACTGGTTGCTGTGGGCGCGCTACTGCGCACCGTGGGCGCGCTGAGCGTGATGTGCGACCCGCGCGACCTGGGCGTTTCGATCACGGAAGCCATTGCCGGAAGCATGAAGACCTTTGAGCCGAATCTGTATCTCTACGACAACTATCCGGGAGGCATCGGTCAAAGCGCGGCACTTTTCAAATTCACGCCGAGGCTGCTGGAAGGCGCGGTGCAACTACTCCGCTCGTGTCCCTGCGAATCGGGATGTCCGAGCTGCGTAGGGCCGGTGGGGGAAGTGGGCGAACGCGGGAAGGAAACAGCCGCGCGGATTCTTGGGGCGCTAGTGGAGAGAACAAGTGACGTAGTGAGGGTCTAAACCGTTAGCCCTCCGACTGCGGTATAAATAGCAGTCATGACGCATTCCCATGTAACCCGCCGTGGCTTCCTCGGCACAGCCCTTGGCACAACATTAGTCGCGCCCGCCGCCGCCCTTGCGCAACAGGTTTCCTCCACGCCTACGCCGCGCGATTGGACGGGCCAGATCCCCATCCAATATCCAGACCCGGATATTGTCGCGCTCGACGATCGCTTCCGCCGGTACATCCTCTTTAACACGACCATCAAGCGGCTGCACATCGGCACTTTGTGGGCGGAAGGCCCTGCGTGGAACGGCGTAGGCCGGTACCTGGTGTGGAGCGACATCCCCAACAACGTGCAATTGCGCTGGATCGAAGACGACAATCGGGTAACGGTTTTCCGCAGTCCCTCTGGTTACAGCAACGGGAACACTTTCGACTACGAAGGCCGCCAGCTTTCCTGCGAACATAGCGGACGGCGGGTGGTGCGCTATGAACAGAACGGCGCCGTCACGGTAATTGCGGACAAATATCAGGGCAAGCGCCTCAATTCCCCGAATGACGTTGTAGTGCATCCCGACGGGGCGATCTGGTTCACTGATCCGCCCTACGGGATCCGCGGGAACTACGAAGGCTTCAATGCTCCGTCTGAAGTCAAGGAAGCCGTGTATCGAGTGGATAAGAGCGGGCAGGTCGAAAAGGTGAGCGACGAAGTCAAAGGCCCCAACGGGATCTGCTTTTCGCCGGATTACAAGAAGCTCTATGTGGCGGATACCGGCACCGGCGAAATCAAGGTTTGGGATGTGGACGGTAAGACCCTTCGCAATGGCAAGCGCTTCGTCGTGCTCGATATGCCGGGCACTGGAGGTCAGCCGTCGGCGGCCGACGGCATCCGCTGCGATGTGGATGGCAACCTCTGGTGCGGCGCGCGCCCGGGCGTGCAGGTGGTGACGCCGCAGGGCCAGCGCATCGGCATGATCCGCCTGCCGGAAACCTGCGCCAACTTATGCTTCGGCGGGGCCAAACGCAACCGCCTTTTCATGACCGGAAGCCAGTCCTTATACGCGGTCTATGTGGGCGTCGAGGGCGCGCACATCGCCTGAGTCGCTAACGCCGGGCGGTGACGGTGATCTCGATGCGCGCGCCGGCCGCTGCCAGCTTGGTCACGCCGACCGTTGTACGGGAAGGCCGATTGGTTTTGAAATATGTGGTGTAGATGGCGTTCATGCGGGGGAAGAGTTCCATATCCGTCATATACACTTGCACGGAAACCACGTCCGTATACGACATCTTCGCTTCGCGGAGGATGATGCCGACGCTTTCGAGCACCCCGCGGACTTCCGCTTCGAAATCCTCGGGAATCTTTCCAGTCTTGAGATCGCGCCCGAGCTGACCGGAAACGTAGAGGGTGCCATCCACCAGAACGCCGGGACTGAAGGGCGCTCCTGGAGCGAACTCCTTGGGTTGAATGATTTGTTTCTCGGCCGCCACGGGTAACGTCGCGGTAAGCAGTAATACAGCCAGAAGGCATGCAGGTTTCATAGGTATAGTGAATCACATTTTGAGGGAGGACTTCAGTCAAAGCACTGCCATGTGGCCATGCTTGGCGTAATCGAGCATCGTTTCATCTCGCGTGGCGACTTTCGCGCCCAGACGTCGGGCGGTCGCTACGATCATGCGATCCGACGGATCGCCATGAAACGTTCCCGGCAGGCGGCTGCTGTCACGGGCGATCTCAGCTGTGAGCGAGCCTGAAGGCAGATCCACTAATGCGGTCGAGCAGTAGCGGCGCGCTACTCATTGGCTTCCCAGCGCTCCTGAGTGGGCCCAACGATATCTCCAGGGATCGTTATCGTGCCCTTCATTCGGCCCAGCAGCGGCAACGCCTTTGCCTCCACGGGCACCAGGCGCGCCACGGTCTTTCCGTGCTTGGTGATCGCCATTCCCTCCTTGTATCTCACATCTGATTTAAGAGACGCAAACATTTCGCCTTGAGTGTCCGGCCCTACTCGCGCGAAGATTGTATCCATGCCATTGAAGACCATCTTCAAAACCGAGAAGCCCGTAATCGCCATGCTCCATTTGCCGGCCTTGCCGGGATCACCCGGCAACACGGAAGACTTGAACGCGATTCGAAAGGGTGTCCTTCGGGATGCCGAGGCGCTGGCGGAAGGTGGAGTGGATGGGTTGATCATTGAGAATTTCGGCGATTCACCGTTCTTCCCGAACCGCGTCCCGCCGCACACCGTAGCTTTCATGACGGTGCTTGCGCAAGCGGTCCAGTCCGTTTTCCCGCTGCCGATGGGTGTGAACGTGCTGCGGAACGACGGATTGAGTGCACTGGCCATCGCCGCGGCAGTTGATGCGGCGTTCGTTCGCGTGAATGTCTACACGGCCGCGCGGCTGACCGACCAGGGCATCATTCAGGGAGAGGCGCACCGGATTCAGAGGTATCGCAGGCTGCTCGGTTCACAGGTTCAGGTATTTGCCGACGTGGCGGTGAAGCACTCCGCGCCGCTGGCTCCCCGCGATCTTCGCGATGAGGTGCAAGACACCATCGTGCGCGGCCGCGCCGATGCCGTTATCGTTTCCGGTTCCGCAACGGGCCAGGAAACCAGGGTGGAAGATGTGAAGATCGTCAAAGAGAATGCAGGCGAAACACCGGTGCTGGTGGGAAGCGGAGTGAATCTGAAAACGGTGGAAGCGCTGTTTCCGCACGCGGATGGATTTATTGCGGGGACTGCGCTCAAAATGGGCGGACGCACGACGAGTGCTGTCGATCGCTTCCGCGTGCGGGAATTTATGAAGTTAGTGCAGAAGCTTCGGCGGGGTTAACTGGCGGAGGGAGACGGCACGCCCTTCCATCATGGCGTGGTGTTAGGTTTCCTACGGTGCATGAGCCTGGGTCCCTTGTGATGCACGCATCTCTCGGAGAGAATTGTGAAATGAAGTATTTGGGTCTTTGGCGTCTCGGACTGCTAGTGGTCCTGCATACTTGCGTCGCGAGCGCCCAAGCGCCTGCCAAGAGTGTATTTGTCCTTTTTCCAGGTGATGTGCTCACCTCCATAAAGGGGTTGACCTGGGAGGAACGTCCGGCAGGCCGACGCATCCTCCAGATCTTCTATGACAGGCAGACACGGCGTGAACTTTTTCGATTCACTGTGGGCACGAAGATCGACTCTGAGTGGTTGAAGTGGTGGCGCTACGGAATCGTCGCGCAAGGCGACTTCAACGGTGATGGATTGGAAGACTATTCCTGGTACGGCGGCGACGACACTTCGAGGGAATCATACGTTGTGATATCGTCTCCGCAGGGCTATCGCAAAGTCGATATCGACGCTACTTTTGAGCGAGCCTGGAAACGGCAGTATCCGTCGAAGGAACCGGAATTTGGACCCTTAGGTCGCTTCACGGCTGCGGAGCGGATCGAGAGAAACGGGGAGACTGCGACTCTGGTCGCCACCGTCAAAAGTCTTGAGATGCAGCGCAGCCGGACGTACCGCCTCCAGGTTGACGACAAGAGCTTCGTGTTCGCCGACAAGTAAATGGTTGTTGATGGAAACGCTCCTGCAGGACGTGCGCTTTGCCACGCGCTCGATGTTTGGAAGGGACGTGCTGTTGAGCACGGCCGCTATCGCCACGCTCGCATTTGGTATTGGCGGCACGGTCGCGATCTTCTCGCTGGTCAACGCCATTCTCGTGAGACCGCTGCCCTATCCGGAACCCGAAAATATGATTCAGTTTTTGGTCACAGGGCCATGGGGCTCAGCGCCGGCGGCGACGGTTCCCAAGTTCAAAATCTGGCGTGAGCAGAACGACATTTTTCAAAACGTTGCTGCCTATGACGCGTTCTTCGGTGTCCCGACTCTGAATCTTGCAGGGAACGGTAAATCGGAACAGATTCAAGCAATTCGCGTCACGATCGACTATTTCAGTTTGTTCGGCGCCAGACTTCGTCTTGGCCGCAGCTTTACTGTGGAAGAAGAGAACCCGAATGGGCCATCGGTGGTCGTGCTCAGTGATGAACTTTGGAAGCGCCGATTCGGTGCGGATCCGGATATCGTGGGCAAAGTTGTCCGGCTCAACAGCAGACCACACACCGTTGTCGGAGTTATGAGTCCTGAGTTCCGCTCTGATCCGCCGGGAAGCGTTTGGTTGCCGTTTCCATTCAACCCCGACAGCACAGAGCATCATCGTTTTTACTTTACGGTCGCAGGACGATTGAGGCCGGGCGTTTCACTCGACGCCGCGAACGGCAGACTAAAGGTCGCGGCCGACCGATTCTACCGTGAATTCCCGGATCAGGCGAAGGATGAACCAAAGGGGGGCTTCTCCGTGAAAAGCCTGCGGGACGCACTAGTCGGTGATGTTCGCCCTGCTCTTTACATATTCAGCGGCGTCGTCGGTTTCGTGCTGCTGGTTGCCTGTGCCAACGTAGCGAGCTTGCTTCTGGCCCGTGCGACGGGACGTAAGCGGGAGATGGCAATTCGTGCGGCTGTCGGCGCTGGACGCGGACGCCTGATTCGCCAACTGCTAACCGAGGGTGTTGTCCTTTCACTTTTTGGTGGTGTTCTCGGGCTTGCTTTCGGGGCCGCGGCAATCCGCGGTCTGCTCACTCTCCTTCCCGTGAGTTTGCCGAGAATTGGAGAGTCGGCCGCTGGCGTTTCTGTTGACTGGCGGGTCATCGCCTTCACCGTCAGTGTATCGATTGGAGTTGGGTTGATGGTCAGCCTCGTGCCTGCGTTTGAAGCATCCTTGATTGACATGAACTCCATGTTGAGAGGGGGAATTGGGCTTGTTGGAACCGTTTCCCGCAGGAACTCCGCGCGGTCTCTGTTGGTCATCGCGGAGGTATCGATCGCTGTTGTGCTTCTGGTTGGCGCTGGACTTCTGATTCGAACTTTGACCCAAATGTATCGAACAGATCCGGGATTTCTCCACTCCAGAAGAGTGCTTGTGGTTCAGACATCCCTGGCCGATTCGCACATTCGAAGCCCCGGCCAACTCGCCCAACTTGCCCGCAATGGAGTCGACCGGATTCAGTCTTTGCCCGAAGTTGAATCCGCCGGAATGGCCTGGTGCGTCCCTCTCGACGCCACATGTGCTGCTGGAGGAAAGTTCACTATCGCGGGTGAAGAGCAGACGAATTCCGCCGCATCGATTGGCTGGTCGAGCGTATCGCCGACATATTTCGACGTTCTAGGCATACCGCTTTTGCGCGGGCGATCGTTCGCGGTTCAGGACGATGTAGGCGCGAAGCCTGTCGTACTGATTAACGAGACTCTAGCGAAGCAATACTTTCCGCATCGCGATCCGCTTGTCCATCGGCTCGTCCTTGGGACTGGTCCGAACAGAGACGCGGCCCGTCAAATTGTCGGGATTGTCAAGGACACGCAGGATGTCGACCTGAGGACAAGGCCGCGGCCAACCGTGTATGTTCCACTCTCGCAAGTTTCTGACGCAGCTGTTGCCATGCGCCGGGAGCTCGTTCCGTTGGCATGGATCGTACGAACCAAGGGTGTTTCCCAAGCGCTGAGTGCCAAAATCAAGGACGTTGTTGGGGAAGCGAGTGACGGCCTACCCATCACTACGATTCGAACTATGCAAGAGGTGGTTTCGCATTCAACTGCCACAGAGGTCTTCGCCACTATACTTCTGACAATCTTTGGAGTCTCTGCTCTTGGTCTCGCAGCCATCGGAGTGTATGGACTGGCAGCGTATTCGGTCCAAGCTCGGATGCAGGAATGGGGAGTTCGGGTAGCTCTCGGGGCGAGTCCGGGTCAGTTGAAGCGCTCGATCATACTTCAAGGACTTCGATTGATCACAGTTGGCGTGTTCCTTGGGTGCATCGGAGCTTTGAGCCTGACCAAAGTTATTGCCCATCTCTTGTATGGTGTGCAACCGTGGGATCCGGGTGTTTTGGTTTCGGTACCACTTGTGCTCGGCACGGTCGCACTCCTGGCGATTTGGATTCCCGCTTGCCGCATTTCGAAAGTTGATCCTATTGTCGCTTTGCGCTGCGGATGAGAACCCACAATAGACTCGATTTGAGCGGCAGCTATGATTCCATGGACCGCGCTTAAAATGGGTGGACGAACGACATGTCTGTCGATCAGTCCCGAGTACGGGAGCTCGTAGATTTAGTGCAGAAGCTTCGGCGGGGTTAACTGGCGGAGAGAGAGGGATTCGAACCCTCGATAGAGTTTCCCCTATACACGCTTTCCAAGCGTGCGCCTTCAACCACTCGGCCATCTCTCCACTTAGGGCGGAACTCCAAGTTTAGCATTGGAGCGGCGGGAATCCGAATTTCGGCATGGTAGTGTCCTAACATCTGCGTGCAGAAAACTACAACTTCTGCCGGAATCACCGCACCATGCGCGTAACACCTGCAATGGAGTCAAACCCTTACGGATTACGTGTGGACTATTGCGGAACTGCTAGCATGATCTAGTCATGGAGCGGATTGCCTTCACTATAGTGTTTTTCGCAATTCTTCTCGCACCGTGCGCTATCCTTGCGCTGCGATGGCGGCAATGTAGAGCCATGAAGCCAAATCACAGAATTACACTTTTCCTCTTGTCATCAAGTTACATCTTAGTCTTCACGCTCACTTTTCTAACAAACGACTATAGCTCGGCACGTTCTGCGATTATATGGGCTAACTTGGGAATACTTGCATTGGCTTGCATCTTCTTCGTCGTGCAACGACAGCACTGGCGTGGTTTTGTTGCGGCGTGTCTCTCAGTTTGGGGAAGTTGGGTCATGCAACTCGTTGCGAACTCGGTAGCCTAATTCCGCTGCACACCAGCTGTGAGGTACTGCCCGATTCTTAGTTCTTCAATCGCATCCACAGAGGAGTGAAAAAAAGGTCGCGGACCTTTAGGTAGGCCTCGGGGTCGGAGGATGGCCGCCCGCAGGACCCCAGTCGCTTCTTCAATTCGTCACGATCGGCTGGCGTGGACTGCGTCGCCAGTGCCGCGTCCTGCCGCTCGTTCCGCATTTGCATTTGCGCCACTGCCGTCCCGGCTTTGACACCGGCGGCTGAGACACCGCCACATAGCATTGTCCGCAGTGTCGCTGGCGGCAGCACGTCGGACACTTGCGGTTCGCGCACGCGGACTTCCATGGGGTATATGATCCAGTCACCGTTGATATTCACCTGCGGTTCCACCTTCACGCGGCGCACGGGCGCGTCGCGGCGCACGAAGACGTCCATCCACAATACTTCGGCGCCGCTGCTTTCATAGGGGAGATCCACGCGTTCCAATTGACCACCGGTGCGGCGGTAAAGCGTGATTTGGACGGCGTCCTCCGGATTCTGCCCCATGTGCAGCAGGAAGCGAGTCTGCGGAGGCGCTTGAATCACTACTTGAAATGACGTGTAACCGTTGCGGGCGATTGACGGAGATAGGATTTCGCGCGGCGTCTCGGGCGCGATCACGTTACCCATTGCGTCGATTTGTGCGAACTCGGAAAAGACCCTCATCGGTTGTGCCCACGCCACGGCGGCGGTGCATGTGAAGCACACGGCCAGCAAAATTCTCCAATTCATGCGATTTTTATTGTATGCGAAGCCGATCCAAACTGCTCGTGCTGGCGGCGCTTTCCGTCGCGCCAATTTTGGCGGATGAAGGGAAGTGGACGCCTCAACAAGTTCTGGAACTTGACGCGCGTTGGCTCAAGCAGCAGGGTTTGGAATTGCCTGTCTCACGTTTGTGGGATCCCAAGCGCGGCACGGGATTGCTGGCCGCGGCGGTAGGTGTGCCCGGATGTTCCGCGGCCTTCGTCTCCGCGAGCGGACTGGTGCTTACCAATCACCACTGTCTGTTCAGTCTGATTCAAGAACATTCCACGCCGCAGCGCGACTTGATTACCGACGGCTTCGTCGCCCGCTCGCGAGAAGAAGAATTGCCGGGGAAGACCATGCGCGTCACCGTTCCGCGCAAGTTCACCGATGTGACTCAGGAAGTGGAAGCGGCGACGCCGGCTGGCGCCGCGGATCTGGCCCGATCGCGGGCCATCGAAACCAAGCAAAAGGAGCTGGTGGCGGCGTGTGAGAAAACCCCTGGGAACCGATGCAGCGTCGGAGTGTTCGATGGCGGCTTGCAATACGTTTTGATCGAGAGCGTTGAGCTTACCGATATCAGGCTGGTGTATGCGCCGCCCCGCGCCATTGGAGAATTCGGTGGAGAAATTGACAATTTCCGCTGGCCCCGCCACGTGGGGGACTTCTCCATGGCTCGCGCTTACAAGGACGGAAAGCCGTATACGCCGGAGTTCTTTTTCCCCATATCGCGCGCTGGCGTCAAAGAAGGCGATTTCGTCATGCTGATGGGATACCCGGGGCGAACCTACCGTTCGCTTACGGCCACGGAAATGGCGAATGAGCGGGACTTTCGTTACACATTGGACCGGGAAATTCTTGGCGAGTGGATCAAGCTGCTGGAACAGTCCACCAAGGGGAGTGCGGACGGCTCCATCGCCGTGGCGGCGACGCTCAAGAGTTTGAATAACTCGCATACTCGCGCCGAAGGACAGTTGGCGGGTCTGGCACGCGGGGCGCTGATCGATAAGCAGAAAGCCACTGACGACGCGGTGATGAAGTGGGCGGCAGGAAAGCCTGCTTGGGCCAAAGCGCTGGAAGCCAAGAAAGAATTGGATCGTCTGGCGGACGAACGCCGCAAGATGGGTCCTCACGATTATTTGCTTACTTTAGTGAACGCGGGATCGCTCACCCTGCGCGATGCGGCGATACTGGTGCGGCTGGCGGGTGAGCGTCAAAAGCCGGACGCCACGCGCGATCCGGGCTACCAGATTCGAGACATGCGGCGTCTGCAAGCCGCACTCGAACGGGATCAAAAGAGTATTTTTAGGCCATCCGAGGAAGCGCTTCTATCTTCCTGGATCACGCGCGCGCAAAAGGAAGGTATCGCGGCTGCCCGTGGGGCCGACGCGCGAACGCTGCTTGGCGCAACGAAGGTGGACCAGGCCGTGGAACGCTCCAAGATGTTCGAGGAAACGCCGGAGCAACTGCATGCACGCGGAGACCCCATGCTCGAGCTCGCTTTTACTCTCGATGGGGCGCTGCGCGAATGGAAAGCGCGTGCCGACGCCCGTGACGGCGCGGTGGCGCGATTGCGTCCGGCCTGGCGCAAAGCGGTGATCGCACATGCCGGTAAGCCCGTTGCTCCCGATGCGAACAGCACGCTGCGTGTTAGCTTTGCGCACGTGAAGGGGTACACTCCGCGCGATGGCGTGACGTTCACGCCGCACACTACGCTGGCGGGAATGATTGAAAAGAATACGGGGGAGGAGCCGTTCATCGTGCCACCGTCGATCCTCGAAGCCGCTAAGAAAACGAAAGCGGAAAAGATTCCGGTGGATTTCCTTTCCGATGCAGATACAACGGGCGGCAACTCGGGAAGTCCTGTGGTCAATGGCCGCGGTGAACTTGTCGGGCTGAACTTCGATCGGGTGTGGGAGAACGTCGCCAACGATTTCGGCTGGAATCCGGACGTGGCGCGGAACATCAGCGTGGACGTTCGCTTCCTCATTTGGCTGCTGGAAGATGTCCAGCACGCCGACCACATCTTGCGCGAGATGGGAGTGAAACAATAATTCTATGGCCGACTGGAGAGAACACGGCATCCGCATTGTTCGCGCCGGGGAACTGGACACGAATACGCCGCAAACTCCTGGCATGACGCGTGCGGCGGCTATTACTCACGCGCGCACGGGAGCGAGTAAATTATGGGCGGGAACGGTAGTGGTGCAACCGGCTGCTCGCACTGGCGTGCATCATCATGGCGAACTCGAAACCGTGCTCTATATCGTTAAAGGCCGCGCGCGGTTCCGCTGGGGTGAGAGACTTGAATTCGTGGAAGAAGCGGGTCCCGGCGATTTCATTTACGTGCCTCCGTATGTTCCGCACCAGGAAATGAACGCGCGCTCCGATGAACCCGTGGAAGCGGTGGTGGTGCGCAGCGGACAGGAACCGATCGTCGTGAACTTGGATATCGAGAGCCCGGAGCCCGCCCGGTCTGGCCCGGACCCGTTTCATTCCAAGCCCGGCGGTTAGCCATTAGCCGCTGCGTACTTTTAAGGCCTCCGGCACGATCCCGCGACTGAGGAAGTTGTTGAGCCGCGTATGCGCGTTCATCACTTCATTGCGTGCTTTCGCCAGTTCACGGGAGGCATCGTGGATCCGCTGGGAACCATCCGAATCCATACCGCTGGGGACTTGACCGATCGCTAAATTGAAGGCTTGGGACGCCGCGTTATTTCGCGCCGTGGCCTCGATCACTTCACTGATCAGGAGCGATCGAATTTCCAATTCCGTGCGCGATGGTTGGTGGTTCGCTCCCCGTTGCCGGGTGCAATTCGCGCAACCCTGATCTCCGCAATAGGTGCACTTCGCCATTAGTACTACCTACCAGTGTCAGGCTACGCCCGTTCATCTCGCGTGTCAATAGCAATTTACTGTAGTTCGTCGAACGGAAACATGTGACAATGCCGCTACAATATCGGAAGCATCCGGCATGTCCAGCGAAACTAAAACGCACGTCGTTGAAGTCGAAAATGACATCAAAGAAATTGGGCGGTTGAGCGAAACATTAGCGGCGCTATGGGTGAAGTACGAAATGCCTCCCGGGGCGGAAATGGACGCCACCCTGGCGCTGGAGGAGATCGTAAGTAACGTGATACGCCACGGCTACTCACCGGGGGAGAAAGGCGACATCAAGGTTTCCTTCACTTTCCGTCCTCCGGCGTATGAGATTGAAGTGGCGGATGGCGGCATTCCATTCAATCCTCTATCGCGTGAAGATCCGGATCTGGATTCACCCATCGCGCAGCGGCAGCCGGGAGGTCTCGGCATTTATCTGGTCAAGAAACTGGCCGACGACCTCCGCTATGACCGTCGGGAGGGGCGAAACCACCTGATATTCCGTAAAAAGGCATGAGCCCCGTTGTATGCTAGAAACTTGGACCCCTATCGCAACCAACGCGTGTCCGAATTGATGCGCGAAGAGCTGGATGAACTGATCGGCTACGAGCTCACCGATCCCCGGGTCGGAAATGCCACGGTCACGGAAGTTCACGTTTCGCCGGATTATCGCCATGCGCATGTGCGGCTGTCGCTGGCGGGCACACCCGAGGAGCAAGCCTCGACCGTTGAGGCCGTGGAACACGCTAAACAGTTCTTAAGACACCAGTTAACGGAACGCCTGCAGCTCCACCACACGCCCGAATTGCACTTTGAAGCCGACTTGGCGGCCCCGCTGGGGGCCAAAGCGCCTCAGGTTTTGAAGCGAATCCGGCGCGGACGCCCCAGGGAATGAACGGATTACACCGAACAACCGGCAAATTCTAGGTTTTCGAGAATCCGTGTGTTAAGTTGGAAAAATGCGTGTGGCTCCCATGAATAGCCGCTTCCTCGATGCATGCCGGCGACGCCCCACCGACGTTCGCCCCGTGTGGTTCATGAGGCAAGCCGGCCGGTATATGAAGCAGTACCGGGACCTCCGTGCCCAGCACGGAATCCTCGAAATCTGCAAGCGACCGGACTTGGCCGCGGAAGTTACTTTACAACCGGTAGAGATCCTTGACGTGGATGCCGCGATCATTTTCGCGGATCTGCTTTTGCCGGTAGAACCCATGGGCTTGAAGCTCCGTTTTGCGGCGGGCGAAGGGCCGGTGATCGACAATCCAGTGCGGACGTCAAGCGATGTCGACAGTCTGTCGATTTCAAACACGGACGAATTGGGTTATGTTGGCGAAGCCATTCAGCAAGTAGTGCGGGCTCTGGCAGGCCGTGTTCCGGTGATCGGATTCACGGGCGCTCCATTCACCATGGCCAGCTATATGATTGAGGGCGGAGCGTCGCGTAACTTCCTCAAGACCAAAGCCATGATGTATCGCGACGAGACGCTGTGGCGGCGCTTGATGGGGAAGTTGGTGGATGTGCTCGGGGCCTACGGCGTGATGCAAGTGGGCGCGGGGGCGCGTATTATCCAGGTGTTCGATAGCTGGGTGGGCGCGCTGGGTCCGGACGATTACGTGCGCTACGTTGCGCCGTACTCACGGGCTTTGATTGAACGCATCCGCTCCGCGGGCGTTCCGGTGATTCACTTTGGCACTGGCGCGGCCGGATTTTTTCGCGAACTCCATGCCGCAGGTGGCGACGTGATGGGCGTCGATTGGCGAGTCAATATCGATCAGGCGTGGATGGACATCAGCTACCGTTCGGCGGTGCAGGGAAATCTGGACCCCGCGGTGCTGTTCGCTCCTCTGCCGGAATTGCGCATGCGCGTGCATGAGCTGCTAAAGCGCACCGGTTCGCGCCCGGGTCACATTTTCAACCTCGGCCACGGCATTCTGCCGGAAACGCCGGTGGAAAACGTCAAGGCGTGCGTGGAAATCGTGCGCGAATTTAAGCTCTAGGGGCCCCGTGCCAGGGGCCAGCGGCCAGGTTGTCATCGTAGGCGGAGGCATTAGCGGGCTTTCCGCAGCCTATGACCTGGCATGCGCCGGAGTTCCACACACACTTTACGAGAAACGGGCGCGCGTGGGCGGCGTGATTGAAACGCGCGTGAACGAAGGCTGCGTGCTGGAATGCGGTCCGGACTCCTTCATCAGCCAAAAGCCGGAAGCACGGGCGCTCATCAAAGAACTCGGTCTCGACTCCAGCGTGATCGGTTCGAACGATCGCGAGCGGCGCACTTACATCTGGAAGCATGGAAGGCTGGTGCGGTTGCCGGAAGGCGTGATGATGATCGTCCCATCGCGCGTAATGCCCATCGTGAAATCGCCGCTGCTGGGCTGGGGAACCAAGTTGCGGATGGGTTTGGAATATTTCCGAAAGCCGGGAAGCCCTGGAGATCGCAGCGTTGCCGAATTCGTGACCGATCACTTCGGACAAGAGACGCTGGATTATTTGGCGGAGCCGCTGCTCTCCGGGGTATATGGGGGAGATCCCGCACGGCTCAGCATCCAAAGCGTGCTCCCGCGTTTTCTGCAGATGGAAGAGCAATACGGAAGTCTTGTGCGCGGCGTTCTTGCATCTCGCGCCAAGGAAGGTCCGTCGGGATCACTCTTTCAAACGCTACAGAATGGATTAGGCACGCTGGTGGACGCGCTGGCGGCTCGCGCGCACGTTGAACAGGCGGAAGTGGAAGCCATTGAGCGGGATGCGGCGGGCGGATTCCGTGTGCGCGCGACGGGCGAATGGGTGTCGGCGAACAATGTAATTCTTGCGTGTCCTGCGTGGAGCGCCGCGAGTCTCCTGCGTCCTTTGGACGCCCGGTTGGCTGGCCTGTTGGCGGGTATCGAATACAGTTCTTCGCTCACCCTTTCTCTGATCTATGACGCCGCAGCGTTCGACGGCATGCGAGCGGGCCACGGTTTTCTGGTGCCGAAGAAAGAACGAAACCGCCTGGCTGCGTGCACCTATGTTGGCGCGAAATTTCTTAACCGGATTCCGGAAGACCGCCTGGTGTTGCGATGTTTTTTCGGCGGCATTGCCGATGGGGCGATTCTCAGCGAATCCGATGAATCCATCGTGGCCATCGCACGCGAGGAATTGCGGGTGATGACCGGATTGACCGCCGTGCCCGCGTCTTACGAAATCGCGCGCTGGCCAAGTTCTATGGCGCAATACACCGTGGGTCATACGAAACGGGTGGAGAAAATCCGTGCGCGTGCGGCCGCGATGCCTGGACTCCATCTGGCCGGAAACGCGTATGAGGGAATCGGTATTTCGGATTGCATCCGCACGGGGCGCGGGGCTGCGCGGAAGATTCTCAGCGCTTAATGGCTACGCGAACACCGCTGGGCTGAATGTTAATGCGCTCGATATTATCCATAAGGTCGAATGGCTCGTTGATGTGCGCTTCTGGAAACATCGGCCGGAAAACGGTGTTGACTAGAAAATCGAGTGCGGACCCGGTAATCGCGACTCCGCCGATTTCCGCGCGCGTTAGGTGAACGGTGGCACGTCCTGCGCCCGTTTCCAGGCTGGCGGATACTTGCAGGGAGCGCTCGCCTTCCAGTAATTTTGCGATGGCTGAGTTCGTCTGATGCCCCGCGTCCGCACGAAGCTTGACGAAATCCACCATCGCGGCGACGGTTGCCGTGCCATTCCCCAAAGTAATTCGGGGTTCGCGTACTCCGGCCGCTTTTTCCGGCACGCGCAACCGTGCCCAAGCGTTGAGTTCCATTGGAGTAAACACGATGACCGAGCCGGGTTTGGCACGGCCAGAGTCAATGAGGCCGAACTTTTTCGAAGCGCGATCGGCATTGGGATCGGCCGATTGGGCTGTTCCGGTGAGGCACACGATTAAGAAAAATGCCAGCGTGCGCGCGCGGTTCGGCCCATGAGTCCGCATTGTTACATCGTTACGGGGACGGAGAGCCTGCAGGCTGTCTGGCGGCTTCTTCTTCAATTTGCGCAAGCTGTTTACTGATCTGTTCCACATTCGTACCTGCGGGAGGCGCTCCGAGGAACGTCTTGATAAACGTCGTCGATTCCGCGAATTTTTGCTGGGACGCCAGCGCCAACCCCAATATGTAATGACTCCGCATGTTTTTCTTCGCAGGATCCAGCCTGATCGCCTCCCGTGCATGCCTTTCGGCCACATCGAAATGTTGCAGCTGGAAATTGGCTACGCTGCTCAGGTAATAAGCGTCCGGATAGGTCGCGGGATCGAGCCGGAGAAGCTGATCGGAGTAGTCCGCCACATCCTGCCATTTGGATTCCTTGAATGCAATGAACGACAACCGCTCATAAGGCGGCAAGTATTTCGAGTCCGCTGCCCGCGCCTGATCATAGGCGCGGTGCGCCTCCACGAGCTGCTCGCGCTGCTCCAGCAACCGGCCCATCTCATACCACGCCGCGGCGTAACGGGGGTAAATCGTAGTGGCTTGTTCCAAGTTGGTCTGGGCTTCCTCGAGCTTACGTTTTTTGATGGCATCGAGTGCCTTTTCGTACGCCTTTTTCGCGTCCTTTGGCGCCAGTGCGGTGGTGGCACTTAGCAGCTGACCCTCGGATTTTCCATACGGCCGAAGCACAATGATCCCCAGGTCCGGATTGTCCATCGACCGGCGGGAAGCGAGCGAGATTGAATCCGACCTGTACCCGGCCAATGCAGCGCGAACTTCGCAGCCCGATAAGTCCCGTTCGGACATCCCGGGACCACCGCTGCCCTGCTGGAACGGGTCCCGCCGTCCACCGCCTCCACCGAAAGGGTCGAAGCCGGTGCCGGAACTCACGCTCGCGTCCTGCACCTCCATGTTTCTCCCAAGTTCCAAGCCGAAGGTACCCTTGCGGTCCACGTAGCCTTCGACGCGCGAAATTCCGTTGCATACGCGTTCGATCTTGATTTGGGTGCTGGGCGCGGCGCCGTCGGACAGCAATACTTTCCCAGAAATGAAAATGGGACGCGGCGTGCTGCGGGGATCGTTCGGAAATGGGCTGGTTGGCCGGCCCGTTGTAGGTCTACCCGTGGATGGGGTTCCCGCCCCGGCGCCAGAGCCCGCGGCTCCGCCGGTGGCACCGCCCTGCTGGCCGGCCGCGGCGAAGGCAAATATGAAAATCGACGCCCCGGCGATCATTCCGTGCATAAACATACGCACCTCCCCTCCCTGCCGACGATTATACGCCCGTTGCTGCGCGGAGGGCAGGGGCGTAGCTGTGCACGGAAAACCTTGACATCATCCGCGTTCGAACGCGACATTGGTAGTGTATGCGATTCCTCTCCGCCGCTCTGGCGGCGCTGCTGCTGACGGCTTGTTCAGATTCCCCAGAACCCTCCGCGAAGAAAAAAGCGCCCGAAGCTCCGGCTGCACCCATCACTGGGAGGCAGGCCTTCCAATACGTGTACGGCCCGGCGCGTTTGTGGGCGCCGGATAGCGAGCCCGTCACCATTCGCAGCGCGCACCTTTCCGAAGTGAAGCCCGAAGCAGGGAAAGCGGCGGCGTGGGAAGTGGTCTTTGTCTCCGCGGCCATGGGGAGAGCGCGCAGCTATACGTGGTCCGCCGTGGAGACCGAGGGTTGGTACAAGGGAGTCTTCGCCGGTCAACAAGCGGCATGGAATGCCGGACCGCAGCGTCCTTTTTCGGCGGGGGCCATCAAGATCGATACGCCGGAAGCGCTGGAGGTCGCCACTAAGATCAGCGGCGCATATCTCGGCAAGCCGGGCACGCGCCCGCCGGTCAGTTTCCAGATGCAGGATTCCGGACGCTATCAGATGCCAGTCTGGCACGTGTTGTGGGGCGGGACGGTTTCGTCGGCCGAGTATTCGGTGATGGTGGATGCGGCCACAGGCAAGGTAGTTGGCAAGAACTGAAGTTAGTCCTCGTCTTGCTGCGCGGCTAGCTGGGTTACTATACCCAGATCTTCCAGCGTAGTCACATCGCCGGTGATGGTGTGCGTGGTTACGATTTCACGCAGCAAACGGCGCATGATCTTGCCGCTGCGGGTTTTCGGCAGTGCGTCCGTAAATCGAATCTCCTCGGGCTTCGCGAACGCCCCGATCTCATGCCCCACCCACTGGCGCAGATCTTTGCCGAGCTGGTCGTGATCGTGCTCGCCCTTCTTCAGCGTGACGAAGGCGCACACGGCCTGTCCGGTGATCTCATGCGGCTTACCTACCACCGCCGCCTCCGCCACAGCCGGATGCTTGACCAGCGCTGATTCCACTTCCATGGTGCTTAACCGATGCCCGCTGACGTTCATTACGTCATCGACGCGGCCCAGCACCCAGTAATAGCCGTCATGATCGCAGCGTGCGGCGTCGCCAGTGAAATACGCGCCTGGGACTTTGGTCCAATACTGTTCCTTGAATCGCTCATCGTCTCCCCAAATGGTGCGCGCCATGGAGGGCCACGGGCGGCGCAGAATCAAGAAGCCTTCGCGATCCGGGCCCACGGGATAGCCGTGGAAATCGACGATATCGGGTTCCACGCCGGGCAATGGAAATGTTCCGGAGCCGGGCTTCAGCGGCACCGCGCCGGGCATGGGCGCGATCATCGCCGAACCCGTTTCCGTCTGCCACCACGTGTCCACGATGGGGCAGCGGCTCTTGCCGATCACACGGTGATACCATTCCCATGCCGTGGGATTGATGGGTTCGCCCACGGAACCAAGCAAACGCAGGCTCGACAAATCGTGTTTCTCCGGCCACGATTCGCCCTGCCGGATCAGTGCGCGAATCGCGGTGGGTGAAGTGTACATGATGTTGATGCGATGCTTCTCCACCAGTCTCCACCAGACGTCATAAGCCGGGTAATCCGGCGTGCCTTCATAGATCACGGTGGTAGCGCCGGCCGAGAGCGGCCCATACACGATATAGCTGTGGCCGGTGACCCAACCGATGTCCGCCGCACACCAGTACGTGTCCGTGTCTTTCAGATCGAAGATCCACTTCATCGAGGCCGTCACTTGCGTGAGATAACCGCCGGTGGTGTGCAGAATGCCTTTCGGCTTGCCGGTGGTGCCCGATGTGTACAGCACGTAGAGAGGATGTTCGCTATCCAGGTGAACTGCCGGACAATCCTCGCTGACGCCTTGATCGAGCGCGTGCCACCAGTGGTCGCGGCCATCCTGCATCGTGATTTCCGAACCAGTGCGGCGGTAGACGATGACGCTGCGCACGCCGGGGCATTCGGCGAGCGCCTCATCCACGGCGGCCTTGAGCTTCACTTCCTTGCCACGGCGCCAGCCGCCATCGGCGGTGATAACGAGTGTGGCTCCCAGGTCCAATATGCGCGCCTTGAGCGCCTCCGCCGAAAATCCCCCGAAGACAACGCTATGGGTGATGCCGAGCCGAGCGCACGCGAGCATGGCCACCGGAAACTCCGGGACCATCGGCATGTAAATGATGGCGCGGTCGCCGGCCTTGTAACCCTGGGCCTTCAGAACATTTGCGAAGCGGGAGACCAGGCGGTGCAGTTCCTGATAGGTGAGAGTCCGCTGATCGCCCGGCTCGCCTTCCCAAATGATGGCGGCCTTGTTTTTGCGATGCGTCGCGATGTGGCGGTCCAGACAGTTGTAGGATACGTTGGTCTTCGCACCGACGAACCATTTCGCGAAGGGCGGATTCCATTCCAGCACTTTCGACCACGGCTCAAACCAGTGAACCTCGCGCGCGGCAACGTCGGCCCAGAACCCATCGGTATCCTGCTGGGCGTGGCGGTAGAGTTCCCGGTAACCATCCATGCCCTGCACGTGGGCTTGGCGGACGAATTCGGGGCTGGGTTCGTAGAGGTGCGGTGTGGTCATCGAAACGATTGTAGCGTGCGGGGGCTGGGCTGGGATTTGTTAAGGCGTTTGAGGAGGAGATCTGAGGGCGGGTTAGCATCTTTTCCAGGGCTCGGTAGCGTCCATCGTATGCCTCGCCTCACGCGCCAACCTAAAGATTTCGGCGTTACTGGTTAAAGCCGCCGTGAATTCGATTGCAACTACCACCTCATGGAGTTTCAGAAACACGAACTCCACAAATTCTTCTCGCTTCGATGGATGGCCCGACGTCATAAAGCGACCGTTGTGCGGATCGTATAGATCCATAGTTGTTTCGTAGGCACCGTGGACATAGGCATCGAAGGCCATGTTGATGAATCGATGGACTACTCGCTGATTCTCGCCATCCACTCTTGCGTCCTCTGCCAGACGGAGTTCAGCTTTCATCAATTCTTCCCGATTCACGTAACGGGTGCGCTCCGTTGCCGCCAATTGTTCCGGGGTTCTCGCTTTCGGAGTGAAATACTGGTCAACGAACGTGCGGACAGCCGCCGTCGGCTCTCCACCCCGTCTTATCGCCTCCCCCACAGCCGTAACTTCAGTGCAGAAATCCGACACCATCCTGAGCAGTGAGGCACACTCTGTCACATAGCCGAGGTCAGCTAGAATCAGCGCCGCTCGAATTCCACTGACAGCACGAATGCATTTGCCGGTCATCACTGCGTGTGGAATGTGCTCTCGGAACTCAAGCCGAATCCAGTCACCCCCGACGGACACTTCCCGAGGTGGCACTAGCGGTGCCGCGAGCGCATTGACCCAGCCATCAAGCTGTTCAATCAGACTGCGAGCAAAAGGCATGACACACATTGATTCGAGGAGGTTTTTCAAAAACTCGGCCTAACCGCATCGGCGGCAAAGCATCGACCACATAGTCGTCCTTCGCGCGGTCTTGCCCCGACCTGCCTGTACCCTAGTAGTTCCTCTCCCGCCACGCCTCTATCCTTTGCAATCTGGCGCACCAGGACGATGGGATGGCTTCCCTGATGTGCTAGAACCGTCGTGCCCCGGCCAGCACCAGCCACAAGGTTGAGGTCAGGCAAAAAGGACGTCGTAGAGGTTCTCCTGGTCAGGACACTGCGGTCCGGGTTTACCTCGGCCGGGCAATGGAGGACCGGTCAGGACTTTTCCGCGCCGACCTTCGCCAAACCTATGTTCGATCGCGGGGACGACCAGTGACCGGATGGATGCATTCCCCCGCGCGGCTCGCTGCCGCAGCGCGCGGTAAAGGTTCTCCAGGATATCGATGGTGGTCCGAACACTCACGAGATGATTATGGCATGGCTGTTGAGGACACATTAGCATGCCCCGGCGGCGCAAGAAGGCCCAACAAAGGATGCGGGGCGGCTATAAGCCGCTAGATCCCTGCGTACCACGCAAACCCCGCCTCGTACGCGTTCGAGCCAGTGCCGTCCTTGATGTTATCCACGCGGTTGGTCACCAACATGCGGCTCACGTATTTCAGGTTCTTATACCCCAGTTGGCGCTCCACGCGCAGGCGCAAGGGAGCGCCGTAGGCCACGGGGAGCTCGCCGCCGTTCATTCCATACGCCAGCAGCGTTTGCGGGTGGAGCGCGTCGGCCATATCGATGCTGTCCCACCACCCGTCGACGGTTTCGAAAACAACGTAACGGGCTTCGGGCTGCACGCCCACTTCCTTGAGCACGCGGGAAAGCTGCACGCCGGTCCACTCGGCGATTGCGGACCAACCTTCTTCACAAGAATGCTGCGTGACCTGGGTGCGTGCGGGGAGGCTCTTGAAGTAGGCGAGCGAGTAGTCTTCCGGGGTTTCGACCAGTCCAGTGATAGAGAGGCTCCAATCGGCGAATTTTCTGGCACGCTGCTGCTGATAGAGGGGGTCACCCGGACTCCTTTCGCCGTTGACAGGGAAGTCGGGCGTGATCATATCGCGGCCGAACTCGCGCGCCAGGGGTTGATGCGCCAGCAGCACGCGGTGCGCGGCGTAGGTCAACGCATCGCTGACACCAAAGATGCCCCGGCTGGAGGGGGGCAGAGACGCTTTGCTAGCGGCCACACCCACGACCCCCGCGGCTGCGGCGCCGGCAATCCATTGTCTGCGCGAGAGTTTCATTGCTTGCCTCCGGTAATCATCGACATGAGGGTTCTGCGAAAGCCAGCCAGGTAGGTCATGAGAACGTGAATTACGACGAACAGGACCAGCGCGTTCGCTACGATGAAATGGATCGTACGGGCCGATTGACGTCCCCCGAACAGCGTGAAGAGTTGCGGGAATGCCGCCGTGACCGCGGGCGACATGGTGAGGCCGCTTAGAATTACCGCTGGAAGCAACACGAATACTACGCCCGTGTAGGCGGTCTTCTGAAGGATGTTGTATCCGCCGGACTCCTCCGATGGATTCTGCAGCCGAACGTGCCGCCCCAGGACTTGGGCGATGTAGGCCCACTGAAGCTGCCTGCGGTTGGGAACGAAGCTGGACTGGAAATGGCGCGCGTAAATTCCCCACGCCAGATATGCAGTGCCATTCAGCACCGCGATCCATGCCGCCAGGAAGTGCACCTCCCGGCCGTATGCTCTGACCCACAGATCCTCTAGATTGGCGTCGAATGGAAGTTCAAAGGCAGCGGGCATATCGAAAAACCCGGTCTCGCCCCAGTAAAACCGTGGGTGTGCGAGCAGTATTCCGATGCCGCTGATGGCAAGCGCGACGAACGTCAGAACGTTCACCCAATGAGTAATCCTCACGGGCCCTTTGTGTATCACTTGAGTAGCGGGCGCCGGGGCCGTCATTGCGTGGAATTATATCAGGCGGCGGCCCTCAAGTCGTGGTGGTTCGGGGCGGATCTTGGGTCGAGAGGCTTGGGCGGCTTTGTTTGGCGTAACGTTTATGCAAACACCGCTATCTAAATGTCGTCATTAAGTTGGGAGCAGCACAGGAGGATCTTTATGCCATATATTACAGTCGGTAAGGAAAACTCCGGCCATATCGAGCTTTACTACGAAGACCAAGGCTCGGGTAAACCGGTGATTTTGATTCACGGTTATCCGCTAAGCGGGGCTTCCTGGGAGAAACAGACTGCCGCACTTTTGACGGCGGGTCACCGCGTCATCACCTATGACCGGCGGGGATTCGGCAGGTCCAGCAAGCCTAGCAGCGGCTACAACTACGACACTTTCGCGGAAGACCTGCATAAAGTTATCGCGCACCTCGAGCTGCGAGACTTCGCACTAGCCGGTTTCTCCATGGGTGGCGGCGAAGTGGCGCGTTACATCGGCATGTATGGATCGAGAGGCGTGAAGAAGGCCGTCTTCATTGGGGCCGTGCCGCCCTTCCTTCTGAAAACGCAGGGCAATCCGGAGGGCGTCGACGCGAGCGTCTTCGAAGGGATACAGAAGGCCGTTTCCGCCGATCGTTACGCGTTTTTCACGGAATTTTTCAAGAATTTCTATAATACGGACCTGCTGCTGGGAAAGCGCGTCAGCGAAAGCGCGATTCAGGCCAGCTGGAACGTGGCAGCCAGCGCATCGGCGACGGCGAGTGTGGCTTGCGTACCCACCTGGCATGAAGATTTTCGCAGCGATCTCAGCCGGATCGATGTTCCAACGCTGGTGATTCACGGCGATGCGGACCGGATTGTACCGATCAGCGCGTCGGGAATGCGCACCGCCCAATTGGTGAAGGGAGCGCGCCTGGTTGTGGTGAAGGACGGACCGCATTGCATCACCTGGACGCATGCCGATGAGGTAAACCGGGCATTGGAAAGCTTCCTTGCCGAGGAAGGAACGGCGCATGCCGTGCGTCCAGCGACGACCGGCAACCGCACCTAGCGTCGGATGAGACTTAGTGCGAACTCCGCGAGCGACTTCTGCCTTCGCTCCGGCGGCACGATTTTCGCGATGCCTGGGTAAGGCTTCATGGAATTGCCGGAGAGCTCGTAAACGCGGAGGCGGCCGCGGACAAACGCAGGTTGTTGTTGCCCGAGGTATTGCACTGCCGCGCCATCCTCCGGAAACACAACCCAACGAATACCGTAATCCGATAGGAAGGCTTCCGCTTCCACAGTAGTCATGTTCGCGGAGTAGAACTTCGCTGCCTGCGCGGACTGACGATGATAGTCGAAGCTCAAATGTTCGTGTGAAGCGAAGCTGTGCATGGGCGCGCGCACCAGCATCATCGATAGCGGCTCGGGCGCTAAGGCCAAGTCCTCAACACGGCCGCGATGGCGCAGTTCATCCAGCACGGCAATTTCATCGTGGGAGGCGATGGTGTGCAACAGTGCGCCATCCACGGACTTGGCGTCCCTAAAGATTTGCTGGTACATGCCCGCATAGGCTGCGGTCACCATGCACAATATGCCAGCCAGACCGATCGACAAGCCGCGTCGATGCTGCTTGAATATCGCCTGAAATTTCGAATGCGATGACAGTTGAACTACTGTGATCCCCGTGATGATGGCGAACCCGTCCATTAGATGCGGCGGAAATGGGGCGCCCGGCGTCAGGCTGATTCCGAGAGTGAGGATCCACCAAAGGGGCGCCAGCCAGCCGGCGCGTTCCTTCGGGCGTGCGCCCATAAGAAGCAGATAGGGGACTGCGAGAAGCGGCACTCCATAGGCCATGATTACGCCGCCGAGCGATGCATCGAAGCGAAAAGTCTGCGACAACTCGCGAAACCATGGATGCAGCATCGAGAGCACTACATAGGGAGACAGACCCAGGGCCGCTCCCAGAGCGGGCAGCGCCGCTTCGAACCAGCGGACACGGCCGAGAATCAACAGAGCAGCAGCGGCCGACGGCACGATGACAAAAACCTCAAAAGGATGCATTGCGGCTGAAACCAATGCAGTCAGCGATAGCAGCCATGTGTATTTCATTTGGCCTGTACGCAGGCGCATGGCTGTTAGCCCGAGTGCAAGCAGGACAGTAGCTGTTCCGAACGTCAACGTGGGGCTATTGGAGAGCCCGGAGCGCACGACTCCGTCCGCGCTCATATACCCGAGTTCGACAGTTCCGAGCAGAAACAGTGGAAATGTCGAGGGCGCCAACCAGCGGACCATGCTCAGCGCGAACATCGTGAGCGGCAAGGCACAGAGGGTCACAACGACGGCCGCCACGCGTTGCGCGCGCGTTGGGAATAGCACACGCAGTACCCAAACCAATGCGCACCCCGCGGCCAACAGCATCATGAATTGCATCGCGTGGAGAGTCGCCAACGGAGTTAAACCCAGCCATCCGCCGATCCGTCCAGAGGCGAGAAACATGGGATTCAGCATCGCAGGATCGGTGTGCCAGGGCGCGTGCAGATTGGGGAAGAGTAAGTGTGTGCGTGCGAGCGTGAGGAACGCCAGGTACTGATTAGAGTCCCAATTCTGGGGGTACAACAACGGTTCGAAACCTTTGGGAGCGCCGATGCAACCGGCCCATACGCCTAAATTGTGGAGTAAGAACAGAAGAGTGCCGAGCGCAAACCCCGGTACGACGATCGCTTTTTGCGTGGATGTGGAATTCGTGTGAAGCGTTATAGTGCGCTGGTTTAGCGCTTGTGCATGAGTGGCCATACGCTAACGCGCCACAATCAGACAGTGAAGTATCTCCGCCGCAGACTCTCAAATTGCCGTTGCCGCAGCACCCGCGAATAATGCAGCAAGTACCGCGCGAGAACCACGAGTATGGAGAGGCCATACCGGCAGCTTGCGATCAGTGAACACGATGACGCCTGAGGGAAGTAGCGGGTGGGAACGGGGACTTCCGCGAAGCGCACCCCTATGTCCACCATCTGCGCCACCATTTCCTGATCGAACACGAAGTTGTCGGAATTCATGGCGAAGTTCGCGGCTTCCAGAACGTCGCGGCTGTAGGCGCGATATCCAGTGTGAAATTCGGCCAAGTCCAGTCCAAATGTCACATTTTCGAGTTTGGTCAGGAAGCGATTGGCGATATATTTCCACCAGGGCATGCCTTGATGGACCACGTTCCCGGCCAGCAGGCGAGAACCGAAAACAACGTCGGCGAGTCCATCCTCAATGGGTTTGACGATCTGAGGGAGGAGTGTAGGATCGTACTGATAGTCGGGGTGCACCATCACGACGATGTCGGCTCCGGCTCGCAGTGCTTCCCGATAGCACGTCTTTTGGTTTGCACCGTAGCCGTAATTCCGGTTGTGGACGAATACTTCCAGCTTCAGTTCGCGGGCAACGCGTATGGTCTCGTCTGAACTGCCATCGTCCACCAAAATGACGTGATCGACCACATCATGCGGAAGGTCGGCATACGTCATCCGCAGCGTATGTTCGGCATTGTAAGCGGGCATCACCACGATCACCTTGGACTTAGACACGGGGACTCTCCTCACCTTATTAAGATCGGCCCGTACGCAGCGAGTAGGAATCAGTATTTCACCCGAGGGCGCTCTTCAGTTCACCTGACCGATTGGTCTTAGTCGTGCATGGATCGGAGTAGAGAACAGGGACGCAACCTTATGCAAAACCACGTCAAGAGCACGCTTTCCGACTTTTTCAAAGAATCCGACACGCAATTGGGAGTGTTTTATCCCAAGCACTACGTCATTGCCGTCTTTCGCAATCTTGCGGCGGCTCAGCAGGCAGCGGCCACTCTGCAGCTGGCCGGCTTCGCGGGAGACGAGGTGACGGCCGTTGCGGGCACGGAGATCATCCAACTGGCTGAGGAAAACACAGGGTTGGGACCACTCATCATGCAGGAACTATCCCGCTTCTTTGCGACCGAACAGATGTCGACGGACAAAGATCTGGAATGGGCCCACGCCGGGGCGGGTTTTGTAGCGGTGCATTGTCCGACGGAGGAATCCAAGCAAGAGGCCTGGGCAGCGCTAAGCCGCGAGGGTCCCATGGCTGCCCGATACTACAGTAACGCTGGAGTGGAGCATCTGGCAGGCGATTTCACAACCAATTAAATGAATTCCGAGCCGTAAAACTGAGGAGAAAAGAGACCATGAAAACCAGCACGCAGGATCAAGTAAAAGGAACCATTGAGGAATTGAAGGGAAAGGCAAAAGAGAAGGTCGGGAAAGCAGCCAACGATCCCGACATGGAAGCTGAAGGGCAAGATCAACAAGTGGCAGGTAAGGTTCTAAAGAAGGTTGGACAGATCAAGAAAGTGTTCGGCAAGTAAGGGAGAGGAAAAACATGCTCATTCTGCTGATTATTTTGCTTCTTGTATTCGGCGCCGGTGGGGGATTCTACGGTCATAGCCGCTGGGGTACCGGAGGCGGGGCTGGCGTTGGGCTAGGTACGGTGCTAGTCATTCTTCTGATCGCCTATATGACCGGTGTATTACGGGCTTGACGCTATGCTGGCGGCGGCTGCGGAGTATCCGCAGCCGCTGATCGGAATGGAATGCGATTACGAGTGCAAGAGTTGCATCTCGTGCAGTTCGGTTAGTAATAACTCCCGCGTGCTGCGGAGCAAGTCATGCCGCCGAAAAGGTTTCGATAGGAAGGCGCGATTGGGACTTTTCAGGTCCTTTGCCAGCGCTCCATCCGCTGCGGAGCCCGACACGTACAAGACCTTCAATCCGTCCTGCAGACGGGAACACTCGCGCGCTAATTCCACCCCGGACATGCCAGGCATGTTGTAATCTGTGACTAACATCTCAATCGGAGGCTTGGCTTGACGGAAGGCTTTCAAGGCCTCCTCGCCATTGCCGGCGGCAAGTACTTCATATCCGTCCCTCTCAAGAATCGTATACAGGGAATTTCGAATTGAGGTGTCGTCATCCACCAGCAGTATTCTTGCCGCCATACCCTCGCCCTCCGGATAGGCCCTTCTAATTGCACGAAAGGGGCCGAAGTCGGTTTTGAAGAAGGCTTGAGATAGGCGCTCGGAAGATGATGACTATCGGGCGTCGCGCTGACCGCATACGGACAAACGCGGTACATTTGAGGAGAGGCTCCATTGGCAAAACAAAAAACGGCAGAAAAGACAGAAACGGCAGCAACAGCAGCAAGTGTGGAAGCTGCCCCCGCTGGGGCCAAACCGGCTACTCTCTCCTTGAAGAAAGGGAAGCTGCTTCCCAAAAATAAGTCCCGCCTGCCCCGGCGGCAAAAGAAAGCTCAGCAGAAGGCAGCAGCAGGCAGGCTCTAATCCGCCTCATCGTCCGACGCTAGGCAAGCTGAAGGAAAACGTCGCCCCGTGGTCTTCCCCTTGGCTTTCCCCCCAAATGCGGCCGCCATAGCGTTCGACGATGCGTTTTGCGATCGCGAGGCCCAAGCCGGTACCGGGATACGCATCTTTGTGCAGGCGCTTGAACAAGCCGAATATCCGAAGCGCATGATGGGGGTGGAAGCCGATGCCGTTGTCGATGACGCTCACGATCCATTCTCCATCTTTCTCTGCCGCTTTAATTTCGATGTGAGGCGTGCAGTTCGGCGATCTGTATTTCAGGGCGTTCGACAGCAGATTCTGAAAAACCAGAGCCAATTGCTTTTCATCACCCCACACTATAGGTAAGGGATCCCGCCGTAAGATGGCTGCGGTTTCGTCCATGGGAACTCGCAGCACTGAAAGCGCCTCATCCAGCGATTGATTCAGATCCGCTGCGCGCGCCTCTTCCTGATCCTGGTGAACCACTCGCGAGTAGTTCAGCAGATCCTTGATCAGTTCTTCCATCCGGTGAACGCCCCGGTGCACGAACTCCGCATATTGCGCGGTTTTCGGGTCGCTGCGAAATCCATCGCCCCTCAGCAGCAATTGCGTGTAGATATTCACCATGCGGAGCGGCTCCTGCAAATCATGGCTCGCGACATAGGCGAACTCTTCGAGTTCCTGGTTTGCTTTGGTCAATTCCTCGTTCTTACGCTGCAATTGTTCTTCGGCGGCTTTGCGCTCCGTCACGTCCACGATGACGCCGACCACACGCTGCACATGGCCCGCCTCATCGGTAATGGCGGTGGCGCGTTCCTCCAGCCAAGCAGTCTCTCCCGTGTCTGCTCGTCGAATGCGAAATTCAGAGTGATACGATCCGCCATGCAGCCTTACCTGATCGAACTTGGACCGGTGCGCGGGTTCATCTTCGGAGTGCACAAGCTTAAAACCCTCGGCCGAGGTTGGAACGACGCCGCCGAAGATGCTCCGCATGTCACCGGCCCCAAATACGGCGTCCTGAACGGGATCCCACTCCCACGCGAACATGCGGCTGCTCTCCAGGGCGAGTCCGAGCCTCAGCTCACTGAGCCTCCGGGCTTGATCCGCCTGCCGCCGCATCCTGGCAAGCGAGAGATGCGCTTCCACGCGCGCCAGTAGTTCGCGTGCCGTAAATGGTTTCACCAGATAATCGTCTGCGCCGGCGTCAAGACCCTCCACTCGCGACTCCTCCCCCGCACGTGCGGAAAGAAGAATGATGGGAATTGTTTTCGTGCTCTCATTGGCGCGAAGGGCGCGAAGCAAGCCGAAGCCGTCGAGCACCGGCATCATCACGTCGGTCAGCACCAAGTCCGGCGCATGAGTGTGCAGAGCGGCAAGCGCCTCTGCACCGTTGGCGACCGGCAGCACTTCGTAACGGGCGCTCAGCAACCGTTGCACATAGTTCCGCATATCCGCGTTGTCATCCGCGAGCAGGACGCGGCTGCGTGCGGAACTGCTGCCCTTGGGCTCCTGAAGCGCGACTAAAGCGCCGCTTTCATCCGTGGCGCCCGCCGGAAGCCAATGGAGAACTTCGTCGACATAGGTGTCCGTGTGGATTCCGATAGAGTGGAGCGCTGGTTCGCTTTCGACGCGGTCCGTTGGTAAATGATTCGACCCATAGGGCATGGAGACGGTGAAGGTCGATCCCTGCCCGTGCGTGCTGGCGACCGCAACCGTGCCTCCGTGCAATTTAACCAACTCTTGCACTAACGCCAGACCAATCCCGGTACCTTCGTGGGTCCGGCCATGGGTTCCCTCCACACGGTGAAACCGTTCAAACAGGTGGGGGAGTTCATTTTCCGGGATGCCCACGCCGGTATCGGTCACCGAAAGTTCAGCGGCGTTAACGCAGTCTGCCAAGCGTATGCTGACGGAACCCTCCATGGTGTATTTGAATGCGTTTGACAGAAGGTTCAGAACCACCTTCTCCCACATTTCGCGATCCACGTAAACGGCACGCGAGAGCGGCTGGCAATCGACCACAAAATTTAGGCCGGCGCGCTGCATCGCGGAGCGGAAGCTGGACGCCAATTCTCCCGTAAGCGTCCCGAGATCCGTCGGCTGATAGCTGGCCTGCGTGCGGCCTGCCTCAATGCGCGAGAAGTCGAGCAACGTATTCACCAGCCGCTGCAACCGCAACCCGCCCCGGTGCACTACTTCCAGCAATTGCCGGTTTTCTGGAGGCAGTTCCGAGTTTGGCCGGGCGAGCAGGTCTTCCACCGGCCCCAACATAAGCGTCAGAGGCGTTCGGAACTCATGGCTGACGTTTGAAAAGAACGCAGTCTTGGCGCGATCCAGCTCCGCGAGCGATTCGGCGCGGCGGCGCTCTGCTTCGTGGGTACGCGCACTCGCGATGCCTGCGGCCATTTGACCGGCAACCAGTTCGACAAATCCGGCGTAATCTTTGTCGTAGCGCCGGTAAGGATTGAGGCCAACCACCAGAAACCCGGCGGGACGATCATAAGCCTGTTGCTTGATCGGGACAATCGCGGCGTGCGTAGGGGATTTCTCCCAAGCGCCTGCTGGCAGAGGTACGGCTATGTTACTACAATCCATCACTCGTGAAAGGGCGCGATGGAGCATGTCATGCGCGGGCCAGATCGCGTGCGGGCCGGAAGGAACAAGTGGGGGAGCGACCGGGTGTCCCTCTTCGATACCCGTCGCGCACATCAGCCGCGCCTGATCCTGAGCGTCGAACAAATACGTGAGTGTGAACGGAAGGTCCTTCGCGTTTTGCCGAAGCTGCTTCTGTATCGCGCTCAGCACCTCCGTTTCCGTAATAGCCGTGGCAAGACCCGATGCGAGATCGCGAAGCGTCGCCATGCGCCGCTCGGCGATGACACGCTCGGTTTCTTCCGTGACCACGCACAGCATTCCGTTTACGTGTCCGTGGTCGTCCGAGAGAGGACTATAAGAGAAGGTATGGTAGGTCTCTTCCGGAAAACCGCTGCGTTCCAAAAAGAGCAGCAGCCCTTCGTCATAGGTTGCTTCTCCGATCGACAGCACGGTCTGAATGCGAGGGCCGACATCTCGCCAGATTTCGGCCCATACTTTGGCGGCCGGGTTACCCAGCGCCCAGGGATGCTTCAATCCGAGCGTGGGCCGATAGGCATCGTTATAGAGGAACGTGAGTTCCGGCCCCCAGCCCATCCACATCGCATAGCGAGAGGTGAGAACGATGTTTACCACGCTGCGCAAGCTCTGTGGCCATAGATCCATGGGGCCGAGCGGGGTCTTGGACCAATCGGTTTCCTTGACCAGAGTGGCAAGCTCGCCGCGGCGCGATACAACGGGTGGATCTCTCGGTGATTCCTGCTTCAGCGTAGGCGTCTCCCCGGTCCTGCCTGCTAAGGTTTGCGCGGTCTCTGCGCGAAGGACCCTACAGTGTTGCCCAATTTTGCCACAATAACGAATCAAGGAGCAATCTAACGTCCGGCCGAGACGTGTTTCCCGGATTCCGGGGCGCGCTCGGGGAAAGTCTTTGATAAGCTGGTGCGGTTGCGATTGTCATTCACGGGAGACCGGCTATGAAAAATGTTTGGCTCTGTATTCCGCTGGCCGCTTTCTGGGCGGCGCTGGGATCGTCTCAAACGGCGGAGGAACTGATCAACGACGGACGGAATACCGAAAACGTCACAACGCACAGCATGGGCTATGACCGGAAAAGCTATAGCCCTCTCGCTCAGATCAATAAATCCAACGTCAAGCGGCTGGTACCCCTCTGGAACACCAGCGTGATGAACGACCAGGGAGAACTGGCGGCGCCGGTGATTTACAACGGTGTAATGTATGTAATCAACGGCAAGTGGACCTTCGCCATCGACGTGGAAACCGGGCGGCAGATCTGGCGTGTGCCGGTGAAGCTCGAAGATCGAGTCCAGCGGGCCGGCTATAACCGCGGCGCGCCGGCGATCTATAACGGCAGGCTATTTCGTGTGACCGTTGACAACCATCTGCTCGCGCTCGATATGAAAACCGGCGAACAGCTGTGGAACCAGAAATTCGCGGACGCCAGTGACGGCTACTACGCCACGAGCGCCCCGATCATCGCCAATGGCGTGCTGATTTCGGGAGTAGCCGGCGGCGAGTCCACCACACGCGGGTTTTTGGACGGCTGGGATCCCAGTACCGGCAAGAAACTGTGGCGCAGATATACGATTCCGGCGCCCGGCGAGCCCGGTTCGGAGACGTGGCCGAAGGGCACCGACGCCTGGACGCAGGGCGGCGCTCCCACGTGGCGCTCGGGTTCATACGATCCGCAACTCGATCTGGTGTATTGGGGCACGGGCAACGCCGAACCGTACGATCCACGGCCGCGCGGGGGCCTCGATAGTTTGTATACATCGAGCGTGCTTGCCATTCGTCCGAAGACGGGTGAGATCGCTTGCTACTACCAATACACTCCCAACGACGTATACGACGTGGATGGCACGGACGAAAATGTGCTGGCCGATATCCAGGTGAATGGACAGCCGCGAAAAGTGATGATTCAGCTGAACAAGAATGGCTTCATGTATACGCTGGACCGCACCAATTGCAAGCTGATTGCGGCGCACGCGTTCGTGAAGGTAAATTGGGCGTCGCATATCGACATGGCAACGGGCCGTCCGGTATTGACGGACATCATCAAGCGTTTTCAAGCCGGCGAAGAAGTGGAGATATGGCCCTCGCGCGGCACCAACGCGGTGCCCGTTGCGTTCAATCCGAATACGGGCCTGATCTACGCGAGCACGTGGAATATCCCCCGCATCCAGCAAATCGCGAAGCCGAGGCCGATTGTGATCGGCGCGGTCTCGACAGGCGTTAACAGCAGGGCTCCGGAAATCAAACCGGGGGATGTGCTGGGTCACTTTACGGCGATCCATCCCGTTACGGGCGTGAAGAAATGGGAAATTCCGCTAACCGATTTCCCCAGTTCAGCGGGCATGCTGGCGACCGGAGGCGGCCTGCTGTTTACCGGTAAATTGTCGGGCGAGTTTCTTGCGCTCGACGAGAACACCGGCCAGACGCTATGGCAATTCAAGACGGGATCGAGCGTGAATTCGACGGCCATTACCTTTACGCACAAGGGCCGCCAGTATGTGACGATCGCGTCCGGGCTGGGCGGCAGTCTGGCCCCTCGCTACGCGGGGACGAAAGTGCCAACGGGCGGTTCGGTGTGGACTTTCGCGTTGATGCCTGAATAGCTGACGCAGCCGATGGCGAAAAGCGATTTCAAGTCCGTGGACGAATACATCGCCTCGCGGCCGGAAGCCTTGGAACGCGTGCTTAAGCGAGTGCGAAGCACTATCCGCAAGGCCGTGCCCGAAGCCGAGGAGGTGATCTCCTATCAGATTCCCGCGTATAAACTGCGTGGAAGGCCAGTGCTATTTTTTGCCGGGTGGAAGCAACACTATTCGCTCTACCCCGCCACGGGTCGCATCAACGTGGTTCTCAAGGAAGAGCTTGCACCGTTCAAGGTCAGCAAGGGCACGCTCCGCTTTCTGCTGTCTGAGCCCGTACCCGTGAAGTTGATCGAACGTATCGCAAAGATTCGCGCCGAGGACGCCGCCGCCGATCAGCGCAAGTAAGCAATACCCAGAGTGGTGGCGAGCGCCAGTAGTCCTAAACCCGATGCGGCGAGAACTCGGAAGCGTGCCCGGCCAACAACGATCGCGATTCCGAGTTTCAAGAAATTATTAGACAGGACTCCTACAGCCGTTGCCAGCGCCGCCGTTTCGACCTGATCGGCTGTGCCCGCGGCTTTGGCCATCGCAATGACGAGCGCATCCACATCGGTGAAGCCGAGCGTTGCGCCGGCTGCGATCAAACCGGTCTGGCCCCATCGGCGGCTGGCTGCACCGACTAAAAACAACACGACCTGGAACAAGACCGCCATTTGAAGGGCTGACCAGAACTGCAAAGGATTGACGGTTGTCTCTTCTTCCGATTCCGCCGGATGGGAACGGCGCATTCCGTACACGCAGAAGAAAATACCAACCAGCGCGGGTGCGATGATGAAAGGCGTCAACGAGCGTGCCAGCGCCGGATTCAGGATCGCGGCGGCGCCTGTCACGCGAAAATACAACATTGTGGACGCTGCCACCACGCCGAGCGCCAGCGGGGCCTGGGTCTTGGCGGAGCCTGCGCGCATCCGGGAAAAGGAAAGCGTCACGTTGGTGGAGGAAACCAGTCCTCCCAGGAGTCCGGCGACCACGTAGCCGCGGCCGCCTCCGAGAATCAGGCGGGCTATATAGGACAGAAAGCTGATTCCGGAGAATATGAGCACCATCGTCCACAATTCGCGCGGACGCACTCCGCCGAAGGGACCGTAGGGGCCTTCGGGCAGTATCGGAAGAATGACCACCGCCATGAGCGCGAAGCGGAATCCGGCTTTCAGGCCAGCATCGGGAATGCGCGCAATCAATGAATGCAGACGCGATTTTTCCACCAGCAGCAGCGCTGTAATGACGACGATTCCGCTGGCGAGCGCCCACAGGCCGATTCCCGCGAGGACTCCGGAACCCAGCACGATCATGGCGGCGACTTCGGTGGTGGCGTCCGCGTCGTGCCGGCTGGCGGTGACGTACCCGGCGACCACGAGTGCAACGGCTCCGATCAGAATTACAGTCGCTGGGAGCTGAAATCCGTTAGCCCACAGCCATCCGGCGATTCCGGCGAGTCCGCCGAGCAAGGTGAACGTTCGTATTCCGCCGAAGCGCGAGGCAGGTCCCGTGGCGTGCCCGGACCATTGCCGTTCCACGCCGACGGCGGCACCCCCGAGCGCGGCCATGGCGATGCCCAGCACGTCAACGGTCACGTTTCATTGTAAGGGATGTGTAGAAGAAGAACGCCGCCAGGTGAGGGCCGGACCTTTGTCCCACCGGATCGATTCGGGTTTTCCGGCGAGCAGAGTGCTCACTACCATGCAACCAATTTGATAGCAATGACTTACAGGTATTTTTGTTTGACAAGAATCACGAAGAGTGATAACGTGATTTAGAGCTGAGTAATTAATTACTTAGTAACTAATTACTTTTAGCAACTAGCCATGACCAAGAAGATCTCAGCTCTTACCGCCCGTACTCAATTCGGTCAGATTATGAACCGAGCCATTGAACGGCGGGAGCGTTTTCTGGTGGATCGACGCGGCGCACCCGCCGTCATCATCATGAGCGTGGATGACTACCTCCAGACCATTGCGCCGGAAGACATCGCTCTCAAGAATATTCGAGACGAAGCGAAGCGCACCGGCCTGGACAAGCTGACGATGGAAGACGTTGACGCCGAGATCGCCGCCTATCGCCGCGAGAAGCGCGGATAATCTGAGCCCGGACGATGATACGAGCTGTGCTGGACACCAACGTCATCGTTTCCGCTGTCCTCACTCGCGGCGGAGCTGAAGCCCATGCTCTTGACCTTGCCGCTGTGCGCAAGATTCAGATTTACGCCACTCCCGCCATCCTGAACGAATACGAGGAAGCGCTGCGGCGTTCGAAGTTCCGCCGTGTGAGTCCGAAGGTAGTGGATGGCGCGCTTGAACTCATCCGCCGCGTGGCGATTCAGGTGAACCCGACGGAGACCCTTACGGTTTCTACCGATGAAAGCGATAACCGTTTTCTGGAATGTGCGGAAGCTGCGGACGCGGATTATCTGGTGACGGGCAATAGGCGCCATTTTCCGGCTCACTGGAAGAAGTGCATGGTCATAGGCGCACGTGAACTCGTGGAATTGCTCATTGATGCGGAGCGTGGGGAGTAGGCGCGCCCAGGTTTACTTTCCACAGCCGCGACGGTGAAAAATGGCACACGCCGAGCCCAAGTCGTTGCGCAACGTATACAGGGAGAAAAAGCGGCTATATCTACGGGTTGGGACGAAGCGCTGCCAAGATGGAGGGGCTTCCAATGAAAAGAGCCCGGAAACGTGTCGCGTCTGCTTTGGTCACTTTCCCTAAATGCTTCGCTGCTTTTTCCTTATTGACCTGTGATATTGCCCGGCAGACGCTCTCGCATTCAAGTCCGTGTTGCCGGAACAGGCGCTCGACTATTGGCTGATGCTTTCTAAAGAAACTGTTGAATGCGCCTAAAGTAAACGTCGTGAGCTCGCCGTTAAACGAAACGTCTCGTATTGCAAGCTGCTGCAATTGGTCGACAAATGGCTGAATCACTCGACGAAACTCAACTTCAAACACTTTCGTCAAGCCAACTACCACCGGAGAGAAATCAAGATCATTAGGAAACGTCGTATATCCATACTCAGCCGTTCGCAAGAAAGTCCGCGTGGATTCCTCCAACTGGTCGAACTGAGATCCCAATGCAGCTCGCACCGTGGCCTCGCAAGATCTCTTCGCAGCATCACTGGTCTTCTCGGTCTTCTGGAGGAGTTCGCGAAGGGCTTTCTCGATCTCTGATAAGCTCCCCATCATCGCCGTCTGACCACTAACAAGGCTCTCGGTTTGTGAATCGCCTTGTTGATTGAGATGCCGAATATTTGGCAGGAGTTCTTCCGTAATGTTAGGTGGCGGGTGGTGATCCAGCTCTGGCGTCGACAGAACCTGAGCGTGAACGTTCTCAGCCAGATAGGCCACGACGTACCGACTGGCGGCCGCCTGAATGGCCTTGTAGAGAACTCCCAGTTGCAGACCTTCGGGTCTTACTTTATCCGGGTCCCATGCAAGGTCTGGCAACAATTCCGCCGCGAGCGCAGCAGAAAATGCAAACTCGCGAGACTCTATTGACAACTGCCGGACGAGTCCGGCACATTCTTTCCACGCGGATTCTTCCTCAGCATCGTCAAGGTTCGGAACAACATTGAACCACGCCAGCCCTTCACCGTGGGCCGTTGCGAATATCTTCTTGATGCGCCGCCCTGCTCTTGCGAGACTCGCGACCAAAGTGAAAGCCACGTCCCGTGGAACGTCACTCTCTTCTTCAAAGCGGCTGCTGAGAAGCACCTCATCAAGTGGGAAAATTGCCCCGCTCGGCCGTGCGAGAATCGCCTCTCGGCAGATCGTACTTGCATCTTGAATGTGGCTACCTCTAACCTTTTCAACTTCAAAAACAAGTGCTGCTTCTTGTTGTCGAACTAGATCCGACAGGAATGCGGTTGCATTGGGATGGCGCTGTTGACACACAATACAACTGATCGCATGCGTTCTCGCGAGCCAGAGAAAGAATGGTTCTTCGCCAAGCGGAAGGCCGTTGATAATGTGGTCGACCCATTCGCAGGGACTCAAATCGCGCATAGGGAAATTGTGATCCACGACCTAATCCTTTCTAGACCAATACAGTTGTGCCACTCACCGGGCGACCGCCCAGAGAATTGGCCTTAGGGAGGCCCGATTTGGCTGTGTACGTCGCGCACGTTTTAGCGAAAACCAGTTCCCTCAAGGGTCGATTCTGGCCGCGCGGGCGTCTTCCGCCAAACCTCTCTTGGCAAGAACCTGCTGCCTTAGTTCAGAGAGTACAAATGCTGGTAGGCGGGCTTTGCAATCCTTCTCCAGGTTCGGTTGACGCCTGACATAGAGGACCACGGCAGACTTCAAGTACTCTGAAAAGCTCGCTTGATAGTCACCGGACTGATACTCGCGCCCCAAGAACTCCCCGCCCTCCGCCCCGAAACGCCGCATGCTGCAGCTTCCTTTGGCATTGACGAACGCCAGGAAATAGCAGCGGTTGTCTTTACCATTCCAGTAGTACCATCCTTTCTCGATCTTTGAGGGTGCGTAGGGGACATCGTCACGATCGACCCGGGCTTGGGCTGATAGCTCAGATTTCGAGGGAAGTCGGTGGACCAGCGAAGAGGGGAGGGCCGTTTCCGAGCTAAAAATATACCCGATCTCCTCGGCGACATCGCGGAACTTCTTCTGAGAGATCTCAACTGCTTCAATATGGAAATGCTCGCAAGACACGCGTCTCTCCGGCGGGATATTGTTTGCGATGATCATGAGCTCGACGGACTTGTCGGGGAAGCGGGACTTGAGCATTCCAAAGTAGTCGACAATTTGTGGGACCGCCCCTCGTTCCAGAGTGCCGCGCTTAAGTTCGATGACAAGCATGCGGCCAAGACGATCAAGGAATATTAGGTCGGCCGTACCCACATTTGACACAAATTGCCGCTGAAACTTTTCAAGTGACTCGTTTAGGAACTTCTCAGGATGCTCCCATATTAGATCTTCCATCTCGCGTTCCGTCATTGACCCTCCCGCTCTGCGGCTATGCATTAGAGTCTACCTCAACTAGTATTGGCGGGATTCGGATAGCGGGCCGCTCTTGACCAAGCAAGTCCGGGGCGGTTACTCGATGGCCTTTCAGGAAGCTGACCATAGTACCTGGATGTGTAACGGGTATTTCAGAGGACCAGCGTTACTTCTTCCGCAAACTAATCCCCAAATCCCGCAGCATCCGCTCCGGCACATCCGACGGAGCTTCGCACATCAAATCCGTCCCCTTCGCCGTCTTCGGGAATGGGATCACGTCGCGGATGGAGGTTTCGCCCGCCAGGATCATCACCAGGCGGTCCAGGCCCAGTGCGATGCCGCCGTGGGGTGGCGCGCCGTATTCCAGGGCTTCCAGTAGGAATCCAAATTTGTGTTTGGCTTCTTCGTCGCTTAGGCCAAGCGCGGCGAAGACTTGCGCTTGCAGGTCGCGGCGGTGAATACGGATCGAACCCGAGCCTAGCTCGGTGCCGTTCAGCACGATGTCGTACGATTTTGCGCGGCAGCGCGCCGGGTCGGCGGTGAGCTTGTCGATGTCCTCGTCATGCACCGACGTGAACGGGTGGTGCGCGGCGTTCCAGCGGCTCTCTTCTTCGTCCCATTCGAACATCGGGAAGTCGGTCACCCACACGAATCGAAAATCGCGGGCGTCCAGCAGTTTGTGGCGGTCGGCGTATTTCTGCGCGGCTTGCAGGCGAAGCTGGCCGGCGGCTTGCAGCACCGTCTCTTCGGGGCGCTGTCCCTTCGGTTCGCCGCCCCAGCCGCACAGCATCAGCAGGTCTTCCTCGGCCGCGCCGGTGCGCTTGCGGACCTCGGCCATCGCGGCGGGGAAATCGCGCTCCAGGCGCTTCGAGTCGTCGAAGACGCGCAGGCCGCGCTCCTGTCCGAAGGCCTTCAGTTCGTCGCGCTCCTTGCGGCTGGCTGTGCCGACTTTCGGCGTGACGATGGCCACCAGCGGCAGCCCTTCGGTGGTCAGATTCTCGCCCTTGAAAAGATCTTCCACGCAGTGGAACGGCGGCAGGCGCAGGTCCGGTTTGTCGATGCCGTAAGAGCGCATCGCCTCCGCGTACGTCATGCGCGGCAGCGGAATTGCGATTTCGAAACCGGCGGCTTTGCACACCTGCTGCACCAGCGGCTCGATGGTTTCGTAGATGGTTTCCTGCTGCGGGAAAGACATCTCCAAGTCGATCTGCGTGAATTCGTATTGGCGATCGGCGCGCAGATCTTCGTCGCGGAAGCAGCGGACGATCTGGAAGTATTTATCGAAACCGCTGATCATCAGCAGTTGCTTGAAAATCTGCGGCGATTGCGGCAGCGCGTAGAATAAACCGGGGTTGACGCGCGAAGGCACCAGAAAATCGCGCGCGCCTTCCGGAGTGGAGCGCGTCATGAACGGCGTTTCGATTTCGAGGAAGCCCTGCTCCGTCAGCGCCTGCCGCGCGGCGAAGGCGATCTTCGAGCGCAGAATGATGTTGCGCTGCATGCGCGGGCGGCGCAGGTCCACATAACGGTATTTCAGGCGAGCGTCTTCCTTCACGTCCACGTTGTCTTCCATGGGGAAGGGAGGCGTGCGGGATTCGTTCAGTATCCAAAGTTTTTCCACCACCATCTCCACCTCGCCCGTGGGGATGGCCGGATTGATGTTATCGGCGGTGCGCAGCGCCATGGTGCCTTCCGCCGCGATGACGTATTCCGAGGCCAGCGTTTCCGCTTTTTGGTGAACGTCGGTGGTGGCGTCTTCATGGAACACCAGTTGTGTCACGCCGTCGCGGTCGCGCAGGTGGATGAAAATCACTCCGCCCAGATCGCGGCGGCGATGCACCCAGCCCATCAGGATGGCGCGTTTGCCGGCGTCGGAGGCGCGCAGTTCGCCGCAGTTATGCGTGCGGCGCAGGTTTCCTAAAAAATCGAGAGATACGGGAGGCATGAGTAGTTAGTTGTTTTGGATATGCGCGGCGAGCTGCGCACGCGCGAGTGGCGTCTGTTCTCCGGACGCCATGTTCTTTAATAAGTATGTCCCAGCGGCGATCTCGTTGTCTCCTAAGATCAGCGCGTAGCGCGCACCCATTTTGTTGGCCACTTCAAGCGCGCGCTTCAGCTTGCGGTCCACGGAACGTTCGACGGAGATACCCGCCGCGCGAAGTTCGGCCGCGAGGCCGCCCGCGTGCAATTCCGCTGCATCGCCCAATGGAGCGAGAAATACATCAACCACGGGTTCGGTGTTTTCGCCGACGCTCATCACCAGACGATCCTCGCCGATGGAAAAACCGATACCGGGCGCGGGCACTTTGGAGCCGATGGCTTCCGCCAGCCCGTCATATCTGCCCCCACCCAAAACCGAGTTCTGCGATCCAAGCGCCCCGTGCGTGATTTCGAACGTCGTCCGCATGTAGTAATCGAGGCCACGCACCATGCGAGGACGCACCGTGTACGGGATGCCCCGGTTGTCCAGATGCGCACGAACGGCGGTGAAGTGTGCCCTGCATGCGTCGTCCAAATGATCATGAATGGAAGGCAGCGCATCGATGACCGGCTGGTCGGCTTCCACTTTGCAATCGAGCACCCGCAAAGGGTTGGTGACGGCGCGGCGCTGGCAATCGTCGCACATTTGCGACGCCACGCCCGCCAATGTTTCCTTGAGCAGCGCAATATAGGCCGGGCGGCAATTCGCATCGCCCACGGAGTTTAACAGCAGGTGAAAATCGGTAACGCCGGAGCGCTTCAGGATCTCCACCACCAGCTCGATGACTTCCGCATCAATGATGGGCGAATCCGAGCCGATGGCTTCCGCGCCGATCTGGAAAAACTGCCGGTAGCGGCCCTTCTGGGGACGCTCCCGGCGAAACATGGGTCCGATGTAATACAGCTTCTTGACGCCCGGGATTTGATCCAAACGGTGTTCGATGTATGCACGCATCACCGATGCCGTGGCTTCCGGGCGCAGCGTGAGGGAGGTGCCGTCGCGATCCTCCCAGGTGTACATTTCCTTGCCGACGATGTCGGTGTCTTCGCCGACGCCGCGCGCGAACAGGGATGTCTCCTCAAAGATCGGCGTGCGGATTTCGTGGTAATTGAAGGTGCGGAAAACCTCCCGCGCTACCGCCTCCACGCGGTTCCAGACGGCGCTGGCTGGCGGCAATATGTCGCGCGTTCCTTTGATGGCACGGATCACGCGTCTAGAGCCTCGGCTTTATAGATGGCCGCTTTCTCAACGTAGTGCTTTACGCCGTCGGCGAACCGTTCTTGTTCCTCCGTGGTGACCGGACGGCGGGGCTTCGCGGGGACGCCCATGACCAGAGTCTGCGGCGGTACGTCCATGCCTTCTGGCACCAATGCGCCTGCGCCGATCACCGCGCCTCTGCCGATGCGAGCGCCGTTCAATATAATGGCGCCTATACCGATCAAGGCGTCGTCTTCCACCGTGCAGCCGTGCAGGACCACGGAGTGTCCCACCGTGACGCGTTCGCCGATGGTGCAAGGGACGCCCTCATCCACGTGCATCACCGTATGATCCTGAATGTTGGTGTCCGAGCCAATCGTGATCAGCGCGTTATCTCCCCGTATGACCACGCACGGCCACACGCTGGACCGCTCGCCCAGCTCAACATCGCCGATAACGACGGCGCTGGAATCGATATAGGCGGAAACGGCGATCCGGGGTTGGATGCCTCGGTACTTGCGAATCATGTTCAAAAGGGGGTGAACAACCATGCTATCAGGTATGGTCCTATGGAGTGTCCATGAGAATCGTCTATTTGCACGGGTTTGCCTCCAGCCCGCAGTCGAGCAAGGCCCGATTTTTCGCGCGGCAATTTGCCGAGGCGGGGGTACCTTTTCAGGCACCCCGGCTGGACGAGGGTAACTTCGAGTCGCTGACCATCAGCGGACAATTGCGGGTCATTCAGCGATTGATGACCGGCGGGCCGGCGGTCCTGATGGGGTCCAGTTTGGGGGGGTATCTGGCTGCCCTATATGCAGTCCGCCACCCGAACGAGGTGGAAAAAGTGGTGCTCATGGCCCCCGCTTTTCAGTTTCCCAGGCGCTGGAGGGAGCGCTTCGGTCCCCAGGAACTGGAGCGGTGGAAGCGCGAGGGATCGCTGCCATTCTTCCACTACGGTAGTAAGACCGAGCAGCGTCTGGGCTATGGATTTGTTGAAGACGGGGAACAATACGAGGACCAGCCGTCGTTCCTCCAACCGGGGTTGATTCTGCACGGAAAAGAGGACCCGGTGGTGCCCGTGACTGTTTCCAGAGAGTTTGCCGCGGCGCATTCCAACGCGAAGTTGGTGGAGTTTCCCTCGGGCCACGAATTGACGGACGTCCTGCCCGAATTGTGGGCGCAGACGGGCGCTTTCCTTGGATTCATATGATAGACTTCAGGTAGATGCGGCTCGCGCGGAAGCTGCAACGTTTCACCGTGATGGCGCGTCTCTAGAGTGTGGTTGCGACTAAACATGGGAGTACCCAGGTGCAGGACCAAAACGCAAGCGGCGTAGTAGAAACGCCGATCCACAGTCCCGAGGATCATCTTCAGCACTTGCTGGCGCCGCCCGAGGTGCCCTGGTTCCGTACCATTTTTGTCAACATCAAGGACCTGATCCGTCCGCCCAAGCTCCCACCGCTGGATATCACTTCGAAGCCCGTACCCATCAGCGAAATCAAAATCTACGCGGGGAACGAGGCCAAAGCTGGCCTCAGCTCGCTTTTGGTGCATGTGGGCGTCGTCGCCCTGATGCTTTTCATCGGCAGCCTGAAGCCGGTGCAGGATCTGGCCAAGAACAGCGTTTCGCTGATTGCCCCCAACCTGAGCGACTATTTGGCGGCGAGTAAGCAACAGAAATCGGGTGGAGGCGGTGGAGGCGGCGCGAAGATGCCGCTGGACGCCAGTAAAGGCAAGCTGCCCAAGCCGGAGCGGAAACAGTTCACTCCTCCGCGCGTGGATCCGGTTGAGGCGAAGTTGCCCCTGCCGGCATCGATCATAGCGCCCGAAGATATTCCGAATATCAATGCCAATAATTTTGGCGACATCCAGAGCAAGCTGGGTATTCCTTCGAATGGCACGGGTTTCGGCGGTGGCATCGGGAGCGGCATTGGAGGGGGCGTCGGATCGGGCAAAGGCGCCGGTGTCGGTCCGGGTTCCGGCGGCGGATTTGGCGGCGGCGCATACCGCATCGGCGGCGGCGTTTCCGCTCCTACCGTGCTGAGCAAAGTAGAGCCGGAATATTCGGAAGAAGCGCGTAAAGCCAAATGGCAGGGCACTGTGGTCTTGCAATTGGTCGTCGACGATCAAGGCCGGCCGCAAGGATTAAAAGTGCTGCGTTCCCTCGGTTTGGGACTGGATCAAAAAGCCATCGAAGCAGTCGAAAAGTGGCGCTTCAAGCCGGGCATGAAAGACGGCAAAGCCGTGCCCGTGATGGCGACTATTGAAGTGAACTTCCGCCTGCTGTAACTGCCTCCATCGCGCCATTCCGCGCGAAACCTAGTACGCTAAGGATGCATGTCCGTGCTTCCTATGCCACGCCGCAATCCTCAAATTGGGTTTATCTGGATCATTGTCGCCGCCGTTGCGCTGCTGATCGGGATCAGTTCGCTAAGCGGATTCTTCTTGAATTACTATTGGTGGCGCGAAATGGGCCAGGTATCCACTTGGCTTCGCATGATGGAGTACCGTCTGGCGCCGGTAGCGGCTGCGTGGGCGATTCTGTTCGCGATCCTATGGACCGCGCATGCGTTGGGCATGAAACAAGCCGGGTTCCATTTACGCGACCATCCCGCCTATTCGCGTATCGCTACGGCGGGCGCGGCGTTGCTGGCGCTGCTGCTGGCGCTGGGTACAGTAGATGGATGGACGGTGGCGCGCTTCGTGGGGTCCAGCGGCGCTCAGGACGCGGGCACGCCGTGGCTCGATCCCGTCTTCGGCCACTCCTTGGTCTTCTATTTTTTCGAACTTCCATTCTTCAACATGCTGGTGACGTTCCTGGCGGTGTGCGCCGCCATGGGATTGCTCGCATATTATCTGGCCGCGCGTGGGTGGCAGTTGAAGCGGGAAATTCCAGGCTGGACGCTGGGACAGGAAATCGATCTGCGCGACCTGCGTATTTTGGGGAGGCTCGAAACGGGTCTTCTCAAAGCGTTGGGCGCACTTTTCCTGACCGCACTGGCGGCTAAGTTCTGGCTGGGGCGTTACGATTTGCTGACTAGCGATCACGGCAATCTGATGGTGGGCGTCGATTATCTGCAGCAGAATATCGGGCTGCCGCTGCAGACCGCGAAGGCGGGTTTCGCAATACTGGCCGCGCTGCTAGTGCTGATCGGACGGCGGAAGCTTGCCATCGGGTGCGTTGCGATTCTGGTGGTGGATGCGATTCTGCCTGCTGCGATCGGCGCTTTGTATGTGAGGCCGAATGAATTGACGCTGGAAAAGCCCTATCTAGAACGGCACATTCAGGCAACCCGCTCCGCGTTCGGCCTGGACCGACGTGCGAAAGAAGCTGAATTCGCGGCCCGTGCGGAGGGGACCATCGATTTCGCCGCCAACAAGACGCTGCTCGATAACGTGCGGCTCTGGGATTGGCGCGCGTTTCACGATACGCTCAGCCAGAGCCAGCCCCTGCGTCCGTATACGTATGCGGATACGGATGTGGACCGATACCAAATCGACGGGCAGCTACGGCAGACCCTATTGGCTCCGCGCGAGCTCGATTTGGCCCAATTGGGCGAGGCGCGTAATCGCTGGATCAATCGCAGTCTGACCTTCACGCATGGCTACGGAATCGTGCTGGCGGAGGCGAATCGCATCAGCGAGTCGGGGCTGCCGGATCTCATTATTCGCGACGCTCCGGTTACGGTGCGCACAAAGAGCCTGCAGATTAAGCGGCCGGAAATTTACTACGGGGAAGGCTCCGATGACCCTGTATTTGTTCGCACGTCGCAGCCCGAGTTCAACTATCCGGCCGGGTCGCGCGAAGTGAACACCAGCTATACCGGGAGCGGAGGATTTTCTATCGCGTCACTGGGCGTGCGCACCCTAGCCGCGCTGGCCGAAGGCGATTGGAACATCGTACTTTCGAGCGCGCTGGGTCCCGAGAGCCGCATGATGATCCGGCGCAACATTATGGCACGCCTGGGAACGCTGGCGCCGTTCATGAACTGGGATGACGATCCGTACCTGGTGATCACCGCAGACGGCAGGCTGGTGTGGATCGTGGACGGTTATTTAACGAGCGATTCGCATCCGTATTCGCGGCCCGTTGCGGTGCCGGGTTTTGGACAGTTCAACTATATTCGCAATTCGGTGAAGGCGACGGTGGATGCCTACGACGGCTCCGTCCGCCTGTATGTGTTCGACACGGAAGATCCGCTGGTGCGTGCATATCAAACTCTATTCCCGGAGCTGTTCACGGCCGCGGCTGAAATGCCTGCCGATCTGCGGGCGCATGTGCGCTTTCCGGAGACCCTGTTTGAAGTTCAGGCGGAGGTGTACCGGACGTATCACATGCGCGATCCAGAGTCCTACTACAACCGCGCCGACTTGTGGGATTTGGCGACGTTCACCACGGGGACCGGGGGGCAGCCCGCGCCGGTGCCGCCGGCTTATATGATTGCCAAGCTGCCTGGAGAAAAGGATCCCGAGTTCCTGTTAATGATCCAGTTTACGCCTCGCAATAAGCAGAACCTGATCGGGATCATGGCGGCGCGCTGTGACGGCGAACACTTGGGCGAGCTGGTATACATGCAGCTTCCCAAAGACGAGGTGATTGAAGGGCCTCTGCAGGTGGAAGCGCTCATCAATCAGGATCAAAATATTTCGAAGGACCTTTCCTTGTGGAATTCGCAAGGCTCACAGGTATTGCGTGCGCAGTTGTTGACGCTGCCCATCGATCAGACGCTGCTATACATCGCGCCGATCTATATTCAAGCCCAGCAAGCGCGGATGCCGCAGCTCAAAAAAGTGGCGCTGGTGCAGGGCAAGACACTGATCTACACAGATACCTATGAGCAGGCGCTGGCCCAGTTGCAGGCGCTGCAATCTGGTAGGCCGCTGCCTCCCGTACTCACGTCCTCCTCCGGCGAGTCTGCCCCAGCAGCCCCCGCATCTCGAGTGGCCCCGGACCCGCGCATCGAGACTATCCGCATGCACCTGCAGCGATATAAGGAACTCTCATCTCAAGGGAAGTGGGCCGAGGCGGGCAAGGAGTTGGAGGCCGTGGAGGGCGCGGTGCGGCGGTAGCCGGCCAATTCAGATCCACCGCCTAGAGCTGCAGGGCTGAGGGTGTTTGCCCATAGAGATCCGATCTCAGCTTCGAGATGAGCCGTGAGACATCCATCTGATCGTAGTTATAGAGAACCAGCGCTTGCCGGACCATCTCAATCCCGCCTTCGAATTCCGGCTGGACGGTTGCATTTACGCCCAATTCCGACAATTCCGCGACATTGCGATCCCGCATTGCGCGAGCGATCACGATGATCGATGAATTCATTTTTCGGGCGCGTTGAACGCTCAGCCGGATGGTGCCTTGGTCGGGTACGGTCAAAACAATGATTCGAGCGCTTTCGGCGCGAGCCGCGTGAAGAATCGCTTCTTGCGCGACGTCGCCCCACACCGCGGGCAGGGCTTGCGCATTCGCATCGCTAAACGCAGCATGATCCCATTCCGTAATCACGAACGGAATTCCAGCGTCCCGCAGGGCGCGCGCTACTGCCCGCCCGCTGCGGCCGTAACCGGCGACGATCACGTGGCCCTGCAGTTCTACCTTCGGAAGACCGATGGCCGTCAGAGGTTGGGCAGGGCTGCGCCAACGACGCCACGCGCGGCCTAGAGGGAGTGCCGCACTCGAAACGATGGGGGAAAGCGCCATCGTTAAGATGGTGCAAGTCAGCGCCAGATCATAAGTGGATTTCGAAAGCAACCCAGATCTCAGTCCGCTCCGGGCCAGTACAAAGGAGAATTCACCGATTTGAGACAGTCCTAATCCAATAATCCACGGAGCCATGTTCCCGTATCCAAACGCCCGCGCCAGTGCGCCGGTGATGATCGCCTTCCCCAGGAAAATCATCAAGACCATGAGAGCGATCTGTCCGATGTGAGCCGCCACAAAGCTTGGATCGAAGAGCATTCCTACGGTAACGAAGAAAAGCAGCCCAAAGATATCGCGAAGCGGAACCACATCGCTCAGCGCTTGGTGGCTGAATTCAGATTCACTGAGGACCATGCCGGCGACGAACGCGCCGAGCGCGAATGACAAACCCGCGCTAAACGTCGCGTATCCTACACCCATTCCAATGGCTACTACCGAGACGAGAAACAATTCACGCGCGCCCCACGCAAGTACCCGTTTGAGCAACAAAGGGAGTAAACGCGTTCCAAGGAAAATGACAGCGATCAGAAATGCGGCCGCAATCCCGACGGCACGCGCAAGCTTCGGAAGAGCATTTTCCCAATCGCCCAATTGGGGCAGGATGATGAGCATCGGGATCACGGCCAGGTCCTGCATCACGAGCATCCCGATCATCACCCGGCTTGCCAGCGTTGCCGTTACCCCTGCGGAGGAGAGCGTCTTGAGTACGACCATGGTGCTGGATAGAGAAATCATGGCTCCCAGCCAAACCGCCTCCACTAGCGGTATTCCGAGAATGAGGGAGCCGGCGCCCGCGCCCGCCGCGCCGGTAAGCAGAATTTGAATCGGCCCGCCAATCAACGCGATCCGGCGAACGGGTTGAAGATCGCGCAGTGAAATTTCCAGCCCAAGGGAGAACAACAGCAAGGCAACGCCGATTTCAGCCAGAAGTTCTATTTCATGTATTTGGACCACGGTTGGGCCCGCTGTGTAGGGACCGACAAGAACTCCGGCGGTCACGTAGCCGACGAGCAAAGGTAGCCGGAGCGCCCGGGCAAGAAGCCCGCCCAGGAGACCGGCGACGATGATGAGCACGAAATCAGCAGCAATACCCAACGGCCAAGCTCCCTCTTGCTATTGTTACGATTTTCAACGGCCGCCGGCGAGACGATCCATACCCCACAGCACCAGCACAAAAACCACGATGCTGACGATGATCTTTAGTGTGAGTACAACATTGTCCCTCGCGCTCACAGGGGGCCGCGGGACCGAAGCTGTACCTTCCGTTCCGCCTTCTTGCGTCTCATCTCTATTTTCAGGCTTCGTCTTATTTTCGGATGGCATAAAAATCTCCCTCAGCGCTCACGGAGCACACAATTCGTGTCGTAATTTGCAAGAAATGGCGTTCCGGCATGCACCGGCGGCGCAAATCTCAACAGAAGCTACATCGTGAGAGAAGGAGGAGAACGGCCAAATGGGAGAAGGAGGGCTGTAGAACGGCGAGAGACACGGACATCTCTATGGTGCAGCGCAAAATTGCACAAGAACGGCAAATGAACGCTTTGTGCATGGAGGCAGCTGAAATCGCCTCCGTGCCGGGGAATACCCGACTGGATTCTGGAAGATAACCGCGAAGCAACGAGCGCAACGCCTAGCGCGGGCGTCGTCATGGCTGGATAGCCCGAGGCGTGACCCGGCCCGTCGTCAAAGTTGCGGTCCGGCGCCACGGCGCCTATAGCCAAGAGGCACACGGACAAGATCAGCAACTTTCGCAAAAATGGATACGTTCGGCTCAAGCGAAAACGGCTTTCAATCGTTAGTTTAGCATCGCGACCAAATCCGACTGCCCTTCGTTCGGACCGCATCATTGCCGGGTGGCGCGCAGATAGCCGCCCGAAATAATCTGGCCGACGCAGCGTCACCGGTTGGACTTGGTGCCATCTTCGCTCTGCGATCTCTGCTTTCTTCCACGGTCCGGAAGCTGTTCCGGCGCAGCCGATCGGGACGGAGGTGCTTCCACCTGAGGCTGCGCACGAATTTGCTGTTGCTTCTGTTGCTGCTGGCGCTGGGCGTCCTGCTGCTGCTTTTGTTGCTGCTGGCGCTGGGCGTCCTGCTGCTGCTTTTGTTGCTGCTGGCGCTGGG
>CADEFM010000007.1:0-114365 GCA_902826605.1 uncultured Acidobacteriota bacterium
ACCTCCCACGTTCCCGCCGATGCGATTTGAGCTATCGATCCGATTTCGACTAGGTTCGGCGGGGGCGGAGGTGGGGCGCTAGACGCTGATTTCCCGTAGATCGTAATCACTCCCATTGAAGGAATCGAAGTTGTCAAGGTCTCACCAGCTGAGATAGTTTGGTCGCTCGCATTTACGTCGTAGTTGGTTACGCTCGAGTCGTCGGCTCCGGTAGTGTAATAGATCCCGTATGTGCCCGCGGAAAGACCATGAATGCCAAAGCTTCCACCGCCCGACGCTCTTACGATGACAACGGTCTTCCCGTTGGTGTTTTGAAACGCAACGGGGTCAAAAATAGCGTTGCTTGAACTTGCGTCAATCCTCACCGCACCGCCGCGCACGTACTTGAAGTACTGCCGTAAATACTTCGCCCGATTGTTCATGAACAGTTTCGGACTCGACACGGACGCGGTATCCACGCGGAAGTAGGTGCTTCCATTGTCTGTCGTGCCGATTCCCGAAGACACAAATTCCTGCCAGGATGAATTGTTGCCGAGTTTCAAGTCCTGATGCAAATCGGTAGTGCTCGAACCTATGTGTTCACTCATCGCGGTGTTGATGCCAAGCTGGGATGCTCTGTTGGCCATGGCCTGAACCGTGGAAGCGCTGTTCGCACCGTAGCGATGGTAGGAGAGTTCCGACAAGTAAGACATGGCGCTGGCCCCTTGTATCACAGTCACCGCATCGTTGAAATAGGGCAGCGCGTTGGCCATGTTCGTCACCGACGGCATGGAAAACTTTGGCGTGAAACCGGCGGCTTTGAGTTTGTTCCCGGCCTGGACGATGGATTGTCCGATCTGAGTGCCGCGCCAGTAGGCGGTGTTATCCGGCTCTAGCACCGTCTCCCATTGATCGGGCACGATTCCAAACGCGGTTTTCAAATGATCTGTTGCCGCGAGCATGAACTCTCCGTACTCAGATGGGGAAGTGTGGAGGTACTGGAGTCCAGCGGGACAGCCCGCGCCGGTCATCTGACTGTAGAAGGCAACGTACTGCAAATTGATGTACAGCTTTTCTCCACGCGCGGCCATGGCTTGTCTGAGTGGCAGCACTACCAGATTGACCATGCGGTCCAATTCGGAGAAATGAAAACCAGCGGGATTGATGCTATTCGGATCGGCGTTATCGTTTGCCGTCGAATACCGATAACACCGCCACAAAGCGTTGTTGTACGTCGGTGAACTAAGATCGCCATAACGGGCCCAGTAGTCAACAGAGTTCTCGGCGCCGCTTCGCACTTCCAGGCGAACGCGGTTCATGCCGAGATCGTTCACTAATCCATCGACCAGCGGGGTCTTGAAGTTTGGATAGGCGGCGTTGAAGGTCGGATGATCCAAGCCGAATTGAGCGACACCCTCCCAGCCAGCTATAGTTTGATACTGAATCGAAGAATTCAAACTGATTGTATTCGCAGAACTCTGGCCAAAAGTAACCGCAGCCAACAAAGCTGCCGGTATGACTGCTTTCTTCAACATCTCTGAGAATACTCCTAATGTTTTCATGCGCCTAGCAACGCGCAATGAACCGATTGCCGAGGACACGTGAAACGGCCTGTCCAATTGCTTCCCACGAAACTGCAAGGATAAGGAATGAGGTCAACGGGATACAATCTGTTTCACAAAAAATAATCTCCGCTCCAGGGACGATTCGATTGCAAGAATCAAGACCTGAGTGGGGGCTTGAACCTTACCTCGCGCGGCTGTAAGATTGCACCCATGCACCGGCTCATCGTTCTGCTTCTTGTGTCTCCGTCACTATTCGCGCAGCAACCGGCAGGCGGCACGCGCCCGGCGACGAAGAACCTGAAATTGTTGGCGCCCAGCGCCGACATTCCCTTTGTCATGCAGAGTTTCACCGAAGCGCTAGGAGTGCAATGCACCTATTGTCACGTGCAAGGCGATTTCGCGGCCGATACCAATCCCAAAAAGGAAGTGGCGCGCAAGATGATCGCGATGGTACGGCTGATCGATAGCAGCTTCCCGAGCAGCACTGGAGCTTTCCCCGAGGGATATCACGAAGTGGATTGCAGTACCTGCCACCGGGGAAACATTAAGCCGGAGACCAAAGCGCCAAGGAAATATTACAACCGGGCCAATTCAATGGGTGTCCCTCCTCCGGCGCAGGTGCCCGGATCCAGCTTGAAATTGTTACCCGCCGATACGCGGGTGCATGGAGCAGATTCGCTTATGGGCGAGTTCCGCGACGCGCTCAACGTGGATTGCGCTTATTGCCACGGCGGCGGAAAAACGCAAGAGGTGGACATCAACCCGCGCAAGGACATCGCCCGTAAAATGATCATGCTGGTGCGCCAGATCAATGCTCAATTCCCCGGTACCGGCGTCTACCCCGTGGGGAATCAAGCGGTGACCTGTTACACCTGCCATCGCGGCGACACGCACCCGGCCAGCGTCAGCAACCGCCGCTATGACTTGCCGGCGAAGCAGTAGCTCATGCATAGAGCAAAGTTGTTGACATACGCGAGTTGGTTGCCTCTGCTGCTTTCGCTGGCGCCGGGACTCGCCCAAGCGCCCGCGCATGACACTGGCTGCGGCGTACTTTATGCTGCCACTGGGGCAACGCTCACCCAATACGATCTGGACGCGGAGACCGCGTCGCTCATTAAGCGCGGCTCCATCAAGCTTCTAGCAAATGTTCAGTACGCATGGCAGCACCCGTCGCGGAAGTATCTTTACGTTGTGTGGAGCGATGGAGGCGCCAGCAACACGGCTCCTGGAGCCACCACGGTTCCGCGCGGCAAACTGCATGGCTTGAGCGCGTTCCGCCTTGATGCGCGGTCGGGAGCGTTGCAGCCGGATGGTCCATCCGTTTCTCTGGCATCGCGGCCGATACATGTGAGCACGGACGCAGCGGGCACTCACGTACTCGTCGCGTATAACGATCCCAGTAGTCTGACCGTGCACCGTTTGAACGCCGACGGCACTCTTGGCGCTCAAGTGAAGCAACCGCCCATGCTGGATACGGGAATTTACGCACACCATGTGCGCGTGGACGCCTCAAACAACACCGTGATGCTGGTGACTCGCGGCAATGGCCCCACAAAGGACAAGCCCGAGGATCGCGGCGCGGTGAAGGTTTTCAGCTATGCCGATGGCATCCTGAAGAATCTGGCCTCCATTGCGCCCAACGGAGGCATGAACTTTCAGCCTCGTCATTTGGATTTCCATCCATCGAAGCCGTGGGTCTACCTTTCGCTGGAGCGCCAGCGCAAGCTGCAAGTGTATCGGATGAATAAAGGATCGCTGGACGCGACGCCCCTTTTTACCAAGGACAGCCTTGCCGACCCGGGCCGCAAGACTCTGCGGCAAAACGCCGGAACGGTGCACGTGCATCCGAACGGGAGGTTCGTATACCAGGCCAATCGCTCCGCCGCTACGGACGCGAACGGAAAAGCGATCGACGGAGGCGGCGAGAACAGCATTGCCGTTTACTCTATCAACCAGCAAACCGGCGAACCCAGGTTAATTCAAAACGCGGATACACACGGCGCGGAACCACGAACATTTTCGCTCGATCCCAGCGCGCGCATTCTGATCGCGGGGAATCAGACCGCCTTGGCAACAATCCCCGCGAACTTAGCCGTGTTTCGCGTGCGGAACGACGGGAAACTGGATTTCGTACGCAAGTACGATGCCGAGGCTGGCACGGGGAGCCTGTTCTGGATGGGTATCGTTCCGCTGCCCTGATCCCACCATCCCTATCCCCTTCAATCCACGTTGGAAAAAACGACGCCAGCCATAGGGCGATGGCCGTTACCTTTCCCCCTCCGCTCCGTCCATATAGGTGGTGCATCCGCAGAGGAAAGCCGTTCCGCTGGAAGGCGGTTACCGGGCGAGCATGGATGCCGCTGACGAAACGGAGCTAATCCGGGCCGCGCAAGCGGGGGATAAGGACGCGTTTGAGCAGCTGATCCGCGCGCACGATCAAAGTGTGCTCAGGCTCGCCATGAACCTGCTGCGCTCCCCTGACGATGCCCGCGATATTTATCAGGAAACGTTTATGCGCGCGTTCCGCAATCTGCCGGGCTTCCGGTTCGATTGCAGTTTTCACACATGGCTGTACCGGATCGCGACGAACTTGTGTCTGGATCAGATGCGCAAGAAGAAAGTCCGCCGCGAGGAATCGGCAGTTGTCGCCACTCACGAAGGCGAGATCGACCGGATGGATTCCTTCACCGAAGAACGCGCGGAAACCGATCCGCAGCGGAGCCTGTTCAGCGGCCAGGTCCGGCGGCGTGTGAAGGAAACGCTGGCGCGGCTGACGCCGCGCGAGAGGATGGTTTTCGAGTTGCGGCATTTTGACGGAATGCGCTTGCGGAATATCGGTGAAGCGCTGGGCACCAGCGAAGAGGCCGCGAAGAATTGTCTGTTCCGGGCCACGCAGAAAATGCGGGCTGCCCTGGGAGATTTTGTATGAAAGAACCTGAAGCAATCTGCACCGGCGTACGCGAACAATTCGCGCTGCTTTTATACGGTGAACTGAATTTCGACGAAGAGGAACGCGTGGAAACCCACTTGGATAGCTGCGCGGACTGTCGTACGGCGCTGGAACGGCAGCGATCGCTGCATGCGGTCGCAGACGCTGCAGCCGTGACGCCTTCGCCCGCGCTGCTGGCTAGCTGCCGGGAAAACCTGGCGGCTGCGCTGAGACCCGCCGAATCCAGACCTGTAACCGGATGGTGGCGGCAATTTATAGAAAGCTTTCGACAAAGCCGTTGGCGTCCGGTACTGCGTCCGGCCGGCGCATTCGCGATGCTCGCAGTCGGGTTCCTGGGCGCCCAGTTCGTGCCTGCCCCCCGTTTGGGCGGCTCATACGAGTCCATGAATCTTGCCGATTTCTCCGGATCGCGCGTGCGGAATGTTTCCGCACAACAGGACGGACGGGTGCAAATCGTATTGGACGAAACGCGCCAACGTACCATTCAGGGAAGCGTCAATGACGAAGCCATCCGCACGCTCCTGATGGCGGCATCGAAGGAAGCAGCCGATCCCGAGCTGCGAGCCGGTACCGTGGCGATATTGGTGAGTGGTGCGCGTTCCGCCGAGGTGCGCAATGCATTGATGTTCGCTTTGAAAAATGACCGAAGTGGTGACGTGCGCGCCAAGGCGATGGACGGATTGCAGCCCTACTCCGGGGATCACGCCGTGCAGGGTGCGCTCGCACAGGTGCTGTTGCGCGACACCGACCGCGGCATGCGCAGCCGCGCCATCGATTTGCTGGCCGGGCGGGAACAGCGAGAATTGGATCCTGAAACCGTGGGCGCATTGCAGGAATTGATGGAACGCGAACAGGACGCTTATGTGCGCAATCGTGGATTGCGCGTGTTGCAGGCCGTGAATGCGTCGGGCGGAATTTATTAAGAGGCTTTATGAAGAGCTGGAACAAGAACATCTGGTTGGCCGCGGCCAGCATCGCCGTGCTGATACTTCCGTTACACCTGTCCGCGCAGACACCGGCCCCAGCGCCGCCCGCTCCTCCCGCGCGAGTGCTGCAAGTTCGCGGCGGATACCTGGGCGTCGGCATTCAAGAAATCACTGCGGAGCGCGCCAAGGCATTGCGTCTGCCGGAAGAATCCGGCGTGGAGGTAACCCGTGTCAGTTCCGAAAGTCCCGCCGAGAAGGCAGGCATCCTGGCAGGAGATGTAATCCTGCAATACAACGGCATGAAAGTGGAAGGGATCGAGCAACTCACGCGTCTGGTGCGCGAGACGCCCGGCGGACGCGAGGTGAGAATCGATATTTCCCGCAACGGAGTTTCGCAATCGGTCACTGCCAGAATCGGCGCCAATCCGGCCGCGCGCTTTCTGGGCGACGGGTTCAACTTCAACATGCCCGACGTGCCCCGCATCATTCAAGGCGTTCGAAGCCCCATGCTGGGCATCGAAGCCGAGCCTCTGGAGGGCCAACTGGCCCAGTATTTCGGTGTGACCGAAGGCGTGCTGGTACGCTCGGTGGTCAAGGATTCCAGCGCCGAGAAATCGGGCATCCGCGCGGGCGACGTGATTCTGAAAGTGGATGACGCCAAGGTCGGAACACCGGCGGAGATCACCAAGCGCCTGCGTCCACTGACAGGGCGGAGCATTGCGCTCACACTGATGCGCGAAAAAAGGGAAATGGCGGTGACCGTTACGGTCGAGGCCCCCAGTGGTTCCAGCCCGTTTGGCCGCGCGCGGCGCTCGGAATTCCTGCTTTCCGACGAGTAGCTTACACTCCGCGGGGATTGGGCCAGCGTTTTTCCATGTAGGCACGTAACCGCAGAATCGCCTGGGACTTGAGCTGCGAGATACGCGATTCATGCAAGCGCATGATTTTCGATATCTCACGCAGCGTCAATTCTTCGTGATAATACAGTCCCAGCACCATCTTTTCCGGGTCTGGCATTTTCCCGATCGCCTCGGCCAGCAACTTTCGGAGTTCGCTTTGTTCCAGCAAACGCGAAGGCCACGCTTCTTCATCGTCGGCGATGTATTGCAGCAGGTCGCGATTTTCCGGATCCGGCGACGAGTTTTCCAGGCTTCCCAAGTTCAGCCCGCGAATTTCGACCAGCCATTCATGGTATTCCTCGAGCCCCAAGCCCAGTTGCACGGCGATCTCGTCTTCGGTAGGAGAACGGTGCAGGCGCTGTTCCACCACCGAGATCGCTGCTTCAATCTGCTTCGACCGCCGGCGTTGCTGACGCGGAGCCCAATCCAACCCCCGCAGGCTATCCAGAATCGCACCCCGAATCTTATATTCCGCGTAGGTCTTCAACTTGACGTTGTGGGACGAATCGAAACGGTCGATGGCGGAGATCAATCCCACGGTGCCCGTGGAAATCAGATCGTCCAGACTAACGCTTTCCGGCAACCGCTCATGGATCCGCCGCGCGATCAGACGAACCTGCGGAAGATGATCCAGAATCAGCTTTCCTCGCTCTTCATCGGCGAGCAGGGCAGCGGCCTGCGCGGCGTACACATCCGGATCGGTTGCCGTGTTCGCTACGTGCGTCACTCCGTTCACTCTCTGCGGGGCGGGTTTCATGACGTTGGTCCGTTGTGGCTGAATTTGCGACTGCCGGTCAGCACGAGCGTCCAATGGGTAGCGGTTTCCACAAGTTCCGAGACGAATATGGCACACCATCGGCGATCCCTTCCCAAGCGAGTCCAACTTCGACCGGCACCAGTTCCACTTTGAGAACCATTTCGAGATTTTCCGTTGCCTTCACAGCAACAACCAATACTGCCGTGGCCACACTTGCAGCGGGCGTAATACGCAACCGCCGTCTGGCCAGCAGTGTCTGGATCACGCAGACCAGTGATCGCAAGAATGAAAGCATTGCGATCCCGCAACGGCCCGGCAGCGCCCCGGACGCCTTCTGACGTGCGGGTTCTCCGCGTATACGGTTCGGGCAAGAGAGGTGCCTGGAGGTTAATCGTAGAGGAGGAAGCCATTCGGGCAAGAGAAGAAGCATGTCGCGCACCGCCAAGTGCAGATGGGCGCTCAGATCAATCCGTGGTTCTTTCAGTGGGAACTAAGTATGCGGAAAACAACGGTGCAGCCTACCCGGATTTGCAGCCACAGGCGAATCGCCCTTGGCGGCATAGGCAGACACGGTCTTCGTTAAGATTCCAGCGGGATTGGTCCTGGACGAGGTATCGACTTTCATCAAGATCTAAAGTCCAATGTCGTATTAGACGTCACGTTGTGTCGGAGAAGGCGAAACTCTCGTGGAACAGAGGTTCGAAGGTTCTCTGAAGTTGGCAGCGCAAAGCGACCCGAAGTGGTGGTGCGCCAGTAACCTAAGGAAGTGCCGCAAACCCCCACAAGCTTGACTTTGCCCGCGCCACTATTCTAATGTAACGATTCGACTTGTTTGCGCCGAACCCGCGTGGAACCATATCGATTTATGGCCGATCAACAAACGCAACCGCACACTCTGGAGCAGGTGTTTGAATCGGAACTGGAAAGCGTGGACAGCGCTGAAGAAACCGTGGTGGCTGAAGCGGCGCATTTGGGATTTGATGAGGACGACCTGCACAGGATCGGCATTTCCGTGCGCGAGTGCATGGTAAATGCGGTGGTGCACGGCAATCGTTATAACGCCCGCAAAAAAGTGCATCTGAAGGTGGAACGGACGCCCGAACAGTTGACCATCTGGATTGGCGACGAAGGCGACGGGTTCGATCCCAACGCGGTCCCAGACCCCTTGGCCGGCGAGAATATCATGCGGCACTCCGGCCGCGGCGTCATGCTGATGCAGGCCTTTATGGACGAGTTTTCGACTTACACCAGGCAGCCGCAAGGCACCGAAGTGAAAATGGTAAAGTACAAACCCAAACGAGCAACTGAAGGAGGCAATTCGTGAGTGTCAAAATGACCACCAGACAGGTGGGTGATGTGACGGTTGTAGACGCGGCGGGCCGCATTACTCTGGGAGAGGCCGCCAGCACGTTCCGGGATACGATTCGCGATCTGGCCGCCAGCGGGCACAAGAAGATGCTGCTCAATCTGGCGGAGATATCTTATATTGATAGCTCCGGGATCGGCGAACTCGTTTCCGGCTTCACAACCGTGGCCAACCAGGGAGGTTCCGTGAAGCTTCTGAACCTGACAAAACGTGTGCAGGACTTGCTGCAAATTACCAAGTTGTACACTGTTTTCGAGGTTTTCGACGACGAAGCGAAGGGTGTCAGCAGCTTTAAGTAGCCTTGGGGGCTTCGTCGGCTTCGTGTCTGAAATTTGCGTCCGACAAAAGGGCGGTCCAGGATTGACGGAAGCCGTTTTGGGACGACGCTTTTGTCGATTCCGCGCAGAATCGATAGAGAATATGGGCGGCTAATTCTTACTAAGAGGGTGAAGGAACAGAACTTTCCTTGCTTCTTAGGCCGCCCGAAACCTCTTTCTGTTCAGGAGATCTGTTTAGAAGATCTATCTATTCAAAGTGAGGACGGCGGGCGAGAGTAGGCCGCCGTATAGCGGTGAGCCAGAAACTTGAGGGCCGCCGAGGCGGCAAAAGAGCGCTCATGGTCCCAGCTAGACAACAGAGAACGTATTCGATCTTGTTGGCGGACGATATGACCCTGGTCCGGGAGGGGTTGGCCGCACTATGTGCCACGCAGCCCAACCTCCGCATAACCGGACAATGTTCACAAGGGGCCGTAGCGCTCCAGATGATTGAAGAGCAACATCCGGATATCGCGGTTCTGGATATGAACCTGACGGATCTGTTCACCTTGGAAATCGTCCGCAGAGTTCGGGCAGCGAATTTGCCGACACGTATCGTGGTCTTGTCCACACGAAAAGACCGTAAGACAGTGGTGGAAGCGTTGCGATGCGGGGTCAACGGGTTCTTGCTGAAGTCGGCGCCCTCGCATCAGATGCTGGAGGCCTTCCAGCAGGTGCTGGATGGCGGTATCTACGTTTCCCCCTCGCTCGAACTCGACAAGATATTCAGCCCGAGTCACAAGTCCGGCCCTGAAGACCCCATCGAAACGTTGAGCGCCCGCGAACATCAGGTCTTTTCCCTGCTGATTGAAGGTACCCGGGCCAAAGAAATCGCGGCCAGATTGAACCTCAGTCCCAAAACGGTAGACACCTATCGTGCCAGTCTGATGCGTAAACTGGATATCCACGACGTGGCCAGCCTGGTTAAATTCGCCATCCACCGGGATTTGATCTCGGCGGACTGACAGAACAACTCTGCTGACGGATCGATTCCGCATGCGTTGTAAGCTCTAGGTGCTGCCCACGGGGTACGATAAAAGCAGCATGATTGCGCTGCGTAGAGCCGAGGACCGGGGCCATGCCGACCATGGCTGGCTTAACTCTTATCACACCTTTTCCTTCGCCGATTATTACGATCCCGCGCACATGGGCTTCCGCGCGTTGCGAGTGCTCAATGACGATCGCGTGGCGCCGGGCAAAGGGTTCGGCGCACACGGCCATCGCGACATGGAGATCATTTCTTATGTCTTGGATGGCCGCCTCGCGCACAAGGACAGCATGGGTCAGCAAGAAACACTGGGTCCTAACGAAGTGCAGACCATGTCGGCCGGTACGGGTGTAATCCACAGCGAGTTCAACCCGTCGAATCACGAACCGGCTCATTTCCTGCAAATTTGGATCGTGCCAGAAGTCAACGACGTGCCACCGGTTTATCAGCAGTTCAAGTACGAACCCACGGAAAAACACGGCAAGCTGCGCTTAATCGCCGGACCGGAGGAGAACACGAACCCGCCCTCCGCAGTGATTCATCAGGACGCACGCATCTATGCGTCCGTATTGACGCCCGGCGAGACCATCGAGCATCCCCTTGTGGCCGGACGCCATGCATGGGTACATTGCGCGCAAGGCAACATCACCATGAACGGGCACGCGATGAAAGAAGGCGACGGCGCGGCTGTCAGTGACGAAAAAGCACTGTCCATCGCCGGCGCCGGCGAGGTGGGCGGCGAATTTCTGGTGTTCGATCTCGCGTGAGCATGACGCCTGTCAACGTCCTCATCGTTTTCTACTCGCGTTACGGCGAAACGGAAAAACTCGCCCTAGCGGCCGGAGTGGGTGCAATTCAGGCACACGCGAACATTCGCTTGCGGCGCTTGGTTACTTTGTCGGAAGCGGCAGCGATCGAGATTGACGCGTGCTGGCGCGAGAATCTGGCACGCATGACCATGGATTACGTGACTCCGCGCGATGGCGACCCGGCCTGGGCGGACGTGGTGATATTCGCTGCGCCTTGCGACGCTCCCGGCGAAGTGCGGGAATATTCGAGCGGCCTGCGGCAGCGCGGCGGATTCGCCGGCAAAATAGCCGCGCCCTTCCTGCGGGGGGAAAACAATGCCGCGCTGGTTTCTCTGTACGCGGGCGCGGCGGCGGCGGGATTCATTGTTGTTCCCGAGGCGTCGGGGGAAGCCGCGGAACCCCTCGATGCCGCGCGCGCTCATGGACGCCGCCTGGCAGAACTAGGCCGCGCTCTCAAGAACTCTTGATCTGCGGGTAGGTCACCAGCGCGGTGGCCACGGCGCGTGTCTGCCATCATTGTAAATCCGAGATCGCCACGCATACCGTAGCTCCCGATCACCGCAGGCGCGGACAGCGTGCCGCTGACCACGGGGCGGAAATAGTTGGTCTTGAATTCCACCCCGGCGATCGTGTCCGTCCCGCCTAGTTCGCGGGCAATCGCGAAGCGCCGGCCATGGTGGCCGTGACGCCTCCATGCACACTGCCAATGACGCTGTGCAGCGCCTCCTCGCGGGACATTCGAGCGTAATACCATCCGTATGCACGCGCACGAGACGAATCTTCAGCCCGCGGATGAATGGCGAGAATTTCAAGCGTTCACGAACTTGCTGGCCGTCAGCTTTATCAACGCGTCCACCTGTAGTCGGCCGGGCGTTTTTGAAACGCGGCTCCGGGAAACGCTATCTTATACGAAAATGCCCGCGTTTGTACATTACGCAGTGGACGGCGATATTGCCGTTCTGACGATTGACCACCCACCGGTCAATACCATGACGCCCGCCGTGGCGGAAGGCATCATCGCGGGCATTGCGCGTGCTTCCGCCGATGATGCGGTTCGCGCGGTGGTATTGCGCGCGGAGGGTAAGACGTTCATGGCGGGCGCGGACATCAAGGACTTTGAGGACGACGCAAGCGCGGCCCGCCTTCTGGCAGGCTTTACGGGCGCGGCGCGAGCCATGGAAGACTGCACGAAGCCCGTCGTTGCCGCTCTCCACGGTTCCGCACTGGGTGGGGGCCTGGAAATCGCGATGGCCGCCCACTATCGCGTGATCGCACTTGACGGCCGGGTGGGCCAGCCGGAAGTCAAGCTTGGACTGATACCGGGCGCGGGCGGGACGCAGCGGCTGCCACGGCTGGCGGGTGTTGCAAAGGCGTTGGAGATGTGCGTTTCGGGCGCCCCAATCAACGCGAAAGATGCGCTGGCGGCCGGCATTGTGGACGCTGTGATCGCAGGGGACCTGCTGGAGGGTGCGCTCGCGTTCGCACGAGGGGCCGAGAGAATGTCCGTCAGGCGCACCCGCGACCGGGATGAAAAACTCGCGAATGCCAGCGCAGTTTTGTTTGAGGAAGCGCGCGCTCGTGCCGTACAAACGATGCGCGGCCAAACTGCGCCGCTCGCCGCGATTGAGGCCGTTCGGGCTTCCACGCAAATGTCCTTTGTCCACGGCCTGCGGCGCGAAGCCGAGTTGTTTGAGCAATGCCGCCATTCCGTACAGTCGAAAGCCCTCATTCATTTGTTCTTCGCCGAGAGGGCGGCGGGAAATGTTCCGGACGTTCCTCCCGGAACACGTGCTAAACCCATTCGCCGGGCGGCTGTGGTGGGAGCGGGCACGATGGGTGCGGGCATCGCAATCGCGCTTACGGAGGCCGGTGTTTCCGTGAGACTGAAAGAGACGACCCAAGCCGCTCTTGAACGGGGTATGGAAAGAATCCAGGCGAACTACGCTCGGGCCGTGAAGAGCGGGCGTTTGACCGCGGACACGGCTTCGGAAAGGCTCGCACGCATCACATCCCAGATCAGCTACGAAGGTTTCATTGATGCGGATCTCATCATTGAAGCCGTATTCGAAAATATCGAAATTAAGAAACAGGTCTTCGTGGAATTGAACGGGGTCGTTGGACCCGAATGCATTTTGGCGACTAACACCTCGTCGCTGGACGTCGACGCCATGGCCGAGGCGGGCGGTCGGTCGAACAACACCCTCGGCTTGCACTTTTTCAGCCCCGCCAACATCATGCGCCTGGTGGAGGTGGTGCGGGGCAAGGCCACCAGCGGCGAGACTTTGGCCACTGCCATGGCGCTTGTGAAAAGGCTGAACAAGATCGCGGTGCTCTCGGGGAACACACACGGCTTCATCGGCAATCGCATGATCGAAATGTACGGCCGCGAAGCCCAGTTTCTGCTGGAGGAGGGCGCGACGGTGGAACAAGTCAACCAGGCGCTCTACGATTTCGGCATGCCCATGGGACCGCTCGCCATGTATGACCTGGTAGGCAATGACGTGATGCGTGATATTGAGCGCGGTTCACCCGCTCTCAACATCGCGGGCGTTCGAAGGCCCATCGTGTTGCCACAGTTACTGGAACGTGGCTGGCTGGGCCAGAAAACCGGCCGAGGCTGGTCGCGCTACGGTAAGGATCGTAAACCGATACCCGATCCCGAAGTTGCCGCGCTCATCGAAGCCACCGCCGGGGCCGCTCGAATCGAACGGCGCCGGATCGATTCCAATGAGATCGTTGACCGCTGTATTTTGGCGCTGGTTAATGAAGGCGCGCGATTGCTCGAAGAAGGCACCACCCAGCGCGCCTCCGATATCGACGTGGTCTGCGTCACTGGGTACGGCTTTCCAGCATGGCGTGGAGGTCCCATGTTCTACGCACGGAGGCTCGGGCATAAGCGTGTATTGGCGCGTATCGAGGAATTCCGTGCGCGCCACGGGGAAGCCATCTGGACGCCGGCGCCGTTGTTTCAAACCGAAGGCGAGAATTAAGAAATTAGTTTGAGCCTAAGCTCGTGGCGATGAACGTCAACATCCATGGAGGCCAAGGCGCATCTGGCGCGTCAGATGGAAAGGGCGTTCGCGGGCGAAAATCGAGCGCGGCCGCGGGGGCCCGGTGCTTCGGTTCAGGGCCACAAACACGTCGCCGCATTTCTTCGATCGGCTTGGTTGCAACGAGGCACGGTTGGACTACGCGGAGGCGCTCTCGCGATGAGCACGCGATAGCAGCAGCGGTTCTAGAATCACCAATCAGCGTGCCTTGCGGTCGTCTTTGCGGACGTTCTTTGGGTGCAGTGCCGGCCCGTTTACGTCTTACCGATCCACTTCATGAATTCCGCGCGGGTCGATTTCTGGCCATGAAGCGGGAGGATCGTCTGGTAGTTCAGCTTCAGCCGTTGCAAGTTCTCCGCCAGGTTTGTGGAGAATGGACTCGGCGTTTTCGGCCGAGGTGTGGTTGGGGTAGCAGGCGGTGTGAATAGGTCTGCCTCCACCAGGATTCTCTCTTTCGGCAGGTACGCCATGATAATCCCGTCATTGTGCGGGCTGCTCTTGACCAGGTGGAGTTCCAAGGTGCGCTTGCCATCGGTGAGGACCTTCTTGTCGGCAACGGTTTCCATAGTGGCCGTCTTAGTTCCCATCTTGTCCGGTGCCAGCGTGCGCGGCATGCTGAAAGCCTTCTCGTAGTACGGCTTGTTGATGTCCTGGGTAATCAAGGTCGCGCCCTCGGCGATGAAGGGGCGGATGCCGCCTGAATGATCGAAGTGGTGATGGGTATTGATCAGGTACTTGATGGGCTTGTTGGGGATCAGCTTCTTAGTTTCGGCGATTACTGCCGTGGAGCGCTCCTCGGACTGCGGGCCTTCCACTACGGCGATGTGATCGCTGAATTCCACGGCCACGCTGTTATGGGTCCCTCCGGTAATGAAGTACAAGCCATCGGTGACTTTTTCGGATTTGACTACCACGGCGGCCGTGGCCGGAGCATCGATCTTAGTTTCCGGATTGGTCTTGACATCGGTGACAGTCACATCGAGTACCGGGTAGCCACCCTGGGACTGCATGATCTTGCTGGGGAACTTGAGGCCGCCGAAATCTTTGTAGTCCGAATAGGTGGTCTCCACCGCCATATCGCCGAGCACAGGGTTGTCGACCCATGTTTCGACTTTTTCGACCTCATTCGCGGTGTTCACGTAACCGATGACTTTGTATTTGCCTTGCGCCATGAAAGTCAGCACGTTGTATTGCTTGCCATCCACGGTTTGAGCGGCCAGAGTAGCGTTGTTGGCCGCCGCGCCTTTGAGAAAACCGGGAGGAGTGATCCAGATGTCGGCCTGTCCGGCCCATGGTGACGATCCGGTGACCACCACCGTCTGCGTGTTCTCCCCGACGATCGGCTGGTTGCCTCCGCCATGCGGCGGGTTTTCGAACTGCGTGCGTACCAAAGTTTGGCGCGAGGCCGGCGTTTCGAAGTTGATGGTGCGCATGTAGCTTTTCGCGTTGAACTTCGGCCAAGGCGCGTTCGGATTGGGCGACTGCCCCAGCGAGTAGCTAAACCCGGAGGCTGTGTATTCAATGGATTTCAGATTCTCTGTGCCCATTGCTTTGGTAGCGTTGGCCACAACGTCTTGGGGGCCGGTTGAACAACCCGCCATGATCACAAGCGATAGCGCGATCAAACTCAGTTTGAACATGTTATCCTCCCTGTCAGGTCATTATAAGGGAACCTCGCTGCGGCGGGGCTTTCTAGACGCAAACAACCCACATGAACATTGAAGGACTCGGAACATTCTATATCGGGCGGCACTACGATCTGGGCGCAAAAAAACAGTTGGATGAGCCGGTACTCTACGATTCCAAGGATCTGGTGACGCATGCAGTTTGTGTTGGGATGACCGGCAGCGGTAAGACGGGGCTGTGCATTGGTCTGCTGGAAGAAGCGGCATTGGACGGGATTCCCGCTCTGGTGATCGATCCGAAAGGCGACCTGGCCAACCTGCTGCTGACATTTCCAGAGCTGAAGCCCGAGAATTTCGCTCCTTGGATCAACCTGGATGACGCGGCACGCAAGGGCTTATCGGCCGATGATTACGCCGAGCAGCAAGCTGATCTGTGGCGGGGCGGCCTGGAGAAATGGGGACAAAACGGCGAACGCATTCAGCGTTTGCGGAACGCTGCGGAATTCACCGTGTATACGCCGGGATCGAACGCTGGCTTGGCCATTTCCGTTTTGAAGTCGTTCGACCCTCCGCAAGGGCCAGGCGCGGATGACCCGGAGCTATTCCGGGAACGCGTACAGGCCACGGCGACTTCATTGCTGGGACTGGCAGGCATGGACGCCGATCCAGTACAAAGCCGCGAACATGTGTTGCTTTCCAACCTGCTGACCACCGCGTGGCAGAAGGGCCAGAGCGTGGATCTATCGGGGCTGATCGAGCAGATTCAATCGCCCCCGTTCGAGCGGGTGGGCGCTCTTCAACTTGAGGCCTTTTATCCATCGAAGGACCGTTTCAAGCTGGCCATGCAGTTGAACAACCTGCTGGCGTCTCCGGGTTTTTCGGCGTGGCTAGAGGGCGTTCCGGTGGATATTGCTTCCTTTCTGCATACGCCGCAAGGAAAGCCGCGCGTCGCGATTTTCTCGCTCGCACATCTTTCGGATTCCGAGCGCATGTTCTTTGTGTCACTGCTGCTGAACCAGACAGTCGCTTGGATGCGCCAGCAACCCGGCACCACCAGCCTGCGCGCGCTGCTGTATATGGACGAAATTTTCGGCTACTTCCCGCCGGTGGCGAATCCGCCGTCCAAAATTCCTCTGCTGACGCTGCTCAAACAGGCGCGCGCCTACGGCCTGGGTGTGGTGCTGGCGACGCAGAATCCCGTGGATCTGGACTACAAGGGATTGTCCAACACCGGGACGTGGCTGATAGGGAGATTGCAGACCGAGCGCGATAAAGAACGGGTCTTGGAAGGTTTGGAAGGCGCCGCTGCGACAGCGGGCGGTAAATTTGATCGGAGCCGGATGGGAGAGATTCTCGCCGGTCTGGGGAACCGTGTGTTTCTCATGAACAACGTGCATGACGACGCGCCCGTCACGATAGAGAGCCGTTGGACCATGTCGTATTTGAGGGGTCCACTAACTCGGGATCAGATCAAGAAACTGATGGACCCAGTCCGGTCGTCTGTTTCAGGCGGCACGAGTTCCGGGCCGAAGGCGCCGGCTGCCGCCACCGTCTCCGTGTCCAGCGAAAAATCGGTCACTGGTACCGCGACAGTACGCTTCGCTGACGCCAAAAATAAAATCGACTATGAGGCAGAGGTGACCTTTGTCGCCCCGCTGAACGGACGGACGAACGCGCCGGATTGGGAAGAGAGCTCGCCGGCAAGCGGCTCGCCGGAAGGTGAACCTCCCGCGCCGAATCTCGCCAAAACGTGGCAGCGGGACTTCGCCGCATGGCTGGCCAATAACCAGACGCTGGAAGTCTATCAATTGCCCAGGCTAAAGGCCTGTTCCGAACCGGGGGAGAGCGAGCGGGATTTCCGTGCCAGGATTGCGCAGTTGTTGCGAGAGGAACGCGATCGGGAAGTGGCCGAGCTGAGAAGCAAGTATGCCCCGAAAATCGCCGCACTCGAGGATCGCCTCCGCAGGGCTGAAGCCACGGGCCAGAAGCAGCAGGAGCAAGCCTCGCAGGCCAAGATCAACACGGTACTCGAAATCGGAACTTCAATACTGGGAGCCTTCCTGGGCGGCGGCAGGCGGACTTCCATGACCAAGATAGCCACTGCCGGACGCGCGGCCACGCGTGTCTACACCGAATCGCAAGATGTGAGCCGCGCGAAGGAAACGGCGGAGGCAATCAACCAGCAACTGGCCGCCGTCCAGTCGGAACTAGAGGCGGAAGTGACCAGCTTGCAGTCATCCTATGATCCTGCGCAGCAACAGATCGAAACGATCACTCTTCGCCCGAAGAAAACCGGGGTGGTGGTGAAATCGATTCTGGTGAGGGCGGAGTAGAGTTGGCCTCTCGCAATGGTGAAAATATTCTTGACTCAGCACTGAGAGATGCGCGATGATGTTGCATCCGGAGGTGTGTGTGAGTGATTTAGACAAAAAAGCACTTGACTCCAATTTCGCAGTGTGGAAAGAGGAGCGCGCGGCCGATCTGGCAGAGGACAAGGCGTTTGAGCGGTTCTGTTTTGAACAAGTACTGAAGGATTCGGATCTATCCGATGAGGATCTAGATTTTGGAGATTTCGGTGGTGTTGACGACGGCGGAGTGGATGCCATGTATCTATTCATGAACACCGGACTCGTCACGGAAGAGACAGAATTGCCAGATCCAACTACATCCGTTGAGCTAGTTCTGATTCAGGCTACCCGTGAATCCTCTTTTACCGAAGAGCGCATAGAAAAGATCCACACCTTTGCTCGGGATCTTCTCGACTACTCCAAGCCCCCAGATAAAATCACATATCTTAATTCGGATGCTCAAAAGGCCATTAAGCATTTCAGGGATAGATACGACAAGGTGCTAGGCTTTGCTCACACTCTTAAGATTAGTTTTCACTATACCTGCAAGAGCGTCACGGCACCGAATAATAAAGTAGAAAAGCGAATCGAGAACCTAAAAGCATTCGTGAAGTCCAGACTTTCGGCGGCGAGCGTAATGGTGAAAACGTGGGGAAGCGCGGATCTGCTGGCGACTGCGCGCAGAATACCAAATCAAAAAGAAATAATCCCAATCACGACACATATGGCAACATCTGACGGATCGGTGGTTTGCTTGGTGAGGCTAAATGACTTCGCCGCATTTCTGAAGGATTCAAATGGGAACATGAAAACTAGGATGCTTGAGCCAAACGTTCGGGACTATCAAGGCAGACGGAACCCCGTGAATGCTCAAATCCGTGAAACTTTGACCAACCAAGCCTCAACCGAGGAATTTTGGTGGCTAAACAACGGAATAACGATTCTCGCCAAAGACGCATCGATCACGGGCAGCAAGTTGACCGTAGATACTCCGGAAATTGTCAACGGCCTCCAAACGTCACATGAAATTTTCACGGCCTTTGGGTCCTCACCCTGGATCGATGCACGCAACGTTCTGGTTAGGATCATTCTTCCCAAGGAAGAACAGAGCCGAAACTTAATTATCAAGGCCACTAACTCACAAACGCCGGTAGAGACCCTATCGCTCCGTGCCACGGATCGCATTCACTTAGACATCGAGGACAGACTAAAGGCGTATGGACTCTTTTATGACAGAAGGAAGGGTGAGCATCGGCGGCTTAGAAAAACCATCTCGAAAATCGTGAGCGTACGTGAACTAGCTCAGGCATGCATTGCGGTACTACTCCAGGAGCCGGACAATGCAAGGGCGCGACCACAAACTGTTTTGAAAGACGATGACAAATACGGACTACTGTTTGATGAAGCGAACAACCGCGATGTTTATGCAGCATGCATACTTCTTGATCGTCAAGTGGCAACCTTTTTGCTACTGGGAACGCATTACAGCCGAGAGATTCGTCGCGATATTCGGTACTACGTGGACATGGTGGTTTCGTGCGCACTGACGGGCAAAGCTAAGCCGACCGCTGCGGAGCTCGCATCCGTCGTTTCGTTGTGTGTAAATCCAATCTCCGATGGGTCCCTCAACGATGCATCAGAAATTGTTTATGAAACATTTGAAGAACTAGGAGGAACCGACACAATCGCGAAGAGCGTGACGCTTAGAAATGCGCTTCTTGACCTGCTTCGTAGCAAATATCCAAACCAAACCGGAAGTGTCTCTGCTTGATATGATGGTCCCAGATGAAACACTCTGCCGAGTTTCAACGCTTCACGAATCTTGTGGAGCAAGTGATGTCGGTTCCAAAAAGCGCCGTCCAGGAACGATTGGCCGAATACAGAAAACAGGTGGACGCAAACCCCAAGCGTCGTGGGCCAAAGCGGAAGATCAAGCCTTCCGCCGTCCCCGTGGCAAACGGCCAACGGCATTAGTTGATCGTCGGTATTTCTCCCACCTTGCCGGTGAGTTCTTTCCAGGTCAGACGCTTGCCGACAATGTTCCTTACAACGGCGTCGAACCGATCCGCATCGGTCATGTCCGTGCGGTTGTTATAGCGAAAAGCCTGTTCGTCAACGTAGCGAAACAAGTGGTACGGCTCCACCGAAACGTACGTCCCGTTAATTCCACGCTTGAGCAGCGACCAGAAATTTTCCGCATGGTTCGTATGGACATTGCCATTGACGTACTCAACGGCGTGATCCACTACTTGGTGCGCATATTCCGCGCCCAGCCCTTCGTAACTCTTCAGCGCATCGGAGTAGAGAGCGGAGTTTGGTTCAACGTGCTCACGCACAAGCGCCTGAAGTTGAGTCTTGCGGCGACGATCAATCACCCTCGCGCGAACCTTGCCGCCACGTTCCAGAACCGCTGCAACGATGGCCTTTCCTTCCGGTCCAGTGCGGCCCTGAATGCGCCGCGCCTTAACATCCTTGTGCATGTTCCGCGCCTTGCCGCCGATGAAAGATTCGTCAACCTCGACTTCACCGGACAACTTTCCACCCGTCTGAGTATCCTGCTGGGCAAGCCTAATGCGGTGGAGCATGTGCCAAGCGTTCTTCTGCGTCACGCCGATGTCACGACCTACTTCGTAGGAACTGACACCGTTCTTACAATTCGCCAACAGCCACATAGCCATAAGCCACTTATCGAGCGTGATAGCCGAATCTTCCATGATCGTGCCCACTTTGACGGAGAACTGGCACTTCGGATGCCGCCCCTTGCACTGCCACACGCGGCGCGACGGCATGAAGGACACTTCCTTCGATCCACACGTGGGGCATACGACGCCGTTCTTCCATTCCGTGCGGTGCGCGACAAGGTAATTCAGGCAGTTATCAGGGTCCGAAAAGTACAGGATCGCTTCCTGCAAAGTGGCTGGGGCTTTGTCCATAAGACTACTCTACAGGAGAAAGCGTGCTGAGTCAAGAATATTTTCACCCTCGCAATTACGATTTTGCGAAGTAAAGTTCCGTAGCCCGCTCCAGTTCCGGTTTGGTCATGATCGCGCCGCGGCCTTCGTAGCGGCCGATGGATTGCAGGATGTTGCAAATGTCGCCGGGGTAGCAGGCGCGCAGCTCGGTGCGGCCATCGCGCAGGCACAGTTTCCGTAAAAATTCCGCGCTGTCGAATTCGGCGTCCAACCCTCTCGCGCGCACGACGCGTTCGAAAATCAGATCGAAGTCTCCGGCATCCACTGCATCCACATAGACCTTGTTATGAATACGCCGTAGGAAAGCTTCGTCGGCCAGATCGGATGGCTCAAGGTTGGTGGAGAACACGACCATAGATTCAAAGGGAATCTGGAATTTAACGCCGTAGCGCAGTGTCAGGTAATCCACGCGCCGATCCAACGGCACGATCCAGCGGTTGAGCAGATCGCGCGGAGACATCAGCTGCCGGCCGAAGTCGTCGATGATCAGGATGCCGTTGTTGGCTTTCATCTGCAAAGGCGCGGCGTAGATGCCCGAGGATTCGTCCAGGCGCAGCTCCAACATGCTGGGAATCAGTTCGCCGCCGACGATCAGGCACGGGCGTTTGCACAATATCCATCGCGGATCGACGTCTGGATCTTCTTCATCGATGGTTTGATGCACCACCGGGTCATACAAGCTGATCACCTGATTGTCCACCTCAACGGCGTGAGGAATCAGTACCGCGTCTTTGTACACGCGCAGCATGCGCTCTGCCAGACTGGTTTTTCCGTTTCCCGTGGGACCATAAACGAAAATAGACGTCTGCGAAATAATGGCAGGACCCAGTTGGTCCAGCATGCGGTCTTTAATCACCAGATCCGAAAATGCGGCGCGGAGCGTCGAGCGGTCGATGTTGATTTTGGCGCTCTGCGCCTTCACCGCGGCGTGGTATTCCTTGAGCGACACGGGGCAGGCGCCGGCATACTGCGAGACTTGGAATCGCTCACTCGCCAGCTGCTTTCCCGCGCCAGATAACGTGAAGTTGTAATCGTTCCCGATCATGCCCTTCACTTCAATCAGCTGCTGCGAGCGCATGTGCTTGAAGACGGAATCGATCACGGCCACTGAAAGGCGCAGGGATCTGGCTAGGCTGGCTTGCGTTGAATTGCCCTCGATCATCATGCGGCGGACCATGAGATCGAGAACTAACGACTCGGGGACTCCTAGATCTTTCAGTTTTTGTGGAACCGCGGGGCTGAAAGCGGTGTGAACCGGTGCGTATGTGGACATGCCTGGGTACGTTCCTCTCCGGGGAACTATCGGCAGAAGCGGGAGCGGAGATTACGGCGGGAAGGAAAACTCGCGTTGCACCTACACGGGTGGGCGAATCTTAGCGATGTCGTTATAAATTACGAAGACTACCACCGCCATCAAGAATACGAAACCTACCTTGATGACTGTTTCCTTTACCTTCAGGTCCAAGTCGCGGCGCATGAGCATCTCGATGAACAGAATGAGCATGACGCCGCCATCTAGAATCGGGATGGGCAGCAGGTTAAAGATGGCAAGGTTCAAACTCACGCCCGCCATCAGGATCACAAACGATAGAAATCCCTGGCGCGCGGCGTCCCCTGACATTTGAGCGATCCGGATCGGCCCTTCAATCGATTTTGGCGAAACCCTCTGTTGTACGATGCCGCCGAGGAAGTTCACGATCAACCCGGCGAATTGCGCGTTCTTTTTCACAGATTCAGTCAAGGCTTGCGGGAAGGGAAGCTTCACCACTTCCACGGTGGGCGCCAGCGCAACGCCGATCATCCAGCGTTCCTTACCCTCAATAGTGCCTTTAGCCGGAGTTACCATCGTGCGGTATTCGTTCTTGTCTCGAAGATAAACCACTTCCACTGGCTTGCCGCCGGCCGCGTTAATTGCCTCGTTCACGGAGATGGCGGAACGCAACACACGGCCATTGATGCTGACTAGCGTATCGCCTGGTTTCAGGCCGGCCTGTTCGGCGGCCTTGACGTTGGATTCGGTGTTATATCCAGCGATACGCACGGCGACTTCGAAGATCCATCCCGCCGTGCCGATACCTTGCTGATTGTCATAGCCGGGGGTCAGGGTAAGGCGGATGCGTTCGCCTTTCCGCTCGACCCACAAGGGCATGGGACTACGTCCGTTGGTCGCGATCTTGATCTGCATGTCTTCCCAGCTAGGGTCGACAATATCGTTGAATTGGACGACTTTGTCGCCCTCTTGCACGCCGGCTTTAGCGGCGGCGCCATCGGGTGCCAGATAACCGATAGTGGGGGATGACGGGTTTGGAGTCTTTTCATAACTCACCATGAACAAGCCGGTGAGCAGGACCACCGCAAGCACCAAATTGATTGCGGGCCCGGCGAACGCGATGATCATTCTCTGCCAACGCGGTTTCGCGGTCAGCGCGCGGTCTCCCGCGCTGGTTTCTTCTCCTTGAACGTCGCCAGCCATCTTGACGTAGCCGCCAAAAAGGATCAGCGAAAAGCGGAAGTCGGTTTCCCCTCGGCGGAAGCCGAACAGCCTTGGGCCAAAGCCGAAACTGAACGTTTCCACCTTGACGTCGAAATATCGCGCAGCCCAGTAATGTCCCAGTTCATGTACCAGGATCATCACCCCGATCAGAACCAAATACCACCAAATGTTCTGTAGCAGTTCCATGCTTTCTCTCAATCCCTAGCTGCGCACTGCGTGCCTAACCATTCTACGTGCCCGAGGCCACTTCGGTTGTGATTCTTTCGCCAATCAATCCCGCCGCGACCGCTCTTGACTCCCTGTCGATTTCCAGAACCTCGCCTACTGAGCGCGGTACCCGCACTGGCACCCGCTGGAGCGTTTCCGCCACCGTTATGGCAATCCCCGGAAACGATATGCGTCCAGCCAGGAACGCCTCCACGGCTACCTCATCGGCGGCATTGAGCGTGCATGTAGCGGATCCTCCGGTTTGCTGAGCTTCAAAAGCCAGCCGCAGCAGCGGAAATTTGTTGAAATCAGGAGGCTCGAAGGTCCAAGTCGCAGCTTGGGACCAGTCCAACCGAGGGACCGGAGCGGCGGCCCGTTCGGGATAGGTTAGGGCGTACTGGATAGGCATCCGCATGTCGGTGGCTGAAACTTGTGCAATCACACTGCCATCGGTGTATTCCACCATAGCGTGAATTTTCGATTGGGGATGCACCACCACTTCTACGTCTTTCGGCGAAAGATCAAATAACCAACAGGCCTCGATAACCTCGAATCCCTTATTCATCAAGGTGGCCGAATCGATGGTGATGCGCTGACCCATCCTCCATGTTGGATGATTCAATGCCTGTTCTGGAGTCGCCGTTTCCAGCGCGTGGCGCGATGTAGTACGAAACGGCCCGCCTGAGGCAGTCAAGATCAGCTTGGCGACCTCGGAGCGGCGTCCCGCGCGAAAGCATTGGTGCGCCCCATTATGTTCGCTATCCACGGGCAGCATTTCTCCGCCGGAGGCGCGCAATGCCTCCGTGATCAGCCGGCCTCCGGCCACCAAAACTTCTTTATTGGCCAGGCCGACCCGTTTTCCCAGCCGAACTGCTTCGTAGGTAGCTTCCAGGCCTTCAACGCCCACAATGGCCGACATGACAAACCCCGCTTCCGGAGCCGAAGCCGCCTGTACGCGGGCCTGGGGACCGTACGCCAATTCGGGGGCTTTTATGCCGGCGTCTTTAAGGTGGCGATACAGATCTTTGAACGCATGCTCATCGGCTACCACCGCGACGTGTGGACGGAACTCGGAAATTTGCTGAGTGAGGAGCGCTACGTTGCGACCGGCCACTAAGGCGTGAATCCCAAATCTCTCTGGCCATTGCCGGACCACGTCAAGTGTACTGGTGCCAATGGATCCCGTTGAACCGAGTAGCGTGAGGTAAGTCACTCGCTTCCGATCATAACATTCTCACCGGGAATTCCAGCTGACATTACCTCTTTGACAGGGCTGGGACTGCTGGGGTGGAACTTTTTAAAAGGGGCGCCGGGGAGTGCTTCAGGGGTCTTAGTGAGGTTAGTCTCGCTTTGGTGGGAGTTACCTCCCCGGCTTGATTCTAATTCTAGGATATTTGTCCGCAGAACGCAATAGTTTTTTGTAGATCCGCTAAAAATAATTTGTTTGGCGATTACGTTTCAATCACATGTAATTGATTTTAATAACAAACGAGAGACCAGCAGAGAATTCCATTTTTGGAATTTTACTATTTCTTGATCTCCACGCCTCCCCAATCTTCCATTACACGGATGGTCGAACAAAAGTCATCATCACCGTAACCCTTTGCAATTGCAGCTCTTAACATTTGCTCCGTAATTGCAGTGAGGGGCAGCGGCAAATCGTGCGTCTTGCCGCACTCCAGCGCCATGCCGACATCCTTGTGCATCCAACGGATGGAAAAGTTTGTGGAGAAGTTCCTGTCCATGATGTAGGGAGCTTTGAAACTGATCAGGCTGCTCTTAGCGGCGCTGTTGTCGAGAATATCAAGCATCATCTCGGCCGGAATTCCATTCTTGGCTGCTAGCACCATGCCTTCGGCGAATGCCTGCATAATGTTAGCCAGTACCAAGTTCTGCGTGAGCTTGGCGTAGAGGCCGTTTCCGGCGGGTCCGCAATAGTAAAGACGCTTGCCCATGGCTTCAAAATGCGGCTTTGCGCTTTCAAACGCCGACTGATCGCCGCCGACCATGAACGTGAGAGTGCCGTTCTCTGCGCCGGGCCTGGAGCCGGTACACGGGGCGTCCAAGAAGTGTGCACCTTTCGCGGCGAAGGCCGTTCCGATTTCCTTGCTGGCGTCCGGGGAAATAGTGCTGCAATCGGCGGTTACACTCCCCACCTTCGCGCCTTCGAGCAAACCGTTCTTGCCGAAGGCCAGATTGCGAGCCATAGTGGTGTTGCCGACGCAGTAGAAGATGAAGTCGGCGCGTTCGGCCACTTCGCGGGGCGTCGCGCAAGCGGTACCTGCACCTTCCTTTGCCAACTGCTCCGCTTTCGCGCTGGTGTTAGTCCACAGAGCTACCTCATGCCCCGCTTTCAATAAATGCTGGGCCATCGGGTAGCCCATAATGCCGAGTCCTAAGAAACCGAGTTTAGCCATGAGAGAATCTTAGCAGTGCCAAAGCCTAAAGTATTAGTCACCAAGAGATTTTTTTCAGAACCGATTGCTGAACTTGCCAAGCACGCCGAAGTGGATTACGAACCCACCGACGATGGCTTGACTTCCGTGGCACTGGTGGAGCGTGCGCGGGGCAAACGGGCGGTGATTACTCAGGTTACCGACCAACTGGGACGGGAGGTGCTGACCCAATTAAAGGGCCTTGGCCTCATTGCACATTTGGGTGTAGGTTACGACAACATTGACCTTCCGGCCGCCACGGAAAACGGAATCATGGTGACCAATACGCCGGGCGTCCTGGACGATACGACGGCCGATCTGGCATTCGCATTGATGCTGGCCGCGGCTCGCCGTATTACCGAAGCGCATCAGTTCATTCACGACGGCAACTGGAAGCGCTGGACCCTGGACCTGATGATAGGACGCGACGTGCATCACCGCACGCTCGGAATCCTGGGCATGGGTCGCATCGGTCAGACGCTAGCCCGGCGCGCGGGCGGATTTTCCATGCGGGTGCTGTATCACAATCGGACGCGGCTGCCGGAGCAGACGGAACGCGTGTTGGCCGCCGAATGGGTCAGCAAAGAGCGCCTGCTGCGCGAATCAGATTTTGTCAGTATTCACCTTCCATTAAACGCGGAAACACGGGGATCCGTCGGGGAGACTGAGCTGCGCATGATGAAACCGGACGCCGTGCTGGTCAACACGGCTCGCGGTCCAGTGGTTGTTGAAACAGCATTAGTCCGCGCGCTCAAAGAAAAATGGATCGCCGGCGCAGGGCTAGACGTTTTTGAGCGCGAGCCCCAGTTAAACCCAGGGCTGTTGGAGTGCCCGAACGCGGTGCTCACTCCGCATGTGGGATCTTCAACCGTGGATACACGCATGAAAATGGCGATGATGACTGTGGATAACGTCGTGGCTATGCTGAGCGGTCAAAGACCGCCTAATATACTTAATCCACCTGTCTGGGATCGGTGGGCATCCCGGCCAGCAAGCGCAGAATGAGCAAATCCGAAGGCTGGAAGGTGGTCACGGGGACGTTATTCAGGTCCTCGTCCTTTTCAACAACGTGATGCCGGATCAGCGAGCGCAGCCGCTCCACTGAAATTCCAAGTTCTTCAGCTGCTTCGGTTTCAGTAAATTGCGATTTAGTGGGCCTGGTGACGAGCATTGCTTCTTTGATTGTAGGTACGCGCTCGTCGACGCCCAATCGGGGAGAGAACTTAGTTGGAAGTAGGGTATCGCTGAGGTACTTCGGTACTACACCATCTCATTCTGCTTATTACCTGACGCCCTAAGCCATTTGTTCCACGGAACCACTAGGAAGTCCTGAACGGGCATTCCTGCGTCCAACGTACAATGAGACTTGCGGTGTCTGCTGGACGCGCACCGCATCGAAATCTATCATGATGCATATCCGAGAAACTATCTTCATTCTCACTTTTCTCCTGGCTTTGGCTGGAATGGAACCCCGGGCAATTGCGCAGAAGACGGCTGGCTTCGATCCGGCGGCAATCGATCGTACGGCGGACCCGTGCGTAGATTTTTATCAGTATGCCTGCGGCGCCTGGATGACGGCCAACCCGATCCCCAGCGACCAGGGGCGGTGGGGGCGCTTCAACGAATTGCAGGAACGCAATCGTGAGGCGCTGCGGAAGATCGCGGAGAACGCGGCGGCACGAACCAGCGGGCGCAGCGCGCTCGACCAAAAAATCGGCGACTATTATGCCGCCTGCATGGACGAGAAAGCTGTCGAAGCGCGGGGCATTACGCCGCTCAAGGCAGATCTGGATCGCATCGCGGGCATGCGCGATAAGGGATCGCTCACGGATGTAGTGGCGGCGCTGCATGCATCTGGAGGCAGCCCATTTTTCCATTTCACTTCCGCGCCGGATTCGAAGAACTCGGTACAAATGATCGCCGATCTGGACCAGGGTGGCATTCAGCTCCCGGACCGCGATTACTATCTGAAGACAGATGAAAAGTCAGTGCAATTGCGAAATCAGTACGTAGCGCATGTGCAGAAGATGTTTGAGCTCGTGGGGACCAAACCGGAAGAAGCCGCGCGGAAAGCGCAGACGGTGCTGGCGCTGGAAACGCAGCTGGCGCGGGGATCGCTCGACCGCGTTTCTCGCCGCGACCCGGAGCAGTTGTATCACATCATGACCGTGGCCGAACTGGGCGAAATGGCCCCATCCTTGGGCTGGGCCAAATTTTTCCAGCAGGTCGGCGCGCCTCGCTTTCAAAAGCTAAACGTGGACGTCCCGGAATTTGTTAAGTCCCTGGAAGGCACCGTCAAAGGGGCCAGCGTGGACGATCTGAAAGCGTACCTGACGTGGAATGTGCTGCACGACGCCGCGAACGTGCTGCCGCTGGAATTTGTGCAGGAAAATTTCAATTTCTTCGGCAAGACATTGCAGGGCGCCAAGGAAATGCGCCTGCGCTGGAAGCGCTGCGTGGAACAACTGGACACGCTTCTCCCAGACGCGCTTGGACGGAAGTTCGTCGAGACCACCTTGGGCGCGGAGGGAATGCGGCGAACCAAAGAGATGGTGGATGATATCGAAAAAGCGATGGCGGCCGATTTGGAATCACTCGATTGGATGACGCCTAAGACCAAGGAACAGGCGCTGGGGAAGCTGCGGGAGATTCTGAACAAGATCGGCACGAATGAGAATTGGCAGGCGTACGAGACCGTGAAAATTTTGCGTGGTGACGCATTTGGAAACAGTGAGCGCGCGTCGAGGTACGAAGTGCGCCGGCAGATCAGCAAGATCGGCAAGCCGGTGGATAAGAAAGAGTGGGTGATGAGCCAGCCCACCGTGAACGCGTACTATGAGCCACAGCAGAACGACATCAATTTCCCGGCCGGTATTTTACAGCCTCCGTTCTGGGATAACCAGGCGGATGACGCTACTAACTACGGCGCCATCGGCGCGGTGATCGGCCACGAACTAACGCACGGCTTCGATGATGAAGGCCGGCAGTTCGACGCGCAGGGGAACTTGCGGGATTGGTGGACGCCGGAGGACGCCAAGGCATTTGAGCAGCGTGCCGATTGCTTTGTGCAACAATACGGCGGCTATACCGCAGTGGACGACGTGAAACTGAACGGCAAGCTTACTTTAGGGGAGAACACGGCGGACAACGGCGGACTGCGGCTAGCGTATGCGGCGCTCATGAATCGCCTGGGAGGGGAAGCCTCTAAGAAGAAGGACAGTTTCGATGCCGCACAGCGGTTGTTTCTGGGGTGGGGGCAAATATGGTGCGAGAACCGCACTCCCGAACTCGCCCGCCTGCGGGCGCAAACCGATCCACACTCACCCGGCAAGTACCGAGTGAACGGCGTGGTTTCGAATATGCCGGAATTTCAGAAGGCGTTTGCGTGCTCAGTGGGGCAGCCGATGGTGAAGGGGCCGGCTTGTAGGGTTTGGTAGGGCGTTATTCATTCAGGCTCCCAGGATTCGTTGAGAGGCTTGGCCTCAGGCCCGATATTGCCGAAATCGACCGCCATTGCGAATTCATTTTCGTCGTAGTCCATTACATCGACCGCGAGTGCAAGGCATAAAACTACGACTATGTTAGCGTCGGTGTTTATTCGAATCGCGTAGCGGTCGCCATTGGCGAGCTTGAGTCTTTTCTTCTTGAATGCGGCGATCTGCCGGTCGTTTTGAAAAACCGAGAAGTGGAGTCCTTTGTGTTGATAGAGGACAAAGCATCCGGCTTGACTCTCACATGTGAAAGTGGGCTTCCACAGCTTTGTGGAGCGAAAGTGGTAGATTTCCCCGCTCGATAGTTCGAAATCGTACTTCGCCCGAAACCAATAGAATCGCGAGGTGATGGTCGCGAGTATGCTTCCGCTCTCCGTAAACAGCCGACGTTGCCTCTGAACGAAAAACGTTTCTTCAGAGCATGGTACTTGTGACTGGGCGTCGAAATGTCGTATTCGGATCGTAAGCTGAACCTGCGCTGTTGTATCGTGAGGTTCACGTTCGGCCCCACTCAGTCTCCTCAGGATATGCGAAGAAGGTAGCGTGGGGCAGCCGATGTTGAAGGGGCCGGCTTGTCGGGTGTGGTAGGACACTAGGCCGGCGGCGGCGCAGCGCGTACGAGCCAATAGAGAGGCCGTCGTTTTCCATGCGGGATCGCCAAAATAACTATGCGGTCGATGCGTGCCTCGAAGGCGACCAGGTAGGGGAAACGTTCCATCACAGCCCTGCGGATTGGCACGGACCTTGTATTAACACCCGGCCACGACGGAAATGACCGTGGTGTGATGGCAACCCGCGCGATGAGTGCTGTCGCCTCCATCGTGAACTCTTCGCCCAGGCCGTGACGCCGGTCATCGTACCAAAATGCGGCTGCCTGGAACTCGGAGAGGGCCTCAGGATGAAGAACGACGCCCACGCCGGGAGAGTTCGTCCAGAACGCGCAAACGCGCGGTCTCCCAATCTACGGGCAGCGCCCGTCCATCGGCGATGTCTTGTGACCGGCGCTCTAGTTCGGGCACCCACGCCGCGGCAATTACTTCGCCCGGCTCCTCCAGACTGGACAGTAGGTTTTCGGCAAGACGGGCGCGTTCCTTCCGTGGAAGCCTAAGTACTTCGGATAGGAGTTTTTCCGTGGTCACTAAGCTCAGCATATCATCGGGGACGAGATTGCGCGTCCGGGCGAGATCATGACGCCCGCCGGCTTCGTGCTCGGCTCTATGGTGAAAGGGCCGACTTGCCGGGTGTGGTAGCGCGTTCGAAATGAGCGTTTAGGCCAAGGCCCGCTTCCGGCGCCGCGAACGCGTTGTCTTTCTGGAGAGCGAACCGCGACGGGCGGGGATAGCCGACGCTTCGGCAGTATCCACCAGCATGCGTAATGCCCGATTCACAGACTCCGAGTCGCGAAATATCTTTGCAAGCTCCGGTTCGATGACCATCAGATTAGTGCCTGCCAGTGCTTGCTGATAATACTTGCCTCGAACGCCGCCCTTGAGTTTCGAGAGATCGTATTCCGGAAGCAAATCGCCGTTAACTTTCTTCGCCGGTGCCTTCTTCATATTGCCTGCGCTCTCGTCTCGTAGCTTGCCTGGCGCTCAAAATTCGGAGTCGCTCCCCACGCTGACAGTGTGACACAAAAACCACCCTGTTTCCGTTCGTTAAGCCGATGGTGATCTCCCGATTCTCATCAATGACATCGAATGGATCGGGATAGGTTAAGGCGAACGGGTCAAGGAAAACGCCCGCCGCATCGTCGAACGAAACTCTGTGTTTTCGAAAATTGGATTTCGCTTTCGCAGCATGCCACTCGAAGATCACAGACCTGAGGATATCGCAAAGGACAGCAAGGTGACTTTTGTCGGCCAAGAGATATCGCGGTCTGTCACGTTGCTTCAGAAACAGCCGAACTGCGTCGCCCGCTCGCCCATCAGTCGAAAGTACTCCGCCAGCAAGTTCCGCTTTGATTAAGCTCTATTCCCGAAGCAACGGTATCAGCCTGGACTGATCCCAGCCTGCCGGGCCCGGCATCTACGCTAAACTCTTACGTACCGGTCTGTTCGATGAGCGATCAAAGATTTCTCCTGGAACGTGTTCGAGCACCTGTTTCGGACGGCGAGCTTGTCGCCGACGTTCGGCGGGTGTCGCAAATCGCTGGTACAACTGCGGTCTCATTCCGGCTGTACTCCAAACTTGGAAACTATTCTCCACAAACCGCGTCCCTTCGATTTGGCACATGGAACAAGTTCCTGGCGGCTGCCCAGTTGGAAGCCGGTAGTGAACGGAATATCACCGACCAGCGCCTCTTCGAAAACCTAATGCGCCTATGGGAACATTACGGGCGACAGCCGCGTTTTAGGGACCTCTCACTTGCACCCTCGGTTATCTCTGGCGGCCCTGACCAGCGCCGATTTCATTCATGGATGCGTGCGCTTGAATCGTTCGTCGAATTCGCAAACGCGCAAGACGCGCGTCCACCCATCCCCGTCGAAGGTGCAGGCAGCCGTAAGACTGGCCGGAGTCCGAATCTCCGACTACGATTTAGCGTAATGAAAAGGGATCATTTTTCATGTCGCGCATGTGGAGCGAGTCCCGCGCTAGAGCCGGGTCTTGAACTCCATGTAGATCATATTGACGCATGGGCGACTGGTGGTGAGACCATTGAAGGAAATCTACAAACCCTTTGCGCCGCTTGTAATCAGGGAAAAAGCAACGTGCTGTGACGTCCCATCCTTGACCCCTGCCGGGACACCACGAGTGGGCACTACCCCGGTTGCCCCCCGCCGTTTCGTCTATACTGTATTCAGGTTCACCGCCCGTGCCAAGACAGGCATGCGCGGCGTTCCTATTAAGTAGTGAACAAACGATCCGCACCTTTTGTATGGATTCGAAAATCCGTGTACTGGTGGCGAAACCTGGCTTGGACGGACATGACCGTGGAGCCAAGGTGATCGCCCAGGCGTTGCGCGACGCGGGGATGGAGGTGGTCTATACAGGCCTCCGCCAGACTCCGGAAATGGTCGTCAACGCCGCGCTTCAGGAGGACGTACAGGTCATCGGCCTGTCCATCCTTTCGGGGGCGCATAACGCCATCGTGCCGCGGGTGATGGAGTTGCTCAAACAAAAAGGGATGACCGATGTGGTCGTCGTGGTCGGCGGAATAGTCCCGGATGAGGACGCCGCCTCTCTCAAGCGTCAAGGCGTGGCTGCAGTGTTTCAGCCCGGCGCGCCGCTGGAGGGAATCGTGGAATTCATCCGCAATGCGGTGAAACAACCGGCCTAATGGAAAACATACAGGCGGAGTCTCCCCGCGAAGACGCGCCGCAAGAGCGTGCGCGTATAGGAGCAAGAATGCAAGAAAAATTGAATATCGCGGTGTTCGTCGATTACGACAACATCGAGATTGGTTTAAAGACGACGCTACGGCGCGATTTCGACGTGGCCTTCGTTTTGGATGCGCTCAAAGAGCGCGGAGACTTGGTGGCCAAGTTCGCGTACGCGAATTGGGGACGCCAGGACGGCGCCACGCGGCAGATGGCGGAAAACGCGGTCCAGATGGTCCAGCGGATTCCTTCGCCGCGCGGCGATAAGAACGGGGCCGACATCAACCTGGCGCTGGATGCGCTGGAGATGGCGTTTACGCATCAACACGTGAACGCATTCGCGATCGTCAGCGGAGATAGCGATTTTATTCCCCTGGTCAACAAGCTGAAGGAATACGGAAAGACCGTTTATATCGTGGGAGGCAAGGCGTTCACCTCGACGATTCTGCAGCAGAACTGCAACGAGTTCATCAGCTTTGAATCTCTGTTGCCGGATCTGCCCGCAAGCGGCCAGCCACAGACAGTGCAGTTGCCGGGCGAATACCGCCCGCGCGGCGACAGGGGTGGCCGTGGAGGTGACCGCGGCGACAGAGGCGATCGGGGAGGGGACCGCAGCGGAGATCGCGGCGGAGACAGAAGTGGGGATCGGGGCGGAGAACGCGGCGAACGGCGTCCGCGTCCGGCACCGCTCGATTTGGAACAAGTACTTCCGCTGGTGGAGCGTGCGTTGCAGGTGCTGGAACGGCGCGGTGTGCAGCCGCAACTGGGTTTGTTGAAATCCACCATGCTGCAACTGGATTCCGCATTCAGTGAACGGGCTTACGGCGCGGGAAGCTTTTCGGATTTCGTCGAGAAGTTAAAGAAGGCCGATATGGTCAATGTGTCCGGCTCCGGCGGGCGCTACGTGATTGAGCGAAAGGGCACGGCCACCAAGCCCGAACATCCCGCTCTCAAGCACGAAGACCTGCTACCGCCGCTGCGCGACGTGCTCGAGAACCACCGTTTGGAAATCGAAAACGGTTGCCCGGTGGACGACCTGGCGGCTTGGTTCAAGGAAGAGCAGCCAAGCTTCGACACCACGGCGTATGGGTTCCAGCAGTTCACCGAATTCTTGAACTACGCGCAGGATAAAACAGTGGTGCGCTTGGAGCCTCATCAGGAACAGGGCATCATTCTTGTATATCTGGGCGCGGAGTTTTATCCGCCCGCAGAGCCGCCGCAGCCCGAGCCTGTAGTGGTGGCGCAACAGGAAATCGAAGAAGAGGAAGAATACGAGCCTCAACCCTATGTGGAAGGCCAGCCGACCATCTTCGAGCCGAATCCTCCGCCTGCCAAGGCCAAGCGCGCTCCGGTGAGAAAACGTGTTCCTCGATCCACGGGACCGAAAGGCGGCGGTGGTGGCGGATCGCGCCGTCCGCCGCGCCGCAAGAAACCCGAGTAGTGGCATGAGCATTGAGCGCATTCAGCATCAGGGCGCACCTACGCCGCGGGGACCCTATTCTTCAGCGGTTCGCGCAGGCGATTTTATTTTCGTCAGCGGTCTGGGCCCGGTTGGCGAAGACGACAAATACTCATTCGGCGATGTTCAGCATGAAACAAGGCTGACGCTCACAAATCTCGGGAAGATTCTGGCCGATTGCGGGGCCTCATTCGAGGACGTGGTGAAATGCTCGGTCTTCTTGAAAGACGTGAGCGAGTTTCCGAAGATGAACGAGGTTTATACGGAATTCTTCGGCGTCATCAAGCCCGCGCGCACTACCGTGGAGGCCAAGTTCTTCCAGGCGGCGATGCGTGTGGAGATTGACGCGATCGCGTACAAGCCGCGCTGATCCAGGGAGTGAGAATCCGCGATAGGATGGAGGCGCATGCTCCCCCCCGCTGAGTTCGACCGCATCGTGGAAGCAGCTCTTGCTCGCATTCCGGCCCAATTTCGTCGGCGGATGGAGAACATCGCTATCGTGGTGGAACCGGAACCGGCGCGGCCTGGGCTGCTGGGTCTGTATGAAGGCAAACCGTTAACGGAGCGTTCGTTCTTCGACGGCTTCCAAATGCCGGACCGGATCACCATATACCAAGGCCCGCACGAACGCATGGCGCAGTCAGCCGAAGAACTAACGAAGAGCGTTGCCGACACGGTGTGGCATGAGATCGCGCACTACTTCGGCATGGATGAACGGCGCGTGCGGAAGGCGGAGCGGAAGCGCGAACGCCGCGATCGTGAACGGGGCGCGTGACCCGAGTCATGAATGATACCGATTCCGTTGCGGCATATCATGAACAAGAACTTAGGATTGCGCGGGATCCAAGACATCCTTCGCACGAATTGCCGCCCGCGATGCCGGCCGAGGCCAGGATACTGGATATCGGCTGCGGGGCGGGGCAGACACTCATTGCGTCTTATCCTGGCCGGCTTTCGTTTGGACTCGATGTCGATTTGGGAGCGCTCAGACTGGGCCGCGGTTGGACTTCCTCGGTAGCCTTCGCTTGCGGACGCGCCGAGGCGTTGCCGTATCGCAGCGCCGATTTCGACCTGGTGGTGGCTCGCGTCTCACTGCCGTACACGGATATCACGCGAAGCCTTCACGAGATTCACCGGGTGCTCAAACCGGGCGGGATGGTGTGGATGACACTCCATCCTTTGGGGCTGCGTACGCGGCAGGTCCGGTGGGCGAGGTGGCGGAGCTGGCTGACCTTCACTTATGTTTTGACGAACGGACTGTGCCTGCATGTTCTGCAAAAGCAGTTCTCTTTTTTCGGCCGGCATGAAAGCTTTCAGACGGAGGGCGGCATGCGGCGCGCCCTGCGGCGTGCCGGTTTTCACGACGTGAAAATCGACCGAAAGAGGCATTTCCTATTCACGGCGAGGGCGTAGTATTGCATGCCGTGTTGGGCACCTCCCCTCACGGCGACTGGCCACACTCACACACGCGTTGGTTAAGGTCCATTCACTCGCGGGACTGCGATTTTACGCTATCCTAAGCGCTCGAATGCTTGTTTACGCCGCGACGATTCTGATCAGCGCGTTCCTGCTTTTTCAGGTGCAGCCGATGATCGCCAAGTTCATTTTGCCGTGGTTCGGAGGGTCCGCCGCCGTCTGGAGCGCTGCGCTGCTGTTCTTCCAACTTCTATTGCTGGTCGGCTATTTTTATGCGCACGTGCTGATCCGTTATCTGAAGCCAAGACATCAGCTTTACACGCACGCTGCATTGCTAGCGATCAGTCTCGCGACGCTGCCGATTATACCGTCGGTCACCTGGAAAGCTACTGGCGGGGGAGATCCCACCGGGCGTATTCTTTTGCTGCTGGCGGTAACCATCGGATTGCCGTACACGATTCTTTCCGCCACAAGTCCGTTGCTTCAGGCATGGTTCGTGCGCACCCATCAGGGCGCGATTCCGTACCGTTTGTTTGCACTCTCAAACCTGGGGTCGATGGTTGCGCTGCTGAGTTATCCCACCCTGGTGGAGCCATCACTCAGCTTGCACAATCAGGCTGTTGTCTGGTCCTGGGGTTATGTTCTATTCTCGGTTGTGTGCATGTTCGCGGCGTGGAAAAGCCGCGAGGGCGGAATGCAAGAGGAGCGCGCGTTGCCCGCAGGCGAACCTCCACCGAAGCTTGCAGCGCAATTGCTATGGATCGGCCTTTCTGCATGCGCTTCCGTATTGTTGCTGGCAGTGACCAGCCATCTCACGCAGAACGTCGCGCCCATCCCGCTGCTGTGGATTGTTCCGCTGAGCCTCTACCTGTTGAGCTTTATTTTGTGTTTTGAAAGCGACAAGCTATATTCACGCTGGGTGTTTCTGCCACTTCTAGTGGTTGCGTTGGGGACGTTTACGTACGGGATTTCCTGGTACGAAAGCAATCTGGAAATCGGTAAATTGATCCCTGCGTTATGCGCGGCGCTTTTCATCTGCTGCATGGTATGCCATGGGGAACTTTCACGCCAGCGGCCGCACCCGCGATACTTGACGCAATTCTATTTGATGGTTTCAGCCGGCGGCGCGCTCGGGGGATTGTTTGTCGCGTTCATCTCTCCGCGTATCTTCACGGACTACACCGAACTGCCGGCTGCTTTGGTGGCATGTGCGGTATTGGTCACATGCGTGTTGTGGAGACCCGTGACAGATGTGGCCAGAACCGCTCCGTGGTTGCTTGCGACGGCGTCAGGCCTACTAATTGTGGCGGCTGTGGCGTATGCCGGGGATCGCTATCATTGGATCCCGGCAACGGCGCTGGGAGCGCTACGCGTGTATTTGCCATGGGCAGTGGTGGTTGCCGGTGCGCTCACCGTAGTTACGGTCGCGATGCGCTTGGGTCCGGCGTGGACGCGCGCGGCTATGGCGCTCGGAACGCTCGCGTTCGCGGGCTATTTGAGCTATAGCCAGGTGAAGAAATCCGGCGTTTATATCAGGTCTGCGCGAAATTTCTATGGCGTGATGCATGTGCGTGATGACAAGCAAGGTGAGTACGGATTCCCGGCCGAGCGCGTGTTGGTGCACGGGACCATCGATCACGGAACACAGCTGCTGCGGCCCGGGTCGGAGCGGATCGTGACCTCCTATTTCGGAGAAGGCTCGGGCATCCATCGCGCCATTCGCACGCTGCGCGAGGCTCGCGGTCCGCTCCGGCTCGGCGTTTTGGGTCTAGGTGCCGGGGTTACGGCAACGCTCGCCAGCCAGGGCGACACACTGCATTATTATGAGATCAACCCGCTGATCCTCGACATCGCGACGCATGAATTCGGTTTCTACAATGCCTGCCCTTGCTACAAGCGGGTTTTCATGGGAGACGCACGGCTCATTTTGGAGGAACTGCCTTCGGAGCAGCTCGACTTTCTGGCGATGGATGCGTTCTCCAGCGATTCCGTTCCCATGCACCTGCTGACGCGCGAGGCGTATCAGGTGTATTTGAAACACTTGAAACCGGACGGTGTACTCGCCGTGCACATCTCGAACCGTTACCTGAACCTTGCGCCGGTCGTCTCACAAGCGATGGCGGACATTGGTTTTCACGGCAGAATTGTCGAGGACGAAGCAACGACACAGGAATACTACAGCGGTTCCACATGGACCGTACTGGCACGGGACGAACAATTTTTCAATTCCAAGAATTTTAAGGTGCCGGAGATTTCACCTCTCGTGCCGCAAGCGGGATTTCAAGCATGGACTGACGACTTCAGCAACATCATCCGGATTCTTAAGCAGCGCATTTACTAACGCATTCATTAACAAGCGATGACTCTTTACGCGGTAACCATTTTCCTGAGCGCGTTCTTGCTGTTCCAGGTACAACCGCTCATCGCCAAGATTATTCTGCCATGGTTTGGCGGCTCTGCGGCGGTGTGGTCGGCGGCTCTCTTGTTTTTTCAATTAGTCTTACTGGCGGGATACGCTTACGCCCACCTGTTGATCCGCTTTGTGCCTGCGCGTATTCAGATGCTGGTGCACGCCCCATTGCTCTTGATCAGCTGCGCCTTGCTGCCGATTCTGCCTTCTCCGGAATGGCGGCCCACCGAGGTGGGTGACCCGACGCCGCGCATTTTGATGTTGCTCACGGCGACGATCGGCCTCCCGTATTTCCTGCTTTCCTCAACCAGCCCACTGCTGCAAGCCTGGTTCGTGCGGCGGACCGGGTCCAGCGTGCCGTACCGCTTGTTCGCGCTGTCGAATCTCGGATCGATGCTTGCGCTGGTGAGTTTTCCTTTTTGGGTGGAACCTCAACTCGGAGGGCGTGTGCAGGCCTACGGATGGAGCGCGGGCTATGTGGCGTTCGCACTGTTGTGTGCGTTCACGGCGTGGCTTAGCAAAGAAACCAAAATTGCTGAGGACCCACCAGTCGAGGACCCGGATACCGCAGAGAAGATTCCCGTGCTTCAGAGCGTCACCGCAACACCCGCTGAAACCGACGCTGGATGGCCAGTGATGGCCCGCATTCCGGTGGCTGACGGGCGTCCGCGCTTCGGACATCTGCTCCTTTGGGTTTTGCTTGCGATGTGCGCCTCAGTTCTTCTGGTCTCTTCAACCAACCACATGAGCCAGAACGTCGCGCCGATCCCATTGCTGTGGGTGGCGCCGCTCGCGATTTACCTGCTTACTTTTATTTTGTGTTTTGAGAGCGACCGCATTTACCAGCGGTGGCTATTTTTGCCCCTGCTGATTGTCTCGCTGGGGGCGATGGCGTACATGATCTACGCCGATGAAGGGAACTTCAGCATCAAATTTGCGATTCCCGGGTTTTCCGCGGGCCTGTTCGTCGCTTGCATGGTATGCCACGGCGAAATGGCACGGCGGAGGCCGGGGGCACGCTACCTCACTTTGTTTTATTTGATGGTCTCGCTGGGCGGCGCGCTCGGCGGTGTGTTCGTAGCCTTTGTCGCACCACGGATGTTTGCGGGAATGTGGGAACTGCCCATTGGCTTGACGGCGTGTGGCGCACTCGCGTTGATCGCCACCTGGAATGCGTGGCCGCCGAGTTTCGGCGTTTGGTCACGGACGGTGATTTCACTGCTAGGCTCTGTCACGCTGGGCGGTGCGCTTGCAGTGCTTTTCTTTGGGAAAGCGTTCACAGGGCGTTCGGAGTTCGTGACGATCATTGCGGTCTGTGGCGCTTTCATTCTGGCGTCGGCCCTGGCTTCCCGCTGGGTCCGGCCCGGCGTATGGTTCGTCCGTTTGCTTTTGTTCCTGGGCACCATAGCCGTGGCGGGTTACTTGATAAATCATGAACACAAGTTGGCCAAAGGCCTCCGCGTACAAACGCGCAATTTTTACGGAGTGCTGGAAGTTCGTGACGATCCGCTGACGGAGGATTACGCGAAACGCACGCTGCTGCACGGCACCATCGATCACGGTGCGCAACTCCTGGATGCGGTTACGAGGTATGTGACCACCTCGTATTACGGGAAACGCTCAGGAGTAGGCCGCGCCATCACCGCACTGCAGTCGAAAGGCCCGATTCGCTACGGTGTGATTGGTTTAGGAACGGGAGTCTTGACCAACTACAGCCGCAAGGGCGATTACCTCCGCGTCTACGAAATCAATCCAATCGTTGAGCGCTTGGCGCAAAGCCAGTTCACATTCTATCCGCACTCTGAAGCCGACAAGCGCATCTTGATGGGTGACGCCCGTTTGGTACTGGAACAGCAGTTGAAGCAAGGCCCGGAGAATTTCGATCTGCTGGCGGTGGACGCTTTTTCCAGCGACGCTATTCCGGTGCATCTGCTCACGCGCGAGGCGGTTGGGTTGTACTTCAAGCATCTGAAATCGGATGGAGTGCTGGCGCTGCATATTTCCAATCGCTATTTGAACCTGGAACCCGTGTGCGAACGCGCTGCAGCGGCCTTTGGCAAGCAGGCCATGACCGTGGAGGACGAAGGCGATCAAGCGCCGTATTTTTCATCTTCCACATGGGTGCTGCTCACATCGAGCGCCGGGTTCTTCAAGGATCCCGCGTTCAAGGACGCTACTATGTATCCGCCGAAGATCCAGAAGGATTTCCGGGGCTGGACGGACGATTACAGTAATCTGTTCCGGATTTTGAGTTTTCGGTAGACACGCCTCACGGACGCTACGCGGTCAGCGCGCGAAGATGGGCGGCCACGCCAGACGCCAGTCCCGTAAGGCTATAGCCGCCTTCCAGCAATGAAATCAGCCGTCCCTGAGCGTGTGCACCCGCGATCTCCAGCATGACTTTGGTCAAATCCGCGAAATCGTCATCGGACAGCAGGAATTGTCCAAGCGGATCGCCCGCGCGGGAATCGAAACCGGCCGAGATGAGCACCAGGTCCGGCTTAAATTCATCGGCTGCGCGGCGCAGATTCTCACGGAACGCTCCGCCGATTTCGCGGCGTCCCGAGCCGGCGGGAAAAGGAAAGTTCATCGTGCAGTTCTTCCCCGTCCCCTCGCCTGTTTCCCGGGCCGCGCCCGTGCCCGGATACCACGGGGATTGATGCGTGCTGCAGAAGAATACTGAGCCGTCGGAATAGAAAGTATCCTGCGTGCCGTTGCCGTGATGGACGTCCCAATCGGCAATCAGAACTTTGCCGATGCCGTGTTTGCGCTGCGCGTAGCGGGCGGCGATTGCAATATTGTTGAAGATGCAGAAACCCATGCCTTGCTCAGGCCGTGCATGATGTCCGGGAGGGCGCACTGCGCAAAAAGCGTTCGCGGCCTTGCCTCCGATCACCGCGTCAACGGTATTCAGCACGCCCCCTACGGCGCGCAACGCGACATCCAGCGAGCGCGGGCCGATGTTCGTATCGCCCGTACTCAGCTCATGAGCCCCGGACGCGATATCACGCTTCACGATTTCAATGTACTTGCGGCCATGCACAAGCGCGATCTCATCTTCGCTCGCGCTCCGCACGTTCACGCGAAGCAGCGACTGCATTACCCCGGTTTCTGCCACTGCGCGTGTTACTGCATCATAGCGGGCGGGCTGCTCCGGATGCCCCGGGCCGGGTTCGTGCTGCTTGAAGACTGGGTCCAGCAAGAGCGCGGTAGGTTTGCGATCCGCTGCAGGGGAATCTTCGGATAGGAGCATAGCGCCTATGGACCATTTCATCAGGTCCCGGCGGGTAGTGGCAACGCGCATTTGCTTGTAAGTTTCCAGCGGTTCAAACAAAGTCCGAAATTTCCCTGCCCTATTTGCAAACCCAGCCGTCGATCACTTGGCGCGTTTCGTTGCATGGCGCCACGCTATTGGGCGCTTGCAGAGAATAATACACTTTGAAATTGTCGCCGGATTGTTTGTTGAAATCGACGACGAAGATGGGATCGCGCGGGGCGGTGTCGCCGGGCGCCATGCGGTAATTCATGGAAATCGCCGAGAGCGGGAACATGCCGGCAGCCACGCCGTTCAGCGGCTCGAACACCGAGGAACGCACCGTGGCCACCTTCACCGGACGGTCCGTGGTCGAGCTGGTGCGATATGCCGTGCCTACCACCACGCCCGCGTAGTCGCGGAAATAGCCATTCTCAATAGTCATGGAACCATCGCCGCGCCCCGGTTCCGGCTTTTGATCGGCATTGAAGAACGGGCTGGTCACGCCGGTGCGCATTCCCTGCACGTTAGCGTTGCGAACGGTGATGCTCTTGGAAATGTAATTCCCTACCCACACGCCCGCCGGACTTTCGAACTCATCCGACAGCAAGGATTTGTCGCCTCGCACGGTAACCGTATCGATGGTCAGTTTGTCAGTGGGAGTGGCGGTCACGCCGTGACGCGAGGAATTCCATACACGGAAATTCTTGATGTCGGCGTTCCAGCCGAGCGCCACACCACTTTGAATGCCGCCGTAAGCTTCGTTGTTCACGAACTCAAGCACGGGCATCTCGGTAGTATCCACCAATTTTGTCTCTTCGTTCTTGCTGGTGTCGCCTCCCTTGAAAGCGGGAATGCGCACGTCGCCTAGAGCGCCTGCCGCCAGCCCGAACCCGAATACGTCGCCATTCGCGGCGACATTGTTGCGGATGTAATTATTGGGCCCGCGGAACCAGAAGCCCGCGCCTTCGCCGCCCGGATCCGGCGCCGCTCCGCCGTAACCGCTGCGGGGCGCGAATTCGCCGGAACCGGCCGAGCGCAGTGCGAAGTTGTGATCGAACACATTGTTGCTCTCGGTGCCGTCTTCCGTTACGATTCCCGCACCGTGCGTGTTATAGGCGATGTTGTCCTGCACCAGCCCGTAGTGACTGTTGTGCACGGTGACTCCCCACTTAGGAGCGCCGTCAATGGCGCTGCCCACCAGCGTGAATTGATATCCGTTGGCCGGCGTTTGCTTCGGACCGAAATCGTGATGGAAGTGAATGGCATAGCGCCCGATCTGATTGGTACCAAGCCTCGCCACCGCGCCCTGATCGTTGAATTCGGTGTTATCCAGCACGCCCATGCGGGTGCGCCCCATTTCACGAACTTCGATGTAGCGCAGGTCAATGTCGGCACGCGACATATAGATCATGTGCCCGCGCGTGCCTGCCGGATTCTCCGAGCGGATCACTACATTACGGGTCAGGTTGCCAATGTGGGGCAGGAACTCCAGCCGGTCATCGCCGTCGCGCGCGCCCTTATGATCAAATTTCAGCGGTGCGGTCAGTGTGATCTTGTCGCCGTTGATCGATGCGATGGTAACCTTCTCGTCCTGCGGCTTATAGGCATCGCCGCGTTCACTTTCGCGCAACTGGCGCGTGTCCGCGAGCACGATCCGGTCGCCCGCTTTCCAGGACGCTGCGGCCTGCTCCAGCGCAAGTTCGGTCTGTCCCGCGCGCGGTTCCTGCGCCAGACGGATGAATGTGGGCAGTTTCACGGCGCCGTGCATAGTAATCCGTCCAAGCGCTTCAATTCCATTTCCAAGCTCGGCCGGGTCCAGGGTCCTGTCGATCTTTTGATCGGCGATCACCACTTCCGCCGTGACATTCGCCGAAATGGGATTCACCGGGGCGCCGATCTCAAGTGCGCCTTCGTCCCACACCATAATGTTGGCCGTCTTCAAGCGCGTGCTGGCGTTGGTCTTGAAGCTTAGGCGGCCGCGGATATCCACGCAGCCGATCTTCGTGTCGCTCACCAAGTCGTAAGTTACGGTATGACCGGCTGCAATATTCACGCGATCATCATTACTCGGGACTTTTTTGGAGGACCAAGTGGCCGCATCGGACCATGCGCCGCTCGTCACACTATTCGCAGTCGGATTGGCGCAAAATTCAGGCACGCCGCCCGGGACGCCGTGCACATTGCGCGCGTGACTATGATCCTGGGCGAACGCAGTCATCGCGGACGCAGCGACGATAAGGGCGGAAAGTCCCATTTTCATGGTGTTCACTTTACCTCCACTCTAAACTAGCTGATTTTGCGGGCTAGCGGGAGGCCTGTGGGGCGGGGGACACCCAACTCTTGGCTTCCTATGACCGGGCGGGATATAATTCTACGTCAGCGTCAAAAAGGAGACCAGCATGAAGCGAACCGTGTCCATTTTAAACGTGACTTGTGTGGCAGGCGCGCTCCTTTTGGCCGCGCTCCCCGCGGCGGCCCAAACCGGCGCGAAGAACGGCGAATGGCGCAGCTACGGTGGCGATCTCGGCAACACGCGCTATTCTCCGCTGAACCAGATTACGGCCGCGAATTTCGACAAACTGGAAATCGCCTGGCGCTTCAAGACCGCCAACCTCGGGCCACGCATCGAATACAACCTGCAATCCACGCCGCTCATGGTTGGCGGGGTTCTCTACTCCACCGGCGGTACGCGCCGTGCGGTTGTCGCACTAGACGCGGCCACCGGCGAACAGTTGTGGATTCATAGCGAGAACGAAGGCCGCCGTGGCCAGTCCGCCCCCCGCCAGTTTTCCGGCCGCGGGTTGTCTTACTGGACTGACGGGCGTGAAGAAAGAATTCTTTACGTCACGCCGGGCTACCGGCTGGTCGCCCTGAACGCCAAGACCGGCCAGCGAATCCCCGGATTCGGCGTGGATGGCATCGTCGATCTGAAACTCGATGACGATCAGGAAATCGATCTGATCACCGGTGAGGTCGGGTTGCATGCGCCGCCCACAGTGGCGGGCGACACCGTTATCGTGGGTGCCGCCCATCGTTCCGGCGGCGTTCCCCGCAGCAGACGCAACGTAAAGGGTTTCGTGCGCGGCTTTGACGTCCGCACCGGCAAACGCCTGTGGATCTTCCATACGATTCCGAAACCGGGCGAATTCGGTTACGATACCTGGGAAAAGGATTCCGCCGACTACACCGGAAACACCGGATCATGGGGTTTGTCGAGCGTCGATGAACAGCTCGGCTTGGCCTACATCCCCGTCGAGATGCCCACCGGCGATTACTACGGAGGCCACCGTCCGGGCAACGGTTTGTTCGGCGAAACCATCGTAGCCGTGGATTTGAAGACGGGTGCTCGCAAGTGGCATTATCAGCTGGTACACCACGGCATCTGGGACCACGATATCCCGTGCGCTCCGATTCTTGTGGATGTCAATGTCAATGGACGTCCAGTGAAGGCGCTGGCGCAGCCGACCAAGCAGGCTTGGTTGTACGTGCTGAATCGCGAGACGGGCGAGCCTATATGGCCCATTGAAGAGCGGCCAGTGGAAAAAGGCACAGTGCCTGGCGAGTGGTATTCGCCCACTCAACCATATCCCACGAAGCCGCCGAACTATGACCGTCACGGCTTCGTTGCGGAAGATATTATCGACTTCACGCCGGAGCTGCACGCCAAAGGCCTGCAGGTGGCTTCGCGCTACAGGTTAGGTCCCGTCTTCACGCCCCCTTTGGTCAGCAAAGCGGAAGGTCCTCTGGCTACGCTGTCCCTGGCGGCCAATGGCGGTGGCACTAATTGGGCGGGCGGCTCATTCGATCCTTCCACCAACATCGCCTACATCTTTTCGCAGAGGTCGCTCGGCGTGTTAGGCCTGGTGCCTCCAGATCCACGAAATTCGGATATGGCGTACGTGCAGGGCAGCGCTACCGAAGGCGTCCGCAGTTCTCTCGGCGCCGGTGCGGATGGCGGAGCTGCGCCCGTTACCGGCGGAATTAACGTGGAAGGTCTGCCTCTGTTCAAGCCGCCTTACGGGTCCATCAGTGCGATCGATCTGAACAAAGGCGAAATTTTGTGGCAAATTGCGCACGGCGAAACGCCCGACAACGTAAAGAACCATCCGGCGCTCAAAGGCATGAATATTCCGCGCACTGGCAGGCCAGGAGTCATCGGTACGGTAATTACGGGGTCGCTTGTAGTGGCCGGCGAAGCTGGTTTCGCGACATATTCCCAAGGCCGGGGAGCTTACCTTCGCGCATACGACAAAGCCACGGGCAAGGACGCGGGCGCTGTATTCATGCCGGCCCCGCAGACTGGGTCGCCCATGACCTACATGCTCAATAACAAGCAATACATTGTGGTGTCGGTGGGAGGCGTGGGTTATCCTGCGGAACTGCTCGCGTTCCGCTTGCCGGATTAGCGTTTAGACGCGCTCTATCGCGAGAGCCACGGCTTGGCCCACTCCAATGCACATGGTGCAGAGGGCGTACTTGCCGCCGGTTTTCTGCAATTGATACATGGCGGTGGTGACCAGGCGTGCGCCGCTCGCGCCGAGAGGGTGCCCGATGGCGATTGCGCCGCCGTTCGGATTGACTCGCGGATCGTCGTCAGCCAGGCCTAGATCCCGCGTGACCGCTAGCGCCTGAGCGGCAAACGCTTCGTTGAGTTCGATCACGTCCATTTGTGAAATTTGCAGGCCCAGCTTGCCCAGCAATTTCTTTGAGGCGGGCGCGGGAGCGAACCCCATGATGCGCGGCGCCACGCCTGCGGTAGCAGTTGCCAGCACGCGGGCTTTAGGCGTGAGTCCGTACTTGCGGGCCGTGATTTCGTTTGCCAGGATCAAGGCGACCGAGCCGTCGTTTATTCCCGACGCATTGCCTGCTGTCACCGTGCCATTGGGCTTCACTACCGGCTTCAATCTCGCCAAAATTTCTAGCGTCGTGCCGGGGCGGGGATGCTCATCGGCGTCGAATGTCTTATGGTCGCCCGCTTTTTGCGGAATCACCATAGGCACGATCTCGGAGGCGAAGAAGCCAGCGGCTTGCGCCGCAGCGCAACGCTGCTGGGTTCGATACGCAAACTCGTCCTGATCGGCGCGGCGGATGCCGAACTGTTCCGCTACGTTCTCACCCGTTTCAGGCATGGAATCCACGCCGTACATCTCCTTCATTACGGGATTGACGAAGCGCCATCCGAGGGTGGTGTCGAAAATTTCAGCGCTCCGCGAAAATGCGGAGTCGGCCTTCCCCATCACGAAAGGCGCGCGGGACATGCTTTCCACTCCGCCCACGATCATCAGGTCCGTTTCACCGGATTTGATCGCGCGCGCTGCTATTCCGGTGGCGTCCAGGCTCGACCCGCACAAACGGTTAATCGTGCTGCCGGTGACTTCTTTCGGCATACCCGCCAGCAACAGGGCCATGCGCGCGACGTTGCGATTGTCTTCGCCGGCCTGGTTGGCACAGCCGTAAACTACGTCGTCCACCGCAGCCCAATCCACGCCTGGGTTACGTTCCATGAGCGCCTTTAGCGGGAGAGCCGCAAGATTATCGGCGCGAATATTGGCCAGCATGCCTCCATAGCGGCCAAAAGGCGTGCGGACGGCGTCGCAAATAAACACGTCGCTCATGGATTGTTCCGGAAACTTCTATTTTACGTCACGCCCCTAGCCGCGGCCCACGAACGGCATCTTTGAGGCCATCACGGTCATGAATTGCACATTCGCTTCCAGCGGCAGCTTGGCCATATACAGCACAGCGTCCACTACGTGGCGCACGTCCAGCCGCGGCTCGGGGACGATCTGGCCGTTGGGTTGGGGCATGCCCTTGGTCATGCGTTCGGTGAGCGGCGAAACCGCGTTGCCGATATCGATCTGTCCGCACACGATATCATGCGCCCGCTGATCGAGCGAAATGGCCTTAGTCAATCCTGTAATCGCGTGTTTGGTAGCCGTGTAGGGCGCCGAGTACGGACGCGGCGTATGCGCGGAAATGGAGCCGTTATTGATGATGCGCCCGCCGCGCGGTTCCTGCGCCTTCATGATGCGTATAGCCTCCTGCGCGCACAGGAAAGAACCGGTTAGATTCACGGCCAGCACGGCGCTCCACTGTTCATAGGTCAAGTCTTCCATCGGGATCGGCGGCGCACCGATACCGGCGTTATTGAACAGCAGATCCAAACGGCCGAACTTGGTCTTCACTCGATTGAACAGCGCACCCACTTGATCGGGTTGGCCGACGTCGGTTGGGACCACCTCCATTTCGGGCGCATTGCAAGCGATACTAGCGGTGGTGCGCAATTCGTCGGGGCGGCGTCCGGCGATGACCACCGAGTAGCCCTCCGCCTGCAACCCCAACGCGACCGCGCGGCCGATGCCGCTGCCCGCTCCGGTGACAACCGCGATTTTGCTCATATTGATTCCTTTCTCCACCACGCTGGAAGCGCTGCAACGGAGTCCAATACCGCGTCGGGAACGACGTCGTGTTCCAGGTCCAGGGGCCGAAACTTACCCGTGCGCACCAGCGCGCCCTTCATTCCTGCATGCTGCGCTCCCGCGACGTCGATTTCGATATCATCGCCGATCATCACAATTTCCGCGGGTGTGACGCCAAGCCTTTGTGCCGCGGCTTGAAAGAACAGAGCGTCCGGTTTGCCGAAAACGAGCGGCGGCTTACCGGTGGCGTGTTCGAGCGCGGCGGCGAAGGGCGCGACGTCCAGCCGCAGTCCATCGGGCGCCTGCCACATCTTCGTCATGCCGAGCGCGATCAACTCCGCGCCAGGTTCCCGCAACAGGCGGAACGCGCGGTTTAGTGCGCGAAAATCCCAGGCTTCACCAAGATCTCCGACGATCACATAGCGCGCGCCCTTCTCGGCGTGATCCGGGAGCACGTCCAACCCTGCAAACTCAGAGTGCGCCTTGGGCGGCAGAAACAGCGCGATAGAGCCGCTATCGCAAGCGCGCAGCCATTCCGCTGCTGCCGAAGGTGGCGTCAGGAATTCCTCCACGCGTGCCGGAATTTGAAAGCCCGCCAGTTTTTCAACGAGAGATTCGCGGCTTCGCGAACTGGTATTCGTGACGAATAAGTGCGGAATGCCCTGCGCGCGCACCCATGCGAGCGTTTCCGATGCGCCTTCGATGCGTTGGCCAGAATTATACAGAACACCGTCCATGTCAAACAAAATCGCGCGCATGGGCTAGTGGACGGCGATTTCGCGATTGATCATGAACGTGGACATGCCTTCGAAAAATTGGCGCAGCGCCGCGGTCGCGGCTTCAGGCAGAGCCGCTTCGGCGAAGGCGTTGTCCATCAGGTGCATCCACCGATCCCGGGCCACTTGGGTGATGGCGAAAGGGAAGTGCCGTGCGCGCAAGCGTGGGTGTCCGCGCTGTTCGATGTAGGTCTGCGGGCCTCCAAAGCGGTAGATCAGGTAGTCGCGCAGGCGCTGCTCGGCGCCAGTGAGATCCTCGGCGGGATACATCGGCCCCAGTATGTCGTCAAGCGGCACCAGCCGGTAAAAAGCCGAGATCAGGCGAGCGAAGCCTTCGTCACCAATGAGAGAATAAACTTCAGGTTCTTCCACGAAACGATCCTAGCATTTTGAGTAAGGTTCCCATGTGACGAACCCAGCGGTATTTGTCGCGCTGATTGCCGTATGGGTCTTGTGGGCGCTCCCGTTTCTTGTGCGCCGTGCCCGCGGTCCACGCCAGCAAGCGGCAGTGATTGCACCGGCCGGCGCGTGGGGTGTCGCACTCCAAGTGATCGCCTATGCGCTGATCTGGTCGCAAACAGGCGTTGGTGTAATGCGCTCCGGCGCTTACTGGCTCGTCGCCGCGTTCGCGTTTGGCGCGGTTTCGTTAGTGCTGATCTGGTGGGCCATTCCGGCGCTCGGAAAACAGTGGCGCGTGCAAGCCGGCCTCAACGCGGACCACGAATTGATTCAATCCGGACCCTACCGTCTGGTGCGTCACCCCATCTACGCTTCGATGCTGGCGCTGTTTCTGGCGACCGGCCTTCTCCTGACGCCATGGCTGCGGCTTGGAATCGCGCTCACGATTTTTCTGATCGGCCAGGAGACTCGCGTCCACGCCGAAGAGCGACTCCTGATCGCGCGCTTCGGCAAGCAGTATGAAGATTACCGCAAGCGCGTGTGGGCGTATGTCCCATGCATTCGTTAGGAAAACACCCGCTCCAGCACCCGTTGGAAGAACGAAAAATCACGCATCCCGCCCAATAGAAACGCTGCCGCGAGCGCGCCCGAGGGAATCAAGAACCCAGCAGCCGCGCCATAAGCCCGGGGAGCCAGCCTGGTAACCGGTGCACGCTGTGAACTCCACAAGAATCCTCTCCACAGCGCGATCATGCCGGAAAGAGAGAACAGCCCGATGGTGATGGGCAGAATCGTAATCTGGATATTTTGCAGATGCATTCTCATATCCGCGGTTGCCGCCAGCACTAGGCAGACCAAGCTCACGCCCAGCCCGCGCAGCGACGCCGCAAGCATGGAGAGCTCCGAAAAATTTCCCACGATGGAACTGGTCAGCGCCTTTCCGCAAGGGCAAACAGGATAAGGTCCCCTGCGCCCAAATCCGCCATGGAACGGACGGAAGAGACCGTAGATATACTCTGGCTCCTCGATTTCGCGATAGCAGGTGGGGCAGATGAACATAGGAGCGTCCGCCTCATTCATCGGTGCTTTACAGTGTTTGGATTACCGGTGATCCTCGCCTAAATCAAGAATTGTGGGAGACCCGGCCGCCTGCTCACTCTACAGGCCTTGCGGTGCACCGTTCCGGCGCTGTCAATCGGAGGGTGTTGCCGGGATGTCTAAATCACCACGACCGCTCGCGCGGTAAGACTGGCCAGCGAGCGCGAGAATATGCTTGCCGCGCCACGTCCCACTACGGTCACGTCGGCGTCGTCCTGCCCGCCGCGAATGGAGGTTCCGATTTCCAGCTCGGCTCCGGTGCGGCTGGCCATCCACCAGGACCAGGCGATTGCGGTGGATCCCCTAGCTGCGCAGTGAATTCGTTTCATGGAAAACCAGGCACGCTGGCGGTGCTGTTCCCGAACCGCCCAAATCGGCGCGCGCGTGCGTGCAATGAGGGTGCGCGCCAAACCAGGGTTCGCTGCCAATACCAAGTTCGGGCGGAGGTTTTCGATGCGCGCCACCAGCTCTTCCAGAAAATCGTCCCCCCGCAGCTCCCATCGAAGATCCACTACGTGATCCATTTCGGCAGTCCATTTCAAGCGTGCGGAAGGCCGGGACGGGCCGAACGTCGCGATGGGGCCGCTGTCATTTCGCTGCTGGAATAGCACGTCGGAAAGCGCACCTTCGTTCGGAATCCATGCAGCCGGAGGCGGCTTGGGCAGATGTGCCAAATGCATTTTCGCGCCGCACGTGAGCGCTAAATCGGAACCAACGCTTAAGCCGAGTTCGGCGCAATCCTGAGTCTGGCAAACGACTAGGATACTGCTCATGTCTAGTTCGCCTTGAGCGATGAAGATCGGCCAGCCCGGTTCAGCAGAATATCGGCTAAGCCGAGCCGCGCCCCGGCGTGTTTGTGAATCAGCAGAGGCACCGGGGACCTCTCAATCACCTTCTCGGTAACGCTGCCCAGCAAGATGGATGCCGACGCGCTGCGTCCGCGCGTGCTCATCACGATGCAATCGGCTTGTATGCGGGTGGCTTCCCCCACAACGGAGTGAGCTACGTCAGAGCCGCCAATGGCCGCGGACGGGAAGAAACGGTGGCGCCGGCCCACGTCCTGGGAGGTCTGGACGTCTGCCAGCAGGGCTTCCACCGCTACCCCATTGCGATCCGTGCGCGCCAGTAGTTTCCGCATCGCCTCCGCTTGTCCGGATTGCATTTCCGCGTCGGATTCCGTGAAGATGTCCGCGGATTCGTGCGTCATCACATGGAGGGCAGTGCAAACCACGCCGGATTCGCCGGCGATCAAGCTCGTCCCCCACTCCAGTGTGTGGTTGGCGGCCGGGGAGAAATCGAGCGCCACTAGCATATGGGTCAGCGTGGCCGGGGCGTTGTCCGGAATCACCGCTACCGAGCACTCCGCCAGCATGGCCAGGCGTGCGCCCAACACACGGCGTCTGCCGCCCAGGACGATGATGTCCGCTTCCAGATCCGTGATGTAATCCAGCAAACGGTCCGTCAAAGGTCCTTCCAAGACATCACACTCAGTGTGCGCCGTATGGGTGAAGTGAGCCGCTACCTTGGACCGCATCTGGGCGCGCAACGCGGCCGCGGACGATTCCGCTGGGGACCCAGGCTTTTGAACATGAACGAAGCGTACTTCGCGCGCTCCGCTCAGACGCGCCAATAGGCCCGCGTAGGCGATGAGTCCGGCGTCCGTCTCAGAGCAACTGAGCGCCACGGCGATGGTTTCGAGTTCGGTCATACAAGGCCCTTCCTTCGGCGTCGGCTTTAGGCCGCTGCCACTGGCTCCGGCTGATCCATACGTGTCAGCTGCGGAGCGGCGACGGCTCCGGGTATGGGCATTTCGCCGAAATACTTCCGGAAGACCAGGTAAATGGTGAGCGCAGAGAGCACTCCCGTGAGGAAGTCGGTGGCCGGCACCATAATGGCCGTGTAAGCCATGAGGAGCGCATGCCTCCGGCTCGCGGCCATCACATGCTTGATCTCGGATACCTTCACCATGTTGGTGGACACCCACAAGAGAATGCCGCCAATGCACGCCATGGGAACCAGTTCCAAATACGTGGCCAGGTAATAGGCCAGCGCCAGTTTCAAAACGCACTTGAAGTACCCTGCCAGCGGCGTCAGAGCGCCCGACTTGATGCTGGTGGCCGTGCGCGCCAGCGCTCCGGTGCAGGGGAATCCGTTGACAAGTGGTGTAATGATCTGCACCAATCCCTGTCCCCAGAATTCCTTGTCCGGATTGAAGGGGGTACGGCGGTTGCCGGCCAAGCGGTCCGCCATCGACGAACACAACAGGCTCTCCACGCCGGAGACAAAGACGATGGCCACTACGAAATAACAAATGTCCAGCAGCAACTCATTGGAGAACGCCGGCATTGCGGGAGGGGTGAACTTGAAGAAGTTGGTTGGGATGGCCCCGTACTCGCTCTTGATGGTCATCAGGTTCTGCCCGGCGAAAACCGTGACCGACAGGCCGACACCCAGGCTGAGCGCCACCAAGGGGGCGGGGATGAAGATGGAAACTTTCAACAGGTAGCGCGTGACCAGAAACGTCATCAACCCAATGATTACAGCGGCATATTGGATTTGGCCAAGGTTTTGCGCGATGCCCGTAAAGGTCGCAACTAGCCCATTCCCTTCGGTTTTTATGCCGAGCACGGAGTCCAGATTGGAAATAGCGATCGCCACCCCGATGCCCACCGTGAAGCCAACCACGATGGAGTTGGGCACCAGCTTTGCAATCTTGCCCATCCCAGCAAGGCCCATAATCATCAATATGATACCCGCCAGAATGGAAACCAACACCAGGAACGAATGATTGTATTTGGCCATAATGGCCGCGATCAGGGGAATGAAGGCCGCCGTGGGTCCGTACACTTGGTACTTCGATCCTCCGAACGTACGGCCCACGGCGCACGCGAGGGCTCCGGCGATGATCCCCTGTTCCGGGCGCAATCCAGACGCCATCGCGAATCCCATGGCCATGGGGATGGCTGTCATCGCAGTGATCAATCCGGCGCTAAAGTCCCGATATACCGTGGATTTCCAGTTGTGTCGCTCCAGATCCTCGAACCGATTGTCGAATATGGTGAGGAAAAGCTTAAGTCGGTTTAGCATACGCACTCTGTCCAGCTTCAGTTTGAGCAGAGAAGCGGTTCTTGAAAATGGATGCATGGCAAACAAGTAGTTAATTCTAGGGGTGTTACTGGTTATCTACAGGTAGTTCTGTACGGAAAGGTACAGGTCTTTGGGGTGTTTACGCCGCAGCGGCCTGCGCTATTGTGGGTCTAGTGACTCCAGCGTTATTTCACTCACCAGGCATGGCGCGCAAAATACGTACTCTGTTGGTGGATGATCACGCTCTCTTCCGCAGCGGGCTTCGCCATATTTTGACCAGCCAGCCCGATATGGAAGTGGTGGGGGAGGCCGCGAACGGGGAGGATGCCATCCAGGCCGCGTTCACGCTCCGGCCCGATGTGATCGTCATGGACATCGGCATTCCGGGACTGAACGGAGTGGAAGCCACGCGTCGCATCATTCAGGAAATGCCGAAGAGTCAGATCCTGGTGGTGAGTATGCATAAGGACTCCGTTTATGTGCGCGAGACGCTGCGGGCGGGCGCCCGGGGGTACGTGCTGAAGGATTCCATTGACACGGAGTTCGTCACGGCGGTACGGGCCGTGGCGCGCGGCGAAGGGTCTCTGAGCCCCGCAATTTCCGACACGGTCCTGAACGACTACCGAAGTTTTGTCCGCCAGCCCATTGATTTGCTGACAAACCGGGAGCGTCAGATCATGCAACATCTCGCGGAAGGCGCCACTGCCAAAGACGTGGCGGCTGCGCTTAAGATCAGTCCATATACAGTGGACGCGCACCGCAGTCATATCCTCAAGAAACTGAAGTTGCGCGGTTCGAGCGACTTGGTGCGTTTCGCAATAGAGCATGGCATGATTGGAAACCGGGCGTCGTAAGAACAAGGTCCCTTAGTCCTACATTCCATCCAAAGAACCAACCGCGCGGAGCGCAGGCGACTCAATACACGCCGCCGTTCGGCAGTCCGAAATCCTACTTCGTCGTGCTCCCAAGCGAATTCACTTCTCTGGTTGTGATTCCGCGCTGGTATTCGAGTTGTGTCTTAGTCGCTTCGTTATGAATGGGTGAGCGGTTTCATGTTTCTTTCCGGTACGCCCGATCAGTCTTCTTGACAACGCGGCGGTTCGCCCATGTTGTGTCTTGGGATGGCGGAATCAATATACTGGTCTTTTGTTGTTTATCGCTCATGAAGTGCAAGCCGTTTCGGCAGGCCAGGACGCACCGGCTGGGGGCAGGGTGATTGGCGCGGTACCACTAGCCAGTGGCTCGGTGCCGTCACTTGCGGCGATTGCTGACGTTTCCTGGCCACCTTGCTAACGGAGGAGTTTCGCGAAATGTTGCGCCGCCGACCTGAGAAGTGTTCCGCGTGGTGGATTGTACTTGGGCTTGCCCTATGTGCATCATCGTGGGGCCAGCAGTTTCGCTCGCCGGATGAACTGGCGGACCGTATCGCGGATTTGAATGCGCAATTGGAATCGCTCACAAGCCTGGTTCCAGACGCTCCGGGCGTGGCCCAAGTCCTTTCCGAGCGCGGCGCTCTGCTGCGTGACTTGATCGCCGCCGATCCGCGCCGCGCGGCAGCCTTGCAATTGAACGCGTCACTCGCTGCACAAATTCGGGCTGCCTCTCCGCAATCCGGGCTTGAACAGGAGGGCGATTGGACCGGGGTCCTGAGCGTTTCCATTGAAGACGATTTCGCCTCGAATCGCAGCCGCCACCGCTACTCGATGCGGGCAAACGGGACGAGCTGGGAAGTGTTCTTCGGCGCTGGCGCGGCGCCGTCCTCTTCTGCCAGCATGACGATTCATGGTGTTCAGCTTGCGGGACGTATTGCGGCCATGCGTGTTTCTCCCGAGGTCCGTGCGGAGGCTAGGGTAGCTGCCGCGGACGTCGCGGCGGCAGGCCCGGAATGCAGCACCATCGGCGTTCAGGATACAGCCGTGATCTTGGTGACTACACCGTCCCGGCCGGTATTTCCCGCCGGCTTTACCCCGTCGTATTTTCAGCAGGAATTTTTCGGAACTAGTTCGGGATCGCTGGCTACGGATTCGCTCAATCGCGTGACGCAGGAAATGTCACACGGGCAAACATCGGTGGCGGGACAGGTTTTCGGTCCCTTCGCTTTGACGCAGAACTATTCATGCGATCAATACGAACTTTTGCTGGACGCCGCAATAGGGGCGGCCGATGCCTCCATAAACTTCACGCAATACAGGCGCATCATCGTTGTTTTCCCGGTCTCGTCCTGCATGTTCGAAGGTCTTGGCACCATTGGTTGCCGTACTGAAGTCACCCCAGATGGTACCGTCAACGCCTCCGTGAGCTGGTTGCCAATATTCTCAAACAGCAAGACTCAATTGTTGGTGGGTGTATTCGCTCACGAATTCGGCCACAACCTGGGCTTGCACCACGCGGATACGGATGATTTTGGAAGAGTTCCGCTGGGACGGGTGGGAATCACCGGCGCCAGTGTGGAATATGGAGATCCATTTTCCATCATGGGGCAGACGGGCGCATCCTTCAATGGCCAACCGATCGGAGGCCAATATTCCGCGGCCCACAAGAGTTTGGCGCTCCGATGGCTGGCGAATGGCGCGTATCAGGAAGCGCAGACCAGCGGGGTATTCAATATTGTTCCATTCGAGAATTCGAGCGGCCTGCGCGCGTTGCGAGTTCTGCGCGATGCCGCCACGAGTTCCTGGCTCTGGCTGGAATACCGGCAACCGCTAGGGGACATGGATAGTTCCTTGTCTTTTCTGCAGAACTCAATGACCACCAATATCTTCCAGGGCGCCCTGATTCACTACGAAGACGCGCTAGTTGAGCCGACTCGAACGAATCTGTTGGATTTCACTCCGGTCTCCCAGCCGAATCAATTCGGCGATGCCTTGCTGACACCGGGCAATTCCTGGTCTGACCCATACTCTTTGCTTCGCATCGCTGTGAATAGTGCGAGCACATCTGGAGTCTCCGTTACCGTAACGTACGATCCAGCGTGCGCGACCCTCAGCGCGGCGCCTGTCGCCTTCCCCCAGGCCGGCGGGAGTGGGAGTATCACCGTCACGGCCCCATCCACTTGTTCCTGGACGGCATCGACCACCTTTGGTTGGATTGTATTGACCGGATCGTCCGCGGGCCAAGGAAACGGATCCGTGCCGTTCACGGTTTTTTCAAACAACGGACAGCCGCAACGCAACGGTTACATTACGGTCCAGCGGCAAAGTGTTCCGTTCGTCCAGGAAGGCTCTGGCGCTTCGGCCATTAGCGTCACCCCCCGGCAGGGTTCCGGAACATCCGGCCAATTTACGTTTATAGCGAAGAACCCCAGCGGCTTTCAGAATATCAGCCGCGCATTAATCGCCTTTTCGGATATAGGCATGCATGCTCCCAATACATGCATGATTAATATCACGCGTTCCTCGGGCACGGCATTCTTGCTGAACGATTCAGGATCGACGTCACTTTCCGGCATCAATCTTTTGAGTCCCGGCCAGAGCGTTTCCAACAGTCAGTGCACGCTCTTTTCCACCGGCAGTTCGATCGTCGGTTCCGGCAGCCAGCTTACCATTACGTTGCGCGTCTCCTTTGCACTGGCCTTCAGCGGGTCACATCGCATTAGCGCCCAATTCGACGCGCCTGCACCCAGCGACACGATACCGCTGGGGATGTGGACGGTGGGGAACGGCTGCGGATATTCATTGGGGAGCACGAGCCAAAGTTTTGGAGCCGCCGGAGGGACGGGTTCAGCGAGTGTATTCTCGTCTCCAGGCTGCGCCTGGTCGGCCGCGAGCAACGACGCCTGGATCACGGTGACTTCCGGTAGCTCTGGCAATGGAGACGGGAGCGTGAGCTACTCCGTCGCCTCCAATATGTCCGCATCCCCTCGCAGCGGCACCATGACCATCGCGGGGCAATCGTACACAGTCCAGCAGTCCGGTAACGGTTCGTGCAGTTATTTCTTGTTACCTACGAGCGCGAATTTCAATCCGGCCGGCGGAACCGCATCGGTCGCGGTGACGGCGCCCGCGGGGTGCGGCTGGACTGCCATTAGCAATGCCACATGGGTGACCATCACGTCAGGAAATTCGGGAAGCGGCAACGGCGGGGTGGGGTATTCGGTCGCTGTGAACTCCACTGCTGCCGCGCGCTCGGGGACACTGACCATCGGTGGACAAGCGTTCACCGTTCAGCAATCCGCCGGTAGCGCCTGCAGTTATGCGCTCAGTTCGACCAACGCATTTCTCGGAGCCGCCGGCGGCGCTGGGGGCATCACGGTAACCGCGCCGCCCGGATGCGTTTGGACGGTGGTGAGCGATGCGGCATGGTTAACGGTCACCTCCGGAAGTTCCGGAAGCGGAAATGGAATGGTGGGTTACGCTGTGTCCGCTCTCGCATCCTTGACGCCTCGGACCGCCACTTTGAATATCGCTGGACTTACTTTCTCAGTAGTGCAGGATCCTTCCACGGGAGGATCTCTTGCGCAGATCGCTTCGGGCGGGACATGGAAAACGAGCCTGACGTTTCTAAACCTGGGGACCGTCGCAAATTCACTTTCCATGAATTTCTTCGGTGACAACGGCACTCCTTTGAATCTGCCCATGACATTTCCGCAGACGCCGGCGGCCGTTGGCGTTACTGCTTCCACTCTGAGCCGCAGTTTGAATCCCGGGGCACAACTGGTTGTGGAGAGCGCCGCCGCCGACTCCGCCCCAACGCTCCAGGGATGGGGCAATCTGCAGCCCACCGCCGGCATCAAGGCCTTTGGCATTTTCAGCAATCCGGTCCATCAATGGGAAGCGGTAGTCCCTCTGGAGTCTCGCGATGCCAACCGGTACATACTGGCGTTCGACAATACCGGCGCGATCGCCACAGGGGTTGCGCTGGCGAATCTGGCCGGTTCCTCCGCGAATATTCCCGTGACCATCCGCGATAGCACCGGTAGCGCCGTGCTAGGCGCCCAAGTGAATCTGCCCGCGTTTGGACACAAGACGTTCATGCTGGCCGATCTCTATTCCGCGACCTTAAACCAGCGTGGCGTGATTGAATTTCAAACCCCTGCGGGGGGGCACATCAGCGCGCTGGGGCTGCGGGCCAATGGCGCTGCCCTCACAACCTTGCCAGTTCTTACGGAAACCACTGCTGGTGGCGGATCCGTGGCGCACTTGTTGTTTAACGGGGGCTTTACCAATAGCTTTACGCTGGTGAATACAGGTACAGCTCCGGCCCTTGCAACGCTGAGCTTCTTCGCTCAAAACGGCACCCCTCTTACCGTGCCGTTGGGCTTGCCGCAAACGGGGGAATCTTTCAGCGCGAATTTATTTTCCAGAACGCTGGCGGCGGGGGCGTCTCTGCTCATCGAAACGGCTGGAGATTCATCCCTGCCAGTAGTAGTGGGTTCCGCGAAGCTATCCACGAACGGGAGTGTGGATGCTTTCGGAATTTTTCGCTGGACACAGTTTGGTCAGGAAGCATCGGTGCCGTTGGAGCAGCGCACCGCGAACTCCTACGTGCTGCCGTTTGACAATACGAGTGGGTTAACCACTGGACTCGCACTCGCTAACGCAGACATTGCACCGGCGGCAGTTACTGTCGTGATCCGGAATGACGCGGGGACGCTGCTGCAGAGCACGTCGATCAGCCTGCCAGGCAATGGCCAGACGTCATTCATGCTTCCTGACCAATATCCGGCAGTGGCGGGCAAGCGCGGTACGGTCGAGTTTGTGACTCCGGGCGGGGGGCGCATCAGCGTCATCGGATTACGCGCCACTCCAGCGGGGAATTTGACGACGATTTCGGTGCTAGCGAAACAATAGAGAGAATGCGAAGCGAAGAGGCCACGCTTGACTCTTCCATCGCTTCGCGGTACAACAACGTTCATCCCCCGTTTGAATCGATCATGAACTCCTCCACCGGAATTCGCTTGGAGCCGGCAGTGGCTCCATTGCTGGAAACAGCGGTACTGCAAGACTTGGTGCACGAGTTGCGCCAGCCGCTGAGTGCGATTGAATCGATCGCCTACTATCTCGGCATGGTGCTGCCGCCGCACGAAGACCGCGCGCGAGAGCATGCGGGACGCATCCGCCAGTTGATCGAACAATCGAACTGGATCTTGTCCTGCGGTCTGCGGCTGACGGGTGACGATACGCCGATGCCCGAGGCTCTGGATCTGGAGGAAGTGATCACGCAGGCCGTCGCTGTGCGGAGTGCCGCTGGGGAACCGCAACCGCAGCTTGATTTGGACGGCGATTTGCCCCTGGTGCAGCTTGATCCGGCGCAGGCGCGCGCGCTGGTCGAGAATCTGTTGATACTGATGACGCAAAATTCAAGCGCTGGGCATCCGTTGCGCATCCGCACATGGAAAGACGGCGCGGTATTTTTGGAGTTCGCAACTTCCACTCCAGGCCACCGCTCCGAAGCATCGCTCGGCGCCGGGGCCGCGCTGAGCGTGGAGAGCGCACGGCGGATCGTGGAAGCCCACGCCGGGGGATTTACTTTGCATGCCGATCCGGGAACTGGGATACGCGTGCAGGTGGTGTTACCATGAAGTTTCTCCTTCATGGCTGTCGCGGTTCCTGACATTCTCGCTCGTATTGTCGGCCACAAACGCGCCGATTTGGCGCACCTTTCCGCGATGCGGCCGGAATTGGAACGAAGAGCCGCGGATCGTTCGCCCGCGCGCGATTTTAGGGCGGCTTTGCAAGCCCAGCCTCCCGCGATCATCGCCGAAGTGAAAAAGGCGTCCCCCAGCAAGGGTGTGTTTACGGGCGATTACTTGCCGGTGAAGATTGCTCAATCGTACGCCGCCGGTGGAGCGGCGGCACTCAGCATTTTGACGGACGCTCAGTTTTTTCAAGGCACGCTCGACGATCTTGCGTTGGCGCGAGAAGCAGTCCGAATTCCCGTCCTGCGCAAGGATTTTACGGTGGATGAAATTCACGTTGTGGAAGCGGCGGCGCACGGCGCGGACGCCGTCCTGTTGATCGCGGCGATCTTAACCGTCTCCGAGATGCGCCGCTTCCGTGAATTGGCTGCCAGCTATGGCATGGCCGCGCTGGTTGAAGTGCATGACGCGGATGAACTGCGTTCGGCAATGGATTCGGGCGCGGACCTCATCGGCGTGAACAACCGTAATTTACATACGTTTGACGTGGACTTTACCACGTCCCTCCGGCTGGCCGACAGAATTCCAGGCAGCGCCGTCAAGGTCGCCGAGAGCGGCATTCATTCCTTCGAAGATGTGAGGCGTTTGCGCGCGGCCGGGTTCGATGCGTTTCTGGTGGGCGAACATCTCATGAAATCGGGCGACGCCGCCGCTGCGTTACGGGCGCTGCGGTCATGATGGTCAAAATTTGCGGGATTACGCGCCGCGAAGACGCCGAGACTGCCGCCCGGGAAGGAGCCTCGGCTATCGGCTTCGTGTTCTATCCGACCAGCCCACGTTACGTGGAACCAGCGGCGGCTGCGGAAATGGGTCAGGGGCTGGATGTGTGGAAAGTTGGCATATTCGTCAATGAGACTTCGGCGTCTGTGGATGCTGTGATGCGTGCCGCCTGCCTGGATGTGGCGCAAATTTATGGCGGCGAAGCCCCGCGGGGCGTGCGTGTATGGCGCGCGTTCCGCATGCCTTTGCCGGCCAAAGATCTGTTAGCGCAAGATCTGCTAGAGCATGATGCCGAAGCCGTGCTGCTCGACGGCCTTGCCAATGGTGTGACTTTCAATTGGTTGCTTGCGCGCAATTCCGCAGCGAAGTTGATCGTAGCCGGAGGGCTGGACGCGTCGAACGTCGCGGAGGCGATCCGCGTCGCGCGACCGTGGGGCGTGGACGCCAGTTCGAGTCTTGAAACAGCGCCCGGGGTTAAAGACCACGCGAAAATGCGCGCCTTCATTCAGGCCGCGCGGGAGGCCCAATGATTATTTCGCAACCGGACAGCACCGGGCACTTCGGCCCGTACGGCGGGCGCTTCGTTCCCGAAGCGCTCATGGCGCCGCTGGAAGAATTGGAGCACGCGTATCGACAGGCCTCGGCCGACCCGGAGTTTCAAGCGGAACTTGCCGACCTGCTCGCGAATTATGCCGGCCGTCCCACGCCGCTGTATTTCGCGAAGCGCCTGAGTGAAGCCCTGGGCGGTGCACGTATTTACTTAAAGCGCGAAGATCTGCTGCACACAGGTGCGCACAAGATCAATAACTGCCTGGGGCAGGCGCTGCTCGCACGCCGCATGGGCAAGAAACGCATTATCGCGGAAACCGGCGCCGGGCAGCACGGAGTCGCCACCGCCACCGTTTGCGCTTTGTTCGGCCTGGAATGCATCGTCTATATGGGCGAAGAAGATATGCGCCGCCAAAGGCTCAACGTATTTCGAATGCGTTTATTGGGGACCAAAGTCGTAGGCGTCGCTACGGGCAGCCGGACGCTCAAGGACGCAATTAGTGAAGCGATGCGGGATTGGGTGACGAATGTCCACAGCACCTACTATTTGCTGGGCTCCGCGCTGGGCGCGCACCCCTATCCGACGATGGTGCGAGATTTCCATCGCTGCATTGGCGTCGAAGCACGCGCGGAAATTCTGAAGCGCGAAGGCCGCTTGCCGGATCAACTATTCGCCTGCGTGGGCGGAGGCAGCAATGCCATTGGCATGTTCCACGCCTTCATCGGCGATGAGCACGTTAAGCTGATCGGCGTCGAAGCCGGCGGGCGAAGCGGGGCCCTCGGTGAACATGCCGCGCGATTTGCCGGCGGGTCGCCTGGAGTGCTGCACGGGACACACAGTTATCTTCTGCAAGACGATGACGGCCAGGTTGCGGCCACGCATTCGGTCTCTGCTGGCCTGGATTACCCGAGCGTCGGACCCGAACATTCCTGGCTGCATGACCGCAATCGCGCCGAATACACCAAGGCCAGCGATCCGGAAGCGCTTACCGCGGCCCTGCGCCTCGCACGTACCGAGGGAATCATCCCGGCGCTCGAGTCCGCGCACGCGGTCGCGGAAGTGTTGAAGCGCGCGCCTTCCGCCAAAGGGCAGTTGTTCATTGTGAACATCTCAGGGCGCGGCGACAAAGACACCGATATTTATCGCGAACATTTGCCCGAACTTGACCAACCGGATGCCAACCAATCGAATTCAATCCCTGTTTGAATCCCTGCGATCGCCCAGGCGCGCGGCGTTTATCGCCTATGTGACGGCGGGCGATCCGAGCCCCGAGCGCACCCCCGCGATCGTCGCCGCGCTCGAACGCGGTGGAGTGGATCTTATTGAACTCGGCGTGCCATTTTCCGATCCAGTCGCGGATGGTCCGGTAATTCAAGCCGGGTCGGACAGGGCGTTGAAAGCCGGGACCACTCTAGTCAAAGTGCTCGATATCGCCCGTAAGATTCGTGAGACTTCCCAGATTCCACTTCTGCTGTTCACGTATATGAACCCGGCATTGCATTACGGATTTGAAAAGCTCGCGAGCGACATGAAAAGCGCCGGAATCGATGGTGTCCTGTTGACGGATTTGAGCGTGGAAGAAGCCGCGCCTTACATGAAGCCGATCCGCGAAGCAGGATTGGACACCGTGTTCCTGGCTGCGCCCACCAGCACGCCGCGGCGCCTGAAGCTGGTCGCGCAGTATTCCAGCGGATTTGTTTACCTGGTCTCGCGCACGGGTGTCACGGGTGAGCGCGCGGCGCTGGCGGATACGCTCGCGCCATTGGTGGAATCCACCCGCAAGTTCACGAATCTTCCGCTGGCGGCGGGCTTTGGTATCTCGACCCCCGAACAGGCTGCCACCGTTGCTATGATGGCCGACGGTGTGGTCGTGGGAAGCGCGATTGTCCGCTTGATTTCCGAAAATGCGGATGACTCGCGGATTGAAGCGTTCGCGCGCGAGCTGCGCCAGGCCATGGATGGCGCGGCTGCCGCCCGCAGCGCGTCGCTATGAGGACAAGATAGGGACGACGACGTGCCATTGACGCCAGCCGAAGCCGAACAAGCGCTAGCCGAATGCCGCCGAAGGATCGACGCGATTGATCTCCAATTGCGCGACCTGCTGAATCAAAGGACTCACATCGTCGAGGAAGTCTTGCGCATGAAGGATGTGCTAGCCATGCCGGTGCATGAGCCGAATCGGGAGGATCACGTGATTCGCAACGTGACGCACGACAATCCAGGTCCGCTGGAAAACGAATCCATGCGCCGGATGTTTGAGTGCCTGATGCGGGAAATGCGGGAGTTTCAGAATCAGAGGCGCAGGCAGTGATCGCCATAGTAGGTGTGGGCCTGATTGGCGCATCTTTCGCGCTCGCCGTCCGCAAAGCTGGATACTCCGGGAGAATCGTGGGCGTCAGTTCGCCGGCCGCGATCCAAGCCGGAATCGAACGGGGTGCGATTGATGAGGACCTGCCTCTGGCCCAGGCCGCCGCGCGAGCCGACCTAGTTTATCTAGCGCAACCCATTGAACGAATTCTCGCGACAATCGAAGAGATCGACCAATACGTCCGGCCCGGCACTCTCATCACGGATGCCGGGAGCACCAAGCGCGCTATTGTGGAGCGCGCCACGCAGTACATTCGGCGTGGCCGCTTCGTGGGCGGCCATCCCATGGCGGGTAAGGAATCGCGAGGAGCTGAGTCAGCCGATGCCGATCTGTTTCGCGGCCGTCCATATGTGCTTACGTCGGCCGATGCGGAGATCGAAGCGTGGATTGCCAAAATCGGCGCGCGGATCGTGCGCATGGATGCGGAGGAACATGACCGCCGTGTGGCAGCCGTGTCTCATCTCCCGCAACTGCTCTCCACCACGCTGGCGCTCATGCTGGACGATTCCGCCGCGGTGGCAGGACCCGCCGCTTTGGATATGACCCGCCTCGCGCTGAGCTCTTACGATATCTGGCGCGATATCCTTGCCACGAACAGGACACAAATCGACGGGGCACTGGCGCGGTATATTGAGAAACTGCAAACCATCCGTGCCGAACTCCCGGACTTGCATGAGGATTTCGCGCGGGCCCTTAAGGCCGCGCAGCGCTTGCGCGAATCTTCCTGACCGGCGCGCCGGCCTCTCGCGATTTGCTTCAGCGTTTATTATCGTGCACGATATGTCCAATCCTCGCCGGCCCTGTTATGCTGTGGATGTAAGATCATAACGAGAGGAGCCACGACGATGGAGGATGACAACAAGTTATCGTATTTTTTCCTGGGTTTGGGCCTGGGAGTAGTTGCGGGAGTTCTATTCGCGCCGAAATCCGGCGAAGAGACTCGGGACTTTCTGACCTCTAAAGTGAATGAGGGCGCGGACTTAGCCCGCCGCCGGGCACAGGAATTGCGCGATCAGGCGGTGGACACCCTGGAACGCAGTAAGTCCACAGTGCAACGCCACAAAGAAAACCTGACCGCGGCGGTGGACGCTGGGCGGCAAGCATATCGGGACGCTGCCAGCGCGCCCGCGACAGAGTAGTTCCGCCAAGCACGGCGCGCCGGCGCGCGGATGGGGAACGAGATGTAAATGCACCTGGACCGGCGTCCCGGGTGTGTGGGGATGGCCTATGGACCAACAGACTCTGCTCACCGTAATGACCGTATTCGTGGTGGTCGCCGCCGCGGCTTTAGTGATCCAGGCGGGATTTCTCTTTGGTATTTACAGGGCTTCGCGCGGCATGAATGAAAACGTGCAGCGTCTGATGCCCAAGATCGAATCGCTGCTCGAAGCCTCCCGCCAGACAATCGACGATAGCCGCAAGCAGATTGCCGACATCACTTCCAAGACCAGTGAAATCCTGGACGTCACGGGTAAGCAGTTACATCGTGTTGAGGAACTGCTGGCGGACGCAACCACGCGAGCCAAAGTGCAAATGGACCGCGCCGAACTAGTGCTCGACGACGCCATGGGCCGTGCCCAGCAGACCATCGCCATGGTCCATGGCGGCGTGGTCAAGCCGCTCCACCAGATTCATGCCGTGGCTGCGGGCGTGCGCACCGCACTGAGTTTCCTGTTGCGGGGCAGGCCCAATCCCACGCACGCCACAGCCGACGAAGAAATGTTCATTTGAGCGCCTCCACGCCCGTGGAATGCGGGCAGTAGAATGGAATCGTCGTGGCCCGTTTTCCATTTTTAGCGCTGCTCCTGTGCTCTTCCGTGCAAGCTTGGGCGGCGGCTCTCACTGCGACGGAGATCGCCCGCTCGGTGCGGGAGGCCGGTCTCGATCCCAATGAATGCTACCGCGTGCGGGGTTTCAGTTTCGCCAAAGAAGACGTCCGCATTTATTTGAACGAAGGCTACCTAATCTTTGGAAGGCCTGTTCTGGGACAGCGGCAATGGGCCATTTTCAGCGGCGACGTCGAAGGCGGCGACGGGGAGATTATCCTGATTCCGCCCACTCGCAGTGAGCGTCAATCGCTCGCCAAGTTCACTCAATCACCAACGCTCGACGAGCATCTTCGCTCAGCGCTGATGATCTTCACCGACGGCACAGCCGATGAGATGCTGGCCCGGCTGCAGCGTGAAGATACCGGAAGGAAAGCTCCGGAAGCCGCGCCCTTATTGATCGCACAATGGGCGCCCGTGGTTTCTAATATAGCCGGTCCCATGGAAGTGCGTCTGGTGCAGGATCTGCTTGCGCCGCGCACGGCCGGCAACGGATTGGTGTTCCTGGCGGTCAGTGGAAATAAACTGGGCAATTTCGACGTGATTCTGGATGCGTACGCCAATCGCCGTATCGCCGTGCGCCAGCGTTCTGAAAGAGACGGCGGCCCGTTTGTCGACGTGTGGACCAGCTTCCCGTCGCGCAGCGCACGCAATCTCTCCGGGCCTCGCGCGGAGCCGGACTTCACACTTTCCCGCTACCGGATTGAAGCGGCGATAGCGGCCGATATGCGGGTGAAAGCACGCACCCACGCGAACGTTAAAATTGGCCGCGCCGCCACGCGTGTTCTGCCGCTCGACATCACCCAATCCATGCGTTTGACCAGCGTCAAAATCGACGGGCAGCCCGCCGAACTGCTGATCGGTGATTCTCCCCGCGCCAGGATCGCCGCGCGTGGCGCGGAGACTACCTTTCTGGTGGTCGCCCCTGAGGATCTCCCTGCCAATAGCGAGCATGAAGTGGAAATGGAGCACGAAGGGGATGTGATCGCAACCGCGGGCGACGGAGTGTATTTCGTGAACGCACGCGGGAGTTGGTATCCGCACGGAGTTGGAACCGCTACTTATGATTTGACGTTTCGTTATCCCAAACGCCTGACGCTGGTAACTGCTGGGGACGTAGTAGAGGATAAACTCGACGGCGACTGGCGTGTGACGCACCGGCACATTGGAACGCCCATAAGCGCAGCCGGATTCAACTTAGGGGACTATGAAAAAGTCTCCGGTTCCGCCGCTGGCATCGCGGTGGACGTCTATGGCAACCGGCATTTGGCGGAGGCGCTGCGGCCGCGCGTGGTATATGTTCGCCCGCTGGTTGCCTCAGTGCCCTCCGGTGGCAGACGCGGCTCGCCGCCGATTGCCACAGAGCCGATACCTGTGCTGCAACCGGCGCCCGATCCGCTTGGGCGTTTAAAGGACATCGTCGCGGACCTGACCTCTTCGCTCGAATTCTTTTCCGGCATCTTTGGTCCGCCGGCAATGAAAACCCTTACTGTAGCGCCTATACCCGGCACCTTCGGGCAAGGTTTTCCGGGGTTGGTGTACCTTTCCACGTTCGCCTATATTGAGGCGACCCAGCGTCCTGCGGCTCTGCGCAACGCCCGCGAGCGGGTTTTCTTTTCCGAGTTGATTGTTGCACATGAAGCCGCTCATCAATGGTGGGGCGCCGTCGTGTCCGTCGATCGCACGGAGGACGAATGGTTGATTGAGAGCTTGGCCAACTATTCTTCTTTGATGTGGCTGGAGAAGAAAAAAGGGGTGAAAGAAATGGCCCGGGTACTCGACAACTATCGCGCCGAATTACTGGCCAAGGAAGGTGATCTCGAATCGCGCGAATCCTCTGGTCCCGTAGTGTGGGGGGAACGCTTGCGGGCTTCCGGCAGCCTGGAGGCGTGGCGCACCGTCGTTTACGGCAAAGGCGCCTGGATCATGCACATGCTGCGGCGGCGCATGGGTGAAGGGCGCTTTATCGCCATGCTGGCGCAACTGCGCGTGCGTTTTACGGGACGGCCCATCACAACCGAGGACTTTCGCGCACTGGCGGTCGAGTTCCGTCCCGAGGGCCTTCCCGCGGAGGCCATTGAAAATTTTTTCGATAGCTGGGTGTATGCCACTGGCGTTCCTGGCGTGAAGATGCGATCCAGCACGAAAGGATCACCTCCCGCAGTCAGGCTTTCCGGAGTGGTGGAACAAGAGGGCGTTGAAGAAGAATTTTCTATCGATGTGCCCGTGGAGGTCCAGTTCGGCCGCGGTACGCCGCAAATTGTCTGGGTGCGCACTTCCAATGGATCGGCATCCTTCGCCACGACCTTGCGGCAAACCCCCTCGCGAGTACTTCTATCGGACGACACTCTCATCAGGAAGTAGAATGTGGGTGACATCCCCGGCGCGCTTCGTTCGGTCCCAGTCCCAATGCGACAATAAGAGTTAGATGGTCGTCGATGGTATCTATTATGCGGTGGGATTGCTGGCCGGGGGCGCGGTGGTTACATGGTTGCTAAGTTGGCCGTGGGCCGTCCCCTTTTACATCCTGGCTGCGTTCTGTCTGAACTTTTTCAGGGACCCCGATCGCGAAATAGCGCCTGGACCCGTGGCGGTGTCGCCCGCCGATGGCGCAGTGGTGGCCGTTCGAGCCACCGAGGACGGCGGCAATCAAATCAGCATTTTTCTCAATGTCTTCGACGTGCACGTAAATCGCACCCCCATCGCCGGGACGCTTGCATGCGTCAAATATCAAAAAGGCCAGTTCCTGGCCGCGAACCGCGCGGATTCGAGCGACGTCAATGAGCAGAACATTATGATCGTTGACGGATCCGTTGGCGGTCGGGCAACGAGGGTGGTGTTTAAGCAAATCGCCGGGCTCATCGCGCGCCGCATCGTCTGCTACAAGCAGGCGGGTGACGTGCTCGCTGCGGGAGAACGCATCGGTCTGATGAAATTCGGCTCGCGGATGGACGTATTTTTGGGGCCCGAATGGGAAGTCCTGGTGCGCGTGGGTCAGCGTGTTTTGGCCGTATCCACTGCCATCGCGCGAATGAAGAACGTTGAAACGGAGATCTCCATCGGATGAGACGGACTTCCTGGCGGGAACATCTGATCGATCCTAAATCGCCCGACCGGCGACCGCGCCGCGCCGCCTATGCGCTGCCGACGTTCTTTACGGCGGGCAATCTTTTCCTTGGGTTCTACGCCATTCTAGAGGTGTTTCAGGGCGCCATGCGTATGTACGACAATCCCGCCGCCGCCCCGCGGCACTTTCAGAACGCCGCACTGGCCATTGGCACCGCCGTCTTTCTGGACGGCCTGGATGGCCGCATCGCCCGTATGACCGACACCGTGAGCGATTTTGGACGCGAGATGGATTCGCTTGCCGACGTAATTACCTTCGGTATCGCTCCAGCGGTGATGGCTTTCGCCTGGGGCGTGCAATTCGTCGAAATTCCGGGGGACGCGCGGGTTCTGGAATATCTACGGCGCATCGCCTACTCGATGGTTTTCGTTTATTTGTTATGTGGAGCCATGCGGCTGGCCCGCTTTAACATCACCCACAACCCCGTACTCAAGAACCCTGGCCGGCCGGATCGCAAGTATTTTGCCGGGTTGCCGATTCCTTCCGCCGCCGGAATGGTGGCGTCCGTCGTGTATGCCGCCGATAGCGATCCTCTCCGCAGTTGGGTGCCTGCCACACTGTGGCTTCTGCTGATGGCATTGCTGTCATTCCTGATGGTGAGCACGTGGCGTTACCCAAGCTTCAAGGACTTGAATCTGTCGCAGCCACGCTCCCCAGTCACGGTGGTGCTCTTGGGCAGTCTGATCTACCTGGTCTGGAACTTTTCCCAACCCGCATTGTTGGGGATGTGCATATGTTATGTGGGCAGCGGGATCGTCATTCGTATCGGCGGGATCGTCCGCCGGCGAATACGCTCCACGCCGCCGGAAGCGGAGCGTCAAGTTGGCTGAGCCCACGGTGCGACGGCCACGAGTGGCCCTGGTGGGAGGCGATTCGCTGCTCGCCCGCGAACTTCGCGGACTGCTGGCTGAAACCAGTCCCGCGCCGGTCGTCGAATTGATCGCGGCCTCCGCGGAGAATGCAACGGTGCTGAGCGCGTTAGCGGACATGGAGGAAGACGACGTCGACGTCCTCACCCCTCTCAGCGAGAAATCCTTGGCCGGAGCACAAGTGGCATTTCTGGCCGGAACGCCCGCCTCCAGCCGGCGCGCGCTGAAGCTGAATCCCCCGGACGGACCGCTGCTCATCGATATTACCGGCGCTCTGGAAGATCAGCCTGGCGCGCGTTTGCGCGCCCCTACCGTCGAGCCGGGCTCGCACCCTCTGGAGAAACGCATCGAAGTCATAGCGCATCCCGCGGCAATCGCTATCGCAGCGCTGCTCGCGGTGATTTCGCGTCGCGCGTCCCTGCGGCGCGTGATTGTGCATATCTTCGAACCGGCCAGTGAGCGCGGCAAGAAGGGAATTGATGAGTTGCAGCAGCAAACCGTCGCGGTACTTTCTTTCAAGAAGCTCAAGACGGATGTTTTCGATGCACAGTTAGGCTTTAACCTCCTGGCTCGCTATGGAGAAGAAGCCCTGGAACCGCTAGAAGGCGTCGAACAGAGAATCGAAAAACACCTTGCGTCCCTTCTGGTCCCCTTTCCCGGCATCCCCATGCCCTCGCTGCGCTTGCTGCAGGCGCCAGTATTCCATGGGCACAGTTTTTCCGTTTGGCTCGAATTTGAAGAGAATCCTGGGCCCGCCGAATTGGTGAAAGTTCTGGAAGACGCGGGCTTGGATGTCCGAAAAGACGATCCGCCGTCCAACGTCGGCGTCACCGGGCAAACCGGCCTGAGCATTGGCGCCATCTCCATGGACTCGAATCATCCGCGGGCCTGCTGGTTGTGGGCGGTGTCGGATAATTTAAAGCTTTCCGCTGAAAATGCGCTTGCAGCCGCCCGTGAGAGTTTGCGATGAAGACAGCGATGGCGCTTACGTTCGCGACGATTTTGACTTCCTGTGGTTATCACACCGCGGGACATGCGGACCTGATGCCGAAGAACATCCGCACCATCGCCATCCCCGCGTTTACCAACGCCACCACGCGCTACAAATTGACGGATCGCCTTCCGGAAGCGATTGCCCGTGAGTTCATCACGCGCACGCGCTATCGCGTCATTCCGGAAGCGGGCGCGGCTGACGCGATCCTGCGCGGCTCTATCATCAACTACTTCGCTTATCCCACGGTTTTCGACCCGGAGACGGGCCGCGCCAGCGCCGTTGAGTTTCGCGCTATCCTGCAGATCAGCCTGTTGGACCGGGTCTCCGGAAAAGTTCTCTTCAGCCGCCCGAGCATGGAAATCCGCGAGCGCTACCAGATCTCTGTCACCGCCGACACATTTTTTGAGGAAAGCGATCCCGCGCTGGAACGCGCTGGCCAGCAAACCGCCCGCCAGGTGGTATCGGCGATTCTGGAAAATTTCTAGCGGTAACTGGAATGACGCCGGATCAATTTCTGTCCCATCTTAAGAAGAACGGCCCCGCGCCGGTGTATCTCTTTTTGGGGCCTGAGCCTTTCCAACGCGAACGCTGCCGCCGTGCGCTAGTGGGCGCGGTGGTGGGCGAGGACCCCGGGGACCGGGAGAGCGGCTTCACGCGCGTGGACCTCAGTGAGACGCCCCTCGCGGTCGCGCTAGACGACGCTCGCGCCATGTCTTTGTTCGCCTCAAACCGGGTGATTTGGCTCGGCAGCGCTGAAGCGGTTCTTCCCCGTGGACGCGCGGTCCAATCGAATGACGACGAGGAAGGTGCGCCTCTGGGTGATGCCGCTCAATTGGCCGCGTACCTGCGCGAACCCACGCCTGGCACGACTGTGGTAGTCGAAGTCAGCCGCTACGGGTTTGAGGGCGACGACAAAGCCAAACTCGAACGCGCGCAGAAATTTTTCACGGCCGTGCCGGCTCAAGTAGAATTCCGGCCGTTTGCTCCGGAAGCGGCGCGCGCACTGGCGCAATCCCTCGCCAAGGAATCCGGTTTGCAGTTGGGATTGTCGGAGCTTGCTTTATTATTGGATGCCACCGGCGGCGATGCATCTCGGATCGAAGTGGAAATTGAGAAACTGCGGCTCCTGACTAACGGGGTTCGCAAGGTAATGGCGGCGGATATCGCCGCGCTGGTGCCCGATGCCCAGCAGGCCAATATCTTCGCGCTAGTGGCGGCCTTAGGCCGCAGTGACCGGACTCGCGCGCTGGAACTTCTGGACACGCTTGCCCGTGACGGCGAGTATATGCCTCTGGCGCTCACCTTCCTGGCCACCCAGTTTCGCATGGCGCTGGTGGCGCGCGAAGCCAACGCGCGAACCAGTTCCCAGATTCAAGCTCATTTCAACAAGCTGGGCGCGCGCATCTGGCCGGAACGGGCGCGGCAGATTGAACAAACGGTCGAGGCGTTTTCCAAAGACAAGCTTGAGAAGGTGCTGGTGAAATTGTTTGACGCCGATCGGGCGTTACGTGACGCGCGGCCCGATGACCGGGTTGTAATGGAAGCGCTGATTCTGGCGCTCACCGTGGGCTAGACGCCGCCCACAGTGGGTAGCGTTAGGGCACGCTGAGAATCTCGCCCCACATGATTTGATAGGCCTCCAGCACGCCGGTCATGCCGCGTCCGACGCGCACGAAGACGTGCTGATTCATGAGCGGCTCGCGTGCGGCCAGCCGCAGGCCGTTATGCGAATAGCTGGTGTCTGGGCGCAGGCGCAACATGCGTTCTCCGCCGCGCGTTTTGACCGTGACCGACCCGCCATCTTCCTGGATCACCAAACCGGCAAGCGTGAGGGAACCCAGCATGGGCAACGGTTCACGCCGGCGAGTCGCGCTGGCGCGCTCCGCGGTGCTGTGGACCACGGAGAGCATCCGCGTGTAACATGCTCGCGTCCCTGGGCGGCGGTCTGAGAGCACTTCGACAGGATCGCCCGCCGCTAGCTGGCCAGCCTGGATGGGCCAGCGGTCGCGTTCGAAGAACGTATGAGCGTCGTAAGCGCAATCGTAAATCACTCCGTCGGCGCGCCGCACTTCGAGCGAGCCGGCTTGAACGGAAAGAAGCCGCCCATGCGTGAAACCAACGGGTAGAGGCTCGGCTGAGGCGCAGACTGCGAGCACGGCGCTCAGAAGGATGCGCATGAAGAGCCTGTCACATTATACAATGTGCATAACAGTCTAATGCTGGAACAAGCTTACGGCTGGCTTCTTCGTTCGGGGATTCAAGAGGCCGGTGGCGGAGTGGCGCGCTATTATCGTGCGGACCTCCAGAAGAATGCCCGAATCTCGTCGGAAATTACCGGCTATGTAGTGAGCGCCTTGGTGCATCTGCGGCACCTAGCCTGCGCCTGCGATGCCGATCGCGGCCGGGCGGCGGCCACGCATGCGGCGCGTTTCTTGACGCGCGAGGCATGGTCTGAGCGCGATTCCACCATTCCATTCGAACCCGGCTCGGCGCACGCATATTTCTTCGATATCGGCATTGTCGTGCGCGGGCTGCTGGCCGCTTGGCGCTTGACCGAGGAAGACGAATTCGGAGACCGTGCCAGCGCCGCAGCCCTTTCTCTCGCGTTTGATTTCCTGGGCGATGGTGCGTTCCATCCTGTAATCACCATGCCGGAAAAGCAGCCGCTCGATTACGCCGCCGCGAGTTGGTCGCGCAGTCCGGGATGCTATCAGTTAAAATCCGCGCTCGCGTGGAAAGATCTGCCCAATGGCTCAGGGCAATCGCGTCTCTTCGATGACGCCGTGGGGATGGCACTGAACACCCAGGAGCGCTTCCTTCCCGGTCATGGCGAACCGGAAAAGGTTATGGACCGTCTGCATGCCTACTGCTATTTTTTGGAGGCGCTGTTGGCAGGTGGTGTCGCCAAAACGAACCAGCTGGTGCTTGAGAGGGGCATCGCTCGGGCTGGCGGGTTGCTGCGCGAAATCGCGCCGGTCTTCGAACGCTCCGATGTCTGCGCGCAACTCCTGCGCGTGCGCCTGATTGGGCATCATGCCTACGGTCTCAGATTGGATGAAACCGCAGCGGCCGAAGAAGCCACGCAAGCAGCGTCGTACCAAGCGCAATCGGACGATCCGCGCATCAATGGGGGCTTCTGGTTTGGCCGCAAAGGTGGCGCGATGCTGCCACACATGAATCCAGTGTCCACTGTATTTTGCATGCAGGCGCTGGCCCTGTGGCGGGATCATCGTGAAGGTCGTTGGAAGTTCGACCTTCAGGATCTGATTTAGCGCGTGCGTTTTCTTGCTGGGTGCGACCAGTTCGCCGTTACGCGGGTGTGCACGCCCCCGCGCGGCTGAAACTCGCCGGTGACCGTGGCGCGGATGGGTTTGGCGGCCTTCACCACGTCCGCCAGCATTTTATTCACGACGTTCTCCTGGAAAATTCCAAGATTGCGGTAGGCCAGCGTATACATCTTGAAGGATTTCAGTTCCAGGCACCATCTGTCCGGCACGTACGTGAGCAGCAGGGTTCCGTGATCCGGCAGGCCCGTCTTGGGACACACCGACGTAAACTCCGGCATCTCGATTTCGATCTCGTAGCCGGTTTGATACTGATTTGGCCAGCACTCGATGGCGGGCAGAATGTCTTTCACGCCGGCTTCGGCATGCTGGTCTGTGTATTGCTTGCTCACGCCGGAATCTCCAGGTTGCGGGCCAGCAGATCCAGGAACAGTCCGACGTCGGTGACCACGCCCACGGCCTGCCCCGTGCCGCGATCGCTGACTTTGGTGGCGACCGCCGGATTGATATCCACGCACACGATTTTTACCCAGCTCGGCAGCATGTTGCCGGTGGCGATCGAATGCAGCATGGATCCCAGGCACAAAACCAAACCGGCGCCCTTGAGCTGCGCGGCATAGGCGTCTTGCGCTTCATTCATGTCTGTAATGGTGTCCGGCAGCGGCCCATCGTCGCGCAGACTTCCCGCCAGCACGAAGGGCACACCCGCTTTCACGCATTCATACATCACGCCCGCGGTCAGGCGGCCGCGCTCCACTGCTTTCGCGATACTGCCCGCGTGGTAGATCGCGTTGATCGCGCGCATGTGATTGCGGTGGCCGTGTTCTTCCTGGCGGCCGTCGCTCTGGCGCACGCCGAGCGATGTGCCGAGCAGCGCCGCTTCAATATCGTGGACGCCCAGGGCGTTCCCGGCGAGCAGCGCCTGCACCCATCCTCCGCGAATGAGTTTTGCCATCGCCTGCGAGCCGCCCGTGTGAACGGTGACCGGCCCTGCCACCACGATGATCTTCTGGCCCGCGTCCCGGCATTGGCGCATCAGGCTGGCCACCTGGCGGACTGCCGTTTCCACCTGGCGCTCGGACGAAACACCATTGCTCATGAACGCGAATGCCAGCCGGTCGCGTTCCTTCGATTCCGGGATCACCCGAATTCCATGCATGCCGACCACCACCTGATCGCCTGCCTTCAGATCGCGCAGCCGCCGGCACGCCGCTCTGCCCTCGCCCGCCGAGCCGCCCACCACCACCATGGCATCCATGCGCTGATTGTCCACGTCGATCCATTTGTGCTGGTGCCGCACCATGGTCCTATGATTCGTGGTGGAGTAGAAATCCTCCGGCGCGCAACAATCGCGCTCCACGGCGACCAGCACGGCGTCCCCGGAATCGGCCGCCGCGCAGCCCAAGCCGAGCAACTGGCTCAGCACTTGCTGCATGTCCGCTTCGGATTCGGTTTCCACCTTGAGCCGCAAATAGGAGTTATCGGCGTTGGTGCGGCCGATGCGGAAGTCTTCGACTTCAAAGCGGCCGTTAAACTCGACCACCGTGTCGAAGATCTGTTCCATCAGGTGCGAGTCGATGAGATGGCCTTGGGCCTCTACCACTTCCTGGTGCATAGGGATTCACCTTCAGAATAGCGTGAAAATGCGGCAGATCAGTCCGCCGGCGCGCCTAGCCGATCCACCGCCAGAATGTATTCACGCACCGGATGCCCGCCGATCAGGTGTTCTTGAATGATCCGTTCCAGCACTTCCGGAGTGGCGGAGTGATACCACACACCGTCCGGATAGACGACTGCAATGGGACCCTTTTCACAGACCTTAAGGCAATTCGCCTTGGTCCGAAACACGCAGTTCTCGCCGCGGATCAGGCCTGTTTCCGCCAGACGATTCTTCAGAAAACTCCACGCCGGATCGCTGACCTCGCGCGGGGCGCACTTGGGTTTGCTCTGTTCCGCGCACAGAAAGATATGGCGCGTCAGGCGTCCGATGCCCAGGATCTCAAGTTTGGCGCTCAGCTTCTGCTGCTCGTCTTGCGGAATCATTCTCTTCAGCGTACCGGATTGTGCTCCGTGCTAAGTTCTGTGTAGCGTGACCGGAACTTTCGAACTCACCACCATGCGCTTTCATTACGCGGCGGCGCGGCTAGCCCAATGGTCGCCGAACGTGTTGCGCGGGCAGGTTGGCGCGGCTCTGAAACGCCTGGACGCCGCCGCTTATGAACGGTACTTTGCCCCGCGCCCGGCGCCTGGCAGGGGGCCCAGTGGATTCGCCGATCCTCCTCGGCCCTTCGTGTTGCGGCCGGGTCCTGCACTCCAGTTGGGGATCAACGTTTTTGACGAGAAAGCCGTGCCTCTGTTCGAGCGCGTGATGGCGGAACTCGGTGAAGTCGAGTCCTGCTCGGGGGCCGAGCGGATCGTTGTTTCCCTGGCTCCCGTGGAACGTGCGATCCGCCGCGTGCGCGTCCATTTCCTCACTCCCACGGAATTGAAGGGCGCGGAAACGCCGGAGTTCGGCGCGCTGCTCTCCCGCATTCGCGACCGGGTGAGCACGCTGCGCGCGCTCTACGGCAAGGAGCCTCTGAATATGGACTTTCGCGCATTTGGGGAACGCGCCTTGCGGATTCACATGACACGCTGCGAACTCGCCACGGTGGAGAATTCGCGCGTCAGCAAAAACACGGGTCAGCGGCATCCCTTGAACGGATTCACCGGGCTGGCCGAATATGAAGGGGATCTCGCGGAATTCGTGCCGTTTCTCGCAGCCGCGAAATGGACCGGGGTCGGACGCCAGACGGTGTGGGGGAAAGGGGAGATTTCGTTTGAAGAGATTTGAGCGCGAGATGGTGCGCGGCTGGCTGCACGAACCGGCCGATAACGCGTGCGGGCAAGGAATGGTCCTCACCCACGGCGCAGGATCAAATTGCGAATCGCCCTTGCTCACGGCGCTAGCGGCCGAATTTTGTGGCGCCGGATTTCACGTTCTTCGCTTTGATTTGCCGTATCGCCAGGAGCGTCCGCACGGTCCTCCGTTCCCAGCCGTTGCCGCGCGTGATCGCGAAGGGTTACGGCGCGCCGTGGAAGCCATGCGTGCATTGACTCCGCGGTACATCATCCTGGGAGGGCATTCGTATGGAGGGCGGCAGTCCTCCATGCTGGCGGCGGAGGCTCCAGAATTGGTGGCAATGCTGCTCCTGCTCTCCTATCCGCTGCATCCGCCGCGCAAGCCCGAACAACTCAGGACGGCGCATTTGGGAAACATCCAGACTCCCACGCTGTTGGTTCACGGCGCGCGGGATCCTTTCGGAACGCCGGCAGAGATGCGAGCGGCGCTGGCTGCGATTCCGGCGCGCCATCACCTAGTGGAAATCGAAAAAGTGGGTCATGAATTGAGACCCGATCTGGCGCCCGCTATACTGCGAGAGACCCTGTGCTTCGCGACCGCATCGAACAAGTAGAAGACCGCATCCAACGGGCCGCACAGCGCGCCGGACGCCAGCGCGAGGATATCACGCTCATCGCGGTCACCAAGAAATTCCCGCCTGAGATCATTCGGGAAGCTTACGATCAAGGATTACGGCACTTCGGCGAGAACTACGTGCAGGAATTTGAAGCAAAACATCCCACGCTTACGGGTCTTGCCGATGCCAAGTTTCATTTGATCGGCCACCTGCAAAGCAACAAGACCCGCATCGCGGCGGGGATTTTCCACGTCATTGAAACCGTGGATTCCGAAAAACTCGCCCGGCGATTGAACGAAGCAGGCAGCTCGCTCGAAGTGATGATCGAGGTCAAGCTGTCCCCGGAAGATTCGAAAAGCGGCGTCGGTCCCCAGGAGCTGGCTGCGTTGGCCGCGGCGATTCGCGCCTGCGCGAATCTCAAGCTCACGGGACTGATGACGATGCCTCCCTGGAGCGACGACCCCGAACAGACGCGGCCCTATTTTCGCCGCTTGGCCGCGCTGGCGCGCGAGCACGGTTTGGCGCGGATCTCCATGGGGATGTCCCACGATTTCGAAGTGGCCATTGACGAAGGCGCCACGCACATTCGCGTTGGGCAGGCTTTGTTTGGTCCGCGGCCCAAACTCTGACCGCCGCAGGCGTTCTGTTAGACTACCGCCATGAGTCTTTTCGCGACGAAGCCTCTTCACATGCTGACCGCCGAATCCGGCGACCATGAGCATAGCCTGAAGCGAACGCTGGGCCCAGCCGCGCTGGTGGGGTTGGGAATCGGCGCGATTATCGGCGCGGGTCTATTCTCCCTCACCGGTATCGCGGCAGCCAACAATGCGGGTCCCGCAGTGGTGTTGTCCTTCGTGGCCGCTGCCATTGGTTGCGCCTTCGCCGGCATGTGCTACAGCGAATTCTCCACTATGATTCCCATCGCGGGCAGCGCGTACACCTACGCATACGCCACCATGGGTGAATTGATCGCTTGGATTATAGGCTGGGATCTGGTGCTGGAATACGCCGTGGGCGCCGCCACCGTTTCCATCAGCTGGTCCAGTTATGTGATCAGCCTGTTGCATGATTTCGGGATCAACCTTCCTCCCGCGTTGATCGCCTCGCCATGGCAGCCCGTTGCCTTGCCGGACGGAACCATGGTTCACGGCCTCATCAATCTTCCGGCCGTGATTATTGTCTGCGCGCTTTCCGCCTTGCTCATGGTGGGAATTCGGGAATCGGCGCGGATTAATGAAGTGATGGTAGTGATAAAGGTTACGGTCGTGCTGGTGTTCATCATCGGCGGCTGGGGCTATATGAACTCCGCCAACCACACGCCATTTATCCCGCCCAACACGGGCACCTTCGGCGAATTCGGATACAGCGGAATCCTGCGAGCGGCCGGAATTATTTTCTTCGCCTTCATTGGCTTCGACGCAGTATCCACAGCTGCGCAGGAGGCCAAGAATCCGCAGCGCGATATGCCCATCGGCATCATCGGATCACTGGTGGTATGCACGATACTGTACGTTTTATTCGCATGGGTGATGACCGGACTCCAGCCGTCGTCCGCGTTCAAGGGCAGCGCCGCGCCGGTGGCGGTGGCGATTGCCGCCACACCCTTCACATGGCTGGCCAAGGGCGTGAAGTTCGCCATCATCTGCGGGTACACGTCGGTGATGCTGGTCATGTTGCTGGGACAGTCGCGCGTGTTCTATTCCATGTCGCGTGACGGCCTGCTGCCCGGAGTCTTCTCCGCCATCCACCACAAGTTCCGGACTCCCTGGCGCTCCAACATGTTTTTCATGGTATTCGTCGGTCTGTTCTCCGCGTTCGCGCCTATTTCGCTAGTGGGAGAGATGACCAGCATCGGCACGCTGCTGGCGTTCGTGATCGTATGCGTGGGAATTCTGGTGATGCGGCGCACGCTGCCGGATGTGCCGCGTCCGTTTCGAACGCCGTGGGTGCCGCTGGTGCCGATTCTGGGCGTGCTGGCGAATCTTGGATTGATGCTGGGCCTTGGCCGCGATAACTGGCTGCGCCTGGTGATCTGGCTCGGCATCGGCCTGCTGATTTATTTCCTGTATAGCCGCAAGAACAGCAAGGTGCAGGCGGCTCAGTCCCGGCGCGCGGCGTGAGCACGCCGGCTGACGAACCGATTCCCTTCGATATAAAATCGCAGCGGCAAATCGGCGGACTCGCGGATGCCAACGCGGCAGCTCACCCAGGTCTCAAATACGGGCTCGTGGTTCAGCGTGAGAACGCGCAATGGCCCGTTGGTTAAATCAGCGCCGTTAAGCCTGGTCGTGATTCTCATGGTCCGCGTGAGCTTCCCAGGCCCGTCCGTCGCACCTTCGATGCCGTTCAGCGGTTCCACGGCGCGAACCAGCACACACCCCGCGACGCCCTCCGGTTCCGCCACCACGTTAAGACAGTAGTGCATGCCGTAGATGAAATACACGTAGGCGTGCCCGGGAGGGCCGAAGATCACACGCGTGCGTGGCGTAACACCACGCGCCGAGTGGGCCGCAGCGTCACCGGTTCCAAGATAAGCTTCGGTTTCAACGATGCGCGCGTGAGCATCCCCATGTTGGAGAACCTTACCTAGCAACCCGCGAGCGACTTCCACCGTTGGGCGCGCATAAAAAGACCTCGGTAGCACCCGCATCACTACAGTTCCAGCTTGCCTTTCACCACCATGTCTCTCAGCTTGAACTTGTGCCGCACCCACACGGTGCCGATGATGCTGGAAAGCTCCACCTCCTGATCCGACAGCGTGATCTCATTGGCACGTTCGAAACCAAGAATCACTTCGACGTTAGGTCCGCTAGCGGCGAACTGTATTCCGGCCGGTCTTATCGGCGCTTTGCCTTTAGGGGTGAGAGTGGTGGATTGTGTGATGGCGTCCCTGGCCTTATCGCCGCCACCCGCGCTGACGTAATAGCCCGGAATGCCCGTCACGGCGACAACATATAACATGGACTGCCGCTCCAGGAATTTCTGGGCCTCCGGCGAAGTAGCGGCGTCTTTGCCGTACTTGGCGCGCATTTGTCCTTGTTTCATTGGCAGCGCGGACAGCCAGCGAATCATGACCGGGAGCGTCGGCCCGCGCAATCCGGTGGGACCTGAGAGATCGGGCACCTTTGCATTGGTAGCCCCGGACTCACCCGGCGACGCGTTGGTAGGCGCCTCGACCCGCCGCGCCCATGGCGAATTTGTCATCACTTGTTGCAGCTCTTTATCGCTCCATTCCGGGAATGGCTTCGTGTCCCAAAATTCGGCTCCGAGAAGCAGGCAAGCGGTCAGAAAAAGAAGCGAGAGCTTCACTGGAGCCAGCATATCATCGCCTATGTTTCAGTACACTAGTAACCTGACGTTTTCATGCGACTGTTCACCGCGATCGATATTCCGGATGAAATAAGGCAAGCATTGCATTCCTTCGTGCGCAGGCTACGGCCACTAGCAAAGCTGAGGTGGAGTGCCGCCGAGAATATGCACATCACCACCAAGTTCATCGGCGAATGGCCGGAGACACGGTTCAACGAAATGCGCCGTGTGCTGGCCGCCGTGTGTGAACCGCCCGCGATGGATTCCATCGCCATTACGATCAAGGGAGTTGGCTGGTTCCCGGATGCGCGCCGTCCGCGTGTGTTTTGGGCAGGCGTCGAGGGCGGAGAATCTCTTCACGCGCTCGCGTCCCGCACGGAACAAGCCACTGGTACACTCGGAATCCCCGTCGAAACACGAGTGTTTTCGCCGCACCTGACGCTCGCACGCATAGGCACGGGCGCCGTTCTCGATCCGGTGCGTGCCGCGCTTCAAGTGCTCCCCTCCGGCGGCGGTTTCGACTTTGGATCTTTCGAGGCTTCGGAGTTTTTCCTTTATCTTTCGGCGGGCGGGAAATATACGAAGCTAGAGTCCTACCGGTTCGCCGCCGTTCAAGTCAGCTGAACTTATGCCCGGACTACTTTCCATTGTTATCGCGTACCTTCTGGGCTCCATCCCGTTCGGATACCTTTTGGTCAAGTTCACCCAGGGAGAAGACGTCCGCGAGATCGGCAGCGGCAACATCGGCGCGACCAACGTCTTGCGCGCCAGCGGTCCCGCCATCGGCGCGGCCACGCTCGCGCTTGATATTGCCAAGGGCTTCGCTGCGGTGTGGATCTCCGCCGTACTTACGGATCATTCCCCGCTGTGGACCAGCCTGGCTGCGCTCGCCGTCATCGCGGGCCATTCATATCCGGTTTTCTTGGGATTCAAAGGCGGCAAAGCCGTGGCGAGTTTCACCGGCGCGTTCGCATACCTGACGCCTTTGCCTCTGGCGGCTGTGGCGATCTTGTTTTTCGTGATTGTGGCCGTTACGCGGCACGTCTCGGCTGGCTCAATTTTGGCGGCGGCTGCCTTCCCTTTTGGCGTATGGCTTATCCTTCACCCGCCCCTGGAGGTCACTCTGGCCGCGTTCCTTGCCGGCGCCTTCGTCGTCTACCGCCATCAGTCAAACTGGCAACGCCTTCGCGCAGGAAGCGAAAGTGAGTTCCATTGGGGCGCGGCCCGCGGATTCGCATCCGACGAACACATGTTGCGCCGGTGGAGAGGCAAGTGACGCTTTGCATCCTGGGTGGCGGAAGCTGGGGAACCGCTCTTGCCATCGTGCTCGCACCGAGATTTGAAAGCATCCGCCTGTGGGTTTATGAAAAAGACCTGGCAGCGCGGATGGCTAGCACCCGTGAGAACGACATCTATTTGCCCGCGCTGCCAGTGCCCCCGAACGTAGAGGTAACCGCAGACATGACAGGTGCGCTGCCGGGAGCCGCGATCGTGCTGGGTGTGATGCCCTCGCGCCACGCCCGGAGCCTGTGGAAGCAGGCGCTGCCTTTGCTTGATGCCTCCATGCTGTTTGTAAGCGCGACTAAGGGCATGGAGAACGGCACTCTTCAAAGTATGTCCGAGGTCCTTACTAGCGTGGTGAATGAGCGCTTTCACCCCAAGGTGGCCGCGATCTCCGGGCCGACATTCGCGCGCGAGGTGGCGAGTGGGGAACCCACCGCGCTCGTGGTGGCTTCCGCCGACAAGGAAATCGCGGCGGCAGTGCAGACGGCTTTCGCCGGACCCTCGTTTCGCCTCTATACCAATTGCGACGTCATTGGCGTGGAAACGGGAGGCGCGCTGAAGAACGTCATCGCCATCGCCGCCGGAGCGGTGCAGGGGTTGGGCCTCGGCAACAACACAATGGCCGCGCTGATCACCAGAGGCCTCGCCGAGATATCCCGCCTTTCCGTTGCTATGGGGGGAGAGGCAAAAACTCTCTCCGGTTTGGCCGGGCTCGGCGATCTGGTGCTCACCTGTACAGGTGATTTAAGCAGAAACCGTCACGTGGGCATCGAGCTTGCCAAAGGCCGCACACTCGCCGAAATCACCGCTTCCACTCCCATGATCGCCGAGGGCGTGGAAACGTGCGGAGCCGCGGTCGCCCTCGGCCGGAAATACGGCGTGGATCTTCCGGTCATTGAGCAAATGTATCTGGTGCTGCATGAATCGAAGAACCCACGCACCGCCATTCGGGATCTGATGGAACGGGCGCTGAAGAGCGAATAGCGGCCTGCGCCTTAGCGCAATCCAAAGCTTCCGGTTCAGCGTATATTCTAGTGTGTAGTGCGCAGGCGAAGCTAAAACAAACATGCGAGTCCTCAAGTTGCTGCCGTTCGCTCTCGCTTTTGGCATCCTCCAAGTGGTGCTCAGGCTTCCCAATGACGGGGATCTGATTCGCCGCTTGAAGGCCCGCGAGCCCAAAGCCATGGCGGAACTCTATGACCGCTATGGACGCATCGCCTACTCCGTGGTACTGCGCGTGGTGCACAATCCATCAGTCGCCGAGGATCTGGTGCAGGAAACGTTTATCCGCGTGTGGAATCGGATGGAATCCTTCGATGCGGAGCGCGGCGCTTTGGGTCCGTGGGTGCTCACCGTCGCGCGCAACCGGGCCATCGACTATCTGCGCTCCGTCGACGGGCGTATGCAAGCCGGCGCCGTGGAGCTTGAAAAACTGGAACGCCCGGGTTTCTTCGCCGATATGGGGGCGCAGGCGCTTTCCATGGACCGCGTGCGCCGCGTGAAAAGCGCGTTCGAGAAATTGAACCCCAATCAAAAGACCGTCATTGAGATGGCCTACTACGAAGGCATGTCTCAGACAGAGGTGGCCGAAAAATTGAAGCAGCCGCTGGGCACCGTGAAGACCTGGACACGGGCGGCCCTAAAAATCCTGCGCGATGAATTGGGCGAGGCAGCCATCGCATGACAGAAGAGCGCCTGACTTGCCAGCAATTGGAAGAAGTTTATGAGCTATACGCCTTAGGTTCGCTCGAAGCCGCTGAACGCGACGAGATTGAAGCGCATCTGACACACGGATGCACCCACTGTAAGCAGGGCGTGGCGGACGCGATGGCGCTGAATGCCATGGTGCTTAGCTTCGTCCCCGAGGTAGTTCCGCCCAGAGAGCTGAAGCATCGCGTGCTGGCGGCGATCGGCTACGAACGCCCCGGCTGGTTTTGGGCGGGCGCGCTGGCGGCTTCGCTGATGCTGATCGTCGCGCTCTGGCTGGGCATACAGGAGCGTGAGCACTACTCGGAGTTGGCGGATGCCCGCCGGGATGTCATCAACATCACCGCGGATCGTGACCGTCTCAACCAGGCTCTGCTTTTCTTGTCCGACCCTGAAACCACGCCCGTGAGTTTCGGACGCGGCCAACAGGCGCCGCCGCGCGGGTACGTCTTCCTGCATCCACAACTCGGCGTAATGCTGATCGCCTCGAACCTGCCGCCTGCTGGCGAAGGCAAAGCGTATGAGATGTGGGTCATCCCCAAGGGCGGCGCGCCGCGGCCAGCGGGGTTATTCCAATCCGACGGGACTAGGGCGCTCCATGTCTTGGGGGGACCGGTGGATGTCGCCACGCTGGGCGTAGTGGCCGTGACACTGGAACCGGCAGCAGGCTCGGCTGCCCCGACTACCACCCCCATCATCGCGGCGCAAGTGGCGCGCAGTTAATCATGGCTAAGGTGCCGCCAGAGTCAGTTTCAGAATCATCCCTGTGTCCGTAGCCGCCCAAAGATGCTCCGGATCGGGCCCCGCCAGCATCACGGACCGGGCCACGGCGCGATAGTCCACGTTCATCTCAGTCCACGTCTTCAGGTCTGTGCTGTTCAGCATCTTGACCTTGCCCGGCACCGGCGCCGACCGCAAATTCCCCACAGGCTCTACAGCGGCCAGAGTCCCGAGCGCACCGGGGAATAGCAGCGCGTCAGTCACACTGCGGTCTTTCTGTTTGAACGAACTCTCGCTCTTACCCGTACTCAAATCGATGCGAAATACTTCGGAGGGCCACTCGAATGAATCCGCGTATTGGAACACGACCAGACCACTTGTCCTCACCATTTTTAAGGCCGCTACCGAACCCAGCAGCGGCGCGGTGGAGGAAGTCCATGACGTGCCCGCGTTGGAGGTCACCAACTGCAGCGTCAGCGTGGGCACCTGACGGCGGCTCACAATCTGTTCGGGCACCATCCAGTCCGGCAGATCGTCGCCCGGACGTTTCGGAACATACCCTCCGGCGACGATTCCACGCCGGTCGTCCGCGAATGCGATTTGCGAGTAGTGGCTCAATCCGGGGTTTGCCTGAGGCTTGGCCGCCTCCTCGACCGGCGTCCAGCTCCGGCCGCCGTCTTTGGTTTCAAACACCGACTTTTGCATCCCCACTGCAAAGCCGTGCGTCTCGTCCAGGAACCACACGCGCAGAATCAATCCTCCTTCAACCGAGCCGTCCAAGCGCCGGTTTGGCTTGATCTGATCGGAAATGCGCGTCCAACTGCGCCCGGATTCATCAGTTTTCCAAATCGCCTCCGGCGTCACCATCCAGCCCTGCGAATCATCGAGAAAAAAAATCGACCGGGGAAACTCCTTGAGCGCAACGGGCGTCCACTTTGCTCCGCCATCATTGGTCACCAGCGCGGTGGGCTGCGGATCGCGGCGGCCGGTGCGGTCCTCGATGACGCCTACCGCGATGCCGCGCTGCGCCGAGGGAAATGCCAGGCCGGTAATGCGCAGTTCCGTCTTGTCTTCATCGTGAAAATATTGCAGCGTCCATTTGGGGAAAGGAGCTATAGTCTGCGGCGCTGGTTGTGCGGAAACTGAAACCACCGTCACCATCACGGCTGGCAACCACTTCAACATAGTGACTAGTCGCGGCGCGCTGGAGTGAGCACCAGATCCAGGACATCCGTTTTTGCCAGCGCGTCCGGGCTCTGTGCCGCCAGCGCCACCATGCATCCCACCTGCTCGCCCACCGTCGTCAGCAATTCCATATCGCCGCCGGTGTGAAAATGCGGTTCGCGATGCTGCACGTTGATCACCCCTGCCACACGGCCCCTCACCACAATAGGAGCCGATAGAAACGCCTCATAAGTATCTTCGGGAAGATCCGAGAAAACCTTGAAGCGGGGGTCCGAGTAGGCTTCTCTCGTCAATGACAATAGACGCCTTTCCTTGGCAACCCACCCGGTAAGACCTTCGCCCAGCTTCAATCGCACGTTGCCGATGGTATCCGGCGCAGGATTGTTGGAGGCGCACAAGACCAGTTCTTTATCTTGCAGCAGGTAGAGCAAACAGGCATCGGAGTTCGTGAATTCCACCACCAGGGAAACCACGCTCTCCAGCGCGGCGCTTAAATTTGTTAGCCGCACCATGGAGCGGCTAATCTTCTGGAGAAGCCGCAACTGCCGTTCCGTATCTTCGAGCTGAGATTCAAGTTCTTTTTCTTTTGTGCGTGACACCGGCTATATTATGGCAGATTTCTTCCCGGGCAAGCGCTACACTCGAAGCATGAGAATCCTCGTGGTTGAGGACGAAAAGCGCATCGCCGATTTTGTCTCGCGCGGCCTGGAAAGCGCAGGTTATGCTGTGGACGTGGCCCCCGACGGCGCAACCGCCATCGACTTGCAGCACGCCACCGAATATGACCTGGTGGTTCTGGATCTCGGCCTGCCGGATATGGATGGATTGGCGGCATTAAAGAAAATCCGAAATCGTAAGGTCAGCCCCCCCATTCTGATCCTCAGCGCCCGCGATTCGGTGGACGACCGCGTAAAGGGATTGGAAGGCGGCGCGGACGATTATCTGGTAAAACCCTTCGCGTTTGTGGAGTTATTGGCGCGCGTGCGTGTGCTGCTGCGCCGCGGCCAGCCTACGCCGGAACGCTTGCAGGTGGGAAATCTCACGCTCGATTGCATTCGCCGCAAGGTTACCCGTGCCGGGGAGCATGTGGAGCTGGCGCCCAAGGAATTCAGCATCCTGGAATATTTGATGCGTAACCGCGGCCGTCCTCTGAGCCGCACCATGATCGTGGAACATGTGTGGGATATGGATTACGACGGGTTGACCAATATCGTCGACGTCTACATTCGCCACCTGCGCAGCAAGATCGACGATCCTTCGCCCGAAAAAATGATTCAAACGGTGCGCGGCATCGGGTATATGCTGGACATGCCGGAAGCCGTCACCGGGAGTGGGAGCTGATCGCTTGGCCGGGAAGAAGCTCATGAGAATAGCGCGAGGCACCGCCAGTCTGGTGCGCGGCCTGCGTTTTCGTCTTACTCTTAGTTACGTTCTGTTCTTTTCGATTCTGTTGGTGGCAATTGGCTTGTTATTCCGCGCCACCCTGCGCTACGGGCTGGATGCCGACCTGCAAGCCACGCTTGAGGAGGAATGGGGCGCCGCCAAAGGGTATTTGCGGATTGAACGCGGGCATCCCATCTGGGTGGCAGATCCCAGGGATCCGGAAGAAGCGTATATCGTGGAACGTTTGCGGCACATTTATATGCTGGCGGATGCCAAAGGCAAACTGCTGGAAAGCTCCAAATTATACGAATCCATTGGCCCGGATTCGCCTCAGGATATCGTCCGTATTCTGGCGCAGCGCAAGTCGGAGTTCCGCATCCGGCAGGATGCCGCCGGCACTCCTTACCTGGTCAAAGTCGGTGCGGTTCCCGATGATCGTGGCCGCCTGTTCTTCTTCGCGATCGGCCGATCGCTCGAAGCAAATGTGCGAACGGTGGATCATTTCACTCGATCCTACTTCCTGTGGGTGCCCGGATTGATCGCGGCCGCTGCCTTGCTGGGATGGTTACTGGCCGGCCGGGCGGTGCGGCCGCTGGATATGGTGGCGCAGGCCGCCCAGCGAACCACTGGGATGAATCTTTCCGCCCCTATTCCAAGGCGCGGCGCCGACGACGAGTTGGATCATCTCATCGACAGCTTTAACCTGATGACGGAACGGCTGCGGCAATCCTTCGATCAAATCCGTCAGTTCTCAACCGACGTTTCGCACGAATTGCGCACCCCGCTCACCGCGATTCGCGGACAATTGGAGGTCGCGTTATTCACCGCGCGTACGGATGGACAGTATCGCGACGCCATGGTCAACGCGCTCGAAGACGTGGAGAAGCTGTCGAGCATCGTACGCGCCCTGTTGCTGCTGTCGCAAGCCGAATCCGGCCAATTGGTCCTGCAGAAAACGGTGCTCGATCTGTCCTCGGTGGTGGGCGACGTGGTGGAACAATTCCAGATTCCCGCCGAAGAAAAAGGCCTGGCGCTGAGCGCGGCATTGGAACCGGACATTCTCGCCGAAGCGGATCGCACGCAGATAGAGCGGCTGCTTTCGAACCTTCTTTCCAATGCGATGAAATATACGCCGTCCGGCGGGCGCGTGTGGGTTCGCATCCAACGGGATCCGGAGCGCGAAGGGTGGCTGCTTTTGCAAGTGGAGGACACGGGCGTTGGAATCCCCAAGCAGAACCAGCCGCATATATTCGACCGCTTTTATCGGGTGCGAAACCCCGAAACAAACAAAGTGCAGGGCCTTGGGCTGGGGCTCAGTTTCGTGGCATGGATCGTTTCCGCGCATGGCGGAACGGTAGCAGTGAATAGTGAGCCAGAAGTCGGCGCCAAATTCACGGTGCGCTTGCCAGCGGGCTCGGTTCTCGCCACCACCCAACCGCGCGAGCAAGTCGCGGTCTGACCGTAGCCGCGCGTCTACGTCGCCGGGGAATCGCGATCTTTGGTGTTGACCTCCGGTGGCTGCCTCACAGCATCCGGTACATGACGTAGGCATCGGTGTAACCGGCAACTGGGTGTAAGAATGCCTCCGGAAGGCACCCTACAATCGCAAATCCGCAATGCTGCCAGAGGCGCACAGCCCTTGCATTTGTGCTCACAACGAAGTTGAATTGCATGGCCCGAAATCCCCGCTTCTTTGCGTGATCGAGCGAATGCGAGCACATGGCACGGGCGACGCCTCGACCGGACGCGGCGGCGGCAGTCAAGTAGCCGCAGTTCGCGACGTGGGAGCCACCGCCTCGTTGGTTGGCACGCAGATAATAAGTTCCGAGCACCTGCCCATCAGCATCGGCCACGAAGACTTCATGGCTTTGGGCGAACCAGTAGGCCAGGGCATCCCCGCGGCTCATGTCGCGAGGCAGCACATAGGTCTCTCCCGCGCGAATGACCGGCTCGAGAATTACCCACACTGCATCGGCTTCTTCGGGCGCGGCTGGCCGAATTGTCAGCATTTTTCCATTATTGCAGAGTACATTTCCGCTGCTGGCCGCATCCGTCGTAAACTGTTCGCATGGCCCTCTCGATCACCGAACGCGAGCACGAAGGCGTCGTCATCCTGCATCTCAATGGCAGGCTTACCGTGGGAGAATCCAATCCCCTTCGTGAAAAAATCGGAGAGATGCTGGCGTCCAACCACAAGAACATCGTGCTGGACCTGGAGGAGATCGATTACATCGATTCCACCGGCCTTGGCGGCATGGTGATCTGCTACACGCAGGTGAAGAAGGCAGGTGGCACGCTCAAGCTGATGAAGCTGAATCGTCGCAACGTGGAACTGCTGGCCCTCACACGCCTGCATACCGTATTCGAAGTCTTTGCCGAAGAAACGGATGCGGTCAACAGCTACTTCCCGGACCGTGAGATCAAGCGCTTTGATATTTTGAACTTCATTCAGCAGAACCAACCGAAATAGCCGCCACTGCTGAAGCGGGAGCATGGCCGCTTCGATCCCATGCAAGAAATATCGTCAGGCCGGAATGGGATGTGCGTGAGCCCGATGCACTTCCAGGCGCGACATGACGCGGGCCTGCCGCTTGCGCGTTGCCACCAGCATCTCCAGGCAATCGTGATGTGAATAGGAAGACGAATCGGACGCTTCCCCCGCACCCATCATTTCCTGGCGCCTCTGCAGCGTCAAAGCCGCTTCCACCTGGCCCAGTAGATTATCTTCACGGAGAAGGGAGATACAAACCGCGCACTGCATAGGGAGTTTCTCATTCTCTCTCATTCTTCCCACGCTGTATACAAATAATTTTGTAACGATGAGTGCGTGTCGTTTGGGTTACATTCGGGTTAACGCAAAGCTGTCCCTAGACGCGGCGTCAGCATCCATTTGAGAACACCCCGCGGTGGAGTGTGGTTGGGTTTGGTTTCTATGCGAACCAGCGAGCCCTTCTTGAGGTCGATCATAATGGGCGCGACCAATAGAAAACCGATGAGTTGTGATAAGTGCGGCTCATGCCCGGCCAGAACAACGTGATTCACGTTTTTGAGGGCGCACAGTTCTTTCCAGATGAGGTCCGGGCGTGCGGTTGGATTCAAGTGCTTCGTCTGCTCCACGCGCCTACACTTCAATATGGAACTCGCGATTTCGGCGGTCTGCCGGGCGCGCAAGAGGGGGCTTGTAAATATGACGTCCGGAACCAATTTTATTCTGCGGGTTACCTTCACGATGCTCTCGATGCCCCGCTTACCTCGTTGAGTCAGCGGGCGATTGGCGTCTTGAAGCGCGGCGGTGGCCGGCTCGGCTTCCCCGTGTCTTAGTATGTAAATGTTCATGGGTGGTTTCTTCGGATTTTGATATCGCAGACGTCAACCAGCTCTGCCAGATCGCCGCCGCCGTGGGCGGGAACTCACGCTTCCAATAGGCTCGGAATCCGGCCTCGCGTGCCGGCATTAAATTGCGAATCGCGCGATCCGCTTTGCTATTTCGCGGAGTTAACTGACGGGAAGTGACGCAATCGTTGATCGCGCCCAAATGGTCCTGTAACCCTCGTAGCGCTGTGAGAGCTGGCGCCAGCTTGTCCGAATACGCAGGTGCGAAAATTTCCAGCGTATAACGCAGCCGTTTGGCCAGCAGGCGGAACTGGTGCATGCTTTGATAGTTCGCGCCGGGGGCCGTTGCGCGCGATCCCTTTTCGAAAAAGTCCGAAGCCATGCCCGGCAAGACGCGTTTGGCGTTTTCAAATACCGGGGATGCGGAATTCCACAAGTCGCCGCTGGACCCCGGCCCCCTGCGCAGATGGGCGCTCCAGTCATCTAACCGCCGTCTCAGCTTCCTTCGTCTCAGACGTCGCGCAAGTTTCTTTTCCAGATGACGCCGGGAGCGATGCAGGTCGTCGATCAATGACCCACTAGAGAACGCCGCTTCCCCCAGCAGTTGCTGGGCTATATCGTGGTTCCGCACTTCACCGCAAAGGTCTAGCAGATTTTTGAGGCGCTTGCGAATGTTACCTGCAGCGCGACCGCGGAAGAATGATTCGAACAATCTGATGCACTGCGTGAACCGGCGAATGGCCACGCGCAGGTCGTGGATGGATTCCTCTGAATGGGGAGAGTTTGAAGCGTTTTTCAGTTTTTCGATGAGTGAGGCGCGCAGCGCCAGTGTTTGCGCCCGGGCGAAAACACCGAGCGAAGCAGAAGGTTTGAGATCCTTCATCGCGCCACCTTAACCGCAAGCGCCGTGCCATAAATCTGGCGGAACATTTCTGCGATTTGCGAGGCGTGCCATTGCTCAATATCGACATCCTTCCCGGAAAAAAGCCGTATCTCCACGGCATCCGCGCTGGACGCCGTCTCAATGCGTGCAACCTTTTGTTCCTGGCTTTGGTCGAGCGCCACCGCCAGGCGAAGCAGCGGGACCAGGAGTGTCACGATCCGCCGTTCGTCCTGGGATAACGTCTGAAAGGATTCATGGGAAGCTTGCGGCGAGGATTTTCTATGGTAACGGCATAGGTTCGCAATCATCAATCGTTCGCGATCGTCGAATCCCGGCATGTCCGAATTGGCCACCAGATAGAGGGCGTGCCGGTGATGACGCGCTTCGTTCACGAAGTGGCCAATATTATACAGATAGGCCGCACCCTCTAGCACGCGTCCGGCCGCGAGCGGAAGGCGGTGCAGATTCATGAAACCGCTGAAGAGCATCGCAGCCAGCTCCGCCACATGCCGAACGTGTGAACCGCTCATGCCGTAACGCTTGCTGATCGCCCGAACGATGCGGCGCTGATCCGCGTCCAGCCGGGTCTGCTCCATGCCGGCCTTGCGATTTGTGAGGTCCGCGATAATGCCTTCGCGGACGCCTGCCGAGCTGTAGTAGACTCTCGGCAAACGAAACGTTTGTAAGACTTCATGCAGCACGGCGATGCCCGCCACGATGATTTCCGCCCGGCGCGGCCCGATTCCCGTGATCTGATTCCTGGCGGAAGCGGGCACAGCTGAAAGTTCGCTGAACAATTGCCGAATTTGCGGGGCCGTAGCCTGCATACGGTCGGCCTGATCCCGCCGCGACCGCCGCACGTGATTGACCGCGCACACCGCAGCCGCCACTGTGGAGGAAGTTGCAATCAAGCGGTCTGTTTTCTGGGATCCAAAACGGGCCACCGGACCCGCCAGGCGTTCTTGAATATATTTCCGCATGCGCGCCAGTTCGCGTGAATCTGGAGGATCTCCGCGCAAAAACATTTCGGTGAGGCGGACCGCGCCCAGCGGCTTGGAGAACGCGTCAGTCATGCGCCCTTCATCGCTCAAAATCAACTCGGCGCTGCCGCCTCCGATATCCAGAATCATGACGCGCTGCTTGGGGTGAGGCCACTGCGCCTGCACGCCCAGATGGATCAGGCGCGCTTCCTCCAACCCGGAGATCACTTCTATCGGCGTGCCTAAGATGGCGCTGGCCCGCTCGCGAAATTCGCTTTGGTTGGAGGCATCGCGCAATGCCGCGGTTCCCACGGCTCGCACTGCCACGACGTCATGCCGCCTGTATTCTTCGGCCATGCGGGCGAGCACGCCGCATGCCGTATCCATCGCCACCGCGCTCATACGCCCCTCGCGAAAAACGCCTGAGCCTAGCCGGACCACTTGGCGGTCTACGGCCAGAACTCGCGGTGGTTCGCCCGCCACTACTTCCGCCGCCAGCAGGCGGATGGAGTTGCTTCCGATGTCAATGGCGGCGTAGCGAGACATTTACGGCGAGGAATTTGCTGCCTGTAACGTATTGTTCATACGCGGCAGCGTGTCCAATGGATATGATAGGGGAGTTGATGCCCTTGTTGCTTCCCAACCGTGCCCCTGGCCGCCTCATTGTCGTTGAAGGAATCGATGGTTCCGGCAAATCCACTCAAATTTCCCTGCTGGCGCAATGGCTTCGGCTGCGGAGATACGCAGTAGCCTTTAGCGAATGGAATTCCTCTCCACTGGTCCGCGACACCACCCGCCGCGGCAAGAAGAAGGAAATGTTCACGCCCACTACCTTCAGCTTGATCCATGCGACGGATTTTGCGGACCGGCTGGAACGTTACATCATGCCCCTATTGAAAGCCGGCGCCATCGTTTGCGCGGACCGCTATGCTTATACCGCATTTGCGCGCGACGTGGTGCGCGGGGTCGACCGCAGTTGGGTACGGAATCTATACCGCTTCGCGCCGAAACCGCATCTCGCGTTTTACTTCAAAGTGCCGCTGGAAGTCGCACTGGGCCGCATCCTGGGCGGGCGCAATGCGCTCAAATATTATGAAGCTGGGATGGATGTGGGGTTGAGCCGTAACATTGAAGAAAGCTTTCGCATTTTCCAGGGACGTATTCTATCCGAGTACGAAGCCATGATCAAGGAAATGGGCTTTCACGTGATCGATGCCACTAAATCCATTGAAGCCCAGCAAAAACAGATGCGTCGCATTGTGCTGAAGGAGTTTAGTTCATCTCCGCTCACTAAGGTTTTAAGAACGGAGGGAGCGGTTGCAAGACTACACTCGTAGACCCCCGCTTTCCTATTACCGCACGGAGCTCCCCGGCGTCGACTACGCCGAACTGCAAGGCAAGCTCATCGTCCTGGAAGGTCCGGACGCCGTGGGCCGCAGCACGCAGGTGCGCCGCCTGAAACCATGGATGGAGGAAATGGGGCACGCCGTGCTAGATACGGGAATGGCGCGTTCCGCCCTGGCCGGCGACGGCATCAAAGAGGCCAAAGAGGGAAATACGCTTGGCCCCATCACGATGACCTTGTACTACGCCACCGATTTCGCGGATCGTCTTGAAAACGAAATCATCCCGGCGTTGCGTGCGGGATTTGTAGTTCTGACTGATCGCTACATCTTTTCCATCATGGCGCGAGCCATAGCGCGGGGAGAAGACCGCACCTGGATTGAGCGCACTGCCGGTTTCGCTCTGGCGCCGCACGCTGTATTCTACATGCGCGCTGACGTCAAAGATCTGATCAAGCGTGTAGTGGTGGGGCGTGGAGCTTTCGATTACTGGGAAAGCGGGATGGATTCCAGCTTCGGTAACGACATGTTTGAAAGCTTTGTGCGTTATCAGACTCGCCTGGTGCGCGCTTTCGATCAGATGGCTAAGCCGTACAACTTCCAAACCATCGACGCGACTCGCTCCGCCGAGGACGTTTGTGAAACTCTGAAGGCCTCGATCTCGAAGCTCATTGAGCCCGCGCCGCGCGCGCCCTCGCGCGCCCGCGTCAGTCCAACCCGGCCACGCCCACGAGTTCGGCCTTAGCCGCATCGTGCCGCAGCGCTTTCCACGGCTGATACGCGGGGTCGTGAAGGAACGCCCGGATGTGGTCCAATGACGGAAACCGCAGCAAAACGATCCGCCGAGGGGTCCACGATCCTTCAAAGACTTCCATCTCGCCGCCGCGCGCCAGATACTCTCCTCCATGCTTACGAATCAGCGCGGGGACCGCGGCTTTGTAGCGGTTATACGCTTCAGAATCGTGAATATCAGTGCTGACAATCAGGTACGCGCTCATACCCGGCCATGATAGATCATTGCCATAGAGAGCGCTAGAGAAATTGCGTGTTACTATCGAAATGTAAACAGCGTAAGGCGGCTGTACGCGCGCACCGCATAACATGTACAACGCGTTTTTTGGTTTTTCAGAGGGTCCGTTCAGCCTCAGCCCGGACCCAAACTTCCTGTACCGGAGTGAGCAGCACGAAGAAGCGTTAGCCAACCTGATTTATGGCGTTCAGGCGCGCAAGGGATTCGTCATCCTGACCGGTGAAGTGGGAACGGGCAAAACCACCATGCTCGAATGCCTGCGGGACTGGCTGGAATCCCAGTACATCGAATTTGCGTTCCTCTTCAATTCGCGCATTAACACCCAGCAATTTTTTGAGATGATCGCGTACGATCTGAACCTGCCGTGTGAGCGCACCTCGAAAACCGAAGTGCTGTTCGCGCTCAATCAATTATTGGTGGAGCAGGTCCAGCAGGGCCGCACCGTCGTGCTGATTGTCGACGAGGCGCACAATCTGGAGTGGGAAGTTCTCGAAGAGATTCGACTGCTGGGAAATTTGGAGAATCGCAACGGCAAGCTCCTGCAGATCGTTCTGGCCGGCCAACCCGAGTTCGACCGCATGATCGATCAGCCGAACTTGCGGCAATTGAAGCAGCGTATCGTGCTGCGCTACAACCTGAACCCGTTCACTTTGCGCGACGCCGTAGAATACATGGAATCCCGCCTGCACAAAGCCGGAATGGCGCAAAACACGGTGTTTTCCGAGGAGTTGATGGCGGAGATACATTTACGCACCCAAGGCATTCCTCGCGTGATCAATGCGGTCTCCGACAATCTGTTGCTCACCGCATTCGCGCAGGAACAGAAGTTGTGCACGACGGAAATGCTCGACGAAGTCTGCCGCGATATGCGCCTCGAATGGCCCGGCAGCCGTCGCCAGCGTCCGCGCGTGCCGGAGGAATCGTTCGAGCGTACACGTTTCTAAAACCAATGCGTAAACCTGTCATGGCTGGTAACTGGAAGATGTACAAGACTTCCGGGCAAACGGTGGAATTTATCCGGACTTTCGCGCCTCCCGCGTGCGAAGCCGACGTGGTGATCTGCCCTCCGTTCACAAATCTCGCGGCCGCGGTGCAAGCCGCCGCCGGCACTGCGATCGAAATCGGTGCACAGGATGTCTTCTGGCTGAAAGAAGGCGCATATACCGGTGAAGTCTCCGCGCCGATGTTGCTGGCCGTCGGATGCCGGTGGGTGATCATCGGACACAGTGAACGGCGTCAGTACTTCGGCGAAACCGACGAGACGGTGCTGAAGAAAACTGTCGCTGCCTTAGAGGAAGGATTGAAGCCCATCGTCTGCGTGGGCGAACGCCTGGAAGAGCGTGAAGCTGGTTCCACGGAGACCGTACTGGCCAAACAGTTCTTGCAAGGTATCTCCCCGCTGACGCCGGAGCAGTTCGCGCGTATCGTGATCGCGTATGAGCCCGTGTGGGCCATCGGCACCGGCAAGACCGCGACGCCCGAAATGGCCGCTGCTGCGCACGCCTTTCTGCGGGGACAAATCGGAGCGCACTACGGTGATGCCGCCGCCGCTGCGTGCCGTATCCTTTATGGTGGAAGCGTCAAACCGGACAACGTTAAAGGTCTAATGGCGCAAGAAGAAATCGACGGTGCGCTGGTGGGTGGCGCCAGCCTCGACCCGGCGTCCTTCGCCGCGATCGTTGCCGCTTGCTAAAGCCGTACCCTATTGCATCTGCATGGGCACTTCGAAGTAGAAGTAATCTTGGCCGCTAGCCGCGTCCTGAATGCCTGTCAGGTAGATGCGTGTGCCCGGCTCGTAGTCTGCCTGAAAGTAGAAAAAACCTGAGACCGATTCTCCCGCCGGCAGCAACTTCGCGGCGAACTGCCGTCCGGGAATCTGCCAAATATTCAGCGGTCCCTTCTTGACGCGTTTGCGAGGCAGAGGCAGGCCTGTGATGCTCGGGTCGTAAATCTTGGGCGGCTTCTTAATTCCCTCCAGGTAGATCACGTCATCCCCGGGCGTGGCGTTTATATGCTGGCCGCTAGCGTTCACGAATTCTGCCTTCAGATTCAAGCGCAAAGCCTTGCCAGTACCGTTATCGAGCACTACCAGCACCGGCAGCACGCCGTGCTTGTTGGGATTAAGCTTTTCAAAAGCCGGACGATTTTCTTCGTCTGTAACAAACGGCACCGTGGCGATGGTGATCTTATCCAGCGTTTGCGCGCCTTTATAAGAAGAAGCCTTGCCGGGCGAGAAACGGTCCTTGTCGATGGCCAGCGCCGCCGTTATACTCAAGAGAACCATTACTGCTACGCGTCTCATCTATCTCCTTTACCAAGTTGCCCTGGTTGCGCTTTCCCCCGCGATCGCCCTTTATTTACTGTACAGGGGAATGCGCGACCGCGCGTACTTTCGAAAAATTAGCGAACGCTTTGGCTTCCTGCCCTCCGCACTCTCCATGGCTGGATCGACGGGAGGCGGCGCAATTTGGTTACACGCGGTTTCGGTGGGAGAGGTGCTCTCTGCCGTCGATCTGTTGCGTCAGTTGCGTGCCGCTCGGCCATCGGTGCGCGTTTTTGTTTCCACCACCACTCTAGCTGGACGCGCACTGGCAGAAGAGAAACTAACGGGATTGACCGCCGGTGTGTTTTTCGCGCCCATCGATTATCGTTCCTTCGTTCGCCGCGCATTGCGAACGCTGCGGCCCTCTCTGGTTGTCATCCTCGAAACCGAAATTTGGCCGAATCTGTATCGTGAAACCAAGCGCGCGGGCGCATCTCTGATAGTCGTAAACGGACGCATCTCAGACAGCACGCTGCCGCGCTACCAAAAATGGTCCTGGTTCTTCCGCGCAGCGTTGCAGAATCCCGATTCCGTCTGGGTGCAAACGGAAGAAGACGCCCGCCGTTTCAGGCTTGCGGGAGCGCCGCCCGAGCGCGTTTATGTTGGTGGAAATCTTAAGTACGATTTCAAGCCTCCAGAGGCTGGAATCGCTCCCCAGATCTCTGCTTTTTTGGAGCGCACGCGCCCGCAACGGATATGGATCGCGGCCAGCACCACCGCGCCTGCTCAACCCGGCGGCATCGATGAAGACGACGCCGTGATCGCGGCATTTCAGGAAGTGACCGCGCGCATCGCAGGGCTGCTGCTGATCCTGGCGCCGCGCCAGCCGGCGCGTTTTGAAGCGGTAGCGGCGAAGCTGTCATCGGCTGGAGTTGCTTACGTGCGCCGCTCGAACGGACTTGCGGCGGCGGGTGCGCCGTCAGTATTGTTGCTCGATTCCATGGGCGAATTGGCGGCACTGTTCGAGCGCGCCGACGTGGTCTTCATGGGAGGAACGCTCGCGTCGCGCGGTGGCCATAACATTCTGGAGCCGGCGTTTTTCGGCAAGCCCGTGATTGTTGGTCCGCATATGGAAAACTTCGCGGCCATTGCGGAGGAATTCCACATGGGCAGTGCGCTGAAGCGGATCGACCACGCGAGTCACTTGGGACCGGCCGTGCTCGAACTCATGGTTGATCCCGGCAGCCTCGGCACACGCGCCCGCGCGATCGCGCAATCCAAGCGTGGCGTGACGGCGAAGATCGCCCAGAAACTCTGGAACGCTTTCGATGAAGGAATCCCGAATCCCCCGCACAAGCTGGCTGCACGGCTGGTGCTCACCCCGTTGAGCTGGCTCTGGCGGGCAGGCCATCAACGGAATTTGTCGCGCGCGGTCTCCACTCGGCGGACACTGAGCGAGCCGGTAATCAGCATCGGCGGAATCGCGATGGGCGGCGTCGGAAAATCTCCCCTGGTGGCCCACCTGGCGGGGCGTTTGCGCGAAGCGGGACGTAATCCAGCCATCCTCACGCGCGGTTACAAACGCCGGGAGCCTGGACGTTCTGTAGTATTGGTGGAGCGCGGCCACCAAGCCCCCGTGTGGCTCACCGGGGACGAAGCCCAGATCTTCATACGCGCTGGAGATGCTCATGTGGGTGTTGGCCAGAATCGCTTCGTCACAGGCCAGAAGATGGAAGCTGAATTCGCACCGGACATCTTTTTGCTGGATGACGGTTTTCAACACTGGAAACTTGCGCGCAAACACGACATCGTGTTGATCGACGCATTAGATCCGTTAGCCGGAGGCGTATTCCCATTGGGATCCTGTCGCGAACCACTAGATGGAATCTCTCGTGCGTCCGCCATCGTAATTTCGCACGCCGCGAAAGACGCCGGATTGACGGGTTTGCTGCGTTTGCTGCGTCGGCACAATCCCACAGCCCCGGTGTTCCGGTCGCGTGTCGCGCCATGCTCCTGGGTTGATCTGGTGACCGGCGTTAGAACTCCAGCCGACGCACCACCGTTCCGGCGAGTGGCTGCGTTCTGCGGCTTGGGCAATCCCCGCTCCTTTTGGAAGACACTGGAAGATCTTGGATTGCAACCTGTCTATCGCTGGGTTTTCGGGGATCATCATCCCTACAAGCCCGCTGAATTGCACCGCTTGGCCGCGCAGGCGCATGCTGCCGGCGCCGAGGCGCTGGTGACCACCGAAAAAGACATGATCAATTTGTGCGAGAGCGCCGCGGAGATTCTGAACCCCTTGCGGTTGCATTGGCTCGAGATCGGTGTTGAGATCGACAACGAACAGGAGTTGCTGCGTTTATTCTCATGAGAATCGCGATCTTCGGCGGCACTTTCAATCCGGTTCACTCCGCGCATTTGGCGATAGCGCGCGCGGCTGCGGATCAATGCGCACTTGACCGCGTGCTGTTCATCCCGGCGGGAAATCCCCCGCACAAAGAAACCAACACACCGTATGAACATCGCTTCCGCATGGTGGAATTGGCGTGTGCAGCCGACCCCTGCTTCGTGGCATCGCGCCTGGAGGAGGGAACGGCGAAGAGTTACTCCATTCATACCATCGAAAAGATGCAAGCCCAGGATCCATCTTCTGAACTGTTTTTTCTGATCGGTTCGGATGCCTTTGAAGAACTGCAATCGTGGTATCGATGGGGAGACGTAGTCCGCGCCGTGCAGTTCATTGTGGTCGCGCGCCCCGGACACGCCATCGCGGCGATTCCCGATGCGCGGGTGCACCGCTTGGAGCTGCCGGAGTCGCCGGTGTCATCGTCTGAAATTCGCCGAGCCTGCGCCTCCGGGAAACGGCACGCTGAATTGCCCGCGCAAGTGTACGATTACATCGACAGGCATGGTTTATACAAATGAAATCGCCGCTAGGTTTGATTGCGATTGTGTTGCTCTTCACCGCTCCCGCCCACGGCGCGCCCCCCGAGGCTGAATTCGCAGCGACCATCAAGGCGTTCTTCAGCAGGGATTTCGTCAACGACTGGATCGCGTTGGACAAGCTCTCCGGCATCAAATGGGCGCCCTTGCCTCCCCCGATGTTGCAAAACTGTTTGCCGGACGGTGGCTGCTTCACGCGCCAGGGCACGGCGATTCTCGGAGGCAGAACCCTCACCGTACTCGCCACCGGCGCACGTACGTTTCCCATCAACCTCTACCTCCGCAATACCACGGCATCTTTTGGAGAATCGGCTGTCGTGGAGGCGCTGAAACAAACGGATCTTTCTACGGAACTGGTCCGTTGCCCGATTGAGGCGGGCAGAGGAGGTACGAACTGGTATCGCGTGAAAGGCGTGAACGCGCGTGCGGGTTATCTGTCCATTCAGACCTCCTGCAATGGAAGGGCTTGTGAAGGATACGTGCTGTACTCCGGCGAGGACTTGCCGCCGCTTCAACCCAACCAACTGCGCCTATATACGGAAAAGTGCTCCGCCACCGGCGCTGCCCGCGCGCCAGTCTCCACCGCGATGCCGCATGAGTTGCTATCCCGCACGCTGGCTTCCCTCATTCCTCCGTCCGATGGTCCAGCGCTCTATGACTGGAAGACGTTAACAAGCCTGGCAACGGGCATCGAATGGAATAAAAACACAGCGATGCGAACCGGACAACTCACCGTCGCGGGCCGGACCTTTTCGGTTCTGGCGAGCGGTTCTTCGACGCAAGTCGCGATGATTCAGTTGGAGGAAATCGGCCGTATGCACCCGCGCGGCGAGGATCTGCTGGCGGTGTTGCGCGCGCAGGGCTTCAACGTGAACCTGGTGCGCTGCGGCCCCGTGTACACGGAATCCACCAACAATTGGTACAGGGTAACCGGCCCGAAAACGCGGCCCGTGATGCTGAAGCAGTCCATCCGTTTCGAAGGCAATATGGCGCAGGATGGCTATGAGATTCGGCTGGATTCGAGTTTGCCGCTTAAGAGAGGCGCGCGACCGCGACCCCCGAGTGAACGGATGTGGCTGAGCGCGTTTTTACGAACACTACGGGCGTTGCGGGCGGCGGGGGCCCTCTGATTCCAGCGTGGCAGGCCGCCGTAAGAGAATCCGGCTAAATGGTTGCTCACATTGAAGAATATGACTGTCACTGGCAATACTGCGGTTGCCGAGACTTGCAATGGTATTGATCGTGCTCCAAGGAAAGGATCAAAGCCTCTGGAGGAAACATGCAATCGAAGCTCTATTTTTTGGTTGGTCTTCTGTTAGTGTCGGCCGGCGCGGGCATAGCGCAACCTGGCGCAACGGGTAGCGCGCTGGCGGTGGAACACTCCGTCCCGTTCGGAACGGTGCCGGGCAAGCTGCTATTGCTGGGCGACTATCTGGTCTTCGTGGACGAACAACAGTTAAGCGCGTCGTTTGTCGTTCCCAAGAGCGCCGTTGAAACACTGAACGCCGAAGGCAGTGAAGTCACCGTGCAAACACGCGAACCAGTTCGGAACCGGTCGGGTCAAGTAAATCGTCTCAGCTTCCGCGTTGGTTCCGGCGCGGACCCCGCCGTTGTTACCGGGTGGTACGGCAGTGGAAGTGCAGTTACTACCAGGGGAGGGTCCGCGTCGCCTTCGGCTACATCCTCAGCCGGCCCGGGAATTTATCAGGCGCACCATGATCATCGCATCGGCGAATGCCGCGGCCGTCTGATCGTCACCTCCGAGCAGGTCAGCTACGAATCCGTGAGTTCCATCAGTCACTCGCGGCGATGGGAATATCGGGCAATCAAAGAAATCAAACTTTCCAATCCCTACGAGATTGAAATCGAGCCGTTCACGGGCGATACCTATAAACTGCGTTTTGACGGCGCCGGGATGGACCCGGCGGCTTTCAAAGAGCTGGTAGACCGGGTGACGTCGGCGCGCGGGAAATAGTGACGACCAGTTTGCGGGCCGCTCGCACAATGCAGGGTGCGATTGCGATCACGAAAACCATCACGGACGGGGCCAGGCAAGAACCCGGGTAGGCGGCGGGTTTGGCGCGCGCTTGCTCACTCTCTGGTTGACCCCAACCTTGCCGCCGGCACGCGGCCCTTTTTCTCGGCTTCTTCCGCGGGGCTGGTGCCGCCCCGATTCAGTCCGAATTTCGGGTCCTTGGAACTGCCCACCACTTTAATGTGAAGGAACGTGCCCGCTCCGCGTTTTGAAAAGAAGGGGTCCGCGGGCTTCAGCACCCAGCGCTTCCAGCCACTCTGCGTCTGGGACATTTTCGCGTCCAGCATCAACGCTCCCTGAAAGTCGAGAGTATCGGCGGCCATATCGAATAGGCCACCGATGTTCACCGCAGCCCCGGGGATGGCGAACGCGAGCGTGCGGAAGGTCAGCGCTTCATCCGCCATCTTGAACTCTCCGCTCATGCGATGGAATGCTTCGTCCATTCCTTGTTGGTTCGGTTTGCCCTGGCCGCGGCGCGACAGCTCATTGATTTTTTCCTGAATCCTGGACTGCAGGAACTTGCCGTTGGCGATTTCGAAGCTGCCATCCAGCATGAGCTTCTGTTTTACCTTTCCATCCAGCGGCGGGATGCCGATGAGGGCGTTGAGTTTGATGGTCCCCTCCATCATCGGCGTGCCTTTCATCGCGAGCCGCAACAGATCGCGCATGTTCCCAGCCGGCATGGACGCCTTGAGCGAGATCGTTTTGCGCGCATCTCCATCGTGTTTGACCACCAATCCGGAGGTGGTGAAGCGCGTGGAACCCAGAGTGGCAAAAACGGGCTTCAACTCCGTATTTCCGTTGGTGCCATCCACCAAGACCTCAAAGCGGGTGGAAAGCGGCACCGGGCTGCCGGCCCGTTTCAAGCGGAAATCCGGCACGGTGGCCTCTCCGCGCGCCGTGATGGAGGAGAGCGTTCCTTTGAAATTTCCGGTGGACCGCAGAATGCCGGCGATCCCGTTGAAGACGCCGAGGTCGGCATGCTCAAAACGATAATCCCCGCCGAGCGGAGTATCGCCCGGTTCACCGGCCGACCAGGGGCCGAAAACGCCCGTGCTGTGAATCCCGCCGGGAGGCTTGGGATTCGTCAGAACCGCCGTATACTTCATCGCAACGTCTTTTCCGGCGGACTCCAGGCGGAGATCGTGAATGTCAAAGCGCAGCGGAACTTTCAACTTGTCTTTCGGAAGAATCACCAGCACCGCATTCCGGATGAAGACTTCTTCAATCACCACGCTGCTGGGCGGCTGGTCCGGCGCGGAGCTTTCCTTCTTCGATCCAAAATCCGGCCTTTGTCCCTTGGGGGGAATATGGATTTCCAAGCCCTCCAGCGTCACGCTCTTCACTATCTTTGGGTTATCGCGGAGTGCGCCGAGATCCGCTTCGAAGCGGAAGCTCTGCAGCGTGAACATCGGCGGCACATCCCTGCGCCCACGATGACGCAGCGAGAGACCGGAGCCTTCCACTTGCGCCAAATTGCCTCTCCAGCCGCCGCGGATCAAACGCAGCGGCAAATCGCGCGGCACATGGATCTGCAGGCGAGCCAGTTCGACTTCGCTTTCGAAACGCTCCCGCAGGTATTGGATCGCCTGCGCGCGGATGAACGGCTCAACCCGCTTGGCAAGGATGGAAGCGGCGATCAAAATCACGGCGCCAACGAAAACCAGGCCCAGGGCACCGATGATGAGCCAACGCTTCTTTGCAGGGTTCACACCAATAGACCTATTCTAGTCCCGGAATGTTTCAAGCGCCGGAAGGGCGCTGCGGGCGGCTGGGGCTCTCGGACTTATCGCCGTGCGTATCCAACCGCCGGTAAGTTTGAGCAGCATCTCACGGAGGTCCAAGAGCCGCTGGATGGCGGCCCCAACTTTTTTCCGCTTCGATGTAACCCTCTGATGACCGGGTGATGAACCCGTTTTGAAACCGGTTTCAAACAACTTCCGTCGACGTCATCTCGGGAGTGACGCCGCAAGGCGTTAACGGCCTCCGGAAGCTCAGTACCACCACAATGCAACGCTTGCTGGCCAGCAAGAAAGAGAGCCGCGGTGAGGCGGCTCCTTCTGATTCCAGGGTAGCAGGCGGTGGCAAGGGAATCTGGTTAAGTGATTGATTGTAATAGTGACAGTGGTTGTGACTGCGAATCGAGCTACTCTGTTGCGGAGATTAGGGGGCTTATTCTCCGCACAGATGCGGTGAATACCTGTCGGAAAACCCGATAGCTGCGGTTGCGGTTACGGAGCTGCCGGATTGCCATCCTTGCGTTCCAGTTCCATCGCAGCTCCGAGCGCTCGCGAAATCACCCTGCGGAAATGGGCCTCAGTATTCCTTGCGCGACATCCATGCATGGTGCGGCCACGTGGATTGTTTCAGAGTGGTGCGAACCACAAACCCGAATCGCTGTAGCGCGGGCGGAGCCTTGGCGAAGCTAGCCGTAGTATACTACTGGGAGTCTCGACCGATTCTGCGGATTCAATCTGCCAGGAGAGCACCAATGCGCGAGAAACGATCTGCTCGAAGAGAGTTCCTGAGAAACAGCGCCGCCTTGGCGGGCGGCGTCACCTTGAGCGCTGCGGCGCCCGCCTTCGGGCAGGCTCCGAACCAATCGCCGATGATCAAAGGCGAGCGGGAGGGCGAGATTGGCTACGGCGCGAGGTCGAAGTACATCACCTCGGCCCGCATCCCGCACGGAAGCAGGCACACGCCCGACAACTTCGGCCTCACGTTCCATGTCGCCACCCCGTTGCAGGATCAGGTCGGGGTCGTCACGCCGACCTCGCTCCACTACTACGCGACGACGCGTGGCTCGTACCTGCCGGATATCGATCCTGCGAAGCACACGCTGATGATCCACGGCCTGGTGGATCGTCCGCTGACCTTCAACGTGGACGACCTGAAGCGCCTCCCGTCGGTGACGCGCCTGCACTTCATCGAGTGCGCCGGCAACAGAGCGTCGCGGAGCGCCAAGACCGTGCAGGAAACGCACGGCATGACGAGCAATGCGGAATGGACCGGCGTTCTGCTGTCCACGCTGCTCAAGGAGTGCGGCTTAAAAGGCAGCGCCAAGTGGTTCGTCGCCGAGGGCTCGGAAGAAGTGAAGGGCGCGTCGAGCATGCCGGTCGCCAAGGCAATGGACGATTGCTTCGTCGCCTACGGCATGAACGGCGAGGCGGTGCGGCCGCAGAACGGATTCCCCATGCGGCTGATGGTCCCGGGCTTCGAAGGGATCCTCCACACCAAGTGGGTGCAGCGCATCAAGCTGGTGGACCGCTACTACATGAACTACAACGACTTTGGCCATCTCGATCAGGAACAGAAAGTCGCGGCGCTCGACTACCAGATCGGTCCGAAGTCCGTCATCACGTACCCGTCCGGTGCACAGCGGTTGCCAGGCAAGGGCTTCTACGAAATTCGTGGCCTGGCCTGGTCCGGGGGCGGCGCCATCAAACAGGTGGAAGTTTCCACCGACGGCGGCAAGAAATGGAACAAGGCGCAGTTCCAGGGAACGCCGCAGCGCATGGCCCATTGCCTGTTCACCTACGGGTGGCAGTGGGACGGCAACGAAACCGAGATCCTGTCGCGCTGCGTCGACGAGATCGGCCAGGCGCAGCCGACGCGCGAGCAGATCGCCAAATACTGGAACAAGACCTTCGATCAAACGTTCAGCGTGCCGGGGCTGGACAATTCGGTGCAGCCGTGGAAGATCGCCAAGGACGGGAGCGTGACCAATGGCTTTGCGTAAAGTCCTGCCGATCGCGTTCCCATTATTGCTGATGAGCGTCCCTGTGTTGGCGCAGGGACCCACGTACGGCATTGGACGCACGCCGACTGCCGAGGAGATCCGCGCGCGCGACATCTCGATCGGTCCCACGGGCGAGGAACTTCCGCCGGGAAAAGGCAGCGCCAAGGAAGGCGCCCTTGTGTATCGCTCGAAGGGATGCGCGGGATGCCACGGCGTCAATGGCACCGGCGGCGCCGCGCCGATTCTGAAAAGCATGGATCCCACGAATCCCGACGTCTGGGCGCGGGGGCGCATCCTGCCGCTTCGCGCGCCGTTCGCCACCACGGTCTGGGACTACATCAATCGCGGGATGCCGCTCAATCGCGAAGGAACGCTGACACCAGACGAGGTCTACGGGCTGACGGCGTATCTGCTGTTCATCAACGGCGTGATCCCCGAAGACCAGGTGCTCGACCAGAAAAATCTAGCGGCAGTGAAGATGCCGCTGGGCGACAAATACGCGGCGCTCCCGGAATGGAAGCCGCGGACGCCGCGGCTAAAGGGCTACCCCTACTAGGGGCCGGCTGAAACCTGCACTACGGGGACAGGGTCAGAATTGCGGGCCTTGACTCTCGCTTCTTGTAGACTCTGACTCCATGTGTTCCGCGTCCGCCGCAGAGACCTCATAGGTCCGCACCTCGGTAGTGCCCCGTAGTTGACCTTCGACCTCGCAACATCGAGTGTCCCAATCCCACGGAACACGCTGCTTTGACTTTGGGTGCTCTACGAGGATGAACCGTTGGCCGCAAGAGCGAGTGCCACCGCGACTACGACCCGATGGTTGAGGAACGTGTGGCATATGCGAAGCTCGCGAAGTGCTCGCAGGATACGCCGCTGCGGGACATTCTGCCGCTGGTGGAGCGGGGTGTTTTGGTGCGCAACGCGGCGGGTGGGCGGAGTACAAGTTATTCTGCGAGCTGGCAGGATCATGGACGTGGAAGCTTCCGGCTGAAGACGCCACAATCGATCGCCTGATAAGAGCCGGGCGTCGCTGCATCAATGGCGGCCTGGACCGTCAGCAGGCCGTGGCGGATGACGTGCCATTCGATGGCGGACAAGGCCACGACGGCGATTTGGCGACCCGCCAGATTTTCCTCGTAAGACATGGTTTGGTCTCCGGTGAGGAAGACTTCGAAACCGTCGCTCTCAGCAGTTCGCAGAAGCTCGCCATTTTTGAGTCCCGCCAGGCCCTGGTAACGTACCGTGAACACTTCGTGATTGCCGAGATGGTTCCTTAACCTGTGGGGAAGGTTCTCGTCTAGCAGGACTTTCACGAAACGGGCTGACTGCGCATTGCGTGAGCAAATTCGATCAGCCGTTGGATTTGAGAGGGAGTGAGGCCGGGATAGTTTTCCTGAATTTCTTCGAGCGTTTCGCCGGCATCGTGGCTGTTGATTATCGCATCGGGTAGTATCCGGGTACCGCGCACGATAGGACGGCCCGACACCTTGCCGGGGATTTGCTCGATCAGCTCGCAAGCCATCCAGTTTATATCCGTATGTGCAAGAGCCATGTTAGGCCTCTCCTTATTCATGATAGCGCCGGGCGCGCTGAAGGGCATGCGGCTGGCCGTGAATGGCGCGCCAACGCCCTCGTCCGCGATTCATGCCGCGTGGGCTGCCGCCAGATTCGATTCGAACAGCTGAACGAATTTGTCTCCGCCAGCCGGTTTCTCCAAATCGCGCAACCTAAAGGCCGGCACCGCGCGCAGATCGATGGGGAAACTTCTCAAATCCTGCCGCTCATGGACTACCGGCAGGATTGGTTTTTCGAGCGCCCACGCCGCTCCCATTTCCTGCATGACCCAATCGGATTCCAAGGCGCTGCCGGAAAGAACCGCCACCACCACGTCCGCGGCCACCATTTCCTTACGGAGTTGCGCCTGCCACTTGGCTCCAGCATTCAGATCTTCCGAAGTAAAGATCCTGGCCCCCGCGCGGCGCAATAAATCGCGGAGCTTCCTGGCGATCAGGGGGTCGGATGGAGTGTTGCTGACGAAGACTCGAACTGGCTCCACCGTTCTTGCCCGCTCTGTGTCACGCATGGCGTATCACCCTCATCCTAGCAGCGAACTCCTTCAGGTAGCGCTCCTCAAAGTCGTTTAGGTCAATGGCTCGACTGGACTGAATGATGTCCGGCACTTCCTTCGGCGTCACTTTGTCGAGAATCGCGATGAATCGATGCACGTAAACGAGGGTGGACCAGCGAACTTGTCGCTGCATTACATTACGCGGAATGATTTTCGAGTGTTCAGAGCGTCAGTGACGCAGTCGGACGTGGGCCCAGCGATCCAGTCGTGTGACCACGCCGTGAGTATACTGTTCACTTGACGTGGCGTCACCGCCCAAGGCGCGCAGTCGTTTCGGCCGACCAGGGCAAGACTACGGGTGAGCGGGGCGATAAGGAACGCCGACGGATCACGGAGGCAAAATGGCGGAGCGTCGAGGCAGTCAGGCACGCCCCAACCAACTGGACGATCACCGATGATGAAGAATTCATCTTGCGGAGGACGCAAAGTGAACCATTGCAGCCTGGGAAACCACCGAACTTGGAAATAATACGCTTGGATGTGAACGCCCTCGAGGAAGTTGTCCCGATCACTCGGATCCGGCATCCACCCCGCATCGAATAGGACGTCTGGATTGTCACTCTGCTCGAGAATCGTTTCTCCGAGCGTCGGGTGTATCAATCGCACGCTGCGGCGTCGAATTGTGGCACTTGTGAGTCCTGCTGGGGGAGCTTCTGCTGCCGGAGCGCTGAGGGAAGTGCCGTACTTTGCTGCCCACTCGACCTCTAAGCGTTGTATCGGTAGCGACCGTGAGGCCGCCCAAGCCAAGTAGCGCATCAATGGCTGCGGTATGGCGGCTGAAGCGCTGCGGGAACTGCAAAAGTCGCGAAGCGCGCGAGACGCAGGTCCTTCAACTTCGTTCGCAAGAAAGCCCTCGATGGTGGCTTCGGAATCCGCGAACCCACCGGGGCCGTCGAACAGATCAGCCCGAATTCCAATGTTCTTCGGCGCGCGTCGTTTGACCGAACCGTCCGCGAGATTTCCCACCCACAGCCAAGGATCACGCGTGCCAATCGAATCCGGATCGCAGAATTCCCGCAGGTGAAACCTCGACACATAGTGATGGGATGGCATGCGGTTTGCGCCTCGCGTTTACCTGGTTTGACGATAGAAAAACGTCGGTTAGAGTAGCATGAAACGTCATGCCGCGGAGCGATCCGCGACACGGCACTCGGTACGGGATAGGTGATGCGTGACGCCCCGCGTCCGACGGTAAAGGGCATGGGTCTATCCGCCCCGGTCGCTGGACTTCAAAAGCAGCCGAATCAGGGCGAACATCCGATGGAACAGATAATCGATGCGAGCGGAACCCTTGATTTCGGTTTTAGTGGTCTCCGTGTGCCGGATCATGAAGTTGTTGCCAATCAAGGTCAGGGCCATGGCCTCGTCTTCTAGGAGCTTCCGAAAGTTGGGCTCCTTGGTGGCCTTGTCCAGGATAGCGGTCGCCTGCGCTTTTTTATCCTTACCTGGTTCAACCGTTTTCAGACGCTCCCACGCATCCCATAATTTCTCAAGTCCCTCTTTCCGAACGTCCGAAGAACGATTGAGGAATTTCGCTCGGGCTGTCTCAAGCAGTTTGTCGAGAGCCTTATCACCCGTCGCGAAAACCGTACTGGCGAGCGCCTCTTGCAGGCCGGTTGGGGCCATTCGTGTCACCTCGCCGTCCTTTAGTTCAAAAGCGAGCCCGTTTCGCTCGAAGAACCGGTTGATGTCCGCCTCAAATTTGTCTCTGCCCTTTTGCGTGTCATAACTGAGATGGTCGTGCTGGAAAAACGAGTGGTGCGCATAGGTGTGCGGAAGTCCGGCGTGCTCGTATAAGAATTCGAGCAAATCGAATAGCTGCGGATCGCTTGGCCACGCATCCTCGCTATCGGGCCAATCACGAGGCCAGATGATTTTGTAGGCGGCGAGTCCCGCTTTCAACTTGTCGAGATCGCAGCCGTAACTGTTGCCACGGCCGTCGGGACATTCGAGCGAGTATTTTTCACCGAACAGGTTCTCGTCGATCATGGCGTTGATGACGGTCAAAATACCCTTGGTCAGCTCGACGTCAAGTTCCTCTTTGACGCGCGGCTCGTTCATGCCGTGGCGCTCCGTAAACAGCTTCTTCATGTGTACCGCCCGAACGGGACAGAAATGCGTGGAATTTCCCATTCTAGCAATCCAGCGTGCATTCGGGGCTGTTTTGAACTGACTAGCGAAGCTAATCTGCGGGTCTCTTCACTGCTTCTTCCTTCCCGTTGAAAGTTCCCTCTAGGTCCCTCCGCCTCCCGCTCTTTGGTAATGCGAAGCCCTTCTGGAAAACTCCGGCGGGCCACTGGCGATGAACGCGATACACGGAAATCCGCATTAGCGTGCGTCGGCATCGAACGTTAACCCCCACCCCTCCCGCGCTACAATAAAAACACCTACCGCTAGATCCCCAAGTCCTGCGAATCAAGGCTGCAATTGCATGTTCGATAACCTCAGCGAAAAACTCCAACGCGTCTTCAAGAACCTGCGGGGGGAAGGCAAGCTTTCCGCGGAAAACATGGAGGCTGCGTTGCGGGAAATTCGCGTGGCGCTGCTTGAGGCTGACGTCCACTTCCGCGTGGTCAAGCAGTTCATGGAGGCCGTTAAGGAAAAGGCCATGGGGCAGGAAGTGCTCACCGCGCTTTCGCCTACTCAGCAGGTCATTAAAATCGTGCGCGACGAGATGGTTAAGATGCTGGGCACGCATCAGGCCAAGCTGCGCATGGCCAATGAGCCTCCTACCATCATCATGATTGTGGGGCTGCAAGGCTCCGGTAAAACCACCTCCACGGGTAAGCTGGCGCGGTATCTATCGAAGAACGGCAGCTCGCCGATGATGGTTTCCGTGGACGTGTACCGGCCCGCGGCGCGCAAACAGCTTAGCGTGTTGGCTCGCGATCTGAAGCTGCCGGTTTATGAAGGCTCGGCCGATGAGACGAAGCCGTTGGAACTGGCCCGCGGGGCTCGCAAGGAAACGATTCAGACCGGGCGCGACATTCTCCTGGTGGATACCGCCGGGCGGCTGCATATCGATGAAGAATTGATGACGGAACTTACGGAGCTTCGCGATCAGTTGAACCCCGCTGAGATTCTATTCGTGGCGGACGCGATGACTGGGCAGGACGCGGTGAAGTCGGCCGACGAGTTTCATAAGCGGCTCGGCATCACCGGGACCATCCTTACGAAAATGGACGGCGATGCGCGCGGCGGCGCGGCGCTGTCGATCCGTTCCGTTACGGGGCAGCCGCTGAAGTTCGTGGGCGTGGGCGAAAAGTCGGACGCGCTGGAGCCGTTTCATCCGGATCGCGTCGCCCAGCGCATTCTCGGCATGGGCGACATGCTCAGCCTGATCGAAAAGGTGGAAGAGAGCATCGATCAGAAGCAAGCCGAGGAGATGCAGCGGAAACTGCTCGATGACGACTTCACGCTGGGCGATTTCCGCGATCAGATGAAGCAGTTGCGTAAGCTGGGTCCGCTGGAATCGATTCTGGGCATGATGCCGCAGCTGGGGCCGCTGAAAGATATTAAGAACGCCAAGATCGACGAAGGCGAGATCACGCGGCTGGTGGCGATCGTCGATTCCATGACGCCCAAGGAGCGGGCGAATCACATGATGATCAACGGCCAGCGGCGCAAGCGCATCGCCAAGGGCAGCGGGACCAGCGTGCAGGAAGTGAACACGCTGCTGAAGCAGTACTCGCAGATGCGCAAGATGATGAAGAGCTTCACGGGTGGCGGTGGCGGAATGCTGGGGAAGCGGCTGGCCAAAATGAAATTGCCCAGCGGCTTTGGCTTCGGGTGAGCGGGCAATTTGCTCTCCGCGCCCATATCATAGACAATGGAAAAGATACACGTAAAACAGGAGTTTTCCGGATGCTGATGATTCGTTTGGCGCGGTTCGGCGCGAAAAAGAAGCCAACTTACCGCGTGGTGGTGATCGATAAGGAGCGCGCTCGGGACAGCCGAGCCGTGGAAGTGGTGGGTATTTACAATCCCGTCATCCAGCCCACGGCCGTGAAGCTGAATCATGAGCGTATTGCGCATTGGATGAAAAACGGTGCGCAGCCATCTGATACCGTCGCGCGCTTGTTGAAGACGTACCCGGCAACCGCCGCCTGACGCTGCGAGATGCGATTCGGCCGGGTGCTAGAATCGTTCCAAGCGAGGAGGGTGTAACGGGTGAAAGATCTAGTCACAAAAATGGCGGAAGCGCTGGTGGATAGTCCCGCCGAAATCGTAGTCCGGGAAGTGGCAGGCGAGCAGGTCACCGTTTTTGAACTGCGAGTTGCCCCTAATGACTTGGGCAAGATTATTGGGAAGCAGGGCCGCAATGCGCGGTCCATGCGGACGATTTTAGGAGCCGCCGGAATGAAGCTGAACCGGCGCTTCACGCTGGAGATTTTGGAATAACGCGGCGACACGGTGGAAGAGCAGTGGATCCAGATTGGCCGGTTATATCGGACGCGTGGTCTTCGCGGTGAGTTGACCGGAGAACTGGATAGCCAGAAGCCGGGCCGCGAAGATACTTTGAAGGAATTGACGCTGGAGCGGGAAGGCCACCGCCGTTTGGTTCGCGTGGAAGAAATCTGGCGGCACGGCGGCCGGCCGGTGTTCAAGTTCGAGGGCATCGATTCGATTAACGATGCCGAGCCTTTGGAAGGCTCCGTGATTCTGGCGCCGGAGTCTGACGTGGTGCAGCCGGATGAAGGCGAGTATTCGCACGCCGCCCTGGTGGGTTCCCAGGTGGTGGCGGATCAAACCGGCGTGGCGATTGGCGTAGTGCAGGAAGTGGAAGAGTATGGCGGCCCGCCGCTATTGAAGGTTCAGACCGCGGATGGCCGCGAGGTTCTGATCCCGTTCGCGCGTGAGATTTGCAAGACGATTGACGCGGCGGCGAAGGTCATTCGCGTGGAGTTGCCAGAGGGATTGTTGGAGCTACAGTGAAGTTTCATATCGTGACGATTTTCCCGGAGTTTTTCCGGGGACCTTTCGAGCACGGCGTGATTCAAAGAGCCTGTGAAGCTGGGCGGATCGAAATTCACGTCCACGATTTGAGGACGTGGACGCAAGACCGGCACCGCACGGTGGATGACCGGCCTTTCGGCGGCGGCGAAGGGATGCTGCTAAAGGCAGGGCCTATATTTGAGGCGGTGGAAGCGATCTGGCCCGATCGGAATCCGGGGCGCCGGGTGGTTTTGCTTTCGGCGCAGGGGCGTCAGTACGATCAGCGGCTGGCGCGTGAGTACAGCGGGTTGGATGAGCTGTTGCTGATCTGCGGCCGCTACGAAGGCGTGGATGAACGGGTGGCCGAGCACCTGGCCGACGATGAGATATCGATCGGCGACTACGTGCTGAGCGGTGGTGAACTGGCCGCGGCGGTGGTGGTGGATTCAGTGGCGCGGTTGATCGACGGCGTCTTGGGAAACCAGACGTCAGTGGTCGACGAGTCGTTCGGAGAACTGGGTTTATTGGATTGGCCGCAGTATACGCGGCCCGCGGAATTTCGCGGTTGGAAGGCGCCGGACGTGCTGCTGGGAGGGAATCACGAAGAGATCCTCAAGTGGCGCAGAAACGCCGCCCGCGAAAAAACCGCCCGGCTCCGGCCGGATTTATTGAGCGATTAACGGTATTTAGAAAGTCGAGAACGATCATGCATAACGCAGTATTGACGAAAATCCTGAACAAGAACAAGCGGGCGGATCACCCCGTGTTCCGCCCAGGCGATACTATTCGGGTGCACGTCAAAATCAAGGAAGGCGACAAAGAACGTCTGCAGGCGTTCGAGGGCACGGTCCTCGCCAAGCACAATACAGGGATGGGCGAGACCGTCACGGTCCGCAAGATGAGCTTTGGCCATGGCGTAGAGCGGATTTTCCCCATGCAGGCGCCAGTTGTCGATCATATCGATGTGGTCCGCACAGGCCAGGTTCGGCGAGCCAAGCTCTACTATTTACGTGCCTTGAGGGGCAAAGCCGCGCGCTTGCGCGAGCGCGTCTAGGTTTTTGACCGCGTCCGCGCCCATACGGCCCGACCAAACGAGTTATGCCGACTAGCCGCTATGAGCGCGCCGCCCGCAACGCCGGTTTCCACGGCATCGCCGGCTTGGATGAGGCCGGCCGTGGTTCATTGTTCGGACCCGTCTTTGCCGCCGCCGTCGTTCTGGATCCGGTGCGGCCAATCCGTGGCTTGGACGACAGCAAACTTCTCGACGCGGAACGCCGCGCGGTTCTGGCGACGCGCATTAAAGAACGTGCGGCCGCCTGGGCGGTGGGTGCGGCGGACGCCTTTGAAGTCGATCAGATCAATATTTTGGAGGCCTCGCGTCTGGCAATGAAACGTGCCGTGGAACGATTGCCGGGCGCGTGCGATTACCTGTTAATTGACGCCATCCGGGTAAATGTAGATTTGCCGCAAAAACCGTTAGTGCATGGCGACGCGCGGTGCTTTTCGATCGCCGCCGCTTCCATTCTGGCCAAGGTGGAGCGCGATGCCGCGCTGGACCGCTGGCATCATGTGTTTCCGGAATACGGTCTGGCATCTAATAAGGGTTATGCCACGCCGGATCACCGTCAGGCCTTGGCGGAGCATGGCCCCACTCATCTTCACCGGTTCAGCTTCAGTCCCGTGCGCGAGGCATGCCGGTCGCTTGTCTGGCCGGGCTATCCCGTCCACCAGACGCAATCCCAACAAGGCGAACTGTTCGCATGTCCTTGATGCCCGGCCATTCGGAAGACCCGGGACCGCAATCAGCGAGCGGGGACTTCGCGTCACCCACCGCTAGTCAGCGCGTTGCACCAGTTACGTATCGGCTCCGCTGGCCCTATCGAAGCATTTGGGTAGTGCTCTTTTCCATGGTGTCCTTTGAAATCGGTCTTTTCTTAGCGGTTTTTCCATGGATGGACTATTGGACCTTCAACCATCTGGTCGGATATATCCCCGCCCTCGAAGCTTGTTGGGACGATCCCTACTTCAAAGGCGCAATCAGCGGTTTGGGTTGCGTAAACCTATATATTTCCGCAAATCAGCTTACGACCCTTCTACTAAGGCGTAAGTAATTTTGATTCAATAGCCTACCTCACCTGAATTGCCGTCCATCTAGCCTGTTGGCACCAAAACACTAACTCCGTACTGGGTCTCTTAGGATAAATCCTACCACTTAGTACCAAACACCTAGAGCTAACATTAAGGTGTTCTACCTAGAGAGCTAGCCCTCAAGTAAGGGGGTAAGCCTTACGTGACGTCAGGATGGTGAGAAAATGAAGCGTTTCGCAAATCATTATGCTACAATCTGCACTGGTTTTGTTTTAAACAGTCTGCTTGGAGCGGGTGCCTTTTTTGGTCTCTTCTCTACAGTACGTGTCATATCCCACGGCCCAGTACGGCCTCCGGGTGGTGACGGGAATATTGTCGCGCATGGTCCAGTACGGCCCCCAGGCGGTGACGGGAATATTGTCGCGCACG
>CADEFM010000007.1:114465-303264 GCA_902826605.1 uncultured Acidobacteriota bacterium
CGGGTGGTGACGGGAATATTGTCGCGCATGGTCCAGTACGGCCCCCAGGCGGTGATGGCAATATCGTCGCGCACGGTCCAGTCCGGCCCCCAGGCGGTGATGGCAATATCGTCGCGCATGGTCCAGTACGGCCCCCAGGCGGTGACGGGAATATTGTCGCGCACGGCCCAGTACGGCCTCCGGGTGGTGACGGGAATATTGTCGCGCATGGTCCAGTACGGCCCCCAGGCGGTGACGGCAATATCGTCGTCGGCTAGTGTCGGCGATTCCCGGCTGATCGATTTTGGCGCCATATCTCAAGCGGCGGAAGTGTGTTCCGTGGTGGCGTAGATGGAAATTCTCTTCCGCTCACTTGAGATACTAGGGCTTAGCCTCCAGGTAGTTTTAGTTTTCCTCTTGCTTGGCTTTTTCCGCCAATATACGCTCTTATTGATCTATTCGCTCGCGCAATTAGGGTCGGCCATCATCGAAGTATATGTGGCCAATAACTACGGTCGGCGATCACCCATTTTCAGTACTGTCTATTGGTCCGACGAAGCGCTGCTGGACTTTTTACGTTTTACTCTGGTGATCGCATTGGCGTACCGGGCCTCGGCGGAAAGCGCCGCAGGTCCTGGCGTGAGGAAACTGCTGGTTGGATTGGTGCTTGCCGCAGTTGTCTTACCATTCCTGATGCCGGGTGCGCCAATACTGAGCGAGCGCTGGTTTAACCGTTCCAGCCAGATGTGGAACTTCGGCGGTGCCGTCATGAACTTGATGTTATGGACGGTCTTGCTGGGGAGTAAGCGCCGCGATCCCCAACTATTACTCGTAAGCTTAGGAGTGGGTATCGCGGTCACAGGAGCAGCGATCGCATGGGGGGTGCGCCTCTTAGTTCGCGCCGAGTATTGGTGGGCCCCCAATATTTTCCTGATTCTCACGTATCTGGCAGGCGTCGCGATTTGGTGCTGGGCGTTCCGGCCCGGTACGCACGCACAGCGGCAGGCCCAGGGTAGCGCTGTGCTCCCCGGTTAATGGCGCAGCCCTTTTTCGTCCTGCGCCTTACGGATTTTGCACGCCAGACACAGATCTTGGCTTCCTACCTTTGAAGCTAGTTTGGACATTTTGGGAATCACCTGGCCGCAGGAGTCGCAATAGCGGTCGCCGTCTTTTTCCATAATCACGATGCTAGCCCATGAGCGGCAGCCCATCGCAACTGCCATAATATAGGCGATCATGGCGGCGCTTCCTGAATGGACGGACACCAGGGTGGTCGAATTGCGGCGTGTTGCCGCCGAGGATCTGAATTCCCTGCTGGAAGAGGAAGCCACGGCGTGGCGGGCCGCCCTCGATTGGGACCTGAAGCCGTCGGCCGATCTGGTGCGGCGGTTTGTGCGCATGCAGTCCTTGAGCGGCGTCGCGCTCATTGGAGGCCGCGGCGTCACTGGGTACGCCTACTACGTCACCGAAGAACATAAGGGACTGATCGGAGATTTGTATGTCGCCGGCCGGGAACGTACTCCGGAACGCGAAGCGGCCCTGATCGAAGCCGCGCTGGACGCGATGTGGAGCACGCCGGGTGTCCGGCGCGTGGAGGCTCAGCTGCTGATGTTCGGACCGTCCGGCGGCCGGCGAATGCCCTACCCGGCGTGGGCCAATTTTTACCCTCGCTGGTTCATGCGGATTCCCACAATAGACATTGCGCACTTACCGGCACGCGATTTGAAGGGTGTGGAAATCATTCCTTGGCTGGAGGCATATAGTGAGGAGTCCGCCCGTCTCGTGACACGCGCGTATGAAGGCCACATCGACAGCCAGATCAACGACCAGTACCGATCGATTGCCGGATCGCGGCGGTTTCTGCACAACATCATTCAGTACCCCGGTTGCGGATCTTTCTTCCAACCCGCTTCATTGGGAGCCGTCGACAAGACACTGGGAAGCCTGTGCGGGATGTCGCTTGCGAGCTTGGTGGCGGCCGATTCGGGTCATATCACGCAAGTGTGCGTGGATCCTTCGCATCGCGACACGGGCTTGGGATATGAACTCTTGCGCCGCTCGTTGCGGGTGCTTGCGATGCACGGATGCCGCACGGTAAGCCTGACCGTGACGGCGGCCAATCATGAGGCCATCCGCGTTTACGAACGCATGGGATTCACTACCATCCGGGAATTCGCGGCCCATGTTTGGGAACGCGGCGGCATGCGTGCTCCGAACGAAATTCGGTAATGGAGCAGCGTGATTTGTTAGGGTAGAAGTTACGTTCTTATGGCATGGTTTTCACGGGAGAAGCCGGGTGTTGAGGCGGTAGGCGAAGGCGAGAAGCGCGTCCGCACCGAGGGACTGTGGCTGAAGTGCGAGAGCTGCAGCCAGATCATCTGGAAGAAGACGCTCGACGAGAATAGCCAGGTTTGTCCGCAGTGCGAGCATCACTTCCGAATTGACGCCCGGGCGCGGCTGGAAATGCTGTTCGACGGAGGCCAGTACCAGGAATTCGACGCAAAGCTGACCTCGACCGATCCGCTGAAGTTCTCGGATTCCAAAACTTACAAAGAACGCCTGGTTTCCATGCAGAAGGCGACGAAGATGTCGGACGCGCTGATCGCGGGTGCAGGCAAGTTGGAAGACCGGCCCGTGAACATTTGCGCGATGGAGCTGAAGTTCGTCGGCGGCAGTATGGGAACCGTGGTGGGGGAGAAGATCACGCGCGCGATTGAGCGGTCCATCGCAGGCCGCGTACCGCTGATCATCATTTCCGCCTCTGGCGGAGCGCGCATGCAGGAAGGCGCCATCAGTCTGATGCAAATGGCCAAGATTTCAGCGGCGCTGATGAAATTGGACGAAGCCAAGGTGCCATACATCAGTCTATTGACAGACCCAACCACCGGCGGCGTAACCGCTAGCTTTGCGATGCTGGGCGACTTAAACATTGCCGAACCAGGTGCGCTGATCGGTTTCGCGGGTCCGCGAGTGATTGAGCAGACCATACGTCAGAAATTGCCCGAAGGTTTTCAGCGAAGCGAGTTTCTGCTGGAGCACGGATTCCTGGACGCAGTGGTAAAGCGCAGTGAGCTGAAGAAATATATCTCCCGTTCCCTGGCGTTTTTTTGCTATTAGAGCGGACTTCCGACCATTACTCTACCAGCCGGCCCGGCTCATTCGTTCCTGGATAATTTCGCTGTATTGCGTCATAAACGCCGGCCGCCTCCGCACCGGCGACGGCAAACACGCCGCCAGCCTTGCCGCCTGCTCCCGATCCAAGCGCTGGGCGGTGGTCTTGTAGTGATACTTCGCGGCTTCCTCGGCACCCCATATGCCGGGGCCCCATTCAGCCACATTCAGATACAGCTCCAGCACGCGTCTTTTGCCCAGAACGAAATCGGCGATGGGCGCCACGGTATATTCCAGGACCTTCCGAATGGGATTGCGATGCGTGGTGAAGAAGAGATTTTTTACCAACTGCTGCGTGATGGTGGAAGCTCCGCGTGCGGCGTCCGAGTCTTCCATACTTTCGTAAAACACTTTTTCGGTCTCGGCCCAGTCGATCCCATGATGCTGGTAGAATCGGCCGTCCTCAGCCGAGATCACGGCGTGCTGCAGTAGAATGGAAATCCTGCTCAGAGGCACAAACGTAGATCGCTTGCGGTAGGTTCCGTTCCCCTTCTTGAACCACGATTCCAAGCGCCGCTGCACCTGCACGCCCGTGGTGATGGGATTGATGTAACGCAGTACGAATAGTTCGCTTGCTAGCGAAACATGAATCAGAATGACGATCGCCGCGGTCCACCAGACCAGGCGCGAAATCAGGCCGCGCTTACGGAATTTCAACGCGCTGAACACTGCTTAGGCACAAGCCGCCCCGGCTTTCGCATGGTGTCTCCATTTTCCGGCGGGTTTTGATCCACGCCAAGGAGTCAATATATCAGAACGCCGACTTGCGGTCTGAAGATGAACCAATCGGTCCGAAGTGACCCGCCTTCGCACCAGGGGGCCGAATGGACAAAGCGTCCGGCGCATATACGCGCCAATTTATTGATCGAACGAGTTTTGATATATCCTGAAGGTCGTGCGCAACTTATTCCCGTGCATGGCACTGCTGGCGTCCTGCACTTTGGCTCAATCGCCGCTGGCGAAAATCCTCAGCGCGGAAATGGAGCGCAACTTCACCGTTCTCCAACAGAAAGGCGACCCGCCTCCGTATTTCATGGGCTATCAGGTCACTGATACAGAATCGTACGTAATTGTCGCCGCCGGCGGCGCAATTGGCGGCCAGCAGCGCAGGCGCGCGCGGCTCCTTGATACCACGGTGCGTGTGGGAACACCGCAGTTTGACAACTATCGCCGTGTGGGTGGCCAGTCCCCTCGCTTCACAGTCGCCACTCCGATTGCGCTGGAAGATCATGAGGCCAGCATCCGCCAGGCCGTGTGGCTTGCCACGGACCGTGTGTACAAAGGCGCGGCGCAGCGCTTGATACAAATCAAGTCCGACGAAAAGCAGCGCGCCGCAAGTGCCGATGGCTCCGACGATTTCTCCACCGAAGAACCTCAGGTTTCATACAGTGCAACGCCTCCCCTGCGATTTAATGAACGTGAATGGACGGCACGCCTCCGCAAGCTCTCCGCGGAGTTTGAAAAATATCCTGGCGCTTTAAACGCCGACGTTTCGCTGGAAGTGCAAAGGGTGGTGCAGACGCTAGTGACCACCGAAGGAACGCGCCTGGAACACGGGCGTTTGTTCAGCCGCATCTACATCACTGCTCGCGGCAAGGCGGCCGACGGGATGGATCTCAGCACTTCCGAGGCGTTCGCCGCAGATGATCCCTCGAAGCTGCCCAAGGACGCGGAGATTCTCGGTGCAGTGGCCAAAGCGGGCCGGAATCTAACGGAGCTGTTGAAAGCTTCGCCGGCCGATCCGTTCGTCGGTCCGGCGATTCTATCGGGCCGCGCATCCGGCGTGTTTTTTCACGAAATCTTTGGGCACCGCATTGAAGGGCACCGCCAAAAGGACGAATCCGAGGGTCAAACATTCACCAAGGCCATAGGCACACCAATTCTGCCGCCGTTTCTTTCCGTGGTCTTCGATGCCACCGCGCGCGAGTTTGAAGGAACTATTCTGAACGGGTTTTATCAGTATGACGACGAGGGCGTGCGGGCGCGCCGCGTCTCCATCGTGGATCAAGGCGTGTTGAAGACCTTCCTGATGTCCCGGTCGCCCGTCAAAGGCTTCCCTGCGTCAAACGGGCACGGACGCAGGCAGGCGGGCCAGGAAGTGGTTTCGCGGCAATCGAACTTGTTCGTGGAATCGTCGAAACGCGTCGGCGATGCGGATCTGCGCAAGCTGCTGATCGAAGAAATAAAAAGGCAAAACAAGCCGTATGGTTTGTATTTCGATCAGGTCACCGGCGGATACACCACCACATCACGGCGCGGCTTGCAGGCATTCACGGTGATTCCTCTGGTGGTGTACCGAGTATATGCGGATGGCCGGCCGGACGAATTGATTCGCGGCGTGGACATCGTGGGCACGCCCCTATCGAGCTTCGCCAACATTCTGGCCACTTCGGAGAAGCGCGAAGTATTCAATGGGATTTGTGGCGCCGAATCCGGTAACGTGCCTGTCTCGGCCATCGCTCCGGCGTTGCTGGTTTCCGGAATCGAAATCCAGCGCAAAGAGCGTCAGCAAGATCTGCCTCCATATCTGCCCAAGCCTGAAGAGTCAAGACCGGGGGAGGATCATTAATTGCCGCAATTTTCCCGCCGTGGCTTCATGCTAGCGCTCGGCCTGCCCGTTGCATTACGAGTGTTGCGGGCGCAGAGTCCGGCATCCGCGCTGGATGACGACATTCTGCTGCGCGCCATGCGCGATGAATTGCAGCGTTCGCGGCAGTTGCGCGTTTCAAATACACCCGGCTCCGCTGGTTCACCTGATGACGTCCCCTATTTCATCAGCTACAACATCGGCGATGAAGAAGATTTTTCGGTGACGGCCTCGCTCGGGGCGGTCACCAGTTCGGCGCGCAACCGCTTCCGCGTTCCACAAATCGAAGTGCGTGTCGGGAGTTATGACTTCGACAACACGGGTCACGTCTATAGCGGATTCTACAGCGGCTCGCGCTTTGATACACAGCCCTGGTCCGTTGATGACGATTACTTGAATCTGCGCCAGTCTCTGTGGCTGGCAACCGATTACGCGTACAAGGCCGCGGTTGAATCGTTGTCGCGCAAACGGGCGTCCTTGAGTAACATCGCTGGCCAGTCTGAGCGCTTGCCGGACTATTCGAAAGCGGAACCGGCCGTAAGTCTCGCGAAGAGCAGGGTGGTCCGCGTGGATGAAGCCGCTTGGGAGGCTCGCATTATCAAGCTTTCCGCGATCTTCGCGGCCTATCCAGAGGTTCGCGCCTCTGGCGTGGAAATCCACATCAATCAGGGATCTACGTACTACGTAAACACGGAAGGAGCGACGCTCCGATATCCGGATAGCGTGATCTGGATGATTGCGCGAGCCGAGGGCCAGTCGGCCGATGGAATGCCGATTCGCGACGGGCTCTCCATGCAGGCGCTGGAACTGGAGAAAATCGCGGGTGAGAAGGATATGACGCTAGCGGTGACGGCGCTGGCCGAGCGTGTGACGGCGCGCGTGAACGCACCCGCGCCGCCGCCTGGAGAGACTTATGTCGGTCCGGTAATTTTTGAGCCGCTGGCAGCCGCGCAATTGTTCGCACAGCTGCTGGGAGATAATCTGCGGGTGCAACGGCGCCCCATAGCCGATCCCAATCGGCCTCTCAACTTCCTATCCAGCGAATTCGAAAGCCGCATGAATTCGCGCGTGCTGCCGGAGTGGATCGACGTAATCGACGACCCCACGCAAACCGAATTTCAGGGTAAAGCTTTGGTGGGGGGGTATCCGTTCGATCTTGAAGGGGTTGCGCCCAAGCCCGTGTCCGTTATCGAAAAAGGCGTGCTGAAGAATTTCCTCACCACGCGCCAGCCCGGCAGAGTATGGTCCGGATCGAACGGCCACGCGCGCCTCCCAGGGGGCTCCGGCACGCACGGCGCTGCCATCAGCAACTTGTTTGTGCGCACCTCGCGTGGGGAGCCGCTGGCCGCTCTGAAGGCGCGCTTGATTCAGATGTGCAAGGATCGCGACAAGCCTTATGGAATGCTGGTTCGGCGCCTGGATTTCCCTTTCGCGGCGTCTGGCGCGGACTTGCAATCGCTGATGGCGGCATCCACGCAGTCGGGAGGTTCGGTGCGCGCGGTAAGCCCTCCCGTGCTCATTTATCGCGTCTATACCGACGGCCGGGAAGAATTGGTGCGCGGGCTGCGCTTCCGGGGCGTTTCCACGCGTTCCTTACGGGAAATTGAAGCCGCATCCACCGAAACCACGCTGTTCGACTTTATCTCCAACGGCGCGCCCCTCGCTCTGCTGGGGAGCTTCGGCATTCTGGCGCCGGCCACGGTAGTCGCGCCGGGGCTTTTGTTCGAAGAACTCGAGTTGGAACGCTCGCAAGAACCGTTGCCCAAGCCCGTGATTGTGCCGCCGCCCGGACGCAGCGGAGCCTAGGTTTTCGTCCGCTATGCGCCTGCTCGGCCGCACCATCTTCCGCGAAGTATTCACCAGTGCGCTGCTGGGCGCGGTGCTGTTTACCTTCGTTATCTTCCTGCAGCGCGCGCGCCCCTTGTTCGAATTTCTGGTGCGAGCCTCGGGTTCTTCTTCCACCGTAGCCGAGTTGTTCGCACTGGTGTTGCCTCAGGCGTTGCCGTTTACCGTGCCGCTGGGAGTACTGGTGGGCGCTCTAATCACTATGTCGCGCATGTCGGCGGATGGTGAGATTACGGCCATGCGTGCCGCCGGCGTGCCCGGACGCCAGGTGCTGAAGCCCGTGCTCCTGTTTGGTTTCTTCGCGATGGGCGTGACGGCGGCGGCATCTCTATGGCTGACGCCCTGGTCCATCCGCGAGCGTTTCCGTATCGAGAATGAATTGATTTCCGGCGGTCTCATGGCGGATGTCCAGCCGCGCGTGTTCGAAGAGCAATTTCCGAATACCATCCTCTACGTAACAGACGTCACGGTGGGGACTGCCGGCCGGTGGAAGAAAGTTTTCCTGGCCGACATCACTCCGGCGGAAAGCCGCGGTGCGGCCGCGGCTGAGCGCGGGGAAAGCCCGCGCATTACGCTCGCTTCCGAAGCAGTTGTGATCGCCGACGAATCGCTCAGCCGCTTGCAGCTTGCGCTGCGGAATGGCAGCACCTACGAACCGGGTAAAGAAACTGCCGACTATCGCATCACCACGTTTCCGATGGGTGATCAGGGTCTTGCCGCGAGGAAGCGCGATGCGGTGCGCGCGGCGCGCACGTCGGTGGAAATGGATACAGGGCCGCTATACCGGCGCGCATACTACAAAGATCCTTCCATCCCTGCGACGGATCGTCTGGATGCACGTATCGAACTGCATCAGCGTGTGGCGCTGCCTGTGGCTTGCGTGCTGATGGCGCTGATCGGCGTGCCGTTGGGGATTACGCGGAGAAGAGCCGGAAAGTCAGCGGCCTTGGTATTGACGCTGGGCCTGGCGTTTCTGTATTACATGACCTTGATCAGTATGATCAGTCTGGCGCGCCAGGGAACACTGACTCCTGAAGTCGCGGTGTGGCTCCCGGATTGGATACTGGCCGTGTGCGGCGCCGTATTGGCCGCGCGTCTGGAGAAAGCCGGAGATCGGGACCTGCTCAGCTTCCTGAGCATCCGTGTGCCGTCCATCAAAGCTCTTTCCGGACGCACGCACGCCGAGCCCAGCCGCCGCGTTCTGGACCGCCCGAAGGCGCTGCTGGCACGCTTGCGGCTCATGCCCGAAGTAGTGGATCGCTATGTTCTTTCGGGCTTCTTCTTCTACTTCACGCTGCTGCTGGCTGCATTCGTGATGATGACTCACGTGTTCACGTTCTTCGAGTTGCTGAGCGACATTATCAAGAACCGCGTTCCCATGTCGCATGTGCTGACGTATCACTTTTTTCTGACGCCGCGTTTGATTTACGATATAGCACCCATCAGTGTGTTGAGCGCTGTGCTGGTAGCGTTTGGCATCTTGACCAAGAACAACGAAGTTACAGCTATGAAAGCTTGCGGCGTCAGCGTGTTCCGCCTGGCCGCTCCGGTACTGGTGGCCGGATTGCTTTTGACGGGCGCGCTATTCGCTTTCGATCACTACTGGGTTCCGGAAGCCGACCGCCGCCAGGACGCCATTCGCGCTGAAATCAAAGGCCGTCCCGCGCAGACATTCCTGCGGCCGGATCGTCGCTGGATCTATGGCTTGCAGGACCGCGTTTACTACTACAAATATTTCGATCAAACGCAGCAGGTGATGGTGGGCGTGAACGTTTACGAGCTAGATACCGAGAAGTTCCGCCTGAAGCGGCATATCTCTGCCGAACGCGCGCGATGGGAGCCCGTCGCGAAGGCTTGGGTGTTTCAAAATGGCTGGTCCCGGGACATGAGCGGCACTAGCGTGACGCATTTCGACGATTTCAGCGGGAGTATGCGAACGTTTCCGGAACTTGCCGAGCCGCCGGATTATTTCGTGAAGGAAGTGAAACAGTCCCGGCAAATGAACTTCCGCGAATTGGATGCCTATATCGCCGAATTGCAGCAGAGCGGATTCGACACCGTTGCGCTGCAAGTGCAATTGCACAAAAAGTTCGCCGTTCCATTCTTTGCGTTGATCATGGCTATGGTATCCATCCCGTTTGCCTTTCTGGCCGGCAACCGGGGTGCGATGACGGGCGTGGGCATTAGTATTGGTATAGCCATCGCATATTGGGGCGTGGGACAAGTATTTGAGCAGATAGGCAATTTGAGCCAACTTCCTGCGCAGGTCGCCGCATGGTCTCCCGACGCTGTATTTTCGCTTGCCGGGCTTTACTTTTTGGCCCGTATGCGAACCTAACTCCGCCCAGCCGGTGCGCGAGTCCACGTCTCGGGCGTATAGTGGACTTCATGATTTCCAGAAGATCCATGCTGCCGGCCACGCTTGCCGCCAGCGCCGCCGCGCGCGCTTCGTTCGCCGCATCCGGCAAGATGACTCTGGCTCTTCATCAGAACACTTCGTCCGCGGCCGGCTATCGGAAGTCGCTTGAAGGCTGGGCTCGTGCGGGGATCAAAAACGTGGAGATCACAGCGGCGCTGCTCGACGAGTTCCTGAAGACGGATTCGCTCGATGCCGCTCGCCGCGTGCTGACGGATAATGGCTTGATGCCTGTGTCGGGGGCCTGTGGTGTGACCGGCCTGATTGAACCTAATGCCGGCCGGCTGGCGTCTTTCGAAGATTTTAAGAAGCGCTGTGAGATGTTCACGGCGGTGGGCTTGAAACGGACCTATATTACGACGACGACCGCTCCCGGCCGCGCAAAGTTTGCGTCCGACGACTATAAGGCCGCCGCTGCAAACCTGCGCGACGCCGCCGAAGCCGCCCACCAATTTGGCATGCTGGCGATGGTGGAATTCGTACGGGCATCCGCGTTCATTTCCACGCTCTCTTCGTTATCCAAAGTCATCCGGGAAGCCTCGCATTCCAACCTGAGGATATTGTTCGACTGCTATCATTTCTGGTCCGGCAACAACAAACTCGAAGACATGGATGACATACGGCCCGGTGAAATTGCGCACGCCCACTTTCAGGATGTGCCGAATATGCCGCGCGAATTTCTGGATAGCACCACGCGCGTGATTCCAGGCGATGGCGTCAGTCCGCTAAATCAGATCTTACGCAGGCTGTCCGCGAAGGGCTACGCCGGGTCGCTTTCCGTGGAGCTGTTCATGCCGAAATTTCAGCAGGCCGACCCGTATGAAATGGCGCGTGAGATCCGGCAGAAGGCAGAAGCCGTGATGCGACAAGCGAAGGTGATGTGACCCGGGCCTTCCAATACTGTATGGATCAAACTGTCATTGACCGCCTTGAAATTCGCGACCTGATCGAAAACTGGGCCGTGTGGCGCGACGCGGGCGATTGGGAGCGCTTTCAGACCGTGTGGCACGACGATGGTTTCATGTTCGCAACATGGTTCCAGGGTTCTGCGAAAGACTTCATTCGCGTCAGCAAGGAAGGTTTTGAACGCGGCGTAAACATTCTGCACTTCCTGGGCGGGCAGGCGATTGACATCGCCGGAAACCGCGCCGTTTCGCAAACAAAGATGACCATCTCGCAGCGGGCAGTCGTGCACGACGTGGCGGTGGACGTGGTCTGCACTGGCCGTTTTTACGATTTCATCGAGAAGAGAAATAGTAAGTGGGCGATCGTCCTGCGCCGTCCGATTTACGAGAAAGACCGCATGGACCCGGTCGATCCCGCGGCCAAGCTCACTCTAGATCCCACGCTGCTCGCGCAATTTCCGGAAGGCTACCGGCACCTGGGCTATCTGCAATCAAGCATCGGTTTCAATGTCAAGAAAGACATGCCGCAGTTGAAAGGCAGAGACGTCGAGGCGGTCTACGGTTGGGGTCGCGACTGGCTGGCGGGCCGCCCGATTGAAGCAGCCTGCCGGAACGCATGACCGGAGAGAGATTTATCTTCAGCCGCGGAACAGCATGACCAGGTCGACGATCAAAATTGCCACCACCATCGCCTCCAATACAAAAGCCCGGGCCTGATGGAATTCGTTTGTCATGAAAGCGTAAAGCTCCCCGGCGGTCCGAAGTTTCGCCTCCACCAGATTTCGGTAATCCGTCACGCCGATTTTCGCGGCCGCCGTCTTGTGCGCCCGCGCATAGAACATGTCACTCAGGAATTTGATGGCATTATCGGTGCGTTCGGCCAGCTCGGTAACTTCCAGGCGCATCGCGTTCAGACGCTCGGCTTTACGGGCTAGTCTCCACCTCCGGAACCAGCCGCCCTTGTGTTCCAGCGTTCGATACACGTCCGCCAGCACCTCGGAGAGGGCTTCATCGTAATGCCTGTACTCCAATAGCTGCGTATTGGCGTATTCAATCAATTGGATTGCCGGCGCGGCGCCCTCAGGTGTGTCGTAAATGAGCGCGGCCACCCAGCCAGCGGCGAACAAATCGGTAGGGTAGTACGAAAGACTGGATTGCAGCGCGTCGTGCCTTTCGGCCGCCGACAGCGTTGCGGAATCGCCGCGGATCATCTGAGCGATTTCCCCGCCGTGCTTTTCCAGCACCTCCGCGGCGGTCATCGGACGGTTTTCGTCGCTCAGAGCCTGCGCAATGTGGATCACGTAATAGTCTTCGCTCAGCCATGTTTCATAAGGCTCAATCAGGGCGCCATCGATACGCCGCACGTGCTTCCTTGCCAGTTCCAAAGCCACCCGATCCAATTCCGCCGAGGCAATCCATCGCGAAGAGAGCTTCACAAGCTGATCCCAGTCCGATTCGAAGGGCAGTTCCAGTTCCAGGCTCACGATGCCGTAGTCGTAATATTTGATGCGTGCCTGAAAGCGTTCGCCCATCGCCTCCAGTGCTCCTTCCGTTTGTTCCACCATCGGAGGCCTTTCGAAGCGAACGTACTGCGGCGTGGGATGTTTAAAGGTTGGCTGACGCCGCGGCGGCTGAGAGCCTAGCAGTCCGAGCAGGGCCTCCATGCGGATTTGTTCGCCCACATCGTAGAGCATCAATACATAAAAGGAACCGCGCAAGGAGGCCATGACTGTATTCTGTCTCAGCGCGAGGTGGGCTGAGCCCAGCGCGACATTGCGGGCGTATCATGTTTGTTGCCAGCGGAGCGTGCGAATGCCATCCCGGATCAAAGTCAACATTACCGAGATCGTCGATAACAGCAAAATCACCGGCTTCCAATGGCGAATTTTTATCCTGTGCGGCTTGTGTTTGATCATGGACGGTTTCGACGTGCAGTCCATGGGTTACGTGGCCCCCGCGCTGGTGCAGGATCTCAATATCCCCGCCGCCTCGCTGGGTAGCGTTTTCAGCGCCGGGCTCTCCGGAGTGCTGGTGGGGTCCCTGTCATTCAGTGTGCTCTCCGATAAGCTGGGCCGGCGGCCGATGCTCATCTTCGGATCGCTCTACTTCGGAGTACTCACTCTGGTTACAGCCCGCGCGGAGACAATTTCGCAGCTGCTGATCATTCGCTTTGTCGCCGGGATCGGCTTGGGTGGCATGATGCCGAATGCCATGGCGCTGGTGGGGGAATACAGCCCAGCGAATCTGCGGGTGCGCGCCATGATGATCGTCTCCTGCGGATTCACCGCGGGGGCGGCCATCGGAGGGTTTATCGCCGCCTGGCTCATTCCCAACTATGGCTGGCAGGCGGTGTTCTATTTCGGCGGAATCGTCCCGCTGATCATTGCGGCGTGCATGTATTTGTGGCTGCCCGAATCGCTCCAGTTCCTCGTGCTGAAGGGCAAGAGCAAGCGAACCATCCGCAAGTGGCTGCGCCGCGTGGATCCCGCCGCGCCCATGAGCGAGAATCTCGATTTTGTCGTCAAGGAGCAGTCCAAGGAAGGCGCTCCCGTAGCGCATTTGTTTCGCGAAGGCCGCAGCAAGGTGACCGTCCTTCTGTGGGTGGTTCATTTCATGAATCTGCTCAATCTCTATTTTCTGTCGAGCTGGGTTCCCACGGTGGTGAGCACGGCCGGGTACTCAACGATGATCGCCGTTCTAGTGGGCACTACTACTCAGGTGGGTGGCACGATTGGATCATTTGGAAATAGCTGGTTTATCGGAAAGTTCGGCTTCGTGCGCGCTCTCTGCGGAAGTTTCTTGGTGGCGTGTCTGAGTATCGCCATGGTAGGCCAGCCATTTCTTTCACTCACGGCGCTATTCGTCTTTGTCTTCATCGCCGGCTGGGGCATCGCTGGCGGACAGCCCGGAGTGAATGCTCTGGCCGCCGTCTACTATCCCACGTACCTCCGTTCCACCGGCATCGGTTGGGGTCTGGGCATCGGGCGCATCGGCGCGATCATCGGACCGTACATTGGCGGCGAACTGCTGCGGCTCCACTGGACCCCCCGCGAAGTGTTCTTGGTGGCGGCGATTCCGGCGTTGATTTCTTCCGTGGTTATTCTAGGATTGCGCAGCTCTATCCATGAGGACAAAGCGGCCATTGCCAGCGTGCCTGCGCCGGTCGCTGGTTGACTTGCGACATTTTTCCGCAGGGCCGGTCCTCCTGTCTGCCCCATACTGTTCAGAACCTGGCTATCCGGCTGTGACGCCCGACCTGTTTGACGCCCGTGTTATCATGAAATTTCCCAAAGAAAGCACGAGTCTCCCCATGAAACCAGGAATTCACCCTGCCTACGAAGAAATCAATGTAATCTGCGCTTGCGGGCACCAGTTCCGTACGCGCTCCGCGCACAAAGGCGACATCCGCGTGGAAATTTGCTCCAGCTGCCACCCCTTTTTCACGGGACGTCAGAAGTTGATCGATACCGAAGGCCGTGTTTCGCGCTTCCAGAAGAAATATGCCAAGGTAAACGCCGCCAACGCCGCGGCGAAGAAGCCGCAGCCCGTCGCCTAGGCCAGTTCCATCAAGGGACGGCGCCGCGCCGCCTTGCGAATCGCGCGCGCTAAACGCCGGATGCCTTTATCCCAATCGGGAAACAAATCCACATACTGGGTTTGATCGCTGACGTGCCGGGGCACTGCGCATTCCTCCAGTCGCACAGGAATCAAGAACTCCTGTTCCAGAGGCCGCCTTCGCGCGCACTCCAGTGCATACCGCAATTCGCTCTGAAATTGCCCCCGTTTGCCCGTTGAGCGCGGCGAAAAGCACGCGACGAACGCATCCGAAACCTCGATGGCTCGCTCTATCGCGCGCGGCCAGTTTTGCCCAGCGAGCAGTTTTTCTTTATCGATCCATGGCGCGTACCCCTGCGCACGCAAGGCCCCGCACAAGCGACGGGCGGACGCCAGATCCTCGACTGCATATGCCACGAATACGTGCGCGGCAGACTCGGGAGAGAACGTGTACCCGGAGGAGGCTCGCTGAAACACCCCCAACCCCTCGATCTCAATGGATTGTCCCGCCTCGAGCGCCCGCTGCAAAATACCCGTGATCAGATCGCCGTTCACTTGCGCTTGCCTCGCGCACCGGGGTTGGCCGCGATGGGCCTGGGCAAACAAATCAAATGGCCCACGCCGGGCACCGCGGTCTTGTGCCCGCCGCGCAGGGATTTTAGGATTTCATGTACCAGTTCGTCCATCTTGTCGCGTGCTTCGGCATGCGAAATTCTTCCGCGCCGCGCCAGCGCCCGGGCAATTTGGTCGTGTTTCATCGTTGCTTGCACCCAAGCCTACAGGTGGCGACGGTCATCACCCAGGCCATCCTGCCGTCAAGTTGCTTAATTAGAATGGCTTAACGCGGACCGTCAGCCGGTGACCAGCAATTAAGCACTTTTAACGTCCGGTTAAGGGCGCCTTCATGTTCCGTTGGCATCATAAAGAGCGGCGGTCAGGAAACCGCCGCAATTACAAGGGAGATCATCCGATGAAAAAAATCATGAGCCTGATGCTCGGCCTGTCGCTCATCATGGGCGCCGTCACCTTCGCTTCGGCGCAGGAGAAGAAAGACGACACCAAGAAGGAAAAAAAGAAGAAGGAAGTCCGCTAGTTTCTTAATTCTCATAAAGAATTGAACCGCGCTTGAGTCGCCGTCCACGGGATGGCGAACCAAGCGCGGTTTGTTTTTGGAGAATTTTCCCGCGTGACCGCGACTATTTGAGGCATGCGCGAACCTCTGTTGCTTCCCCTTGCCGCCATCATCGCCGGCATCTTGATGGGACGCGCGTTGGATTTTACGGCAGCCGGCGCCGCATGGCCTATCCCAGTCTTCGCCGCGCTTTACTGGGCTGGACGATACCACGGGGCCAGACGGATTGGTTGTGCCTGCATAGCGCTGTCGCTGCTTTTTTTGGGCGTGTGGACGGAAGCCTGGCACCGGCCCGCGCCGCCACCCATAATCGAAGCGGGAGCGCGCGAGACCGTCGCGCTGCAGGGGTGTGTGGTGGAACCGGCGGTCTTTTCAGCAGATCGCGAGCAATTCACGCTGGAACTGGACCCAGGAGCGCGAGTGCGCGTCACACTGCCGATAGGGACTGAGGACGCTGCGATTCCACGTGTGCACTATGGCCAACGCGTGGAAATCGACGCACGCATCCGAAGGCCCCGAAACTTCCGCAATCCCGGCGCTTTCGACTACGAACAATATTTGGCGCGAAAGCAAATCTATTGGACTGCGTCGATGCAGGCCGGCACAAGCACGCGCGTGCTTCCTGGCCGCTGTGGTTCACGGGCGCGAGGCTTGATATTCGCGCTTCGGGAGGCCGCGTTGGACCGCTTGGACGAGCTGTATTCCGGCGATGTGTACACCAGCGGCATGATGCAGGCCATTCTGATTGGAGAAAACGCAAAACTTGAAAGGATCTGGACCGAAACCTTCCGCCGCACCGGCACCGTCCACGCTCTGGTGATTTCCGGCGCGCACGTCGCGGTGCTGGCCGGAGTGCTGCTGTTTCTGCTGCGTTTGTGCGCATTGCAGGAGATTCCGGCGTTGGCTCTAGCCGCTACCGGCGCGTGGTTATATGCGCTGATAACCGGATTTTCCCCTCCCGTCGTCAGAGCTGCCGCCGGCTTTACCCTGTACCTGGCGGCTCGCTTTTTGTTCCGCAAGGCGCGCGTGCTGAACATTCTCTCGGCAATAGGCATCGTCTATCTGATTGCGGACCCCGCGGAATTGTTCGACCCCAGTTTCCAGCTTTCGTTCCTGGCTGCGGCGGCGCTGGGAGCGTTTGGTTTGCCGCTCATGGATTCCCGCATCGCGCCGCTGGCGCGGGGGCTTCGTGGAGTGACTGACGCTGCCGTAGACGCGCACCTGCAACCGCGCACCGCCCAGCTTCGCGTGGAGGTGCGGTTGGCGGCGGAAGGCGTTGCTGCATGGGCCAGAATTCCAGGCGCGTGGATCTCTCGCTCACTGGCGGTCGTGCTGCGCGGCCTGTTTTATGCGGGTGAATTGGCAATTCTCTCGGCCGTGATTCAAATCGGACTGGCGCTGCCTATGATTCAGTATTTCCACCGCGTTTCGATTACCGGATTGACCGCCAATCTGGTGATCGTGCCTTTGCTCGAAACCGCCGTTCCGGTGGGGTTCTTTGCCATTTTTACGGGGTGGCAGTGGCCGGCGGCGGTGGCGGGGTGGCTCGTGAAAATCGCGGCGCGCACTGCGGATTGGCACGCCGGCTGGGAACCATCCAATCGCGTAGCGGACCCTCCCTTGTGGCTGGGACTGGCCCTAGCGGCGGCGTTCGTCGTCCTGGCTGTCGCGCTTCGACACGGCCGCGGGCGCTGGCTAGTGGGCGGTATGACAGGCGGGCTATTCGTGCTGCTGGTCTGGCATCCGTGGGCTGCCTACACGGTTCCCGGAACCTTGGAAATGACCGTTATCGACGTAGGCCAGGGCGACAGCATTCTGATGGTGTTTCCGGGCGGAGGAACCATGCTGATCGACGGCGGAGGCATCTTACGCTACGGCCGGCGGACGGTGATCCCGCGCCTCGATACCGGCGAGGACGTGGTGTCTCCGTACCTTTGGGCGCGCGGCATCAAGCGCCTGGATATCGTGGCGGTCACGCATGCGCACGCGGACCATTCCGGCGGTATCTCAGCGTTGCTCCGGAATTTCCATCCTGCCGAACTGTGGTTGGGTTCGAATCCATCTCCTGTGCTCGTGCAGCAAGCTGCGCAAAATGGAATCCACACCTTTGGCATGCGGGCGGCAGCTTCGCGTGAGTTCTCGGGCGCGAAGATCCAAGTGCTATCGCCACCGATGGGATATGTCTCGTCAAACCAGGGAAACAATGATTCCCTGGTTTTCCGGGTGACGTATGGCGAGCGTTCGTTCCTGCTGACCGGCGATATGGAACGGGCCATGGAAGGCCGCCTGTTGTCGGGGCGAGAGATCGACCTCAAGGCTGACGTGCTCAAGGTGGGGCACCATGGTTCACGAACCTCCACGACCCCGGATTTCCTTGCAGCGGTTGCGCCATCCATCGCTGTGATTTCGGCCGGATTTGAGAATTCGTTCGGGCATCCCCACCGGGACGTCTTGCACCGGTTGGCCGAGCGTGGCGTTACGCTTCTGCGCACCGACACCGGCGGGCTGGCCACAGTCCGGACCGACGGCCGTAAGTTATGGCTGGATACTATGTTGTGGCGTCCAATCCATCCAGCAGGCCTAGAATTTCCCGGTCTCGGGCCGGGTTTGACGGATTAGGTCGCAGTCATCGCTAAAGGGGAACGGAAAGTTAGTGCGGTTCGTCTATTAGGGGCATCTACTATTCCGGGAACGGGAAGGTGACGATAACAATTGAGTGAACGGGGATTTAAAGCCTGTTACACTAGAACTAGAGACGTGCGGGTGGGAACTTCTGTTTGGGTCCGGCGGACGCCCTCTGAGGATATAGCATTGCGTTTTCTTGCATTCATCGTAACTTCATGCTTGATGTTAGGCGGAGGCGCCCTTTCAGCGGCGGCGCGGGATGACGTCTCCGACCAGGATCTGGCGTTATTGAACAAGTACATGGTGGCCACCCAGACCCAGCAGGATCTGCTGCGGGGCGCACAAATGGAAGTCGATATAGACGCCACCATCCCTAAGCTGCACAAACGAGCAACGTTCCGCGCGCTGCGGACCATCTCCCGCCTCGGTCAGATCACATACCGCGCGCTGGGTTTTTCCGGTGACAACACCGTGAAAAAAGAGGTCATTACGCGTTACCTGGCTGCGGAGGCTGAGGGCCGCGAAAATGGCACGATCGCTATCAACCAAGAGAACTATAAGTTTAAGTACAAGTCCCGTTTCGAACTAGATGGACGCGCGCTGACCATTCTGCAGCTCACGCCGAGGAAAAAGGCGGTCGGTCTCTTCAAGGGCGAGCTGTGGCTGGATATGGAGACCGGCATGCCGGTGCGCGAATCCGGGGTTTTTGTGAAGTCGCCATCCGTGTTTCTGAAGAAGATCGCTTTCGTGCGCGACTACGAATTGCGCGACGGGGTCGCGATTCCGAAGCGTATTGAAAGCATTGTGGACACTCGTGTGATTGGAAAGACCGAACTGAACATTCAATTCAGCCACTTCAAGCCGGCGCTGGAAGAGGTCATCGGGGAATCCATCAGTGTCGATCATCCTCCCGCAGCCGCAATTTCCATGCACGATGTTGTGGCTCCAACATTGCCGTCCGGAACACCGTAAGGAGACTATCACCACTTGTCGATGAGAACGCTCTTCCTCAACCCGCCGTCCTTTGAGGGTTTTGACGGAGGAGCGAGTTCCCGCTGGCCATCCACGCGCGAAATCGAGTCGTATTGGTATCCGGTGTGGCTGTGTTATCCGGCAGGCATGCTGGAAGACTCAAAGGTGGTAGACGCGCCTCCGCACGGCATTTCCATCGATCAGACCGTGGCCATGGCCAAGGACTTCGAGTTGATGGTGCTCTATACCTCGTCACCCGGTTTTCATGTGGACGTGAAGATCGCGGAGATGATGAAGGACGCGAACCCGAAGCTGCAGGTTTGCTTCGTGGGTCCTCCAGTGACGATCGAGCCGGATAAGTCGCTTGACACCACCAAGGCCATCGACTTCATCGTGCGGCGTGAGTTCGATCATCAAATCCCAGCGTATGCAAAAGGCACGCCCCTCGAAGAACTGCCGGGCGTCAGTTTTCGCAAAAATGGCAAGAACATCCACAACCCGGAAGGCCCGCAGATCGAAAATCTGGACGAACTTCCGTGGGTGACCAAGGTCTACAAGCGTGACCTGGACTTCCGCCGCTACAACGTTCCGTTTCTGCTGAATCCGTTTTTGTCATTCTATTCGTCGCGAGGTTGCCCGGCACAGTGCACGTTCTGCCTGTGGCCGCAAACACATTCCGGACACCGCTGGCGTTTGCGCTCCGTACAGGATATCGCCAACGAGTGCCGCTACGTGCTGGACAATTTCCCAGGCTTGAAGGAGATCTTTTTCGACGACGATACCTTCAACTACCGCAAGCAGCGGACGATTGAGCTGTGCACGGAATTGAAGAAGCTGAAGTTCACCTGGTCCTGCACATCGCGCGTGACTACGGATTACGACACGCTCAAGGCGATGAAAGAAGCTGGCTGCCGCCTGTTGATTGTTGGCTACGAATCGGGCGACGCACAGATCCTGAAGAACATCAAAAAGGGCGCGACCATTGATATGGCACGCCGCTTCACCGAGAACTGCCACAAGCTGGGGTTGATCGTTCATGGCGACTTCATCGTTGGCCTGCCAGGGGAAACGCGCGATACGATTCGCACCACCATCGACTTTGCCAAACGCCTGGACGTGGAGACCATACAGGTTTCGATCGCGCACGCCTACCCGGGAACCGAGTTTTACGATTTCGCCAAAAAGAACGCGCTTGTGAACATCGGTGCAATGTCTGATGATCAGGGCCACCAGCTACCCAACGTGATCTATCCCGGAATCCTGGACGAAGCCGAGATGGTTGAATGGGTGGAGCGCTTCTACGGTGAATACTACTTCCGTCCCAAGGCCGCGTGGCGCATTGTGCGTAAGGCGATCTTCCACACGGATGAGCGCAAGCGCCTGTATAAAGAAGCCAAGGAATACTTGACGCTGCGAGCCAAACGCAAACAGTACGTCGCGGACAAACGAGCTAGCGCGCTGATCAGCCAGGCTGAAGAGCAGGCTTAACTTCCGGCCATGGACTCGGGCAGCCCACGCCATCTTAAGACCTGGTTGTTCGCCGCCTTCGTCGTTCTGAGTAACTCGCTCGGCAATTTCTTCATTGCGCGCGGCATGCGCACACTGCCGGAGTTGAATTCGCCGTGGAGCTTGCTGCAGGCCATATTCACGCCATTTGTGGCGGTGGGAATCGTGCTGCTGATTTCGTGGCTGCTCTCGCGTATGATGTTGCTGAGCTGGGCGGATTTGAGCTATATGCTGCCGGTGACGTCGCTAGGCTATGTGCTGAGCGCGTTGCTCGGCAAGTTCTTTCTGAATGAACAGATCTCCTTAGCTCGCTGGGGTGGGACTTTCTTGATTGTCGGCGGGACGATACTGGTCGGAATGGGTGCGCCGGACTCGCGAGAGAAAACGTGAAGGCCTGGATCTTATTGGGCCTGGTGGTGGGCAGCACGGTGCTCAGCGACGTTCTGCAAAGTTTTGAAATGAAACGTCACGGGGAAATCACGGACTTAGGCCCGTCCGGAATGGGACGGGCGCTGGCGGCGATGGCTCGGCGTAAGTTTCTGATACTAGCCGTGTTCTTCATGGCGATTTCCTTTTTTGCATTCATCGCATTGGTGCAGTCTGCGGACTTGAGCTTCGCGGTTCCCGCATCGGCCGCAAGCATTGTGCTGGAGACCATATTGGCGCGCCTTATCCTGAAGGAAGCCGTCGATGCCCGGCGCTGGTGGGGAGTCGGTCTGGTGGCCTGTGGAGTGGGGCTCCTCTCGGCGTGATACTCAATGCCATAGCGGTGGCAGTGGCATTGGCCGCAGGTCTGTACCAGTTGCTTGCCATCGTTGCGTGTCTGGCGCGGCGGGGCAGGCGATCGAAGCTGACGCCCCCCGGTCCGGTATCGGTTCTCAAGCCCGTGCGCGGCGTAGATCCGGCCTTCCGCGAAGCCATTCATTCCCATGCCATTTTGGAAGGCGACTACGAATTCGTATGCGGTTTGAGCGACCCTCACGACCCTGCAATCGAAGTATTACGTGAATTCCCGAGCGTGCGGATAATCCTGTGCGATACCCGCAAACCCAATGGCAAGGTTGGCGTGCTGATGGATTTGGTTGCTCAGACGCGTCATCCGATCATCATCATCAACGATGCCGACATACGTGTTGAACCCGATTACCTTCGCCGTGTTACCGCGCCGCTGGCCGATCCGACGATAGGTCTGGTCACGTGCCTCTACCGGCCTATCGGCGACACCTTCCCGGCGCGCTTTGAAGGCCTGGGCATTGCGACGGACTTCGCGCCATCCACGCTGGTGGCCCGTCTGGGCGGTGTGGACGAATTCGCGCTGGGGTCGACGCTCGCGTTCCGGCGCGCCGACTTGGAGCGCATCGGCGGTTTCGATCCCATTGGCGACTACATCGCCGATGACTATCAGTTGGGCCATCGTATTCACGCACTAGGCTTGAAGTGCGAACTTTCCGACGTGGTTGTAGAAACTCACTTGGGTGGCGGTTGGCGTCATGTGTGGCAGCACCAGGTGCGGTGGGCGCGCACGATTCGCGGAGCGAAATTCGGCGGCTATTTGGGACTCCCAGTGACCAATGCAACGTTGTGGGCCACGCTCATGGCGATTGCTGGGCACTGGCAACTGGCTGCGGCATTGCTGGCGGCGCGGCTGGCGATGGCGTTGATCTCTGGCTGGTTGGTGATTCGCGACCCAGATGTGCTGCGGTTGTGGTGGCTGGTGCCGGTGCGCGACCTATTCGGCTTCGCCGTGTGGGTCACGGGCCTGTTCGGCGACACCGTGATCTGGCGTGGAAATTGGCTGCGGCTGGATGGCGAAGGCCGCATTGTTATGGAACCAGACCCGGCGGCCGTCGCCCCCGTCGCACCGCTGCTGGATTGATGGCCTGGAGTGCCGCTGCGCCCAATCCCGGGTGCGCTGGTCCAGGCCCGCTATACACTGAAATCTGTGCGCATCCTCATCTCGGCCGGCGAAGCCTCGGGTGACCTCTACGCTTCGCGTGTTGTCGAGGCGCTGAAGGCGCGGCATTCGGGGGACGTGGAGTTTTTCGGATGCGCTGGTCCGCGCATGCAGGCGGCGGGCGTGCGGGCCATTGTGGACGCGCGGTCCCTCAGCGTCGTCGGCATAGTCGAGGTGCTGGCTCATCTTCCTCGCATATACAGGGAGTTTCGCAAACTAGTCCGGGCTGCGGAATTGGAGAAGCCGGATGTGGCGATTTTGACCGATTCGCCCGATTTCCACTTGCGCCTTGCTAAGAAGTTGCATGCCTTGGGGATACCTGTGGTCTACCTAATCGCCCCGCAAGCGTGGGCCTGGCGGCAGGGGCGCGTGAAAGCCATGCGCCGGGATTTACGGCATTTGCTCTGTATTTTTCCGTTCGAAGAGGCATTTTTTAGTGAACGTGGTGTGGCTACCACGTATATCGGGCACCCGCTGGCGCGAATTGTGAAGCCCTCGCTCACGCGAGCGGAGTTTTGCGCGAAGTTCGGGGTAAACCCAGCGGAGCGAATTCTCGTCCTCCTGCCTGGGAGCCGCCACGGCGAGGTCGCTCGGCATTTACCATACCTTGTCGCGGCGGCTCAACGGATTCGTGCGCGTGCACAAGTCCGCGTTATTCTTGCACTTCCAGGCGGATTCGGCTTCGAAAACACAAAATTCGCGCAACCTGTTCGCGCGGCATCCATCCAAGTAGTTGAAGGGTTGACATGGGATTGTCTGAGCCACGCGGAGGTGGCTTTGGCAGCCAGTGGTACCGTGACCATTGAGGCCGCGATGTTGGGCGTACCCATGGCGACCTTTTACAGGGTAAACGCGCTAAGTTGGTTATTAGGCCGGTGGTTGGTAAAGGCGCCGTTCCTTTCCATGGTCAACCTAGTGGCGGGCCGCGAGATTGTGGCGGAATTGATTCAGGAAGACATGACCCCTGAAGCACTGGCATCGGAAGTGCTGCGATTGCTGGAGAACGACGACGCGCGTGCGAAGATGCGCGCGGAACTGGATGAGGTGGCGGAGAAGCTGACCAGCGGGCATGACCCAATGGAGCGCGCCGCTGAGGTGATGGAAGCGGTATTGATGGAGGAAAGGGCCCATGCGGGCTAGAACATCCTTAAGCGTATTGTTTTTGAGCGCGGCCGGGCTCATGTTTGCGCAGGAACGTCAGACTCCGCGCACCCGTTTGGATGTGCAGGATTACCAGATCGAGGCTACCATCGATCCCCGCGCCCAAACCATCGCGGCTACCGCAGTGGTTACGTTCATCCCAGCCGACAACACATCCAACGTCACTTTTGAGCTGAATAATGCGCTCAATCTGAACAAAGTCACCGGCGGGGATGGGGTGCAGCTCACCGCGTCGCGCTTTCAGGAAGACATGAGCGTACGCGTGAGTCTGCCGAAGCCCGCGGAGCGCGGGAAGCCCACCACACTTACTTTTGTGTATGGAGGCAAGCTATCGGGCCAGGAGGAATCGCCCGTATTCGGCATTAAATTCGCGGCGATCACGCCGGACGTTGCGTTTCTGATGTACCCGTCGCGCTGGTTCCCGGTGAACGACTATACGGTGGACCGCTTCGCTTCCGATATTAAGATCAGCGTCCCGGAAGGGTACAGGTCAGTTTCGAGCGGTAATGGAGCGGTGGATGCGAATGGCCCGGCGGGCATGCGCACGGAACGCTTCCAGTTCACCCAGGCGTCGTTTCCCGGCAGCGTCGCGGTGGTTCGTGGCGAGCCTCGCATTGTTGCTTCGGAAGGCGTGAACACGCAGTTCTATGTGCGCCAGGCCACGGATGCCGCGCAGGTATACGGTGATGAAATCGGCAAGGCCATGACCTATTTCACCGGCTTGTTCGGATTGCCGTTTCGCAAGAACTTGGTGGTAGTGGAAACCGAAAACGGCGCTCCCAATGGGTATGCGGCGCCTGGCATGATCTTCCTTTCTCCGAGGGCGATGGGCAAGCAGGTGAACCCGAAGCTGGTAGCGAACAATGTGGCGCGGCAGTGGTGGGGTGCGCTCCTGTCGCCGGCGACTCGCAATCACATGTGGATCGAAAATGGGTTGGCGCGCTATTCCGAGATTCTCTATTTGGAGCACATCAACGGGGCCGGTTCGCTCGACGGTGAAATCCGCGACACCTATGTGGAAGCGTTGACGGTGGATCAGCCTCCTCTGATCCAGACGGCACGCCTGGAGGATTATTCGCCCGAATACTGGGCGTCCACGGGCCAGAAGGGCGCGGCGATTTTGCACATGCTGCGCAGTATTCTGGGCGATGAGAAATTCATGGAAATGCTCAAGGCGCTGCCGGAGCGCTTCGCTTGGAAATCCATCTCCACCGACGATTTCCGTAAACTAGCCGAGGAATTCGGCCGTCAGAGTTTCCAGGGATTTTTCCTGCAGTGGGTGGAATCGAGTGGCGCGCCCGAGTTCAAGCTGGAATACACGGTGTTCAGAATTCAGAAGGGTTTCCGCGTGCTGGGCAAGGTCTCACAGGATTTGGACACCTTTCGGATGCCGGTGCTGCTGCGTGTGGAGACGGAAGGTAATCCGGAAGAGAAAATCGTGGAAGTGGTGGGCACGTCCTCTGAGTTCGCCATGGAAACCTTCGGTAAGCCCAAGAATGTAGTGCTGGATCCGAAGGGACAAGTGCTGCGATTCGACAATACCATGCGGGTGGCCGTAGCGATCCGGCGCGGTGAACAGTTTGTGGAAGTGGGCGAATACTCCGAAGCGCTAAAGGAATATCAGAAGGCCATCGATGTGAAGCGTAACAGCTCGCTCGCGCACTATCGCATCGGAGAACTGTTTTTCCTGCAGAACAACTATCAATCGGCGGCCAACGAATTCCGCGAAGTGCTGAACGCCGATCTGGAACCGAAATGGACAGAAGTCTGGGCGCACATCAACCTGGGCAAGATTTTCGATATCACCGATCAGCGGGATCGCGCGGTGAACGAATACCGGCAGGCCTTGCGCACCAAGGACAATACTCAAGGCGCGCTGGAAGAGGCTGGGAAGTACGTAAACGAGAAATACCAGCGTCCTCCTAGCAACAATTGAGCGCGGCGGCTTGAACTCCGCGGTGTTTGTCAATCGCCGTGGCGGATGCTATCCTGCACCGCGTGCGATACCATGGGTTGCTGATAGGGAGGGAAACCCATGAGATTGGTCGCCACGCTGCTGATTGCCGCGCTTTCCGCCAGCGCCGCCGCATTAACCGTCACCAAACCTGAAGACGTCGGCATCTCCTCGAAGCGTCTGGAGCGCGTAAGCGTGGCCATGCGCTCGGAAATCGAAAAGGGCCTGATGCCCGGCGCCGTTGTCGCTATCGCTCGCAAAGGTAAGCTGGTGTACTTCGAATCGTTTGGCTTTCTCGATAAAGCCGCGGGCACGTCCATGCCGAAAGACGCGATCTTCCCCATTGCGTCGATGACGAAACCCATGGTTACCGTGGGCGCGCTGTCGCTCTACGAAGAAAACCGGCTGCTGTTGAATGACCCGGCGGGCAAGTATCTTCCGCAGATCGCCAACATGCGTGTGGCAACGGAACGTGGCACAGAACCCGCGCTGCGCCAGCCTACACTGCAGGACCTGATGCGGCACACCGCCGGCGTCACCTATGGTAATCGCGGTGAGAGCGAACTGCACAAGGCATATTCCACGCTCAGCCCAGGGCGGCAAAGCGGCACGGAATTTCTGGAGGCGCTGAGCAAGCTGCCCTTGCACTACCAGCCGGGCATGAAATGGGACTACAGCCTGGGCTTGGACGTTTTAGGGCTGGTGGAAGAAGCAGTCACGAAGCAGCGCCTCGGCGATTTTCTGAACGCGCGCATATGGCAGCCGCTCGGCATGACGGACACGGCATTCATGGTGCCTTCCTCCAAAGTGAATCGCTTCGCGAAACCTCTTCCGCAGAACCCTCAGACAGGCAAGGCGCAGGCATTTCCCGATCCCACGTCACTGCGCAAGATGGACGGCGGCGGCGGCGGGGCCTACTCTACAGCGGCCGATTACATCCGCTTCGCTGAGATGCTGCGCAACAAAGGCACGCTAGACGGAGTGCAGATTCTGGGCCGCAAGACGGTGGAGTACATGACAGCCGATCAGCTTGGCCCCGAGGTGAACGTCGATCAGCTGCGCACATACCCGAACATCAACGGGTACGGATTCGGGCTGGCGGTGGCGGTGCGCAAGGGCGGCGGAGTGGCCGGCGTGATGGGCTCCCCCGGCGATTTCCACTGGGCAGGAGCGAACGGCACGTTCTTCTGGGTGGACCCGAAGGAAGAGCTGACCGTCGTCTTCATGACCGCATCGCCGAATGAGCTGCGGTATCACTTCCGGCAGGTGATTACATCGGCGGTGCTGCAGGCCATCGCGGATTGATTGCGGAACAAACTACGGCAAAATTGCGATGATACGGACTGGGCCGCCAGAGCCGTCCTCAATCTTAATCGGCAAGGCGATCAGCGTCGCGCCCTTGGCTGGGAGTCTTTCCATATTCGCGATGTTCTCCAGGCCGAAAATATCGGCTTTGTTCAGAACCTGATGGACGATGAAATCCTTGGAAGGCCCGTAGTCCATACTGGCTGTGTCGATGCCCACGCCCGAAACCCCGCGCTTGACCAGGATCTCCGCGGCTTCCTTTGAAATGCCGGGGAAGTGGAGATGCTCGACGTCGCCAGGCACATCGCTGCCCATGTACTGCTTGCGATCCGGCCAATACTTGCTCCAGCCGGTGCGGAATAAGACCATAGAGCCGGAGGGGATCGCTCCGTTGGTTTTCTCCCAATTCGCCAGGTCCTGCGCGGTAGCGCGGTAATCGCGGGTTTTGGAGGCTGAGGCGCTGATGTCGATGACCGCCGCCGCGCCCACCAATCGCTGGACGGGAATTTTGTCGAGCGTGGTTTTTCGTTGTCCGAAGTGGATGGGGCTGTCGAAGTGCGTGCCGCCGTGTTCGTCCGTGGAAAACCCTCCGGCGGCGTACCAATAACCGGCGGGGGTTACTGCCCAGGTGTCCTTGCGATGCTGGAACCCTTTGGCGTTGGGCCAGTAGATGGTTTTTTCGTTGAAGGAATAAGTCAGGTCGACGAGCTTTGTCTTGTCGATCGTCTGGCCCAGACACGCGGCCGCAAAAAAGGCCGTCGCGCACACGATGCTGCGCATGGCGAGTTCCCCTACCTTGCCGCAGCGACGCGCAGCGGTCTATCCAACTCGAACGTCAGAACGGTTTCGGCAGGCACTTTGATCGAGCCTTTAGTCAGAATCTGGGTGGCCGCACCCGCGCCCGCACCCGAGGCCGCGCCGATGGCCGCACCCTTGCCGCCTCCCGCGATTGCGCCGATGATCGCGCCCACAGCCGCGCCGCCACCGGTGAAGATGCCTGTGCGTTGATTGGCGCCTACGCCCTCGCGGCCTTTCTGTTCGAGGTCGGCGGTGCTCAGCGTATACGCCTGTCCATCCACGGAAACAGAGCGCAGATCCAGCACGAGGTCCGATGCGCCGCGAATCTTACCGCCCTTGGTCGCCGAACGAATCACAATCTGGGCATTGGAGCCACGCGGGATCACCACATCGCCATTGGCGTCCATCACGTCGCGCGTCACTTCGGCGGCATAGATTTGGCCCTCCACGGCCTTCGACGAATCGATGGTCTCTTCGTTGCGCACCGAGATATCGGTTCCCGCAGCCAGACGGGAGGTCTTGGTGCTGATCACAGATTGCACCGGATGGGGGTGCTCGACATGCACAGGGTCAGGCGCCGCAGCCGACGGGATTGCCGGATCGTCATATTCCAGGCGGCGCACATCCTTTGTCGCAAGAATGCGAGATTGCTTGTCATCGCCGGTCAGGCGGATTTCCGTGGGTGAGCTACTTTCCACAAATCCCGAGACGGTGGTGCCGTCACGCAGCAGAATGGTGGCATGCGGCTTCTCCGCCGACCCACCCCCTGCGCATCCCGTTAACAGCATGATCGTCCCTAGAACCGCGGCCACCGTGAGCGTTCGCATATCCTGATTCTCCTACAGATTGAGAGGCCGGTCTAATCGGAATCGTTACCAGATCCCCGGCTCTCGCTGCCCTTACCTTAGTACATTCGGCGTACCTCAATGGGTACTTTCGCTCTATTTGCTAGAAAAGCCGTTGCTCATACGATAAGGAAGATCGCACGCGGGATCTGGAATCTGATGCCCCAATCTTACTTGAAACTATTGTCCGGGAAGGCAAAGCATCTATTTGTCGACAATGCCGACGCTGAGTGCATTACGTTGTGCGGTGGCAGCGTAATCCGGGTGCGAAGCTGCGTGAGGATCAAGAGGCTAGAAGGCGATGAGTGTCCCCGATGCGCCGCCCTGGCTTTCTCTCCGACGGCGCCCAAGCGGCATACTCTCAATTGAAGGCGCCCGGCCAGGGCGGGCTTGTCGGCTTACCCTTGCCGGCGGCTGGGACGCAGCTTCCGCCGCAACAACAATGCAATCACCCCGGAGGTGCCTAGCAGCAGCAAACTGGATGGCTCAGGGATCGGTTCCAACACGTAGAAGTTGTCGAAAGTTACGCCCAGGATTCGGTTTCTGTCATCAATTGCTAGGAACGCCCCTTGTTCAAATGCAAAAGGATCGATCCGGCTATCGAACACGATCGAGAGCTGCAAGGCGTTCAAGAAGGGCGAAGTTCCCAAATTATGCACGTCGTATAGCGCAGGACCGCCGCCTCCGGTGATGAGACCATGCGAGTTGATGTCACTCAAGAAGAAGGGCGTGTCTGTGATGCAGCACACGATTTGCCCCAGGGCTAGAACGAAAGCCGTGTGTACGCCTGAATCATTATCTACCGTGCCAATGGCAAATTCACCATTCAAGCTATCGGTGAACGACCAGAAGTAGGGTCCGGTTTGTCCGGGGATCGAACTGTCAAAATAGGTTTGGAAGGACGAATCCGTAACACCGTTGACTTGCGCAGATGTCGGTGCCTGTACTGTACGGATCACGTCACACGGAGTTGCGAAGCCCGGTCCGCATACGTGCATCACATAATTGAGCACAGGACCGGCCCGGAGACTGGCGGCGAGCATTATCATGCTCAGCGCAATTCGTGGTGAAAGCATCGTTACACCCCTGTCTCCTGCACCTTAGCACATAAGCGGCCTCGCAAGCCGCGGTAACGGAGTGATTGAGGCTACGCGGCTGCGGCCTTCCTTGTGTGAGTTTCCAAATACGCTAGCGTGCACGGCCAAGCCACGGCGGACGCTACCGCGTTGTAGCTGCCGCGCTGATCGCAGAAGAAGCCGTGATCGGCGTCGGAGAATTCCACACTCGCGAACGTCTTGCCGGCAGATCGCATGCCTTCGGCTACCATCTTGACGCGATCAGGCGTGATGAAATGGTCGAGGCCGCCCCAGAAAAACAGCATGGGCGATTGCACTTCCTTCAGCCGTTCCAGCAGGCCGGGATTGAATGGGCTTGGCGCGATGCCGCCGCCATAATAGGAGATACCGCACGCGAGGGGCACCGTCATGGACGCGAGCGTCGCCGTGCGTCCGCCCATGCAATATCCGATCGCGGCCGTGGGCAAATTTCCGGTGGCTTTGCGCACCCATTCAAAGGCCGTCTGGATATCGGCCGTGAGGCCTGCGTCGGTTGCCTGGCCCATATGTTTAAACGCTTCGCCCATTTCGGCTTCGGTGTAGCCGCTCTCAAAACCGGGGCCGCTGCGGTGGAACAACTCCGGCGCAATGGCGAGGTAGCCCTGCTTCGCGAAGCGCTCGGTAACGTCACGGATGTGGGAGTTGATGCCGAAGATTTCCTGGAATACCATGATTCCAGCCTTGGGCGGAGCTTCCGGCTTGGCGACGTACGCGCGCATGGAAGTACCGTCACTGACGGGCAGAGTAATGAATTCAGTTTGGATAGCCATAAGATTAGGGTGCGGAACTGCCCCATTTTATCACCGAGTCCTGTAAAATCACTGCATGTGGAAGGACGCTGTCGCGGCGCTGACGGGGTTCGCCGCATCCTCGCGCGGCATTCGCAACCCGCAATGCGATCAAATGGTGGGCCAGTGGCCAGCTGCGGGCGATTTGTAAACGGCTGTTTTGCGGGTGGCCGAAAACACCGCCGCGCAGGATGCCATCCCGACCCAAGAGGAGAACTGCGATGCGATTTTTGCTCTGGCTGATTCCGTCGCTGCTGGCGGCGCAGAACTACGACATCGTGCTGCGGGGCGGACGCGTGATGGACCCTGAGTCCGGCATGAACGCGGTCCGCAACGTTGGGATCACGGGCAAGAAGATCACTGCGATTTCCACTCAGCCGTTGCGAGGGAAGACTGAGATCGACGCAGCCGGGTTGGTTGTAGCGCCGGGATTTATAGACCTCCACTCCCATGGCCAGGATGCGGAGAATTATCGATACAAGGCCATGGACGGGGTGACTACGGCGCTCGAATTGGAGGCGGGCGTATCGCCTGTAAGCCAGTGGTACGCAGCGCGCGAGGGGAAGTCTCTGATTCATTTTGGCGCGAGTTCGGGGCACATCGCCGCGCGCATGAAAGTGATGGGGGATAGCGGAGGGTTACTTCCTCGTGACGCCGCAATGAACCGTGTCGCGACTGCGGCGGAACAGAGGACCATTGAAGCCGCCATTCAAAAAGGGTTGGACGAGGGTGGTCTAGGGATGGGCATGGGCATTACGTACACTCCCACCGCTTCCGCAGATGAAATCCTAAGTTTGTTTTATCTGGCCGCGAAGTTCAAACGCCCGGTCTTCGTTCACATGCGGGCCGGCAATGTGATCACGTCCATCCAGGAAGTGGTGGCCGACGCCGCCGCGGCGGGTGCACCGCTACACATCGTTCATTTGAACAGCGCGGCGTTAGGAAAGACGCCGGATGCGCTGCGTATGGTCGAAGGGGCCCGCGCGCGTGGCTTGGACGTGACCACGGAAGCGTACCCATACACGGCATCGATGACGGAGATCGCGTCGGCGGCTTACAGCGACTGGGACAACCGGCGTCCGGAAGACTACGCGAGGCTCCTGTGGCCGATCACGGGGGAGAGGCTGACGCGCGAAACGTTCATGAAGTACCGCAAGCAAGGGGGTTTTGTGGCGCAATTCGGCAACACCGAGGAGATGGTGCGCATGGCTATCGCCCACGCCATGGTGATGGTGGCGAGCGACGGGATCATGGAAAACGGCAAGGGTCACCCGCGGGCTGTGGGAACCTTCGCGCGGGTGCTCGGAAAGTATTCGCGCGAGGAGAAGGCGCTGACTCTTATGGACGCCATACGGAAATCGTCTTTGATGCCCGCGAGGCGGTTGGAAACCATGTCGGCGCAGATGCGTCAGAAGGGCCGCGTGAAGGTGGGCGCGGACGCGGACCTAGCGGTGTTCGACGCGGCACGAGTTATCGACAAGGCCACTTACGAAAACGCAGCGCAATATTCCGAGGGCTTCCGGTACGTGCTGGTGGAAGGCACGTTTGTCGTGCGCGAGGGCAAATTGCAGGAAGGCGCCGCGCCGGGGCAGGGGATTCGGGCGAAATAGATTGACAGAATGCCTTGACAAGGAGCGCGTATGGTGGATCGTGGAAAAGAACTGAGGAGTGATCAAGGCTTGCGGAATATAGCAAGACGATCGACCTGCCCAATCCCAAGTGAATGGCGAAGGATAGGACGATGGATTCTTGCAACCGTTAGCGAGACACTCTTTGTATTCGCTGCTGTCCCCGTTTTGCTGTCAGCGCAACGAGAATCATGCATCCCGAGTCTTTACCACTTGAAGTACCCGGCCCTGGCCCTGGAGCAACGCATCCAAGGAACTGTTAACATCAGCTTCGTTGTAGATTCGAGCGGTAAGGCGACACAGTTAGAGTCCACGGCCTACCCTTTATTGAAGTCAAGTGTTGAAGAAGCATTGGAGTTGGCTCCATTGCTTCCTGCTTGTTCGGGCCAACGTGTTTCCTTGCAGGTCAGATTTCTATTCGACGACCACATCGACCCTCTCTCAGCCGTTTCTGTCAAGCGCGTTTCCGATGAGGTCGTCGAAATTATCGCACCCTTAGAAGTAGTCGAGACTACCATTGCCGACCCAGCATGGATCTTCACACGCCGGGGGAGAGTGCTTCACCGGCTAAACAGCTTGCTTGCTAAACTGAAATTTTGGTAGGGGCGATTGACGAAGTTGATTCCCTGCGATTTCGAAGTAGGGGAATTCTCATTTCTGATCGAAACGTAGCCGGACAGGTGCCGATAGCGAATGAACTCCGGTCTAGGCTGCGCTCGCCTTTGCGATTTCCGCAGCCCCAGTTAGCTTCTCCACGCCCCAGCACAGGTCCATCACTTTACGCGCCTGGGCGGCGGGCATGACGCCGTCGGCCAGGTCGGAGAACTTGGCTTCGAGCATTTTGTCCGTCATCGGATTCTTTGTGCTGCCAATTGCGTTTTCGATGGATTTTTCGAGCTTGCGGCCGTCTTTCAAAGTGATAGTCACGCGGACCTTTTCGGCGCTGATGGCAGGGTCGACGATGGTGGTTATGCGGTCGCGCAGGGCGATGATTTCCGGATCGCGGACTAGGGCGTCGCTGAATTGTTTCTCACCGGCGGCACCTTTCACAATGGCGGCTGCAGCGGCGTGATAGACGCTGAACTTGCCTTCCAGGCCGGTCTGAGGAGTTTTCTTGCCGGTGAGGATTTCAACCAAACGGTTGACGCGCAACTCGACCCGGTCAATCTGATTCGCGGTCAGTTTGTTTTCGTTGCGAAGCTGGATGCACGCATCGAGCGTGGGGTGGATCACGATGCCACAGGCAAAGGGCTTGTACGTGTTGATGGAAATCTCATACGTTTTGCTCAGGTTATCGGTGATTTCGGCGTAATTGCGCGCGGTGCTCACGGCGTTTGCCCAGCCTTCCTTGGCTTCAATGGCCTGGTTCGAGCTCGTGAAATTACGGGCGGCCAGGAATGCCGAAGTGAGTCCGTTTTGCGCGGCGCGACCGGGGTGAAAGCTCTTGGTCATCGTGCCGAACATTTCCTTAAGTCCTACCGGCTGCGTGGCGGCGAGGCCGATGGCCCACACCATCTGCTGTTCGTTCAGGCCAAGCAGTTTGCCGACAGCGGCAGCCGCACCGAACACGCCCGTGGTGCCGGTGATGTGCCAGCCGATGTCGTAATGTGTGGGGTAGACGGCATTGCCGATGCGGCATTCCACTTCGGTTCCCAGTACCAGCGCGTTGAGAAAGTCTCGGCCTGAAACAGGCTTGTACTCCGCGTACGCGAGGATCGCTGAGGCGACGGGGCCGCCGGGATGGATGATGGTGCGGAGGTGCGTGTCGTCGTAATCGAAAATGTGGGAGCTGATGCCGTTCATCAAAGCGGCGTGCATGACATTGAGCTTTTCCTTGCGGCCGAGAACCGTGGCTTGGCCGGGGCCGGCGAAGGGCGTGAGTGCGGCGATGGCGATATCCAGCGTTTCGTGACGCGAACCGCCGATGGCACAGCCCGCCCAGTTGAGCAGCGTGCGAGTGGCCTCCTTACGCACCGGCGCGGGGAGGTCTTCGTACTTCGCGTTGACCACGTAACGTGCCAGTATGCGCGTAACGTCGCGAGGGGCGGGATCCGCGGCAGCGGCCACCTGCGGCAGGATGCCCGCGGTGGCTATGGTTCCGGCGAATTTGCGGCGATTCATGCTGTTATTCTCGCGCAGATGGAGACGGAGGTGGGCGTAAGATGGAAATGAGGACTCCATGAAGATTTCGATTGAAGGCATGCACTGCCAGGCGTGCGTGAATCGGGTGCGCAGGGCATTGGATAAGGTGGAAGGTGTGCATGTGCAGGACGTGCAAATCGGCTCGGCGGATGTCGTGACGGACAAGGCCGGCGAAGCAGGCGCAATCAAAGCGATTGAGAACGCCGGATTTCAACCGCACATCGCCGCATAGGCTTTCAGCCACGCAATGACAGTAACTCTTAACGTCGACGGCATGGTGTGCGCTTCATGCCAGGCGCATGTTCAGCGTGCGCTGGACCGCACGCCCGGCGTGTCGAAAGCCGCGGTGAATCTAGTCACCGGACAGGCTGTGGTTGAATTCGATCCGTCATCCGTTGCAGTAGAGTCCCTGACGGAGGCGATCCGCGAGACGGGTTATGAGGCAGCGCTCCCGCCACAAGGGCGGAACGCCATCGAAGAGCAAGAAGAGCGTGAGCGGGAGCAGGCAGAGGAGTCTCGAGATTTGACGCGCAAGGCATCGGTCAGCGTCGCATTGGGGTTTGCCGCGATGTTTCTGATGCACAATCCGACGGTGAAATACGCGCTGGCGCCTGTTGCCCTGTTCGTAATGATTTGGGCGGGTGGCAGGATTTACGAAGGCGCGTTCAAAGTAGTCAGGCACGGATCCGCCGATATGAACGTCCTCATCGCGTTGGGGACGAGTGCGGCGTTTCTTTACTCCTTGGTGGTGACGGCTGCGCCTGGTTTCTTTGCAGCTCGGGGCGTCGCGACGGATGTCTACTATGAGGCCACCATTCTCATCCTGGGGTTCGTTGTGGCCGGACGCGCGATGGAAGCGCGCGCGAAACGCCACACCACCGGCGCGCTGCGCAAACTGATTCAATTGCAGCCTCCCATGGCGCGAGTAATTCGAGAACGCGTTGAAAGTGAGATCGCGGTTTCCGCAGTGAGACTCGGGGATGTGATCGTCGTTCGGCCTGGCGAGAAAATTCCTGTAGATGGCGAAGTGACGGCCGGTGAAAGCTATGTGGATGAATCCATGCTTACGGGGGAGCCTGAACCCGTCGTGAAGCAGAATGGCGCGCTGGTCGTGGGCGGGACGGTTAACACTACGGGCAGCTTCGAGTATCGCGCGACCGCATTGGGAGATGCTAGCGTTCTGGCGCGTATCGTTGCGCTGATGCGAGAGGCCCAGAGTACGCGTGCCCCGATGGAGCGATTGGCGGACCGCATTAGCCGCGTGTTCGTTCCCGTGGTGCTCGCGCTGGCTTCGCTGACGTTAGCTGGATGGATCATGGCGGGGGCGGACATGGCGAAAGGAGCGAGCGCCGCAGTGGCTGTGTTGATTATCGCGTGCCCTTGCGCGATGGGGCTGGCCATTCCGACGGCTGTGATGGTGGCTACGGGTCGTGGCGCTGAGTTGGGTTTGTTGATCAAAGGCGGCGAGGTTCTCGAAAAACTGCGTAACGTGAATACGCTTGTGTTGGATAAAACCGGCACCGTAACCGAGGGCAAACCCAGCGTTACTGGTACGAATCTTGACGATGCGGCGCTGCGCCTGGCGGCCGCCGCGGAGAGCCGCTCTGAACATCCGTTGGGACGAGCCGTTGTTGCGTACGCGATGTCGCGCGGACTGGTGCTGCCGGCCGTGCGCGAATTTCAATCCGTGACTGGACGAGGCATAGAAGCCAATGTCGAGGGGCATCGAGTGATTGCAGGAACCTCTGCTTGGCTGGCGCTCAATGGCGTTACCGCTGATGGCGATGGGGTTTTGGTAGGGATTGACGGGAACTTCGCGGGATCGATCATGGTGGCCGATCCGGTCCGCGCAGGTTCTGGTGAAGCAGTCGCTGAGTTCCAGCGTTTGGGCCTTGATGTCGTCTTGCTCACCGGCGACCGGCACGCGACTGCTGAGGCCGTTGCGCGAGAGACCGGCATCGCACGCGTGATTTCCCAAGTACTGCCCGAGGACAAAGTCGGCGAGATAAAGCGATTGCAACAGGAAAAGCGTGTGGTGGCGATGGTGGGCGACGGCATCAATGACGCTCCCGCGCTGGCACAAGCCGACGCCGGTTTCGCCATGGGCTCCGGCACGGACATCGCCATTGAGGCCGGCGACGTGACCTTGTTGCGTGCGGATTTGCGGGGTGTGGCGCGCGCGATTGCGCTATCCAGGGCGGCGTGGCGCGTGATGACACAGAACCTGGCGTGGGCGCTAGGCTACAACGTGATCGCGATTCCGGCCGCCGCGCTAGGCTACCTGAATCCGGTGATTGCCAGTGCGGCCATGGCCTTGAGTTCGGTCAGCGTGGTGGGCAATAGCTTGCGATTGAAGCGCTTTGGGCGACGATGAGTTAACTATGGCTTCTGTGAAGGCGGTATGTTTGCTGAGCGGCGGGCTGGATTCTTCCACTTGTCTCGCGCTCGCTCGGCGGGATGGATATCAGTGCTGTACGTTGGCGTTCGATTACGGCCAGCGCCATCGCATTGAGCTGGATGCGGCATCACGTGTGGCTAGGGCGCTGGGTGCGACCGAACACCGTGTCGTGAAGATCGACCTGCGCGCGTTTGGCGGCAGCGCACTTACGGCGGAAATCGATGTGCCGAAACATGGATCAGTGGAGGAATTGGAGCAAGGAATTCCCGTCACATACGTTCCCGCGCGTAACACTATTTTTCTTTCGTATACGATGGCATGGGCCGAGGTATTGGAGTGCTCCAATATCTTCATCGGCGTGAATGCGATCGACTACTCGGGTTACCCCGATTGCCGGCCTGAATTCATTCAGGCTTTCGAGCGCATGGCGAATTTGGCGACAAAGGCAGGTGTGGAAGGCCGCACAGCGCTGCGGATTCACACGCCGCTGATCACGCTGAGCAAGTCTGAGATTGTACGCTTGGCGGCCGAGCTGGGGGTCGACTTTTCTCTCACCCATAGCTGTTACGATCCCGACCCGGCCGGGCGCTCCTGCGGCCGCTGCGATTCGTGCCTTCTGCGGCGGAAAGGCTTTGCCGAAGCAGGCATCGCCGACACGCTGTTGTACGCAGCGTCAACATGAAGATTTCCGAAATTTTTTATTCCGTGCAGGGCGAGGGGACATTAGCGGGCGTGCCCAGCGTGTTCGTTCGCGCCAGCGGCTGCAATCTTCGATGCGTGTGGTGCGACACGCCATATGCATCCTGGCAGCCTGAAGGTCCTGAGATGACAGTCGATGCGATCATTGCAGAGGTTCAGACGTTTCCGGCATCGCATGCAGTAGTGACCGGGGGCGAACCGATGATTTTCGAGGAAATCGTTCCGCTCACACAACGCCTTAAAGACGCCCGGCTGCACATTACGATGGAAACCGCTGGTAGCATCTATCATCCGGTTGCTTGCGATCTGATGAGCATCAGTCCGAAGCTGGCCAATTCCACTCCCCACGAACGCGATGGCGGGCGCTGGGCAGCGCAACATGATCGCCTCCGTTATCAACCGGATGTGCTGAAACGCCTCATGGCAGACTATCCGTATCAACTCAAGTTCGTGGTAAGCGCGCCGGAAGACATGGCTGAAATCAAACGAATACTCGATGAAACCGGCGCCGATCGTTCGCGCGTGATTCTGATGCCTGAGGGCACTACGCAAGAAACACTGCGCGAGCGCGCACAATGGCTGGCGGAAATCTGCAAGATCGAGGGCTTTAGATTCGGACCGCGCCTGCACATCGATATCTGGGGAGACAGGCGCGGCGTGTAGGAGTGGAATCCGTTAGCGCCCGGCGGCCATGCGGCGCGTCATTTCATCCGGTTCCACATCTTCCACGTGGGTGCCGATGCACCATTGATTTCCGCTAGGATCTTTGACACGCGCGTTACGGTCGCCGTAAAACTGGTTGGTGGGCGCTTCCAGGGATTCGCCTCCCGCCGCGAGGGCGTTGCGATAAACCGCGTCACAATCGGGAACGTAAAGATAGATCATGCACGGCATTGACGGCCATTCGGCACTGCCCTGTCCCATCATGATCATGGAATCGCCGACCTTGAGTTCCGCATGCGCCAGCGAGCCGTCCGGCGCATCCATGCGGTGGCGCACTACGGCGCTGAACGCGGCTTGCAGAAACTCGATCATGCGCGCGCCATCGTTTACGACCAGAAACGGTGTAACCGTGCGATAGCCGTCTGGAACGGGATTGGGCATGGTAGGCGGGCCTCCTAACCAGTATTGTAGGCAATACGAAGCGCCTTGACCGCCGTGGTGCTCACGGGCAGGGCCTCACTGGACCAGCGGCACGTCTCGGGAACGTCCACTACACGGGCCGCGAGAACTGTGAAGTGGTAGCGACGGTGCGTGATGGTATGCGTGAACTCGCCCAGCGGTTTGGTCGTGCGAGCTCCTTTAAAGGGTTCCGGCAGATCCCAAAATCCGGGCACGCGCGTGCTGGGCATCAGAAGAATGCGTCCCCGGCGTTCGATGAACAGCAAAGTTCGTTGTAAGCGCTCCGTTTCACGTTTGAATTTCTTGGGCGGCAAGGCCGCCTGTGTTCCGGCTTGCTTTGCGAGGCAATGCGCGGCGACGGGGCAGTCCTGGCACAATGGCGCGCGAGGCAGGCAGATCGTCGCGCCGAGTTCCATCACGGCCTGATTCCAGATGCCGGGGGCGTGTTGGTCGAGAAGGCGGTCCGCCCAAACTTGCGTATCAGCGGCTCCGTCGTTCATCAAACGCGCGATGACGCGCCGGACGTTGCCATCCACCACGGCATGCGGCAAATCGAAGGCGATGCTCGCGATGGCTGCCGCGGTGTACGTGCCTATGCCAGGCAATTGCAGGAGTGCGGCGTAGTCGCGGGGGAATGCGCCTGCCGCTTGAATTTGTGCGGACGCTTTTTGCAGATTACGAGCGCGCGAGTAGTATCCGAGCCCGCTCCACATCGTGAGGAGATTGGTTTCGCGCGCGCAAGCGAGTGACGCGGGATCGGGGAAAGTTTCGAGAAACCGTTCATAGTAGGGGATCACGGCCGCCACGCGTGTTTGCTGCAGCATGATCTCGGAGACCCAAATGGCGTAAGGATCGCGAGTGCGCCGCCATGGGAGATCGCGCTTTACGCGGTTATACCATCGCGTGAGACGGGTACGAAAAGTGCGTATGGCGCGAGGGTCCAACCTTTTATACTAGAAGATGGCGGTCTATCGCTTCCTCCCTTGAACGACTCCATCTCCATCCGCGGCGCGCGAGTTCACAACCTGAAGAATATCTCGCTCGACATCCCGCACGAAAAGCTCACTGTGGTGACAGGGGTTTCCGGCTCCGGCAAATCCTCGCTTGCGTTCGACACGATCTATGCGGAAGGCCAGCGCCGCTACGTGGAATCGCTATCCGCGTATGCGCGACAGTTCTTGGAGCGCATGGAAAAGCCGGACGTGGATGAGATCCTGGGGATCGCGCCGCCGGTGGCGATACGGCAGAAGAACACGACGCGGAACCCACGGTCGACCGTTGCGACGGCCACCGAGGTCTATGACTTCTTGCGTTTATTGTGGGCGCGCGCGGGGCGCACATTCTGCCCGAATTGCGATGTGCAGGTGGAGCGCGACACCGTGGATCACGTTGCCGCGAAGATGCTGGCGCAGCCGGAAGGCTCGCGCTGGTATGCGCTGTTCCCCATACCGCACGAAAAGAACACCGAGGCGCTGCGAGACAGGTTATTCGATCTCCGCAAGAAAGGCTTTGGCCGCTTGTTCCAGGGCGGCAAGGTCTACGAATTCTCCACGCCCGAGTCGCTCCTGGATGTGGATTTTTCGAAGTCCGTATTCGCGCTGGTGGATCGCTTGTCGATTTCTCCCGGCTCGCGCCAGCGAATCGTGGACACAGTGGAGATCTGCTACCGCGAGGGGGCCGAAGCTATCTTCGAGCCGGCGGGCGGAAGCGAAGGATTATTGGAAGCGCTGCGCTTCAATGAGAAGTTCCAGTGCAAGAAGTGTAGCAAGGAATTCGTTCCTGCAGAGCCTTCGCTGTTCAGCTTTAACAGTCCCGTGGGCGCCTGCAAACGCTGCCAGGGTTTCGGCAATACCGTGGACTACGACATGGATCTAGTCGTGCCGGACCGCACGCTCTCCATCGACGATGGCGCGGTGGATCCGTGGACCAAACCCGTCTATTCCTGGTATCCCGATGAGTTTCGCAAGGCGACGCGGGGCAAGGTGCGCGCCATGGTCCCTTTCTACGAACTGCGCGATGACGAGGTTGTGATTGTGCGCGATCACATTCACAAATTCTTCCGTGAAGTGGAAGTCAAGAAGTACAAGGTTCACGTGCGAGTGTTTATGAGCCGTTATCGCGGGTACACCCGGTGCCCGGATTGCAACGGATCGCGTCTGCGGCCGGAAGCGCTGTATGTGCGCGTGGGCGGCCGCACCATGGCGGATGTTGTGAAGCTCAACATCGCGGACGCGCAGGCGTTCTTTCTTTCCCTGCACCTTTCGGCTGAAGAAACCGTGATCGCGGAGAAAGTCCTGGTGGAGATCCGTCAGCGGCTGAAGTTTCTGAACGATGTGGGCTTGGAATACCTGACGCTCGATCGTCTGTCATCGACGCTTTCCGGAGGCGAAGCGCAGCGTATCCAACTGGCCACATGTCTGGGATCGCGCCTGGTGGGCGCGTGCTACGTGCTGGATGAACCCTCGATTGGCTTGCACAGCCGCGATACGGATCGGCTGATCAAAATCCTGCATGAGCTACGCGACCTAGGCAATACGATTGTGGTCGTGGAACACGATCCGGATGTCATGCGCTCCGCGGATCATATCGTCGATTTGGGCCCTGGGGCCGGGGAAATGGGCGGGCGAGTGATATTCGAAGGACCGTTTTCAAAACTGCTGGCGGATGGCTCCACATCGCTTACATCGCGCTATCTGCGCGGCGAATTAAAAACATCGCGAATTACGACACGACGAACGCCCCAACCGAAGCGGATGATTCGATTCATCGGAGCGCAGGCGCACAATCTGAAGGGCATCGACGTGGATATTCCCCTGAATCTCATGGTCGCAGTGACGGGCGTATCGGGGTCGGGCAAATCAACGTTGGTGCATGACGTCATTTATCAAAATCTGGCCAAGCGTATGAACCGGGATACGGGCTCTTTCACCCCGCCGGACGACAACGAAATGTGGGGAGGGGTGCCGGAGAAACTCACGTGCAAGAAAGTGGAGAAGGCGGACTTGTTGACGTCCGTGGTGCTGGTGGATCAGTCCCCCATCGGCCGAACTCCCCGCTCGAACCCTGTGACGTATGTGAAAGCCTTCGATCTGATTCGCGAACTGTTCGCAAGAACTCCGGAAGCGGATAAACGCGGGTACAATGCCGGTCACTTTTCGTTCAATATTCCGGGCGGGCGCTGTGAAACGTGCCAGGGTGATGGAACCGTGACGGTGGAAATGCAGTTTCTCGCGGACGTCGAACTAATCTGTGACGATTGCAAGGGCACGCGTTACAAGCCCGCCGTGCTGAAGGTGCATTACAACTCGCTCAATATTCACGAAGTGCTGCGTTTGACGGTGAAAGAGGCGCTCTCGTTCTTTTCGGCCGCGCCGAAGTTGGTTCAAAAGCTGAAAGTTCTGGATGATGTGGGATTGGGCTACCTGCGGTTGGGACAATCGGCTACTACGCTTTCCGGCGGCGAGGCGCAACGGGTTAAACTCGCGTCGCATCTCGCGCAGGCCACCAGCGAAGGGACTTTATATATTTTCGATGAACCGACCACGGGTCTCCATTTCGATGACATCGCCAAATTGTTGGACGCCTTCGAGCGGCTGATGCGCACCGGTGCCAGCATTTTGATCATTGAACACAACTTAGAGGTGATTCGCCGTGCGGATTGGGTGATCGATCTGGGTCCGGAAGGCGGCGATCGCGGAGGGCGCATTGTCACACAGGGGACGCCGGAGCAGGTGGCTGCGTACAAGGCATCCTTTACGGGCCAATACTTGCGCGCCGCGCTGCGCTGACGCTATTGCTTCGGCGGGCAACCACGGTCGCATGATTTCCGCATGGCCTTGCAGATTTTACGCCCTTCCGCGTTGGCGGCACGCTTTTGGCATAGACGGAAGTCCGATTCGCACCGTGACTTACAGATTTCGTGCGGCAGCGGTGGAGCCGCCATCGCGAAGAGCGCCATGACCAATGCGAAAACGAATAGCCGCATCAACTATCCTCCGTACCGGAAACAAATCGCTCCACTGAAATCCAGTAGATTGCGGGCTTGCCGTGACGGTCGCTGCCGAAAACCACGAACTGATTGTTGGGGCTGAACTGAGGCGTCACTATTCCGCCATCGCTGGAGCGATGTTCGGCGAGCGTAAGCTCGCGCCGCGCGACTCGCGTCAGCAGCAAGACATAAGGTGACGCTCTACTCCCGCTGGCGCCGGCGAAAACGCTGGCATCGGCGGTGGCAGAAAAATGAACGAACTGCGTGGTGGTCGCGATCACTTTGTCCTCACCCGTATCCATGCCGAATGAGCGCAGCGAGGTGGCCTTGCGCGTCTCCGTGGGCTGAGTGAGATATATAAGGGAAGTTCCGTCGGCGGTCCATTCGGCGGGGCCAGTTCCTTCCGTTGCCAATTGCAAGGTCCTGGCCTGCTGTCCGTCAAATTGAATCGAATGCTGCGCGGCGCCCAAACGGTAGAACAAGGAGGGATGTTTTGGCCGAATTCGCACGTTCCGAATTTCTTCAGACGATTCCACAACCGTGGATGCCGTTCCCCGTTGCAGGTTCACGATGCGCAGGCGGAATCGCGCTGCGCTTTTCTCGACGAACGCGGCGTGCTGGCCATCCGCGGCGTAGCTGACGCCGGGGGCCTTCTCAAAACCGTCGGGAACGCGGTATAACTCGCGCGCGCGCAGCTTTCCCGTCTCTGTTTCCATGAGACGCGGCCCATCGAAGTGCCAGAAGTCTTTGTCACTCGGGCCACCCTTGGCATTAGGCGTGAATGCGAGAGAAGGAACTTCCAGTGCATTGGCTTCGGTCAGTTGACGCGATTCGCGGGTTTTCAAATCCATGCGAAATGCCTCCCAACGGCCGGTTTGATCCGAGGCGTACAGCATGGACCGCGAAGTTAGTATGTGATTTCCCGAGGCGGGCAAGATACTCGCGTATTCCGGATCTGTTAAGCGAATGATTGTGAACTCAGTAGCGGGATCAAGGTAGCGCTTAGCTACAGAGGGGAACGCACGGCCTTTGCCTAGTTCTCCGGCGGCATAACCCAGTGCCGCGGAGAGGGTTGACAGAAACCCGCGGCGTGGGAGGCTCATGATGCCATTGTAATTCGTCTACCAGCGAGAGATTTGATGGCTCGGATCCGTCTGCCAGCTAAAAAGGCAAGTCAGTCTTCACGCTCGAAAGCATGGAAGAGCGTGCGAGGTAAGAATGCGGATTCACCGGATTCCCGCCTAACCGTACCTCAAAATGCAGGTGCGGAGACGTAACGCGGCCACTTGCGCCGGAATATCCGAGCACTTCCCCGCGCCGGATCTCCTGTCCGGGAACAACCTCGAAACGCGACAGGTGCGCATACCAGGTTTGCATGCCATTGCCGTGGTCGATGATGACCACGCGGCCGTAGCCCCGGCCGAATTCGGCGCGCACAATAATGCCATCGGCTGCCGCGTGCACCGGAGTGCCCATGCTCGCGGAAATGTCCACGCCCGCGTGCAGAACGCCCTCGCCAGAAAATGGATCTTCCCGTTCTCCAAAGCGGCTCAACAGACGGCCGTTGACGGGCCACATTGTCGGAATAATGTTCTTCTGCCAGCTTCGCGCGTAAACGTGATTCACGCTCGAAAACGACGCTGATTTCAGGAAGTTGTATTCTTCGATGGATTCACGGAAACTCGGCACCAGCGGGCCTTCACTGGCAATCGATTCCGGACCCACCAGTTGGCGCTTCAGCCCCAGGGCGGAACTGACCTCGCTCGCCATTAATTGGAGGGAAGCCAACTGCTCATTTTTTTCGCTATTCTGGCGCTGCAGCTCTTGATACTGGTTCCGCAGGGTATCCACTTGCTCCCGCAAGGCATTGTAGTTAGCCACCTTCCAAGTCATGCGAAGGTAACTGGAAACCATTCCGAACAGAGAGATGCCGCCAAACATCGCCAATGCTAGCACTACCCACAGCGCCTGGTGAGGAACGTGGATGCGGCGCAAGCGACCGTGCAATGAATGTGCGAGAACTACTACGAAATAATGCTGCTTCATTCTTCTCCCGAACTGTTGACGCCCGACGTATCCGGCAGGAGCCAGCTCCAAAACTGCTTCCTCCGGGTACCGGCGGTTTGAGAGTGCTACAGAGAACCGCGTGGTGAACGAACTGTCATCATAGCGAAATCATCGCTAGACAGTCAAGCCAAAATGATGCCATCATAATGTTATATATTGATGTAATAACGGCATGCTAGTTCGAACGCAAATTCAGTTGACAGACACCCAATTGGAAGCCCTTCGCGCCCTTTCAGCGGTTCGCCGACGATCCCTAGCTGATCTCGTCAGGGAGGGCGTCGATCTCTATTTGCAGCGCTCTCCAGGGGAGGATCGGGCCCGTCTCATCGAGCGGGCAAAAACGGCTATCGGACAATTCCAGTCGAGCAATGCAGGACCGGCATGACTGACCTGTTTGTGAGTGGACCAATGTTTCTGGCGATTTTGGATCGCGACGATCCAGGCCATGTGCGCGCCGCCGCAGCGTGGGTGGCGGCGCTTGACGCAGGACAGACGCCGGTGACGTCCAGCTATGTGGTCGTCGAGGCGTGTGGCTTGATCCAAAGCCGCCTTGGGTTGGGTGCGCTTCGTTCTTTCGTGGAGGATATGCTGCCGGTGGTGGATGTCCGGATGGTAACCGCAGCGCAACACGCCACGGCCCTGGTGGCGCTGGTGGCGTCACGGCGGGCAGACCTTACGCTGGTGGATTGCACAAGTTCTTTGGTGATGCGGGCTTAGTATGCTGAGTTAATGCCCGAGCCCCGCCCGATTCTCATTTACGATGGCAAGTGCGGGTTCTGCCGGATCTGGCTCGATTATTGGAAGTTGCTGACTGCGGATCGTGTCGAATATGTGGCTTCGGAAGACGCAGGTGAACGGTTTCCCCAGATTCCCAGCGGGGCGTATGAAGATTCCGTACAGCTAGTCCGGCCCGATGGCAGCGTAGCCAGCGGCGCGCGCGCCGTGTTTGAATCACTGGACAAGTTATCGCTGTACCGTTGGGTCCGCGGGCCGAGCGAGATCTCTTATCGCTTCATCGCCGCGCGGCGAAATGTTTTCTATCACGTCACGCGATTGGCGTTCGGTACGCGAATTGAACCCACCCGGTTTGCGGCCACTCAGTGGCTTTTCCTGCGCGCGCTTGCGATCGTGTACGCGCTGGCCTTCGCCTCGCTGGCCGGACAGGTGATGGGGCTCTTTGGGTCCGCTGGCATTGCGCCTGCTGCGGGATATCTGGAATCGATCACGAGGAGCGCCCACGGGGGCGCGATCCGCTTCCTGGCCGCTCCCACCATTTTCTGGATGGCGAGCGACGATACCACGCTGCAGGGCATGTGCTGGGTGGGCGTGGTGCTGGGGATCATCTTGCTGGTGACCGGGTTTCAGAGCGGAAGATTTGAGCGGCTCATTCTGGTTCTCCTGTACGGGTTGTATTTATCGTTTAGCTCCATCGGCCAGGAATTTCTTTCATTCCAATGGGACTCTTTGCTGTTGGAAGCCGGCTTCTTGGCGATCTTCCTGGGTCGCAATCGGGTGATACCGTGGATGTTCCGCTGGCTGGTGTTTCGCTTGTTTTTCCTTTCCGGTGCGGTGAAGCTGCTGAGCGGCGATCCCACTTGGCGAAACTTGACGGCGCTTGATTTTCATTACCATACGCAACCGTTGCCCACGGTCCTAGCCTGGTACATGGAGAAGCTGCCGTCCATTTTGCAGCGGACTTCGACGCTTATCGTGATCGTGGTGGAACTGGTGGTGCCTTTTCTCATTTTCTTACCACGCCGTCTCCGTTTCTTCGCGGCGGGTTGCGTGATTGGATTGCAACTCTTAATCCTCCTCACGGGCAACTACACGTTTTTCAATCTGTTAACCATCGCCATGTGTTTGTTTCTATTTGACGACCGGGCGTTGGGGCGTTGGATGCCGCAAGGCGCGCAGTTATCCGTGCTGCAGCCGGAGGCACGCCGCGCGCGCGGCACTCTCTTGCTTGCCGCCGTGATATTCGCCCTGGGACTGTTCCGGCTGGGCCAAACGTTGCGGGGATCGCTTCCCGCTCCACTCGCCGCCGTCATCCGCTATACGGCTCCTCTGCAGATCGTGAACACTTACGGACTTTTCGCGGTGATGACAACCACCCGTAGTGAGATCGTGCTGGAGGGATCCGCCGACGGTGAAGCATGGCAGGCTTATGAGTTCCGCTATAAGCCAGGCGCGCTGAATCGAGCGCCGCGTTGGGCCGCGCCGCATCAGCCCAGGCTGGATTGGCAGATGTGGTTCGCTGCCCTGGGGAACTACCAGTCAAACCCATGGTTCGTGAACATGGCGGTACGGTTGCTAGAAGGATCGCCTGCCGTAACCGGGTTGCTCGAATCCAATCCTTTCCCAGGGCAGCCGCCGCGCTTTGTTCGCGCGATGCTGTATGAGTACAAGTTTTCGGATTTTGCCACACGCCGCCGCTCTGGGGTTTGGTGGACGCGTGAGCCGAAGGGTCTATACTTGCCGCCGGTGGCGCTGCGCACTGAACAGAATGACAATCAGCGTTGATTAACCACGCCTGAAAATGCCGTTCCATTTACGCATCACCAACTCCGCGATGTTAAGCGCCACCGCGAATGCCAGGAGTCCGGGCCACAGAGAGAGCGAGGACGCGAGCGTTCGACCGTTGGCATTGTAGACGGACTTGGCGTTAGGCTCGAAACTGCCGCCGGTGAATTCGGAAACGCGTTTGAGCAGCGCGGGGTTGGAGCCATACTCGGTCAGTTCCGCTTCAGGGCGGTATAGGCCGACTTCCGGGAACGCGCGTGATTCGACCACCGGCCGGACGCGGAAAAGGCCCTGCCGCGCGCCGATCGGAAGGCGGCCGCGATAGAGGCCTTCGCCCACTTTCTTCACGTTTACTTCCTTCTTGAAATCGCCCGACCCCAGTGCGTAGATCGCCGGAATGGCCTTAGGCTCTTCCACGCCCGCGCCTAAGTGGTAATCGACGACCAAATCGCCGTTGGCGCTATCGTATTCGGCGGTAGCGTCACCGAGCCGCGTATGCGGCAGCAGATCACGCGAAAGGTTGGTCCAGAATTTGTCGAAGCCGGGCCAGGAGACCCATTCCGTGGCCCAGCGGCTCTTGGCATCGGACGCAAAAATCGCAGTCCGGCCCAGGCCGTATTGCCAGCGCATGAGCAATGGTTCATGCGCGTCGAATCGCAGGATAGTTTCGGCGGAGGGCTTGGCCTCAAAGCGAACATAGCCTTTGAGCGGGGGCGAGTTGGTAAAGTCGACGCCATCCAGGATTTCACTGTGCTTCACAACCTGGGCTGTTAACGGTCTCTCCACGGTCGTGGTGCCGGTGTGCTCCATTACGTCTTTAAGAACCACCTGCTCAAGACCTGAAGGGTCGCGGACGAAATAAAATTTCCCCTCGGCCAACTGGGCGATTCGCTCCAAGTATTCGCGATGAACGTCGCTTCCGAGGCCGATGGTAGAAATCGTCACCTTTTGCACCTTGGCTTCGCGCGCCAGCGCGTAACTGTTGCCTTCTTCGGAAATGCCGTCAGTCAGCAGCAGGATGTGGCGGTAAGTGGCTTCGATTGGCAGAATTTTTTGATAGGCTTCAGTGAGCGCTGGCGCGATTTGCGTGCCGCCATCCGGAAAAATGCCGGCAATCAGAGTACTGATGGCCGCACGGTCGTCGGCTTTGCGGATAGGAATCGCCCAACGGAAGGAATTATCGAAGATCAGAACTCCTACTGCGTCAACCGGGCGCAGATTGGCCACCGCGCCGGTGGCTGCCTGTTTGGCGAGTTCCATCTTCGGGCCTTCCATGGAGGAACTTTTGTCGATGATCAGGACAACGACCGTGCCTTCCATGGAACGCGGTGGCAGAAGCTTGGCGGGAAGCGTGCGGTCCAGCGCGTCCTCAGTCTTCTTTTCGGTGTTATAAACGTTGCGTTCGCCGCCGACGACGATGATGCCTCCACCTTGTTTCACGTAGGCTTCGATTTCATTCTTGCGGGCGGCAGGAACTTTTTCGAGATCCCAGTTGTTGAAGACAACCAGTTGGTAATTGGAAAGCTTCTCCACACCGAAGTCTTCGGCGCGGCGAACGTCGAACTGCGCGGCAGCCAATGCGGCGGGTAAGTGGTTATCCACTCCGAGCGTGTCCTGCGAAAGATACAGCAGCCGCGGCTTGCGGATCATGATGGCCTGATTGACGTGAAGCTCTCCGGAGGCTCCTGCACGCAAGTTGATGGAGAGATCGAGGGCGCCGGACGTATCGAGATTCGCGCGTAAACGCACCGGATTCGCGCCGGCGGAGAGCATCACTTGAGAAGCGCCCAGCAGGCGGCCTTCGGCGCGGAGCTCCACTTCAGCGGAAGTGGGGCGGGGCGCGAAGACAGCCAGGTCGATGGTGAAGGTCTCGCCCGTGAAAGCATTCGTGGGCATGCTGACCGATTCCAGGCGAAGGGCGGGTTGCGGGCGCCCTGTCATGGCATAGGTATCGATGGGAATACCGAATTCATGGGCTTGCCACGCAGCCCGAGCGATGCTGCCGCGATTTTCTTTACCATCGGAAATGAGCGCGAGGCGTGGAAGCATCCCTTGCGGCAGAGATGCAATGGTCTCGCGAATGGCGGCTTCGAGATCGGTTGCGCGGCCCGCCTCTCCGGATGTTGGCCGCAGTTTCCACGGGCGTTGCTCCTCGGAAACGTCGGCTGCCCGCGTGGCGCGGGCAAAAGGCACCACGCGCATCACATTGCTGCCGCGACTGGAACTGAGATCCGAAGCAATTTTCGCAGCACGGTCCAGATCGGCGGGCGCCACGCTGGCGGAAGTGTCCACCAATACGCCCAGCGCGATGCGGCTCGTGGAAATGATGAGGCGCGGTACGGAGAGCGCGAGCAGGATCAGAGTGAATGTGGCAGCCTTCAAACCCAAGGGTAAGTGGCGGCGCGTGCGCGGCCACTCATACCAAGCCCACGCAAGCGGCAACCACGCGAGCGCCAAAACCCAGGCACGCTCAAAGGTCATGAAGCCCTTCTCCACGAAACCTTTTGAAGCAGGGCCGGAATTCCAACAGTGGGCCGCCGCGCAGGGCCCACTCCCACTCTCAATATATGGCTACGGCCGTATAGCAGCCAGTCCGTCAATAATCCCAAGCCGCCGAGAAGGGCCAACCACGGCCACCATTCCGTGGCGCCAGCTCGTCCCGAGAATCCGGCCGGCACGCCCTTCCGCACGTTCGCTGCCGGCTTCCACGCCGTCTCGGCCACATCAGGCAAAGTGAGCGAATGGATGGTTTCGCGGTCGCCCGCCGAAACATGCACGTTCCCGGGCGCGCCGGAGAAAAAGCGCAGCGAATTTCCTTCAACGGTGAAGGGGAGCGGACGTTTGTCTTCGCCTGTGATCTTGATGGACGCCGGGTCCAAACCTTTATCCACGGAAATATTCACGGTTCCAATGGTGCCGGCCTGCACGTCCATACGCCGGAAAGTTTCCGGAGCCATCCAGCGCAATACATTCGCCATCAACAGAGGCGACGCCAGTTCATAGCGCATGGCGGAGCGAATGGGGTGGAAGCCGAACGCGGCCATCTTAACGGGCCCAGGCCGCGCGACGACGACAGGCCCTGCGGCAACTTCGGCTACCGGCTCATCGCCTTTCGCGACGTTGAAGACTTGGGCGGTGGCCAGTTCGACATCATGCGTATAGAGTCCGGCGGCTAATGGCGAATCCGCGTTCCACCGTGTAAGTTTCGCCTGGGTTTGATTGGAGCGGATGGAGAAGGGCGAGCCAGCCGGAGGTTCAATCCAAATGACGTGCGTACCAACGGGCAGAGCATCGGGTTTGAAGCGATCGAAAACCACGATGTCGAATTTTTCTTGTGGGTTGTATTGCTGCGGGTTTTTATAGGACGTCTCCACTTGCGAGTTGCCACCAAGAAGAGCAGTCAGCAGCGTGGGCTGAGCGGAAACCACCGCGACCTTAAGAGTCTTTTCTTCCGGAACGTCAATGACAGCGCGATCGTCTTGGGGAAACGCATCGCCACGCCCGCTAGTCGAGCGGATTACCGCTTCTAAAAACGGAGCGCGCGGGTTGGTGAAACTGAAGGTCATTTCCGGTTCGGCCGACGCGTCGAGGGCAATCGTCTGGCGGGCTACCGTCGCGCCCCCGAAGTGCAGGTCCAGTTCGATTTCGCGGGGCCGTACACCGTCGTTTTTCAATCCAACGAAAGCCTCCCAAGTGTCGGATTTCACAGGCGAGCGGCGCAGGCCCAGCTTGCGGATCCCCACATTCTCTCCGGCTGAAGGAACCTGCAAGATACGCAGATTCGCGGGCGGATTCAGGGAATCGGCTTCAGCCCGCGAGATGCGGGCCGCTCCTGAGAAGACAATTTCACCGGAATGGCCTTGGAGGCGTTGCGCCCGCTGCGCGAATTCGATGGCCTGCTCCAGATTGAGCGCCGAAGCGGATGGCTGTGACTGGCGGATGGCCTTCAACAGCGGCTCGCGGTTCGTTTCAAACGGAGTGACTGGCGTCGCCAGCGCATCCGCGCGCACCACCATCACGCGATCCCCGGCGGGCACTGCGTTGATATACGCGATTGCTAACTGCTTGGCTTGATCGAGCAGAACTCCTTGCCGGGCCCGCGCTCCCATCCACGCGGAAGTGTCGAGCAGCAGGACGTGATCGCGAATCGCGTTTACGTCCCTAGCGAGCCGCGGGCCGGCGATCGCCAACAGTAAAAGAAAAATGCTCACCAGTTGCAGCAGCAAGCTCCACGGTTGTTGAATGCGACGGCTGCGCTTCCATTCACTGGGGACGTTGCTGGCGATCCAAAAACGCAATGTGGAGACGACGTGGCGGCGCTTGGACCGGTCCAGCAGATAGAGCGCGACCACTCCGGCGGAAATGACTCCGGCGATGGCCATGAATTCGCCCAGGCTAAGGTTCAGGAAGTTCATGCGTCGCGGTGGTGGAAGCGTTCAGCACTGCCAGTGTAACAGGCGTGGAACTATTGCAGCGCGCCGCTCCGGACCAGGGGTCCGAAGATCGCTTCTTCCACCGGCGTGGAAGTGGATAGACTGACGTAGCGTCCTCCGTTGCGCAGCGCTACCTCACGGACGTGCGCCGTGAATTCGTCGAATGCGGCCGTATAGGAAGCCAGCGCGTCCGGCCCGAAGGGGAGTTCCAGACGTGTGCCCGTTTCCGCGTCTTCCAGGTCCAATTCACCTTCCCAAGGGGGTTCGCGGTCTTCTTCCGCCCACACGTGAATCAGGTTCAGTTCATGGCCGAAATCAGCCAGATACTGCAATGGCTTTTCGCAATCGGTCTCGTCGAGAAAATCCGAGATCACGATCGTAAGACCGGCCTGCGGAAATTTGGTGAGAAAGTCCCGTGTGCATTGCAGGAAATTGGTCTTGCCCCCGGGCTTGAGCCCGGAAAGATAACGTGCCGCGGGCTGGAATCGCTGCCGCCCGCCTCCGACGCGCAGGCCATCGCCAAGACGGTCGCTAAAGGGCTGCAGGGATATGGCATCCAGCCGCACCAGGCCGACGTAACACAAGGCCGCAGCAAGCTTTCGGGCGTAGTCGAACTTAGAAAGTGTGCCCTTGATGGCGGCGCTTCCATTGGTGGCCATCGACGGACTGACATCGAAGAGAATACGGACAGGTATGCGCGGTTCTAATTGGAACACTTTGAGGAACAATTTTTCCAGACGCATGAAGGCGCGCCAGTTCACGTCACGGAGTTCATCGCCGTGATGGAACTGGCGGTGATCCAAGAATTCCTGGCCCGCGCCCGCGAAGCGCGCGGTGTTATGACCGCCCACCAGGCCCCCTAACGATTTTTGCCACTGGATCGTCAGACGTTCCAGCTTTTCCAGCAGGCGAGTATCGATAAGGAGGTCTTCAGCCATGGCGCCGCGTGCTGACTTACTTGGCGGCAGCGCGCGGAATCACGCTGGGGATAATTTTACTCAGCACGGTCTCCGGCGTCTGGCCATCGGCGTGGGCGTCGAAGTTCAAGATGATGCGGTGGCGCAGCACGGCAGCGGCGACCTGCTTGACGTCGTCGACCGAAAGATGCAGGCGTCCTTTCATGAGTGCCAGCACCTGTCCGCATTCCACCAGCGCTTGCGCGCCGCGGGGGGACGCCCCAAAGCGAATGAATTTCCGCGCCAAATCGTGTCCCTGTTCGGCATCTGGCTGCGTAGCCATCACCAGGTCGATTGCGAAATCTTGCACGTGCGGGGCTACCAGAACATCACGGCAGATACGCCGCAGTTCGAGAATTTCGCCATGGTTCAAGACTACACCTACCGGCGTCTCTTCCTTTTGAATCGTACGGCTCACAATGGTGTTCAACTCATGCCGGGCAGGATATCTTACCAGGATCTTCATAAGGAAGCGGTCGAGCTGGGCTTCCGGCAGAGGATAAGTGCCTTCCATTTCTATAGGATTTTGGGTTGCCATCACCAGGAAGGGAGCCTCGAGCTGGTGCGTCTCGGTGCCCGTGGTTACGGTGTGCTCCTGCATGGCTTCGAGCAGAGCGGATTGGGTCTTCGGTGTGGCCCGGTTGATTTCGTCCGCCAACACCAGGTGGGCAAAAATGGGGCCGGGTTGGAAACGCAGACTCTTGTGGCCCTCTTCCGTATCGATAATCATGCTGCCCACTATGTCCGCGGGCATGAGATCCGGCGTGAATTGAATGCGGGAATATTTCAAATGCAAGACACGCGCGAGTGTGCGCAGCAGAGTAGTCTTGCCGAGCCCGGGAACACCCTCTAACAGTACGTGTCCGCCCGCGAGCAAACAAATCAGGACTCCATCGACAACATCCTGCTGGCCGACAATAATCTTTCCGATTTCGTCGCGCACCCGATTCAGTTGAGTGGTAGCGAGTTGTAGGGCGGTTTCCGTGGGCACAGACTACATCATAGCGCGGAGGCGGGAATCTGGCCGGGTGTGCCACAGCTACGCATAGGGCGGGCATTCGGGTGTAACGGAGCACGTCGTGAGTAGTCTAACTCTCGACGAATTTATCGAGAGGGAACATATGGCGACAAAAAAATCTTCCGGCACTGATTCAAAGGGCAAGCACAAAATTGAAAAAGTGATGAAGGAACATAAAGCGGGAACTTTGAAATCCAGCAGCGGCAAGAAGGTGACTCACCGCAAACAGGCCGTCGCCATCGCCCTCAATGAAGCTCGGCAAGCCGGTGCGAGGATACCCAAGAAGAAAGCATCATAGGTGCCTTTGTGGCAATGTGATGCAGTGTTTTTCGAGGCTGCGCTATCGCACTCCCAAGAGAGGGACGCAGGGTTTCCATTCGGCGCCCCTTGAAGAGTCCAGCAATCCCAATCCGCCAGAGGGTGCGTTCTAGTGACTAAGTAAGAACCACGCAAGAATCAAGATGCCTGGAACTCCAAGAGCCCACGCGACTATGTATCCCATATAAGAATTACCTCCCACTCATTGCCGTGCAACTCCGTCTCCCAAAAATGGGTCTAGCGATTCGGCTACTGCGGGCGATACTCAGATGCCGCAGCGCAGTACAAACCTTTCAGTGAGTTCCAACAGGTTTATCCTGGACTAGCGTGAAGGCGTTCCGGGCAATTTTCAGCCGGTATTCCTCCACTTGGCGAAACTGGTTCTCCGCGCGTGCGGCCAGTTGGGCAAAGTTGTTTCCGCGAACGCGAGAGTCCACTTCCGCTATCACCTGCATTACTCGCCACAGCGCGAGTTTTCCCTGTATCCCCAATGCCAGTAATTCGAGCGCCTCGAATGTCCCGATTTCCGCAGTGCCGCCACGCCCGAGTTTGACGCGGCTCACTTTTTCTCCCAGCCACGCGGCTGCTGACTTGAGATCGAAATGGCGGACGGCAACGTGTCCGATGAGGCCCTCCAAGACTTGCTGATCTTCCTTGATCTCCGCAAGGATGCCACCAGCGAATCCTCCCAGTTCCTCGCCGGAATATTGATCCGTCAGGGATTCGAGCAGTTCGACGGCGAAGTGCGAGCCTGCCAAGTGGTCGTGCAGATAAATGGCCAGCGGGTCGCTCATGATTTAAGTGACTACGGCCTGCTCTCGATCCCAGAAACGCAACTTCCGGCATCCAACGATAAATGCGGCAGGGCCTTTGGCTTTTGCGACAAAAACAAAGCCGTCATCCAGGTCGCCTTCAGCAATGCCGGCCTTCTCGAAAAGCGGCAAGGCGGCTGCCACGTAGCCGATGAGCTTCAAGTGCGCGAACGCGTCCGCTACGAAGTCCTGGGCCGATGCGTTCTTAAGAAGTGCCTGCACGCCCTTCTCGGATGGCAGAACCGCGACTGCATCATACAAGACCGAGGGTCCGCCGCCAATTTTTTGATGAGCTTCAATCGGGCTGCCGTTACTTGCCAGGACGCCGCCCACAGTCGGCGCAATCACTTCCATCTCTGCGCCCTCCGCTTCGATTGCAATTTTCAAGGCATCAAAGATCTGACGGTCCGTTCCATCGGTGACCAGTACACCCACCTTTCTCCCGGCGAAAGACTTAGGTCCGTTGAGAACGATGCTCAGCGCTTTCGACGCTTTCAGGTCCGTTCGCGGCGCCTTCGCGGCGGAAATCGGCTGGATCTTGTCACGCATGCCAAGGCCTTTGGCCACTCGATCGGCAAGCCCGGCATCGATATGCGGGAGATGCGACACTAGCCGCGTGCGGATGGCTGGCTTATCCACCTTACTTAATTCGAAGACTAGCGCCTCGGCAATGTGCCCTTGTTCGGAAGGTGTCTGGCTCATGTAAAATTGCCGGGCCTGGCTGTAGTGGTCCGCGAAGCTTTCCGAACGCTCGCGAACCTTGCGTCCTGCTTCCTCTGCGGGGTAGGACCTAAATCCAATCTCCGGGGATTCACGCGGACCGCCCTCCGCGCCGCCCCACGAATTAGGTTCGTAGTTGACACGGCCTTTCGGATTAATCATCGCCATATGTCCATCCTGCTGGAAATGATGGAATGGACATTTAGGGGCGTTGATCGGAATGTGCGTGAAGTTCGGGCCGCCCAGGCGCTTCACCTGTGTGTCCAGGTATGAAAAATTACGGCCCTGAAGCAGCGGATCATTGCTGAAGTCCACTCCGGGAACAATATTGTTGGTGCAAAACGCTACCTGCTCTGTTTCGGCGAAGAAGTTGTCCACACAGCGATCCAGAACCAGGCGGCCCACCCCGCGCACGGGCACTTGCTCTTCCGGGATGATCTTGGTGGCGTCCAACACATCGAATTCGAATTCGTCGGCGAACTTGTCGTCAAACAGCTGCAGCCCCAGTTCCCACTCCGGAAAATTTCCAGACTGAATAGCGTTCCAAAGATCCCTGCGATGAAAATCGGGGTCAGCGCCGTTGATCTTGACGGCTTCGTTCCATGTCACGGATTGTAATCCGAGCTTGGGCTTCCAGTGGAACTTTACAAATGTCGACTTTCCGTCCGCGTTTACCAAACGAAACGTGTGGACGCCGAAACCTTCCATGAAGCGGAAGGAGCGGGGAATGGCGCGGTCCGACATCACCCACATGATCATGTTCATGCTTTCCGGCATCAGAGAGATGAAATCCCAAAAGTTATCATGCGCGGTTTGCGCCTGCGGGAAGTCGCGGTCCGGCTCCGGTTTTGCGGCATGAATCAGGTCGGGAAATTTGATCGCATCCTGGATAAAAAACACCGGAATGTTATTGCCCACAATGTCCCAATTGCCTTGCTTCGTATAGAGCTTCACCGCGAAACCGCGAACGTCCCGCGCCAAATCGGCCGAGCCCTTATTTCCCGCCACCGTCGAGAAGCGCACGAAGGCAGGCGTCTTTTCCTTAGGCCGCTGAAAGAGATCGGCGGCAGTGATATCCGAAAGCGATCCGTAGTTTTCAAAGAACCCGTGCGCACCGAACCCCCGTGCATGCACTACCCGTTCGGGAATGCGCTCATGATCGAAGTGGAAAATCTTCTCCCGGAGATGAAAGTCTTCCAGAGTGGTGGGACCGCGCTCGCCCACCTTCAAGGAGTTCTGATCGTCCGAGATAGGAGCACCCTGCTGCGTAGTCAGAATCGGTATTTTCCCACTGGCAGTCTGGTGGATTTCTCCGCCCTTCCTGGGTTTCGCTGCTTCCGCATTTCGCGCACTTCGCTTTTCTTGCTTCATTCACACCTTTCGACGATGGAATCAGGAACTCGGTTCGTCCATTAGAGCAGCCAAGAGGCATTTGCGTTTCCGGTCATAAACGCGGAAAGCCAATCTCGATCTGGAAACACAGAATCTTGGCGCTTTCGGACCGACAGGCGGGAAGTGCGGTAAACCTCGGGCGTCGCGGCTATGCTCTTTTGGGATTTTGCAGACTCAACGAACCAACGGGAAGATACGGTCGTGGAGGCGAATTCCGTTCCTGCTTATCTGCGATCTATCCGGAGTAGCGCCTAGTTTCGATGGAAATCTCAGACACTCAGCACCGGACAAGGGGATTTCCGGACGATCTGATAGCCTTGAACGCGCAAGCGGCCTAAGGCATCCGTGCTCGAACTTCGGCCAATCACGACCAGATCCGCGGCAATGCGCTGCGCCGTTTCGACGATGACCCTGTGTGGCTCCCCGGAAGTCACCAATGGTGTCGCATCAAGCCCGGCGGCATGGATGGAGTCCTTCAGCGCGCGCGCGGTATCCGGGCTGGAATCGCCCGCGTGGACCACGGTCACGGCCGCGCCAAATTCGCCGGCCAGCCGGGCACCCCATTTCAAAACGGTCTCACTTTCGGGCCCGAAATCGATGGCGCAAAGAACGCGACTCACTCGCCAGTCCGAAAACGCCTGGCTATCGGTGAGGTGAACGCCGGTGAGCACCGGCCGCTCGCAGTCGTGCAGCACTTTGGCGGTCACCGAACCGATCAAAAATTCGCGCACACGGCCATGGCCCTGCGTCGGCATGACCACCATATCCACATTCCGCGCCTGCGTGAGGATTACCTCGGCGGGGTGGCCGTCGCAAACTTGGCGGGTAACTTTAATTCCTTCCAGATCCGCGGACGCGAAATGCTCCAGCCGGACCCGCGCATTCTCGCGCCGCACCGCAGTGAGCTGCGCGATGGATTGGGGCAGTTCCACCATCGCGAAGTCCATGTGGACGGGTTCCAGAACGTGCAACAAGGTCAGTTCGGCATGGAAATGCCGAGCCAGGCGGGCGGCATACCTGCTGGCTTCGTCGGCCCGGGAGGAAAAATCCACGGGCATCAGAATCTTGGTTATGGAATCGGTTATGGAAGTGGATGGCATCACGTCAGCAGGGGCGGCGAATTCTAGTGGGAAGACCCGGTAACCACCAGATCGGACCGTTGGTACGATCCCAGTGGATTTTTGTCGCGATAGAGCTGCATGGCTTCGTCCCATTCGATCGACACCATCGAGCCCCTCTGGGTGCGCTGCAGCTGCCAACTGGTGAGTGCTTCCAGGCATGCATCGTCCACATATTCCAGGTCGCGAAGACGCACATAGATATCCTGTTCGGCAGGGATCGACTCCAATGCGTCCACGAATCTGGGAAGACGCAGGAAAGTCGCAGCCCCTTCGAGGTAGACGTCGGTTCGCCGGCCGTTAGAGTGCGGCTGCACTCGCATATTAAAGTGGGTTCGGGCGTACACCACCTTAAGGATTGAGAGCGTCAAACCCAGCAAAATCCCCTTCAGCATGTCCGTGGCAACAATGCCCACCAAAGTGGCGCCATAAATCACAATCGGTGCACCGCCGTAACGCAATAAACGCCTGATGTTTTGCACATTCACCAGTTTGTAACCGGTAAAGACGAGAATCGCGGCCAGGCTGGCCGTCGGGATCATCCGCAGCACTCCTGGAAAGGCGGCGACCAGAGCCAGCAGGCAAACACCGTGCAAAATCGTGGACATGCGAGTCTTCGCGCCGGCTGCGACGTTCGTCGCGCTGCGGACGATGACACCGGTCATGGGAAGAGATCCCATCAGCCCGCTCAGGGTGTTTCCGACGCCCTGGGAAAGCAACTCTTTGTTGTAGTTTGCTTTGGGACCGTCATGCATTTGGTCCACTGCAGCGGCCGATAGCAAGGTTTCGGCGCTTGCCACGAACGCGACCGTAAACGCCAGTAACAAAATATCGCCGTTCAAAAGGCCGGGCAGTTCACTGAAGTTTAGGAACCGAATCGCACCCAGAAAGCCATCGCTCAGTTGCACGTATTTAATCGGCAATGCAAGGCCTGCGGACACCGCGGTGGTAACGATGACGGCGACAAGCGCGCCCGGAATCCATTTGAGCGCCTTTGGCGCAAACTTGCTCCACAGAATCAGAATGGTAATGGTGCCCACGCCTATGTAAGCGGCCAGATGATGACTGCCTCCTTCGATAGGGAACAGACCCTTGCCGATCGATTCCGGAATGGCCAGCAAATTCATGAGTCCGTTTTCGCGAGGTTTATCATCCACCATGACGTGAAATTGCGCCCCGAAGATAAGGACGCCTATGCCCGCGAGCATCCCGTAGACGACGGATGGTGAAATTGCCCGGAACACTTGTCCGGCTCGCAGGAACCCCGCGACGATTTGAATGACCCCGGCAAGCAGCACAACAACGCCGAGTTTCTCTACCCCCTGCGTTTGCACAATCTCGTAGACTAGAACGGCCAAGCCCGCCGCAGGTCCGCTTACTTGCAACGGGCAACCCGACAAAGAACCCGCCACGATCCCGCCGATAATGCCTGTAATCAGTCCCGCCGCAGGGGGCATGCCGGAGGCGATTGCGATTCCCAGGCACAAGGGCAGGGCCACCAGAAACACCACGACTGACGCCAAAAGATCTTGCTTAATCGTCGCTATGTTCATGATAAGATGCTTTTCCGACAATGCCCCACCTAAGGTTACAGCGTGGTTCCGAATTGGACAATAGACTACTGGTTGTTTGTGTCTTTTTATAGCGTTGTTTAGTAGGCAGGCTTCCCATCGCGTTTTACCGGTAACCTGCGGTGGACGACGGTCTTCTGGGCCTAGCGTCACAGAGGGCGCCCGAGCGCGATGGGCACTCCTGCATGTCCTTTGATCCCAGTGTGGCGTCCCACTAACGAAAACCGAGCTGCGGCCGTAGGGAAGGGGTTCCCATTGTCCAGAACCCTGGATGCGTGCTCAAATGAAACCGGGCGTCCGGCTTGAAGCGCCCGTCAAAATAATGCACGCAGCTCCGGCACGTACACCCAAGTCCTTCACTCGCCATTTCCCCGCCATTGCGCGGTTGCTAATGGGACTCCCGCTTATCATGTTCGGGCTGAACGGATTCTTTAATTTCATCCCTGCGCCCCAGACGCCTCTGCCGGAGAGTGCGGCTGCATTTGCCGGAGCGCTGGTGAACAGCGGCTATATGATGCAACTGATCGGCGCGACACAACTGATCGTCGGTGTGCTGCTGGTAGTCAACCGTTTTGTGCCGCTGGCTCTGGCCCTATTCGCGCCTTTCATGGTCAACAGCATCGCGTTTCACATCTGGCTTGAGCACACCGGTCTGCCGATGTCCGCCGTCTTTCTGGCTTTGGAAGTTTATCTGGCCTGGAAGTACCGAGACTCGTATCGCCCAATGCTGGCCATGCGAGCCGATCCTACAGAGCGCAACTAGATCTGGCGGAGGAAGAGGGATTCGAACCCCCGAGCGAGTTACCCCGCTAACGGTTTTCAAGACCGCCGCCTTCAACCACTCGGCCATTCCTCCACTTTCTATCGTAGCGATTTTGCTGGCCCCCGCGTTAAACAAGGCGTCGCGCACCACGCCTTGGCATAGGAACGCCGCGATCGCTACTCCCACTCAATCGTGCCTGGAGGTTTGTTCGTCAGGTCGTGGAACACGCCGGCGATGCCCTCGACCTCCATCAGTTCCTGCGCGATGGCGTCTAAGAGGTCCGGCGGAATACGAACGGCGCGTGCAGTCATGCCGTCCACCGAATCCACTGGACGCAGCACCACGGAATCGGGGCGCGCGGGAATGCCAAGAGGAATCAGAACCACCGGAAACTGCCAAATATCCTTTTCGAAGCCCGACGAAACGCATAGTTTGCGCACGATGGCGTCGACGCGGCGCAGGCGGTTCATGCGGTCGGCCGTGAGATGCGCGGGCGCGACTCGCAGCGCGCTCATCGGGCGGCAGGTGATAGCCGTTCCCACGATGCGATTGACGTCCGTCCGGCGATTGACAATCGCGGCGGCTTCCTCTTCGCCGGCCGGGGGCGCGTCGAGCGCCAGTACCGGTTTATAGGTGCGAGAATCACCCTGCACGCCGACCGAACTTACCGGGATGATCCAGCCATCTTCCGTGCGCTGGGGCGCGGCGACCTCATCCGTGCAGAGGCAACGGATCGCCAGACCCGGCCCGGGAAATGGATGGCGTTCCAGCAGCTCTGGCGCAAGTCCAAGCTCCCGTCCGATCGCACGAACTTCGTCCTTGTAATACTGCGTGAGTGGTTCGATGATGCGGCCCTCGCCGATCAGTTTTTGAATCCCGGCGACACGGTTGTGATGCGTTTTGATCAAATCGGCCTTGGCGCTGCCTCCGGATTCAATGGTGTCCGGATAGATGGTGCCCTGGCCCAGAATCCAGTGCCCGTCCAGGTAATGCTCGCCTTCCAGGATCTTTTCCTGCACCTCGACGAACTTCTCGCCAATAATGTGCCGCTTGCGTTCAGGGTCCGTGACGCCGCTCAATGCACCCAAGAAATCCTGACGCGCGTCCACCACGTGAAACGCCTGGGCGCCTAGCCTGGCGAAATTCTCACGCACGAATTCCGTTTCGCCCTCACGCATCATGCCTGTGTCCACATAAGTGCCGTGAACGCGGCCAGGTCCCAGGGCCTTCAGGCACAGCGTATAAGCCACGGTCGAATCCACCCCGCCACTCACGAAAAAGAAAATGTTGCGGGGTCCCGCCACCTGACGGATGTGTTCTTCGATGGCAAGCACCTGGCCGGCCGGGTCCCAGTCTTTTTCGGAGCCGCATACGTCGAACAGAAAATTCGAGAGTATCGCTTTTCCGCACGGCGTATGCGCCACTTCGGGATGGAACTGCACACCGTAGAGTTTGCGTTCCACCGATCCCATCGCCGCCACAGGGCATGTTTCCGTGTGCGCCAGGACATCGAAGCCAGGCGGGGCCGCTGATACCAGATCGCGATGGCTCATCCAGACTTGCTGTCGTCCGGCGATTCCCCGAAATACGGTGCCGGTATTCGTCAGTTCAAGCTGTGCGAAACCGTATTCGCCTCGTTCGCCTTTCGATACGGTCCCGCCCAGCAGATGTGCGATGAGTTGCTGCCCATAGCAGATGCCCAGCACGGGTATGCCGGACGCGAGCACGGCGGGATCCATGGTCGGACTTTCTGGATCATAGACGCTGGAAGGACCTCCGGAAATGATGATTCCTTTACGTTCGGCGAGCGCTGCCACCGGCGTTTCACTGGGGGCCACCTCCGCGTAGACGCCCAGTTCACGGACTTTGCGTGCAATCAGGTGGCAGTATTGTCCCCCGGCGTCAAGGACAGTGATCTGAGGTTGCAAGTACTATTGTGCCACTACACGTCTTGCGTTTCCTCTTCGATTCCAGTTCTAATAATGGCGAGATGATCTGATCTTTAAGGGGAACCCACGCGCATCATAGTTCACCACCGAGCTCGCCGCCTCCCGAGCGGAACGTTATTTCGACGTTAAGGTGGTGAATCCCTTTGTCGATGAAATGACTATGGACGAAACTCCTGAGCGCCCTGGATACTCCCGGCATCGTCGCGGAATCTTGATCGCGGCAATTCTGTTGGTTGCGGCGTTCGCTTGGCTGGGCTTGCGGACTCCGGTGGAACGGGCCCGGGATTTTTATCGGGCGATTTATTTTCCGGTTGGCGGGTCCGTGCTCAGCCTCTTCGAAAACCCCTTCAAAAGATGGGGTGTTATCGGAGCCGGTGTCTATGAACTTCAGCCGGGCGTTTCAATTTATCTCGATCCCGCCGATTTCATTGGTAATTTTGCTCTACGGGCGGGAGATTGGGAAAAATTCGAATGGGACTGGATCACGCCGTACCTGCCAGCCGGCGGCGTCTTCGTGGATGTGGGTGCGCATGTGGGAACCTATTCGCTGAAGGCCGCTAAAGCGATAGGCGAGCACGGGCGGGTGATCGCGATCGAGCCAAATCCCGCCACCGCCGCGCATCTTCGGCAGGGCATCGCAGCCAGCCGGCGGGGAAATGTGACCGTCGTCGAGGCTGCCTGTGGCGAGCAACGCTCCCGCATGAAATTATTTACTTCAACGGCGATCAATACCGGCATGACGTCGTTCTCCAGCGAAAATGCTAGCCACACCGTGGTGCCTTATTCCTCCGTGGAGGTCGATGTGATTCCGCTGGACGATATCCTATCGCCGCTCAATTTGCAACGCGTCGACGTATTGAAAGTGGATACGGAGGGCGCGGAAACCATGGTGCTGCGCAGCGCTCGCGCATCTGTCGCCCGCTTCCATCCCATCATCGTCGTGGAGACAGTGGAAAGCCAGCTGCAAGAGCTTCACAGCAGCCTTCAGGAATTGGAAGACCTGCTGCGCTCCTACGGCTACCAGAAAACAAAGACCACCGTGTACAACGCGTTGTGGATTCCGGCGCGATAGCGGATTGTTCGGCGCGATGACCCTTGCGCGCGGCTTGCTCTTCCAGTTCTAATGACATAAAGGAGCGCGCCATCTTTCAACTTTCCGTCCTGGCTTCATCGAGCTCCGGCAACTCATCGCTGGTTGCCACCGATCGGACACGTCTCCTGGTAGACGCCGGGCTTTCGCGTAAGGAAACATTTGAGCGCCTGCTCGCCATCGGCGTCGCGCCGGAATCGTTGACGGCAATTCTGATCACGCACGAACACAGCGATCATATTGGGGGATTGCAACTCATCGCGAAAAAGCTGGATATCCCGGTCTACGTTTCCCGGCTCACCGCGCCCACTATTCCGTGGGACGAAAATTACGCGCCGAAGCTTGAAACGTTCGCCGCAGGCTCATGCTTCCCCATCGGCGATATTGACGTAACTTCTTTTACGATCCCCCACGACGCGGTCGATCCCGTGGGGTTCACGTTTCAGGCGCAAGGCTTGAAGATCGCGATCGCGACGGACTTGGGCTACATGCCGGATTCGGTGCGTTTTCACCTCCGCGGGGCCGATGTTCTGCTGCTGGAATCGAATCACGATTTGGACATGTTGAAGGTTGGCCCTTATCCCTGGTCGATCAAACAGCGCATCATGGGCCGCATGGGGCATTTGTCGAACGACGTCGCGTGCTCATTCATCCGTGACGATCTGGATGCCCGCACGTCGGCGTTGATCCTGGGACATTTGAGTTCGCATAATAATCATCCGGCGATTGTGGAGCAATGCGCCCAGCAGGCGCTCCATGGACGTGCGCTATTCACCAGGCTGGTGATCGCGCAAACCAAGGCTCCCACGGAGTCGTTTGTTTATTAAGATACGGCTGAGTCCTATCCCTCGCACCTTATGATTGCCCGATATACCAGGCCCGAAATGGGCCGCATCTTCAGCGATGAAAATCGCTTTGCGCAGTGGCTGGCCGTTGAGCTGGCCGCAGCCGAAGCATTGTCGGAAACCGGCGAAGTTCCGCCGGAGGCGGCGCGAGCCCTGCGCGCGCACGCGGGATTCAGCGTCGCCCGCATCGATGAAATCGAACGGCACGTCAAGCATGATGTGATCTCGTTCACCACCGCGGTTTCCGAAACCATGGCGGCGGCAGGCCATGCCGATGCGTCGCGCTGGCTGCACTACGGCATGACGTCCAACGACGTTGTGGATACCGCGCAGGCGCTGGTGCTGAATCAGGCGTCCCGTTTGCTGCGAGAAGGTGTGGTGGCGCTTATGGAGTGTCTGAAACGCCGCGCGCATGAGTTCCAGCACACCGTGCAGATCGGCCGCACCCATGGCATTCACGCTGAACCGATCACATTTGGCTTGAAATTGGCGCTGTGGTACGACGAAATGAAGCGCAACATGAACCGACTGGACGCGGCGGCAGAAGATCTGCGCGTGGGCAAGATTTCTGGGGCGGTTGGGGCGTTCGGCCACATCGGTCCTGCGGCCGAAGAGAAAATTTGCGCGCGCCTGGGCTTGAAACCCGCCGCCATTGCGTCGCAGGTGATCGCACGGGATCGCCACGCCGCGTGGATGGCAGCGCTAGCGCTCATCGCGGCAACGCTTGAGAAAATCGCGCTCGAAGTCCGCCACCTGCAACGAACTGAAGTCCGGGAGGCCGAAGAGCCGTTCACGGAGGGGCAAAAAGGGTCCTCAGCCATGCCGCACAAGCGTAATCCGGTGACGTCCGAACAGATTTGCGGCCTCGCCCGCGTAGTGCGCGGCAATCTAACTCCGGCCATGGAGAACATAGCCCTGTGGCACGAAAGGGACATCTCGCATTCTTCCGTGGAACGCGTGATTCTCTCCGATTCCGCAGTCCTCACCGACTATCTGCTGGCCAAGACACTGTGGCTGGTGAATGGCATGCGCGTCTATCCCGAACGCATGCTGCGCAATATTGAAAGTACGCGAGGATTGATCTTCTCAGGCCAACTACTCCTCGATCTCGCCGCTGCCGGCATGTTGCGGGAACAGGCGTATCGCTTAGTGCAGACTCAAGCCATGCTCGCTTGGGAATCGGACGGCGATTTTCGCGCGGGGATAGAACAAAACGGAGAAGTTCTTTCTTATCTTCCCATTGAAAAGATTCAAAGGGTCTTTTCGATGGAACGTTACCTGCAACAGGTCGATTCCATTTTCTTGCGTGTTTTCGCAGAAGTAACTTAGATTCAACTTGTTACTAGAGGTACTGGCACTGCTAAGAAATTCGTCGGGACGAATTTAGGGGATCTTGAGTTAAACTAGTGCTGGGCCACGACCGCCCGAGCATGTAATGAGCCACTCCACACACAGTTTTGACTATGACTTGGCGCGAGTTCTGTTGGTGGATGATAATCCGGCGGCCCGGCTTACACTGAAAACAGTGCTGGAGGCCGGCGGTTATAACGTCGATGCCGCAGCCAGTGCCGCAGAAGCCGTGGGTAAGCTCGAAGAAGGCGAGTATGAGCTAGTTCTCAGCGATTTGCAAATGGAGTCACCCCAAGCCGGACTGAAAGTTTTAGCTCACGCCCGCAACATGGAATACAAACCGGCCACGGCGCTAGTGAACACTACCTTCCAAAATTTTAGTAATCCTTCGGCGGTCAGCCGGCATTCCCTGCTGATCACACCGGAGGACATTCCCGGATTGCTCACCAAAGTCGCGGGACTCATCGGACAGCGCGCCGCCCGTCGGGTTGAGCGCGAGCTTAAGCTCGCGAGCGCTTAGCTCACCCATCCTTCGGATGACCAAGCACGGCCGGCGTCACTAACATTTCTACGCTAGGCCAGACCTAAAGCTCAGCTTAGGCCCGCGATTGCGGTTTCCAGTTCGTCGAGCGCTCCCCCGAAGAAGTGGTCTTGCGCTTCGATCAATAGCAACTGCTTCGGCTCAGGTAACGCCTCCGTGACTTTTCGTAATTCATCAACCGGGCCATATTCATCATGGGTACTCTGCACGAAGGTTCGTGGGGCGCTTTGGAGATTGAGAAATGAGCGGTCTTTATAAATGGTCGGGAATCCCACTGCGATCACACGCCGTGGCGCCGGCGCCTCGGTTCCCATTCGCAAGACAATTCTTGATCCGAAAGAAAAACCGGCCAGCGAGAAAGGCAGATCTGGATACCGCACTCGGAGATACTGAAGGGCGGCCCTGGCGTCCGCTAATTCTCCCTCGCCATTGGCGTATTGCCCATCGCTTAGATTCACCCCTCGATAGTTGAAGCGCAAAACCACCGACCCTGCCCGTCGCAAGCCTCGCGCCATCCGGTATACCACTTTGTTGTGCATGGTTCCGCCGTGTTGCGGATGCGGATGGCACACCAGCGCGGCCTCCACTGGGTCGCGATCTTGCGGTTCCTCGAGGAGAGCTTCTAGGCGTCCCACAGGCCCCGCCAGGAAGAGACTTTCAATTTTTCGCGGCATCGAAGGAAAGCTGGGGCGCGCGGGATTCAGTTGGACCTATAGTTGGTGAATTGCACGTCAATTCCGAAGTCATGCGCCCGTAAGAGTGCGATGATCTCCTGCAGGGAGTCGCGATCCTTCCCAGTAACGCGCACTAGATCCCCCTGGATGGACGCCTGCACTTTTTTCTTCGAATCCTTGATCATCTTGACGATCTCCCGGGCCTTCTCCGCGGAAATGCCTTGCTGCAGCGTCACTTCCTGACGCACCGAGGAATTCGCAGCCGGAGTAATCACGCCGTACGACAAGCCCTTCAGTGGCACTTGCCGCTTAACCAGCTTGCTTTGCAGGATATCGACGACGGCTTTTAGTTTGAAGTCGTCGGCGCTGTGCAGGACGACCTTGTTGTCCTTTTCGTTCAGTTCAATACCGGAGTGCGAATCCTTTAGATCGTAGCGTTGGTGGATTTCTTTCAGAGCCTGCTGAACGGCGTTGCTTACTTCAGGCATCTCGATCTTCGAAACGATATCAAAACTGTTATCGGGCATGCGTCATTTTCCCCTCATCTGAACCCATACTTTTTCGATGATCTCCCGCGCAAAACGAGGCATCTCGGCTTCCACCACCTCGGCTATGACGGCGCGCAATTCGCCATCACCGGGGGAATCCCTCGCCAGCCGTTTTACCATCTCTGCCATGGCAGAAGCCTCAAAGGGCTTCCGCAAAATGGCGTCGCAGCCGGCGGCCCGCGCTGCAACTTCATCGATCTCTTCTAATGCACCGGCCGTCAGAATCACCCTCGTGAGGGGGTGCGCGCCTTTGATCTGGCTGCATAGATCCAGTCCGCTGCGCTCCGGCAGGAATGCATCCAGGATCAGCATTCCCGGCGTCAGTTCGTCCAGCAATTTTATCGCGGCTTGCCCGCCGGTGGCCGTAACGACCTCGAAGCCTTCGCCCCGCAGGATCTGTTCGCCCATGCGCAACGCGTGAACGCTATCGTCGGCCAGAAGAATCACGCTCTATTTTTTCTGGTTGTTGGCTGGGGCTGCCGCGGCTGGGGCACCGCCCGCTCTGGCATCCGGCTGAGTATCCAGCGCGGAACTGCCCGTTACCGGCGCCACAGTGACATCGCCAGTGAAGCCACCTGCGCCGCCAGGCTGCGGAACGTTGGGCGGAATCTCACGCTTAGGCGGGTCCATGGTAGGCGTGCCTCTCTTGGCGGCCATTCCGACTTCGGGGCCCCTGCGAATGAAGCTAGTCGCTTTGTGGATCATGCCAGGCGCTTGACGGTTCTCCGCTTCGAACTTCATGCGCTCTACAGCCGCCGGATCGGCTTCCGGGATGGGTGTTTCCATGGCTTGCAGTTTTTTCTTGGCGGCATCCGCGTATTCGCTCAATGGATAATCGCGAACCAGCCTGACATATGCCTCCGCGGCCCTGGGGCGGAAGCGTGCTCCCATGTGTTCATAGGAATCGCCTTCTTTCCACAATGCCTCGTCCGCATGGCTGTAAAGCGGATATTGCCCCACGACTCCGTGCAGCCGGTTGGAAGCTGCGGAAAACGAGCCTTTGTGGTGATAAAACTCCCCCGCCACCATCTCGGACTGTGCCAGCACTTCTTGAATATTCCGGAGACGCTGTTCGGTTTGTGGCGCGAACTTCGAGTTGGGGAACTGCACCATCAACTGGCGGCATTCCTGTTCCGCGCGCAAGGCATTGTTGGGGTCGCGGTCGGCCTTTTCCATTTGCCGGAAATGAATCTCGCAAATGCGCGCCTGCGATTCCGCGGCTTCCTCCATCTGCGGATAGAACAGGATAAAGTCCTTATATTCGGCTTCGGCCTGCGCCAGGCCTTCGGCCCCGCCCTGACGCATCCAGCTATCGGCGATCGCGAGTTTGGCTTTCGCCAAGAACTCGCTGGTGTCATAGGTGTTGATGAGCGTGTTCAGCGTGAGGCGAGCGATTTCATAGCGGCTACGTTCGATATCGCGTATGGCCTTATCGAACAAAACCTTATCGGGTTGCTGGGAGTCCTTGGTGATAGGGTTTTCGTACTTCTTGCGGCGGAACCCGCAAGAAGTAGTTGCGAGCGCTGCCACTAGCAATACAGCGGCTCCCCGGACTATCACGGTCTGTTTCAAGAATCGCATCGCTACTTCCTTGCTTTGAACCCCAGTTTGAACTTAGACTCGTACAGCGAGCGCGGCCCCTGCCCGTTGGCGCAATTCCATAAAGGCGGCGGCCGGATCGGGAGTATTAAAAATCGACGAACCCGCTACCACCCACTCTACACCGGCGCGCACCGCTTCCGCCACATTGCCTGCCGTGATGCCGCCGTCGATTTCAATCGGCACCGCCAGCCCGCGATCCCGCAGAGCCGCACTCAAGCGCCGGACTTTATCCAAGGAATATGGGATGAACTTCTGCCCGCCGAATCCCGGATTGACACTCATCACCAATATGTAATCGGCGACGCCCAGCACTTCATCGAGCGTCGCAATTGGAGTCCCCGGATTGATCACCACTCCGGCTTTCGCGCCTTCAGCGCGAATCATGTTGAGAGTGCGGTCCAGGTGCGGACAGGTTTCCTGATGTACCGAAACCAGATCGGCGCCGGCCTGCACGAAGGCGGGAGCATAGCGGTCCGGATCGCTAATCATTAAATGCACATCGAGTTTCAGTTTGGTGGCCTTGCGCAGCGACGCAACCACAGGCGGGCCGATGGTGATGTTTGGCACAAAGTGGCCATCCATAACGTCCACGTGCAGCATCTTGCAATCTGCCGCCGCGAGGATGCCAACTTGTTCGCTCAGGCGCGCGAAGTCCGCGGATAAAATGGAGGGAAGAATTTCAGCCATCAGCGTTTCAGTCTGGCCTCAAGATCAATATTATCACAGCGTTAGGCGCTTGCATGGCCTTCGATCACCGCGGCGAAGAAACCGTCGCCCTCGGCACGCCCGGGTAGCCGCATGAAGGTATCTAAGACGCGCATGCCCTCGACCACGTTTTCATTTTCTTCCCGCTCAAGCGAGCAGGTAGCGTAAACCAGTCGCCCATCCGGAGCCAGGCACTCCAGGGAACACGCAAGAATCTTTTGCTGCCGCTGCCGGAAAGGCTCCAAGTCTTCCGGTTTCAGTCGCCATTTGATTTCCGGATTACGCGCCAACGTGCCGGTCCCGGAGCAGGGTGCGTCCACCAGAATCCGGTCGAAGGGCAGAGAGAAAGGAAGTGGCAGGGTTGCGTCCAGCACCGCACGCGCCGCTTCCGCGGGAACCTCCATCAGACGCCGTTGAAAACGGTCGCAAGCGATGACATTACCCCCTGCAGCGATGATCTGAGCAGTCTTGTTTCCCGGCGCGGAACACAGATCCAGCACCGTCATGCCCGGTTCGATGGCGAGATAGGGAACGATCGATTGCGCGCCGACATCTTGCTGGCGTCCGGTCTGTGCGTTGACATGGCGGACGGGTTCTTGCAGCGCCGCCAACGCAATACCTTCGGCGACGGTTATCCCGAATTGCCGATCCCACCGTTCCAGCATCCACTCGGGAATGGACAATCGCGTGGCGCGGTCCGGCCAGGTTACAGGTTTGCGGTTTACCTTTCGGAGCACCGCGTTGACGAACCCGGCGGCAGAACGCTTGTGCGCCCGCTTGACCAACTCTACGCTTTCCGTCACAGCGGCATGTAAGGGGATGCGGTCCAAGTACCGCGCTTGAAAAATCCCCATGCGCAATGCCGTGCGGACTTCATCGTCCAGCTTGAGTTGCGGACGTCCCGAATAATGTGAGATCAGGAAATCCAGCTGGCTTTGATACCGCAGACATCCAAAGACAATGGATTCTGCGAGCGCAACGTCGCGAGCGTCCAAGCCTTCGGGTTCCGTGCGCAACAAGTCAGAAGCATAGCCTCCGCCATGTACTTTGCGTAAAATTCGAAAGGCTACATCGCGCGCCGGGGAGATCCTCACCGTGGCGTGTAACTCTTCTCAAAACCGTTATGGCCCTTTGTCAACGTGAAATTGCCACGGTTTAACACGATGCTTTTCTGGGAACTTACAGCGACGCCCGAAGTTTCGCCAAAGAGGAGATCGAGTGGGAGTTTTAAGAAATTTGGATCGACGGTATAGGGAATTTCGAGTACATCGGCGGCGCCGAGCCGAAGCGTCGCGGCGGGCAGGAGCAGGAATGTGACGGACAGCAGCAGGCGGAGGTTCACGATTTATCGTCCTTTCTCTTCTCTTGGGGCGAGCGGGTTGGCTCTGATGGGAACGCCCTTTTGGAGGGATACCACGATGGCGAGTGAAGTGCAAATTAACTAGACAAGACATTGACAAAAAGGTGCGCTGGGTGCGTTGCAAATGGCCTGACCGGACGATAGAGAAATTGGTGTGGTGGCTGCGGAGAAGTATTAGGGGTCCCGAAAGAGTCTTTCTGCAAGAAACCTTAGCCGTTTTCCGATTTGCTGCATCTAGTAGGAAGGGTAGTCGCGTTACGGAGGCGCGTTGGCAACTATGGGGTTCTCCCCCTCGTCACATTGGCTCTTTGAGCGAATGCGCGGGGCCACGGACCGCCTGGACCAAACGGTAAACGGGGGCTCGCGCCGTCCCACCATCCTGATCGCCGCGCTCTCGACAGCAACCCTAGTCCTGTTCGTGGGTTGGGAGATGAAGTCCTCCCGCGTGCAATCGCAATTGCTCGCATTCACCGCCGCGCAGCTGAAATATTCCGTCAAGCCAGGCCTTAGTACTTCCATCATTTATCCTGCCGCCGCTCCTTATGATCAACGGCTCGGATATGCCGATCTTCCGCGCTTCCAGCAGCGCCTTGTCAGCCGCGGATTTGAGATTACCGCGCAAGCCCGCAATGGAGCATGGGCGGCACGTCTCCGGAACCTGGGACTTTTCCCCATCTACCGGGAAAAAAGCCAGGCAGGATTGACGATTGTCGATGCGCAGGGACGCTCCATGTATGAATTCCGCGATCCGCGCCGTGCGTATCCCGCGTTTGGCGCGGTACCCCCGCTGGTGCTGCGTACTTTGCTGTTCATAGAAAATCGCAGCCTCCTAAATCCCGCAGAGCCGTATCGAAATCCGGCGATTGAATGGGATCGTCTGGCGCGTGCCGGCGCGGATTATACGATGCATGGGCTCAACCGTTCGCATGCGGTAATCGGCGGAAGCACGCTGGCCACGCAACTTGAGAAGTTGCGGCACTCTCCGGAGGGCAGGACACATACGCCATTGGATAAAGTAAGACAGATAGCATCGGCGTCCTTGCGCATCTATCAGGATGGGCCGCGCACGCTCGAAGCTCAGCGCCGTGTGGCGCTCGATTACATTAACTCGATTCCTCTCTCCGCCGCCCCGCGCTGGGGTGAAGTCAGCGGGTTGGCCGACGGATTAGCGGTGTGGTACGGCGCGGATTTCGAGCGCGTGAACCAACTGCTTGCCGGGCCGGATCGTCCAGACAACCCGGCTGCAATCGAAGAATGGGGTGTGGCGTATCGGCAAGTGCTCTCTCTGTTCTTGGCGTTGCGCCAGCCATCGCGTTTGCTGGGCAATGACGCTGACGTACTTCGCCAGCAAACCGATAGTTACATCCGAGCTCTGGCCAGTGAAAGTTTGCTCGCGCCGTGGATGCGAGATGCGGCGCTCGCGGCGTCCATCCATCCTCAAGTCAATGATTCCGCCACGCCAGCACGGCACTTTGTAGCGAACAAGGCGGCCGACACAATACGGGCGAACTTATTGACAACTCTCGGTATTCCCGATTCTTACGCGTTGGATCGTCTGGACCTCACAGCGAAAACCACGCTCGACCACGAGGCGCAGCAGGCGGTCACCCGTTTTTTGTCCGGACTATCCGATCCGGAAAAGGCTAAGCAAGCAGGTTTGATCGGCCACCAACTGCTGTCCCAAGGCGATCCCGCGAAAGTGACTTACGCGTTCACGCTGTATGAGCGCGGCAACGGCCAAAACCTGTTGCGCATCCAGGCTGACAACTTCAATCAACCTTTAAATATCAACGAAGGCACCAAACTTCAATTGGGATCGACTGCGAAATTGCGGACGCTCATCGTTTATCTGGAGGTGATCGAACAGCTCCATCGCAAGTATTCGGTGATGACGTCGGAGCAATTAAATTCGGTGAAACCGATGCCCGGCGACCGCCTTACGCGGTGGGCGCTGGAATACTTCACCTCGGCTGAAGATCGTGGTCTTGCCGCGATGTTGTCGGCGGCGCTGGATCGCCAATACTCCGGCAGCCCCAGGGAACTATTTTTTACAGCGGGCGGTTTGCACACGTTTGCCAATTTCGAGCGAGAAGAGGATTTCCAGAAATACACCGTGGGGAATGGATTTGAACACTCCGTCAATCTGGTGTTCATCCGCTTAATGCGGGATGTGGCGGGGTACTACGCGTGGAATGCGCCGGGAGCTTCCCGGGAAGCGCTGACGAATCCGCGCGATCCTGCCCGCGCTGCTTATCTCAAGCGGTTTGCGGATCGCGAGGGGTCCGTCTTTCTGGGGCGCTTTTACACAAAGTATCGAGGCAAGACAGCGGCGGAGGCGGTGGAAACTCTAATCGCTGGAATCAAGCCCACGTCTCTCCGCTTGGCGGTGGTTCACCGTTCGGTGTGGCCCCGGGCGAGTGTGGCGGATTTTTCCGATTTCCTCAGACGGCATCTGCCGAATGCCGTGTACAAGAAGGGTCAACTGCAGGGTTTGTACGACGACTATGCGATGGACAAATTCAGCCTGGCCGATCGCGGATATCTGGCGCGGCTCCATCCTCTAGAGTTGTGGATGTTAAGTTATCGTGCGAGCCATCCGAAGGCGACGTTCGCCGAATCGCTAGCCGCCAGCACGGCCGAACGTCAGGCTGTGTATCGCTGGCTGTTCCGTCCGAGGCTGAAAGAAGCCCAGGATAAACGCATTCGCATCATCATGGAGGAAGATGCCTTTGCCGAAATCGGTAAGGCTTGGAAGCGGCTAGGCTACCCCTTTGAACGCCTGGTACCGTCTTACGCGACGTCTCTGGGCGCTTCGGGCGACACGCCGAAAGCATTGGCGGACCTTGCCGGCATACTGATCAACAATGGGATGCGGCAGCCCGCCCTGACTGTCCGCGAACTGCACTTCGGCGAAGGCACGCCGGTGGAGACGCTACTCGCGGCGCGCACTCCGCCGGGAGTTCGCGTGCTGCATCCGGAGATCGCGGCCCTGGTACGCGCGCGCATGACAGGGGTTGTGGAGAAAGGCACGGGCCGACGTGCGTTCCATGCGTTCACGCGGCCCGATGGAACCTTCATTCCCTTGGCCGGCAAGACCGGCACGGGTGACAATCGCTTCAAGGTATTTGCTTCTGCGGGAAGGTTAACCAGCGAACGTGTGGTGAACCGCACAGCCACTTTCGTCTTTCTAATTGGCGACCGCTTTTACGGCACGGTCACGGCGTTCGTCCCTGGAGAGGCAGCCGGCGATTTCCGTTTCACCAGCGCGCTCGCGGTGCAGGTCTTGAAAGACCTCGCTCCGGATCTAGGGCCTCTGATTGCGGCAGACCCCGCCAGTGCAGATAAATTTACGCTAACCACACAGGTGCGTTGAGCGCTCAGTTTTGCTGCATGGGTCACGACGATTTGCGGCGAGTCACGCCGTGAAAAAAATAGGAATTACTCGTCCCTATGCACGGTCCCTGGCGAGAATGCCGGAATGCACACGGCAATATACTCCGCGCCTTCCGGGCCCGGCGTGCTGTAGCGGACCCAGTCCCCCTTGGGTGCAAGGATCGCTTGGCCGGCATTTACCTCCGTGACGCCGGATCTAGTTTCGACATGCAGGGTTCCTCGCAGGACGACAGTGTACTCGTCGAATTCGGGCGTTTGGCCGGGTTCCAGCCATCCGGAAGGGCTTGTCATCTGCGCGATGCTTACCGCACTCGTTCCGGAATTGACGCGTCCGATGAACTCGGCGATCTTCTTAGGCAGTGTTCCGGCGGCGGCGATGATGGTAGCTTTTTCGATCTTGTGAGCCATGAAATACATCATGCCACTGCGGGAGAGCCGTGGTCCGAATGTGGGCGGGGATGCCCGCCGCACTATGGCATAATCGATTTGTCATGCGCCTGGAGTCGGCGCGCTGAATCGCGAAGTTAAGAAGATGAAGAATCGCGGGCTATTCACGCTTGTCGCAACCGCGATGGCGCTGGTGGGTATGCCGCTATCCGCGCACGACATCATCACCACCAAGATTACTTGGAATCGGGAGATCTCACGTATTATCTACGACCGGTGTGCGTCGTGTCATCATCCCGGCGGCAAGGCCTTTCCCTTAATTACCTACCAGGAATCGCGCCCGTGGGCAAAGGCTATTCAGGAGGAGATTCTGGAACGCCGGATGCCTCCCTGGGGGGCGGTCAAAGGGTTCGGCGAGTTTCGAGGAGACCCGGCGCTCACTCCAGAGCAAATGGAAGTCATCGCTCAGTGGGTGGAGGGAGGCGCGCCGGAGGGTGAGGAGAAAGACCTGCCTCCCGTTCCCAAACCGCCCGTACCCGCTCCGCCGTTTGCACTACCCGCCTCGGCCTTAACTTTGAATGGTGACACCAAACTGCTTCGACCCCTTATTCTGGATGGTATATATCCGAAAATGGTCCCGGCCGGGATTAGCTTTCAGATTACCGCCGAACTTCCGGATGGAAGCCTGCGGCCATTGCTGTGGATGTTGCCCTTCAAAGCGGATTACGCCCATCCGTTTTATTTGCGAGCCGCGATAAAGCTGCCCATAGGAACGGTGATCCGAGGGGTTCCGGCTGGGGCATCGATCGCCTTGTTGCCGCCTAAGTAACTATCACGAATTGAGTGGTGCGCCAAGGCCCGCCTTCCCCACTCTTTCCTATCACTTTCCCGTCATTTTTCTATTTGCCTGGGTAACTACGCGGGGCTGAATCAACGTCTAGACAATGAGGTACCATGGGTATATTGACGCCCTGTGGCGTGTACCCGCCTGCAACGGAATCTTCATGAACCTGACCGCACTCTTCATTCGCCGCCCAGTCATGACCGTCCTGGTAATGGCTGGAATCCTGATTTTTGGCATCATCGGGTACCGCGGGCTGCCCGTGAGCGACTTGCCGAACATCGACTTCCCCACGATTAACGTTAGCGCGAGCCTGCCGGGCGCGAACCCGGAAACGATGGCGGCCTCGGTGGCCTCGCCTTTGGAGCGGCAGTTTTCGACCATCGCGGGACTGGACTCGATGACTTCTAACAGTCGGCGTGGCAACACCAATATCACACTTCAATTCAGTCTGGACCGGGATATCGATTCCGCCGCTCAGGACGTGCAAAACTCCATCGCAGCGGTAAGCCGCCGCTTGCCTCCTGGCATGCCCAGCCCGCCTAATATGAACAAACAGAATCCGGCCGATGCGCCGATTCTGATGTTGTCGTTGAATTCGGACACCCTCACGTCCACGGTAGTGAATGAATATGCGGAAACGGTAGTCGGCCCGCAGATTTCTACACTCAATGGCGTTTCCCAGGTGAACGTTTACGGTACGGGCAAATATGCGGTTCGGATTCAGCTGGATCCCAATAAGCTGGTGAACCGAGGGATCAGTCTGGATGACGTGCAGGAGGCAATTGACCGGCATAACGCCAATCTGCCCACCGGAACGTTATGGGGTCCCGCTCAGGCGTTTACGGTGGCGGCCAACGGACAGCTGGCTAATGCGGATCAGTATAAGCCGCTCATTGTTACTTATCGCAACGGTTCTCCCGTCCGCTTGGAAGAGCTGGGGGTGGTCAGCGATAGCGTGCAAAACGATAAAGCCTTGAATTGGTTTAACATGCGGAGATCGGTTGGGATGCAAATCATGCGCCAGCCGGGGACCAACACGGTGGAGATCGTAGACAATATCATCAAACTGCTGCCAACGTTCCGCGCTCAATTGCCGCCGGCGATCAATATGGATATTGTGACGGACCGCTCGCAAGCGATACGGGAGTCCGTGAACGATGTGAAGCTCACCTTGGTGCTCGCGGTAGTGCTGGTGGTGCTGGTGATCTTTGTGTTCCTGCGCAATGTTTCGGCGACGATTATTCCAAGTCTGGCGCTGCCCTTGTCGATCGTCGGCACGTTCGCGGCAATGTCCCTGTTCAAGTTTTCATTGGACAACCTATCGCTGATGGCTCTCACGCTCGCTGTGGGCTTCGTGGTAGACGACGCGATCGTGGTGCTTGAGAATATCGTCCGTCACATGGAAATGGGGAAGAGCCGGTTTGAAGCGGCACTGGAAGGAGGCCGGGAAATTGCGTTCACTGTTCTTTCCATGACGCTTTCTCTGGCGGCCGTTTTTATTCCGGTACTATTCATGGGCGGCATTATCGGGCGATTGTTTCAGGAGTTCGCCGTGGTGATTATCGTCGCCATTCTGATTTCAGGTTTGGTATCGCTATCGCTGACTCCGATGCTGTGCAGCCGGTTTTTGAAGCCTGCCAGCGAGCACCACAACGCGTTGTATAACTTCACGGAGAAAATGTTCGACGGTGCGCGCGACGGCTATATTTGGACGCTGCGGGGCGTAGTGCGTTTCCGGTTCCTGATGCTGCTGGTAGCTTTTGGCACGGCTGTCGGCACGTTTTATCTATATCAAAATATTCCCACCGGCTTTATCCCCAGTGAAGACATTGGGGTACTGTATGCGCAACTGGAGTTCCCGCAAGACGCATCTTTTGACGCGCAACGCAAAACGGCGCTGGCGGTGGCGGAAGTAATGGCAGCCGATCCGAATATAGATGCACATAATCTTAACATCGGCGGCGGCGGCGGCAGCGGCGGCCGCATGTTCTTGCGGCTCAAACCGCGCGAACAGCGCAAGTTGACCGCCGACGAGGTCATCAATGAATTGCGCCCAAAGCTCGCCACAATCACGGGAGCGCGCAGTTTTGTTACTAATCCTCCCATGATCCGCATCGGCGGATTCCAGAGCCGCAGCCAGTATCAATTCACACTGCAGGCGGAGGATCTGGAGCGGCTCTATGGTTCCGCCAACATGTTTGAACAGCGTATGAAACAGATCCCCGGCATCACGGATGTTAGCAGCGATCTGCAAGTGGCTAGCCCCCAAGTCACGCTGGATATTGAGCGCGACCGGGCGTCCGCTCTGGGCGTTACGGCGACGCAGGTGCAGAGCGCGCTGCTGAACGCCTATGGCTCGCGGCAGGTGTCGAGTATATATACGCCGACAAACGACTATCAAGTGATCATGGAACTGCTGCCGGAGTATCAGCGCGACCCTAATGCGTTGCGCATGTTGTATGTGCGGTCATCGTCGGGAAAGCTCGTGCCACTCGATTCCGTCACCACGCAACGCACTACCGTGGGAGCGCTCACTGTGACACACCTGGGGCAAAGTCCTTCGGTAACCATGTCCTTTAACGTTTTGCCAGGCGTCTCATTGGGCGAAGCGGTAGCGCGGGTGGAAGAAGCCGCCCGCGAAGTCTTGCCTGCCGATATCCGCACGACCTTCCAGGGAACCGCTGCGGCGTTTCAATCGTCGTTCAGCGGCATGGGCATGCTGCTGGCGATGGCGGTGCTGGTGATCTACATGGTGCTGGGGATTTTGTATGAAAGTTTCATCCACCCGCTCACCATTCTTTCAGGCTTGCCGTCGGCGGGCTTGGGAGCGCTGCTGACGCTGATGATCTTCAAGGAAGAGCTCAATATCTTTTCGTTTGTTGGCATCATCATGTTGGTGGGCATTGTAAAGAAGAACGCAATCATGATGATCGACTTCGCGGTGGAAGCCCAGCGCACGCAGGGCATGACTCCGGCGGACGCCATTGTAGAAGCATGCCTGGTGCGCTTCCGGCCGATCATGATGACCACCATGGCGGCGCTGGTTGGTACTCTGCCGATCGCCTTGGGTCTTGGGGCGGGCGGCGAAGCCCGGCGTCCGCTAGGGTTGGCCGTGGTCGGCGGCCTGGTGGTATCGCAGCTTTTGACGCTGTATATCACACCCGTCGTGTATATCTACATGGAACGCTTCCGCGGCTTAGGCAAGAAGGGCAAGAAGAAAAAGGCAATGGAATTGGCGCCTGAACCAGCTGCGGCGATGCACTAGCCAGATCGCTTCCCGCGGTCCAGGGCCCGGCGGTACCATGGGTATCGATGAATCGCCGAACTCTCTTAGCCGCCGCGCCCGCTGCTTATTTCGCCTCCCTGCGTGCCTTGGCCCAAACGCCTTCCCGTGCACTGATCGACGACCTGGTTTTCGCCAACCATATCCTCTCCAACGAAGGCATCGTGGATGGCTACGGCCACGTAAGCGCACGGCACGATTCCAATCCCAACCGGTTCCTGCTGGCACGTTCCATCGCGCCCGCGCTAGTAAGGGCGGAAGATATTTTCGAATACGATCTCGACGGCAAGCCGGTGAACGGCGCGCCGGTATCTTATCAAGAGCGCTTCATCCACAGCGAGATCTACAGGGTTCGGCAGGACGTGCAAAGTGTAGTGCATGACCATTCCCCGGCCGTATTGCCCTTCGGAATTTCCAACATCCCGATGCGGTCGGTGTTTCATATGGCTCACTTCGTGGGAGAGGGCGTTCCGGTATTTGAAATTCGCACGGTGGCGCGCGAGTCGAATATGCTGGTGAACGACGCCGCCCGCGGCAAGGCGCTGGCCGCAACGCTTGGCAACAAGCCTGCGGTGTTGCTGCGGGGTCACGGAGCGGTAACGGTAGGGCCTTCCGTGCTGATAGCGGTGGCGCGCGCGGTGTATCTGGATCTGAACGCCAGATTGCAGCAGCAGGCCATGTCCCTGGGCGGGCCATTGAATTATTTATCGCCTGAAGAAGGGAAGCTGGGCGCGCAAGACTACGAGCGTTCGTGGAATTTGTGGAAGGTCAAAGTCGCCACGAGCGGCAAGTGATCTGAAGCCATCAGGGATGTCCGGTTGCGATGGAAGAACGCTTTTTCCACCTTCAGATGATGGTCGAGATAGATGTGATCCAAATGCAGAAATGGCAGCAGCGCGGGATACGCTCGCGTTCTCGGCAAGTGCGCCGCCAGATTCGTAAGGCGAAATTCATTCGCTAGCGTGCGCGTGACCAGTCCATGCGTCCAGTCGTTGAAATCACCCAACACAATGCGCGGCCCGGAGACGTCCAGAGCTTTAAGAAGATGCAAGTCGATCAGGCGGGCTTGCTCTTTGCGTTCCCGGACGGCTGTCCCGAGGTGAACGTTAAAAAAATGGAGCAGTTCTCCGCCCACGCGGATATCCGTTCGCAGGGCCCCGCGCGGTTCCCGTCCGGGGACGCTCAAATCGATTTTCTGAACGCCTTCCACTTTCCATCGGCTGAGTGTTACGTTCCCGTAGGCCGCAGCGCGGTGCCGGCGTGTTTCTCCGACGCTGTGATGGAACCCAAGCTTATCGGCCAGATAGCATGCCTGATGTTCTTCGGGCGAGCGGTTGTCGTGATTCACTACTTCCTGCAGCGCCACCACATCCGGGTCCACCTGCTGCAGCACCTTCAAAATCCGCTCGACATCCACGCGCCCGTCCATGCCCCGTGCCTTGTGGATATTGTAGGTAACGATACGAAAGGATTGCATGAGCTACATCTGGTCTTCAACGAGCGCGGCCCACTGCTCCTGAGCCTTCTGCCACAGTCCCCGTTTTTCCCATTCATGCAGATGGACTTGCTTCGAGCGCTCTAAATCGCTGAAAAACGCGCACTGGAGTTCCTTGACCAGTCCCGGATCGTGGATGCAGATATTGGTTTCCTCATTAAGAGCAAAGGAGCGGTTGTCGAAATTGGTGGTTCCAACGGTGGCCCAAACGCCGTCGACGATCATTACCTTCTGGTGCAGCATGGATGGCTGAAATTCATAAATTTGGACGCCCGCGCGCAGCAAGTCACCGTAGCGGCGAACGCTATTTTGCCGCGCCCACCACGTGTCGTTATGGGTGCCTGCCACTAGTAGCGTCACGGTCACGTTGCGTTTCGCGGCTTGTGCCAGCATGGCGATCACGCGCGAGTCCGGGATGAAATACGAATTTGCGATGCAAAGCGACCGCTTGGAGCATTGGAGAGCCACCATGTACATAGTGCCCGCTGCGCCGGCGCCAGTAGCTGGGGAACTGAGGATGGTCTGGACTTCCACGCCGCCGTTCGGTTGATCGGATGGAGGAGCGGCACACGAAACCTCTGTCGGAAAATACTGAGGACCCGCGACGATCTCGCCCGTGGCTGACATCCAGTTTTGAACGAAGCCGGTTTGCTGTGCCATGGCTGCGGGACCTTCAATACCGATTTGCACATCGCGCCATTCGGTGGGATCCATCGCCGAACCCAGCCACTGAACCGCGAGACCCGCACCGCCAGTGAAAGCAATACGGCCATCAATGATGATGGACTTGCGATGATTACGCGTATGTGCGCGTTTTAGTGTGTACCACTGAATCGGACGGAACCAGGCAAGCTGGCACCCGCTATTTTCAAGAATCTTAAAAATGTCGTCTCCCAAGGTGGACGAGCCGATGGCGTCGAGCAGAAGCTTCACGGACACGCCGCGGCGTGCTTGTTGGGCGAATGCTTCGGCGAACCGCCGTCCTACCTCATCGTCCCAAAAGATATACTGCTCCATCGTGATGGACTGGGTGGCGGACTCGATCGCTTCGAGCATCGCGGGGAAAAATTCGTCGCCGTTGTTGTAGATGACGACACGATTACCGGGGATGAGCGGCATTCCGGTGACCCCGGCCATGGCCACATGGAAACCCTCGGTATCAATATCGATGCGCGTATCCAAAGGATAAATGGCCGGGTGCCATTTCGCGGACGTTTCAAACACTATATAAGTAACGGCCGCAGTGATCAACGCCGCGACGTGACGGTCGAACCAGTAGAGACAGAGCGAGATAGCCAGCCACAAATGCCATGAACGAAGAACGGATCGAACCCTGTCCGTAGCGCCCGTCTGGCCGAAGGGTTTCGGTCTAGGACGCCGCGGGGCGAGCTTGTAAAGTTGCTCTTTGGGAACACGTGGCTTCAGCCAGCGCCGGGATTCTTTGGGCCCGCGCGACCCTGATTTGCTGCTGCCGCCATACTGTCCTGGAACGCGCACAAGTTCACTTTACAACGTTCGGGACGTTGTCCCGCCAGCGCTCCGCGTCCCGATTCTCAGATGCTGAGCACGGGACAGGGAGACTGGCGGATGATTGCATGGGCATGCGTGCGAAGACGCCCAAGCGTGGCATGCGCCGCGCCGCGTCCGATGACTATGAGATCCGCGCCGTGCCGTTGCGCCTCCGCCGCCACCGTATCCGCCACCGCGCCCACCGCGACACAGAGAGGCGCGTCGATGCCAGCCGATTGCTCTTGAATCTCGATACGGTTCTTGGCGTGATTGCGGAGACCCTCTTCAAACTCCATATCCATTCGCCGTTCGGGCCATGCCTCAATGCCTGGAACGACGTTGACAAGCCGCAGCGATGCAGCCACTTGCTTGCTGAATGCCGAGGCACTCTGCATCAGACGTACACCCTGTTCGGTGCCATCCACCGCGCACAAGATCTTTTTTAGCTTGACGTGTTCGAGATCCGGGGCGGTTCCGGTATGAGCGGTAGTCCACACGGGGCACTCGACGTCGTGCAGCACTTTGGCAGTAACGGAACCAAGAAGAAGCTGTCGAAAAGGCCCGCGTCCATGGCTCGGTATCATCACCAAGTCCACGCCGTGTGTCTTCACGAACGCGGCAATTACGTGACCCGGGTCCCCGAGTTGGGTAATGCGGTCCACAGACAGACCCATGAAGTCGTCAGCGAAGGAACGGTTCAAATGCGCGTGGACCGCATCTATCATGGCTTGAGGATCCATCGCGCTGGGATCGTCAAGGGTGCCGAGGTAGTGAGTTTGCGCCACGCTGATTAACGTGAGTTTCGCTTGAAAACGCCGCGCCATGGACTCCACGAATGGAACCGCGCCTTCGCAGCGCTCTGAAAAATCGACAGGGAACAGGATGTGCCTAAAGCCAGTCATGACAATCTCCCTCAGAGAGGCCGAGCAATCGGATCACCAGTGGTGTCGCTGCGGCACAAGTGGTTGGCTGCCGCAGTAGTCGCTCGGTTCTTGTGTCTGCCTTGGGTCAAAACCCCCACTAGGAGGCGAGGCCAGGGCTTTACTACCCATTCTGGAAGAACAGTACGGACAAGTCCATCGAAATTCACCAATGAATTTCGAGAGCCGCCGCCCGACTAGGCCCCCACTTCCAAGTGCTGATATGGTGGCCGCACGCGCAGACCAAAAATCGCGGATACTACTAGAGACAGCGGTTCACGCCGCATTGATCCCTAACACTGGAGTATTGCTTGGCTCTTAAAACAGATGCGCCGGTTTCCGCCGTGGCGGCGCCCAACACCTCCTTTGATCGCGCCGCGATCGAAGACATCGGCTACATGACTTGCATGACACTGACTCTGCTCGGTAATTACGCGCAGACCGGTCATTTCGGGGGACCGCTAGCCTACACGCCGATGAACGTGGCGCTGCATTTGATCGGACCGGAACTGGGCGGAATGCGTTACGATTATCGCCGCCCCAAGCATCCGTACGGCGACAAATTCATGCTGGCGGGCGGGCACTGCATCCCCACTTGCTATGCGCTGTGGATGATTCTGGGCCAGGCGATGGAGCGGAAGCACAAGCTGACCGGCGACAAGCGTTACTACGTGGACCCGGAAGTAGCGATCCTGCCGATCGACGCGCTGGGTTTCCGGCGCGGCGCGGCGCCGATGAAGACGCTGTTGCAGGATGCGGGGCTCGCGGACGATCCGCTGTTCGCGCAAGCGAAGATCCGCGGCATCAAGGCGCTGGCCGGGCACGCGGAAAGCGTGGATGTCACCAACGACGTCAACGGCGGGCCGTCCGGTATCGGTTTGGCGACGGCCGCGGGCAAGGCGGCGTTCTGGGACATGATGGGCGCGCCGGATTCGCCCAGGATCTTCACGCTGGAAGGTGAGTTCGCCATGACCGAAGGCCATGCGCAGGAACTGAAGACGCAAGCCCTGGCCATGAAAGTGGGCAAGCGGCTGCGCGTGATTCTTTCCGACAACAATTCGGGCATTGACGATCATCTGATGGGCGGCGTGATCGATGCTAAGTATACGGGCTACGACCTGGTGCAGCAGTGGACGTCCTACGGATGGAATGTGTTCACCACGGAAGGCGGCAACGATTACGACGCGCTGGTGGAAGCGTTCCAGAAGATGGAAGCGTGGGACCCGCGTGACCGGCGTCCGATGATTTTGATCGCCAAGACGACGAAGGGTTACTGGCCGAATGCGGTGCAGGGCAAGATTCCCGGCGGCGTCGATCAGTTGGTGGGCTATCTGAGCCATCCGTACGGGTTGAAGATGAACGCGCCGTATTTCGTGGGATTGTGCAAGGCGTTTGAAGACCACTATGGCGTGCAGTTCCAGGGCATACGCGACGGTGCGGTGACCGATGCGAAGCAGCGCCTCATTCAATTCAAGACCAACATCGATGTAGTGATGTCTTTGCTCGATCGCAACGGCCTGGGAGATTGGCTGGCGGACCGTCTGGTGGAACTGGGAGACAAAGTCAAAGACGACGCGCCGTTAATGGCGGATGCGAAGGCCGATCCGTTCCTGGACGACCGGCTGCGCGTGGCGAATCTTCCGTTAGAGCCGCAGACCGTGACGGTGCAGAACCGCTATACCAGCGCGCAGAAGCAGGTGGCCATTTCTTTGTTCAAGAAACCAGGCGAGGCCGCCGGAAGCAGGCGTGCGATCTCGGAAATCGTGAAGTGGATGAACTACGTCACCGATAACCGCTTCATCACGCTGGCCGCCGACCTTTCGGAATCCATCAACGTGGAGCACGGCGCGCTGTGGGGACATTACGATCCGGAGAAGAATCCGCTGGGCACGCGCATTAAAGCCGCGATTCAGGAAGCCGGAAACGTTTCGAGCGCCATCGGCATGGTGAGCCAGAGCGCGAGCGTCGATCCCACGAAGTTCGCCGGAGTATGGGCGCTGAGCGGGACGTATGGCGCGTTCACACCCTTGATGTACACGCCGGCGCGCGTGTGGAGCCAGCAGAATCAGGACAGCAAGTTCCGCATGGGCGTGCTCCACATCCTTGTTGGCCACTCCGGTCCGGAGACCGCGGCGGATGGGCGGACCCACTTCGGCATCTTCGCGACTCAGGTGTGGAAGCTATTCCCGCAAGGCCAACTGCTTCACTTGAACCTGTGGGATTACAATGACGTCGCCCCCGCATATTTCGCCGCCGCGGAAATCGCCGCGCGCGATCAAAAGGTGGGCATCATCAGCATTGAAGTAGCGCGGCCGGATTTCCCCGTCGCGGACCGTAGCAAGTTCGCCGATACCGACCTGAAGGCCGCCGCGAAGGGCTTTTACGTGATTCGCGATTTCACGGCGGGGCAGCCGAAGCATGGCTATGTGGTGGTCCAAGGGTCCAGTTCCACCGTGAATCTGGTGAATCAGATCCCAAAATTGGAGCAGGCCGGGATCAACGTAAAAATCATTTCGGCGATCAGCGAAGGTCTGTTTGACCGACAGCCGGAAGCCTACCGGCGTTCCGTACTGCCGGAGGAAGCGCTGAACGACATGATGATCGTGAGCACCAGCACGCGGCGCGTGTGGCCTTTGCGCGATGTGGGTCCGCTGACGGATGCGTATTCGCTGACGCCCGATTACGACAACCAGTGGCTCACGGGCGGGCTGGAAGGCGAAGTGATCGCGGAGGCGCACATGGATGGCGCTTCGATTTTCGCGGGCGTTCAACGTTTCGCCCAGGAGCGCGACCAGCGTCTGGCGCGGCAGCGCGGGATGCTTGAAAAATTGGGATAGTAGCCCCTCCGCAAACGGTTAGAAGGCTCGGGCGTATTGGGCTGGGGGCTTGAGATCAGCCCCTAACGTCTTCGCAGCGTGCAGCGGCCAGTACGGGTCGCGCAGAAATTCCCGAGCCATCAACACCAAGTCGGCTTGGCCGGTTCGAATAATATCGTCGGCTTGTTTAGGTTCGGTGATCATGCCGACCGCGCCTGTGGCGATGCCCGTTTCGCGGCGGATGCGTTCCGCGAAGGGAACTTGGAATCCCGGCGCGGGCTGAATTTTCGCGTCATGCACGAGTGCGCCGGAGGAGCAATCGATCAAGTCGACGCCCTTCGTCTTTAGAATTGCGGACAACTGTACGGATTCATCGATGTCCCAACCGCCTTCCTTCCAATCAGTCGCTGAGATGCGCACGAACAGTGGCATATGGTCCGGCATGACTGCGCGGATGGCCTCCGTTGTATCCACCAGGAAACGGATACGATTCTCGAAAGACCCTCCGTAACTATCGGTGCGGAAATTGGAGAGCGGCGACAGAAACTCATGCGCGAGGTAGCCGTGCGCCCCATGAATTTCCAGCAGTTCAAATCCGGCTGCCATCGCGCGGCGCGCAGCCGCGACGAACTCTCCGGTGATCGCCCTGATTTCGGAGCCCGTCAATGCCGCAGGTAAGGGATCATCGGCCAGAAAGGGCACGGCACTTGGCGCTACGGTTTGCCACCCGCCAGCGGACTCGGGAATCGCGCGTCCGCCTTCCCATGGGACGCGGCAGCTTGCTTTGCGGCCGGCGTGCGCGAGTTGGATCCCCGCGACCGCGCCCATGCTCTTGATGAAATTGGCGGCGCGGGCCAGGGGCGCGATGTGATCGTCTTTGTAGATTCCAAGATCCCCAGGTGAGATGCGGCCACGCGCTTCCACGGCGGTGGCTTCCGCCATCACCAGCCCGGCGCCGCCCACGGCGCGGCAACCCAGGTGGACCAGATGCCAATCGGTCGCGGAGCCATCGTCGCACGAGTATTGACACATGGGGGAAACGGCGATTCGGTTGCGAAACGTCGCGCCGCGGATCGTGAGCGGCGAGAATAAATTTGGTGGATTCATAGAGAAATTGGGGAAAGGCGCTACTGTCACCTATCTTCGCATTTGCTGCCTGGCAGGGCGCGCATGCCGTAGCCGGCCGTATGTAAAGGCGGATGCAAAGAATGTTGATGTCAAGGTAGAATTCGGTCCGCGATTCGGGATGGGAGCTTGCGTTAGAATACCAGGGAAGCTCCCCATGACACCTCTACCGGAAACCGCGCGGCCCGACGTCAACGGCAGCGCGGATGCAAGTACTCGCGATAGTTCTAATCGCTGGCTGATTCCCCTCGGTGCGATCCTGGTGCATATTTGCATCGGTTCGGTGTACGCGTGGAGCACGTTCAATAGGCCAATCCAAGCGCTCTTTCCAAATGAACCGTGGTGGTTTAGCCCGCCCTACACGACATTCACGACGGCGTTAGTGCTGCTGGGTCTCAGCGCGGCATTTGGAGGGCCGTGGGTAGAACGGCGGGGCCCGCGAGTTGCAGCCACTGCGGCGGCGTTATTTTTCGGCACGGGCCTAGTAATTGGCGGAATAGGCATTGCCCTCCGGCAGTCTCTGCTGGTTTTCTTGGGCATGGGACTAGTTGGAGGCATCGGTTGCGGGCTCGGCTACATTTCTCCGGTCTCCACACTAGTCAAGTGGTTCAAAGACCGGCGCGGGATGGCCACGGGCATGGCGATTATGGGATTCGGCGGCGGGGCATTCTTAGCGGGATATCTCAACGTCTATTTTATGGGCCGCTTCGGCGTCGCGAGAACAATGATGCTGCTCGGGGTGTCCTACATGATTATCATGCTCATCGGTTCGCGCATTCTGCGGAGTCCGCCACCCGGCTGGAACCCAGTGGGCTGGACCGAGCCGGCGAAAAACAAGATGATCGCCGTTCGTAGCGTGACACGAAATCAGGCGGTACGTACGATGCAGTTTGCCCTGCTGTGGGGGATTCTGTTCATCAATATAACGGCCGGCATTGGCATCCTGGCGCAGGCGTCGCCCATGATGCAGGATCTTTTTCAGAAGACACCCGCGGAAGCCGCGGCTGTGGTTTCGCTCATCAGTCTGTTCAACGCCGGCGGACGATTTCTATGGGCCTCTGGTTCCGATTATCTTGGCCGCCGAAATACTTACACAATATTTTTCTTGGCGCAATTTGTTTTGTTCTTATTGATTCCCGGTCTTGCGGCGCGGGCGGAGTGGTTGGCGTTTGAAAGCAGCCTGTTGGTTGTCTTCACCATGTATGGGGGAGGCTTCGCTACGATCCCGGCGTTTCTCGCGGACATTTTTGGCCCGGACAATGTCGGAGCCATCCACGGCGCGCTGCTCACGGCATGGAGCGCCGCGGCGGTAACAGGCCCGGTCATCATCACCGAGCTTTCCGGCCGGGCTAGGGCGGCACTGGCTCCAGGCGCCAGCAAGGTGCACATTTACGACAGTCCTCTGCAGGTGTTAGCGGCGCTGCTTGCCGTGGGTTTCGTGCTGACTTTATTGGTGCGGCCGTTGAAGCAGCCGGAGTGACGACGTGCGCGGTCTACTTCGAAGCCAGATAGCCGATCAGCGTGTCAATCTCCGCATCGGATAGCTTGTTGGCGAACGCGGGCATGACGGTGCCGCCGAACTTAATGCGGCCGGCGATGTATGCATGCTCTGGCTTCCCGTTGCTCTTGGGCATTTTGCTCCGCTGAAACAGGTGGTAAAAGCTGGGACCCAGCTTCTTACTCTCCTCCTGATCGACATCGTGGCATACCACGCAGTTCTCGCGATACAACGCCTGGCCAATTCTCAAACGACTCTTTTCCCATGGGACTGGACGAGGCGGTGCGGTGTTGACGGTCTTAGTGGCCTTGGCCGCCGGGGCCCCTTTTTGCGGACCGAAATTGACGGTCAGATATTCGACGATCTCCGCGAACTCAGCGGCCGTGGCCTGCGCTCCCATCTCCTTCATGGAATCGACGAGGGTCTTCCATTCCGGCCGCGAGTAATGGAGCCCGGGAACCGAGTTGAGATCGTGGCAAGATGTACAGACACGATTTAGGGCTTCACGGCCTTTGCCGGCGGGTAAATTTTGCCCGTTGCCTGACGCGGATAGCATCGCGACAGCGGCGAGAAAGACGCCCCGCGCGGCGACGCGATAATTTGTCATAACTCAGCCTTTCGCTCGACGCCGAGTGCGCCCGAGCGCTCCATGATTTCTGCGACACTTCCCGTTTGCTCGGTACGAACCCGCAGGCACATCGACCCGGGCGGGACAACGGGCACTGGGACCGACTTGTCTCGCTTTCTGAGCAGTCCGCTTTCCCAAAGGAACCAAAGGAAGGTGGCGAGAATGGCGCCGAGCATCGTCATCTCATAAGTGATGACGCCGGTTCCCCACAATGAAAACACGGGCATTCCTCCCGTGTTGAGTCTGTAATTGTGCTGGGCATAGTAAACGAAACCGGTCACCAGACAACCATTTGCGATGGCGCCCAGAACGGCGACCAAGGACATCCGGCTAGGACGATCCAAAATGCCCCGGTGAAACTCCACGGGTTCATTGGAGAATACATCCATTTCCGCGGCCGTCACGCCGGTTTCCTTTAGGCGCTGAATGGCTCGGACGATGGATTCTTGTTCGCGGAACTCTCCGATCAGATACATGTCATTCGTCCTCGGCGGGGTGCGGTTTAAATTCCCAAACCGCGATGATTGGGAACAGCTTCGCGAACAGCAGATACAGCAAAATCATGGCCGCGAAGGTGGCCGCCGTGATCGCGAGTTCGATCCATGTGGGCCCATAGAACCCAGCCGCGGCAGCGGGAAGCCGCGGATTGCTCAAAGTAGGCACGACGATAATATAGCGTTCCAGCCACATGCCCATTAGTACGCAGACGGAAGAAATCATCGCCGTAGTGATGTTGCGGAGGCGGCGAACTCCCATCAGAACGAAGGGGACAACGAAATTACATACCACCATAAACCAGAAGTACGGCGCAAAGGCTCCGGTGACGCGTGTGCGGAAAACCGCCATTTCCGAAGGCTCATTCCCGTACCAGACGGTGAGGTGCTCCGCGAAGGTGAAGTAAAACCACAGCAGGCTCATCAACAGAAGCAGCTTGGAAAGGTTATTAAAGTGATGATTGGTCAGGTAGAGCTCCAGATGCAGCGCCTTGCGCAACGTGCCCATCACCAGCAAAAGGGCGGCGATCCCGCTGAAAATTGCACCCACCACGAAGTAGGGTCCGAAAATAGTGCTGTGCCACATGGGTGCGATGGCCATTGCGAAGTCCCACGCAACGACGGTATGTACCGACACCGCCACGGGCAGGATGGTGCAAGCCATTAACTTCATCGCGCGCTCTAGCGCATGCCATTCGCGATCGCTGCCGGTCCAACCCAGCGACAGGGTGCGGTAAAGCATGCCTCGCCAACCCTTGCTGACCTGGCCCAATTGCGCCATATCCGGGATCATCGGCAGATAGAGATAGATCACGCTGCCGGTCACGTACGTCATGATGGCGGTCAGATCCCACAACAACGGTGAACGGAAATTAGGCCATAGCAGGCGCGAGTTAGGATACGGAATCAGCCAGTAAAATAACCAGGAACGGCCCAAGTGAATGATGGGAAACATGCCGCCGATCATGAGGCAGAAAACCGTGATGGCCTCGGCGGCGCGGGTCACCGGTTTCCGCCAACCGGCGTCGGTTAACCGCAAAATCGCCGAGATCAGCGTTCCGGCGTGTGAAATGCCGATCCAAAAGACGAAATCGACGATATAAAAACCCCAGAAGACAGGCCGCTGCAGGCCGGTGACGCCCATTCCGTCGCGAATCTGGATGCTCCAGGCAACTCCGCCAAGTATGATGACGGCGAGCGCACCCAGAGCGGAGGCGATGTAAGCCGGACTTGCTCCTGAAAGCGGCCGGAACAGATCCTCGCGAATTTTGGAATAGGGCAGGAGTTCGGAAGGAGTCGCCATGCGCTTAGGTTGCCTTCTGCAGGTAAAAAACCTTCGGTTTGGTGCCTGCTTCCTCCAACAGGAGCGAACTACGCCCGTTAGCGGCCCACTTAGAAACCTTGCTTTCGGGATCGTTTAGATCGCCAAACACCATTGCCTCAGCAGGGCAGGATTGCACACATGCGGGCTGCACCTCACCATCGGCCACAGGACGGGCTTCCTGCGCCGCGTCCTGCTTCACTCGCTTGATGCGCTGCACGCAGAACGTGCATTTCTCCATCACGCCCGCCGGACGTATAGCGACATCGGGATTGTGCTGCAGGTGCAACGGCTCGGGCCATTCCGGCGCAAACCAGTTAAAGTAGCGCACGGTGTAAGGACAGTTGTTGGCGCAGTAGAACGTCCCCACGCAGCGGTTGTAAACCTGAACGTTTAGCCCTTCGGGATTGTGATATGTGGCATACGTGGGGCAGACCGGCTCGCACGGCGCATTGTCGCAATGCTGGCATAACACCGGCATGTATTTCACTTTTACATCGGGAAATTCGCCTTCGTAGTAGCGGTCAATCCGAATCCAGTGGGCCGTGCGGCCCTTAGCCGCTTGATCCGGGGTGGAAACCGGCAGATTATTTTCGGCATGACAAGCCACCACGCATGCTTCACAGCCGGTGCAACGGTCCAGATCGATCGCCATTCCCCAACGGTGTTCCATAGTCTACCTGTGATGATCTCTTTCTTCTCGATCCGGTGCGGTGAATTGAACCCACGCTTTTCGGCCGCTCACGCGAGTTAACTTGACGCGCGTCCCGCCCAGCACCAAAGCTCCAGTGGATTTCTCCCAAACCGGGGCGAGGATCGACAAGGGATTCGCGCCACGTCCCGACGCGTAGCGTCCATAATGAGTGTGCCCATCGCCAATGGCCATACTGGCTACGCCAGGAATCGCGCCCGGATGAATGTATGCCGGAGCTTCCACGAAACCGTGGCGCGATTCGACTCGCACCACATCGCCATTCACCACACCGAGGCCAGCGGCGGTTTTCGCATCGATCTCCAGCGGAAGACCCCAGATGGAACTCGACGCCGGGTCCGGCAGCTCCTGCATCCACGGCAAATGCGAACCGCTGCCGTCGTGGTGTTGCAGCGAAAGATAGGGCTGGAATTGCAGGGGGTACTGCGCGGCGTCGCCATCGAATAGCGCCGCATTCAGGTCGGGGTTTCGCACAGCTACACGCCCAGCAGCGGGCTCCGGCTTTCGTTCCAACCAGAGGCCACCCTGCCGTGCCACATCCCCGGGGTTGGCATCGGGCGCGAGTAAAGGTTGATAAACGCTTTCGGCAGAGACGGCATCCATCGTAACTTCCAGCTTCATGGCGAGATCCGCGAGCGTTTTCTCCACGGAGCGGGTATCGTACAGGGGCGTGACGAAAGGGATCGCGACATTGATCGCGGGCATCATGGATACGGTTGGAATGACAGCCGCTTCAGCTTCAAGCATGTCATGATCGGGCAGAATCAAATCGGACCATGCGGCCGAGTCATCCAGGAATGAGCTAAAGCTGATGACAGACTCCGCGCGTTTGAGAGCGTCCAGTACGCCACTAGAGCGGGGGAGCGTGTAGGCCGGATTCGCACCGGCGATCAATACCACGCGAGCGGCGGCTATAGCTTCCGCGGCACGATGGTTCTCCGGAACCGGGATAGCTTGAGCGGCGGGTGCAAGCACTCCGCCGGATTTGCCGATGTTGCCGAGCATCGAATTGACGTAGTGCGCTGCAATCAGTGCATCGAGCGAATTGCTCTGGACAATGGACGCGCCCGCGAGCACCAGAGGCGTCTCCGATTCGCCGAGGCCCTGCACTACTTCTCGCACGCGCTTTTCGTCCAAGCCGCAAGACGCCAGAAGGGACTTCACATCTGCTCTCTGGAAAACCTGCAACACGGATGCGGGCAGAGCTTGCACGTTTCGGGCGAGTTTCAAATCGAGCAACATGCGGCCTACTGCCGCGAGAAACTGTGGCTCAGAACCCGGCTGTAGCGGCAGCCACTGATCGGCTGCGGCGGCCGTGACAGAGAGTCGCGATTCGGCCTGGATCAGCCGTCCACGCGCGTCGCGGCGGCCTTGCCGAAATTGGCCGAACTGCCGGGCATAGTAGACGGGCGAGGCCCATCCGCCCAAGAAATCCGCGCCCACTCCCAGCGTGTAGCGGGCGCGCGCAAGATCGTAAACGGGCAATCCTTTCCAGCCGAATACGAGTTCGGCGGCGGTCCTCTCTAACGGATGGTCTCCTATGGAACACACAACCGGCGACGGCGCTTTAAGCGCTTTCGCAAAACGATCCAACGCGACGGATCTCATGCCAGCGCCCGAACCTGTCACCAGGACGATTTTGCCGGAATCTGCACCACGTGTTTTCCCTATACTTGCCGCGGCGGATGCGATCGCCTCATCCCACGAGATGGGGGTAAACTGACCAGTCCCACGATCTGCGGACCGCTTCATGGGACCCCGCAGGCGGTCCGGATGATAGAGCGACTGCACCTGGGCCTGGCCACGGGCGCACAAACGGCCACCGCTCACCGGATCAAGCGGGTTGCCTTCAATTTTCTTCACCGCCGCGATCCGTTGTTGAACCTTTTCGCCATTTTGTTCGATGACCCGGACGCCTTCCATCACGCGGACCAGCGTGCCGCATCCAGCCCCGCAGCCCGTGCAGGCCGAAGGATGCCACTGCTCTTCTCCCGGCACCAGTTCGTGGTCGGGCACAAGCAGCGGCATGAGCCGGGCGGGACTTGTCCCGCAACCCGACGATAATGCACCGGCTGAGGTTGCGCCGACGATTCGAAAAAATACGCGTCGATCCATGTATGCTGTTATTGCGTCCTTATAGCGGCCTCAAACACGAAGTATTCACTCACACCCGTCAGTAATGACACGTGACGCAGTCCTCCGAGGCTTTATTCTGGCGATGACAACTGACGCAGCTTCCCATATTGTGATTCACCAAGCGTTGAGCCGTGGTGGCCTGGGTCATATCGCCATGGCATGTGGCGCAGGCGACTTTCGCCCGGATATGCGGGGCGTGTTGGAATTTCACCAGCGCGTCGGCCGGAAAGCCATAAACACGCTGCCAAGGAATCTCGCGTTTGTTATTGAGATAAGCGGCTACTTTCTTGATTTCGGGTTTGTCAGTGGCAATTTTGGCATGGCAGAGCATGCACTTTCGTACCGAAGGGATAGTGGCCGCGGCACCCGTGTCGGCTGTGCTGTGGCAGTCCAGGCATTTCAGTCCCAATGCAATATGCGCTTTATGCGAATACGCAATGGGCTGGTCTGCTGCAAACGCAGTGGGGCAGAGCAAAAGCAAGGAAACAAAACACCAAATGGCAACGCTCGGGAATGGTCGCCCCGCTCTTGCAGTGTCCAATCCCGCCGCATCGGACAGGATTTGCCGTTGAAGTTCAGTCATCATGAAACGACGTTGCGATAGAAGACGTGAGACTCAGTCCGTTTGTCCCCGTACTTTCACTAACCCGGACTCAGTAAAGAACCGATCACGCGGTACAACTACCTGCGATCCCCGTGGCCCAAACCTCATAGCGTAGCATACGTGAAATGTGGCGCAAGGTTATGCGAGCCTCGCGCCTGAACGGACGCGCTTACTGCATAGACACGCACAGCAAAGACGAGCCGGCGCATGGTGAAGCTCAACGGCGCTTATACGCCCGGCCGCGATCAGGCTCCCGATCACATATATGAAGAAATACGGCAACATTTCAGCGAGGAAAAGTTTCTGAACCTAAACACTTGCGAGTGGCGATTGACGGCTGGAATCAGCCAGAGATCAGTTTTCGCTCGGTCCCGGTGACCTACGAAACCGGCATCAACAACCGGAGTCTAGTATTGGTCCAATCCTTCGGTCAGTTCGATGTACACGCCTTCGGCATCGGTCAGAAACGCCGCTGCGATGCCCTGGGCCGGGAGTTTCCGATAGGGAGAATCAAGTTTGATCCCCTGCTCCTCCAGTTTTTTGCAGAAGGCTTCCAGATTCTTAACTTCGAACCCGATATGATCAATCGCCCGTCCCTCAATCGGAGACGTGGACGATCTGCGAAGTGGATCGATACTCAGGTTCATGCCGGGAACGTTTGCGGACTGGTGATTCCCGCGCATCTTGCCGTCCATTGAAAAAATGTTCAAATACCACTCGCGAAGGGCAGCCGGATCACGGACCATATAATGCAGATGCTGGGCCACCGCCCACTCGGTTAACGTGATCTCTGTTTGCAGTTCGATCTTGACGCCATCCGGTCCAAATACGTACGAGTTCGGTACTCCCTCGGAACCCTTGAAAACCGGCAGGGTGCGATAGCCTTTTTCGGCGGCGCGCTTCAAAAATTCATCGAGGTTGCGGACTTTGACCCCAAAGTGATCAATCACGCTGCCCTCGGTGCCCTCGGTCGGCTTCCGATTCTGAAAAAGAATCAGCATGCCGGGGATTTTCACGCCCTGCATCGTGTCGCGCTTGAGAGGGATGGTTTCGAACATTTCCGTCCAAAACTTCCGATGCGCTTCGACGTCGCTGACATTCAGATGGACGTGTCCCATTGTGATGCCAGCCTCATTCGGTGGCTGAAGCTGTGCGGAGACGGAACCAACAAACATCATCCCCACAGCCGAAGCGAAAATGAGTCGCATGAAGAAATCCTCCATCGAAGGTGTAGTATACACGCACGGAGCCGCGGCGGGGACCGCTTCGGGGCGGTGAATTCCCCACTACGACCGTGAGGCTGTATGCAGATTATGGGACATCTAGGGCGCTGGTTTGTCAGTCGCCGGGATGACGAATGGCGGTCAAATGACCGTAGACAGTTAGAATTTCACTCGAGTCCACCGTTCAAGAACCAGCTTGTACGAATTGTATGAGCGCAAGGGGCGGGCAGGGGCCGGCTCGGTACCCCGATTGCTTTACTCAATTGCGGTTTGAGGAGAAATGCGAATGACCGAGGTCTTTGTCCCCGACATAGCGACTGATTCTAAACCGCTAAGCCCGCCAGTTTCGTCTGAAAACGGGCCGCCCATCCTCCCCAAGAAGCGAATTCCTGCGCACAGCGGCAAAGCGAAATGGTGGATGGCAGCCAGCCTGGTGGTGCTCATCGCATTGGGGGCGGCGTACTACTTACGTGGATCGGCGCAACCGGTCTACCAGATGACAGCAATTGATCGGGGAGACATTGAGGCTGCCATTACTGCCACCGGCACCGTCAATGCGGTAAAAACGGTCCAAGTAGGTAGCCAAGTGTCCGGCAATATCCTGGCTCTCTATGCGGACTTCAACACGAAAGTGAAGAAGGGGCAACTGGTAGCGCGGATTGACCCTGCAATTTTCCAGGCCCGCGTGGACCAGACCCGCGCCGCGCGAGATAGCGCCAATGCGTCGGTTGTCAGCGCCCGTGCCGCCATCGTGAAAGCCGAGTCGGATATCGCCGGGGCGGAAGCGAACGTGGCTAGCCAGAAAGCCAATCTGGTGCGCGCGCAAAGCGCCGTGGCGGACGCCAAAATCAAGAACGGGCGTCGCATCGAAATGGTGAAGCAGGGCCTTATTGCCAGGGAAGAAGCCGATACCTACCAGGCGACCTACGATCAAGCTATTGCAAGCCTCGACGCCGCGCAATCCGCCGTTACCGCGGCCCAGTCGTCAGTCGCCTCCGCCAAAGCACAAAAAGACGTGACGCAAACCGGGCTCGACTCCGCCCAGGCTCAAGTGAAGCAAGCGACCGCGACGCTGCAACAGGCGCAGCTTGACTTGGCGCACACGCAGATTCTCGCTCCCGTTGACGGCACCGTAATTTCGCGCAATATGGACGTCGGCCAGACTGTGGCCGCTTCATTCCAGGCTCCTACTATCTTCCAGATCGCGCAGGACCTGACTCAAATGCAGGTCGACACCAACGTGGATGAATCCGATGTGGGGCCCATTCGTGAGGGGCAGAAGGCTACGTTTACGGTAGACGCTTATCCCGGAGTGATTTTCCCTGGGGTGGTGAATCAGATTCGCCAGGCGCCTCTCAATGTGCAAAACGTAGTCACCTATAACGTAGTGGTATCGCTCTCAAATACGGACTTGAAACTGTTTCCGGGAATGACAGCCAACGTCCGAATTATCAACGGCGCATCGCCGAATGCGTTACGGCTGCCGTTGGCGGCCCTGCGGTTTCATCCAGCCATGACCTCAGCCGGTTCTCCTCAGGGCCAGCCCAAGTCAAGCCGGCGAAGCGCCGCCGCAGGCGCGCAGGCGCAGCAGAGCGTTTACCTACTGGATCAAGGAAAGCCGAAACGCGTGTCTGTAAAATTGGGGCTCAGTGATGGGAACTACGCCGAAGTTCTCAACGGCTTGAATGAGGGTGACTTGGTGGTGACTGGTACGGCGACCCCCAAGAATTCCGCCACGGCCGCCACCCCGCGGAATGTGAATACGCGCAGGCTGGGCTTCTAAACGAGCTGTGCCATGAACGACTTTATTCGTATACAGAATCTCACCAAAATCTACACGATGGGCGACATGGCCGTCCAGGCCTTGGACGACGTCTCCACCACCATAAACCGCGGCAGCTTTGTCACGATCATGGGTCCTTCTGGATCGGGGAAATCGACTTTCATGAACATCCTCGGTTGCCTTGACCGTCCAACGTCGGGGAGCTATTCTCTTGATGGCGAGAATGTGGGTGGGATGGATCGCGATCAGCTTGCCGACATCCGCAATCGCAAAATCGGCTTTGTCTTTCAACAATTCAATCTGCTGGCCCGGACCTCGGCGGTCGAAAACGTGGAGTTGCCGCTGCTCTATAGCGCGGACGGAGTGGATGCGGGACACGAGCGTGCGTTAGATGCACTGCGCCTTGTCGGCTTGGCCGGACGCGCGGATCATCATCCAAATCAGCTTTCCGGCGGGCAGCAACAACGCGTGGCGATTGCCCGCAGCCTGATTAATAACCCGCAGATCATTCTTGCCGATGAGCCCACTGGAGCGCTCGATTCCCGTACCAGCATCGAAATCATGGCGATTTTTCAGCGCCTGAACCGGGAGAAGGGCATTAGCATCATCGTGGTGACTCACGAGCCAGACATTGCGCAGTACGGGGAGCGCATGATCGCTTTTAAAGATGGACGAATTGTCAGCGACGATTCCATTCGAGGCCGTCGTGACGCTGTGCAGGAACTGCAGGAGGAGGCCATCGCATCATGAAAACAGGCTCAACAAAGAAGCTTCTGGCCAGTATGCACATCGCCTTTGTAGCGTTGCGCATCAACAAACTGCGGTCGGCGCTGACGATGCTTGGGATCATCATTGGCGTGGCGGCGGTAATCGCGATGGTCGCAGTCGGCGCGGGAGCGCAAGCGCGCATTCAGCAACAGATTGCCTCCATCGGAAGCAACGTTATTATCGTTCTCTCCGGCAGCACTACCAGCTCGGGTGTTCGCGCGGGCACGGGCAATGCCCAGACTCTCACCGAAGATGACGCCCAGGCACTGGTCCGCGATGCCCCCGGCGTGCAGGCGGCGGCTCCGGTCAGCCGCGGCGGTGCGCAAGTGGTCTACGGGAACAGTAACTGGGGCACACAGATCATGGGCACTACGCCCGACTATTTGAGCATTCGCGATCTTCAAATTGAAGAAGGCCAACCCTTCACCGACGCCGATGTGGACGCCGCCGCAAAAGTCGCCTTGTTGGGGAAAACGGTGGTTGATGCCTTGTTTAACGGTGAAGACCCCATTGGCAAGGTAATCCGCATTAAGAAGGTGCCGTTCACGGTTGCAGGAACACTCGTCCCCAAGGGTCAGTCACCCAGCGGCCAGGATCAAGACGACGTGATCCTCCTGCCCATCAGTTCAGCCAAGAAAAAAGTGATCGGATCGAGCCAGGCGAACGCTGCCAGCGTAGGCCAGATCATGGTCCAAGCACGCGAGGGCATGTCGGCGGATGCACAAGAACAAATGACCACGCTGCTACGGCAGCGCCATCGCATTCAATCCTCCCAGGATGACGACTTCAGCATTCGCGATATGACCGAAGTCTTTAAAGCCCAGGAAACGTCGGCCAATGTCATGTCGATCCTGCTGGCGGCGATTGCCTCTGTTTCGCTGCTTGTGGGCGGCATAGGCATCATGAACATCATGCTCGTGTCCGTCACTGAACGCACGAAAGAGATTGGCCTGCGGCAGGCCGTCGGCGCTAAAACCAAGGACATCCTGACTCAATTCCTAGTGGAAGCCGTGACTCTGTCGGTGGCCGGCGGAATTGCCGGAATCGTAGTGGGCATGTCCACCAGCGCGCTCATTTCTTACTTTGCCGATTGGTCGACGGTGATCAGACCTGGCTCTGTGCTCATGGCATTTGTCTTCTCCGCGTTGGTCGGCGTGTCGTTCGGCTACTATCCGGCCCGAAAAGCCGCGTATATGGATCCGATCCAGGCGCTGCACTACGAATGATTCCCCCCATTGGGGCAAGAGCTATTTCAAATCCAACCTGTCGTACATGTGCAGGATATTGTTATTGAGGGTTGCCTGCGTTTGAGTTGTCGTGGCTCTGCCGCCAAATATAGCCAAGAAATCCCCGCCGGTTGCCAGGGATTTTAACGAGGCTATGGTAACGGTCTTCTGCAAGTCGGCAACCGACTGGCCTGCCTGCTTACCGGCGACCACACGCGCCGTAAGCTCCTGGCGTGTCTGTTCCGCTGGAAGCAAACCACATCCGCTGGTAGCGATAATTAGTTACGCTTAGTTCTTATCGTGCGATCTGGGCGGCTTACCGATGCTGTTTGGACCATTGGATGCACGGTGCTGTTGGCGAAATGCGTGCTGTATTGTGATGCGGTAAGGTGTGATCATCCATGTTCTCTCGTTGTTCGAAGCTACTGATCCTTGCAGTGCTCGGAGTAGTATGCGCGAATGCCGAGAGGCTCCGGAATCCCGCCAAGAGAGCCGGAGCAGGCCCCTTATTTCAAATTCTTCGAAATGGCAAATGGGGCTTCATGGATCGTGCTGGCCGAATCGTTATCGCTCCGGCTTTTGTTGACGAGCGCGACTTCTTTCATGGTCTGGCGGCAGTGCAGCTCGCTGAAGGGAAGTGGGGATTCATTGACGAATCGGGGAACCTTTCCATCAGTGCTCGCTTCGACGAAGTTCGGGACTTCATTGACGACCTAGTCCCGGTCAGGATCGGTCGCAAGTGGGGATACATTGACACGGCGGGGCGAATGGTGATCGATCCCCATTTTCAATCTGCCGGCGAGTTTCACGAAGGACTGGCGAGAATCCATCTTTGGAGCAAGGTGGTTTGCACGTCCGGTGAATTCACCAGTGATGACGCTCCCTTGTTCGCGTTTCATCTGCTCGAAGACGATAAATCCGATCTTCCAGGGTGTTTTCCTCAAGGTGGAAAATTTGGATATATCGACAAGAGTGGCACAGTTGTTATCGCGCCGCAATTCTTTGTTGCGCAGGACTTCGCCGAGGGTTTGGCTGCGGTTCGCGTAGAAGAAGCCCCTGACAGCAAGTACGGATACATTGATCGAACAGGGAATATGGTGATCGCGCCCCGCTTTCGTCAGGCTTATTCCTTCTCGGAAGGCTTGGCTGCCGTCGAGACTGCGAAGATCGAATGGGGTTTCATTGACAAATCGGGGGCACTTAAGATTCCGGACAGGTACCAGTTTGCCGGCAAGTTTTCGGAAGGCTTGGCGAGAGTAGCGATCCAAATGGGCGTGAGCGCAGGTTACATCGACAGCCACGGGAAAATGATCATTCCTGCGCGATTTAGAGAAGCTTGGGATTTTTCCGATGGTCTCGCCGCAGTATGCTCCGACCGATGTGTTTACATTGACCGGGCGGGATCTACGATCCTAAAGAAGTTCGGGTGGCCATTCTCCGACGGTCTCGCGGTCATTGGCTCTCAGGGTACGCAAGTCTACATCGATAAGAAAGGGCGAGTCATCTTGCCTTACGCCAGCGACAAGTAAGTAACCCTCTGATTGGAGCGCTGAGCGCAAAGTTAGCAAACGCTCTTTGCGCTATCGCCGGCTACTTCAAATCCAACCTGTCGTACATATGGAGGATATTGTTGTTGATGCCTGTCTGCGTTTGAGTTGGCGTAGTTCTGCCGCCAAAAATAGCCAAGAAATCTCCGCCATTTGCCATGGATTTCAACGAAGCCATTGTAATGGTCTTCTGCAAGTCGGCAACCGACTGGCCTGCTTGCTTGCCGGCGGACACGCGCGCCGTAAGCTCCTCCACATAGTTGCGCACACCCATCATCTGCATCCGGTCCGTTTGTATTGGGCCGTGGCCCGGCAGAATGATGTCAAACTTCAGCTTCATGATTGTGTCGAGTGTTTTTGCCCAGTCTCTCGGGTAACCGTCTCCCATGAATGGGGCTGCCACGTCGCCTGTCGCGATCGTGCCTCGGGAGGGGCAATATACCTGCGTGTCACCGGCAGTGTGCGCACGGCCGTTGAACTGGAGTATCAGGTCGAAATCCTTGTCCTTAATCTTATAAGACTTGTCGAATGTGACACCGGGCAGAGTGGGAGAGAAGTTCTTCATCTCGGCCGCGTATGCATCCAATTGCTGTAAGCGAATTTTGAGCGCGTCGGCGTCCGCAGGTGAGCTCGCCTTAGCCAAGTTTCCTTTGGCGGCTTCGATCAGCGTGGGCACACTCGCCATCCCGAGGGCTATCTTTCCACCTGGTTCCAGGGTTCCCTTCACTCGATTCGCCGATGTCTCGGCCATGAGGCGTTGTGTTGTCTTGCTGGCAACAATCTTTGCGCCAAGGTGCCCGTAGGTCGCGTTTCCGTGCGCGTGATCCCAGTGAAAATGGGTGTCCACCAGGTATCGAACAGGTTTATCGGTTATCTCTTTCTTAATCTGGGCGACCAAAGATGCCGCCGACGACGGCCTGGAGTGCGAGTCAACAATGATCACCTCTTTGGAATTGACATAAATCACGCCGTTTGAGTTCAATATTGCATTAGGCTTCGCAAAGGCTTGGTACACGCCCTCGGCGGCTTTCCTGATCTCAAAAAGAGTCGGATCGGCGGTGGGAGCCAGCGCCTGCGCCCAGGCCGCCTGGTACTGCGCGATTTCAAGGATGGATGCTCCAGCCAGTGCCCTGCCCATGACGGTTTTGAAAAAGTCACGTCTCGAATGGAGTAGCTGATGCCTTGAAGGGCGAGCCTGCTGCGGAAGGTTCATTAGTAAAGACGCTCCTATTGAATTCTACGGATTGCCAAATGGTAAAGCCACTGAAACCCTTGTGTCAAGAGAACCGTGCCGACAATACTTAACTTTGAATTGGGTCCTCATAAGGTGCATACTTGTTGGGACGAACCCGGCCAGGCATATCGCGGCCATTGAGAGGAGACAAGACAGCATGAAACGAACCGTACTTCTTGAAGACGCTGCATCCAGAGTGGGCGTATCGCGGCGGGAGGCAGTCAAGCGCGTGGCCGGAGTGTCGCTTGCGGCCGCAGCGGCACAATCGCTATCGCACGCGCAGACTGTCCCAGCACCCAGCACCACCACGGAAGAATTCCTTCAGGTAATGAAGCAGGTCTCCAATTGGAATCGATGGGGAGCAGACGATCAGTTGGGTGCGATCAACCTGATTACGCCAGCCAAACGAAAACAGGCCGTAAGTCTGGTGAAGGAAGGCGCGTCGTTTTCCATGGCGCGGAACGCGGAAATCGAAGCTGCGGTCGACAACTCTCAGCCCATCGTTCGCAAGACAACCAGAGCCGGCGCGGCTTCGCCCGCGACCGGAGTGGGCGGTACGGGGGATACGTTTTTCATTTCCTACCACGGCTATGTGCACACACACATGGACTCGTTGTGCCACTTTCTCTACGACGGCAAGATGTACAACGGCTATTCGAAGGACCTTGTTACGGAGAACGGCGCCGCAAAGAACAGCATTCTAAATTTCAAGCATGGGATCATCACGCGCGGAGTTTTAATGGACATGGCCCGCCATAAAGGAGTCGACTACCTCGAACCGCGTACTCCTATCTATCCTGAAGACCTGGACGCCTGGGAAAAGAAAGCTCGCGTCAAAGTGGGCGCTGGAGATGTCCTCTTAGTCCGCACTGGACGTTGGGCGCGGCGCGAAGCCAAAGGCCCTTGGGCAATATCCGAAGGATTGGCCGGACTTCACGTGAGCTGCGCGAAATGGCTGCACGAGCGTGACGTTGCGATTCTTGGCGGCGATGGAGCCCAGGATGTGTTGCCCTCTGGCGTTGCCAACGTTTCGCAGCCAGTCCATGTCCTGGTTCTGGTCGGGATGGGGATGCCAATCTTCGACAACTGCGATCTGGAGTTGATCGGCAGGGAAGCCGAACGGCGGCGCCGCTGGGAATTCCTGGTCACCGCTTCACCCGCGGCTGTTCCCGGCGCGACAGGTTCCGTGCTCAATCCGATTGCGACATTTTGAGTCAGCCAAAACACGCGATATTTTTTGTAAATGATCTGGTCTATTGGAGCGTAAACACCATCAGCGTTCCGCCCAGGTTAGTAAAGTCCGACAGCGACGTAGTAAGAGCCACCGCGCCGAGTCCTTCCGTGCCTTTGGTCAGACCCTCCGCGAGACCGATGGCCGCCCAGCCGCCGACGCCACTGAGCACCGCGAGGTACTGTTTGCCCTTGTGCATGTAAGTGATGGTGTTGCCGATGATCCCAGAGGGCGCTTTGAACTGATAGAGGGTCTTTCCAGTTGCCTGATCGGCTGCCTTAAACCAGCCATCGAGAGTGCCATAGAACATCACGCCCGCGTCGGTAGTCAGTGGCCCGCTATAGACCTGCCATTTCTCGTTGACCGCCCATTTCGTTTGCCCCGTAATGGCATCGTAGGCGATGAGTCTGCCGCGGACGTCGCCGTGGTCTGCCGGGAACATGCTCAGAGTGGCTCCGACATAAGGAAACCCAGCGCGGTATTTAACACTGAATGCCTGGTAGTCCATGCAAATGTGATTCGTACCTACGTAGAACAATTTGGTTTTGGGATCGTACGAAGCCGGCTGATGATTCTTTGCGCCCTGCGCCGCGGGGCAGATATCTTTGACGTTGACATCTTCTTTGGTCATCTTGTCTGGGTTGAGCACCGGCCGGCCAGTCTTCAAATCGATGCTGGTGGCCCAGTTCGTCGACGGATCGAACTTGTGCGCGCGGAGCAATTTGCCATTGCGCCTGTCGAGCACGTAAGAGAATCCGTTGCGATCGAAGTGCGTCAGCGTTGGGATAGTCGCGCCATCGATGACGCTGTCTGTGAGAACGCTCTCGTTAATACCGTCGTAGTCCCAGGCATCGTGCGGCGTCATCTGATAGGCCCACGCGGCTACTCCAGTATCCGCATTGCGCGCAATGATCGCTGTGGACCATTTGTTGTCGCCCGGGCGCTGCGTGGGATTCCACGTTCCGGGGTTGCCGCTGCCATAGTAGACCAGGTTGAGAGCGGGATCGTAGGTGTACCACCCCCACGTCGTCCCGCCGCCAAGTTTCCACTCTTCATTGGCCCAAGTCTTGATACTGGAATTCACGCCCGCGAGCTGTCCTGTCGCTCCATCCATCGTCTTAGCGGGATCGAACAACGTGTCCGCATCCGGGCCGACGTTATAGGCGCGCCAGACTTGCTTGCCGGATTTGAGGTCGTACGCTGTCAAAAAGCCGCGCACGCCATACTCTCCCCCTGAGATGCCGACGATGACTTTGTCATGCACGATCAAGGGAGCGATCGTCATGGTTTGACTCAGTTTGGGATCGCCGTTCTGGACGCTCCAAACAACTTTGCCCGTCTTTGCGTCGAGGGCGTAGACGTGCGTGTCGAGAGTGCTGACGATAATCTTGCCGTCGGCGTACGCAACGCCCTTGTTGACCAGATCGCAACAGGCGACCGAGGGAGAAAATTTGTCCTGCTCTGGAGCGAATTTCCATACGATCTCTCCCACGTTGTCAAGGTTGATGGCATAGACGAAGTTGGGGTAGGAACTCTCGAAGTACATCATGTTGCCAACCACGAGGGGCTGACCCTCCTGCCCGCGCAGCGTGCCGGTAGACATGGTCCAAGCAACCTTCAGTTTTCCGGCATTGCGAGGGTTAATCTGAGTCAGTTTGCTATGCCGAATCCCGCTATAGCTCCCCAGCGGCAGGACCCACTGATTGGGGTCTTGAGCATCTCTCTCCAATGCCTCGTCGGCAAACGCAGATGCGCCGGCGATGATCGCCATGCCGAACAATGTCATGGTCTTCATGTCAAGTCTCCTTTGCCGTTTCAAAAGCACTAATCCTGCGTGGAAGGGGGCCGGCCGGCCGGTACCAGATCCAGGCTGCGGCCTTTTACATATTGATAAATGTGAACGATATCCTCGCCACTGAGAAAGCCCTCCCAGCCGGGCATCCCCTTGTCCACTCTTCCCGTCACCACCGCGGCTGCAAACTCCTGCCGCTTCATTCCAGAAGTGAGGGAGCGCCGCAAATCCGGCGCGAGCTGCCCGCCCGTGGCATCCGTCCCATGGCAGCGGTAGCAGTAAGAATTGAAAAGTTGATAGCCATGAAAGACTTCCTTGGTGACCTTTGGACTCACTCCTTCGGCGTAGACCGAAAAGTCGAGATTGACGGTAGAGCCATCCTTTAGCTTGTGGGGAAACTCGGCTTGCAGAGGCTCCGCCGTCCCGCCTGTGGAAAGGATCCACGTTGCTATCTCACTCCGCTGAGCATCCGTCAGGTTTGGATGGGGGGGCATGCTCGGTCCGCCGTCCCGAATCTTTAGAGCAATTTTGTCCGCGGCACCGGCCTGGCCCGCATAACGTTTAGCCATCGCGCTGTAAGAGGGTCCCACCAGTTGGCGGTCCGCCGTATGGCATGACGAGCAGTCGCTTGTCTTGATGAGCGCATCGCCCTTTTGCCCCGCTAAGGGCGCGATCCAAGCCATCGCGACCATGATTGACGATGTGGCGCAACCACGAGCGCAGGCGCGAAGGGTCATCTCACCCCCTGCGGCTGCATCATTACGCCAGACTCCTTCAAGATCGCCGTGAGCTCCGCCTGGTGTTTTTCGATGACGTCGTCGAGCCTCTTCTTCAACGCATCGTCACCTGCGCGAACTCCCATCGACATGGGGAACGAATACTGCTCGGGCCCCCCGAGCGTTCGTGAGTTCGGAACACCGACAATTTCCAAATCCGGATAGTCGCGCAGGAACCCACTGATCGCCGGCTGCCAAGTAATCAAAACGTCGATTGTGCCCTTCTTCAGCGCATCCAGCAACGTCGCGGGCGAAACCTCGTTGTCCTCGCCAACGTCGAACCCAACCGCCTCCAGAATCATGCCGCGCACCTTCAAGGCATCTTCAGCGGGTGTTTCCCGTTCGAACCCGACCTTCAGCCGTTTTAGTGCAGGCGAATCCATACTGGTTATGTCGTAGCGTTTACTCTTGTCAAATACGAAAACGTACGACGAAACGTAGTAGGGCCGCGTGGTCAATTCTTCCGGGCTGCCATACGGAAGACTCATCACGACATCGCACTTCCGCGCATCCAGCGTAGACGACAGGAATTGGGGAAATCCGCCGTGGCCGCGGTGGCTTGCCCACGTGAAGTCCACGCTTTCGCCTAGCGCCTTGGCGACTGCGCCTGCAATCTTGTTTTCAAACCCGTCGCCAGTCCGATTCGAAAAGGGCAGGTAATTAGGATCGGCACAAACATTCAACGCCGTGGCGGGAATCGAAAGTGCAAGTGACCACAGACTAGCGATTATCAAAGGGTTGGCTTTTCTCACGAATTTTGCCTCCGCCAGGTGGGCCGCTGATCCGGGTTAGATTATGGCACGATTCTCCGACGGACGCGACCCAACCAAGCGCCAAGTTCGGGGTCACCGTTCGACGGCGATCCTCAACGGTACCCGTGTAGACTAAGACGTACGACGATATGACGAACCTCAAGCCTGTGGATGTTGCCATCATCGGAGGCGGCTGGACCGGCCTTGCCATGGCTAATGAACTAGCCGGCCGTACTTCGCAAAGTGTATTGGTGCTGGAACGAGGCATCCCTCGAAAAACGGCGGACTATGCGCTAGACATGGACGAACTCGACTACGCGATCCGACTGCGTATGATGCAAAACATCGCGGACGAAACCATCACTCACAGGCACTCCGCGCGCGCGACGGCTGTTCCTGTCCGCCAGTATGGATCGTTCTTGCCAGGTTCAGGCGTTGGCGGCGCGGGGGAGCATTGGAACGGAGCATCCTGGCGGTTCCTGCCGGAGTTGTTCACGCTGCGCTCGCATCTAAATCAAAAGCACGGAGCGGCGAAGCTGCCTGCGGATCTCGCGGTGCAGGATTGGGGAGTTACTTACGGCGACCTGGAGCCCCACTACTGGCATGCCGAGCAGATGCTCGGCGTCAGTGGGAAAGCAGGCAATCTAAAGGGCAAGACCGTTGCGGGAGGCAATCCTTTTGAAGCCCCTCGGCAGAACGAATATCCGCTCCCTCCTCTCAAGGATGCCTACCTTTCTACTCTGTTTGCGGAGGGCGCGAAAAAACTGGGTTACCATCCTTATCCGCAGCCTGCGGCAAATTTGAGCGAGACCTACAGGAATCCGGACGGCATTACGCGCGCGGCATGTTCCTATTGCGGCTATTGCGAACGCTTCGGCTGTATGGTGGGCGCAAAGGCGCAGCCCTCGAATACGCTGATGCCCCTGCTGGCGCGTCGCAAGAATTTCGAGCTTCGAACGGGAGCCTGGGTGCGCCGCATCGTTCACAGAGACGGCCACGCAACGGGCGTCGAATATGTCGACGCCCGCGGCGAAGAATTCTTTCAGCCGGCGGGCGTGGTGGTTGTGGCCACCTTCACTTTGAACAATACGCGGCTCCTGTATCTCTCGAAGATCGGCACGCCTTACGATCCGGCCAGTGGCAAAGGCGCGCTGGGCCGGAACCTCACTCACCAGACCGACGGCACTACCCCTATCTTTTTTGACAAACCGCTCAACTCATTCATGGGCACGGGAGCGCTCAGTATGCGTATTTCCGATTTTGATGGCGATCGTGCGCTCAACGGATCGGAAGGTCTGTTGCGTATGGGAATGCTGGGCACCAACAGCTTCGGCAACCGCCCCATCGCGTCTTTCGATGCGTTGCCGCGCGGATCTGTCAAGCGCAACTGGGGATCGGAGTGGAAGGCTGCGGCTCTGAAATGGCGCGATCGCAACGCGGGCATTTACCTGTCCGGTGAACATCTTTCCTACCGGCAGAACTTCATGGACCTGGATCCGGCTTATAAGGATAAGTACGGCGATCCGCTTCTCCGCTTCACGCTGGATTGGACGGAGCATGAGCATCGCCAACGCGCCTTCGCCAATCAAATCGCGCGAAAAATCGCCCCCGCCATGGGCGCCACCGTCGACGATACGCAGCCGCCGCGCGGCAAATACAACGCGATCAATTACCAATCCACGCACATTCAAGGTGGCGCGATCATGGGCGACAAACCCGACTCGAGCGTCGTCAATCGCTATTTGCAGCACTGGGACGTGCCGAATGTCTGGGTGATTGGCGCCTCCGCGTTTCCGCAAAATCCGTCTCATAACCCTACGCTCACCGTGCTGGCACTCACCTATTGGGCGGCCGACGCAATCGTCAATCGATATTTGAAGCACCCGGAGGCGCTGGCATGACTCATCGAATGAAACGCAGAGAATTTCTGACTATTCCGGCCGCGGCCATTGGCGGCACTTTGCTTTACACTTTGGGTGGCGAAGCGTTCCGTCTGCAGGCCCAAGGCAATAAACAAGACGGAAACATTCAGGTGCCTTTGCGTTTCTTCACCGCCGAGGAAGCGCGTGTGGTATCCGCCGCGTGCGCCCGCATTTTTCCATCCGATTCGAACGGGCCCGGCGCGACCGAGGCAGCCGTCGTCATTTACATTGACCGCCAGCTCGCCGGTCCCTATGGCCGAGACAAGTACCGCTACACCAAAGGGCCCTTTATCGAATCGCTGCCCGAACACGGCTACCAGGGAAAGGAAAATCCACGCGAGATTTATCGCGCCGGAGTTCAGGCGCTTGGAAACTTCGCGGCCTTGTCACTCGCCGATCAGGACGCGAAACTAGTGTCGATCGAGCAGTCGTCATTCTTCCGGCTGCTGCGCACGCACACCATTGAAGGCATGTTCGCCGATCCCATGCACGGCGGCAACGCAGGCTTGATTGGCTGGCAGTTGATCGGTTTCCCGGGCCCGCAAATGAGTTATCGCAACGAAATCGACAAGCACTTCGGTCAGCCATTTCGGCCGAAGCCAGCTAGCCTGCAGCAAATCATGCGGCGTACCGGACAGCCCTGGGAAGACGAAAAAACCTAACCGTCCTGAACGCTGTGCCTAGCAAGGCCTAACAAGCTGACGGGGGACTCCTTGCCCCCGGCCATATTCCGTGATAGCCTTCTCGGAGTTATGATCCGGCGTAGTATCGCAATCGGTGCGAGCCCGCACGTGCGATATCTCAAGTGCTTTGCCAGCGGAAAATCCAAGGAGGTTGAACATGTCAGAACGCGGTAGGAATATCGACCGGCGTATGCTCATGAAGATCATGGGAGCGGCCGGTGCTACTGGAGCTGTTTTCTCGGCGTCCTGCGGAAGGTCCATCGATACGGCGCGCGCCGAATCGAGCGGGATCGTCGGCGGGAAATGGGACAGGAACATTCGCCTCGCCTCATCTGGCCCGGGCGGCAACCGGAACTGGCAGCGGGGAGATGCAGTAAAATTCTTGCCGCCGGAGAAGATTCCAACTGGCGGGAGTGCCGCGAGCGCACTGGCCAGCCTTCCCAAGAGCAAGCTGCTGACCATGTACTATCGCATGAACGCGAGCCGCAAGTGGGAAACGGTCATGAAGGATCTGTTTGTGAGCGGCAAAGATAATCTTTACGGCGCGTTCCATCCTTATGTCGGTGAGGAAGCCATCGCGATGGGAGTCATGGCCGCGCTCAACGATGACGACTACATCGCCAGCACCCACCGCGGGCACGGTCATCTGGTCGCCAAGGGCGGCGATCTGAATCAAATGGCCGCCGAGATTTTCTTCAAGGAGACCGGCTGTAACAAGGGTTATGGCGGATCCATGCATATTACGGACATGTCCAAAGGCATCATGGGCATGAACGGGATTGTGGGCGCCAGCTACTATCTCGCGGCCGGCGCCGCGATGCGATCCATGGTCCGGGGCACTAAACAGGTGGCGGTGGCCTTCTTTGGAGACGGAGCCGCGAACTCGCCCTACTACTTCAGCGCCATTCGTAGTTGCACGAATTACAAGATCCCAGTGATCTTCGTGAACGAAAACAATTTTCAGTACATGGGCGTGCCCATGGCCACGGTGGTGCCGACAAAGTATATCTCCGACTACACCAGAGGTCTCGACATCCCGCATCACGTGGTGGACGGGAATGATGTATCCGCGGTCTATGAAGCCACCAAGGAAGCGGTGGAGTGGGGGAGGGCCGGCAAGGGTCCCACCATGATCGAGGGCATTACCTATCGCTGGTACGATCACGCCGGGTTCGCCGGAGGCCGGGTTGGTGTCGACGGAGCATATGGCCTGCCGTATCGTTCCGACGACGAGGTTCGGGCGTGGATCACGCGAGATCCGATCGTCCGTTTCAAAACGTGGCTCGTGGAGAAGGACATCGCTAACGCAACTGAATTGACGAAGGTGGAGGCGGATGCACAAGCCGCCGTGGATGCCTCGATAGCCTTCGCACGACAAAGCAAGGATCCCGATCCCCAGGCTGGAGTGCACCATACCCATGCGAATGGCCCTGTGATGGCTACGCAGTTCTTTAACAGATCGGGGTTTGCGAACCCCGTTAAAACGCCGGCAGAAGGAGGTCGCCGTGGCTAAAAAACCGTACGCTTATGCTCAGTTGGAAGGCGTCGCCCAAGAGATGCGGAAGAACAAGGATATGGTGTTCTTCTATGAGTATGAAACGCCAATCGTCACTTCGCCCACCGGCGAAGTGCTCGATCTGATCAAGGAATTTGGCACTCTTCGCACATCCGGCCGTGGATGGGCCATCGATGAAACCTGGCTCGTGGGCAGCGCCATTGGCGTGGCTGCGGCAGGTTCCCCCGCCATTGTCCGCATACCCTCGATGGCCAGCATTTTTGCGATCGAGTATGTCTACAACCAGGCGGGCAAGTTGAGGTCGATGACCGGTGGCCAAGCCAGCATGCCCTTCGTGCTGTGGCAGGGCGGTGGCGGCCGTTCCAAGGGATCGGCTGGACAGCACACCGACGTGGGTCAAGAGGGCCTTTATGCAAACCTGCCCGGCGTGAAGGTGGTGGTGCCTAGCAATGCTTACGATGCCAAGGGCCTGTTGATTGCGGCGATCCGCGATCCCGATCCGGTCGTTTACTTCGATTATTCGGAAGTGAAATCGGGTGAGCAGCCGGATGTTCCAGATGAGGCTTATGAAGTCCCGCTGGGCAAAGCTGTCGTGCGCCAGCCCGGCAAAGACCTCACGCTGGTCGCGTGGGCTCCGGCAACCGTGGACGTCAAGCGTGCCCTGCCCATGATCGCCCAGGCGGGCATCAGCGTTGAATACATCGATCCGCGAAGTCTGAAGCCTCTGGATGTCGATACACTCGTCGCCTCGGCAAAGAAGACCGGGCGGCTGCTGGTGGTAGAGCATGGCCATTATACAAATGGCTTTGGCTCTCACGTGATTGCGGAGGTGGTGCAAGCGGCCCCCGGCGTCAAGGCAAAGAAAATTTCGTTCCCCGACGTCCCGGGCCCCGGCGCTCAAGGGATGATGGCTTGGCTCCGCCCCGACGCGCCGAAGATCCTGGATGCTGCCATTCAGATCATGAAAGTTTGAGCGGTTTCTCCGCTCAAAAGATGGAATATGAACGATGCCGAATGAAAACATGGAGCCGGGTGTCTCCGCTTGCCCGAAGTGTGGGCAAGCCATGCACCCGGCCATGGTCAAGACTGCGATCTGGCGCGGGGAACGTCTCTGCGTAGTGGAAGACATCCCTGCTCAAGTGTGCGATGTCTGTACTGAGCAGTTCTATGACGAGGAAACCACCGACGCCCTGCGCCAATTGATGGAAGAGGACACCGCTGTTCCAAAGCGTGAGGTTCTTGTATCGGTGTTCTCCCTAGAGGGGCGAATTCACAGGAGAGAGCCCGATCCAGAGGGAGTCTATGCCGACTACTGAGCGCTTATTTCGTCTGGCGCCGTTGCCTGCGTTGATCCTCGCCGCTTGCCTGCTTCTTGGTTGTTCGAAGCCCAGTGCGCCTGCGCCTGAAACTCCAACGGCCGCGACCGAAAAACCACCGCCGGCGCCGGCGTCTTTCACTACTGTGGCAGGCATTTTTCCCGACGGACCTGGCAAGGAATTGGTTTTGTCCACCTGTGGCTCATGCCACCCGGTGGCATGCAGCGCCATTGGACAACGAAGTGCGGAACGATGGGAAAGCCTCAAGAACGGCCACAAAGATAAATTGACCGGCGTCACTAACGCGGACTTGGAAGCCATGTTCACGTACCTGAAGGCGACGTTCAATGAGTCCAAGCCGGAACCAAAGGTCCCTCCTGAATTCATGCAGCAAGGATGTACGCCATTCTAGCGATGCTGCGAGTGCCGGCTAAGAACGGAATAACCGGAGCCTGGGCTGCCTTGGCAGTAGCGCTCACATGCTGGGGAACAGCCTGTTCTTCTAATCCTTCTCCTCTGGAAAGCAGTGCTCCCGGTAAGAGCAGCAATGCCGAAGTTGAGCCCGCGCGCGCCAAGGAACAGGTTGCTGTTTCGAACACTTCCAGCAAGAAAGCACGTTTGCCCGAGAAAAAAAGCAGCAGCGGGGACTCGGAACACGTGAATTTAGACGAGATTTTTCCCCCTGGCCGCGGGCGCGCGCTTGTTCTAAACAACTGCACCACGTGCCATACTTTCGTGCCCATTGTTTTGTTGCAGTTGACGAAGGAAGCATGGGAACGCAACAGCAACATCCACCGCGACAGAGTGCCGTCTCTGAGCGACGCCGATTTCAGAGTCTTGTACGACTATTTGGAGGCGAGCTTCAACCCCGATCGGCCGGTTCCGAAGCTGCCGCAAGCACTGCTGGACACCTGGACCTCTTACTAGCGCAGGGTCAGATTGAGGGCGATTCGTCAATTTCACCCGGGTGATTTCCTCGCAGGGAAAGATTCTGGATTTCCATAAATCGTTTTCTCGAAAATATGGTTTTTGGTACGGTCGTGATCCTTGCTATCTCATAGACAAGACTAACGTTTTCATAATTTTCGTTCCAAAATAAAATCTGAAATTTTGGGGCTTGACTTTAAAAAAACAGTATGTTAATTTTCCAGGGATCGGTTAGTCCAGACTCGCGGGGAGGGGTATAGTTAATGCAAAGACTTTGGTTGTCTCTCAAAGGATCCGGCGCGCTAGTGGCGCTATGTGTTTTTCTGTTAGCAAGCAACGCCCGGGCTCAGCTCGGGATCAGCGGAGCGATCACGGGAACCGTTGTCGACTCTTCGGGTGCAGTTGTCCCGGATGGCCAGGTCACTCTGACAAACGAGGCGACCGGAGCCGCGCGTAACCTTACAACGACCGACACCGGAGTATTTATTTTTCCAGGCCTGCCGCAAGGCACCTACTCCGTCAAAGTCGAGAAAACAGGCTTTCGGCCAATCACGCGAACAGGCATCCTGGTGACTTCCGGCGAGCGCGTGGCATTGGGAAATGTGGAGGTCGCGCTTGGTCAAACCAGCGAGGCTGTCACGGTAACCGCCGAAGCGTTGGCGATCAACACGGAAAGTGCCGATGTAGGTGGTTCTCTCGGAGCATCCCAGCTCAATGATCTGGTGATCAAGGGCCGCGAGTTCATGAACATGGTGAGACTGCTGCCGGGCGTTGCTCAGCAGGGCGGCGGCGACGTTGCCGGGGGCACGTTCGGTATCGGTTCACCGGCTGTCGGCGGAGTCCGGGCAGCCTATAACAACATGACGCTCGACGGCCAGCGCGGAAACGACCCCGGTTCCCCCGGATTTATGTCCACCGGCATCGCCGTGGATGCGATCGGGGAAATCAAGATTGTAACCAGCAACTATCTCGCTGAAACCGGCCCCAACCCGGGGACCAGTATTCGACTCACCACCAAGTCCGGCACCAGGGACTTTCACGGTACCGTGTATTACTACAAACGGCACCAGCAATTCAATGCCAACGACTTTTTCATCAACCGGCAAGGTACACCCAATTTCCCGTACCGTCTGACTACGGCTGGGTTCACGCTGGGAGGACCACTCTACATCCCCAAAGTGATGAACACCGACAAGAGCAAGGCGTTCTTCTTCTGGAACAGCGAAATCACCCGGGCCGTATTGCCTGGCGGCCAAACGTTTAACACGGTCGGGCTTCTGCAATACACGACGCCTACTCCGTTAGAGCGCCAAGGCGATTTCTCGCAAACCGTCGACACAAACGGACAACGGATCGTGATCAGGGACCCGGCCACGCAAATTCCATTTGCGAACAATGTCATACCTACGGGCATGATCAACCCGAACGGCCAGAGGTTGCTCAATGTGTTCCCGCAACCCAATGCCACCAATCCGGCTTTGACGGGGAATCTCTACAACTTCCAGTTCCGGAATTTTCAGGATGTGCCGAAGCAATCGCACACGCTCAAGACCGACTTTATCGTGAGCCAAAAGGACACCATCTCGCTTCGTCTGAAAAGATGGATTTCCGATACCAAGAGCTACACGGGTATCTTCAGCTATAACGGCACCCCGCTCACTTTTTACGATTATTACTTCACGCACAACGACGCGCTGCTCAGCTGGACGCGAATCTTCACTCCGAACATCGTGAACGAATTTACCATCAGCTACATTGGCTCCCGTGAAATAGGTGCGCCAAGGCAGGACCGGACCAATACTCCGGTGCTGCGCGCGACGCATGGCATCACGCTGGGACAGCTCAATCCGGCCGCGAATCCCTTCGGAATTATTCCGAGCATGACGTTTACCGGCATCTCGAACCCGGTTTCCTTCACCACGGATAATCGGGCGCCCATTCAGGCGCATGAATCGATGATGGAGCTATCGAACAACCTGAGCGTCAATAAGGGAAATCACGCGCTGAAATTCGGTTTCTACTACCATCAAATCTGGACGAACGAAGGCCAGCGCTCTCCCAATTTCAACGGAAATTTCGCCTTTGATCGCAATCAGAATAACCCGCTTGAATCCAATCACCCGTTTGCAAACGCACTGCTCGGCAATTTCTCGCAGTATCAAGAGGCCAGCCGCCGGAATCTTGCACGCATGGAGCTGACCCTTGCCGAATGGTACGCTCAGGACCAATGGAAGGCGACCAGAAAGCTGACGCTGACCTATGGCGCGCGATTCAGCAGTGTCACATGGTTCCACCTGGCATCCACGGAAGTGGGAGCGATGCTGGCGCTAAGCCGGTATGATCGCGCGAATTCGCCGCGTCAGTACATGCCCGCGATCGTGGGCGGCGCTCGTGTCGCACAGGACCCAGGCACGGGAGCGACGCTGCCCACTTACGCGATCGGCGCGTTCGTGCCCAACAGCGGCAACCCGGCTAACGGGTCCGTGACCAACGCGGAGACCTATGCCGGCGGATATCCCATCGGTTTTGCGGATAAACCGTCGATTCAGTTTAACCCCCGCCTCGGGTTCGCCTATGACGTATTCGGCAACGGCAGAACCGCCCTCCGCGGCGGCATCGGCGTCGGACATGATCTGATCTTCAGCTCGAACGAAAGAGCGAATCAGTCGGCCTTCAATCAGCCCTTCGTTGTCGTAGGATCGCAGTTTAACGGCAACATGAATAACATCCTGAGCACGCAGGGCCTGACTTTCCCCAGCCAGATGGGAGCCCTCCCCAGGAGCATGCCCCTTCCGCGTATCTATAACTGGAGCTTTGGCGTGCAGCAGAGCTTGCCCGGGAAGCTTTCGCTCGACGTCTCCTATGTCGGCAACACGAATCGGTGGGTGCAGGGATCCAAGGATCTGAATGCGTTTCCTGCCGGCTGGCGGTTTGACCCGAGGAACGCCGATCCCACCACCGGGAGTCCGCTTCCCGATAACCTGATCCGGCCTTACCGGGAGTACACAACCCTGACCTATCTCGAAAACGTCCACAATTCGTACTATCACGGATTGCAGGTTCAGTTAAATCGCCGATTGGCTGAATCGCTCCAATTCGGTATCGCATACACGTTTGGCCGCGCGCGCGGAACGGAACCCGGGGTTTGCAATTTGCCTGCGGGAACCGCCGCGTGTCTGCAAAATCCGTGGGTATCGAATACGCAATGGTTGAGCGGGCTGCAAAGCTTCCACCAGGACAACATCTTGGTCGCCAACTTCCAATACAACCTTCCCAGAGCGAGCAAGCTGGCGCCTAATCCAATTGTCAAAGGGATGTTTGATGACTGGCAGCTCTCGGGAATTTACACCTACGCAAGCGGATTCCCCTATTCCGTCACCGCAACGAGCTCGGCTTTCGGGGATATCAGCGGATCGAACATCCTGGCGCGTCCGAATGTCACGGGCCAGGATCCGGACGCCGGTCCACGCACCTTCTCGCAATGGTTCAACACTGCGGCTTTCTCGGCGCCCGCGCGGGGAACCTTCGGGAATGCACCAGGCAACAACTTCACCGGCCCGCCCATCAACAACTGGGACGTCACGCTGATGAAGAACATCCCGCTGGGCGGCGAAACACGCCGTCTCCGTATTCGTGTCGAGGCGTATAACCTCTTCAACCATACGCAGTTCATGACCATCAATGCGGCCGCGCGGTTTGACGGTGCGGGGAATCAGATCAATCCCCAATTCGGTCAGGCCACTGCCGCGCAGAGACCCCGAACTCTTCAGTTGGGGGCCACGCTGTACTTCTAAACTGACCTAAGCTGTAAAGACAATGCGCGGATTCGGCAGGAAAAGAGCGGCGCTCTTGGACTGCTGAATCCGCGCATTGCATTATATAATGCAGGAAGCCCACAGGTAAGGATCTGAAAAGGACGAAATCGAATGCGAGCTTCATTGGCGCTAGCTGTTGTGAGTCTGGTTCTCCCGGCGCTCTACGCGCAAAATGATTGGCCCTCGTTTGGGCATGACCCCGGGGGCCAGCGCTATTCGCCGCTGAAGCAGATCACTGCGGCGAACGTTACAAAGCTGGCGCCAGCGTGGAGTTACCAGATGATGAAGAATGAGGGGCAGGCGCGTCTGAGCCAGTCGATCCCGCTCATGGTTAATGGTGTGTTGTATGTGGGGTACCCGCAAAACCGTGTGGCCGCGCTGGAACCGGAAACGGGCAAGGTCCTGTGGGAGTTTGCCGGCAAATTGATAGATCCAGTACGAATCACACTTGGTTCGATGCGAGGCTTGGCATATTGGCCGGGCGACAAACAGACGCCCCCGCAAATCGTGTTCGGGACCCAGGATGGCGAGCTATATTCAGTCAATGCGAAGACCGGCAAACCCAATCCAGGATTCGGCAACGAAGGCGTGGTGAATCTAAGGACGCCCGAGATCATGAATGGATTTCCGAACATCCATTATGGGTTGAATTCCGCTCCCTTTGTTTACAAGAATCTCGTGTTCACCGGAGCGCACGTTGTGGACAATACAGGGTCCAAGGGACCAGCGGGCGATGTTCGGGCATGGGATCTGCGCACCGGCAAGCTAGTGTGGACCTTCCACACCGTGCCACGTCCCGGTGAGATGGGTCATGAAACCTGGCTCGGCGACTCGTGGAAAAATGTGGCCAGCGCAAACGTCTGGACTTTTTTCAGCGTGGATGCGGAACGTGGGATTCTGTACATGCCGCTGGGTTCCGTCAATAACGACTACTATGGCTTCGATCGTCCCGGGCCTAACTTGTTCTCCAGTTCCATCGTTGCGGTGGATGCCGAGACAGGGAAGCTGAAATGGTATTTCCAAGCCACGCATCACGATCTATGGGACTACGATATGCCGATACCGCCCATGCTGTTCGATGTGGTCAAGGACGGCAAGAAAATTCCCGCAGTGGGCGCGATGAACAAAAACACTTTGCTCTTCATTCTGAACCGAGTGACCGGAGAGCCTATCCACGGCGTGGAGGAGCGCCCGGTTCCCCAAGGGAATACGCCTGGTGAATGGTACTCTCCGACCCAGCCATTCCCCGTCAAGCCTCCGCCACTGGTTCGGCTGAGCTTTAAGTATCCGGACGATATCGCGAAGATCACACCGGAACATGAGGCCGCCTGCCGTGAGATCTTCGAAAAAATGGATGGAGGACGCAACCGTGGTCCATACACACCGTGGTCCGCGGAAGGTGCGCTGGTCATGCCCTATATATTGGGCGGGGCAACTTGGAGTGGTGGAGCATTCGATCCGACCCTGGGATACTACATTATTAATACGACGGACTCGGGTGAATTTGGCATCGTCCGGCCTCAGAATGCGGACCCCAGCGTCCCTCGCTCGACTGCGCTGGATACCTTTACGCTCGGACCTCCCGAGTCCCCCACATTGTACGGACGTCCCCGTGGACCTTCGCCATCGGTGAAGGGTTGGCCATGCTGGCAGCCGCCGTGGGGCAGATTGACGGCGGTGAATGTGAACACGGGCGATATCGCGTGGCAGATACCGTTTGGGACGATGGAAGGAGTCCCGGCCGGGATCAAGACTGGCGCTCCAAACTTAGGTGGCGGGCCGATGACAACTGCCGGTGGACTTACCTTCATTGGAGCCGCTCGCGACAATATGTTCCGTGCCTTCGATTCAAAAACGGGGCAGGAGTTGTGGAGTGTAAAAACGCAAGAAGTCGCTCATGCTAATCCAATTTCCTACATGGGCAAAGACGGAAAGCAATATATCGCCGTGGCGGCGGGAACCACATTCTTGACTTTCAGATTGCCTTGAAGGCGTAGCCTACGGACTGAAGGATTCAAACATGGCAAAGATCATCGCTCTCTTGTTGCTGGGGCTGGGAGTGACACTGGCGCAGCAAAGTATGTCTGAGCTGGCCAAATCCGCGGGGCAAGGCGACAAACCAGCCTTACAACAGTTGAAGACTCACGCGGAACAGGGCGAGGCGTATGCACAGTTAAACTTGGGCCTTCTCTATAGCAGAGGTGAAGGGGTCCCCAAGGATTTCATGGAGGCTGCTGCTTGGTATCGCCGGGCAGCTGAACAGGGGAATTATTTAGGCCAAATGAAGCTGTCCGGGGCATATAGCAAAGGTGAGGGGGTTCCAAAAGATGCGGTTACGGCCTATATGTGGGTGGACCTGGCGGCGGCGCAGGAACCGGATGACGGATTCGCCAAAGCGCAAAGAGATTTGCAGGCAAGGGAGATGACACCCGAACAAATTGCCGAAGCCCAGCGCCGGAGTAGAGAGTTTAAGCCGAGCAGTGGCAAGTAGCCGATTTGCGCCCGCCGCAGCGGTTGCCCTGTGGATTTTGTTACAGGTTTTTGATAGATACTGGAAATTGTCACCGCCTGCTATGGCGGTGACGGGAGGACTCCTGCGATGGCTTTAACCGCTTCTACCATGCTCGAATTGGGCACCACAGCCCCTGGCTTCTCACTTCCCGATGTTGTTTCCGGGGAAGCGATATCGCTAGAGTCGTTTCAGAGCTCGAAAGCGCTGCTGGTGATGTTCATCTGTCATCATTGTCCCTTCGTGCAACACATCAAGGCGGAGTTAGCCCGCGTGGGGCAGGTTTATTCGGCGAAAGGGGTGGGAATCGTCGGAATTAGCTCTAACGATCCGGCTGTCTCCGCCGACGATTCCCCCGAAGGTTTGCGGCGGATGGCCGCCGAATGGGGCTTGAATTTCCCGGTCTGCTACGACGAAACACAGACTGTAGCCAAGAGCTACGCTGCGGCGTGCACTCCAGATTTCTATCTATTTGATCAGGATCGCAAGCTGGTGTATCGGGGGCAGTTCGATGATAGCCGCCCCAGCAATGGGAAACCGGTGACCGCCGCAGACCTTAGAGCGGCTATCGACGCTCTTCTCGCCGGCCGGCCTGTTAGCCTGGACCAAAAACCAAGTGTTGGCTGCAATATCAAATGGAAGCCGGGTAATGACCCGGTGTACTATCATGGTGCCGCCAAGGCGTAAGGCCGACGCCGCGTTTTCTCTACCCCGCTTTTGTGGTTTTTCAGTTCTCCAACTACGGGCGCGCCTCATACGTCTTGCTGAAGCCGTTGCGCGTATTGGTCACCGTAAAGGTGCCATTCTGCTGTACTGAGACTTTAAACCAATATGCTTTGCCTTCATGCGCCGGCTGAGGCGGCTGACTTGTTCCCGGCGGAGGCGGAGTAATCGGGGCAATGGGCATGGCCGCTGACTGGTCATCAAACGAGTTGGCAATGAACATGCCCGGGACGGTGTACTCCTGGCCGCTTAACACGGAAAAGTGCATTTGCCAGAGATCCTCAAGACCAGGAGAGGTAAATACGGTTCGCATGGCGTCGGGATTGCCACCCTTGCGTGTGCCGTTATTCATGATGGCCACGCGCGGGCGGAGCGGGTGAACCAGCGCCGGTGAGTTCGATTGCGCTGTTCCGTGATGCAATCCTAACAACAAATCCACCGGACCGACCCTGGTAGTCGGACACATCATCTCGTTTTCTTTGCCCTGAGGGAGATCGCCAGAATGATACAGGCTGAATTTGCCGTATGCAACAAAAACCGAGATGGACTGAAGATCTTCATTTCCGCTCCTGGGAGTCTGGAGATTGACGCATGAGGGGTTCGGCTTGCCGCCGCCGGGCGTCGGTGTCTTAATGAATTCGCCATTCGAAGACACGACTAGTACTTCAGCGCCGCCGAGAGAAATCTTGTCCCCTGCTTTCACCACCGTGTGTTTGGCCTTGGCGTAGAGCAGTGGATAGATGTCCTTCATGAACTTATCCGCCTGTTCGGCGGGCTGAGTGTTGGGGCCGTGATCGATGTACTCTTCGATTTTAATGCGGTCAGCCAGGGACGGCAGGCCAGCATAGTGATCCCAATCATAGTGCGACGTAACCATATGATCGATCTTTTGAATGCCGGCCGCGTTCACTGCTTCCATAATGCGTCCAGAATCGCGTGGGTCTGATAAATCACGCTGGAGACCGCCGCTATCGATCAGCATCGATTCGCCGGAAGGAGCCACAAATAATATGGCCGTCCCGCCTTCTACATCGATGACATAAATATCCAGCGTCGTGCGAGGCGCCGTCTGGCCCATGGAAAGAGCCGGAACCAACAAGGCAATCATAAAGAGCAAAGCTGCGCGCATTATATTCTCCTGGAACTCAAGCTTCAAACGTCAACCTGGATGTCAGCCTCTTGGAAGTCAATTTTGCGCTTAGCATAATCGACTTCAACAGTTTACCTCAGCCAACAGAGTGCTGCAAAGGCGTTTTGCCCGTTGCTCACTGCCGGTTCTCGGGCCCACCTGCAAGTATGAAATTCCGGGATCAAACCTGCAGCCGACCTTTAGCTTCCCACGAAGTTTCTGAACCCAATTTTTCATTTCGTTGGCCGTGGTACGGATCGCGTGACTGCATCCGGGCCTGTCTCAAACGGGTTCGCTTCTCCCGGCTTACGGTTTACGGCGAAATGAGCTTTGTAGAAAGCGTTGTCGTACTCGGTGTGGTAATCAGCAGGGCAGTGGTGCCGCAGTCGGCAGTTTCCCATGGCAGTCAGTGCCATGGGAGGTCCCATCCGGCGTCCTTGTGTCGGCTTTTGAAGCTATTTCTTGGCTGCGCCGGGTCCCTCGGCTGGGTTGTCGGTGCCGATAAAGAGCTTTCGCCCGTCAGGAAATGTGAGATTAGTGCCGCTGGCCCGGGTTGATCCATCTTTAGCCCGAAAACCGTCCACCACAATTACTTCGCCGACCGGTATAGAGGTCTTGTTCATACCACGCCGTATCAGAGCACTGGGGGAGCCGCCCGCTTCAAACGACCAGCGAGCCACCTGCCCGTTCTCGTCTTTTACATCAACATAAATCCAGGCATGCGGATTGACCAGTTCCCATTTTACGACCGTTCCCGTAATATGAACTTCCTTGGTTACGTCAAATTCCGAGGCGAGTGCGTGATGCCCCCACGCCATACTGGCGGCTAAAACGAGACCGGCACCGACAACAATCATTCGTGTTCTTTTCATTTGGCTTCTCCTGCCTTTTCTAAACTTTCCCCTTCACTCTACTGCTATTTCTTTTTCGCAGCCTCAGCCGCGGCCTTCTCGTCGGCTCGGGCCCCCTTGAGGATGAGTTCCATTCCTTGATCTCCTTCAAGGCACGCATACTCCACCATAGGACTTGTCAGCGTGTGCATCTCAAGCTCTCCAGACCATGGCTTCGTGTAGGTGCCTGGGTCGTCGACGGTAAACTTATACAGGAGTACGTCTGGGGCTGTTCGGGTAAACCGCTCAATCACTTTCATCTGCTGATCGGGGCGCCTCTCTCCGCCTCCCTCGGTCGCAGGAGTGCCGAACCAGCCTCGTTTCCCGTTGAAATTGATCGTTTCCACGACCAGCGTATCGCCTTCGTAACGGCCCCGTGAGTCGCCCATCCACTGACGGATGTCCGAATGCGGGCGCCCGTCCACCGGGATGATGCGCACATCGTGCACCATCTCCGTCATGATCATGACATGATCCTTGGTTTGAATGATCTGGTAGTTATTGTTGTAAAAAGTCGGCAGCATCGGCGGACCGCTGGTAATCCAGGTGATACACCGCTCGATCGTTGACAGGTCCTCCGGGCCGTCGTGGGGATGCAACTTGTGGTGCTCCTGATCCGCAGCAAATTTCTTCTGCGCTTCCGGCGTCAGGGGCGGAAATCTTCCATCCGGAGGGTCTGAGATGATGGAAGTGCGCCGCATGACGAATCTGGCGTCCCCCGATGTAATTCCAAACAGGCCTGGAAAGGGGTTATTCGGGTTCTGAGGTTGCCCTCCCCGGGCTGCTGCGCGAGCTTTGAGCTCATCATCCGTTAAAAACTCCGGGGCGCCAATGGGCCGTTGCAAAGGTGTGGCCGTGTTGCTTGTCCAATATCCTTGTAGATCCGGGTATCCCTCAGGCGAGCGGGGTGACTTCCAGGCCGCCGCCTTCGCGTTTCCGTTCGGAGCCGGGGCTTGACCGGCCGCCTGGGTTGATGCCCAGCAGCAAATGGCGATTGCGAGTGCCAAAAATCGAGCGCTCAACATCATCATCTTTCGTCCTTCCTCGCCTGAATTCTGTCTTGCAAGAGCGCCGATGCACACGCTAGTTCGTGTCCACGGCTGATTTACCACACCTAAATTATACACCCGTCGGAAGGAGAGGGTAGCCGCCAACGGGAAAGTATGCAGTGGCGGTTAGAGAGGTCTCTCAGCCTCTACGGCAGCGGCATCGGGACTGCCATCGGCTGCCCCTTCCGAATGACGAAGCTGCCGACGACTTTGGTCGGCACGGTGCCTTTGTTGAAGCCCTCGTGAATCTGCCCATCAGGAATGTAGAACGTCTCGCCGGGCTTGTAGTCGCGCACGCCTGTCGGCTCGTGGTCCATTGACAGCACTCCTTCCTCGACGAGGCCAATCAGGACGCCCTCGTGCCGGTGCCGCCCTTCTCGACCGCCGACCGGGACATCCACGATCGCCATGGTCAGCACGTAGTCGCCGACCTCCTTCTGATCGAGAATCTTACGCGTGATGCTGGGCGGCTTCTTCAAGAATTCCTTCGGCACCGATGACTTCGCCTCCGGCTTTGCGGGTGCCTGTGCGACGACAGGCCGGGACCCGAGACCGGAGCCCGCCATGACCGCGATCGCCACTACTGAAACCCTGAATGTTTTCCAGACCATGTAACCTCCTGATGGACGAGGGCTATTCTATCACTTCCCGTTTCCGAACGCACCGAGTTCCTAAGGTGGGTTGCGATGGCGCGCGTACGCGGCCCACAGCCCCTCCTGAAGAGACCACAACGTTATCAGTCGAGGAGATTGCGTCCGAGTCGGGTTTCCAGTTGGCTGCGGTGCTTGGAACAAGCCCGGTCGCGTACCGGCGGACCTTCCGAAAAGCGGCTTGAGTGGCTTCCCGCCCTGGACACGTTTCCGCAGCAATTGAAATCACGATTGAGTATGTCGGCACGGACGCAAATCGTTAGCTCCTTCGTGATGGGGCCGAACGGCGCCTCCATCGAATGACCGAAATCGTTTGCGAACTACGCCTTAACTCGCCGAGTCAGTAGTTCAGTTGCATCTGTATTCGAAACAGATTTCCTTTCTGGCGATTGTTAAGCGCGCGGGAGTCTTCAAACGTGCGATCGGCGCGGACATAGAGGCCGACTAGTTCAAGAAACGGATTGGGTTGCCACTCCAGTCCCAGTTCCAAATCGCGGACTAAGTAGCTGCGCGCGTCCAATTCCTGTTTCTTGCCTCCGCTGTAGTACTGATATCGCGCGAAAGGAATGAACGTTTGTCCATACATCTTCCTTAAGTACATAGCCTGCGCGTAGCCGCCCTGCAGGCCGCTTTGCTCAATTCGCTTGGTGGATGGATTGAAGCGCGGACCGGTTCCAACGTTATATTCGGCTTGAAAGCCGAGGGGCTGCGGATAAACAACCAAGCTCAACGCGGCGCGTTGATCGCTGAAGTTAACCGGGCCGCCAACTGCGGCACCACGCTGATCGCTGGTTACAGCAAACCGACCCGTATAGGCTTGGACGCCGGGTTCGATGATCTGACCACCCTTCAATTTGAAGGGATACGTCACACGGCCCACGGTATGTAGATTGTTGTTGCCTTCCGGGCGGTTGGCGTTTTGGCCATTGTACACGCCTATCCCAAATACGCCATAATCGCCAGAGCCCTTTAACCCGCTATTTACAAGGTCGGTGAACCTCCGCCTGACGGGCGCAGGTGCCCAGTAAAAGAACGCTCCTAAATCGCGCTCATTGGCATGCGAGCTATTGAGCGGATCGGCACGATCCAGCGATAGGCGATTTTGGCTCGATTGCAAGTTTTCAAAACCGAAGGGGATCTTCGATTGGCCCACGCGCACGCGAAACTCCTTCTTGCGATCAAACGCGACATCGAAGTAGAGGTCACGCACTTGGGCGAAGTTGAGATTCCCGGACGAGGTCGCAAAGTCGGGCTGAAAATACATATAAATCTTGTCCGTAACGTCACCGCTCAAAATGAATCTCGCACGGCGGATGAAGAAGCCATTGTTAAGGCCCACCGAGCGATCGCATTGTTCGCAGGCCAGCAGACCGTTGGTTGAAAATAACCTGTTGTATCGAAATTGAGAATATCCCCGGAGTGAATATTTCTCATGCCAGGGTCGCTGCTCTGGCGGGCGAGCAATCTTCGCTGCCGCAACCACTCTTGGCGGATCGCTCTTCGGTACATCCGTCGGGTGGGCAATCACCGGAGTTGGAGTTCGCAATGCCGTCAACGTCAAGGCCGTTGTTGAGATTGGTGTGACGGAATCAGCCGGAACTAGACCATCATTCTGCTCGACCCCAGGCGTTGGCGCCATTGCTGCCTGTATCCGATCGATTCTTCCTTGCTGCTCGGCGATACTCTTGCGTAAGGTTTCCATCACTTTCGCCTGTTCGTGCAGCATCTGGCTTGCACGCTCGAGCTCAGCTTTCGCGGCCAACAAGGCTTGGAATTCTGTTTCGTCCCCCCACGCACAAGGAATCAGAAATACTGCTAGCAAGGCCGTCTTCAAGATCATTTTCATCTGGTTGTAACCGAGATTAAGTTACGAATGTAAATATTGGGTTACGTATTTGTGAATTTGGGTTACAGGTCGTTGGCTCATCGGTACGCGGACCGAGCCGACAGCTGCGGTGATAGTGTCAGGAGTTGAGGACCGAAATCCGCCGGTAGTGCGCGCGCGATGGTGAACACCGGAATTGATCCAGGCCAGCGCCTCCGGTTTTCACAATCCCCAGCTATTGAATCAACTCGCTGGCGCTCAGCGCGGACCGGCCCGAGCCTAGTCTTGCTCCGGAGTCTTCCAGGGTCTTTCGCCCTAGAAACATTTGGTGGTAGCCTGGACCTTGATCGGCTGGTGACAACCATTCGATTGCCGAATTTAGCTGGTGCGCTATTGCCGTGCCATTGCGCAAATGAATCTTGGATGAAGCGTATGCTCAACCTTAAATCGATAGCAATCATCACTGGAATCGCGTTACCCGTGCTTCAGGCACAGAGTGACTGGCCTTCATGGGGACGCGACGCAAACAACCAACGCCACTCACCGCTAAAACAGATCAACACTGCCAATGTATCGAGGCTGATTCCGGGGTGGACTTATTCCATGCGCAAGGAAGGGCAGATTTTCCGGCCCAGCCAATCCACGCCACTCGTGGTCAACGGTGTGATGTACCTTTCTTATCCGATCTATAACGTCACAGCGCTAGAACCAGAGACTGGAAAAGTGCTTTGGGAGTATACGGCACCTGGAGATTATGCTTCAGCCGAACACCTTACGCACTTTAGAGGTGGCTCCATGCGAGGGCTCGCATACTGGCCTGGAGATAAACTCACGCCGCCCCAAATCGTGTTTGGCACGGAAGAAGGTATGCTTTACTCTCTGAACGCTAAGACCGGGAAACCGAATCCTGGGTTTGGGAATGAGGGTGTCGTGAACTTGAAAACACCCGAAGTAATGAAAGATTTCCCGAACATGCATTTGGGAATTACATCTGCACCCTTCGTTTACAAAAACCTGGTGTTTACTGGCGGTCACAACCCCGATGCATTCGGATCGAAAGGGCCGGCGGGCGACGTGCGCGCGTGGGATTTGCGCACCGGGAAACTGGTATGGACATTTCATACAGTTCCGCGGCCCGGTGAAGCGGGTAATGAGACCTGGATTGGAGACTCCTGGAAGAATGTATCCGGCGCGAACGTGTGGAGCTTTTTCACGGTAGATGAAAAGCGTGGCATTCTTTACATGCCTTTAGGTTCCGCGCTCAATGATTTCTATGGCGTTGATCGGCCAGGCGCTAACTTGTTCGCGAACTCAATCGTAGCTGTGGATGCCGAAACAGGAAAGCGAAAGTGGCATTTTCAGGCGGTCCATCATGATCTGTGGGATCTTGACATGCCGGTTCCTCCGATTCTGTTCGATGTCGTCAAGGATGGCAAGAGAATTCCGGCTGTCGGAGTAATGACGAAGATGCCGATGTTGTTTATTTTGGATCGCGTGACCGGAAAGCCGATCTATGGAGTGGAAGAGCGCCCAGTGCCACAAGGAGACTTGCCGAATGAATGGTATTCGCCGACACAGCCGTTTCCCGTGAAGCCCCCGGTGTTTGGGCGAGTGAGCTTTCAGTATCCTGAGGATATTGCCAAGGTGACTCCGGAGCATGAGGCTGCCTGTCGGGAGTTGTTCCTGAAAGAAGACGGTGGGCGCAACCGCGGAGCTTACACGCCGCCATCCGAAAAGGGTGCGCTCTTCTTCCCAACTGTTCTTGGCGGGGCGGAGTTCACCGGCGGCACGTTCGATCCGAATCTAGGCTATTACATCATCAACACCGCCGATACCGGTCAAATAAGTGTCATTCAACGGCTCGATGTGGATCCAGCGACGTTGCCGGAGTACCGGCGATTCAGGAGCAAAGGCATTCCAGAATCGCCGCTTTTATACTTTCATCCAACCGGGCCCCCTACTTCGGTCAACGGCTGGCCTTGCTGGCAGCCGCCGTGGTCAAGGCTTACGGCCGTGAATGTCAATACGGGTGATATCGCCTGGCAGATCCCGTTTGGCACAGCGGAAGGTGCTCCTGCCGGAATGAAGACGGGTGCGCCCAATTCCCAGTTCGGAGGTCCGACATCGACCGACGGAGGATTGTTCTTTATTGGAGCAGCCACCGACCGCCTTTTCCGTGCCTTCGAAACCAAGACAGGTCGAGAGCTATGGAGCGTGAAGACGGAAGAGTTAATCCGTGGCGGAAATCCTATCACGTACATGGGCAAAGATGGGAAGCAATATGTTGCTGTTGCTGCTGGCACAACGTTGCTAACCTATAAATTGCCCTGATGAATGGGATAGGCCTCCGGCACGTCTCAGTAAGCATTCCCAGTCGGTAAGGATAGTAATTCCACGTTCTAACAGAAATGTCCGGAACTGATTAGTTACCGTCTCCTTAGTGAAGTTGAGCTGGGGTCCCTGCTCAAACACCATCCCAGCGCCGTATCATAAGCGCGCTTTGGAGTGGTCGACGACACCTATCGAGCACTAGGGACTTTAGTTTGGCCGCGCAGGGCGTGGCTGCTGCGATGAGTCAGTCGTGCCGTGATGCCATGCATTTACTGCAACGCTGTTACCGTCCACCACCTGTAAGGTCGCCCTCCTTTGATGTAACATTGGCGGTTCCAAAACGATCTCCAACAGGGATAGAGTGCGTTGATGATCTATGCAGCGGATCCCGACCCGAGCGCGTTGGAGTAACAGGACTTGACGAATAAGGAATTGATCAATGATCAACAAGGGTGTATTCGGAAGCGATTGCCTTGCCTCCATTGTCGTATTTCTGGTTGCACTGCCTCTGTGCATGGGCATAGCCATCGCCTCGGGGGTTCCACCGGCTCTGGGCCTAATCACGGGAATTGTGGGGGGCCTGGTGGTAGGATTTCTGGCTGGCTCACCCCTTCAAGTCAGCGGTCCCGCCGCGGGTTTGACGGTAATCATCTGGGATTTCGTGCAACAACACGGCATCGAAATGCTGGGTGCCATTGTGCTGGCTGCAGGAATTATTCAACTGCTTGCGGGCATCCTAAAATGGGGCCAGTACTTCCGGGCAGTAGCGCCGCCGGTGATCTATGGCATGCTCGCGGGCATCGGAGTCCTGATCTTCGCTGCTCAATTTCACGTGATGGTGGACGACAGCCCTAAGGGCACCGGCATCCAAAATATCCTCTCCATCCCCGAGTCACTTTACAAAAGCATCGTGCCCGCTGAGGCCACTGCTCACCATTTGGCGGCGATGATTGGAATGGTCACCATAATCACGATCTTATTCTGGACCAGATTTCGCCCCTCCAAATTGGCATTCGTGCCCTCTACCTTGATCGCCGTAGTGTTGGCCGCGGTGGTAGCATCCGCGCTTGAATTATCGATCAAGTATGTGGATGTTCCGTCCAACCTATTGGAAGATGTCACTTGGCCGAGCACCTCTACGCTGCGCAGACTGTTCGATGTCTCTATTGGTGGAGCCGCACTGGCAGTGGCCCTGATCGCCAGCGCTGAAACCCTGCTATGTGCGACCGCAGTGGATCGTATGCATACTGGGCCGCGCACGGACTTCAACCGCGAACTAAGAGCTCAGGGTATCGGAAATCTCATCTGTGGCATTTTTGGAGCTTTGCCTATGACCGGGGTAATCGTGCGAAGCTCGGCGAACGTCCAGGCAGGTGCGCGGACGCGGCTGTCTGCCATCTTGCATGGCGCCTTGCTGCTGGCCTTTGTAGTCTCCCTACCCGGAGTCTTGCGATTGGTGCCAACATCCGCCCTGGCTGCTCTGCTTGTATATACCGGATTCAAGCTCGTGAGTATAGAGAATGTGCGAGAACTGGCTAAATATGGACGTGTCCCGATTGGAATCTATGCCGCTACGCTGATTGGTATAGTGGTGACGAATCTCCTTACTGGAGTCCTGGTCGGGATCGTGTTGAGCCTGATCAGGCTTATATATTCGCTGACACACGCCACGATCCACTTGGAGGTGGATGGATCAGGGAGACGCGCTGAACTGATCCTCGAAGGGTCGGTCACGTTTCTGGCATTGCCTCGTCTCGCAGAAGTACTCGAAACCGTGCCCGCAGGGTCTGAGTTGCATGTGCACATTCAGAAACTTCAGCACATCGACCATGCCTGTCTGGATGCGATCTATAGTTGGGAAAAGCAGTACGAAACACTTGGCTCGAAGTTGATCGTGAGATGGGATCGTCTAATGGCCAAGCATGATCTTAGGGGCGAACAAAAATTGTCCGTAAATGGATAATGAAACGCTTCCGCATATTCTAGCGTGCGCCCGCGCCCGGCGCGGGAAGCCGGGACGTGAGTCTCATGTGACGCCGCGCGAGAATCGGAAAAATAGAAGAGAAGTGGCTACCTTTTGATGCACGTCGTTGTGCCGGCTGGCAGCTCGCGCGTGAAAGCCATTCCGATGGGATGTACTTCCGTAGCATCGCCCGTTTTCCCGGCTAGTGCTCCCCTCTCGTGCCATTGACCGGGTACTAGCAACGGGTCATGCCATGATTAGGTGTGGGCCTTCTCTCCGGACCAACCGATACGAAGTGGTTCAGCCGCGAGCGTGTACTGACACTAGCTCTCGCTGCGGCCACGCTTCTTGCGTTATACGTCTGCTACCTCATTATTCAACCATTCATACCGGCACTTGCCATCGCGCTGGCACTAGCAGTGTCGACGTACAAGCCCTATCGATGGCTGCTGCACCGGCTGCGGAATGAGAGCTGGGCGGCCACCCTCGCCGTCATACTGGTTGCCCTGGTCATTATCACACCACTCACGCTGCTGATCACCTTTATAACCCAGCAAATCCTCGTCAGCCTCGAACACCTGCAGGGAGAGAGCACCTGGACACAATGGCGCGATGCAATCTACCAAAAGCCGGTGCTTGGCGATGTTCTGCGATGGGCAGAATCGAATCTAGATTTAGAGACGCAGCTAATCGGTCTCGCACGACAGCTGGCCGGCCAGACCGGAAGCTTTCTAAAAGGCTCGATCAGCGTATTGACACAATTGGGGATTGTGCTCTTTGTGTTGTTCTTCCTTTACCGAGACCGTGACGGCGCCCTGAAGGCAGTCCGCAGTCTGGTCCCGCTCTCTGACCAGGAAGTAAGCAGGATGTTCGAACGCATTGCCAATACAATTCTCGCGACGGTTAATGGCTCGATTACCGTCGCGCTGGTGCAGTCCGTACTGGCTGGAGTTATGTACACGATTCTGGCGGTCCCAGCGGTGATCTTGTGGAGTGTGGCCACGTTCATCATGGCTTTAGTGCCCGTATTCGGAACGTTCATTGTGTGGGGACCCATCGCAGCATATTTGGCGCTGAGTGGTAGTTGGATTAAGGCCTTAGTATTGGTGGGCTGGGGCGTGCTCGCCATTGGCACAATTGACAATATTCTCTATCCGTATCTCGTGGGTGATCGCCTTCGGTTGCATACCGTCCCTACATTTTTCGCGATTTTGGGCGGCATCAGCCTATTCGGGCCAGCGGGGTTGATTCTGGGCCCTTTGGCCCTGGCGATCACCATCGGACTGTTGGAAATCTGGTGGTCTCGCACTGAAGATGGCGGAACAGCCGAGCAGGGCGCTGACTTAACCAACCGCTCCGTCTCTCCTTCAGATACTATGCAAACGAAGCACTTACCCTGACGATCAGGATTGCTATACACCAAAACCATGACCGGCACCCGAGCTTGCGCTCGACTTGCAATGGCAAACCAGCGTCTTTGTTGCCCAAAGGGTTCTCGCAACTGTTCGTGATGTCCCTGGGATAGTGCGACACACGCAAGAATCGGTGCACGCGAGGAAGCTATTTTTTCTCCCACCCATTGGAATACGACTGCTTGTCAAGTTCGGCTTCCTTACCTTCCGGCGTAGTTAGGCCGATCCTCGCATCTTTTAGGTCCGCCGTTTTATCCGATTCTGAGTAAACCGTCGGTATGTTTTGCTTGCTCCGTCGGGCGATTGCGGAGGCAGCTTTTGGGGGATAAGCGAATTCAACACCATACATATCCCCCGGATAAAACCAGGACCGCAGTGCTTCAGGCTCACCAACCGGTGCCTCCCAGAACGTAATCGAAGTCTTGCCACTGGGCTGCAACCGGTAGTTCGGTATTGCCAGCGCGGTGGCAAGGAGCTTGTCCTCGCGCTCATTGTAGATCTGGACGATGTTCCGTGTGCCCGTCAATTCCATTAGCCGAATTATGTACTTGCCGGCTGGAAGCTCCGTCGTGGCACTCGGTACTTTGATCGGAGCGCTAATAGTCATAACGGTTTTCTTGTCGGGGACAATCGTCTGCGCATACATCTGGAAGATCAGGCCAGAGCCGCAAACTAACAGAGAGAGAGACTTCATAAAAGCTCCTGTTCCTTTGAGATGATGATTGAACTGCTGTTCATTCACCTGTTAGATCCGGGCGAGGTGTGATTTGCTTCGCTGCTGGTCGAAAATCTTTTTCTAGCGGCTAGTCGACTGTTCCGACCTACAGTAGAAATCCGTGCAGGGCATACTTGGTCATTCGGCAGATGGTCGAAATCCAGGCTCAAGAAACGGGCCTCGACCTTTTCGCGGTACCACTACTCTGCGGCCACGAACGTATGTGTCCCAACGTAGCGCTGGCGCGTGTTCGTGAAACCGTCACCGCCGCCCTTCTCGTCCTTCCGCGCGATGCTCACTGTGTACGTTTTCCCGGACTCGAGTGGGGGCCCCGCCGCGACCTCGGAGTGAGCAGGCGGTACCCCATAGGTCACCGGCGAATGGAGTAGGTTCTGGTAGCCCCCGGCGCCGGTAGCGTACCAGATCGCACCGAATCCGTCTCCGTCCTTGTCTCCTTCATACACGGTCAGCGTGTAGGCAGGAGACGGCGTCCAGGAGATCTCCGGTCGAAGGCCCTTTCCGACGGCGATCACCGGCACCTGACTTTGGTCAAATCGACTGCAGCTTGCCGAGGCGACGAGGATACCGAGCACGAGCAAGCGGGCGAATAAGTGAAGAGGCATGCGTGCCGGGCTCCTTACTGACATTTCACTTCGCCGCGGCGTTGAGCGAGCGGCCGCTTTCGTCGTTGTTGGCCGCAATCGGGCGTGCACTGGCCTGTGCCCCCAGGATCGCGGCCATCACTGCGGCCAGAGCGCTCCCGAGGAACAGACACTGGACGTTTCGACCGAATCGGACCATAGCTGTTTCTCCTTCAGGCAGATGGCGCCGCGCCGCCTAATCTTCATTGTATTCGCCGGATGCCAGAAGAACGTAGAAGGACCACTGTTGAACGGGCACCCGCAAGGGGCAACCGAATACCACGCCAAGTTTCGGGCGCTCACCGTGGCGGCGACTGAATGTATTTGTGTGAAGTTTTCATTTGCCGGTGGAACGGATTCGGGCGGCTGTCGCGCAACTTTGAACGACGGTGAAATAGCGCGCGACGCGGTCGGCGCCTATTTCGAACGGGTTCGCTTCGCCCGGTTTACGATTCGCGGCAAAATGAGACTTATAGTAAGCGTCGTCGTACTCGCTGTGGTTGGTCAGCAGGACAGTGGCGCCGTAGTCGGCAGCCGCTTTCCCCATCTTCCGTGAAGATGCGAGAAAGCGTTCGTAGTAGGCCGAATCGGCATTGAAAGGGAACACCTCCCCGCCGATGTAGGCGACGCGAAGCGGCTTGCCGTTGTCCCGTATTTCAAACAGATAAGAGAGCGTTCCCTCCGTGTGGCCGGGCATTGTGACGATCTGGACCGAGGCGTCTCCAACGGAAACCTTCATCCCGTCGTCTCCCACGACGTCACGCTTCGGCTTACCGCCAAAGTGGCTTTCTAATTTTTCGATCAAGTCCCAATCTCCAGCGCCGTAGATGATATGTACACCTGGAATCGCGTCCTGAAGAATTCTGGCGCCACCGTCGTGGTCCGGGTGAGCGTGCGAGAGAATGACGTATTTGACCTTGCTCGCATCCAAGCCGAGCTTCTTGAGGCCGTCCAAAATCTCATCTTTCGACGCGTAGTCCCACAGCGCCTCGATGACGATGATGCCTTGGCTGCCCACGATTGCCCATGAGCTGACGTTCTTTGTGCCAAGAAAATAGAGGTTATCGGCGGCTTTGGCCGGCTCGGCATACCATGTTTCCCTGCGGGGAATGACGCGCGTGGCTTCCGTCAATGTGATCAGAGGTTGTCCCGTGCTTGGAGCAGGGATACAAAGGCGAAGAAACGTGCTTGCCCAATCGGTGCCAGCGGCAACTTTGGCGGCTCCGAGGTAACCGTCAACGGTGGAGGGAGGAGTCTGCGCCGGGGCGACTGCGTTGGCCACAATAATGATCGCGGCGAGCGTGCTGATGGAAAGTGATTTCATCCCGATCATTCCTTTCGTGTTTTATGCCCCGCACGCCATCCCCCGGATTCTGCCAGTATACGTCACACGGCTGCTCTGCTGGAATGGCGAGCCTGCGATATCATACTTGGTGCAGACGTACCGTCTTTAGAAGGGCAAAGGACTTAAAACATGCGAACCTCGTGGTTGCTATCGGTTGTCAGTTTGGTGCTGCCAGCGCTGTATGCGCAAAACGATTGGCCATCCTATGCGCATGACCCCGGGGGGCAGCGCTATTCGCTCCTCAAACAGATCAACGCGACGAACGTATCCAAGCTGGTACCAGCATGGAGCTACCAGATGATGAAGAATGAGGGTCGGGCCCGTTCGAGTCAGTCGATCCCGATTATGGTCAATGGCGTCTTGTACGTTGGGTACCCAGTCAACCGCGTGGCTGCGCTGGAACCCGAAACGGGCAAGGTCCTCTGGGAGTTTGCCGGGAAAATGATAGATCAGAAGCGATCCAATCTTGGATCCATGCGCAGCTTGGCATATTGGCCGGGCGACAAACAGACGCCTCCGCAGATTGTGTTTGGTACTCCAGATGGTGAGCTGTATTCCATCAACGCGAAGACTGGCAAACCGAATCCGGGATTCGGCAACGAAGGCGTGGTGAATCTAAGAACGCCCGAGATCATGAACGGGTTTCCGAACATCCACTATGGCCTCAATTCTGCTCCCTTCGTTTACAAGAACCTCGTATTCACTGGTGCCCACAATATTGACGAAACGGGATCCAAAGGACCAGCCGGCGACGTGCGCGCATGGGACCTGCGTACGGGTAAGCTGGTGTGGACGTTCCACACCGTGCCACGTCCCGGTGAAATGGGCCATGAAACCTGGCTTGGGGACTCATGGAAAAAGGTTTCCGGCGCGAACGTGTGGACTTTTTTCAGCGTGGACGCGGAACGCGGAATTCTCTACATGCCGCTGGGTTCCGTCAATAATGACTACTACGGAACAGACCGGCCGGGCGCGAACTTGTTCTCCGACTCCATTGTTGCTGTGGATGCTGAGACAGGAAAGCTGAAATGGTATTTTCAAGTCACACATCACGATATCTGGGATTACGACATGCCGGTACCGCCCTTGCTGTTTGATGTGGTCAAGGACGGCAAGAAAATCCCGGCCGTTGGTGCAATGAATAAAGTCGCCTTGCTGTTCATACTGAACCGCGTTACCGGCGAACCCATCTATGGGGTGGAGGAGCGTCCGGTACCTAAAGGAGACGTGCCTGGCGAATGGTACTCGCCGACCCAGCCGTTCCCCGTGAAGCCTCCGCCATTGACCCGGTTGAGCTTTAAGTATCCGGACGATATCGCGAAGGTAACCCCTGAACATGAGAAGGCATGCCTCGAACTGCTGGGAAAAGTGGATGGCGGGCGCAATCGCGGACCCTACACACCAGCTTCGGCGGAGGGAGTGCTCGTTCTGCCCAATAACTTGGGTGCCGCGACTTGGGGTGGCGGAGCTTTCGATCCGACCCTGGGATACTACATTATCAATACGACGGATTCGGGCTGGATGCTGAACACTACGCATCTGGATTCGGACCCAGCCGCCCCTCCCGAATCGCAGAGATTATTCGGACGACCCGCCGGCGTTCCTCGCTTAGCTGCGGCAGTCAATGGGTGGCCTTGCTGGCAGCCGCCCTGGGGCAGACTGACCGCCGTTAATGTGAACACGGGCGACATCGCCTGGCAGATACCCCTCGGTACTATGGAGGGAGTGCCAGCGGGTATAAAGACTGGCGCATCAAATTTGGGCGGTGGCCCGATGACAACCGCCGGCGGGGTCATTTTCATTGGCGCAGCCATCGACAGCATGTTCCGCGCCTTCGACAGTAAGACCGGTCGGGAATTGTGGAGCGTGAAGACTCCGGAGGTCGCCCACGCAAATCCGATCACGTACATGGGCAAGGACGGGAAACAATACATTGCCATTGCGGCCGGCACCACCTTTGTGACCTATAAGTTGCCCTAACACTGAACCAGGTTTCGAAAGCTCCCCCGATATGACCGGGTTGCGGGGGAGCATTAACCAGAACCCTGCTGAACGGCCTGTATTTGGGAGCCAGCGCAGAATTTTTTTTGGACCACTGGTCAGCTAGGCCTATACTGGACCAATCTGCTGTACCTCGTATCCTGACAAGTATCTAGAATACGGGCATAGAGCGCCTATGGTGATAATGGACACAGGCTGCTGGTGGGAACAAAAGCCTGAAATTGCCTATAGCAGAGGACGGCGAATCAGTGTGCGAGTACAAGAATGGACAGTGATTTGATTTTTCCCCGGTGCTACCTGACGAAACGGGTCCGAGGTTGTTTCGGGATGCCTGCTGATTCGGCGTACGGCTTGATGAGCTGCCATACGACTTTCTCGCCCAAGCTGTAGATGGGTGAATGTAAGTGCAGCGACTTCCGAATATTGGCTTGCGAAGGGCGAAAGGGGCTCGGCGTCGGACGAGTGCGTGGACCGTACGAGCATGATGGCATTCTCGCGGATCGTTTTCAACGATTAGTATTTATGGCAGCTTACCTAGACGCGACCGTAGGACAATCTGGGATAGCCTGTCCCCATTTCCCCCCATTGATATCGGAATGGTTACCGGGGTGGAACGAGCATCCGGATCATGCCGTCCTGCCTTGACGTGAGAAACAACTCGCCGTCGCGGCCGCGGCTGATGCGCAGGTCGGTCCGGGCCACGGTGGCGCCCATGGTCTTTTCGATCAGTTCTTTAAAGGTCACGTCCACCCGTTTGCCGCTGGCGTCGTGCACAAAAAGCTGCATCTCCTCAACCGGCGCAACCGTGCGGGGGATACCGTCGTCGGCTTTCTTCATCGCGGCCACGTCGGAGACGAATACGCGCCCGGACACAATATCGCCAAACACGAACTTCCCATTGAGCGCCGGGATCCGCCCGTGATAGGCGAAGCCGTCGGTCACGGCACGGCCCTCGTCGTGATCGAAAATGACCACCGGGTAGGTGAATCCGTCCTTGACTCGCCCGTCGAGGATTTCCGGCGGAAGCGGATACAACTCGTTCAGCGCGCCACCGCGAGGCCGGCCGTTATTGAAGTAACCCTCGCGCAGCATCCAACCGTAGTTTTCGCCGTTGCGGACGATGTTGATCTCTTCGACCTGGTTCATTCCGATGTCGGAAGCGAACATGGTTCCGTCGGTATCCCAGGAAAGGCGGTGCGCATTCCGGAATCCGTAGGCATATATTTCGCCCAGCGTCTTCGGATCGCCGTCGGCCGCAAACTTGTTCACCAGCGGGATGGTGTAATCGCCGAGTCCCTTCTGCCCTCCCGACACCGATGGGGGGCGCGGATCGAAGCGCATGATAGCCCCCGTGATGGAATCGAGCCGCTGGGTTTGGGCCGGATTGCTGGCGTGCGGTCCGCCGCCATTGCTGAACCCATGATCGCTACCGCTGGTGTAAAGAAGGCCATAATCCGGATCGCCGCGCTTCGCTGTGGGGTTGAACTCCACGGCGCCCATCGCATGCGCCAGGCTTTGCACAACGTGAGCTTCCCGGAGGAGTTCACGCCGCGTGCCCTCGAATTTATTCGAGGCTGGGTTGGTGGCGTGCCACTCGGTGATGACGTTGTGGTACGTCGCATCCTTGAAGCCAAACCCGATCGGCATAAAGTCTGGAGTCTTTGGATTCCCCGCCACGGACTCACTGGATATTGTGTAGAAAAGGCCGTTAGTAGCGAAGTCCGGGTGAAAGGCGAAGCCGCCAAAACCGCTTCCCAGGCCGCTTTGATAGAACAAGTAAGGAAAAGCCTCCGCGATATTCAAGTAAATGTGCGGCTGATTGTTCGTGTCGATCCAATAGAGAAAGCCACGCGAGTCGTTGGCGAAACGGCGGCCATCGGGGAGATCACGCACGTTGCTGATGCGGGCCCAGGCGCCGGGGGCTACGTCCTGGTCCCGGGGGCGGAGCCCACGGGTGTCGGGCAGACGTACAAGATCCTTGATCTCCACGGCGATTCCCCGCTTTATGATAGGCTCCGGCAACGGATTGCTCGTGATGGGGGTCCCGGTTTGGCCCGTCATCCACAGAGCGGCAATCGGGATCGCGACAAGCAAAATTCGTGTACGCATGAGGTCTCCTGGTTTTTTATACCCGTTTGGAGGCGATGATATCAGACTCGCAGCGGCCGGGCACGGGCGTTCGAGGAAATCTCGTGAGAGGTTTTGGTAAGAATCTGATAAATCCCCGTGCCGGGCGGCGCCTCAGACGCCGAGATTTGGGAATACGCCAGCCGCAACTCGCCGTAACCAAGCGGCCAATCTGTTAAGCAGCATTATCGGTATCCACTTCCACCCAGGACAATAATTCCTTCTAGCGCTGCATCTCAGGAGCCTGATCCACTTCAACTGGCTCCGAGAAGCTAGCCCACAGGTGGGCATGTCCTCAGTACGACCTGTGGGCGCTGAAACTTAACTTTTCACCAGGGATTCTACTCTCCCCTTGACATTCTACTGAAAGAGTCTTATTTTTACCTAGAATGTCTACTAAGGATGGCAATAACCGCATCGAACTCCTTCAAGGCACTCTCGACCTGCTGATTCTTCGAACATTGCAGCGAGGGCCTGTGCACGGACATGCCATAGCAAAAGCGATCGAGCGAAACTCCGAGGACGTGCTGCAGGTGGAGCAGGGGTCACTCTACCCGGCCCTGCACCGGTTGATCAAGCGACGGTGGATTTCCGTCGAGGAGGGAGTCTCGGAGAACAATCGCCGGGCCAAATATTACAGCTTGACGGCGAAAGGTCGCAAGCAACTGGATGTGGAAACCACCAAATGGGACAAGTTGGCGCAAGCGATCGCGCGAATCCTGCGGCCGGCGGAACAGGACGGAAAGCCGTGACCCGACGGCAAAAGGCATTGGAGAACCTGAATCGGGAGATTAACGATCACATCGAACAGGACACGCAGGACCACATCGCCCGCGGCATGACGCCAGAGGAAGCGCGTCGGGCCGCTCTCAGCGCATTTGGAAACGTGGGCCTTGTCAAGGAAGAAATACGCGCCGTATGGATTCCAATCTGGATTGATCAGATTTTTCAGGACGCCCGTTATGGTGTCCGGATGATTCGCCAGAACCCTGGCTTCAGTGTGATCGTAATCCTAACTCTAGCCCTAGGCATCGGAATGAACACGGCGGTATTCAGCGTGTTCAACGCTGTGCTCCTGCGGCCGATTCAATATCCGAATCCCGAGCGGCTCGTATCGCTCTCTACGCAGGACATAGTCTTCAATTCGGAAGCGGTGGCCAAGGCCGATTGGATGGACTGGAAAGATCAAGCGTCCTCGTTTGAACGCATGGTCGGTTATGGTCCTTCGGATCAAACAATTGCAACTGGAGATGATGTCACTCGCGCGCGAGTGATGGTTGTCTCGGAGGACTTCTGGGAAGTCAGCGGAGCTCGGCCGGTGCTCGGACGTCTGCCTCAGATTGACGAGACAAACACTTTATTGCTTTCGCATAAATTCTTCGAGCAGCAATTTCACAGTGATCCCAATGTTATCGGAAGAACGATAGACATTGATGGACAACAGGTTGTGATTTCCGGGGTTCTTCCAGAGCAGTTTCGATTTCAGCTCTCCCCGCCGGTCTTTCCAGGGTTCGATTCCGTCAGTGATGTCGCCGCCTATCGTCCCATGCTCCATTTGCCGGAACAACGCGTCCGCAGCCAGAACGGAGTAGCTATCAATCTTGTTGTAGCTAAACTAAAACCGGGTGTTTCCATAGATCGCGCGCGGACCGAGCTCAAGGCCATCCGCACCCGGATCGCAGAGGCAAATCCTAAGTGGTTCACGAACCAGAAACAGTTGAGCGTCCTTCCGCTCCGGGAAAAGCTAGTAGGAGATGCTCGTCAGGCGCTGTGGGTCTTGATGGGAGCGGTGGCCTTTGTGCTTTTAATTGCGTGCGCCACCATTGCGAACCTGCTGCTCGCCCGATCGTCCACCAGGCAGAGAGAGATCGCGATCCGAATCTCGCTCGGTGCAGGACGCTTTCGGGTGTTGAGGCAATTCCTGGTGGAGAGCACACTGCTTGCATTGCTAGGCGGAGCGGCTGGTGTGCTTTTCGCCCGCTGGGGACTCGCGATAGTACTTCATCTTATTCCTCAGGCCATTCCGCGCTTGACGGAAGCGACAATTGACGGTCGCGCGCTAACGTTCGCTCTCAGTACTTCGCTTTTCACAGCATTTTTCTTCGGATTGAGCCCGGCGATTGCTCTCTGGAATGTGAATGTGCACAATTTGCTCAAAGATGGCGCGAGGACGTTTTCTGCAACTTCCGGAAGCCTTCAGGTTCGTAGACTCCTCGTTGTTGTCGAACTGGCTCTAGCGGTGATATTGCTCAGCGGAGCCGGTTTGATGGTGAAGAGCTTCTGGCGTATGAACGCGCACGGGCCTGCATTCGATCCGGAACACATTCTGGTAATGAAACTCCAGTTTTCTGGATTGCAGTACCGCGAAATGGCGCGCCAACGCGCCTACGTTGATGAGCTTCTTCGCAAAATACCGTCGATTCCGGGAGTCCAGGCAGCAACCGTGACCAGCCCTGGCGCTAGGATTTTTCTTTTCGTGGAAGGCGTTTCCGTCCCAGGGGCTGCCCCGCCGCAGGCCGCTGTCTTCAATGCGACCTCAGCGGCCCTAACGAGAGTGATGGGATTGCGCTTAGTGGAGGGGCGCTGGATGACCGATGGCGAACCAGCGCCCGTTGCAATAATCAACGAGAGCATCGCGCGGACTGTTTTTGACGGCAGGAACCCGATTGGAATGCGTGTTCGGTTGCCAGGTCGTCCGCCATCAATGGCAACCGTTGTAGGCGTTGTAGCCGATTTGAAGTACTCGAAACTAGATGCGAAGCCGGAACCTGAGGTCTATGTACCATACGCTCACACGCCGGCTCTAGGACGGCTGACTGTGGCGGTGCGGACAGTGGGTGACCCGTTGGCGTCGGCTCCTTCGATCTTGAAGACGATTTCCAGCATTGACAAGACCCAGGCGGTGTTTGACGTGCAAACGATGGCGGAAGCACAGGCCGATTCTATCGCTCCGCGCCGTTTCAGCCTATTCCTGCTCGGGATCTTTGCCTTCACCGCCTTGTTGCTCGCGCTAATCGGAATCTACGGCGTGATCGCGTATTCGGTCAGGCAACGAACTCACGAAATCGGCATCCGAATGGCTCTCGGTGCAAAGAGTGGCGAAGTCGTTCGCATGATGGTCCGGCAGGGAATTGGGATCGCACTCGCTGGTATTATTATCGGTCTGGCGGCTGCTTTCGCAATGACACGCTTCATGGGGAGTTTGCTTTACGACGTGGAGCCGACGGACATAGAGACGTTCGCGGCCGTTGCGATTGGGCTAGGAATCACGGCCCTTATCGCTGCGTTAGTACCGGCTTTCAAAGCGGTGCGTATTGATCCCATTAACGCGCTGCGGTATGAGTAGCTCGGTTTGGTTGAACTAACGGCATTAGAGTCGGCTCGCACGCGCCACAGGCTAGCCCAAGGGAGGTTTCTTGACAGAATCCGTAATTCAATTGCAAAGCGTGTCGAAGATCTTCGTTACCGACGAAGTGGAAACGCACGCGCTTTCCAATATTCATCTGGATATCCGCAAAGGCGAGTATGTGTCGATTTCCGGACCGTCGGGTTGCGGGAAGTCCACGCTGCTGGCGATTCTAGGACTGCTCGATTCTCCATCGGAAGGCACCTACGTGCTCAATGGCCATGCCGTGCACGGCCTGAAGACCGGCGAACGCGCTCGCATTCGTAATCGTGAGATTGGGTTCATTTTCCAGGCATTTAACTTGATTGGCGATCTCACTGTCTATGAAAACGTGGAGCTGCCGCTGACCTACCGCGGCATGCCACGGGATGAGCGCAAACGAAGGGTAAATGAGGCGCTGGAGCGCGTGGACATGGTGCATCGCATCAAGCATTTTCCGGCGCAACTTTCCGGAGGCCAGCAGCAGCGCGTGGCCGTGGCGCGAGCCTTGGCGGGAAACCCCGCCATTATGTTGGCCGATGAGCCCACTGGGAATCTCGATTCAGCGAATGGCGAGCAAGTGATGGATCTGCTCAAGGAACTCCACAAGGCCGGTGCGACTATTTGCATGGTCACGCACGATCCGCGCTACGCCGGTTTCGCCGACCGCACCGTGCACCTATTCGATGGCAAACTGGTCGCCGAGGGCAACCATGGGAATGCATAAACTACTCATGGGACGGGCCGCCACCGCGATGTCGCCACAAAGGAACGCTCGTTATTCTCTTTGTCACATGGCCGAATAACGCGCGCTATTTGTACAACTGCCCGTTAACCAGCATTATCGTTGTGTAATAAAACTCGATTCGTTACGATTCGGAATGGCGAGATCGCGCAGGTTACAACGGGCATCCTGATTTGATTTCCACCGTGAACCTACTGATGCAAAGAGAATCCGGACGGCAAAGCTGCCTCAAGCTTGATTTGTTCTCCGGTGATGGGGTGGTGGAATTTCAGATAATGGGCGTGCAGGAAATATCCTCCATCGCCAGGGAGGCCGGGGAGATTTTCAAGAGGCTGGCCGGTTAAGCCGTACAGAGGATCGCCTACCAGGGGATGGCCGATGGATGCCAGATGGATTCTGATTTGATGAGGGCGTCCCGAATTTAGGCTGACCTCGAAAGTTGTGGTGCCGACGCTTGTGGCGCGAATGCTGCGTGAGATCACCTTTGCCAATGACTTTGACGGTTTACCACTTGGGTTGGCGGCCCACACAGAACCGATGAGCGGATGCGGTACGAGGCCGATGGGTGTGCGGATTTCGTAGGCGTCGTTCTGTGCAATGTTTTGAGCCAGCGCCCGGTAGATTTTTTGAATTTTGGGTGTGTTCCAGTTTGCGAATAGATGAGAGGCCGCCTGCGGTGTTTTGGCGAAGAGGACGATGCCGGTGGTGGCTCGGCCCAACCGGTGGACAGGGTTTGCGTTGGGGGTTTGCTTTTGCACCAAGCGCAGGAGGGTGTTTTCCATGAAGCCGCCGCCGGGGAGGGTTGGCAGCCCGCGGGGTTTGTTGACGGCCAACAGATAGGGGTCTTCAAACAGGACTTCGAAGTGCTGAGGAGAGTCTGGTTCGATCCAGGGTGGACGGTTCCAGACAAGGGTTTGGCCTAAAGTGACCGATTCGCTTCCGGTGGCGTTGACGCCGTTGAGGGTGACTTCGCCGTCGTTCAATTTTTGTTGCCAGGCTTGTGGGGTTGAGTGGGGATAAAGGCTTGCCAAGTGGCAGAGCAGGGTTTGTCCATGGTATTTGCTGCTTATGATTGCGGTGTAGGCATAGCCCCGATTGAGCATGTAGTTTGAGTGTAAGCTACGGTATCTGCGGCGCGGCGGCCAGAAGGCTTTTTGCGTCAGTTGGAATGGCGTCGGCGAAAGGATCCCTTTGACGAGGACTCGGACCCAGGCGGCTCACGAAACGGTTCCACTGAAACGCGCTCGTAACGCACTTCCAGCACGTCCAGGTATTCAGCACCGCCCGGCGCCTGGAGTAGAACGCTGTCTCCCACTGCCGACTTCAGCAACGCGCGCCCCAGAGGCGACACCCAACTGATGTGGTTGCGGTCGAGATCGACTTCGTCGGCGCCCACGATGCTCACCACTCGCTCCACTCCCGCGGCATTGGCATAACGTACGGTTGCGCCGAAGAATGCCCGCGTGGCCGCTTGCCCCGTTCGCGGAGTTTCCGGGTCCACCACTTCCGCGGCTTCCATTCGTTTCCTGAGAAAGCGAATCCGCCCATCGATCTGGCGTAGCCGCCGCTTCCCGTACTGGTAGTCGGCGTTTTCACTGCGATCGCCGTTACTGGCGGCCCACGTTACGACCTCCGTCACAGCACGGCGTTCCCTGGTGAGCAGAAACCGGAGCTCATCCTGGAGGCGCTGCAGCCCGCTCGGCGTTATGTAGTTCTTGCCTTGCGTCGCGGGTTCGTCCGCTTTTGGTTTTCTCGTAAACCCTTTTCGCATCTCGTCGTCCTTCCAGCGCAAATCAAAGGGGCCACAGCACTCCCAGGAAATGGACAGTGCTTTGTTCGTTGTCAGATCGATTCTGCCCTGAAATTGGTATAACCCACTATAAGAGCTTGCCGATAGCGCAGTGTCGCTATCCATTATGTCCGGCTGCGGGAAGTTGAGCAGCATTGCCCACTACTAACGGCATAGCGTTTACGTGTCCAGTTGGGCCTAACGTCGGCATATCGGAATACGTGGATTCAAGACCCTTAAGGATCATTGTCGGCAGGAATACGGCGATCGGCATCCCCGTCACTTCGTATCGTCGTGATGCCTCGATTCTCTCGTTTGCGTTCTATTTCAGGACCTGGCTGGCTTCGGCCTGAGTAAACAAGAGATCTGCATCGTCCTGCAGAAGATACCGCCCCCGCACGAGTCGTTCAGTGGCAGCCCGCACTTGTGCAACGTACTTCTCGTGGGTGCCGTAGCGCTCTTCGAGCGACAACCGGGGGTCACCGGAGGCGAGTCGCTCGGACTTAGTCTTGGCGAAAGGAATAAACGCTCCTGTGTTGGTCCGAATATGGCCTTTGTAAAAACCGTTAGCGTTGGTGTTCCAACCGGTGTACGTCCCTAGAGGAACCTGATGGAGGACGCTGGCCACACCTGCTACTTCATTCCCATCCGCATCCACTCGCGGAACCACCGTCGGCAGAATCTGGAGGATCGGTGGTGGCTGAATCGTGATGACGCCCGACAGGTCGTTGTAATGAAAGTGTGGTCCAAAGTCATATTGATAGAGTCGCGTGAGGATTCCGTCCGGTAGCGGCACTCCGGGAATCACGGGGAAACCCATCGCGGCCTGCGTAGGCGCCACCAGCTCGCCTCGATCGAGACGTGGATATTGGCTCGGCGGAGGAAGTTCGCCTTTCACCACCCAATCGACTAGAGCCATCTGCAGCGCTCGCAACGTGTAGCTGGAGGGATTGGGATTCGGCGCCAGTTCGCAGCAGGCCTGCTGTTTTGGGTCTGGATCAAACCCGCCCGGGCCACCGCCGTGACTGACACCCGGAAAGTAATAGCGCCGGACATTCGATGGCAGGGGGATATCTCGATCGGCCCGCGTTCCGACCAAGTCCGGAGAGGCACGTAAATTGTAGAACTCCGACGAGCCGAACGTCTCCACAATCTTCGGACAGGTTCCTGTTGCGCGGCAACGATCGAGCAACCCTGCTGTGGGATGGTGCCGGGCTTCGTCCGGATAATCCTCCCACCAGACGACGCCGTCGCTTCCCGCCTCGTACATGGCCGCCGCTCCGCTGGGGGCTGCGAATCTGTAGTTCATCCCTTGCAGACGAACAGCGATATTCGGGTTGCTGCCGTCGAAGACGGTCCTTCCGGTTTCGTCCTGATTGAAGCCCAGATGAATAAAGCTTCGGAGAAAGTTTCCAGACTGCGAGTTGCCTTGACTCACGGTCCAGGTGATCCGCCCACGCACGGGGTTGGCGGTGCCGGTATCGTCCTGAGTTCCATAACGGAGGTACGCGTTGAGGTCGCGAGTCGCAGCGAAGCCCACTCCGTAGACCTTCGGGTCCTTAGCGCTGTACACGAGCTCGTACAAGTAGGCGGGATTGAACCCGCCCTTCAGACAGATCTTCCGCGGATCGGGCTTGCCGGGAAACGGAACATCGCTACAATCGGCGAATGCCCAATCGCTGCTGCGCAAAGGAACGATCTTGCCGTCTTCCGAAGTCCGGCGGGTCAGCGTCGCCTGAGACGTATCGAGGCTGGCCGGATCGGCGGTCCCTGCAACACCGCCGCGAAGAATGGGCAAGGTCATCGCACCGTCGCGCATGTCGGAAAAGCGGGACAGTACCGGCCCGGTGATGCTGGATCCGTCAGGGTTCCTGGCGACCGGCGCCGACATTGTTTCGATGCCGTTGGCTGGCTCCAGGTCTCCTTGCCAACCGCTCGCGACCAGAACGTGGCGGCGCTTTCGGGCATCTGTGAAGAATCCACCATCAGTTAAATTGACGCGGCCGCGATTCGGGACGAAATAGAGTAGTACACCGCTGGCATTGGTCATGTCCGCCGGCTTGAGGATGGTGATCGTCGCCACGTATTCCACCATCCCGCGCGCGTTGCGAGGTGCAAATTCAAGATCGGTAATAATCGCGTTTAGTGGAACCTTCGGGTCGATCTCGCCATACGCGTGGCCAGTGAGCTTCTCGTATCCATCGCGTCCGAGCGTCTCAGTGCGCTCAACCACGAGCCGTGTGATTCGGGCCTGTCCAGGGATCACCAATGCGAGCATTGCCCCAACAGCGAGTGTGACCTTAGAGAGTCGCAACTTCATACGTTGCCTCCTTCGATATTTTATCGGAACTGAGTTTTAGAGCTGTCGTTATTACGTGGTGGCAACTAGTCGTAATTTATCGAAACGCGAATACGGATAGTGCATTCCCAGCGGCGACCGCTACATATTGTTTGCCGGCCACTGAATACGTTACGGGCCCCATCGTGATCTGCCCGCCTAAAGCCACCTTCCATAGAAGCCCCCCGGTACGGGCGTCCAGAGCGAAAAAGTACCCTTCGCGTCCGCCGGAGAACAGCAAGTCTGAAGCCGTGGTGAGAATGCCGGCGTCGGTCGCCTCGCTCATCTTAAACTCCCATTTCCTTTCACCAGTGCGTGGATCGAGGGCCCGGACGGCTGAGTAGTTTTCTTCCTCCATTCGGAAGTTTGGTCCCTGCGGGGCCCGCATTGCCATCCCGACCAGCGGGGGCACTATCGACCGGTTCGCCCCAGCGGTATAACTCATGCCCACTTGATACTCCACGTCACGCTTGGCGAATATGGTGGACGTATTCTCCCACGCATTAACATAAAAAAGTTCGGTGCGCGGACTGTAGGACGGACTAAACCAGTTGGTGCCGCCCTGATTGCCGGGGTAAATCAAAACTCCTTCTTTAGTGGTTTTTGTCATGGGGGCCTTTATCGGTCTACCTTTTTCATCAAATCCAGCGTTCCAGTTTTGTTTGACAAAAGGCTTACCCAATAGAAACTCGCCACTGGTCCGATCCAGTACGTAGTAGAAACCGTTTCGGTTGGCCCAAAGCATGAGCTTGCGCGGTCTGCCTTGCCAGGTCATGTCGGCGAGTACTGGCACCTGCACAGCGTCCCAGTCAAACTCGTCATGCGGCATAAACTGGTAGTGCCACTTCAGCTTGCCGGTGTCCGCGTCGAGGGCGACCACGGAGCCGGTGTAGAGATTGTCCCCGGGGCGGACATCACCGTCATAGTCCGGACCCGCATTTCCGATACCCCAATAGGTAAGATTGGTCTCGGCGTCGTACGAGCCGGTCACCCAGACGGAGCCGCCGCCGTGCATCCAGGAGTCGCCTCCCCAGGTTTCATGCCCGGGCTCGCCGGGTCCGGGAACTGCATTGAATCGCCACGCTTCCTTTCCCGTTCGAGCGTCGTAGGCGGCCAGGAATCCGCGAATTCCGCGCTCGCCGCCGGCTGTGCCCACTATCACCTTATCTTTGATAACCAGCGGAGCTAGCGTCATCGAGTATCCGCTTTTTGCGTCGGCCACTGTCGTGTCCCAAAGCGCTTGGCCGTCCTTAGCATCGACAGCGATCAGGTGCGCGTCCAACGTGGCCAGGAACAGCGTGTCTCCCCAAATCGCCAGCCCACGGCTAATACGGCCGCAGCAGGCTCGCGTCTCAGCGGGAGTGTATCTATAAATCCAGAAAATCCGGCCCGTGAGTGCGTCGAGAGCAACCACATCGTTCCCCTGTATGGTGTAGAGGACCCCATCCACGACCAGAGGTGTCGTCTCAAATGGGTCTAACCACTTGGCCTGAAAAACCCATTTCAACTCGAGATTCTTAACGTTCTCCCGGTTGATTTGGTCGAGCGTGCTGTAACGCTGGCTGGAGTAGCTCCCGCCGTACGTGAGCCAGTTTTGGGGCTCTTTATTCGCATTGAGGATACGGTTGAATGAAACCTGAGCGGATCCGACGGCGACCAATGCCGTAATAAATATAAACAGCCGCGCGTTCATTGTTTGGTGATTCCTTTCAGTGAAGACAGATACGCGACAAGATCCCGTAGTTCGGCGGAAGTTATCTTACCCCGATAGGAGGGCATCGCGGAGCTTTTGACAAAACCATGCTCGCGCAAGCTCGATTTCTGGAAGGTGCGCAGCTGTTCCTTGGCATCGATGAGCTGCACGCTAAAGGTGTCGTGATTCAGAAGCCTTCCGGTAATCGTTGCGCCGTCGTGCGTCACGACACGGTAGAAGCGGTTCTGAGGCTGAATTTCCGCATCGGGCTCAAGAATCGACTTCTCCAATTCCTCACTGGTGCTACGAGGCAAGGTCCCGAGCTCGGTGAGGTTCGGGCCAAGTCTGGATCCTTTGCCAGCCACTCGATGGCAGCTCAGGCACTCGCCTTTGCCTTCAAATACGATTTTGCCTCGCGCCACGTTTCCTGGAAAAGCAGGTTCCGGAACCGGGTTCGCTGGCAGACCGTCCGGCCGTTGGGCACATAAGATACCTGTCGCCAGTAAGAAAGTGAGCAATAAACCGATAACCCGCATGATTGCCTATCGGAGCGTCGCGGAAGCGGAGGAAGTCGCCTTGGAGCTGAGGGCGCCAAGATCAATCGCATCGGCCATTGCTTTGTAGCCGGCATCGCTCGGGTGCAGGTGATCGCCGGAGTCGAACTCCGGCCGGAGCCGTTTGGGGTTGCCAGGATCACGAGTGGCCGCCTCGAAATCCACGACGGCATCGTAAGCGTCGCTGGTCCGGATCCAGGCGTTTACCGCGGCGCGAATGCTCTCGCCCTTCTCACTGAAACGCGGTGCTCCCATGTAGGGCGTAATGGTGGCGCCCATGACTCTAATGCCATGGAGGTGCGCTCTTTCGATCATCTGGCGCAGTGCGGCGATCAGTTCATCGGACGTAACTGCTTCACTCGGACTAGCATTGGCTTCGGCTCCACGTCCGATGTCATTTATTCCTTCCAGCACGATCAGCCACTTTACGCCGGGATGGCTCAACACATCCACGTCGAAGCGGGCCAAGGCATTGGGTCCGGTGCCATCTCGCAGAATTCGATTTCCGCCGATCCCCTGGTTCACTATCGCCAGGTGAGCAGTGTCGCGGTTGGCCAAGAGACGCCGGGCCAGACGGCTGGGCCAACTGCTATCCGTGTTGGGTGTGGAGCGCGCGCCGTCCGTAATGGAATCACCGAACGCGACGATGGCGCCGGCGTCAGCGGGCGCCAAAACATCGACACTTGCCAGCCAATACCAAGATTGGGTTGTGGCTGCGTCTTTGATCGCTTGCTCCATGGTGGCGTCTCCCTGCTGCTTGGAGATGTAACTGGTGTGAGAGGCAAGCGCGTGCAAGGACGGAGCGGCAGTGACGCCGGGCACATACAGACTGACTGCAAGCTCACCCAGTGGCGCCACATCCAAATCTACGGGATCGCTGATCGCTGAAGCCCCGGGCGGGATAGTAAGTCCAGGTTTCCCGCTGAACCTGAGGACGCGGTCGGATCCGGCGACGACCGCCGATTCCCTTGCATGAAGAGCGACATGCGCCGCGCCAACAACCAGCGGTGTCGCGCCAAATGTGTTGGAGAAATGAACCCGAAGCCGGCCACCACCTATGCTGACAGGGACGACCATTCGAATGGTTTGATCGTTGAAGCCTAACTGGGCTTGTTGCGCAGCCGTCGTCGGTTGCCCAACAACAAGTGCACTGACCGGCGGCGTCTGCCTGTGAGCAGTGGTCCATGTGGCCACCCAATGTTCATTTACGCTTTGCGCGAAGGCAACGTGGGCAGTGCAGAGGGCAAAAATCGCAAGCACGGCTTGATGAATGGAGAGGTTTTTGGTATGCATGGCGCTGTTCCTACATGCTACACCCGCTGTAAAGACGCCAAGCCCCGGCGCATTGACCCATGTATCAACCCCTTAACCGGAAAGCAGCAACCCGTCCCCCGTCAACACCTTTATCGGTAGCGATCCTTGAGAGGAAGTCGGAGCCGGATTACTCCCGGATGCGCCGTCATCCAGGCGCTACTTCCTAATCGGATAAGCTTTACTGAATCCTGAATATGCCGCTATTTGCAGGTGATAAGCGAAGTGGTTGACTTCTCACTGGGCGGATTGATAATGAAGTCTGACAGGAGACCACTGGCCATGATCCGGACCGGAATCGTCTGCCTTTGTTTGGCCCAAATTGCCGCTGCTCAAAAGAGCCACCACAGCTGGATGGAATATGCTGGAGGCCCAGATTCCTCCAAGTACGTGGAATTCAGTCAGATCAATAAGTCCAACGTTAAACAATTGCAAGTCGCCTGGAGCTACCCGGTGCGGGACGGCTCGGCCTATCTGTTCAATCCCGTGATCGTCGACAACGTCATGTACGTGCTGGCGAGGAACAGTTCGCTGGTGGCGCTCGATGCGACGACGGGCAAGGAGATCTGGGTACACGAGAACCTCCATGGCATCGCGCCCAGAGGCATCAACTACTGGGAGAGCAAGGACCGCTCTGACCAGCGTCTGATTTTTCAAATCAACGACCACTTGCAGGAAATCGACGCGAAAACCGGCAAGTCGATTCTCAGCTTTGGGAAAGGCGGGCTGGTCAGCCTCAAAGAGGGATTGGGCCGCGATCCCAGAACGATCCCACGCATACAGTCGAGCAATCCCGGCCGGATTTTTGAAAATCTGCTTATTCTCGGGTCGACGACCGGTGAGAATTACTTCGCCGCTCCCGGAGACTTGCGTGCTTTCGACGTGATCAACGGCGAGCAGGTATGGAGCTTCCACACCATTCCGCAACCCGGGGAGTTCGGCTATGAGACCTGGCCCAAGGATGCGTGGAAATACATCGGCGGGGTGAATACGTGGGGAGAAATCACGTTGGACCGCACTCGCGGAATCGCGTATTTCCCCACCGGATCGCCGACCTACGATTACTACGGCGCGGACCGGAAGGGGGATAACCTGTTCGCCAATTGCCTGCTGGCTCTGGATGCGCGGACCGGCAAGCGGCTCTGGCACTTCCAGATGGTCCATCACGATTTGTGGGATTACGACGCCACGGCGGCGCCGCAACTGGTGACGGTCAGGCACGACGGCAAGATGGTCGACGCGGTGGCGCAGGCGAGCAAGCAGGGCTTTCTGTATGTCTTCGACCGCGTGACGGGCAAGCCCCTGTGGCCTATTGAGGAGCGGCCCACGCCCAGGAGCGATGTACCCGGAGAGCAGACCTCCGCCACGCAGCCCTTTCCCACCGCGCCTCCTCCGTTCACGCGGCAGAGGGTGATTCCGTCGGACGTGAATCCGTATCTGCTCACGAAGGAAGAGCGCGCGAATTGGAAAGACAGGATCGCCAGCGCGCGATCGGGACTGTTTATGCCGCCCTCGCTGCAGGCGGAAACCATCTCTATGCCCGGGGCGCGCGGTGGAGCCAACTGGGGCACCACCGCTTCCGTCCCCCCCAAAGGGCTGGTGTTTCTCTCCGCCCAGGATTGGCCCTCTGTGTACAAGCTGGATATCAATCCACCGTCTCCAGCGCCTGGCCCGGGTGGAGCGGTAAGCGGGCAGGCGGTGTATACGCAGATCTGCCAGGCTTGTCACGGCACGGATCGCGCCGGGTCCAACGCAGCTCCCTCGCTGGTTGGGGTCACACGGCGGCTGGGAGCGGCCGAACTGCGACGGATCGTGGTGACCGGTAAAAGCGAAATGCCGGCGTTCCCGAACCTTGATGGTCGGCCAGTCGAGATGCTGTTCTCCTATCTGGGGGGGCTGGACAGCATGCCCGATGCCGGCCGCGGCGGAATTGGCCCGGAGCCGCCATCGTCGTTTGGAGGGCCCGTGGTGGCGTCAGGCGGAGCGCCCGGGGGCCTGGAAATCGCACCGGGACAACTGGGCGGCATGGTTGGGCCGGCTTATCCTCAAGGAATTGAAGTTCCACAGAATCGCTACTACACGGGGTATGGACTTAATTTCGCGCACTTGATCGGTCCTCCGTGGTCGTCCCTTGTGGCCTACGATTTGAACAAGGGGACCATCGCCTGGAAAGTTCCGCTGGGCGACGACGCAGAAGCGGCGAAGGAAGGAGGGAAGAACACCGGCATGCTGGGGGGCGGAGAGCATCATGGCATGGTGGTCACCTCCACCGGCCTCCTTTTTATCGCCACGCGGGACGGCAAGGTGCGGGGGTTCGATCAGGACAACGGGCGCGTCCTGTGGACGGCGAATTTGCCCGGCGGATCGGAAGGGATTCCGGCGATGTACGAAGCGGGCGGGCGGCAGTATCTGGTGGTGCAGGCGTCTTCTTCTCTGATGTCGGGACGGCGCCCGGCAGGTCAACCCCCGGCGAGCGATCCAGCGGCGTATCCGGATCGCGGGTACGTGGTGTTCGCTTTGCCTTCCACGAAATAGACGGGACCGTTGAGCCTCTCGCCGCTCAGCTAAGGCGCGCGGGCACTACCGAATTGTTTATGGCCGTCCAGCATGAGCCGAATCGGATCCTCATCGCCCACTCCCGCGGCAGAGGATCAGTATGTGGATGCCAATCTACAATGGCACCTCAGTACGTTGGACCTGAATAAGCCACTTCCCGACCTCACACTCACTTACGGGAGTACACGCTGAGGAGACGCAAGAAACCGAGTTAGATGACTCGATTGAATGCCATCAGCGAGTCGGCAGCATATCAGCAGCGCGCGAGATTAGAGACTGGCCCTACGACACTCGCTCTACCAACCATGCCCGCACGTTCAGCGACTTCGCGAAATGAAGCGTTGCCGGTGGTCCCTTCATTTCGATTCCTAGCCAATCGCCCAGAGTGTTAACTTTCATTTTGGCCTCGGCTAGTTGGAGTGGCCAAGGCTCGTGGTTGATATCTCCTCTAAAGAGACGGCCCGCCGAGTCTGCCGCATAGAGGCAATAACGTTCCGTCAACCAGAAATCCAAGGCTCCTGGTTTGGCTCGGTAGATAGGCCCGGTTGGGTAGTAAACGGCTGAAAAGGCGGCGCTCGTTGCGCCGCGGTGCGTGCGCATTGCGGAGTACTCCACGCGGTTGCCCGCGTAAGCAATTTCAAACTTCGCATCGAAATAGGGCAGATGAAACCAGCGCCGAGCCGCTCGAACGGCCAACTTTTGTCCGGCATCGAGACTGAAAAACCACACGCCGGGTTTACCGTCAATCTTCACGTAGGTTCGCAAATTGAGTTCCGGAAAAGCATGGAGACCGGGCAGAGGAGGAACTAGTCGGGGCGAAACACCTTCCATCGTGAACGGGACCGCGCCGACGTACGCGCAACCGTCATACTTGTCCAACTCCAAATCTCTGGGAATCAATCTGCGCAGTACTGACGCATCTACCTTCCAATGCGCGAACAGTAAGTTGCACCAACGCATGCGAATTACCCAGGGGTACGACGGAACAGGCCACGGCCGGTGAACGGAGATCATGACAAGAATCGGGCTTTCCATTCTGGTTTCGGCAGAACGCAGAACTCATCTCGTCCAAATAGACGGTAGCGGTGCCGAGCGACCATGCGATAGCTACTCGCGAGGATGGGCTGGGGTAGCCAAGACACGATCCTGGCGAGCCATCGCCAAGGTGGAGTCAACTGCGAAAGTATCCGGATAACGGCGATTTCGGCATAGACTACTTCGCCCTTGTCCACCAAGGCAATACTTTCGAGATGATCACGGCCTAGACGTTGCAGAGAAAAATGAGATTGCAGGGGAGCGAAGGCGAATCGCCCAGGGGGGTCGCGTCTAAGGACGAATTGAACGAAGCCGTTGCATAGATGGCAAACACCGTCGAACAAGATTACTGGTCCGCTCGATCCGTCGGCGTCACCCCTCACATCCCATATTATCCGCCCCGTGCCTGTTAACATTCTATATCGGTAGCTATCGGTAGCTATGGATCGATTGTCGATGGTGATCTCATGCGGAGACAGGTTCAGTTCGGGATATTCTCTGCGTGCTCGCGAGAGCGCTCACCGAGTTCCAGCAGATAAACAGCGCTGATGTCTTGATCAAGAGTGGTGGGGAGCATGAGTCCTTACGTAAATCTTCCCCGGATCCCGGTTCTGTTCCTGTCAAACTACGGAATATTCATCCGCTCCAAGACCGCTCCTCCCGCAGGCAGTGGAGTATTGCCGGCACTCGCTCCGTTGGTTTCGAGGAGATAGGCGACGATGTTCGCGTAGGTCGCATCTGGAAGCGAAGCCGGCGATGCGGGAGGCATCGTTCTCGCCTTGTCGTAGAGCGATTTTACCGTCTGGCCCGACCACAGTCCTTTGAAAGATTCACCAGCGAGCGGCGGGGCGAATGTGCCATTTGTTAAGGTGTTGCCGTGGCACGCGGCGCAGTTCGCGTTGTAAGCGGTACGCCCTTCAGCCGCTTGCACGGCCGCAAACTGAGGAGGAGGTCCCGCTGGCTTGGCCGCCGCCACGGATTTCGGCGCTGAGGGCTTCGGCGCCTCCGTCACTGGAACCCCAGTCCCTTCACCGGTATACGTGAATACCAGGATTGCGCCTCGATCTTGCATCTGCTGGGTAGCCCCGCCTGCCATCGATTCCGCCTGGCCATCGGGATCGGCCGCGATATACAACGTCCTGCCATCCGGGTTCACAGCGGTGTCGCGGTAGCGATTGTCGGATTGAAAGTAACGGCTCATGGGACCCGTCACAGTCTGGCCATCCGCCGCGAGAGGCGCCACGTAGAGCGATCCCCGCTTGAGCGTAGTGACAAACAGCACGTGATCCCAACCCGGTATTCCGGATTGCTTCGGCCCGTAATATTCGACACTCGAAGCGCCCACCGTTGGCCAACAGATGAAGTCGTTCCCGCGGCAAACGGGGTCCTGAAAGTTGTAACCTGCCGGCACGGTGAACATTGTTGCGATGGGTTCGGCAAAGGGCTTGGTGAAGGCGGACTCCGGCTCGCGCGGAACGCTGGCTGGAATCGCGATATCGCTGAACCGGATCTGAGAGCATGGAGTGCTCGATTCGGCCCAACGAGCGTATTCGTACGCCTTGCCATCCTTGAAACCCGCGACGTGCGGCCAGCCGTAGTTGGCGCCCGGTTTCAATATGTTGATTTCGTCGTCTGTCTTGGGGCCATGTTCCGACGAGTACACCGTACCATCGGGCCCGAAGTCGAGCCCTTGCGGATTGCGATGTCCGTAAGTGAAGGTGTGACTGCGCACCCCGTTGATGACCGGGTTGTCCGCGGGTATCGAGCCGTCCAGATTCAAGCGCAGCGACTTACCCACGTAGGCGATGTAGTTCGACTCCGACAGCTCCTCTTGCGTGGGCAGGCGCTGGGATTGAATCGGCGTGCAATAGTTCCCGAGCTGATCGTTGCCTTGGTCACCCTTCGTCATATAGAGCTTGCGATCGGGACCGATTTTCAAACGGCCGGCCTGATGATCGTTGCCCGCCGGCATACCCGCGATTAGGTTCACGGGACTCGAAAGCGTGCCGCTCGCGGCGCTGTAGGTCAACCTGACAATCTTCGTGTACAGGAAATGATACGGGCTGCGCGGGTCGGCGAATTCGGGATTCGGGCCCCTCGCTTGGTCTATGTAGCTGTAGGCGGCGTAGACGAAGTCGTTGCCCGTGCCCTTCAACAATTCAGGATGAAGCGCCAAGCCAAGCAATCCGTCTTGAGCGCCGGGAGCAGACACCTCGTCGATGGTGATCGCCACAGTCCGTTGGCCGCTCGAAGGGTTCACGCGCGTGATGCGCTTGCCCGTGCGCTCGGTAACCCAGAGCATGTTGTCTGGTCCCCAGGTGATTTCCCACGGACCCGCGAGACCCGACGTGAGCACCGATTTCGAAAACTGCTTGGTTCCGCGGATAACCGATTCCGGTCCACTCTGCGCAGCCAGGCCGCCCGGGAACAGGGCGAGTATCGTGATTCCTGCCAAATCAAAGCGGTTCATATTCTCTCCCATCTGTAGCCCCAGCGCTCTCAGCATTGGACTAGTTCGCGTCGGCAGGTCAACCCCCGGCGGGCAATCCAGCGGCGAATCCGGATCGCGGGTACGTGGTGTTCGCCTTGCATTCTAAGAAATAGCGTAAACCAAAGCCCAAGAACCACAGTACGGTGGCAAGTGCCGCGTTAGGGATTGTATGGTCGGCGATTCGGAAGTTACTTCTAACCACGTTGCCGCTGGTAGGCCGGAAACGGTATTCGAGGACGCTACCCTCGGCGCGCGGAGGCCCCATCTTGAACTCGTTCCCCCGCGCCCGGCGCCAACTCCGGAGAACGCCCAGGCGCCGTCCGCCGTGGGATCGAATAAACTAAACTGCATCGAGAGGACCGCGGATTTAGCGCCCGGTCCACCCAGAGGAGCGTACATGAGAATCCCTGTAATTGGTTTGATCGTTTTGATAATGACAGTTTCCGCTCCGGACGGACGGAGCCAGAGCAATACACGCCCGACTATTGCCAACGAAGAGGACTTCCGCCGCGCGATGAAGGAGCTTTCCAACTGGGGGCGATGGGGAAATGACGACGAACTCGGCGCGGCCAATCTGATCACACCGGCGAAACGGAAACAGGCCGTGGCCCTAGCCAAGGAAGGCCTGCCCGTTTCACTCGCGCACGATATCGTACAGGAAAAAGCCGCAGATGCGCCGAATATATTGGAGCGGGTTCTGGGTCCGGTGAGTCCCGCAGGCACAGGTGATCGATACCAGTACACGGGCACGTATCATGGCATAGTTCATAGTCATCTCGATGCCGTGGACTGTCACATGATGGTGGACGGCAAGGGCTACAACGGGCGGGCGATGGAAGATATTGTGGCCGCAGGCGGCTGCCCGAAAGGGAATATCAACGTGTTGAAGGATGGAATTGTGACGCGGGCCGTCCTATTCGATGCGACTCGCCTTCCCGGGAAGGCCACACCTCAAGGGTGGCTGGAGCCAGGGACTGCCATCAATCGAGAAGACCTTGAGGCTTTGGAAAAATTGGAGCACGTGAAAGTGTCGCCGGGCGATGTCATCCTTCTCTATACGGGCCGTTGGAAGCGGCGTGCCGCGCTCGGCGCTTGGCCGAGGGAAACGGGGTTTGCTGGCTATCACGCCGATGTTGCCTACTTCATAAAGGAACGCGGCGTTTCTTTCATCGGAGGCGACGGGCCGAATGACGTGATACCCACTGGTTTGCCGGCATCTGTACCCAATCCTCTGCATCGATTGGCGCTGGTTGCCATGGGCGTTAGTATTTTCGACAATCTCGATTTCGAACGAGCGGTCGAGCAGGCAAGGCGGCTGAATCGTTATGAGTTCTTGTTCTCGGCGGCTCCGCTACGGATTGCACTGGGCACGGGCTCTCCGCTCAATCCGTTGGCAATTTTCTAAGCAAGCAAGACGACCTGGGCCGCGTCTTTCTCGTTCTCGCCGAGGTATTCGATCACATCGGCCTCCGGAATCTCCGGCTCCCGCCAAGCGCCTGATCTCAAGAACCGGGAGCGGCCGTGGTATGCGGTTGAGTGCTCAGACACGCTCCCAAGAATCAACGTGCGCCAGCAGCGGGACGCGGTAGAGGGCGGTACGCGATACCATCGGCCGAAGCCGCGCCGATCCAAAGGGTGTCGCCCATCACTACGCCGGTCGCGACCACGGAAACCGCCGGATTGGGCTCCGCATAGGTCAGAATGATCCACGCCATTGTCTTGGCATCGAATTGAGCGACCACATAACCGCGATGACAGCTGGTCAGGACTGGATTGTCCACTACCGCAAGTCGCGTGCCCCCGCAGACTGGTTCGTCATACATCGGGCCCGCTGCGATGAGCCGGTCACCGCTCCAGCGCAAATTATCAGGCATGAATCCGGGCGCCTGCGATTGGCGCAACGGCTTCCGCGGGTTCTGGCGCGAGAAGACGACAACCGTATGCGTACCGAACGAGACAACGTAGAATTCTTTTTCATCGAGCGAGATCTCGATACCATTGTTGCCGGCAAGCTGCGTTCCCGGAATCACACGGAATGAATCTGTGCCGGGTTTCCACTCGACTACATCGCCCGTGGGTTCGCCCCTGAGCCGCTGTGCATTGGTTGTACCTGGACGCTGCGGAACGGTTGCGATGATGGTGCCATCCGAGAAAGCTGCAACAGAGTTCGCCGCCACGCGGCTCGCTGTCGCCTGAGAGCCGAGGTTGGTATAAGCCTTGTTTCCTTCGGGCATGGGAACGCACCCGGTCCAGGTCAAGGAGGGCTGCGAGCCCGTCACCTCGATGGTGAAAACCTGAATGCTTTCCAGGGCCCCATGGCTGACAACATAGAGCATGTACGGTCCCGCCGCTTGTGCGCGACGCAAATAGAGGCCATGCGCGATGAAGGTTGTGGCTTCCGGCGGCGCCGGGCAATTCGGAAACAACTTCTTGTCAGGACGCTGCTGTGCGGATTGGCCAGTGTAGAAAGGCCGTGCCGTCTTGGCATCGGTATCCACTAGCTTGATTCCGGCACCGCTCTTTGTTCCACTTGCGATGAGCCAGCGTGTGCCCGGAATAGGAACCAGATCTTCAGGATTCTGAGCGCCACATACGAAATTCAATCCGTTCGTAGGCGCACAGGACGCCGTAGTCTGAGGCGGTTGGGTCTGAGCAAGAAGCGGCGATAAACATGTTGCGGCGGCAAGCAACGCCGATGCTGCGATTGTGCGTAAAGTATTCATCGGACCCCCATCCGTCGGGCAAATACAATTTACCACGTGATCTTCCAACTGAGCTTTTCCGGCGAGCTACGGCGGAAAGTGCCTACGGGAATCAGCTGCATTACGCGCATCCCTGTGAATCTTCGATAGTCTCGTTCTGGAGAGTTGCCCGGATAGTCCCCTATTGTCGGCAACTTGGACGTTACCGGCTTCGGTGCCCGCGCATTTCTGATATCCCGGAAATGCAATCCGCGTACTCTGGATCGAGCTTCATCAGACGTGCGTTGCGACTGCAGCCGTTCGCATCGGACCAGCGTTGAACCGGACCTCCGAACAGGTCGGCTACGATATCACTCGCCTTGTTGCAGGTCCTTGCGCACAACGAGCCTTACGCTCCGTCAGCGTCGGCCAGACTGAACTCGTGCCGTTGATGGAGGAACTACGCCTTTGAGCCGCAGGTAGACGACGATATTGCCATAGTGTTCATTGTTATGCGTCATGTTAAACATGAGAATCGCGCCGCGGGTCGTCGGTGTCGGTTTGTTGCCACGACCTATACTGGTGCGCTCACTGAAATTCGCATCCGTCGTGTCCCGATAGACGGCGTCGCAGTATGCCAAAGCGTCGCGCAGCGCTGTCAGCGCGGCCTCCTTCGTCGTCAGGCCCTCCGCGTTTGTTTTCGATGGAGATGGCGCGCCCTGTGCCGCCGAACAGAAGAGCAAGTTTGCGTTCGTCACGTGCCCGATGAGTTGGGCGAAGGTTCGGACTTCCGGCGTCGGCCTAAACCCGTAGTTTTCCGTGCTCATGCTCTCGGCTGCCTCGGCGAGGTTCCGCCGAATGCTGGCATGCATGGCTTTGACACTCGCAGCGAGTGAGTTCGAGAGCGCCTGATCCGCACCTTCATCGCTCGTCTGGGCGACCGTGGTTATCGCTAGGTTAGCAAAGCAAACTATTGCCATCATCGTTAAACGCATTAGATGGGTTCTCCTGTCCCTGCTCACTTTCTTAGGATCTTGTCCATGGCCTTTCCCCTAGCCAGTTCATCCACCAGCTTGTCTAAATAACGGATCTGTTGCATGAGCTTGTCCTCGATCTCCTCCACCCGATACCCGCAGATCACGCCAGTAATCTTAGAGACATTAGGGTTGATCCGTGGTGCCTGGGCGAAGAAAGTCTCGAACTCGACCTTTGTGGCGATCTGCTGTTGGAGCGTGTGTTCATCGTAGCCCGTTAGCCAGTGGATAATGGCGTGCACTTCCTCCTTCGTACGACCCTTCTTCTCCGCCTTGGTGATGTAATGCGGGTAGACGCTTGCGAATGCCATTCTAAATACTCTCGTGTTGTCCATGGCCTCGTTGCTCCTCGAAGTTTAGCGCTTTCGTTCGGAGCGCGATCAGCACCCCGAATCGGGAGCGATAGCCTAAAAAATCCACCGTCTATTCGAAGAAATATTGGTGTGCTGCGAGATTCACCCGCTTTCCTGTGAACGCGACGCCTTCTGTCCGCAAGAGTAATCTCTGCTCCGCCGCCCCTTGACCGGTTACTTTTATCTCTCCGCCCGCCCCCACCACTCGCTGCCACGGAAGCTGGTTAGGCGCCATCCCCCTCAAAAGGCGCGCAACAGCCCGGTGACAACGTGGATATCCGGCTGCTGCAGCTATCTGGCCGTAAGTTGCGACCCTCCCGCGTGGCAGTGAGCGAATCGCCTCCGCAAACGCTTCATCACGCTCTTCGGAACGGACGATTCTGGGATCAAACGCTGTGGCGTCGAACGATCGCAAGACAGCCCGACCTTTGGGTTTAGGCACCAATCCTAGCTAGCTTTCCAGATCGCCGATACATAGTCCTATGAATTAAAGGTCGGTGGTCGAATCAGGCCACTCCCTCAACGTGTCTCGAATACCGAGTCGGCGAGACGCCGCATCATCGCTTGGACGTCTTTGGTTTACGGTTCACTACCGCGATTTCTTTTGCGCAGCCTCCGCAGCAGCTTTCTCATCGGCTCGTGCCCCCTTGAGGATGAGTTCCATGCCCTGGTCTCCTTCAAGGCACGCGTACTCAACCATAGAACCCTTTAACGGCTGCATATCAATTTCTCCGGACCATGGCTTCGTGTAGATGCCTGGGTCGTCGACAGTAAACTGATACCTGAGCACTTCCGGGCCTATGCGGCTAAATCGCTCGGTCACCTTCATCTTCTGATCGGGGCGCCGCTCTCCGCCTCCCTCCGTCGTTGGAGTGCCGAACCAGCCACGTTTCCCGTTGAAATTAATCGTTTCCACCACGAGCGTATCGCCTTCATAGCGGCCAACGGAATCCCCCTTCCATTGGCGGATGCCCGAGTGCGACCGTCCATCAGTCGGAATAATACGGACGTCGTGGACCATCTCGGTCATGATCATGACATGATCCGGAGTTTGAATGATCTGGTAATTGTTATTGTATGCAGTCGGGAGCATTGGCGGGCCACTGGTGATCCATGTGATACACCGCTCGAAAGTTGAGAGGTCCTCCGGCCCATCGTGGGGGTGCAACTTATGGTGCTCCTGATCGGCTGCGAATTGTTTTTGGGCCTCCGGCGTCATGGCTGGAATTTTTCCATCTGGAGGGTCTGTAATGATGGAAGTGCGTCGCGAGATAAATCTCGCCTCTCCTTCAATCCCAAACAGGTTTGGAAAGGGACTATTCGTGTTCTGAGGCGCTTGCACGCCCTGGCGTGTTGCACGAGCTTTGAGCTCATCATCCGTTAGAAATTCCGCGGCACCATTGGGGCGCTGCAAAGGGGCGGAGGTATTGCTCGACCAATATCCTTGTAGATCCGGATGTCCATCAGGCAATCGGGGTGACTTCCAGGTCACGGCCTTCGTCTTTACATTGGGCGCCGGGGACTGACCGGCCGCCTGGGTTGATGCCCAGCTGCACATAGCAATCGCAAGAGCGAAAAGTCGAGCGTTCAACATTTGATCTTCCGTCCTTCCTCGCCTAAGTTCTGCCTTGCAAACGCCGTCATACACAAGCTAGTTCGTGTACACGGCCGATTTCCAACACCAATTGTATACCCTTCAGAATCAAAAGGTCGCCGCGAATTGAAGACGGTGGGCGGCACAGAAAGACCGCTCAGATACTACGGCAGCGGGGCATCGGACCGCCATCGGCTGTCCCTTTCGAATGACGAAGCTGCCGACGACTTGACGACTTTAGGAGGGCTGTTCTATCCCGCCCCGTTTCTGAACGATCGTTTTTAACGAGTAACGATTTTTTGGTGCCGCAGCTTTCGGCGCAGTCGCTTATAGGATCGACGTCCAATGTGACTGGGGGTACCCCAAGGTCCATGGATAGGAAATTCGAATAAGGATGGGTAAATTCACAAAGACAGACACAATCTGCCCTATGCGGGCAAGCCGCGCGTCGTGTAGGAGTTATGTTGAAAACAAGGGATTTAGTTTGGCTCCTCAGGTAGGACTCGAACCTACAACCCTTCGGTTAACAGCCGAATGCTCTACCATTGAGCTACTGAGGAGCAAGAGGCGGGCACTCTTTATTACAACAGAGGGCGCGGAGCCTGTCAATTTTTCGAAGACAATTCGAGTTAGCGCGCCGCTACGCGTACCATGAATCCATCAACGAAGATGCCAATCCACATCCCGATGGAAACCGCGGCACAAGGACTTGTGTCGCGGCCTCGGTTCACTTCCTATAATAAGAAGGGACACTAAATGACTACCACTTCCATGACTGCATCCAGCGCAACCGCGAATCCATTGAAGCAACTCTCCAGTTTTGGCCAATCTGTGTGGCTCGACTACATCCGGCGCGATCTCATGACTAGCGGCGAACTCGCGCGTCTGATTGAACAGGATGGGCTGGGCGGCATGACCTCCAACCCTGCGATCTTTGAAAAGGCCATCAGCGGCGGCACGGAGTACGCGGAGCTGCTTGACGAATTGAAGCGCGATGGGAGTCTGGACGCCAAGGCCATCTATGAGCGTCTCGCGATTCGCGATATACAGGACGCCGCCGACGCGCTGCGGTCAGTCTACGACCGCACCAACGGCCGCGACGGTTACGTGAGTCTGGAGGTTGCTCCGTTCCTCGCGCACCAGACCAGCGCGACGCTCGACGAAGCGCGCCGCTTGTGGAAAACGGTGGCATGTCCAAATCTGATGATAAAAGTGCCTGGGACTTCTGAAGGCATACCCGCGGTGGAAACCCTGCTGGCTGAAGGCATCAACGTCAACATCACTTTGCTGTTCTCACAGGAAGTCTATGAACAAGTCGCCCGTGCGTACGTGCGTGCGCTCGAAAAAAGGGCCGCCGAAGGAAAAGAAGTGGCTGGCATCGCGAGTGTGGCCAGCTTCTTCGTCAGCCGCATCGACACCTTGGTCGACAGCATCGTCGATCAGAAAATCGCGGCAGGCGCAGCTGCCGCTGAGCGCGAATTGCTGGAATCGGTGCGCGGAAAAGTGGCGATCGCAAACGCCAAGCTTGCCTATGAGAGCTACCAACGAATTTTCTCCGGAGCCGCTTGGGAAGCGCTCGCCCAAAAGGGCGCCCACACGCAACGCGTGTTGTGGGCCAGCACTTCAACTAAGAATCCGCAGCTTCGCGATGTGCTGTACATCGAAGAACTGATCGGCAAGGACACCGTCAACACGATTCCGCCCGCGACGTTCGATGCTTTTCGCGACCACGGCGAACCGCGCGCTTCGCTGGAGAAGGACCTGGCGGGTGCCCGCGAAGTAATGGCGAACCTTGCGGCGGCCGGGATCTCCATTCAGCAGGTAACGGAGGAATTGGTGGTGCAAGGCGTGAAGCTTTTCGAGGATGCATTCGAGAAGCTCTTGAAGTCGGTCCGCGAAAAATAATACCCCGCTTCGCGAGTTGAAACTCGCGTGAGTGCACGGCCCGCGCTACAATGGGAACTCCCCCGCTGGATCGCGCCAAGCACTAGGTGTTTTCGCTTTCCTGCGTGCAAGGGCCGGTAGCTCAGTTGGTAGAGCATCGCACTTTTAATGCGGTGGTCGCGGGTTCGAGTCCCGCCCGGCTCACCATTTTATCTGTGTCCGAACCGGACACATAGGTAACAGTTCGTTCCTAAGACATAGGTAACACTTTTTGGGCCGAAGGGGTTTTGCAGGGGCTGCAAAGTTCGTTCGTCCAGGTCAACATGACGTGACCCCCTTAATCCGTCCGAGATGGAGTACGATTTCGGACGAAGGAAAGGAGAAGCAGAATGGGCAAAGGCAAACACAGCGAGGCACAGATCATTGCCGCGCTGAAGCAGGTGGAAGCAGGACGAGCGACCGAGGATGTAGCTCGAGAGTGTGGCGTTTCCAAGCACACGATCTACGCCTGGAAGGCGAAGTACGGTGGCATGGATGTGAGCGAAGCGCAGGAGACCAAGCAACTGCGCGAGGAAAACGCCCGGCTGAAGAAGTTGGTGGCGGATCTCAGCCTGGACAAAGACATGCTGCAATCGGTGATCCGAAAAAACTCTCTGGGCTCGTAGAGAAAAGAGCGGAAGTGCGGCGGCTGATGGCGGACTATTCGGCCAGCGAGCGCCGCGCCTGCGGGCTGATGGAGATTCCGCAAATGAGTTACCGGTATCAAAGCCGACGCGATGACCAGGCGTTGCGTGAACAACTGCTGGCGCTGGCGCGTGAAAAGCCACGCTACGGATATCGGCGGTTGCATGTGCTGCTGCGCCGCGATGCGCAGGTCGAGCGCGTGAATCACAAGCGGGCGTGGCGCGTGTATCGCGAGTTGGGATTGAGTGTTCGCAGAATACGGCGGAAGCGACTGCAACGCATGCTTCGCCCCAGGCCATTGCTGACCGCTCCGAATCAGGAGTGGGCCATCGACTTTGCCAGCGATGTCGCCGCCAGCGGGCGTCGACTGCGGATCTTCAGCGTGGTCGACAGCTTCACGCGCGAATGCTTAGCGCGTGGACACGTCCATGCCAAGTCGACGCATCACTCGTGCGCTGGCGCGAATCATCGAAACCGGCGGCGCTCCGATGGCTATTCGAAGTGATAACGGCCCAGAGATCAGTTCCCGCCACTACTTGGCCTGGTGCATCGAAAAGCGCATCGATGCGATTCACATTCAGCCCGGCAAGCCCACGCAGAATGCATTCGTGGAAAGCTTCCACGGGCGGCTGCGCGATGAATGCCTAAACGTGAGCTGGTTCTGGAATCTGCTCGACGCACGCAAGAAAATTTCCGCTTGGCGCAACGAATACAACTGCCACCGCCCGCACTCGGCGCTGGGTTATCTAACGCCCACGGAGTTTGCGGTGAAGGCCGCTTCGCCTTCCGCAGCGTCGCATCTCACACGTCCGGCTCTGCCTCAAGGCTTCCCTGTCGGCTCCGCCGTCGCGGTCGCGCCGGCTCCGGCCTTGACCCAGATCCAGCCGTGTGACGGCAAGGCGCTTCTCACAGAGGGCAGCCGTTACGGCGCGACCTCGACAAGCCGGCAGGAGTTCCCCCAGGTCTGTGTAGACGCTGTGGACTCCTTGGCCGCCATGCAAGCGCATATGAGTGCATCGCATCGTTACGGGGTGTGCTCGCCGAGGCATTTAGCGCGAAACGCGAAACTGTCGGCTTGCGGCGGATAGGGCCGCCAAGTCCAAACGCCGCGATTCCTGCCGGCCTGTGCCCGGCGCTGTGGCTGCGCAGGTGATCACTCGGTAGCCGAGCACTGCATCGATGTCCTGCGCGATGCGCTGGCTGACCAGGCGGGCGGGGAGATTAGGGCGAAGCTGAAACAAGCAAAGCGCAGTCCGGTTTCATGGTGGACGAAAGACTCTTCCCCAGGCGGAACCGAAAGAAGCAAATTAGGTCGACTCAATTAATTAGTGGCGCTCTTCCAGAGATACTCGCCAGGCGCTCACGGTAGCCTTGGTGAAGCCTGGCCGCACGGCCTGCTGGAACCAGACCAAAAACTCGTCCAGAGCCATGTTGTAAACACGCTTTGTAATTGGTGAGGATACGCTGTCGAGCACCAGGGACTTGAGTTTGTCGCACTGTGCGATTCTTTCAACCGCCATCAAATCGTTCATTCTTGGTCCCTTTAATGGGCATTATCGGAAGCTACGTCATGAGGACATTACCTCTGCGTGCGGTGAACATCAACAGGCGGCGGGCAAGCAGACACTTCCACGAGATGCGGACTTATCAGCAGCGTATGATAGTGAAATGAATTTGACTGAAGGGGTATCAAACATTTCATTCGAAGCGGCTACGTACCGCAAGATCGCTTGGCGACTGATGCCTTTTCTGCTGCTCTGCTACATTCTCGCCTACGTGGACCGTGTAAATGTGGGATTTGCCAAGCTTCGGATGCAGAGCGATTTGGGCATGAGCGATACGGTATACGGGATGGGCGCCGGCATTTTTTTTATCGGATATTTTCTGTTTGAAGTTCCCGCCAATATCATTTTGCAGCACATTGGTGCGCGGTTTTGGATCGGCCCAATCATGATCGTCTGGGGCGTGCTATCCGCTGCCACTATGTTCGTGACAGGGCCGACTAGCTTTTACGTGTTGCGCTTTTTTTTGGGTGTAGTTGAATCCGGATTCTTCCCAGGCGTTATTTTATATCTCACTTTCTGGTTCACCAACAAGTACCGTGCTAAGATGGTGGCCATTTTCATGACCGGCATACCGCTTTCGGGAGCTTTGACCGGACCTATCTCCGGTTGGATTCTTGCGCGAATGAGCGGTGTCGGAGACCTACGGGCATGGCAATGGCTATTTCTAATGGAGGGAATCCCCTCGATTCTAGCAGGCGTGCTCACGCTCACTTACCTGACCGACAATCCGGCCAAAGCCATATGGTTAAATGTGCGTGAAAAGAAGATGGTTCTTGAGAATTTATGGACAGAAGAAGAGATCAAAAAACAAACGAGTCCAGGACACCATAACCTGTCGGATGCTTTTCGTAGCGCGGATGTCTGGATTCTAGCCTTTATGTATTTCCTATTCGTGATGGGCAATTATGGCCTAGGATTCTGGCTGCCCCAAGTGATCAATGACACTATCACAAAAGATCCTCTGCTGATCGGATGGATCTCGGTGATCCCTTGGGGCACGGCGGCCATTGGCATGGTTCTAGCTGGTCATCACTCCGACCGCACCGGGGAGCGGCGCTGGCATCTAACTCTGGCGGGAGTTGTTGGGGCGCTGGCTTTCGCCGTCAGTGCGATCCCGGGAATATCAGGAACAGCTGGGCTTGCAGCGCTGACGGTGGCCGCCATTGGCGTGGAATGCTCCTTGTGCCTCTTGTGGACGCTACCAACAGGAATTCTGTCGGGTGCTGCCGCTGCGGCTGGTATAGCGTGGATCAATTCGATCGGCAACCTTTCTGGATATGCCAGCCCTTATCTGATCGGGACAGTGAAAGATCGCACGGGTAGCATTACGCTGGCGTTACTAACTCTATCCGCCTGCGGACTCCTGGGTGCCGCATTGACGCTGTATGTCACACGTAAACGCGAGACGCACCATTGAAGAGGATTCGCTGTCGCGATTCGCATCTGCCATACCGAAAATCCACAACACACATCGTTGGTCCAGAGGGTCATTTGTTGCAGTCGTCTTCTAGTGACCTGACCGGGAATACTGTGCCAGTCGGATTGAGAGTCTGGGGGACGGAAAGGAACTTGGGAAAATGCAGCAGCGCGTGGCCGTGGCACGAGCCTTGGCGGGAAACCCGCCACTATGCTGGCCGATGAACCGACTGCAATCTCGATTCAGCGCATAGCGAGCAAGTGATGCATCTGCTCAAAGAACTCCACAAGGCCGGTGCGACCATTTGCATGGTCACACATGACCCACGTTACGCCGGTTTCGCCGACCGCACTGTGCACCTGTTCGACGGCAAACTGGTCGCCGCGGGCAACCATGGGAGTGCCTGATGCGGGAACGAGCCGTTGGTGGCGGATGGAACTTCGGCAGTCGTCCTAGTGAACCGGTCGAAATCGGTGCAACCGGTAACCTTTGATCTCTTGATGCATCGAGAATCCCATGATGATGACCTGGGCACGAGTTTCATGGCTTCCCGGGACACCGGCGGGCGTGATTCAAGTATGCACGATCCCCGGCAGAGGATATTTCCACCTCGGCGCAATAGGCGCCAGCGGACACTCGGAGGCGCCGGACTCTGGAACTCGGGGGTGATTTCCGCGAATTCCTCAAAGCCTCCGTGAGCACCCGGCCGTCAAGCCCGGCAGGCAGGGGCAATCCCTGAATGGCGAGCAATGTAGGCGCGATGTCCTGATTGCCCGCCGGGACGTCAATTGTCTTGCCCTGCGCGAAACTCTTGCCGAACGCGATGAGCGTCGAGTGAGTCACATAGGGATTCAGGCCGCCGTGACCGTTGCGCGGGCTTGCTCCAGCAGCGCCCGCGACCCACTGCGTTCCGGGGACTCCAAAGGGGTTTGGCGCATCGGTCCAGCGGTAGGTCACGATCACGTCTGGACCGATCGAGGGCACGCACTGATTGGCGAGTTCCAGCGCGAAGGTTCCCGGCGCGAAACCCTTCACGGCACCGGGAGAACATCGCATGGTTCCACCGTCCGGCCGGCGGGCCGCCACGAAAATGGCATTCGTGGTGGGGCTTGCCTGGAATTTCGCCGCCAGTCGCGCAATCTTTTCCGGATCCCGATTCTTCACGTAGAACAATGATGCGCCTCCCTCATTGTCCACCACCACGTCCCCCACAGCGATGCCCGCATCGCGCAAAGGGAACAAAACGTCGGCGGCCGGCTCATGGTCGAATCCGTGGTCGCAGGTCACGATGATGTCGGCCTTGCCCTCCAGGTTCAACTCGCGGAGACGCTCCAGCAGCAGTCCGATCTGCTGATCCACTAGCCGCACTGCGGCGAGCCCCTGCTGTGACCCGACGCCGAATTGGTGCTGGGCGCTGTCCGTTCGGCCCATCCAATTGACGATTACCTGGGCGCGGGAGGCGTCCAGAACGTACTCCCGGAGGACACGCTCAACCCAGATCATCGACTGGTCTCCCTCTTCGCCTTTTGCTGTGCCGAAACGATTGAGGAGAGCGGTGTTGAGTGCGTCCGGGAACGCAACGCGCTCCCCGTTCTCGAATCCCGGGTTGATGAGTGAGCCGTTGCCATCTGGCGCGGTAGGATTGAGCAGCAGTGCGCTGCCGGTGGAGCCTGAACTCACGGCGACATAGTCGATTCCCGCAGCCTGAAAATATTCGCCCAGCGATTTCGGACCAACTACGCGGCCGCCGTTCCATTTCCCCAGACGCAGCAAATTACGGTAATCTGCGTTGCTGAGGACCGTGTTCGAAATCGACGGAACGTAGAATGAGTTACTCACGATCCCATGCCGTGCAGGGAGCGTGCCGGTGGTGATGCTGGTGGCGTTGACTCGTGTCACTGTCGGAAAGACCGAATGTGACTGCGTGTACCATACTCCGGCGGCCTTCAGCCGGTTCAGATTCGGCGTGAGCTCGGGGGTGATGGAGTCCGGGCGAAGCCCGTCGATCACCAGGATAATCGCCAGCGCCGGGCGGTCCGCTGGCTGGCCCGCCGCAAATGGGGCAGCGAGTGACAGGCACGTGAGCAGGAGAAAAAGTCGCATCCGCGTTGCCTATAATACCAGCCGGGTTTACAGTCTTGGATTTCTCTATCTCGCCGCGCGCTCGCTGCATGATCTCGTCCCAACGCTGCGTGGCCGCTTGGTCCGTGCCTCAGATCGCGTGGCTAAGATGTCGGCGGTTGTGCGCACCGAAGAGTGGCCGAGGCGCGCGGAGACGGTCGCGGGTTCAACGCCGTCGGCCAGCAGGATGATCCGATAGCCGCATTTCGTGGAACCGTTACTTGCCCACGTAGTGTTCGACGTCCTTGTTGTTTTCCGCGCAGACGTATTCCAGTACCTCAATTTCTTTGGGAGCCAGCGCGCTGACACGTTTCAGCTTCCAGGGCTTCCTGAAAGTGGTGGGGTCGTCGAACGTGACTTCGCGTTCCAGATGCCCGAGGTCCGGGCGGCGGAACCGTTCGGTGATGTGCAATTTCTCAGTTTGCGGATAACTGCCGAAGGCGATCCAGCCGCGGTCGGTGAGACCCACCGTGTCCACCACCAGCGTGTCGCCTTCCCAGCGGCCCACTGAATGCCCCACATACGTGGGATTGGGATCGTCCGGGTGGGGGCGTCCATCCAGGTAGATCTGGCGCGTTGGATCGTTGGCTTCTTCGACAATCACCACGATGTCTTTGGTGTGGACGAACCGATAGGGGCGCAAATTACCCGAAGACGCTAGTCCGTTTGGCAGGCAATGCGCGCCGGGAGAGTCAATGTTCAATCTATCCCTGCGCTTCTTCGACAATTCCTCCGCCCAGGGCAGCGGCTCGGGCGGATCGCCATCCACGCGGTAAATGGCCGCCAGCCAGACGCCGTTGAGATCCGGCTTCCCGTCGCCCATGCGAGGGGTGGGGCCAACTGGCGCGGGACGCTCGGAAACCAATTTCACGAAGTCGTCGCCACCGTCGCCGAGCGTGTTCAGCTGCGTGTCGCTCAATTGGATTTCCACGCGCGCGGTTTGCCCGGCCTGCACCGGAATGTCCTTCTGCCGGAAGGGCATGAACATCGGAAATTCGGTGACCAGTTCGTAACTTCCCGGCGGCAGCTGACTGATCGTATAATTCCCGTTCACTTCGCTCTGCGTCGAAAACGACGCGTCCGTCGCGGCGTTCTTCACGCGGACGGTCGCCTTTGGCACAGGAGTGCCACCGGAAACGGTCACGATTTTTCCGCTCATCGTGCCGGTTTGCGCGAATGCTGCGACGGCATAGAGCAGTGTCACGGCTACAAGAAAGCTTGCTTTCATTCTGTTCCTCGAACCTGCAGGTAGTGTACCAGCTTGAGCGTGAATGGCCTCTGGTCCGTAGCGGAACTTCGAACCGCCTTAAACGTCGTGTGCATGCCCCTGATAAGCTCTCTCTGAACTATTGTTGCAATAATGAGATGAAATCTTAGAATTTTAGCAATTCGCCATGGACAGGTTCTGCGGGACAGCGCTTCGTGACCAATCTCGTACTAGTAGTTATATGCTACGACATTTCGGCTAATTTCGAACGTAAGTAACGCGAATCGTTGTAGAATAAGGTCTCCATTCAAACCTCGGGACAATGCCGCCTATTTTTCCAGTAACTCGAGGTGTCGGTCTGATGCTCTGCGTCCTTCTCCTGAGCACGATTGCCGCGGGGGCGACGCCCTCCTCCGTTACTCTGTTTGCCTCACCAAATCCGGCGGAGTTGGGAGAACCGGTAGCGCTCACCGCCACAGTTACCTCCGGTGCCACGGGAAAGGTGACATTCTATGACGGCACTACCATCCTGGGAATTAGCACCATCTCTGGAACGCAGGCGGTGCTGGACACCGTATTACTTCCTTCGGGAAACAGGTCCTTGCGCGCCTACTATTCGGGCGATGGGGTGTACGCACCCAGCAGTTCCGCGATTGTGCCCCACAGCGTGGTCGCGGGCGCTTCGCTGGGATTAAAGCCTACGATAATCATGGAAAGCAGCCTTGGTACTGTGGGTTCCGTAGCAGTCGTAGCCGATTTCAATGGTGACCTAATGCAGGACATCGCAGCATTCCGGGGCCCCGTTGTCCAAGTATTCCTGGGGAACGGGAACGGGACCATGCAAGTCTCGGCTTCTATTTCCGCAGGTGGCGGAGTCGACTCGATTGCTGCCGCCGATTTCAACGGAGATGGCAAGTCGGATCTAGTCTTTAGAATATTCACAATACCTGGCGGTGTAGTGAAGATCGCCTTAGGTAATGGCGATGGCACATTTCAGGCGGCAACAACTGCGACTCCATTCGCCGTCAATAAAGTCTCGACAGGAGACTTAAACGGGGACGGCAAGGCGGATATTGTTGTGGGGGCCTGGAATACTAACGCCATTGGGATTCTTCTTGGCAATGGCGATGGGACATTTCAAAATATAGTGACTTATCCCGCCCCTGCTCTCGTTGATTCGATAGTAGTGAACGATCTCAATGGAGACGGCAAAGCCGATCTTGCGGTTGCGTGCTCCAGTGCGCAGTTCCTTACCATCTTCATTGGTAATGGCGATGGAACAGTTCAGGCTGCGCAAAACTTTAGCGGTGGTTCGGATTCTAAAGTCCTCGTCATCAACGATATCAATGGCGACGGAAAAGGCGACGCAATGTTAACTGGCTCCAGCACCGGTTCGCTCAGTGTGCTACTTGGCAACGGTGATGGGACGTTTCAAGCCGCCGTCCAATATGGGGCGTCATTTGTGACGACGGCAGCGGCTGGGGATTTGGATGGCGACGGCAAACTCGACTTGGCCCTTAGCGGATCGGTCGTATTGTTTGGAAATGGCGACGGTACGTTTCAGCCCGCAACAGCCTTTGGAGCAACCTCCCAAGCCACGACGTTCGTTGTCGGAGAGTTTAACGGAGATGGAAAGACCGATGAGCGGTTTCGGTATTTTTCTTCAACTACCTTGCGGTGCAATTGGGAGGGGCCGTTTCGGACTTGGCTATAGCGATCTCGCACGAGAAGGGCTTTACGCAAGGCCAAACGGGAGCGCTCTACAAACTTACCGTCGGTAATGTCGGCGATCTTGCAAATTTTGGTCCAGTGAGCGTCTTTGCAACATTGCCCTCTGGGATGACCGCCACCGCTATTTCGGGGAGTGGTTGGACCTGCGTACTGGGAACGCTTACCTGCACTCGCTCGGATTCGCGCATTCCAGGTACGGCGTACCCTGCCATTGTCGTGACTTTAGACGTGGCAGGTAATCTAACCGGCGACATCACCGCGTCTGCCACCGTTTCCGGGGGCGGCGATGCAAACAACGCCAACAATTTCATTTCCGATACAACCTTCGTCCGGATGACAACTACCACAAGCATGACGTCTTCCCCGAATCCGTCTACCTTAGGCCAGTCCGTCACTCTAACAGCGATCATTTCTTCGGGAACGGGGAAAGTCACATTCTATGACGGCACGGCCGTTTTGGGCATCGCTACCGTAGTGGGCAATCAAGCGACCTTCTCAACTTCGCTGCTCTCCTCGGGCTCGCATTCCCTCAGAGCACGATATAACGCCGACTCCACGTACGGTCCCAGCCTTTCATTGAATCATCTGCAGACTGTTAATGTTCTGCCCAGCAATGGCATGAAGGCCGACGGAAGTTATCTCTCCGGAAACTATGCCGCGAGCGCTGATTTTGATCATGATGGCAAGCTCGATTTGGTCACCGGCGGTGGCAAGATTTTCATGGGCAATGGTGATGGCACGTTCCATGCCGGCGCTAACAGTATCCAAGGGAGTCTACCGGTTACCGGCGATTTCAACGGTGATGGAAATGCGGATGTTGTCCTAGACACAACCTTTGGAAAGGGTGTATTTCTCGGGAACGGGGATGGCACGTTTCAACCTGAAATCACCAGCTCCACCCGCAGCAGCTTTGTGCTAGAGACGGTCGCAACAGATGTCGATCAGGATGGAATTCTCGATTTAGTTGTTAATTCAAATGGTCCGCTATTTCTTTTTGTAATGTTGGGGAACGGTGATGGTTCATTCCAGATGCCCTTAGATATTCCATCTGCCTACGCAAATCCCGGATTTTGGGCCATTGCAGACTTCAATCGGGACGGAAGACCGGATGTGGCATTGACCGGAGCGCCCACTTTTTCATCGCTAACCCTATTCCTCGGACGAGGTGACGGCACGTTTCAGCCCCCAGTCACTTATCCCGGCATTAATACTGAGGCAAAAGGCTTAGCCGCCGGTGATTTTAACAGCGACGGCAATATTGATGTCCTGTTCACTTATTTGACGGGAGCTGGAGTATTACTAGGTAGCGGAGACGGCAGCTTCCAATCGACGATTTACTCAAGCTTCGTTTTTACGGCGACACCGCCGTGGCACATTACCGTCCCGGGAGATTTTAATGGAGATGGAAACCTGGATTTTGCATACGGCGGGTACTCTACAAACGTTGTCCAGTTTGTGTTCGGGAACGGCGATGGCACGTTTCAGTCCTTGTCTCCCAACGTAACGACAGATGGTACCGTGCAAAACGTCGTTTTATCCGACTTCAATGGCGATGGGCGACCAGACATAGCCGTTGCGAGTTTGAATATCTTTCTGGGGGGAAGTTTTTCGGGATTGAGCATCGACTTAAGCCACACCGGCCGTTTAACAGCGGGTCAAAGCAAGATATATCAAATCGTCGTGAGCAATCCGCTATTCGCGGCAGCGAACGGTATAGTGACGGTTACGGGGACATTACCTTCAGGTCTAACGGCAACTAACCTTGCGGGTAACGGCTGGACATGCACGCTGGCGACCATTACATGCACCCGTTCAGATACTCTCAACGGTAGTTATAGTTACCCGTCGCTTTCGCTTACTGTTCAGGCTGCCGCGAATTTGTCTCCTTCCACGTTGAATGTCGGAGCCTCCGTCAGTTGGAACAGCATCCTAAATTCTGTCTCCGACCCCACGATCATCGTGTTTGCCACGACCACTTCCCTGAGCACATCGCCCAATCCGTCGATTCTTGGACAAACCGTAACTCTGACGGCTATGGTCACTGCAGGCATAGGTTCCGTGAGTTTCTACGATGGCGGAGCTTTTCTTGGGAGCGCCATGCTGTCTGGTGGGCACGCAATCCTTCCGTTAGGAATGATCCCAGCAGGAGTTCGACAGATTTACGCGACATATGCCGGCGATTCTACCCATGCACCCAGCAATTCATCAATCGTGACACTTACTGTAAACGCCGCCCAGGCTAGCGGATTGGTGGCTGCCGGAAGCCTTACGACCGGCGCTAGTCCATTGGGAATCACCATGGGGGACTTTAACGGAGACGGCAAAATCGATTTGGTTACACCAAACGCCAACGCGAGTACAATTAGCGTGTTTTTGGGCAACGGCAATGGGACATTCCAAACCAAGGTCGACTATCCGGTGGGTAACCGGCCCGCACAGATTGCCATCGGGGATCTGAACAATGACAGTAAGCCGGATCTCGCGGTTGCCAATCGGTACTCGAGTTCACTAAGTGTGCTACTAAACAACGGAGACGTGACATTCTCAGCAGCTGCAACGTTGTCTGGACCGTACCTCTTTGGTGTCAGTTCCTTAGTAGCCAGTGATTTTGACGCCGATGGCAAGGTTGACTTGATTGCCACTAACGCCAACAGCGGCTTTGGCGGTCCGTATCTGTTAGCGGGAAACGCAGACGGATCGTTTGCGCCACCCAGTTCGCTGAACGGCTGTTGCTCCACATTTTCGCTTGCTATGGGCGATTTCAATGGAGATGGCAAGCCGGACTTGGCCGACTATTACATCTATATGGGTAATGGCGATGGGACGTTTCAGACCCTCTACGACGGTTCCCTTGCTTCCCTCGGGCCAACCGCCACGATTGGTGACCTAAACGCGGATGGCAAGGCCGATGTGGTGGTTTTGGACAATAGCGATGGAGTCAATGTGGCAGCGGGCAACGGCGACGGGACCTTCCAGCCTAGCACCCGCTACAACGCTGGACTTTCTCCAGTTGGCGTAGCCCTTGCAGATGTAAATGGCGACGGAAAAATCGACATGATCACCGCGAATAGCGGCTCCGGCAATGCCACCGTGTTGTTTGGGGCGGGTGATGGAACGTTTCCTTCCTCTACAAGCTACACGGCTGGAACTACTCCACATGGCGTCGTCGCGGGAGATTTCAACGGCGATGGACGTACAGACGTGGCTATTTCCAATTACGGTTCCGATAACATCACGATTCTGCTTGGCGTGCTTACACCGACTTTGGTTCTGCAACCTGCATCCGTGACGCCATCGTCGGGAAGCGGATTGGCCCAGACCATGACATTCGCCTTCAACGCGCCGGACGGGTTTGCGAGTTTGAGCGTGGTGAACGTGCTGATCAACAACGCGATTAACGGCATCGCCGCTTGCTACGTGGCCTTTGTGCCATCGACGGGGTCGCTGTTTCTGGTGGACGACGGAGGTAATGCGGGCGGGCCTTATGTGGGGATGACACTTCCCGGATCCGGCACGATTCAAAACAGCCAGTGCTCGATTGCCGGAACAGGCAGTTCCTTTAGCGGCAGTGCCAACACGCTGACGCTGACTCTGGCGATTACGTTCAATGCTTCATTCGCTGGCAACAAAGTGATCTACATGGCCGCGCAGGATAACGTACCCACTAATTCCGGTTGGCAAACGATCGGCGTCTGGAACGTTCCCGGACCGGTTCCACCGGGACCCTCCGTGGGTGGCGTATCGCCCGGAAATGGCAATTCGGCGACACAGACCTACACCTTCACCTTCAACAACACTAATGGCTTTGCCGATCTGGCGGTAATGAACGTATTGATCAACAACGCAATCAACGGAATCGCCGCTTGTTACATCGCGTTCGTGCCGTCGGGGCCAACGGCGGGGTCCATCTACCTGGTGAACGACGCGGGCAGCGCCGGCGGGCCGTTCGCCGGCATGGTGCTTCCGGGATCGGGCAGCGTCTCCAACAGCCAATGTACGATCGACGGCACGGGCAGCTCCGTCAGCGGCAGCGGCAACACGTTGACGCTGATCTTAAACATGACGCTGAAACCGGCGTTCGCGGGGAACAAGGTGATCTACATGGCAGCCCGCAGTAATTCACTCAATTCTGACTGGCAGCCCATGGGTACGGTGAATGTGCCGCAGTAAAGGGAATTGTGATTGTGAGGCTGACTGGTGTCTGGGTGAAGTTTGACCAGCCGCTGACGTTTGATTCTGTGAGTCATAGGACGTTCGGTTGCGAGATGCCAAGAGCGTGCGATTCTAGCTGGAAATGCGATGCCCCTGATAACCAGCATTATCGCTACTTCGCTGACTGCCCGACGCTCCTGACGGCGGCCTATAGTCACCAAAAAGATCGCATGCGACTTGTGGCTTTCTGTATGATTCAACGACGAATGCATCGTGAACGACCGTTGATGGCCTGCTGTAAACCGGCACGAGTGATACTGTTTTCAACTATGGATTCTGGAATCCACGGAACAACCTTCTCCAAACTCACGGTCCGCATTGCGGAACGACTGTTTGAAGAGCCGTCAAATTTATGCGTTCGACGGACTCTCGAATGATGAAACCCTTGGCCGCTACTTTGTGACCCTGCTTTGAATCTGGTTTGAATAGGCTGGCGTCCAGCAACTCATATGTCCGAGTGCCGAGTAGCTGGGCTTCGAAGTCCAGAAGGGTGAGATGGAGGTTTGCCAGCGGAGTGGGTTCTCCATACTTGACGTGGCGTCCACCCTTCAGCTTTCCCGCCCCGCCGCCGGCGACGATGATCGGCAGATCCGTATGGTTGTGCACGTCCGGGTTCCCCATGCCGCTTCCGTACATGTACATCGTATGGTCAAGCAGCGAGCCGTCGCCGTCCCGAGTGGATTTCAATTTGTCCAGGAAGTAGGCGAATAGCGAAACGTGATAGGCATTGATCTTCGCCAACTTTGCCAGCTTTCCGGATTGTTCGAGTGGTGAGACATCGGGTGATGCGCCTCGGGCACTCCGATCTCGGGATATGTGCGGGTACTGGCTTCGCGCGCGAGTTGGAAGGTGATCACACGCGTGACATCGGCCTGTAGCGCGAGCACTTGCAGGTCGAACATCAACTTGGCGTGGTCGCCGTATGCGGCGGGTACGCCCACCGGGCGCTCCAGATCAGGCAATGCGCAATTTCGGAGGCTGAAGCGCCTCCGTCTGCGCGGCAGGCCTTGGCCCCTCTCAGCACACATTGGCCCCCAAACCCAAGAGTGGGTCTTGGAATGCGGTTCGCCTTAGTCTTTGCGGCTGGCGATGTGTATGCGCTGGATCCGTAACTGGAGATATCTGCTGGCGTCGCGAGTTACCCTATGCGGAAGGGGCGCCCCTCACGGGCCTCCCGTTCCAAACAAGCGGCTCCGCGGCCTGTCGGGCCGAAGGCCCTGCTACAACGCCAAAGCGGGTTGGGTGACAGTTCTTGGTCAAGGACCATGTTTGATGTATACTCGCATCTGCTCGGACGCTCCATCCCGAAGCAAAGGAGGCAAACCATGAAGAAGCTCGCAACGACGATGCTGTTTCTATTGTCGATAAACCGTGCACCAGCCCAGAAGCTCGAATGGACCAATCCCGACGGCTTAGGCAAGAACCCGCAATACTCTCAGGTGGTGAAGGCAGGAAAGCTACTTTTCATCGCGGGACAGATCGGCATTGCGGCAGACGGAAAGGTTGTTGGTCCGGGGATGAAGCAACAGTATGAGCAGGCATTGAACAATCTGGTCACTGCACTGAAATCACAAGGCACCGATCTGGCTCACGTCGCCAAGATAACCACCTACGTTACGGCTATAGACGAATTTCGCACACCGGAGATTGTAGACGTCCGAGTGAAACGTTTCGGCAGCCACCCGCCCGCGAGCACACTAGTGCAGGTCGTCCGATTGGCCGATCCAACCTGGAAGGTAGAGGTTGATGCCATCGCTGTCCTGCCTTAGCCCGGATTCGGCGTGGAGGGCTGTAACACGGAGTTTACTGCCTCGAACTGATTCTAGGAAACGCAGGGGCGAGGGAAGACCTGGCCCCGCACAAGTTAAGGGACGGCACCGAGCATTAAGAGCACACAGACGCGCAAATCCGCCAGTTAATCGTACTCGGCAATCAACGGACGGGAGGAGGAACGCGACCTGGATGTTGATGGCATACCTTAAGGATGCTAACGTCGTTCCCCTGCCTTGGTTGCTGGCAGGCCCGGCAAGGCGGGGATCGTGTAATACTCGTACGTAAGCTTCCAAGTGAATTCACTCCCCGGAGCGATGGACATCGCAATGTATGGTGCCAGTCCGATCACCTTTCTAATTGACCAGTAACCGACATTCGATAGCGGGTGGTCCGCAGTCATCCTAAGTCCGGCGCCCACTTTACGATTCTCGATGCGAATATCGAAGTCCGTGGCGCTGTCACCGAAGCCCTCAGCGGAGGCAGTCAGCCGTTCCTGATTCTCCAGGGTCTTTAGGTAGACGATTTGGTTGCCACGAATTTCCCCGACTTCTTTAGCCGGAGGGCGCCGCGATTGAAGCTGGAACGGAAACGTGATCGAAAAATCCGGACCGGGAGGCTGACCGTCCAGTACGAGAAAATTTTGATTGAAGACGGTGCTCCGAATAAGCTTGGTTCCGACGTTCTTGAGCGAATGTTCCAAGACCATTTCCGGTTTTCCTGGCATAAGTCGCACAGTTTTTTGGTAGGTATACGCGTAGCCAGAAGACGGATCATTTAGTTCCTGAGTGAATTGAATCCAATCAGAATTCTTCTTAACCGTCCACTTCCCTCCGTCAACGATTTCATAGGTCTTATAGTGATCATACTTTGGCTCATCCGGTTTGCGAAGCACACCAACGCCGATTTTGACAAATGTTTCGCCAACTTTTGCGTCGTCATATCCCAGGGCTTTGCCATCGGTCTGGAACTCCTCAATGGGACCGATGCCGGGGGAAGCGGCGGAGACGACGTTGCCTTCAATAGCATAGTCGTAGACCTTTGGATCGATCTTGTCCCACCATGGTCCATAGTAATTGTGCCCTTTGTACTCCAGGCTGCTGATGACGCCTGACCAATCAAAGCGGGTCGCATTATAGAAGCCATTCTTTGCGTCCGGCAAATACACCTTGACTCGCAATTGGTCGTTCTTGATCTCCGCCTGAGGAGCATCCGCCGCTGACAGAAGTCCAGCCGCCAGCCCCAAAAAAATCAAGTTTCTAGTGATCATTTTCCCTCCTCATAATTGTTCCCAGCGCCCCGTTGTGCGACCGCTCACTTGACAGCAAATACCCAGATTGCGCCGCCTTCCGGAACCGGCATGTATTCACCCGGAAGCAGTGCATTTAGCCTCGACTGCATTAATCTCGAATCGACACCCCAACCTGATTGCACCGCGATGTACTGTTTGCCATCAACTATGAAAGACGAGGGCGTTCCGATGACACCGGAACCAGTCGGATACTCCCAAAGCAGCTTGCCGGTCGAGGCGTCGAACGCATGAAACTTCCGATCATTGGTCCCCCCGCCAAACACGAGGTTTCCAGCGGTGGCCAGCACAGGGCCCCAGTTCTGTGAATTTGCGAAGGTATGCGTCCACACTCGCTGGCCAGTGTCGACGTTCCATGCCTGCACTTCACCGATATGGTCGGCGCCGGGAGTGATCGACAGGACACTTCTTGCACCGGTGTACCCGCGTCCCGGCATGTATTCGACCACACGGCCCGTGAGCTCCTCGCACAGATTCTCGTTTGCGGGAATATAAATCATTCGAGTCTTCGGACTGAAGGCAATCGGCGGCCAGTTCTTGCCACCCCAGCTGGAAGGGCAGAAACCCACCGTCTTGTCGGTGCCGGGCTTATGGGCGGGATCAACTTCGGGTCGGCCAGTCTTCGGGTCCAGGCTTGTAAACACGTTCTGTTTTACATAGGGTGTGGCTGCTATGAAATTGATCGCGCCATCGGTGCGCTCGAGAAACCGAACGTAGCCGTCGCGGGCCACATCGATTAGTCCGCGAATGGTTCTGCCATTGCGCATGTAGTCGACCAGGATCGGCGGCGACACCTCATCCCAGTCCCACGAATCGTTCGGGTGGTATTGATGGTAGCCCTTAATCGTCCCGGTGGCTACATCGATCGCGATGGTCGAGCCAGTGAAGAGATTGTCGCCGGGCCGCTGGTCGCCCATCCACGGTCCGCCGTTGCCCACGCCCCAAAACGCCAGATTTGTCTCGGGATCGTAATTTCCCGTGACCCAAATCGAGCCACCACCGTTCTTCCACTGGTCGCCCCTCGGCCACGTTTCACTGCCCCGCTCTCCCGGTGCTGGGATGGTATAGGTCTTCCACTGTTCTTTGCCGGTGTCGGGGTCGTAGGCAGCCACAAAGCCACGGATCCCCAGTTCACCGCCCGAGACGCCAACCATCACTTTCCCAGCAGCAACCAACGGAGCCAGAGTCATATAGTATCCGTTCTTGTTTTCGGCAACCGTGCTGGCCCACACTTCTTTGCCGGTCTTGGCGTCGAGCGCAACCAGAACGGCTTCACTGGCCGCGAAAAATACTTTGTCGCCATACAATGCTACGCCCCGGCTGGTTTGATGAAATCCGATGACAACTTCGGGCGCCTGCCTTCGATAGCGCCACAGCACAGTGCCTGCCGCTACGTCGATCGCGATCACCTGATGCCCTGGTGTTGCGACAAACATCACGCCGTTGTTCACAACCGCCGCTGCTTCGTGACCGTTGTTCACACCGGTAGAGATCACCCACTCCGGCTGTAGCCGCGTGATGTTCTCGCTTGTAATTTGGGTCAGCGGGCTGTAGCCCCATCCGTCATATGTGCGCCGGATCATCAGCCAGTCGCCGTCGTCCGGCTTTTTCAAGCGCTCTGCCGTCACCGGCTTATAATTCTGGAAGATGAGGGGAACTGGTGTGGGCGGTGTTGATTGCACCGGTTGCGCCGCGACAGTGAAAATCGGTATGAGGGGCCACGCCAGCAGCAGATACTTGAGATTACTATTGTCAGACAATTGGGTTCTCCAGAGCTGAAATTCGCGACGGATTGGCAATGGATAATAGTAGCCGTCGTCGCTAGCCTACGCGACCGCGGTGCATTTTGCAAGGGACATCTTGGAAACGAGGCTGGCGATCCGCAACGGGCACTTTCCTGAGCATCCCGAAGACTGCAAACCTTGGCCATCTAAATCGCGGGGCGAAGAGGCAGACTTACGTAAGTCTTGTGACTGGCGGCTTGATGAATAGGGAGGCGGTATTGTCGCGCATGGCGCGTTCCTAAATGTTACGCCCTGACAGATCACAGGCATACGCCGCGCCCCGGCCGCGAAGGGGGTGACAAGATTTTGCGACACTAGTATACTTGTCAGCCGATGATCATCTGGAGTCAAAGGCTTATCTCAAAAGATACAAGTCTTGGAGATCGACCGGAAGGGGAAAGTCTAATGAATCGGAAGGCGCGATCTGCGTCGATTCATTCGCTCAGACCGGCTGGATGTTTAACGCTGTTTGCCGGTCTCGTGGCGGCTTTTGGACAATCCACCGCGCAAAGAGCGCCGTACACGACATGGAGCGACTTCGGGGGCGCGAAAGACTCGATGCAGTACTCCTCGCTGAAGCAGATCACGAAAAGCAACGTAGGCAAGCTCGAGCAGATCTGGTCCTACAAGGCGCCGGGGCCGCGCGGTTTTAGATTGGCATTCAGCCCGTTGGTCGTGGACCGGGTAATGTACGCGAGGGGGGGTGACGGGGCGATTGTGGCCCTCGATGCAACCACCGGGAAACAGATCTGGTCGCATCCGTTGGATGGCGCACCTACTGATCGGGGATTCAGCTACTGGGAGAGCAAGGACCGGTCCGATCGAAGGCTCATTTTTTCAGTCGACAGTTACCTCCAGGAGATCAACGCGCTGACCGGCGTCACGATCAATACCTTTGGCAACGACGGCCGCGTGAACCTAAGAGAGGGGCTGGGTCGCGATGTCAAAAATATCGGCCGGGTACAGTCCGGATCTCCCGGGCACGTTTTCGAGAACCTGATCATCCTGGGCTCGTCGCCCGGCGAGCTATATGATTCGCCTCCCGGAGATCTTCGTGCGTACGATGTGCGAACGGGAAAGACCGTGTGGACTTTTCACACCATTCCCCACCCCGGCGAATACGGATACGAGACGTGGCCCAAGGACGCATGGAAATACGCCGGCGGAGCGAATACATGGAGCGAGTTTGCGATTGACGAGAAGCGCGGCATCGCCTACTTTCCGTTAGGCTCGCCCACGTACGATATTTATGGCGCCGACCGCATCGGAGCAAACTTGTTTGGCAACTGCCTGCTTGCGCTGGATGCGCGAACAGGCAAACGGATTTGGCACTTCCAGACGGTTCATCACGATCTCTGGGATTACGACATGGTGACGGGTCCCAAGCTGCTTACGGTTCGCCACGATGGAAAGATGATTGACATCGTGGCGCTGCCAGGAAAAACAGGCTTCCTGTATGTTCTGGACCGGGTAACAGGCAAGCCGCTGTGGCCCGTAGAAGAGCGCCCAGTCCCAAAGAGCGATGTGCCTGGAGAGCAGTCTTGGCCGACACAGCCTTTCCCGACCAAACCGCCGCCCTTTGGCGTTCAGAAGTTCGGCGTGGACCAGATAAACCCATACCTGGACGAATCCGAGAAAGCCCGCATACGAGACATTCTCCTCAATGCGCGGAACGAGGGCATGTTCACTCCGCCTGTGGTGGGGCGCACCCAAATCGAGATGCCTGGCGGATATGGCGCTTCCAATTGGGGAGCGGCCGCCGGGGACCCGGCCACTGGCATGCTGTACGTGCGCGCGTGGAGCGTACCGGACACGCGCGTCATGACGGAAAGACCCCGCTCGGTAGCCGCAGATCCGCCGCCCACATCTCAGGGAAGTTCCGGCTTCGCGCTTTACTCGCGGATATGCGCAGAGTGTCACGGGCCGGATCGAGCAAATATGCCCACCCCCGCGAATATCAAGGCTGACTTTATCAAGGATACGGTCCGGCAAGGCAATGCAAGAATGCCACCCATCACGGAGAGAGCGCTCTCATCGCAAGACCTGGACACGATTATTGCCTATCTGGCGAATCCGGCAAGCGGCGGACGGGAACAAGGCCAGCCAGCGCTACCTTCAGGCCCTCCCATGTCACCGCCTCCACCGGGTCAAATCAGATACTGGGGCCCTTATGGCAATCCTTTCACCGCCACAAATGGAATGCCTGCGATCAGTCCACCCTGGGCCGAGTTGGTCGCCTACGACCTGAACGAGGGCGCGATCAAATGGCGCACGACGCTCGGAACCATCCCAGCACTTGCCGCCCAAGGCATCAAGAACACCGGTAGTGTCCGTCCGCGGAATGGACCCGTCGTGACCGCAGGCGGATTGATTTTTGTCGGCTCGGGAGGGGATGGCTACGTCCATGCCTTCGACAAGGACACTGGAAAAATCCTTTGGGAAAAGGAGATCGAAGGAAACCCCGACGGCATTCCAGCGGTATACGACGTTGACGGGCGCCAATACTTGGCATTTTACGCGGCTGGCGGACCGTCGGATGGAGTCGTCACGAGAGTGACCAAACCGGAGGCGCAAGGCTACTATGTTTTTGCGCTCCCGACTTCAGATCGTTAACGGGGAGCGACCGTCAAGCAACGAAGTCCGCGGTGGAGCGTCTATGCCCGCCCTAAGGTATCACGCGCCGCCCTTTTCACATGCGCTCTTGGCTTGCGGTTCCCGATAACGCACGTTATCGGCAGCCTAGACTTCACTCAACAGCGCAGTGTCGAAGAGCGTGCGAAAATTGAGGCGGACAATTCAATGGATGTGCGCGGCGTCGCTCGCGCACCAGAGGTGAGTCATGAAATACAACATCGCGGTGTGGGCGCTGATGGGAGTGGTCATTCTTTCTTCGTGTGCGAAGCAAGAGAGCAATGAAGGGCGTACAACCGCAGTAGAAGCCCCCGCGTTAGGTCAACCGCCTGACGGACCGCATGCTTTCGTCAATCTGAATAGCGGGAGCAGGATTCCGGGCCACATCGTGGCGAGTTCGAAAATGGACATGGTTGTGGCTGGCGACGACGGGATCGAACGCAAAATCCCTTTAGATCAAATCAAGTCAGTGGAGTACGGCGATTTCCACAGGGCGGAGCCCGTTCGGCGATCGAGCAAAGTACCGGCGCCGGTTCGACCGGAGGCGCCCCAACAAACAGCAGTGCCGACGCGGCCCATGGCGCCACAAGAAACAGCTCAGCAAGCGCCACAGACTTCGACACCGGCACCGCCGCAAGCTCCCGAGGTCACTACGAAAACGTACGAGCTGCCTGTGGGCAGTGAAATCTCGGTTCGGACAAATGAGACGATCGATTCGGGAATAGCCACAGAAGGGCAAAGATTTGATGCCGAGGTCACCCGCGATGCGAAAGACGCTAACGGCGACGTCGTCATTCCGCGCGGATCGAGAGCAGACGTAGTGATCAAATCTGCATCGAAGGGTGGTCGATTCCGGGGCGCTTCCGACCTGATTCTGGATCTGCAGGCAGTGTTCATTGACGGCAAGGCTTATACAATCGAGAGCGCCGATATCACACAGAAAGGGAAGTCCGGGGTAGGCGTCAATAAGCGCACCGGAGTGTTTACAGGGGGCGGCGCAGCGCTTGGTGCGATTATTGGCGCGATCGCGGGAGGCGGAAAGGGAGCGGCGATCGGGGCAGGTGCCGGGGCGGGCGCGGGCGCGCTCACCCAAGTCCTAACGAAGGGCGGTGCCATAAAGGTGCCGGCGGAGTCCGTGCTCACTTTCAGCCTCGACAAGCCGCTGCACGTGGAGGCGCAGTAGAAGGCGGCTAATTGCCGTTATCTGTTGAGGGGAGCGGTTAGAGTCATAGAGCTAGCGAAAAAATGCACTGGGGCTAAGGGCATTGGCCGATTTGCCATCTCTGGTGTGCCCGGTTACTGAGGCAGCACGCGAAAGACAGTGGCTGTTGAGACCGACGGCACCTTCCATGTTGGATATTTTTTCCCCTTAGCCTGGAGCACGGCTGCTTTTTCATCCGGATCGCTGACCAGTGACAAGGTACGTTCAAACATCTGGCCTCCTATCTTCAGGCGCACGTGAGGGTCGCGGATGATATCTTCAACCCACCGCCTGCCGCGATAAGAGGTCACATAGAGATTGTTGTTATATGCAGCGCACCAAATCGACACGGAGTAGGGCAACAGAAATGGGGTTTGGGTCTGAATTTTGACAGTTTGAATTTGATCGGTGAAGGACCAATCGCTGACTGGAGTAGTGACGAGCTCCCCCTTTAGCCAAAGTCCAGGCGTTCTGCACGTCCAGGATGTTGAAGCTGTTGTACAGTCCCGAGGTTCGAAACCAGTGGCGCGCAGCGTCACCAGCAGTAAGATCATGCAAATGAATATTGCTCCACCAATTTTCAATACTAATTTCATAACTGCCTCCTGGACGGAACGTTTCTAGTTCCAATTGTACGCCGCTTGTTTCTCCAAGTTTGAGACGGTAATAAGCCCGGATGTCAGGCATGGATTTGCGGGCACCCACCACTCGTGTCTTCCCGGTAGGCCGCCGAGTCGGAGTAATGCAGCCACTGCCTCGGTGCGCTATTGCAAGGAGACTCTTTACTGCAATCACCCGTCGTTTGGATCGGCGCACCAGATCGAGGGATACCTTTGCGCCGCGCCTGACCCTGTGGTATCATCCCTGCCTATGAAACTTCTCGCTGTTCTTCCCTTTCTGATTGCGCTCTCAGTGCCGGGCTTCGCCGGTTTGGCGACTCCGAGCGATGAAAAGGCGGTTCTCGCCGCTGAAAAACAGTATGTTGATGGAATGGTGAAGGCCGATCCGGCGTCTGTCGCCAAAGTCTTGGCCGACGACCTTTCCTACATTCACTCCGGCAACAAAAATCAAAATAAGGCCGAGGTGCTGGCTGACATCACGGGGAAGAAGCCCTATACTGATATCCAGACGAAAACCACGCTGGTACGCCAGTACGGAAACACGATCGTTACGAGCCACGAAATGCTATATTTCAACGTTAACGGCGCTACCAGTCACGTGACCGTGAGCATGGTTTGGGTGAAGACTCCATCGGGCTGGCAGATGGTGCACCGTCAAGCCACCAAAATCCCCTAATTCGACCTGCCGTCCGAATCATTCTGTACGGGCTATAATCGTATCCGTGTCGCCCTCTAGCTTAGGGCCGTCGTGCGCCTTCCATGCATGGCATGTTGTGCAATGAAAGAGGATGTAACCCGAGAAAACAGGAGCGAAGGATGAAGATTTTGATTGCGTTGTGCATTGCCGCAGGGTCGCTCATGGCCCAAACCACCAAAGTGACTCCGTTGATGACGAAAGACCTGCCGGAACTTGCCGGAAAGGAAGGCACGGTCGTAACGGTGGAATACGCGCCGGGTGTGTCATCCGCCGCGCACCGGCACAATGCACATACATTTGTGTACGTCCTGGAAGGGTCGGTGGTAATGCAGGTGAGGGGCGGAAACGAAGTAACGCTCGAAGCAGGGCAGACGTTCTATGAAAATCCTGCGGACGTTCATACGGTTTCGCGGAACGCTAGTAATACAAAGGCCGCGAAGATTCTGGTGTTCCTTCTGAAAGAGAAGGGCGCTCCGGTGACGGTACCAGTCAAGTGATAACGGTACCGAGGGCAAACTGACCTAAGAAGCTGAAGGTCTTTCTATCGGGAAATATTGGTGGGAATCCGTCCTTGGAGCTGCGCGACGATTCGCGGGTGGGTGTCCATCGCCCCCGTGTTGTTGCCCACGACGATGAATGTGTACAGTGCAGTCGCTTCCTTGGACCATCGCGCAGACCGAAGGAGTCCGGGATGGCGGGCCTGCGGCTTGACTATGAATTCGCCATGGACGTGTATACAATTGATGTTGTAAATGAGTCGTGCACACGAACTAGCGAATGCATGGCCGCTATTGCAAGACAGAACTTAGGCGAGGAAGGATGGAAGAAGATTAAATGTTAAACGCGCGGCTTTTCGCTCTCCCAATCGTTTGTTGCTGCTGGGTGTCAACCCAGGCGGCTGGTCAGGCCCCCGCTCCCAGTGGAAACGCGAAGGCAACTACCGTGATGCCATCCCGCTTGCCTGGTGGATACCCGGATCTGCAAGGATATTGGTCCAGTCACACGTCCGCGCCTTTGCAACGCCCCAATGGCGCTGCGGAGTTTTTAACGGATGATGAGTTCAAGACTCGCACAGCGGGACGGGGCGCGCCAGCACCTCAGAACAGGAATCGCCCCTTCCCAGACCTGTTCGGAATTGCAGGTGAGGCCAGATTTATCGCGCGGCGCACTTCCATCATCACGGACCCTCCGGATGGAAAATTTCCTCCCTTGACGCCGGAAGCGCAGAAGAAATTTGCTGCGGATCAGGAGCACCACAAGTTGCATCCCCACGACGGCCCGGAGGACCTGTCAACGATCGAGCGGTGTATCACCTGGATTACCAGCGGTCCGCCGATGCTGCCGACTTTTTACAACAATAACTACCAGATCATTCAAACCAAGGATCATGTCATGATCATGACGGAGATGGTGCACGATGTGCGCATCATCCCGGTGGATGGACGGCCGCATTCGGACATCCGCCAATGGAAGGGGGATTCCATTGGCCGCTATGAAGGCGATACGCTTGTGGTGGAAACGATCAATTTCAACGGGAAACGTGGCTGGTTCGGCACTCCGGGGACTGAGGGAGGCGGAGAGCGGCGCCCCGATCAACAGATGAAAGTGATTGAGCGGTTTACCCGAATAGCCCCGGAAGTACTCAGGTATCAGTTTACCGTCGACGACCCAGGCACGTACACAAAGCCATGGTCCGGAGAGATTGACATGCAGACGTTGAAGAGTCCTATGGTGGAGTATGCGTGCCTTGAAGGAGATCAGGGAATGGAGCTCATCCTCAAGGGGGCCCGAGCCGATGAGAAAGCCGCGGCGGAGGCTGCGAAAAAGAAATAGCAGTAAAATGAAGGGAAAAGTCTAGAAAAGACCGGAGAAGCCAGATGAAAAAACTCAAATTCAATCGGGGTCTCCAGAAAATCGAGCGTAGTTAGCTCGTGTTCGAAAGCTTCGCGGCTATACAATAGCGATTCCGGCAATCGCGGGTCCGAGCGCCTGCGAGCTGCGACGCCGAACAAGTCCGCTCCCGGGACTTGCACCGGCCGGAAGCTCCTCCGGCCAAGATTCTCGATGTGCTCAAACGCCTAGACGGAGCTACCGCCACCCTGCGAGGCTGCAGGTGCGATACTTCCCGGGCCTACTCACACGCGCACGCAGATACCCTAAGTCGCTTGGCTTGGTCAGTCGAACAAGGTGAAAACTAAATACACGAAATAGGATGAAAAAATCGCGCGTCGCGGCGATATTATCGATACGGCAAAATCTGCATAGTCGGGCCGAATCTAATCTTGACATCCAAATTTTTGTTGTTTATTATTGTGGCCTTGGCTAACGTCTATGGGCCTGGGAAGAACGGAGTAATTTATGTTCATCTGCCGTGCTGCATATACTTTTACACTTTTGCTAGTGCTTACCTTAAAAGCGCTCGCACAGTCGGATAGTGGCAGCGTTGTTGGTGTTGTCACGGATCCTGGGGGATCGGTAA
>CADEFM010000008.1 GCA_902826605.1 uncultured Acidobacteriota bacterium
CTTCCAAGCTGTTGGTCGCGGGTCCGATTCCCGTCTCCCGCTCCAGATTTTAGGGCGCTCTGCTATGCACCTAATGGCCTCCGGTTTGCTTTTGGCGGCTCTTCTATCGGCTCAGTCTTCGCCCAGCGCCGCGTCTGTTGCCGCCCTCGACGATTCGGAGGAACTGGTACTCATCGAAAAACTGGCGGTGGAAGGCTCGCGGCTGGAGCCGCGGTCGGTGCAGATGCTCACCGGTTTGCGGCCGGGCCAACAAATCAATGAAGCAAGCCTGCGCAAAGCCATCCAACGAATGACAGAATCGGGCTTGGTAAAGAACGTGGATTATTCCTACGAATCCCTCAGCGGCCCTACTTCGGTGGCGTTGCAGCTTCGCATTGTGGACGAAACGCCGCTGCTGCCTGCTTCGATTCAGTTGCCGGATGTGGACGCCGAGGACTTGTGGGCATATTTGAAAAATGTAGATCCCGTATTCACCCGTGAGTTGCCGCGCACACAAAAGGCGATTCAGTTTTATATTCGCTACATCGAGCGGTACCTGGCGAACCAGCGCAAGCCTCTGCGCGTCGCCAGCGTGATCACGGGCGACGGAACCGGTAACGCCAACGGCATCGTCTTCGTGCCCTCGGACCTCTTGGGCATTCCCAGGCCACAGAAGAAACCGTAAGAAGAATACCAGTCCGGTGGCAGCGGGATTACGCCAACATAGCTCGCAACATCCAGGCCATCTTCTGATGATCCTCCGCAAGCCCTGTAAGGAAATCGGCAACATCGGCTGCATTGTATTCGTCGGCCGCTTTTTCTATGTCGCCACGCAGTTGCCGGATGACGGCTTGATGGTCGGCCAACAAATCCTCAATCATGCCATTCGCGTTCTCTGCCGTGGACGCCTCGTTCAGACGCGCCGCTTTCAAGAACTCGGAAAGACTTCCAGGTGATCTCTCCCCCAGTGACCGAATGAACTCCGCCACCTCGTCGATTTTGCGGTCGAGATCGGTATATTGCGCCTCAAAGAACTTGTGGAGCTCATGAAAATGAGGCCCGGTGACGTTCCAATGGTAGTTACGTGTCTTGGTGTAGAGCAAGTACTCGTCCGCCAATAGCGGCTTCAATAACTCCACACATCCCGCACGCTGCGGATCGGTAAGCCCAATCTGAACACTCGATTTTGTAGCGGATTTCGGTTGCATACCCATATGATAGTGTCGCGGCCGGCGCGATGCAGAAAATCGAGCCTAATTCGCTGGCGTAGCGGCCGGAGGCGGTGTGACAGTCTGCTCCGTCGGTTGCTCTGCTGGTTGTTCGGTGGTTTGTTCGGCGGGCAATTCGTCCGGAACGTCGAACTGAATGCTGGTGTCCGCTCCGAACCGGTTGTACAAGCGGAACTCGGTCTCATTCTTGATCAGGAATTTACCTTCGCGCGAGCGGAGCTCGGATTTCAGCGGCAGCAAATAGGGCTGTCCGGAGATATTGCTGAAATCAAAGTTCAGATCCAGTTCCACCTTCTGGATCGCGAAGTCCACCGGCAGGTTGTCCGCTTCGAAACGAATGCGCATCACCATTCGCGTGTCACGGTCGGCATAAATGAAGCCATGGTAGCCGGCGATCACCTTCCGCGCCGATGGGCCGTGGTAAATGCTGTATTCCGATGTCGCCTGTGGCACGCGGAATCCTAAAACGTGCATGCGACGGCCGCGCAGGGTGGCCCACCTTTCCCATTGAAAATCAGTCTTCGTTTCAGGGCTGAAAATCTCTCGCAAGATCGTACCGAACTCACCGGATGAAGTCGCCCCGCCCAAATTATCGTGGGATCGCCCGACGACAGGCACACCGTTCACCGAAACCACTTTATACTCTTCTTTGTGATCGAAGAAACTCAATCTTTCGGCGATCGTGTCCATCAGACGGTAGTTGTCGAGTCCGCTGTTATCCACATAGCGGCGCGTCACCTGAAGGCAAATGAAATTCGGCAGGCTCTGAGTGTAATCGAGCGCGTTGCGACTCACTTCATCCATCACTCGCTTTTGTTCTATGGAATTAGGCGGCGGGATGGGAACGATCACCGGCTTTGGCGCAGGCGGCAATGGAGCGGGCAACCCCAACGTTCCCGCGCTCAGGGTGCGCAGTGCGGCAACCGTGGCACGGCCCGCGCCCATGCCTTGCAGTTCCTCAACCACTCGCTCATCCAAGCGGTCTGCTAAACGCACCTTCTTGACGTACTCAGCCACCTTACGGTCGTCGTGGCGGAGTTGAATGGATGAACGAATGAAGGTGATCAGTTGCTCGACCGTCATCCTGCCTTGCCCCGCAGCGGAAATCGCAAGCGCGATAGCGACGACTAGAGAACCGAGCCATCTTCTCATACTTAATTTATAGCCTTAATTGATAGACGGAAACAGACGCCGCTTTGGTTTCTGCGGTGGGGCGGCAGGAGGGGACGGAGCCACCGATTTTTCAATAGCCGCCGCTGCTAATGGCGCCATCACACGGTATCCCTTGTTGTTGGGATGCAGTCCATCATCGCCCATATCTCCCTTCAGTTGCCCCGTTTCGTCCACGGTAGCGGAGTAATAATCGACATAAGCGAAACTGTTCTTTGTACAGAAGCTCTTTAACCAATCGTTGAGAGCACGAATCGAGGCTAGAGGACGCGCTGGCGTGCGCTCATAAGTGGGATTCTGATCCTTGTGATAGTCGCTTACGGGAAGCAAAGCGGCAAATACCGGTTTGATCTTGTTAGCTGTCGCCAGAGCCGCCATGGATTCGTAGTTGCTTTCGATCGCGGCAACTGGAATATCGCGCGCAAGATCATTTGTGCCTGCCAGAATCAGGACGGCTTGAGGATGGAGATCCACCACATCCGCCTTCATCCGTTGCAGCATTTCACCCGTGGTTTGCCCCGCGATGCCTCGGTTGAGGTAGTCTTTCTCAGGAAAATATTCATTCAACCGCCAGAAATCGGTGATGGAATCGCCGAAGAAGACCACACGTGGATTGGCCGTATTCGGAGCGCTTGCTTTGCGATTGGCTTCCGCATAACGCGCCAGGTTGCCGGGGTCTGGGGGCGTCAGGCGGCGGTCATTGAAATCGAGCAACGCGCGAAAATGAGAATCGATCCGGGTGGAAGCATCCCGCAATTCCGTAAACTGGCGCTGGGCCGCTTCCGGGAATGGAAACGGCTTTGCAACGGCATCCGCCAACGCGAGATAGGCACGCAAATTGGATAACAGCAGATAGCTTGGCTGAGAACGGTTCGTCCGCAACTGGATCTGGGCACAGTTTCCGCGCGCATTTTCGATGACCGGCGCGGCCGCACGCTGGAGTTCCGGAATCGCCACACCACCCGATTCCATCAGTGTGACCAACCGAGCGCATAGCGGGATCAGCTCTTGAGGGGGAATCACCGCAGGCGATGGCTGCACCACCTGCGCCCATATTCGCATTCCGAAAACGAGCGCCAGACACATTAGGGAGTTGGTTGCCTTCACGGCTGAAGCTCCTTATCCAGGAGCAGAGTCACGGTGCCCAACGGGAACGACATCCGCAGTCTCATCTGGACGGGCAGCCTCCGCGCATCGTCGGTCAACCATACGAAGGCGCGTCCCTTGCGCGCATAAATTACGCCGTTGAAGAGTTCGGCCTCATAACGGATGGTTTTGAAGGTGCCAGCCGGCGTCGAAACCTCCTCCCGTTCCTGAGCTTCTACCCGGACTTGCGCGGCCTTCCGGCCGTCGCTGATGGGAAACGTGCCGGGCTGTCCCAGGGATGGGGGAGTGGCGCGTAACGCCTGAATCGCTCCAACGATATCGTGAACGCAGTTGGGGATGTCCGTGTGCTCCGTGCGCAGCACCGAATTCTTGATCACATCGCGCAAGATGAACGTGGCGCGGTTTTGGGCGCGATTGAAGGTAACGGTGGTTTCGCGGTGGCGTTTGCCCTCCTGGGCATCTAGCAGGCTGCTGGTTGCGCAGTAGGGGGGATCATAACGCACGCTATATGTGTCGTTTACCTTGAAGAGTGTGGAGACCAAGCCGGCCGAATCTAGTTTGATGCGGCCCTCGCCGGGTTTCAAATCCATGACGGCGGTGCCTGCCCGGATCAAACGCCATTCAATGTTAAAGTTGAGTTTCTCGGCGTGCGTCTCAGCGCCGGCTGGCAACGAATACCAGGCAGCCAACAATAGGGACAACGCGCGACAGACAGAGCGCACACAGCCAGTTTACACTCTTATGGTGATGCGAATTCCCGGGGCCAATTTTCTGGTCAACCTGATTGAACGACGCGGGCTGGTCGCGGAACTGGTGCGGCGCGATTTTCGCCAGCGCTACGTCGGCTCGGCTGCGGGCTGGTTGTGGGGCGTCGTGCATCCCTTGGTGTTGCTGTTGAGCTGGGTATTCGTCTTTGAAATCTGCCTCCGGGTGACCCTCCCAGAGGGTAGCATTACTCAGAATTACACCATGTATCTGTTCTGCGGCATGCTACCGTGGCTGCTGTTTCAGGAGACGGTATTACGATCCGCGCCCAGCATGGTAGAGCATGCCAACCTCATCACGAAAACCGTTTTTCCCGCCGAAGTGGTTCCCGTCTCGATCTTTCTTTCCTCTCTTATTCACCATTTCATCGCCATCGGTATTATGGTCGCCTCCTCTGCATTCGTATTGAAAACCGTAAGCCCGATGATCCTGCTCTTGCCGCTCTACATGCTGTTCATCGGCCTGCTCGCCATAGGGGTCGGGTGGCTGGTGGCCGGCCTGCACGTATATCTGCGTGACACCGCGCAAGTCTTAAGCGTTGTTATGACGCTGTGGTTCTGGATCACTCCTATCATGGTCAATGAGCAGCAGATTCCTGAGCGCTTCCGCCCACTGCTGCACTGGAATCCAATGTCCTATATCGTCAGAGCCTATCGCGAGCGCCTATTGTCGGCACAATGGCCCACGTTACTGGATGTAGCCGTCCCAGCCCTGTTTTCGATCACCGTATTCGTCCTGGGAGGCTTGATTTTCCGGCATCTAAAACGTGGATTCGCTGATGTACTGTGAGCTTTTGTTAGGATGAAACCGATGGGATTGGTTTCAAAATTCTTGAGCCACGTGCTGCCTGGCGTAATCAAGCCCCTGCACTCGTTGTGGAATCAGGTGGTTGGCTTCTTGTTTCTGGTGTTCACTGTGCTTGCGGTGGGTTACGCCGTACGGGCCGCCCGCGAGTTTGAGGGCAATATAGAGAGCCTGTTTCGGGTCGCGCTTCCAGGATTGTTCGCCCTTGTAATGGGTTATTTCTGTATTTCATCTTTCGTGCGGGCGCGAAAGATTTCCCGCTCGTGAATAATCCCTAATGACCGAGAAACCCGGCGAATTCCCATATACGCGTGGCATCTACCGGGACATGTACAAAACCCGCCTCTGGACCATGCGGCAATACGCGGGATTTGGCTCCGCCGAGGAAAGCAATCGCAGGTATAAGTATCTGCTCTCGCAGGGCACCACGGGACTCTCGGTAGCGTTCGACCTGCCCACGCAAATGGGTCTCGATCCGGATCACCCCTTGGCGGCCGGAGAAGTGGGCAGGGTTGGCGTATCCATCACCTCTATCGCGGACATGGAAGTCCTTTTCGCCGGTATGCCGCTCGATAAGATCAGCACGTCCATGACGATCAATTCTACGGCAGCGATTTTGCTCTCGATGTATGTATTGGTGGCGCGCGCCCAGCGCGTAGATGTCAAGAAGCTCCAGGGGACTGTTCAGAACGACATCTTGAAGGAATACATCGCGCGTGGGACGTACATCTATCCACCGCGGCCCGCAATGCGAATCGTCACGGACTTGTTCGCGTGGGCAGGCACGGAAATCCCCGAGTGGAACACCATTTCTATCAGTGGGTATCACATCAGGGAGGCCGGCTCGACGGCGGTTCAGGAAGTCGCATTCACGCTGGCCGACGCGATTGCTTACATCGAGGCAGCGGTCCGCGCGGGGCTTCAGGTTGACTCCTTCGCGCCACGGCTCTCGTTCTTCTTTAACGCGCATAATAATTTTTTCGAAGAGATCGCGAAGTATCGCGCGGCCCGGCGGCTCTATGCCCGGATCATGAAGGATCGCTTTGGAGCGAAAGACTCCAAGTCTATGATGCTACGTTTCCATGCGCAGACTGCGGGATCGTCGCTGACGGCGCAGCAACCGGATGTGAACGTGGTGCGGACCACCGTCCAGGCGTTAGCGGCCGTGCTCGGGGGCGCGCAGTCCCTGCACACGAATTCGCGCGACGAGGCACTGGGATTGCCTACGGAAGACGCCGCAAAGCTCGCGTTACGCACGCAGCAGGTGATTGCTTACGAAAGTGGCGTGGCTGCCGAGCCAGACCCACTGGGCGGCAGCGAATTCGTCGAACGTCTGACGGATAAGATCGAACGGGAAGCCCTCTCCTACATCGAAAGAATCGATCAGATGGGAGGCACGCTGGCAGCGATCGAAAGCGGCTACATTCAGCGTGAAGTTCAAAATGCGGCATACACTTACCAAGAGTCAGTAGAACGCGGCGAAACCATCGTGGTCGGGATGAACAAATTTCAGGAAAGCGGAGCAAAGCCATTTCCGGTCTTCCGCGCCGACCCTGCCATGGAAACGGAGCAGATCGAACGTGTTCGCGCGGTGCGCGCTTCACGTGACGCGACGGCCTATCAAAAATGCCTTGACGAACTTGAGAGGTCAGCTCGCGGCTCGGACAATCTCATGCCCTCAATCGTCGCTGCGTGCGAGGCCAAGGCTACGGTCGGTGAGATTTCAGATACCCTGCGGAAGGTTTTCGGTGAATACCTGGAACGCTAAAGGAAGCATTCGAGAAAATCCGTAACGGCGAAGCTGCGGTGAAGGTCGTCGGGGCGTCGCGAGTCGCTCGCCGGATCTGCTGCCCAGCGTTAGCGTGCGGCTAGCAGAGCGCGTAAATGGCGCGCGCGCTCCGGCGAGCGGAGCTGGCGCAAGGCCTTAGCTTCGATCTGGCGGATCCGTTCGCGAGTGACGTCGAATTCCTGACCGATTTCTTCGAGCGTATGCTCGCGCTCACATCCTATGCCGAACCGCAGGCGAATCACCTTCTCTTCTTTCGGAGAAAGCGTTTTAAGAATATTCGCGGTTTCGTCACGAACGTTGGTATCGATCACCGCGTCGACAGGCGAGCCCACCCAGCGGTCCTCGATCAAGTCGCCCAGTGCAGATTCACCGTCGCGGCCAACTGGAGTTTCAAGCGACACGGGGTCGCGCGAGATGGTCTTCAACTTCTGAACCTTCTCGACCGGAATATCCATGCGCCGAGAGATCTCGTCGTTCGTGGGCGCACGGCCCAGTTCTTTTTCGAGCTCGCGCGTGGCCCGCAGAAACTTATTCATCGACTCGTTCATGTGAACGGGGATACGGATCGTGCGCGACTGGTCGGCGATCGCACGGGTGATCGCCTGCCGGATCCACCACGTCGCGTAGGTGGAAAACTTATAGCCGCGCCGGTACTCAAACTTGTCCGCCGCTCGCATCAGGCCGATGTTGCCTTCCTGAATCAGATCCAACAAATGCAATCCGCGATTTACATATTTCTTGGCGACGGAAACCACCAGGCGAAGGTTAGCTTCCACCAGGTCTTTCTTCGCGCGCTCTGCTTCGATTTCGCCATGGCGGATCACCGCCGTCGTGTGGCGCAGGTCGGCTAGGTTCGCACCAGCAGTCTGTTCCCGCTTGCGGATTTCACGCTTCAGTTCTTTGGTCTTGGCCTGTGCGGACTGGCTGTTGCGCGATTCAAAGCGCCGAAGATCCTGGTCCAATTGAGACAGCTCTTCCACCACCCGCTCAATTTCTTTGGCAAATTGTTTCCATTGCGAGGAGTAAAACGGGATTTTCCTCAAACCTTGGGAAATTTCGATCCAGCAGCGAGCGACCTTACCCTTGGCCCGGCGGCGGGCCTTCTTATTGCCCAACGGCGCGGCCGCTACTTTCTCTTCCAGTTGGCCCAGTTTCTTGTGAAGCGTGATGATGTTGAGCATATCCTGCTTCACTTCGGCACGCCGCTTGTTGTAAGCCGCACTCTCTACTTCCAGGTCGCCCAAATCGACAAACGCTTCCAGATCCTCGATTTCCTTACGGACCTGATCGCAGATTTCGACTGCGTGTAGTTGCACGAGCGCGGAGCGGCTGACAGCCTTCTGCATGCGCAGTTTACCGCGCTCCATGCGTCGCGCCAGGTTGACTTCGCCTTCCCTGGTTAGGAGGGGAACCGATCCCATTTCGCGTAGATACACGCGTACCGGGTCATCGGTATAGATGGATTCCTCCACCGGCTGAGCGGCGGGAAATTCACCTTCCTCGTGGGTTTCCTCGGCGTGGAAAAAGCTGCCTTCCTCGTCGAAGGGTATTCCGAGGGGCTCGCGGCCCTCGCCTAGGAATTGATCTTCAAACTGATCCAAGCGTCACCTCTCCCGCGTGCGGGTGCTTTCCCGACCGGGATCTCACAGCTGACTTAACTTACTTTGATTCAATTACTTGGAGTCGGCACTCCAGTGGCTACGCGCCCGTGGGCACTTCCGATCTAGTATATCAGGCTTTTTCAGTTTAGTTAAGTCCCTATTTCAAAGATGTTCACGGCGGGTACAGGTTTCAGAATTATCTACAACTATCCACGGCGTTGCAGTAAGTCCTTTAGTTCAGTAAGAAACGCTTCCACATCCTGGAAGTCTCGGTAAACTGATGCAAATCGAACATACGCAATCTTATCGAGTGTGCGCAGCCGCTTCATGACCATCTCGCCAATTACTGTCGTGGAAACCTCACGCTCTTGGCTATCTGCAAGTAATGATTCGACTTCGTCCACTATTTCGGCCAGTTTACCCATCGCCACAGGGCGTTTTTCGCAAGCTTTGATCAATCCCTCGAGTACTTTTTGTCGATCGAACTTCTCGCGACGTCCATCCCGTTTGACGACCATATAGGGTACTTCGTCACTGCGTTCATAGGTGGTGAAACGGCGCTCACAACCCAAGCATTCCCGGCGGCGACGGATGGCGTCGCCTTCCTTGCTTTCGCGGGAATCGATGACGCGGTCCTGACGGTGGCCACAAAAGGGGCAGGTCATGGAGTGGGGCCTTGCGCCACGGTCCACCCTAGCGCTATACCCGCCATTTGTTTGAACTTCGGGCCATCACCCTTCGTAATCATGGTGGGAGGCGTTGGAAACTGACAAGTCATGTCGGCCACTGCTACAGTTGGACAGATTAACACGGGGCCGTCCTTGATTGCCGGGATGCTCCACACAACCCGGGAGACGCGGGTGGACGCGGACACTCAAATCGTTGAGCGGTGCCTGGCAGGTGAAGAATCCGCGTGGGAGGATTTAGTCAAAATCCATACCCGCCGCGTGTACGCGATCTGCTATCGCTTCACCAGTTCCGACCCGCAAGCGCAGGATCTCACGCAGGAGGTTTTTCTGCGTGTGTTCCGTTCCCTCAAGAGTTTTCGTTCACCGGAAGGCTCCTTCTCCGTATGGCTAGCACGCCTGACGCGGAACCTTCTGATCGATCACTACCGGCGGGCAAAATACGACCGCGCAACCAGTTCCATTGAAGAGCAACTGCCGATGATCGAAGAGACCGCGTCACTCGCGGCCCGTACCGATGGACTGCTGGCCGGCCGCGAGGCCAGTGAAACGTTGCAAGCGGCGCTTGGTAAACTTTCTCCGGAATTGCGGGAAGCAGTGATTCTGCGCGATTTGGAAGAACTTGAATATCGCGAAATCGCTCAGGTTTTGAATGTGCCGGAAGGCACGGTGAAATCCAGATTGAATCGCGGGCGTGCGGAACTGGCGCGCGTGCTGCGCAAGCAAGGCGTTACGGTGTAAGCAATGAACGTTACCTGCACCGAGTTCGAAATTTTGCTGGCCGACTGGCTGGATGCGGCGCTCGCACCGGACCGGAATGCCGAAGTGGAAGGCCACGCGGCCGGATGCCCGGCTTGTGCTGAGTTAGCTCGGGATGCAGCCGGAGCAGTGGCGCTGATAGAACGAGCAATGGCGGTGGAACCGCCTTCCGCACTGGTGAATCGGATTTTGTTCGAGGCTACAAGCGGTTTCAGCCGTGTGGAAACGCGACCTTCCTGGTTCGTACGCTGGCTGGGACCCATTCTGCAACCGCGATTCTCGATGGGCATCGCGATGACAGCGCTCTCTTTGGTGATGATGGGACGTTACACGGGAATCGAGGCCCGGCAGCTAAAGCCGTCCGATCTGAATCCGGCCATGATTTTTCCGGCAATGGAAGACCGTGCGCTACGAGTTTGGAATCGTACCGTGAAAGAATACGAGAACTTGAGGCTTGTCTACGATGTGCAGTCACGCTTGCAGGAATGGAGCGGCGCTCCTGCGGAGGGGGCCGAACAGCCATGACGCCAGAAAATCCACAAGACGAAATCGAAGTCCGGACGGAAAGCGTTCCGCTTGCCCTGGAAACAAAGATCGTGGGTTATTGCCGCGCGTGCGGCAAGGGGCTGGACACGTCCAACGCGCGCCATGTAAACCGAACCATTTATTGCGAAGAGCATGCGCCACTAGGCAACACCGGCGCGCCGCCTTCACCGTGGACCGCTGCCGGCTCTTCGCACCCCCCGCCGCTCCCTCATCCCAGCGCGGCCCACAGCAGCTCTCCCATGCTCGCGTTCTTCCTCGGATGGATTCCAGGCGTGGGCGCCATCTACAACGGCCAGTATGCCAAGGGATTCGTGCACGCGTTGATTTTCGGGTTGCTGATCAGCATTCTGGGCAGTAACGCTTCGAGGAGCTTGGAACCGTTGTTTGGACTCCTGATCGCGGTCTTCATCTTCTACATGGCGTTTGAGGCGTATCACACCGCCAAGAGGCGTGCCCTTGGACAACCGATCGATGAATGGTCCGGCCTGGTTACGACACGGCGAGGATCAAAATTCCCCGCCGGGCCGATGGTGTTGATTGCGGTGGGCGTGGTCTTTCTGTTGAATAATCTTGGCTTGTGGGATTTTCATCGAGTCGCGCGCTATTGGCCAGCGGCGTTGATCATACTAGGCGTCTACATGCTATGGAGCCGCCTGATGGAAGGACAAGCCGAAGTGAAGATGGAGGATAAACATGGACGCGAATAATGCATCGTTAGCGACGGCTCTGCAAGGGCCCGTTCTGATGATCGTATTAGGCGCGCTATTCGCCGCCGAATACGCGGGAGGACCGAGTTTCAGCCGTACCTGGCCGGTGCTTGTGATCCTAGTTGGGCTATTTAAGCTGATGGAATACAGCAGGACCCGAAACACATGAGAAATCGTTCGATTGTCGGACCCCTAGTGCTGATCGGGCTAGGCGGGGCACTGCTGGCTCGCAACTGGTACCCAGACCTGCGCTGGACAGACTTCATTGCCCGCTACTGGCCGTATGTTCTGATCTTCTGGGGCGGACTCCGGGTGCTTGAAATCGCCGTGGCGAAAGCGCGCAGCAAGTCCCTCCCCGCACGGGGCGTCAGCGGCGGCGAGTGGGTGCTGGTTGTTTTCCTTTGTCTGATCGGTTCCGGGATTCACGCGGCGCACGGATTCACGGCCGGGTGGCCCGGAGCGTTCACCATGGGCGGGGTCGAGGTGTTTGGCGAGCGCTTTGAATATCCCGTCGCTCTTGAAAAGGCAGTTTCCAAAATGCCGCGGGTGGTGATTGATGGATTGCGCGGTGACGTGCAAATTTCGGGTTCCGAAACGGACACGGTCAAGGTGAGCGGCCAAAGAATCGTCCGTTCCATGAATCGAGCCGCGGCGGACGAACTGGGCCGCGAATCCCCTGTGGAGATCACCGGCGACGCCGATCAAGTGACAATTCATTTGGGCGGCGAAGCCGCGCAGACGCGCAGTGTTTCCCATACGCTGGAAATTGGCGTTCCCAAGGGCGCTAGCGTAAAGGTGGAGGGCCGCAGCGGGGATCTGCGTGTGACAAATGTCACTGGCGCGGTGGAAATCAGCGGACGCGGGTCGGATGTGGAACTCAGCTATATTGGGGGACCCGTCACTGTCTCGGGCACGTACAATGGGGCGGTCCAATTCCAGAGGATTGACAAACCGGTGGAATTCAATGGGTCCCGCACGGAGTTGCGTGTGGAACGCATTCCGGGCGAATTGAGAATTGCCCTGGGCGACGTGAAGGCCACGAATATCGTGGGTCCAATGAGACTGAGCACGCGTTCGAACGATATCCGCATTGATGGCTTCAACAACAACATGGACATCACTTCGGAACGCGGAGATCTGGACTTGCGCCCCGGACAGACGCCCCTGGGCCAAATTCAGGCCCACGCACGTTCCGGCAACATCCGGCTTTCGCTGCCTGCCGACGCGCAGTTCAGCATGAACGCACGCACAAACCGCGGCGAGATCAAGAACGAGTTTGGCGGCACGTTAAAAAAGGAAACCGAGAGCCGCCGTGAAACGCTGCAGGGCGCGGTGGGCAGCGGCCCGGTGATCGATCTGCAAACCGACCGCGGCGACATTCTTGTGCGCAAAACCGGTTTAGCGGAGAGCACCGCCGCTCAAGTGCCAGCCGGCAAGAACGGTCAAAAGGCGTCCGAAAAGATTCTCGAAAAAATCGAACAGTGAACACTGGCGAACGCACTAATTGATCATCAACAAGCGGATGTCCATGACATTCGTGCCGGTGGGTCCGGTCTTGACCAGGCCACCGGCCTTTTTGAAGTAATGATAAGAATCGTTGTTCGCCAAGAATGGCACCGGGTCCAAAGCTAACTTCCCGGAAGATACAGCCACTGCGCCCGCGGCATCGGTGGGACCGTCAATCCCGTCGGTTCCCCCGCTAAAGATTGTGACGCCGGGGGTGTCCTGGAGAGCGTCGAGAGCCGCCAGCACGAATTCCTGGTTACGGCCACCCAAGCCCTTTCCACGCAGCGTGACCGTGGTTTCGCCGCCCGAGAGAAAGCATAAGCGTTTCGCGCCCGAGGAGCGGGCTTCCCGGACCAATGCCGCATGCATGCGGGCGATGTCGCGCGTTTCGCCGTCAATGGTGGTGGACAGAACAATGGGCTGGTAACCCAGCTCGCGCGAAGTCTTTTTCGCTGCTTCCATGGAAACGCGGTTGCTGCCGACGATCACGTTGTTGGCGTTGGAAATGCGTTTTGGCGTCTCCGTCAACTTGGGCGCAGTCACGCCGAATCGGCGCAAGATTGCCGTGGCGTCTCGTTTCGTTGTCAGGTCTGGCACGGTTGGACCGGAGCCGATCACTTCAAGGTTGTCGCCAATGACATCAGAGAGAATCAACGCGACGACTTGCGCGGGCTGAGCAAGCGCAGCCAGGCGACCGCCCTTAATGGCGGAAAGGTGCTTCCGAACGGTGTTGATTTCGTGAATAGTCGCGCCGCAGGCTAACAGACTTCGTGTGACGCGCTGCTTCTCGTCTAGGGTGACACCTGGAGCGGGCAAAGGCATGAGAGCGGAAGCTCCTCCCGAAATCAGGCAAATCACCAGATCGCGCGCGCCCGCTCTCTTAGCGATGGCTGCAATCTCCCGCGCGCCGGCTACACCACGCGCATCGGGCACCGGATGTCCGGTTTCGTGCACTTTGATTCGTCGGAGCGCGACGCCCGCGCCATCCGGCACATTGATTGCGCCGTCGAAAATCCGGTCGCCGAGAATGCCTTCAACCGCCTGTGCCATGCGAGCGGTAGCCTTCCCCGCTCCGAGAACGTGAATCTCGTCGAAATTAGCAAGCCGGTATAGCTTGCCCCCGGCGTGGATCGCTCCGCGCTGGAGGCGCATGTGGGCTCGCACGGCTGTGGCGGGATCGGCAGCGTGCAGGGCGGCATTAAAAATAGTACGGGCGTGAAGTTTGCTCAATGTTCGGTTCTCGGTTCAGGTCTCAGATTCAAGGGATGAAAAGGGGTAATGCAAGAATACGGGCGACCACGGCGTCCGGGGGGTCTCCACCCGTGACAATGTGATAGTCGGCGCGAGCGTAATCCTCGCGGCGGGAATCATATAAATGCTTCAAGCGCTGAGGATCTCGCGCCAGTGGCCGGTGGGTTTCCTGGGCGACGCGCGGCTCCAGCACTTCAAATGGAGTATCCAGCCAGATGGTCACGCCGCTGCTGGACACAAGCTCGTAGTTCTCCTGAATCGTGAAAGCGCCACCACCCAAAGCGACCACCTGCGGACGTCCGGTTTTGACGCTCTGCGCCAGTTTCCTTAACGCGGCGGTTTCCATTTCCCGGAAAGCAGGTTCGCCCTGACGTTCGAAGACTTCTGAAATCGTCATACCAGCGGCCTTTTCGATTTGCGCATCGAGCTCGTAAAATCGCCAGCCCAGTTTCTCCGCCAGTTTGTCGCCGGCGGTGGACTTACCGCAACCCATGAATCCCAACAGGTAGATGGCTGGTGTTTGCTTGAGTTTCAAAATCATCGTGACAGCGTGAACGCGAGGGCTACGCGAAAGTCATAATAGTAGCATGCAGGAATGGCTGGCATTGTTTCCCCTTCAGGTGGTGCTGCTGCCGGAGGCCGAACTCCCGTTGCACATCTTCGAAGAACGCTACAAAGAAATGATCCAAGACGTCCTGCGGGATCAGGTGGAATTCGGCGTGGTGATGGCGAGCAACAAGGGGATCGTCAACACGGGCTGCACGGCGACCATTGAAAAGATGCTGCATCAATATCCGGATGGGCGGATGGATATCCTCGCTCTAGGACGGCGAAGGTTTGAGATCACGCGCGTCAACGACGACCGTTCTTATCTGCGCGGCGAAGTGGATTTCTTCGACGACGACGAAGCCGCCCCTGCTGCCTCCGAAGCGCGGCGGCAAGCCATCGAAGGATACAACGAATTGCAGGCGATGACGGCCGGAGTGCCCCTTCCGGCGTTTGAAGCAGCGGAGCCGCGGCTGAGTTTCCGTCTGGCTCAGCCTGTCACGGATTTGTCGATTCGTCAGGCGTTACTGGTCGCGCGGAGCGAAGCCGAGCGCATCCGGCAATTGGCGGCTTTTCTTCCCGCCTACGTCGCCCGCCAGCGGCAGATTCAACACGTGAAGCAGACCGCGCCCCGCAACGGGCATGGCCACAAGCTGCCAGGGTTGGAATAATCCGCATGCAGAGGGATCGGTTCCTCCTGATAGACGCGGATGACACGTTGTGGGAAAACAACATCTACTTCGAACGCGCCTTCGACAACTTTTGCAGCTTTCTGGACCATTCGGCACTCACGCCCGCGCAAGTGCGCGAAGTACTGAACGAAATCGAATTGGCCAACGCCAGAGTCCACGGCTACGGCTCTCTCAACTTCGGACGAAACTTGCAGCAGGCTTACCGCCATTTGGCCGAGCGTGAGATCCGCGTGGAGGATCTGGAACACATTCTCTCGCTGGCCGCTCGCATCTTGGAACAGCCGCTGGAGCTGCTGGAGGGCGTGGAGGAGACGCTGGCGTACTTATCCGGACGCCATGATCTGACGCTCTTCACGAAGGGCAATCCCGAGGAACAGCGGATGAAAATCGACCGTTCCGGCCTGGCGGGCTATTTCCGCCACACGGCGATCGTGAAAGAAAAAGATGCGACGGCATACATGGCGCTGGCCGCCGAGCGCGGGTTGCGCACGGATGCCACCTGGATGATCGGCAACTCACCGAAGTCCGATATCAATCCGGCGCTCGAGGCGGGCATGAACGCGGTACTGGTGCCTCACGAAAACACGTGGGTCCTGGAACGCCAGGATTTGCGCACCCCCGGCGATCAGCGGCTGCTGACCGTCGAGCGGTTCAGTGATCTACGCTTGCATTTTTGACACGCTATTTCAGCGCTGCCTTGCTCGCGTAGTCCAGCACCCAATCCGGCAGGATGCCAAGCACCAGGGTGCCAATCGCGCAGGCGTAGACGGCGATCTGCAGACTGGCCCCGGCCGCCGGCAGCTCCTCCGCACCTTCGCCCGGCTCATGGAAATACATGAGGACCAGCACACGCAGGTAGTAATACGCCGCAACCGCGCTATTCAGCAGGCCGAGGACGGTCAACCACACCAAGTGCGAATCGAGCGCCGCTTTAAAGATATAGAACTTACCGAAAAATCCACCGGTGAGTGGGACGCCAATGAGGCTCAGCAGAAACAGGGCGAGCATCGCTGCCATGGCAGGCTGGCGGCGGGAAAGCCCGGCGAAGTCGCTCATGGATACGAAGCGCTCCCCTTTGCGCGCGACGTGGGTCACCACTGCGAACGCACCGATGTTGGTAAGTGCATATGCGGCCATGTAGAACATCACCGCCGCGGCGCCGATCTCGGAATTCGCAGTTACGGCTACCAGCACGTAGCCGGCGTGCGCGATGGAGCTATACGCCAGCAGGCGCTTGATATTGGATTGTTGAATCGCCGCAAAATTACCGATCACCATGCTCGCAAGCGCACACGCCCACAACACCGGCTGCAACTGTTCGGCGGTGGCGCCGAAGTGGACCATGAAAATCACCAAAACGGCGAAAGCGGCCGCTTTGGGGCCCGCCGAGAGGAACGCCGACACGGGAGCGGGAGCGCCTTGGTACACGTCCGGCGCCCAGATTTGGAACGGCGCAGCGGAAATCTTAAATGCCAGCCCCACGAAGATCAGCGCGGCCGCGACGCCGGTGAGCCCCAGCGAAGGCGCACCGGAGGATAGCAACACTTCGCGAATGATGGAAAGGTTCGTGGACCCGGTCAAACCGTACATCCACGCCACTCCGTAGAGGAGAAAAGCCGTGGCGAAGGAGCCAAGCAGGAAGTACTTCAGTGCGGCCTCATTGTTGCGGGGGTCGTCACGTAAGTATCCGGCGAGCACGTAGGAGGCGATAGAGGCGATTTCCAAGCCAACGAAAACCATCAGCAAGTCGTTGGCGGCTACCATCACGCACTGGCCGACGACGCTGAATAGGATCAATGCGTAATACTCAGCTCCGTTGGCGCGTTCGCGCGTCAAATACTCGCTGGAGGCAAGGACGGCCAGCAAGCCGACGACGATCACCAGCGCGCGGAAAAACGTAGCGGAGCCGCCGATCGCCAACATACTGCTGAAAGCCGGGCCGTAACTGGAAGCCATCGCCGCCCACAGCGCGGCCGCCAGCGCGGCGAGCGAGATGGGAGCGAAGACCGTCCGGCGTTGATCGCTCCACACGGCCTCCAGCAACATGATCAGCACTCCTGCCAGAGTCAGTATGATCTCAGGCAGGATCCGCAAATATTCGACGCCGGCCGGAAAACTAACGGGCATTGGCCACCTCCGGCGATACGCCGCTGGGCGAAGGGACACCCGCCGTGGCGCTGCGATTCACTTCCTGCAGAATGCTGGCGTTGCGCGCGCTGATGGCCGGCAGGAACGTCTGCGTGTAGATTCCCATCCACAGCATCAGGATCAACAGGGGCACAACCGCGATCCACTCGCGCTTGCTGAGATCCGGCATATGATGCGCAAGGGATTCGCTCGCGCGGCCGTAAAACGCTCTCTGATAAAGCCACAGCATGTAACACGCCGAAAGGATCACACCGACAGCGGCTGCGGCAGCCGAGGCCATGCTGACCTGCGCGGCGCCCTGCAGCACCAGGTATTCACCGACAAAATTGTTCAGCATTGGAAGGCCGATGGAGGCCAGAGTGGTGATCAAGAATACGATAGCGAGATGCGGGGCAGGCGTCGCGACGCCGCCATACGCGGCGATTTCGAGTGAATGCCGCCGCTCATACATGAAGCCGACCAGCATGAAGAGCGCGCCCGTCGAGATGCCGTGATTGAGCATCTGATACACCGCTCCGTCGAGTCCGGCTTGCGTGAAGGAGAATATCCCGAGCACCACGAAGCCCAAGTGGCTCACCGACGAATAGGCCACTAGCTTCTTCATATTCGGCTGCACCATGGCGACCAGCGCTCCGTAGATGATGCCGACGATGGCGAGTCCGACGATCCAGCCAGCCGCGCGGTGGGCCGCGCCAGGGAAGAGCGGCAGACAGAAACGCACCAGGCCGTAAGTTCCCATCTTGAGCATGACGCTGGCCAGCATGATGGATCCGGCGGTGGGAGCCTCGACGTGCGCGTCCGGCAGCCACGTATGCAGCGGGAAGAGCGGAACCTTGATGGCGAAGGACAAGAAAAACGCGAGGAACAGCAGCATCTCGGCTTGCGCGCTCAAGACGATCCTGCCACTGCGCAGCTGATTCAAGATGTCCACGTAATCGAACGTGCCGGCCTGCGTGTAAAGAAAGATAATGGCTGCCAGCATTAGCACCGAGCCAGCCATTGTGTATAGGAAGAACTTAACCGCGGCGTAAATTCGGCGATCGTGGCCCCAGATGCCGATCAGGAAATACATCGGCACCAGAGATACTTCCCAAAACACGTAGAACAGGAACAGGTCGAGCGACACAAACACCCCGATGACGCCGAATTCCAGCAGCAGCAGGAACGCGTAGAACAATTGCACTCGCTGTTCAATGTATTTCCACGACACCAGAATCGCGATGGGCGTGAGCAGCGTTGAAAGAATCACCAGCCACAACCCGAGGCCGTCGAGGCCGATATGGTAGTGAATCTCCGGTGTATTGATCCACGGGGTGTTCCCCTCAAAACCATAAGCATCCGGAGCGGCGGTTACCGTTCCGATCAAGCCCAGGGAAAGCACGAAAATCACCAGGGAAATGCCCAGCGCGGCGGAGCGCGACACGCCCGCCGGCAGAATCAGCAATGCCAAAAAACCCAGCAGAGGGAGAAACAGGACGACGTCGAGAAGGCTCACAGAACACCTCCCCGGAAGCCGATATAGGCGACGATCGCGATGGAGCCGAGCACAACCCACGCGGCGTAACTTCGTATGGAACCGGATTGCATTCGTCTCAAGACGGCGCCCACGCCACGGGCCGTGGTTCCCACTCCATTCACCAGGCCGTCAATGCCGCGGGCGTCCACAACGCGCCATAGCAGCGCCCGGGAACCCTCGATAGTGGGGGTGATCACGGCCGAATCATAAAGCTCATCGACAAAATACTTGTTGTAGATCAAGCGGTAGGGGCCGCGAAACGTACTGGCAATCGAGTCGGGCAAACCTGGCGAGACCACATAAAACAGGTACGCGAGCGCCAAGCCACCCAGACCAAACGCTGTCGCCACATATTCCAGCCAATGTTCCGGCTCGCCCTCATGCAGAGGGAAGATCGGCTCCAGGAACGCCGGGATCGGAAAGAAGCGGTGTCCCGCCAGGCTAAGCACTGCTAGGACTACCAGGGGAATCCACATACTGGCTGGCGATTCGTGAGGCGTGCCGTGGCCGTGCGCGTGATCGTCGTGACCATGACCGTGTGCTTTCGCCGCGGGCTTGCCGCGATATTCCCCGAAGAAGGTCATACAGAACGCACGGCCCACGTAAAACGCCGTCATGCCGGCGGTGACCACGCCCACCCAATACATCCACGGCGCGTGCTCGTAGGCGGCTTCAAGAATCAAATCTTTGCTAGCCGCGCCGGAGAGACCTGGGAATCCGGCGATCGCCAGCGTAGCTGCGGCTAGCGTGTACATCGTAATGGGCGTGTATTTGCGCAACCCGCCCATGAATCGCATGTCCTGTTCGCCGGAGCACGCATGAATCACGCTGCCCGCGCCGAGGAACAGCAACGCTTTGAAGAACGCGTGCGTCATCACATGAAAAATGCCGGCGGAGAACGCACCGACGCCCAAACCGACGAACATGTAGCCGAGTTGCGAAACGGTGGAATACGCGTAAACCTTCTTGATATCGGTTTGGGCCAGTCCGATGGTTGCGGCGAAAAATGCAGTCGCCAATCCGACGATGGCGACGATATCGAGAGCGTGCGCGGAGTGCAGGAAAATGGGAGCGCTGCGCGCCACCATATAGACGCCCGCGGTGACCATGGTGGCGGCGTGGATGAGCGCGCTCACCGGAGTGGGACCGGCCATCGCGTCCGGCAGCCACACGTACAAGGGAATCTGCGCGGACTTGCCGGTAGCCCCCACCAGCAGCAATAGCGATATGGCCGTCATCCAACCTGCCGCCGATTCCACCGGCATCGCGTTCACCTTTTCGAACACGGCGGTGAAGTCGAGCGTTCCGAAGTGGATCACCACCAGGAATACGGCCAACGAAAAGCCAAAGTCACCAATGCGGTTCACGATGAACGCCTTATTGGCGGCATCGGTTGCGAATTTCTCCAGGAAGTAAAAGCCGATCAGCAGATAGCTGCACAGGCCCACGCCTTCCCAGCCAATGAAGAGCAGCAGGAAATTCGCGCCCAGCACCAGCACCAGCATGAAGAACATGAACAGATTCAAATACGCGAAGAAGCGGTAATAACCACCTTCATGCGCCATGTAGCCGGTCGCGTAAACGTGAATCAGGAAACCGATTCCAGTGACGATCATCAACATCACCGCGGTCAGGCGGTCCACCGCGAAATCCACACTGATGTTCAGCATGCCGGACTGGATCCAGGTGAAGTAATGTTCCTTGTACGCTTCCTCCAGACCGCCGCTGAATACGCCTAACGCGTTCAACGATTTCAGGACCCACAAAAAGGACAACAGCACGGAGCCGCACGCGATGACGTTCACTACCGGCTTCGACAAACGGCGGCCAAGGAGGCCGTTAAGCAGGAAGCCCACAAGCGGCAGTACGGGGATGAGCCAAAGTTGAAGCATCAGTTTTTCAGGGAATCCAGTTCGTCGATCTCGAGCGTCTGCCGGTTCTTGAACACCGTCAGGATAATGGCCAGGCCGACGGCGGCTTCCGCGGCCGCCACCACCATGACGAAGAAGCTAAAAATGTGTCCGTCCACCTGCTGCAGCTTGTAGGAAAACGTGATGAACGTCAGGTTCACCGCATTGAGCATTAGCTCAATCGACATGAACACGGTAATGATGTTGCGGCGAAAGAGAAACCCCGCCACGCCCAGTACGAACAGGAACGCGCTCAGCGTCAGATACCAGGACAGCGGCACGGCGGCCGGCAGAGCGGGCATTAATCGATCTCCTTTCGCGCAAGCACGATGGCGCCTAGAATCGCGATCAGGATAAGCACACTGGTCACTTCAAATGGCAGCAGGTACGTAGTGAACAGAGCGCGCCCCACGTCGAGCGGAGTGCCTTTGGTGAACTCACCAAATATGACGTTGTCCCCGGCGGGAGAAATCTCTTGGACCAGCAATGCCACGGTTCCGAACAGCACCAGCAAAAGCGGCACACCCGCGTACTGTGCCCATGGGCGGCGGCGCGTAGTGCGCTCAACGCCAGCATTGAGCAACATGATGACGAACACGAAAAGCACCATGATGGCGCCTGCGTAGACCACCAGTTGCGCGGCGGCGATGAACTCCCCTCCCAGCAACAGATAAAGGGCGGCGAGCGCGGCCATGACGCCCACCAGCGATAGCGCACTCGAAATGGCATGCTTCTGGATCACCAGGTTGATCCCGCACACCGCGGCAATCGCCGCGAAAATCATGAAGAGAAGCGCGTCCATATTAAGTAAGGGCCACCCACAAACCAACCAGGAACAGATTAATGATGGCAATGGGGAACAGGAACGTCCAGGCGAACCGCATTAGTTGATCGTAACGGAAGCGCGGCAGCGTGCCGCGCACCCAGATGTACACGAAGAGAATGACGATTACTTTGGCGGAGAACCAAAAAATGGGTAGCAGCGCCGTGGCGAGGATCGGCACCATGAATATCCCTGCAATACCCAGAGCTACAACGCCGACCACTGGCAGCGTGAACTTATCGAGCCTTCGTGACGGATTCGCCGCATGCATGAAGCAGATGGCCGCAGCGCCCACGAAAATCAGACTGGGAATGAATCGCGAACCATATTCCGCCGGGAAAATGGGATGCCAGCCACCCAGGAAGAGCAGCGTGGCCACACAGCATACCGTGATCATGTTGCAGTATTCCGCCATGAAGAACGCCGCGAATTTCATGCTGCCGTATTCGGTGTGGAATCCCGCCACCAACTCATTCTCAGCTTCCGGCAAGTCGAACGGGATGCGGTTGGTCTCGGCAAAAGCCGCGATCATGAAAATGATGAAGGCCACGATCAGGAATGGAAACGGCCCTTGAAAAATGGTCCAGCGCGGAATGAATCCCAGGATAAAGCCGTCCTGGGAATTCACCAACTGCCGGAAACTGAGGGTATTCAGCACCAGCAGGGGCGTGGCGATCGCCATGGCCATCGGAAGCTCATAGCTGATCATTTGCGCCGAACTACGCAGGCCGCCGAGGAGCGCGTACTTATTGTTGGACGCCCATCCGGAGAGCGCCACTCCATATACGCCCATGCCGGTGATGCCGAGGATGAACAATACGCCAATGTTCAGATCCGCCAATTCCATATTGGTGTGGATCGGCCCGATGGTGATATCCGTCCCGAAGGGAATCACCGCGATGGGAATCAGCGCGAACATCACGGCAAGAAACGGCGCAAGAAGATAGAAGACCTTGTTGACGTGCGAAGGAATCATGTCTTCCTTCGTGATCAGCTTCACCACATCGGCCAGCGGCTGCAGCAATCCGTGCGGACCCACGCGGCGCGGGCCGACCCGCAATTGAATATGCGCGAGAACTTTACGTTCGAGCCACTGCACGTACGCCAGGGCCGTCAAGAGGATGAAGGCCACCAAAGCTGCTTTGATCACGGTCAGCAGAAGAAAATTCATCGGCCGCTACTTCCCCTCTCCGCCATAGAGTTTGCCGGGGGATTCCATGACCGCATTGAGGACGTTTGAATACTTCGATAGCGAACCGGACGTGAACAGCGTGTCGTTCGCGGAGGCAATTGAGCCCGGCAGCGCTGCCACGCGCCCGTTAAGCGGCATGGTCGGCGCTGCTCCCCCCGTGGCAACGATGGGCAGCGGCACATTGTAGCCGTGCACGGTCTTGCGGATTTCCTCGAAGACTTTGTCGGGAAGCCAGATTCCCAGGTTGAGGCCCATTTCCTTCGCCAGCAAGCCGAAGATCTCCAGATCCGTCTTGGTCCCCATTACCTTCGCGGCCGCTTTCAACTTCTGTACTTCGCCGCAAACGTTGGTTACGGTTCCGCTCTTCTCATACGCCGACGCGGCAGGCAGCACGATGTCGGCTTGCTGCGCAGTCTCCGACAGAAAGAGATCCTGTACCACCACAAACGCCTTTTTCGAAGCGAGCGCTGCATTCTTTAAAGGATTCGCGCCCACCACCCACAACACATCCAGATCCGCCGCCGCCAACACTTGCTCGCGTGAAAGGCCGCCATCGCGCGGCAGCACGCCCATGTCAAAAGCGCCGCGTGAATTGGAATAATCCACCAGGCAGACGTACTTTACGGGAATACCCAGCGAATCTCCGAAAGCCACCAGCTTCCGTAAAGCGTCGCCTTGGATGGCGTCGCCGAATACGATGACCAGATTCACTTCAGCCTTCAGCTTGTCACGCTGAGATTCGACACCCGCCAGTTCCCCGCCCTTTTGCACACGCACGCTGGCGATGGCCTGATTGTCTTCGCGTACGGGGCCGGACGTCACGGCGTATACGTGCGCGTTGTGATGCCGGAAGTTGGCGCGGATCTGGAAGGAAAGGAACGGATGCTGCTGTGCCAGGTCGGAGCCGACCACCAGCACGGCCTTGACGTTGTACAGGTCGCCGGAAGAAGCCAGAGAGTCCGGCTTTCCCGAAAGCGCATCGAAGAACGTCGCGAGATCACCCGTGCGGTGATGGTCGATGTTCTTGGTTCCCAATCCTTCGCGCGCGAATTTGGCCAGGAAGAAGTTCTCTTCGTTCGTCGTATGGTTCGAACCGACCACTCCAAATTTGCCGCCGGCCAACACCGTTTCTCCGAATTTGTTGGCGATCAGACTAATGGCCTTCGACCAGGAGATGGGTTCATGGCCCTTCGCGGTCTTGAGCATCGGAGATTGCAGGCGCTCGGGATGCTCCACGAAATCGAACGCATAGCGGCCCTTGACGCACAGGAATTCGTTATTGATACCGCTGCGGTCGCGGTTGTTGCCGCGCACAATTTTGTCTACGCGCACGCCCAGTGTGGTCTTGCAGCCGTCGGCGCAGTGTGTGCAAATGGTCCCAACGTGGTCCATTTCCCACGGCCTGGTCTGATAGCGGTAACTGCCGCTGGTTAACGCACCCACCGGACAAATATCGATGCATGCACCGCATTCGTCGCATTCCAGATGATCCCCTTGATTCGGCACGATTTCCGAAATCACGCCGCGATTGCCAATGCCGAGCGCTCCTACACCCATGCCCTCATTGCATGCGCGCACACAGCGGTAACACAGAATGCAGCGTGGTGCATCGAAGAACACAACGGGGGACCACTGCTTTTCGTCGACGTGGTGCTTGCGTTCGACGAAACGGCTTTCGCCCGCTCCATAACGGAACACCATGTCCTGTAATTCGCACTCGCCACCCTTGTCGCAGACCGGGCAATCCAGAGGATGGTTGGTCAGCAGGAATTCGAGCGTGCCTTTGCGGGCTTTCTTCACCACGTCGGATTCGGTGTGCACCACCATGCCTTCGGCCACGGGCGTCGTGCAGCCCACCTGAAGCTTCGGCGTCTTTTCAATCTCCACCAGGCACATGCGGCAGGCAGCCTGCAGAGTGTAGTCTTCGTGATAACAGAACGCCGGAACCTCAATGCCGTTCTGGCGAGCCACCTCAATGAGCAGCGCGCCCTTCTCGGCCTGGATTTCCCGTCCGTTGATGTTGAGCTTTACGAGTTCGGCCATTTATACCGCCACCGTTTCCCGCGCCAAATAACGTTCAAAGTCTTCCGTGAATTTCTCGACAATCGAAATCGTAGGCATCGCCGCCGCGTCGCCCAGCGCGCAGAACGTGCGGCCCAGCATGTTTTTCGAAAGCTCGCCCAGCAGGGAAATATCCTCGCGGCGGCCATGCCCTTCATAAAAGCGTTGCAAAATCTTGCGCAGCCAGGTAGTGCCTTCGCGGCATGGAATGCACCAGCCGCAGCTTTCGTGCTGATAGAAGCGCATGATGCGGAGCGCGAATCTCACCATGTCGGTGGTTTCATCCAGCACCACCATGCCGCCGGAACCGAGCATGCTGCCGATCTTGGCGAGTGTGTCATAATCCATCGGAATGTCGCATTCGCTCGCGGTCAAAATCGGACACGACGAGCCGCCCGGCACCACCGCTTTCAGTTTGCGGCCGCCGGGGATACCACCGGCAACTTCGTCGATGGCCTTCATCATGGGGAAGCCCAGGGGTAATTCATACACACCCGGCTTGTTCACGTGGCCGGAGATGCATACCAATCGAGTTCCCCCGTTTTTCGGCGTGCCCAGCGCCGCGAAAGCCGCGCCGCCATCGCGAATGATGGGCGGAATCGCGCTGAAGGTTTCCACATTGTTCAGCAACGTCGGCAAGCCCCACGCGCCTGCCACCGCGGGAAACGGAGGTTTCATACGCGGAATCCCGCGCTTTCCCTCCAGGGAATCGAGCAGCGCGGTTTCTTCGCCGCACTCATACGCGCCCGCCCCGCTGTGGGTATATAGATCGAACTTCCAGCCGGTGCCCGCGACGTTGTTTCCCAGGTATCCCTTGCTGTACGCCTCGGCGATCGCGCGGTCCATTTTTTCAATCAGGTATCGGTATTCGCCGCGAATGTAGACGTAGCCAACATGCGCATCCACCGCCAGACCCGCGATCAGAATGCCCTCGATCATCTGGTGCGGATCGTATTCGATCAGCAGCCGGTCCTTGCAGGTGCCCGGCTCGGATTCATCGGCATTCACCACGATCACGCGCGGCTTGGGCGAGGTGCGCGGCACGAAGCTCCATTTGAGCCCGGTGGGAAAACCCGCGCCGCCGCGGCCCCGCAGCGCCGACGCTTTTACCTCGTCGATGATCGCTTCGGGCGTCATTTCCTTGGCTTTGAGGAAGGCCTTGAAGCCATCGTTCTTCAGATAGACGTCCAGCGTTTCCGACCCTTCCAAGGCGAAGCGCTTGCTCAGGACCATGGTTTCAAGCGGGCTCGGTTGGTTGAAGAGTTGTTTCGCCATTACTGAGCCCTCTTCAGCGAATCAATCAGCTGATTCAACTTTTCCGGAGTCACAAAGTGATGGAAGTCGTAGTTGATTTCCACGGCAGGGGCCCACGAACAGGCGCCCATGCACTCCACTTCCTCGAGCGAGAATTGGCCATCCGCGGTCACCTGTTTGTGTCCGATGCCCAACTTCTTTTTCGCGCTTTCGTAAAGCTCTTCGCCGCCCACCAGCAGACAACTGATGTTGGTGCACACCTGCACGTGGTATTTCCCCATCGGTTTGCGGTGCAGCATGGAATAGTAGCCGACCACTTCATCCACCTGCAGCGGAGTCACTTTACAGCGGCGCGCCACCTCTTCAATCAACTCCCGATTCACGGAACCCACTTCGTCCTGCGCATAAATCAGCATCGGCACCACAGCCGAGCGCGTGCGGCCTTCCGGATACTGTTGCAGCATCTTCGCGAATATTTCTTCGAGTTGCGGAGAAAAAGTCATTACCGGTCCGTGTCTCCCAGTACGAAATCCATACTGCCGAGCGCGGCGATGGAATCCGCGATCAGCGTATTGCGCAGCATGACGGGCAAAGCCTGCAGGTTGCCGAAGCTCGGCGTGCGCATATGCAGGCGGTACGGCTTGGACGTTCCATCGCTGACGATGTAATACGCGATTTCACCGCGCGGCGATTCCACGGCCTGATATACCTCGCCGGCCGGAACGCGCGGGCCTTCCGTGACGATCTTAAAGTGATAGATGAGCGACTCCATTTGCGTCTTCATCTTCTCGCGGTCCGGCAAAACCACGTGCGGCGCGTCCGCCACATAAGGCCCTCCCGGCATACCTTCCATGGCCTGGGTAATGATGCGCGCGCTCTGGCGCATTTCTTCCATGCGCACGCGATACCGCGCGTACACGTCGTTTTCCGTGCGTGTCGGAACCGTGAAATCGAACTTTTGGTAGCACGAATACGGCTCTGTTTTGCGCACGTCCAGGGCAATGCCCGCGCCCCGCAGCATCGGCCCGGTGACGCCCAGATCCAGCATGTCTTCGATGGAAATATGCCCCACGCCCTGCGTACGGATCTTCCAGATCGGGTTGTTATCCAGCAGGTTTTCGTATTCATCCACTTTGCTGGGGAACTGGCGGATGAAACCGCCCACGGCCTTCTCCCAGCCGCGCGGAGCATCCAGCGCGACGCCGCCCACGCGAATGTAGCTGGTCATCATGCGCTGCCCGGAGAACATTTCCTTCAGCCGCAGGATGTCCTCACGCTCGCGGAAGCAATAAAAGAACATGCTCATCGCGCCGATGTCCAACGCATGCGTACCCAGCCAGACCAGGTGGCTGTTCAGACGGTCGATCTCCGCCATCAGCACGCGCAACCACTGAGCACGCTCCGGAATTTCAATCTGCAGCAGCTTTTCGACGGTCAGCGCGTAGACCAGATTATTGCCGATGTTCGAAAGATAATCGACGCGATCCGTCAGGGTAGTGGTCTGATGCCAGTTGGTGAACTCACACTGTTTTTCGATACCCGTATGCAGGAAGCCGATATCCGGAGTCGCCTCCGTGATGGTCTCGCCTTCCAACTCAATAACGATACGCAGCACGCCGTGGGTCGAGGGATGCTGCGGGCCCATGTTCAGCGTCATGCGCCGCGGCGAAGACGGCGACGCAGGCGCTTCTTGCAAGGCCTGGATGGTAGCGACGGGATCTTCAAAAGGCTGATATTTCATGGCTCAATCTCCCTTTTGGTAGCTGTACTTGTAGCCATGAGTTGGATAGTCTTTGCGCAGCGGATGCCCTTCCCAATCGAGGGGCATCAGAATGCGAATCAGATTCGGATGGTTGCGGAAGCCGATGCCGAACATATCGAAGGTCTCGCGCTCATACCAATCGGCCGCGCGCCACACGCCGGTGACCGAATCGATTTCCGGACTGACGCCGCCAATGCTGCACTTAATCCGCAGGCGTCCCACCTTGGGAATCGACGTGGAGGGCACAATGGATTCGAGCGAGTGCAGGTGATAAACGATCTCGTAACGCGGTTCCGCGGGATGCCAATCGACGGCGGTAATGGAATCCAACCGAACAAACTTGTGGTTGTCCTTCAAATGCCGGCACAGGTCGACGATGCGGGATGGGTCGGCGATCAACGTCGTTTCGCCAAAGGCTTCTTTGGTCTCGAGAATCGCGGGGTGTTGAATGGAAAGACTCATGCGCCGCGATCCTTTGGATATTTTTCCTGCGACCAATCGAGCGCGCCCTTCTTCCACACGTAGAAGTAGCCCACCAGAACCAGCGCCACGAACACGAACATTTCACCCAATGCGAATAGCTTCAATTCGCGAAACACCACGGCCCAGGGGTAGAGGAACACCGCTTCAATATCGAAGAGCACGAAGATCATGCCGACCAGGTACCACTTGACGGAGAAGCGCTCGGCCGCCGAACCAACCGGCGCCATGCCGGATTCGTAGGGCGTATCTTTCAACGGGCTCTTGGCCCGTTTGCCCAGCAGGGCGGAAATTCCAATCAACCCGGCCGCCACCGCGATGGCGATGACCACCTGGACGATGACCGGAAAGTACATCTCTGGATAGGTAGTTGGCATGCGTTATTGACGGCTTGCGACGGAGACTCAACCGTTGGTACTTAGGTGTTTGGTCTAAACATTCAAATATAATGATCTTAGGAGAGTAGTGTCAAACCCACCGGTGCGATCCCAACAAACAAAAACGATTCAAATTGTGCTAAACGGGGAGCCGCGCGAAGTTCCGGAAGGGCTGACCGTGGACACGCTGCTCACGTTTCTTCAAATGGACCCGTCGCGAGTCGCCGTGGAACTGGATCGAGAGATTGTCCGCAAGCCAAATTGGGCGAACAAGCAAATCTCCATGGGAGCGCAGGTTGAAGTAGTGTGGTTCGTAGGCGGGGGATAACATTCTGTCCGCGCTTCGCCTGAGCATTCTCGATCAATCCCCGATTCCCGAAGGCCTTACACCCGGCGATGCGTTGCGCAATTCGATCGATCTGGCCCGCCACGCCGACGAACTGGGTTATCACCGCTATTGGCTGGCCGAGCATCACGGAACGCCGGGGTTGGCCTGCGCAAGCCCCGAGGTCATGATTGGCCCTATCGCAAATGTCACCTCGAAAATTCGCATTGGAACGGGCGGAGTGATGTTGCCGCACTACAGCCCTTTAAAGGTTGCAGAAACGTTTTCAATGTTGAGCGGGCTGTACCCTGGGCGCATCGATTTGGGGCTGGGCAGAGCACCGGGCACAAGCCAAGCGGTATCTCACGCGTTGCAGCGCGATCGCCGCCAACCTCCTCCCGACGATTTTCCGCGGCAGCTCACAGAACTGCTTCACTATTTCAAGCCCGATGAAGAAGGTTCATCCCGCCCGCTTCGCAATGTGCACTTTCACACACCAGAGCCGTGGCTGCTCGGATCGTCGCCGCAAAGCGCGGTGTGGGCCGCCGAGTTCGGCTTGCCATATTGTTTCGCCGATTTCATCAACCCGGAAGGCGCGACGTTCGCGCACGTTTACAAACAGAATTTCGTGCCTTCCAAATGGTGCGCCCAACCGCGCATGGCCGTGGCAGCGTGGGCTATCTGCGCGGAGACGGATGAAGAAGCCATGTTGCTCTCGGCCAGTTTTCGCATGATGGCGCTGCATCTTTTTCGGGGCCAGCTCATCGCGGTTCCTCCGGTGGAATGCGCCATCGAGTTTCTCAAGAGCGAGGGCCTGCCCATGCACGTGCTCCCCGCGGGTCGCCGTATCATTACGGGATCGCCCGAAAAAGTCCGCGCGTCACTCCACGCCTTGGCAGGGAGTTACGGGGCCGAAGAAGTAATGGCAGTGAACATTATGTTCGACCACGCGGCACGGAAGCGGTCATATGAACTGATCAGCACGGCGTGAAGGCTGAAACCCGGGGACGCCGAAACCTTGCCGACGTGAGCCATATGCAGTACGTTGGTGTTGAGCGCCATACAATCGCGCTTCGTCCGCGAATCGCAAATAGAGGTTGCCAGCATGCAAACCAGAAGAGACTTCGCGAAACTCGCGCTTGCCAGCTTACCGCTCAGGCCCCTGCTGGCTGCGAAAATCGACTCCACCGTAAAAGGTGTGAGGCTAGGAACCATCACCTACAGCTTTCGCGACTTCCCACGCACCCCGGGCGTGGATAATACGGACGCGGTGATTCAGGCTCTGCAGGATTGCGGCATTGGCGAGATCGAACTTTTTTCCGCGAATGCCGAACCGGGACCTGTGACTAACCGCGGCAATCCCGCCGAAGCCGCACAGGCCCGGGAGGCACTGCGGCAATGGCGGATGGCCACGCCTATGCAACACTTTCAGGCGATTCGCAAGAAGTACGACGATGCAGGCATTCGCATCCACGCTTACACAATGAACTATCGTGGCGACTTTACGGACGCTGAAATCGACAAAACCTTCGAGCAGGCCAAAGCTCTCGGAGCGGAAGTGATTTCCAGTTCCACGCAGGTCAGCATGGCCAAACGTTTACTAGGGTTCGCGGAAAAACACAAAATCTTCCTGGCATTTCATGGCCACGCCGAATACGACCAACCTGATGAATTTTCCAAACCGGCAACTTTCCAGCAAGCTTTGGATTTGTCGAAATATGCCAAGATCAATTTGGACATTGGACACTTTACGGCGGCCAACGAAGATGCGGTCGCATATATCCAGGCAAACCACCAGCGAATCTCGCATCTGCATATAAAGGATCGGAAGAAGAACAAGGGCCCCAATACGGAATGGGGCCAGGGCGACACTCCTATTAAGCCGGTCCTGGCGTTACTGCGCGACAAACGTTATCCCATTCCGGCCTTCATTGAATACGAATATATGGGTAAGGGAACTTCCGTCGACGAAGTAAAGAAGTGCATGGCTTACATGAGGCAAGCGTTAGCCTGACATGGTGAATTCTTTGTTGCAACATGAATGGGATGCGGAGGTAAGCCAGTGAATGCCCGGCGGACGGTTCTGTTCCTATTCGTACTAGTGATCGCCGCAATTGCAATGTTGGCGTGCCGGAACTCGCCGCCCGTGGCCGCCAAACCCCAGTTAGGCTGGCGGCCAATCGATAAATGGGCTGGGCAGGGCAGCACTCAGACGGACTCTTTTAATATCGAAAGCACACTGTGGAGAATTAAGTGGGATGTGAAGAACGGAACCGTCTCCGCACCCCTCAGCGACAGCAATCAAGCGATTTTGAAACCTGCTCCTGAAATAGGCACGTTTCATGTGGCGGTGCACAGCGCCGTGAGCGGACGCTTTCTCATGGACGCCGTCCAACAGCATGGAGCCGGTCACGGAATCGCTTACGTTACGGAAGATCCGCGCCTTTATCATCTTGTCGTCGAGTCGAATGGACTCGATTGGGCCATCGCGGTTGAAGAGGGCGTTTCGGGAACACCGTGAGAATGGAATTAGGGGTTCGCGGCCGTTGCAGGAGGCTACCCCTTTTTTGCAGTAGACAGAGGGTGTATACTTCTGTGAGTCCCTTGGAAGAGTTGAGCTCTTAATTGCAATGCAAGTGGAACGAACCGGCCACCGGCCGAATGTAAATTTGAGGTGATCCTACAATGGCGGACACAAACAAAATAGACGATACAGCGACAAGCCTGTCTAGACGAACCCTGATTAAAGGCGTCATCGCCGCGGGCGCGGTCTCTTCGGGCGCCTATTTATTCCGCACCTCCGTGGTGCGGGCCCAACAATCGGCGGCGGGATCGGCGGAACGTTTGGTCACGCTGACGGTCAACGGCCAGCAGCGCCGCGTCGACGTCATGAAGCAGGAAACGCTGGCGACGACGCTGCGTTACAAATTGGGACTCACCGGAACCAAGCTGGGCTGTGATCGCTCCGAATGCGGTGCGTGCACGGTCTTGGTGGACGATGTTCCCCATTACTCGTGTTCCATGCTGACTCATACCGCTCGGGGCAAGAACATCGTCACCATTGAGGGTTTAGCCAGCGCTGAAGGGAAACTCCATCCTATCCAGCAGGGCGTGATCGATGAACAGGGCTTCCAGTGTGCATTTTGCATGTCCGGTTTCATCATGGCGACGGCCGGATTCCTGAAGGTGAACCCCAACCCCACTCGAGCGGAGCTGGCCCACGGAATTTCCGGCAATCTCTGCCGGTGCCAGGACTATGACAAGATCCTGACGGCCATGATGCGCGGCGCGGAAAATGCGAGGAAGGTAAGCTAACATGCCTGCGAAAATTTCTCCGAACCAACCGGCCTATAGACTTCTCGGTAAGAATTATGAAACCCCCGATCTGGTTGCGAAGGTGACCGGCAAGGCGAAGTACGCCGAAGATTATCGCGCCGAGGGAATGCTTTTTGCCAGATTACTACTCAGCCCGATGCCACATGCACGCGTACGCAGTATCGATGCGTCCGCGGCTCTGGCCATGCCGGGCGTGAAGGCCATTCTTACGGTGGACGATCTTCCCGCGCCCGCCGATGCCATGACGGATTTGGGTCAGGTGATCCCGGCGAATAAGCTTGCGGAGCGCGGCCTCACGAACGAACCGGTTTATCAGGGCGATCCCATTCTGGCGGTTTGCGCCGTTGATGAATATACGTGCGCCGAGGCTATCGAGAAGATACGCATCGACTATGAACGTTTGCCTCATGTCGTCGATCCATTGGTGACGTTGCGGCCAGGATCGCCTAACGCCCGAGTGGAAGGCAATGTGTGGCTCCGCCCCGTGGCCGCCCCGCCTAAGCCGGGCCAGCCGCCTCCGCCTCCGTCCGCACCCCAGGTGCAGGAACTTAAGTGGACCGATGCCGATTTCGCGGCTTCGAAGGACGGTCAACTTCCCATGGGCAAGGCGACCGACAAATGGGAGTACGGCGATTGGGAAGCGGGCCTCAAGAACGCAGACCTGGTGCTGGACGAAACCTTCGTCTCCCCCAATACCAGCCATCAATGTCTGGAAACACGCACCGCGATGGCGTACTGGCAAAACGGAAAAGTATATCTGCATTGCTCCACGCAGAGCACATCCCAGACGGTACCGGCTGTCGCGCGGTGGCTGCATATGGACGCGAGCGATGTCATCGTCATCAGTGAATACACTGGTGGCGGGTTCGGCAGCAAGATTACCAGTTCCATCCAGTGCATCATACCCGCTGTTCTCTCCAAGAAGGTCGGCGCTCCGGTAATGATGCGCATCAGCCGCGAGGAAGAACACTTCATCGGCAAAGCGCGCCCCAGCATTCATGGCCGCATGAAAGTCGGATTCACGAAGGACGGACGGATCACTGCCGTCGATATGTTCGTGCTGTGCGAAAGCGGCCCATACGATCCGCAAGGGGACGCCAATCAGGCTGGTCGGCAGTTATCCTTGATGTACCAACCCCCTGCGATGCGCTGGCAAGGTATTTCCGTACTGACGAACACTCCTCCTCGTGTCTCGCAGAGCCAGCCCGGGGGATTTCAGGGCATCGTGTTGATGGAGCCTATCCTATCTAAAGCGGCCCGTAAACTCGGGATCGATCATGTAGCCATACATAGGATCAACGCTCCAGAGGGTAAGGCGTCGCTGGGACCCGCCGCGGGCGGAAAGCGGCCCTATGTCACCAGTGCGTTTATTAAAGAAGCCCTGGATATAGGCAAAGCGTCGTTCCATTGGGACGAAAGAAAAGCCCGCGCAAAACGGAGCGGTACCAAGGCGCGCGGAATCGGCGTGGCGACCAGTTGCTTCGTGGGCGGTTCGGTTGGATTCGACGGGTTGTTCGTGATCAAACCGGATGGGAAAGTCTATGTCCAGTCCGGTATCGGGAACCTGGGGACAGAATCCGTGAGCGACTGCCACCGCGTTACCGCAGAGGTGCTCGGTATCCCGTGGGAGAAGGTCGAAGTCACCTGGGGCCATACGGGGCGCAATCTGCCTTGGACTTGCCCGTCGGGCGGGAGCCAGACTATTCACGCGATGACACGCGCCGCATTCGTTGCGGCGCATGATGCCAAGGACAAGTTGCAGCAAATCGCCGCCAAGGATCTGGGCGGAAGAGCTGAGGATTATGAAGTCGGCGGGGAGCGCGTTTATCGCAAAGGCGGCGGCGGGAGCATGAGCCTGGCGCAGGCTGCAAAGCGGGCCATTGAGCTGGGTGGCATCTATGACGGCCACGAAATTCCGAAGGGCGTCAATAAGTTCACCGCTGCATCGGCCCAAAATTTAACCGGGCAAGGCTTGCTGGCCATCGCCCGCGACACTATGCCCCGTGATGGACTGACGCACTCCTATGTGGCCGGTTTCGCCGAGGTGGAAGTGGACCTGGAGACGGGCAGATATGACATCCTCGACTACCTCGCGGTTGCTGACGTGGGCACGGTAATTCACCCGCGCGCATTGGGCGGGCAGATTCTGGGCCGTTCGATGCTGGGAATCGGTCACGCTGTGGGCCAGAAATGGGTTTACGACCAGCACTACGGCCTCCCGCTGGCTAAGCGATTCCACCATAACAAGCCCCCCACCATCATGGAAGCACCCACGAAGATGGCGTGGGAAGCAGTCGGGCTTCCTGATCCTGAGACCCCGATTGGCGCCCGCGGCATCGGCGAACCGCCGGTGGGTGCGGGTTGCATGGCAATTCTCAATGCTTTATCCGATGCTCTGGGAGACGACGTTTTCAGACGCGCTCCCGTTCTCGCCGACACGATTCTGGCTTCCCTCGAAGCCGGGCGGCCCATGGAAGAAGGCCTCACGGCCCACATATAAGGAGAACGGAAAATGGCTATCATTCGTGACATTATGCCGGCGTTTGAACTCTTTCAGCCGGCGAACATTAATGACGCGGTCAGCTTGCTCGACCGGCACGGCTCCGACGCGTGGGTGCTCGCGGGAGGTCTCGACAGCTTCGACTGGCTAAAGGACCGCATCAAGCGGCCGAAAGTGGTTGTCGACCTCAGCCAAATCGCCGAACTTCGAGGCGTTCGCGAGGTCAATGGCGGGCTGGAGATCGGCGCCATGACCACACTTACTGAAGTAGTGCGCCATCCTGTGGTGAAGGAGAAGTTCAGCATTCTCTCGCACGGCGCGGAGTCCGCCGCGTCGCCGCAGATCCGCAATCAAGGTACGCTGGGCGGCAACGTGTCGCAAGATGCCCGGTGCTGGTATTATCGCGGCGGTTGGAAGTGCTATCGCGCAGGCGGCAACATATGTTTCGCGGATACGCCTACCGCGATCAACCGCGAACACGCAATTCTGAACGCGGAACGCTGCGTGGCGGTGAACCCATCCGATAGCGCTCCGGCGTTGATCGCGCTGGAAGCGCAGATGGTGATACGCAACGTGAAAGGTGAGCGGGTGGTGAACGCCGAAGATTACTTTGTCGGCCCCGCCATCGACATCACACGCATGACGGTTCTGCAACCGGGCGATTTGCTGACCGCCATTCGCATCCCCGCCACCTGGGCCGGAGCGCAATTCTATTTCGAAAAGGTGCGCGACCGCCAGGTGTGGGATTTCCCATTGATGAATGTGGCCTCCGCCATGGTGGTCAACGGCGGAAACATCGAGCGCATTCGCATCGCGGTGAACGCCGCCGCGGCTACGCCCCTGCGCCTCACCGCCGTGGAAGACGCTGTGCGCGGCAAGGCGCGCAATGCCGCCACGGGTGAGATGGGTGGCAAAGTGGCGGTCACCGGAGCGGAACCGCTCCGTTATAACGGTTATAAAATTCCGCTCATGCGCAATTTAGTGAAGCGCGCTATCAGCGGCGTGGAGGAGGCAAAGTGGGCCTAGTCGAGTTCGCAACCAGTCCGTGGGGGCAGACTGTCCCCATTCATATTGCGTTTTATCTGATCTGGGTGGCCGCCATCGGCGGACTGGCGTTTTTGATCGTGCATGCGATCTACGTGCAGTTTTTCGCCAAGAAAGAAGAGTTCGCGCCATCTGCGTATCCGGCTCAGGCCGCCGCGAATGTTCCGGCAAAAGTGCACCGGCACACGCTCGCCTCGCGCTTGTTTCACTGGGTCATGTCAGTGGCGATGTTCGCACTGCTGATCACTGCATTTCTGCCGCGAGTGGGATTCCCGTTCGATTGGGTGACGTACCATTGGATCGCCGGGCTCGTGCTGACGGCCTCCATCGTTTTCCACATCATCCACGCCAGTTTTTGGCTCGATTTTTGGGCCATCTGGCCGGATTCCATCGATATCGAAGACGCCAAACGGCGCTGGTCGCGTGCAACCGGCAAGAGCGCTCCCCCGCCCCGCAAATTCGCCAAGTATCCGATGGAAAACAAGGTGTATCACCTCGCTATCCTGCTGTCGGGTTTGTCGGTGACCCTGACGGGCCTGTTCATGATGAAACGTGTGCGGACCCCGTTGTTCACGCGCAACCCGTACATCTTCGGCGATATGACCTGGGGCCTGATGTACGTCCTGCACGGTCTGGCGGGCGTTGGTCTGATCGGTCTGATCATGGCCCACGTTTATTTCGCGCTGCGGCCTGAGAAGTTCGCAATCACCAAGTCGATGGTATTTGGCTCCGTCGACCGCGAGCATTATCTGGAGCATCACGATCCCGAACGCTGGGCTCCTACCTCGAAATAACGCATGAACGAACTATCGCAGCGCTGTGACGCTATTGAAGAATGTTATGAATTCATGCTGGCCTACGCCGGGCAAGGGTTACCCGGCCGGGAAGGCGGAGGTCCAGGCGAATCGATCCGGGAATTTCTGAGCCGTGCGGCCAAAGCCCTGTCCGGTCTCGGGAATGCTTATGCCTCGGCCGTGAAACAAGAGGGTTTGGAACCCGCTGGTCGGCATGTCGCTTTCCAGGAAGTGCTGGACCGCGACGCGCGGAACTCCCTCGCTGCAGTGGAATTGGTACTGGCGCAGCCCATCGTCAGCTCCCAATTGATCGACAATCTAAACGCGTCCATCCATCTGCGGGCGCTGCTGACAGACCTGTTCCTCATCGATGAGATCCTGAAAATTAACAAAACCGTTCAGAAATCTACAGGTGCGGCGCAGCTCCCGGTTTAAGCGTTCACTGGCCTTGCCGTTGGCGTGCCGGATTCCACCCGGTGCCGCCGCTGAACTCGAGACCTACGGCGTACTTTCCTTTCTCGAACCGGCAATGACGAACGGGTCCCTGACCGGTAACCCCAATCGCCCGGTCGTTGACGGTTACGTAGGTCCACGGCGCGATTCGGGTATCCACGAGGATTCGGATACCACTCACGGATATATCAGCTATCTTGGCAGCACACACGCAGTCTCTTCCGTCGGCGTCTTCCCAACGAATTCGAAGACTTCCAGTAGTGGGTTGACGCGGATGCTTCCGTTGGTCGGACTTTTGAGCGGCATTGTTCATATTTGCAAGCATAGTAATGTTCGAATCTCGGCTCACGGGTAAGGCTTGGTCCGGTTGGCTGCGGCTTGGATCGCCAGAAGACTCTGAGGCTCGCTCGAAACTAGAAGTTCGTCCATGAAAAACCCACCGGACTGTCCCCAAGTGTTACAGTTGATCAGAAAATTCGGCGTTCCTGCCTGAGGCGACGCCATAGGTGCATGATATTCGGCCACTTGCGTTCCATCAATGGATAGCCGTTTGGAGCCTTTCCGCGAAAACGCGAATGCAACATGATGCCAGTCTCCGGCCCGCCAATTGGACATGTCGCCCAAACCAATGCCGGCAAATTCGCTGCGAACAAAGGTTCCTGCATAAAAGCTGCGCTGAGTATTATGGGAAATAATGAACTGATCGCCGCCCGGGCCGCCGTAAAACAGCAGCGGATGATTGGATTGGCCGTAGATGGGATTCTTGCCATCATATTTAGGAGAAATCCACATCGCCACGGTACCCTCATCGAACCTCAGATTGCCTCCTACGGGATAACTGAGAACCCCATCCGCCGTAATGGCGACCGCCTTGCCCCATTTCCCGGGGACGAAGGAGATTCCCTTCGTTTCCGCGGGTTTCGCTCCATCGGTGCTTTCCAATGAATCGTCAAAGTGAAACACACGCGTCTGAACCGACCGGTATTGCGCTTTCCCCCAAACCGGCGCCGTACCCGTGGTTTCCGGAGCCGGAGGAACGAGTCTGTTGGTTCGCACAAATTCCTCACCGGCCTTCTTCAGGGCTGGGTTCCCGGAATAAACAAAATCCCGAACCATCGCCGGGGTTCCGAAGGTCCGCAGCGAAGCGATCAGCATATCCTCGGTGCCGCTTTTTCCGTTGCGAATTAAATAGCGATAACCGGCCGCAATCTGGTTCGCGTTTTTTGCTTCCAACAGGGGCAGTAGCGCCTCCCGAGCCCTGGGGTCATCGATATCGGCGAGCGCGGCAATGGCCGCAACTTTCGCGTACGCGTTGGTGTCGTGGCGCGCGACTTCGATTAAGGGATCGACGGCAGCAGGCCCCAGGAAAGTGAGCGCTTTGATCGAGCCGGTGCGTGTTGTGGAATCTCTTATTCCATTGAGAAGCGCCGGAACCGCACCCTGATCGAGACTCACCAGTGCAGCGATGGCATCATCTTCGATCACGTTCAAGGACTGTACCAGGGCTTCCGCGGCACGGATATCGTGAAAGCGTGCCAGAGTACGTGCCGCAACCACTTTCACGTCACGATAGTCCTTGATCAGCGCACCAATCAACGGATCGATGGCGCGCGGATCGCGTATTTCCCCCAGAGCTTCGACGGCGGCGATCCGGACGGGCAGAGCTTTGTCGCGCAGCGCTTCAACTAATGGCTCCAAGGCGCGGGAATCTCTCGAAATTCCAAGTTGTTTGGCGGCGCTGGCCCGTGCGGCATCGTCCTCCCCAAGCGTCAACTCCGTAAGCATGTATTCCGTGTTTTTCTGTACGGCCCGAGGCCGTTCATTGGAGCACCCGCTTGCCATCGTCAGCAGACATCCGAGCAAAATAAGCCACGCGAAGTTCATGTTAAAGCCAATTAATTCAGTAAAGCGATATGTGTGCAAATTATAGTCCAAAGTTGTTCTGAGTACTGCTCTTCCCCTCCCTTGGACTATGCGACAGATCAAAAAGCCGTTGAGTGGCACAACTTGCTGAGTTTTCTCCCATTTGACCAATGTAACCTCCCAGAGTTCTCAAAAATGGTGAGGATGCTGTGCGCGGCCAACGGCGAGAACCGGTTACGTGCCCATTCACTTTGGCCCGCCGATTGCACCATTCTTTCACCAAAAGCCTTAGAATGACCAACTTAGTCATCTGCCGGGAATATCCCCCTGCATTGTTTCCTCCAGGAGGAATCGGCACATACGTTGTGCAAATGTCTAAACTACTCGCCGAGGCTGGCGAAACCGTTCATGTCATTGCGGAGCGCTGGGCGGGTGCTTATGAACGCCGTACGGAATTGTGCGACGGAAGATTGGTGATTCATCGTGTCTCGATGGATGAGGCAGTTCCTTCACCACAAGACTCAGGCAATCGAAATGGGATCATTCTCGAGGGTCTGGCTAAGTCCGATTGTCCTTCGCAGGCATTTTCCTGGCAGGCCGCGCTACTCGCCGAGCAGTTGATCGAAACCGAATCAATCGATCTGATCGAAGCTCAGGAATGGGAAGCGCCGCTTTATTATTTCCAACTGCGAAGAGCGCTGGGACTAGGGCCGAAGAAGCAGCCCCCCTGCGTGGTCCATCTTCACTCACCGTCCGAATTGATCTTCCAGCACAATGAATGGGATCAAAAATTAGCGGATTTCGTCGTACTCAAGGAGCTGGAGAAATACAGCGTCAACGCCGCCGACGCTCTGTTGTGTCCCAGCGAATATCTCGCGCGCGGATCCCGGGAACTATTTGGATTGGGCGGCCGCTCCATCGCGGTGATCCCTTATCCACTCGGTGACACGCCCGTACTCGAAAGATCCCCGGATGTATGGGCTCGCGACACATTCTGTTTCGCGGGGCGTCTGGAGCTCCGCAAGGGAGTGGTCGAATGGGTACAAGCGGCGGTGCGGGTAGCGGCTTCGCACCCATCCGCTGTATTTGTATTTATTGGGAGCGATACTTCGTTCGATGGCGCCGGCGGCTCCGTACGCGAACACTTAGAGGGGATGATTCCCGGTTCCGTCCGGCGCCAATTTCAGTTCCAAGGCAGTATGGGACACGGGGAACTGCTTGCGAAACTATCGGCTGTATCGGTGGCCGTAGTCCCTTCACGCTGGGAAAATTTCCCGTACACCTGCATTGAGGCCATGGCTTCTGGTCTGCCGGTATTGGCCTCGCCGAATGGGGGAATGTCCGAACTCATTACCGACGGCCAGAATGGCTGGCTTGCGGAATCCACGACGGCGGCTGGGTTTCAAGAAGCCCTCATACGCGTGATCGAAACGCCGCCAGCGCGGAAATCGGTGATGGGAAGCAACGCAGAGAATACGGTCCGTACTATCTGCGGCAATGCTTCGATTGTGAAGAGGCATTTGGAATTTCGCAGGCGGGTCGCCGGTCATAGCCGAAGGATCTCCGCAGCAGCGATCTCCGAGGACCAACCTTCTGTCCGCCGCGGCATCGGATACGTCGTAAAATGCTTTGACGATCCGGACCAGTTGGGGGAATGCCTTGCAAGCATCCGGCAACAATCTGAGACTGCCCCTTGCGTGGTGGTCGTCACCCGGCAAGATTATCTGCGTGAGTGTGAGACCGCCGCGCGAAATTATGGCGCCGGCTGCGAGGTAATCTCCGCCGAGACTCGGCCGGCCGCGCAGCTTCTTCTATCCTCCAATGCATCCCTGCTCGGTGTGGCTCTCCTCACCGAACGTGTGAGACTGGAACCACACTGCGGGAGATCCTGGGAACTCGCTCTTCGAACACAAACTCAGGCAGGAATCCTGAGTTCGTGGCACATGTACCAAGACGGTCCGCACGCACCACAGGCCCGAAGCTCAGCAGAGACAGATTTACAACATCTTGTCGAGTACGCCGTGGTTCGCGCTGAGAGGCTGACAAGCGGCACGCTTGGCGATCACCACAGCCATCTCACGTATCCCGACGTGCTGCTATCCGTGGTGGGCCCCAGGCCTCATGATCCCGCATCTGGCAATCGACGCCATTCCACCATGGCGCGGGCACAGTATGAAGCAAGAAATCCTATGGAACGTTTCATGGCCGCGCCTTTCACTCAGAAAGTGGACTGGATACGGCGTGGTTTCAAGCAGCCACGCCGCGCCGTTCAATGGGTTGCATGGCAGCTGCGAAACGCAGGGAGCAAGGCGCTCAGTCCCCAGTAGCGTATGCCATCCGACACGCAAAATCAATGGAGCGCTCCATCTCCCCACGCCGGGCCGCTGGTATCGGTCATTCTGCCCGTCTATAACACGGCAACTTACATCGGTGAAACGCTGGATGCGGCCACGCGCCAAACGTACGCGAACCTTGAAATCATTATCGTCGACGATGGATCCACGGACGAAACACCCGTGATTCTAGAGGCTCGGGCGGCCCTGGATCCGCGGATTCGCGTGATCCGCCAGGAAAATTTCGGGGTGGCCCGCGCTCGTAACGTTGGATTGGCTGTGGCTCGCGGGGAGTTCATCGCGATACTCGACGCGGACGATCTGTGGGAACCGACTAAGATCGAGCGGCAAGTACAACGGATGAGAGATAGCGGTGAATCCACAGGCTTGGTTTACTGCTGGTGGGTCTGGATATCGGAAAACGGAACCGTGACCGATCAGTCACCGCATTGGGAAGTAGAAGGTAAAGGTTTAGAGAGCCTGCTTGAAGTCAACTTCACGGGGAATGCGAGTGTTCCGCTCTATCGTCGCTCCAGCGTGGAGGCGGTCGGCGGCTTCGATGAGAGTTTGGCGGCCAAGGGCGGCCAAGGCTGCGAGGACTGGGACTTGGCGCTCCGCGTGGCCGCGCAATATTCCATCGCCGTCGTCCGGGAAATATTAGTGGGTTATCGCCGACGTCCGCAGAGCATGTCCACACTGCGTGACGTAATGTGGAAATCGCACGTGCTGGTCAGCCGCCACTGGAAGGAAAGCCAGCAGGTTTCCGCCACGGCACTGCGAAGGTCGACGCAGCAGTTTGCGTTGTACCTTTCGGGTGTGGCATTTTGGTCCGGAGCCTATTGGGAGGCTTGTCTATGGGCCTTGCGAGCTTTTCCATCCATGATGCTCTTCCGCGTGGCGCCGTTCGCCTTGCGGGTGATCCTGCGCCGGGCGAATCTGCGGCGGCGCTCCGTGTTTCAGGTGATGAAACCAGGTCAGCCCTTGGACCTCAGCCTAATCCCGGAGCCCCTGATTCCCTATGACCGGCTCTATGCTCATCGCATGGGTCCCTCAGGTGGCCCGGATACTCGCACAATTCTGCACTCACGTCCGCTGCAAATCGTGGCCATGCTGGCCGCATTCTTATGCATTGCCGGACGTCATTCGCAAAACGACGGCCTGTGGTTCATGGGTGATTCACCGCGACACGCCTCCAACGGATTATTCTGGTGGGATCTGCTGGCGGCACAGCCGACCGCTCCGATAGATTTCACGGTGCGTTACTACGCACGCTATCCGGTCATTGCCCCGGCGACCTATCCGCCACTTTTTTATCTGCTGGAGGGTCTGGCGTTTCACGTTTTCGCACCATCGCCCTTCGTTGCGAAGATGCTCATTCTAGCTTTCGCGATGATGGCCGGCCTCTATCTGATCGCGTGGTGCCGGCGCTGGATCAGTCCCTTCGCGGGCTGGGCCGGCGTATTCCTCGCCTTCACTCCGGGCTTTGTAACCTGGACCAATGCAGTGATGCTCAATATACCCGCGGCGGCTCTCGGTTTGGCGTTGCTCTATCATTCCCGCCGGTGGATTGAATCCAGCAACAAGCGTCACATGATTGCGTCCCTGGCGTTTCTATTGGCGGTATTGCTAACGTACTACGCCAGCGTCATTCTGATTATTGTTGCCGCATTATGGCTGCTTTTGTTCTACCCCCGTATCCGGTTTTCTCGGCGCGCCATTTTGACGGCACTGGCCGCGGTGCCACTGGCTTTGCTCCCGCTCGTCATCTCAGTCTACATGGCGCCGACGCTCGCCGGCCGGTTTTTGCCGTCGGGAACTCTGCTCTCGACTCCCGCGTACTGGACATATTATCTCCGCGTGCTTCCGCGTCTGACTGGCCCCGTTCTGCTCGCGCTTGGAATCGCGGGTTTGGTGGCGGGCCTGGCAATGACCCGATGGCGCAAAGAGGCGTTGTATCTGGTTACCTGGATAGGCTGCCTCTTGTTCTGCCACACACTGCTGGTTGCAAGGGATAGCCGCTACGTCATCCTGGTGATCCCCGCGCTGCTCATCGCGACGATGGCGTTGTTGAGCACATTCCTTGAATCCAAATCATCGTGGGTTGCCGCGGGCGTGTTGCTTGTAGGTTCCGCAGCGGCATTTGGGTCGGCTACACGCGTACCCATACCTCGCGTCACGGGTTTCCGTGAAGTTGCCGAATTCCTGCAGCGCGCCGGGCCACATGAAACCGTGCTCTATGATGGCTACCACGACGGAGTGTTTACGTTTTACGTCCGTGCGTCGGATCCCAGGTTCGAACGGCGCGTCATCCTCGGAGATCAAATTTTTTATCACAATGGCCCGGCCAAAACATTTTATTGGGTAGAGACTTCCAAGATTTCTTCGTCAGCCGACGTGGTGAGAATTCTCAAGGAGCAGTGCGGCTGCCGGTGGATCGCGCTGGAAGCGGGGCCGCAATCGGAGTGGTCGCGCAGCCAGCGTCAATTGAGGGAAGCACTCGCCGGGCCGGAATTCGAACGAGTGCGGTCCTTTGCCATTTCCGGCACCGATGCCGCGCGGGTCGATGTATATCGTATGCTCGGCCCCGTCGCGGAGGTCCACACGATAGATTTGAAATTTCCCACACATGGCGACCGGGACTTTCAGAAGGTAGAACCAATTACAAGATGATGCGACGAATGAAGACCTGGATGGACCAGGCCAAGCCCGAAACGAGGGAATACATCCTTGTGACTCTGCATCGTTTGTCGCTGTTACGAATGAGCGCAGAGGCGTTCTTCAGCCGTGTTCGGCTCACCCGCCGGCCCCGTATCATCGCGACTGCATGCTGGCACTTTCCTATATACTCGCAAACCTTTGTGTACCGGGAAGTCGCGGAGCTTGCCAAAAGCAAGTTCGAAGCCCGATTCCTGTACTCGGAACTCACCTCCCGCAACCAGTTGCCGGAGGACTTTTCCATGCTTTGGAAGTTAAAGCGAAAGCTGATTCTTTCAAATGTCACAGCGGCGTTAGACATGGAATACTACCGCCGACGGATGCCGGAGAAGGTGGAGGAAGTGGCCCGGCTTATCGCACGAGCGTCCGGCATGACGCCCGAACAAGTTCAGGAGACTGAACATTTTAAACACGCGTTTTCTTTCACGCGAATGGCGGAGTGCTGGCGGGCTGACTATATCCATTCCTATTTCTTTTACGAACGCACTCTATTCGCGTTGGTCGCTTCCTACCTTCTGGGCGTCCCCCGCGGCGTGAGCTGTTACGCGGATCATATGATGCAGGACTATGCACTGAAGCTTATTCCGTTGCAAATGCAGAGCTGCGACGTGGTGGTGGCGACATCCGGCCGCATCAAGCAGGAACTGGAAACCCTGGCGGGCCGCACGCTTCCCCATGTGGTGGTCAAACCAAACGCGATAGACGTTCGTCAGTTTCCCATGCAAGAACGGCTTCAGACGCAGTTGCGATTGTGCCGCGTAACGACAGTCAGCAGAATCCATCCAAAGAAGGGACTGCTCTATTTGGTGGAAGCGGCAGCAATACTCAGAGAACAGGGATTTTCAATCATAGTGCGAATTCTTGGAGACACCGACGCGGGAGATCCGGAGAGCGAGGCGTATTCTGTTTTGCTTCGAGAGAAAATCGCTGCGCTAAAGCTTGAAGATATCGTCCTGCTGGAAGGCCGGAAGTCGGGTAAGGAAGTCCGGCAATATCTTGGGGAAACCGATGTGTTTGTGGCGCCCTTTATTGAATTGCCGAACGGAGACAAGGATGGGATTCCAACCGCGCTCCTGGAAGCGATGGCAGCGGGATGCACGATCGTGAGCACCGACGCCGGGTCTATTCTGGAAGTGATTCGTGACAATGAGGAGGGACTTCTGGTTTCACAGAGAGATTCTAGTTCGCTAGCAAAAGCCATTGGACAGGTGATCCAAGACAAGGACCTGAGATCTCGGATGTCGCGAGCGGCCATGGCGAGAGTCGAACAGGAGTTTGACATCCGGTCCTGTGAATCGCGCTTTCACGACCGCCTGGACGGTGTGATCGGCAAGACCGGACCGCACGCGGCACAGAGGGTGGCGGCCGTATGAAAATCGGTCTGCTGTCTTTCGAATATCCGCCGGAGACAGGCTTTGGCGGAATTGGAAGTTACACGTGGTATCACGCGCGTTCTCTCGCGCGGATGGGTCATGAAGTTCACGTGCTGGCCGGGCTTAAAGAGTATGCTCCGCCATATACCGCCCAGCACGACAATGTATTCGTTCATCGCTACCGTTCCAAAGGCACCGTGATGCAGGCGTTAGATTCGCTTGGCCGCTGGAAATGCTGGTGGACCAGGCAGCGGCTTGAAAATGCATGGAGCATGCATCAGGCCTTGAAGGACGTGGAGCGCGAGCACAAGCTTGACGTGCTCGAAATGCCGGAATGCGGCGCGGAAGGCGCGCTTATCAATTCGATGATCCGAATACCGACGATTGTGCGCTTCCATTCACCCTCGCGTTTGATCATGCCCTACTATGACGTGCGTCAAGCCGATATTAATATGTGTTCCTGGGTGGAGCAGCGCGGGATTGAGAACTCCACGACGTTGACGTCGTGTTCGCGCTTCCTGGCCGGCGAAGTCCGCGACAAGATGGGAGTGCGAAAACCAGTCGAAGTCATTCCCAACGGCATCGATCTGGATCTGTTCGATAATGAACCGTTGATCGACGCCCTGGAAACCTACGGCCTGCCAAAAAACAAGCCGATCATCCTCTTTACCGGCCGCATGGAGCGGCGTAAGGGGATTCATTTGTGCGGTGAAATCGCGGCCGAAATCCTGCGGCGCTACGACGTCGCAATGGTTTTCGCGGGCGAGGACCTATTTGGTTATATGGAAAACACGCTTCTGCCGTCTCTTGCGACTCAGGAACTGCGCGGGACGATCCACTATATTGGCAAAGTTGACCTTACCGCCGTGCGTTCGTTGGTTCGAACGGCGGACATTTTCTTGCTTCCGAGCTTATGGGAAAATTGCCCCTATTCTTGTCTGGAAGCGATGGCTGCCGGACGGGCGATTGTCAGTTCAGACCAGGGTGGTATGCCGGAATTGATTCGCGACGACCAAAACGGTCTACTGGCGAATTCCGGCGTCCCGGAGTCTTATGTCACGCAGCTTGGCCGGTTGATCGAAGATCCGGCGCTGCGTCACCGGCTGGGCGCCGCGGCGCGCCAGTCTGTGGAGCAGTGCTATACCGACGATCGCATTGCACGGTTGTCCACGGAAGTTTACGAGCAGTGCGTGCAAGGAACACGGAGACTGGCCAGGGTGCCGGCGTAATGCCCATGCTGCGAAGCGCCTTAAACCGTTTGCTGAATAGAGAGAACCCGGCGATGCCGTTGACTTCGACAACGGACCCGATTGCACGGCCTTGGCGGGCACTATCCATGCCTAAGTCCGTCACCAATATGAGGTCGATGTTGTCCCCTGAGGAGTCGCAATACCTCACTTGGTTAGCGGCGGAAAAATTCGAGGGATGGGGCGCGATTATCGATCTCGGCCCGTGGCTCGGCAGTAGCAGCGCGGCATTCGCGGAGGGCCTCAAAAGGAGTGGTTCGAACGCTAAGATTCACAGCTTGGATCTATTTCGGTGGGAACCGAGCTACATGGAATCCATCGCTGCCACTGGCTACCAAGAAGGCGACGATTTCCTTCCATTGTTCAAACGCGAGGTTGGCGAGTACGGCGCCTGGATCGATGCTCAAAAACAGGACCTGACGAATTACCGTTGGAACGGGGGTCCCATTGAGTTTCTTTTTGTGGATGCCGCCAAATCGTGGGAGTTGACCAATTCGATCTTCCAGGGATTCGGGCATTGCCTGGTGCCAGGCCGTTCGCGTGTGATCCTGCAAGATTTCCGCTTCCACTTGACCCATTGGTTGCCGTTGATTTTCGACAGCCGCCCTGACTTGTGGCAGGAAGTAGAAAGTGTCGGCGACGGACATACCGTGACGTTTTTGTTACTGAAGCCGCTAGACGCTCCGACCGGCATTCAGGTGGAATACTCGGAAAGGGCTTTTCCGTTCGAAAGCGCCAAGCAAATTCTCCTCCATCGGATTGCGCGTGAAGATTTCCACAATGGCGCTTTGTTGCAGAGAACTTTATACAGGAAGTGCTTGATTGATGGCCCACCCGAGGAAGCGGCGGAGCTTCGCGAAAAAGTGTTGCACGCAGGAATAGATGGCGCCACGCTCAGCAGTATCGAGGACATTGAATCGGTCCTGATTCCGCGTGCTTGGGGACTTTTTGGCCAAGGAGATTTTGAAGGTTCAAGACTGCTTGCGGAGCGTTGCCTTACCATCGCCACATCGAAGTCGATTTACGCCTTGACTTTACTCGCGTGTTCTCTCATCCGTCTCGGTGAGCGAGACCGCACCAGACTTCTGGTGGATGAAATTCTCGCCAAGCGTCCCGAATTCCCATCGGCGTTGTTGCTGCGCGCCGAGCTTGCAATGGCTGACCGGCGCCACGCGGACGCGGAAGTCGATATCATGCATGTCCTTCGGGAGAACAGAGGTGAGGAAGGCGATACGGCCTGGGCGCTCGAACTGATTTCTCAAATTTGGGATCATCACAACCGTGATGTCCCCTCACGCATCACGGGGCTTGCTGAGTTGTCCGCCCTCCTCAATCACAGTCCCTCGTTTCTTGCGCGTCTGGCGAGCGAGCAGCTCAAGGATGCGCGACGGTCTGAGGCAATGGAAAATGTCGAGCAGGCATTGAGGTTGGATCCGAGTCATAAGCTCGCGCTCAAACTCCGCGATACATCGATTCATCCATCTCTCGCTCCTGCATCCGAAACAACTCCCGCTGGCCGTCTTCATCGTCCAGTTGTTTCAACGCCCCCTACAGGCGTGCAAGGAGGCGCGCTAGACGAACTCGTTTTCGCGGTGCTGAATCACGTCCGTCTAGGTTCTTTCAGCGCGAACGATGAAGCAGTATTGGTCGGCTCACAAATGCACGAGGCGCTGGGAGCAGCCTTGGATGTGCATGGCAATCGGTTCTCGCGCCGCCGGTATCGCGACTACTTCGGAGCGTTTTATGAATTCCTCGGTCCTCATCGATTTAAGATCGATGGAGCGACAGTGGTGGAACTCGGTTGCGGTTCGCTGAACCCTTACGGACTTTTGTTCCTATTCATCTTGCTCGGCGCCCGACGCGGCATCGCGATTGATTTGGATCCAATTCATGATGACGCCGGAGCAGTAAGGGCCCTGGCAAATTTATCGGCGATGATGCTGATCAACCCTGAAGATCTGGTGGGCGAATATCCGATCACACGCGAACAGGTTTTGAATAACATCGCATCGTTCGATCTCGCGCTCCTCCGAAATGGCAACCCCGCGGGGCTGGATCGGGAACGATTAGGGTATCGCCAGGAGTCCGTTCACGCCCTTTCCCTCGAAGACGGGGAGGCGGATGTGATTGTCTCGAATGCCTTTTTTGAGCATATTCCACGCGTTGAAGATGCGATCGAGGAGCTCGCCAGGGTCACCCGTCGAGGTGGAATAGGCATCCACATCGTCGACGGCTCGGATCACCGGCGTTACGGTGCAAACGCATGCCATCCATTGGAGTTCCTAACGGAAACCCATCCTGAAGGAATGGTCCATGGATCCAACCGGGTGCGTCCACTGGAAATGGGAAAGATGTTCGAATTGCATGGCTTCGAACTCGTCGAATTCGAGCCTTTCGAAACAGTCGAGATCAGTACGGATCTGCGAGGCAGATTCATTGAACCCTTCAAATCCATGCCCGATGAGTGCCTCGCAGTTCCTACCGGGAAACTAGTCGTTCGCCGCCGGTGACTTTTCTTTAACTGCCGGCGGGCGCGTGAACCTGGGCTTCTGAATCGGCGAGGTATTCTTCCACAACGCGACGAGAGTCTCCGTGCGACATGAGCTGTCCCTTCCGCAACCATAACGACTCGTCGCACATGCTCTGAATCACTGCTGCTTCATGACTCACCAGCAGAATGGCGCAACCGTTGGCTTTGAGCTGTTGAATGCGGTCCAGGCATTTACGCTGAAAGAGGTAATCACCGACGCCAAGTACTTCGTCGATCAAGAGGAGATCAGGTTGCGTATGCGTCGCGACTGAAAAGGCCAAGCGCATCTGCATTCCAGTGCTGTAGACGCGCAGCGGCCGGTCGATATACTGTTCGAGCTCGGCAAAATCGATGATGGAGTCCAGACGCCTGGTCACCTCTGCGCGTGTCAGTCCGCTAATGACGCCATTTACAAATACGTTTTCCCGGCCCGTTAGTTCCGGATGAAATCCGGCGCCCAAAGTAAGGAGCGCCCCGACCCGACCGTATACCTCCACCCTGCCTTCATCCGGGCGGCCAACGCCGCCAATCAGGCGCAGCAGCGTCGACTTTCCTGCCCCATTTCGTCCGACGACACCCACCATCCGGCCCGCCTTGACCGTAAAGCTAACTTCACGCAGACCCCAGAACGTTTCGGCCGGCCGCAGACGCTGAAATCCACGCAGCAGCGACTCATGCAACGTCCAGGGCCGGTCGGCATGGTAGAGCCGGAAACGCTTCCCCAAACGTTCCACTGTGATTGCATCGCGCATCTATAGCTCCTCCACGAAGCGGTTACGCGCTCGCATGAATATCGCATATCCCACCATCAGGATCAGCGCCGAGGAACCGAGTACGACGAGGAGTGCCGGACTAGCGGGAAATTGTCCGCGCATCAGGATGGCCCGGTAGGCGTCGATCAAATACACGAGCGGGTTCGCCCGGTACAACGGCTGAATGTCAGCCGGGATTGCACTGCTGTCATAAAAAATTGGCGTCACGTAAAACATCAGGAATAGAACGATACCCAAAAGGTGCTGGATATCGCGAAATTTCACCTGTATCGTGGCGAAGACATAAGACAGGCTGAGCGTCAGAACGAACTGGACCAGGACCACCAGCGGGAAGGAAATCAGCGCCAGGCTCGGCCGAAACCCATCGAACCACAAGAACGCCGCCAGGATAGGAAGGGAAAGCAGGAAATGGATGGCTTGCGAGAGCACCGCAACCACGGGCAAAATCGCCACCGGGAATCCGACTTGTTTAACCAGATCGCGGTTGTCGACCAGGGCGCCACTGGACATCAGCAGAGCGGTTTGAAACCAGTTCCACGGTAAGATTCCGATAAACAGGAAACTTGTAAAATTCGGGATATTCAGCGGCAAGATTGTATGGAACACGACGTAAAAGACCCAGAGCTGGGCGAGTGGCACAAGCAACGACCAAGCGATGCCCATGACGGATCGCTTATAGCGCAACTTGAAGTCCCGGGACACCAGCACACATAAGACATCGCGCAGATGTACCCATTGTTGCCGCGAAGATGTGGCGTTCTGAGGGCTCATGATTTGTGAAGGAGCCGGGCCCGGCCTTTACCAGAGAATGCACGTGCGGGTTTGTACTTTGTCAATAGTCCTCCGACCATTCTTCGACGTTAACACAACTCTTGTCTAATCATGTTTTTGCTTCAAACCATTCTTCCAACCGCTGCAGGAACGTCGTGCCGCTCCAATCTTCCACCTGAACGCGCGGCAACTCGTACAGATTAGGGTCGCTGCTCGTTATAGCTGTGGGGATCGTGGCGCAAGCGCGTTCGAATCCTGATTCTTGAACCAGTTTGATTGTCGGCTCCGAACAGGTTCCGAAGGGATAGGCGAAACTCGTCACGGGAGCGCCCAGTAACGTTTCCAGATGCCTCTTACTTTGAGTGATCTCTTCCCATTGTTCGGCCGCGGAAAATTCGCACAGCGCGGGGTGAGTGACAGTATGCGCGCCAATCTCGATCAGGCCACCTTCCGCGAGTTTGCGCACTTCATCGCTTGTAACACTGCGATACTCCGGGCGGGGACCCGCACCTGTATCGCCAGCCCAAGCCTGAATTTGGTCCAACACACGCCGCCGCTCGTCTTCCGGTATAAGTTGCAACGCGCGCCAAACCGAAAAATATGTATCGTGGCGCACAGTAGGGGGTTCCTGCTCCGTGCGCCAGGCATGGAATTGCCGGCAGGTGTCATCGTCGTATTGCGCGGCATTCGCCAGATTCCATTCGTGCGGCTGACCGCAAACTGAAAGACTTAGTCGATCCGGTAGGATACCCGGCTCCAGGAAGTGCCGTTCCACTTCGTCCCACCAGAATTCCCGAGGTCGCTCCAGATATCCTGTCGTGATGAACATCGTCGCCGGGACATCATGTTGAACCAGCAATGGCTTGGCATCGAGCAAGTTGTCGGCATAGCCATCGTCGAACGTAACGGCGACAGCCCGCTCCGGAATCCGCCCGCTTTGCAGAGACTCGGTAAGGCCTCGCAGGCTGATTGGATGGGCGTGTTCTCGAAGTACTTGCATTTGTTCGGCAAAATTCTCCGGAGATACGCATAGTCCGAAAGGATCGGGGCGAACCGTGGCTACGCGATGGTACATCAAGATAAGTGCAGGCAGATGTGGCGTCACAAATTTCTCGTTCATTCAGCTGGGGTGCTGGAATTCAGCGTCTCAGCTATTCTTCGGCCATTCGTGAGCGATTCTTTAAGATTACCAACGGGTGGGCACGGGAGACGCACTAGGCCTTGTCAAGAGAGGGGTCGGTTTCATTTTTCTTATGCAGGTCCAGTATTTTCAAACGCGCGCCAATGCGAAACCACAGACTGTCCTCCATCTCGGCGATCAGCATCGCCCGTTGTTCAGCGACTCGCCACCATTCCCGGCGACTGCTATCCACTTGGGCCTTTTCGTCCTCCACCGCGTCCACCATTCGCTGCCACCGAACGACCTCGTGCTCAAGCACGGCCTTGTCCTTTTCCAAGCCCTCCACAAGAAGTCTGGCGTGATTCAAGCTCTCTTGCACCGCCGCCTTTTGGAGGTCAAGTTCCCCTGAAAGTTTCTGCCATTTGATACGTTCCGCTTCGAGCGCCGACCTTTCATGCGATTGCTGCTCCGCAAGTTGCCGCGCACGGTCCAGATCTTCTTGCAGCGTCCGCTTCTGGATCTCGCTCTCCTCGGAGAGCTGCAGCCACTTGTTGCGCTCCGCTTCGGTGCGCTCCAGGTCTTCCTGCAACGTTCGTTTCTGCGCCTCGAGTTTGTCTGAAAGGGCCTGCCATTCAGCCCTCTGAGTCTCTAACGCCTGCTCGTTGCGCCCAGAGAGCTTCGACCGCTCGTACTCTTCTTCCAATGTCCGCTTCTGGTTTTCAAGATCATGGCAAACTTGGCGCCACCTGTCGCGCTCGCCCTGCAAGTCCGCTCGATGTTGATTTAATTGTTTGAGCAAGACGTCTTGCCTTGCGACTTTTTCCTCCGCTTCCTGCATCACCGGACCCCACGTCGCCGAATGCTTGAGCGTCAATTTCATCAATTCCATAAATGCTCGCTGGGCCAAGTCCGGCGTACCGGATTGTTTTTCGAGCGCCATCAGGAATTTCCGGGCCAGCGGGTATACGTCGGGCCACAATGTATCCCATGCGTTCCTAGGCTTACACATGGGCAGTGTCGCAGCTTCAAAAATGCAGCGCGCTATCGCATCTGGATACAGGCCTTCATAGCGGTCCTCTTTGAGGATTTTGATCAGAGGTCTCGCGTCTTGGCCAATCCCCAACGTCAAGCCGGCACACCAGGAGAGCAGATAGAATTCCTGCGTCTCCACCCGGTCGGTTTGCAGACCGTTGACGTAATCGGGATGGGGGTTTGGCACACGCGGGTCATGAGCATGGCCACGTTTGAGTACCGTGAGACCATCACGCAATAATTGCCTGGCCCCGAGCGACGAGGAGTTCGGGGTCATCCGATAATACGCGAGCATGTCGCGGACTGCGCCGAATCGGGCGCCTGTCCGCGCGATTCGCTGCCACAAATCCCAATCTGGGGACTTTTTCAGAGATTTGTCGAACATTCCCACCGATTCGACCAGCGCCTTGCGGACTATACACGCATTCACCGGAAAAGCTGCGCGGCGGGCCAGGATAGGGAATAGATCGCCTGCCGGCGGCTGATAATCGTCGCTCACATAGGTCCCATCCTGCGCTACGCGGATAGACCCGCAATGAACGGCATCCAATTCAGGATGCGCGGACAGTTCCTCCGTCAGGCGCTTTAGATAAAAAGGCGAGACCCAGTCATCAGCATCCAGGAAAGCCAACCAATCGGACTTTGCGGCGGCGACGCCCGCGTTGCGCGCGTCGCTTTCGCCTCCATTTTTCTTTTGAATCAATGAGATACGAGCGTCAAATTTGGCCAGCCTTTTTACAAGTTTCGACGTACTATCAGTGGACCCGTCATCCACCACAATCACTTCCCAAGTGGGAACGGTTTGTGCCGTAATAGAATCCAGGGCTGCCTGGATGGTTCTTGCGGCATTGTACGCCGGCATGATGAATGAGACGTTCACAAAAGTGACTACTGCCGTTATATCATTCCTTTCCAGCAAACGGGAGGCCACCGCGCGCGTGCCGGCGTACACGGAATGTAAGACTATCAAATGAGGAGGACCTGCAATGCAACTGGGCATGGTTGGATTGGGACGGATGGGCGCGAACATGGTGCGCCGCCTCCTTCGCGGCGGGCATGAGTGCGTTGTCTTCGACTTGGATCCAAAAAATGTGCACCTCGTCGCAAGCGAAGGAGCGCACGGAGCAAAGTCGCTTCAGGACCTGGTGCAGCAGTTAGCCTCTCCGCGTGCGGTTTGGGTGATGGTCCCCGCCGGCGGGCCTACCGAAAAGACGGTGGCCGAGCTTGCGGAATATTTGACGGCAGGCGATACGGTGATCGATGGCGGAAACTCGTTCTACAAGGATGACGTTCGGCGGTCCCAGCTTGTGTCGGCAAAGGGCATTCACTACGTGGATGCCGGCACCAGCGGTGGTGTGTGGGGGCTGGAGCGTGGATATTGTTTGATGATTGGAGGTCCGGAAAAGGCATTCCAGCAACTGGAACCGATTTTTCGCACGCTTGCCCCCGGGCAAGGCAATATCCCCATAACGCCGGGACGGGATCAGAGCCGAGGCACTGCCCAGGACGGATATTTATATTGCGGCCCTACGGGCGCTGGGCATTTCGTCAAAATGATTCACAACGGCATCGAATATGGCTTGATGCAAGCTTATGGGGAGGGCTTCGAAATTCTGCGTGAAGCGAATGGCGCTCAACTGCCCGCGGACTACCGGTATCAATTCGACGTCGCCGAAATCTCCGAACTATGGCGCCGCGGCAGCGTGGTTGGCTCCGGGCTGCTGGATTGGACGGCGATGGCGCTCGCCGAAGATCCCACGCTCTCCGGTTATATTGGATTCGTCGAGGATTCTGGCGAAGGCCGCTGGGCGATTCAAGCGGCCATTGAAGAAGCCGTTTCCGCGGATGTCCTGGCGTCCTCTCTATTCCGTAGGTTCCGTTCGCGCAAGGAACATACCTTCGCGGAAAAAGTCTTGGCGGCGATGCGCAAGAAATTTGGTGGCCACATCGAACGGCCCGCGGGAGGATAACAAACTTGTCCCAGATGCAACCTTTTTCCACCGGTACGGACGCCGGCGCGCCCCCCGCGGGACCATGCGTGCTCGTCATCTTCGGGGCGACGGGCGATCTCACCAAACGCAAGCTGATTCCTGCGCTTTACAACCTGCTGAAAGGCGGGCTGCTGCCGAAGGAGTTCGCGGTAGTGGGACTCGGAGCCACGGAGATCGATACTCCTCACTTTCGCGACAGAATCGCAGCGGAAATGCAAAAGTTCGCGACCGTGCCGGTGGAGCCAGCGGAATGGGACTGGCTGGCGCAAAGAATTTACTATCTGGCCGGCGATTTCGATTCGCCCCCGCTCTATGATCGCTTACGTGAATTGCTGCCAAAAGTGGATTCCGAGTGCGGCACGCAGGGGAACTACTTGTTCTACCTGGCAACAAATCCCAGCCTCTTCTGCGCGGTGGTCCAACGACTTGGTGCGGCCGGACTCGTAGACCAAAATAATGGTCAATGGCGCCGCGTGATCATCGAGAAGCCGTTCGGGCATGATCTGGAGTCCGCCCGCAAGCTCAATTTGGACATTCGTAAAGTTCTCGAAGAGAAACAGATCTATCGAATCGACCACTATCTGGGAAAAGAAACCGTCCAGAACTTAATGGTATTTCGATTCGGCAATGGCATCTTCGAGCCGATCTGGAACCGCCGGTACATCGACCACATTCAAATCACGGTTTCCGAGGTGGTGGGTGTGGAACAACGCGGCCGCTACTACGAAGAGGCCGGAGCCTTGCGCGACATGGTGGCCAATCATATTTTTCAATTGCTCGCGCTAGCCACCATGGAGCCGCCTATTTCTTTCGACGCCGATGCGGTCCGGGATGAGAAGGCCAAAGTCCTAAGAGCAATTCAACCGATGAGCTCGGAAGAAGTTCTGGCGAAGGCCGTTCGCGGGCAATACGGCCCAGGCGTATTGGATGGCCAGACTCTGCCAGGATACCGATCCGAATTTCAAGTTTCCCCAAACTCGCCGGTGGAAACCTTTGTGGCACTGAAGCTATCCATTGACAATTGGCGATGGGCGGAGGTTCCGTTCTACATCAGAGCGGGCAAGCGCATGCCCAAGCATTCGACGGAAATTGCCGTGCAGTTCAAACGGGCTCCCTTCCAACTGTTTCGGGGAACCCATGTCGGGCGGCTCGGCTCGAACCGGCTTATTATTCGAATCCAGCCGGACGAAGGTATCTCCCTTCAGTTTGGCGCGAAGATTCCAGGTTCGAGCGTCCGCATTGGACCCGTCGCGATGGATTTCGATTATGCGGAATATTTTGGGAACAAGCCTAACACGGGCTATGAAACGATGTTGTACGACAGCATGCAGGGCGATCTCACGTTATTCAATCGCTTCGATGGAGTGGAAATCAGCTGGTCGGTCTTGACTCCGATTTTGGATGTCTGGAGTGTACTGCCCGCCCGCAACTTCCCTAATTATGCGGCTGGCTCGTGGGGCCCTCGGGAAGCGGAGGAACTGATGGCTCGCGATGGACGCAAATGGAGAGAGCAGGAATAGAGAATTGTGTCACGGTTGAAGGTATTCCCGGACGCCGCGAGTCTCTATGCGGCCGCAGCGGAAGAGGTCCTAGCGCGTGCCCTCGATTCCATTCGTCAGCACGATCGTTTCACGTTCATGCTGGCAGGCGGCAGTACTCCGCAGGGCCTTTATTCGCTCCTCGCGCATGATTTTCACGAGCGCTTTCCGTGGGCAAAAACCCATTTCTTCTGGGGTGATGAGCGCCATGTGCGGCCCGATCATCCTGAAAGCAACTACAAGATGGCGTGGGATGCAATGCTTTCCCGCGTCGCTGTTCCACAGGAAAACATTCACCGGATCGAAACGGAGGGCGGCGATCCGCAGCAGATTGCTCACAAATACAGCGCTCTCCTCCGTGATTTTTTTGGCGTACTGGAAGGCGAATTTCCCCGCCTAGATCTTGTGCTCCTTGGCCTAGGCACAGACGGCCATACCGCGTCTCTCTTTCCGGCGACGTCAGCACTGCATGAGACTCGGCAACTGATGGTCGCCAATTGGGTGCAGAAGCTCAATAGCGTCCGGTTCACGATGACGGTGCCGCTGCTGAATCAGGCCGCTTACATCGTCTTCATGGTTCAGGGCCAGGAAAAGGCGCCCGTGCTACAAGCGGTCCTGGAAGGAGAGATCCATTCGGAGGGGCTTCCAGCCCAGCTGATTCGCCCGGTGCATGGTCATCTTTTGTGGTTAGCGGACGAGCAGGCCGCAAGTCTCTGTCAATTCCGGTAACTCTGTCCCAGCACGATGGCAATGCAGACGGAAATTGTTGGCGAGTGGTCGCGTCGTCACAGCCAGTCATCGCCGGCATAGCGCGGCGGAATCTCGTGTTTCGCGATTTTCTTGTCGCTCGCAGCCGACGCTCCTGTAGGCTGCATTTTCCCGGCGAACTTGGCGCCCTGCGCATCCGAATGATCGGCCAAGCCGGGCTGACGGCGTGAGACTGGGACCGGACTGCCATTGCTGGGTACGGTAGGACGGGACAATGTTGAACGGATCATGGATGCTGGCCTGATCATACGGTTCAAACGACGGATTCAAAATGGGATGTTCGTACCAAATCCGTCAAAACTTTAGTAGCGGCCCAACTCAGGCATTTCTCTGGTTGAGTTCCGGGCTGCGGCGCGTTGAACTAAGGCGGCCACGCAATTGTGGATGCGAAGCGGTATAACATCAATATGCCCATCGCAACGAAGCGTCGTCTCTTCTCTGCTCTGTGTTTACTTGCGGCAGGTCTTGGCGTGCCGGGTCTTGCGCGAATTGCATTTGCGCAGCAGGCTACCCAGCCTAGGACCTTCCCACCACCTCCACCCTTGCGAGAAGTTACAATCACCGCGATTCCCGGTGTAATTGACGCAGGGGCTAAATGGACGTCTGTCTATCAGAGCGACGAAAACGTGGATGGCGTTGTCGGCACGGCCGACGGCGGCGTGCTCTTCGCTCAGGAGCAATCCAGCCGGGTCAACAAGATCGGCAAGAACGACAAATTCTCGACATTCCTGACGAACGGCCACGGCACCGGCTCGGTTGCCATCGGCCCGAAGAACCTCATTTTCGCCGCGGAGCGGACTTGCACCGATCCCGGCGGCAAGCCTCAGGAATGTAAAGAGCCCACGGCGATCAGCACTCTTACGCCCACGCGAAAGGTACTGGCCAATAGCTTCATGGGAAAAGGACTCGGGCGCGTGAATGACCTCGTAGTCGGCAAGAAAGGCGACGTGTATTTCACCAGCGGTGGTGTTTATCATGTTAGCCCCGCTGGACAGGTAAGCAGCATCGGTGAAAATATCCGCGCCAATGGTATTATGCTCAGCCGTGATGAAAAGACACTCTACATCACCAATGGCCCAATGATCGTGGCGTTCGATTTGCAACCGGATGGCACGGCCAAGAATCAGAGGGTATTCGCCAAGCTTGAAGCCGGCGGGAATGGCGACGGGTTGGCCATTGATGGACAAGGCCGCCTCTATTGCACCAGCGCTCCGGGCGTTCAAGTGCTGACGCCGGACGGCAAGTATCTCGGTCTGATTCCCACGCCACGCAATAGTGCCAGTGCTGCATTCTCGGGCTCTGGCAAGAAGACGCTTTACGTGGTTGGTCTCGGCGCGGTAGGTAAGGACGGCAAGGAGATCGTTACGCCCTCGGACGTGCGTAACAACGCGATGAGTTTATACAAAATTCCGCTGCTCGCACAAGGCTTCAAGGGCCGGCCAAAATAGTCCAAGGCGGCCGTAACGTCTCGCACAAGTTCGGTGACGATCCGAGGTTCATCAAGGCTAATAAGCGGCCCTACGCCAACCTGCCGCGTACTCTTCGCGAGCGACTTTAGAATAAGGCACGGGGCTAACAATCGCGCGGATTTCTATTTGCCTGTGACGTTCGACGGTGGTCTTTCGTGAACCGCCTCCCACTTCTCCCCATACGAGGGTCACAGGATTACCTGTAACGACATCCGGATCCACGATGCCGAGCGACAGCATCGATCGCTCATTGTAGCTGTAGCCGCTAAACATCGAGAATCCGACTGTCTTCCCCGAGTGAGTCACTTTGTCATAGGACGCGGAGGCGTAATTCGATAGTGGCCAATCGATGTACTTGTAGTGTTCCCCGCCCGGTTCCAGCATGGACCGGAACGCGTTCGCAACGTCATCGGAGTTCCACGCGAAGGTCACCTTCCTCCGCCGCGGCTCGCCGGCGATCCTTTCAAGAGCTTCTCTCCCGATGAAATCATGGTCGAATTTGACGAAGGGTCCATAACCGAGTTCGTAGGGCGTGACGTAGTAGTCTTCAATATTGTCCGAATAGAAACTACCGCCCAGAGAACCGGTCGCTTCGTAGCCCGTCGCCGGCAACCACTCGCGGTAGGCCTTCATCTTTGCGCCCGTATAAACCGCGGGCAGAGGCGACGGGATCCAACCCGACTCCAGCGTATTGGTCGCGTACGCCCTGGAGCCGACCTGCCGCAGACCAAAATCCGCGCCCGCTTCCACGATGGCGGCTCGTATCTCCTCGCCTTCCGCGTACGGACCGAAGACCTCCAGCCCAGGCGCGCCTGCCATTCCGTGACGCAACGCGCGAACCTTGCGTCCGGCGATGGTGATGTAATCCATTGTGAAGAACTTGATATCCGGAACAGGTCCGCCGTTCAATTTTTCGATTACCTGCTTCGCGTTCGGTCCTTGAATCTGATAGCGGTAAGACTTGCGAACCACCGGCTTCCCGCTGGGCCGGGACGGCGATCGATCATCTTTTTCGGTTGTCACGTTATATCCGCCCGTAGCGGCATGGAATTGAATCCAACTCGCGACCGGCGCGCGTCCGACAAACACTAGCTTGTTCTCTTCCAGGTGAAACAAAATACCGTCGCCAATCACGTGCCCAGTGTAGCTGCATGGAACGAATTGCTTGGCTCGGTTGACCGGAAATTTCGCGAAACTGTTAATCGCCAAATGGGAAAGCAACTTGAGTGCATCGGGACCTTCCACGGCAAGATCCACCATATGGTGCGACTGGTCGAATAGCACGCAAGTTTCGCGCCAGGCGCGTTGTTCGTCTCGCCAGTTCGTAAATTCGGCGGGAACTACCGGATACACGTACGCGCCAATCTGCGAATTGCGGAGCAGGCTCACCGGGTTTCCGGTGGCCTGAAGCACAGCTTCTAGGCTCTCAAAGCTCATCACTGTGGGTCTCGTTTCCTTTGCCGACGCGAATACCCCCAGAGAATATCATGACTCCACTCCCAAAACGGCTCGATCCCCCAGTCGAGAACGGCGTGGTTCTGCGAAGTACCTGGCAGGCAGCGTCTTGGTCTCCGATATCACTTCCGCGAGCACACAGATCGTTTCTCCTATATTATTGTTATTAAAAGGTTTGTTGTTATTTTGGACAAAAACCATTCAATGCCGGAAGTCGCCGTTTGATGCAGCTAACACCCTTTCAATTCATTGCCGTAGCCCTAAAGTACCGTCGAAGCTATACTAGACCCTTAACGTACTAGTAAGTATTCCATCCCAAGTCTGGAGTCTGCACTTTGACCAAACCCATTAAGCACGTCGAGAAGGCCATTGCTGTCGCGGCTAACGCCGCTTGGTTTGTCTACGACAAGGTAAACTCGATTAACCCCAACCCGTCGTTCACCCCCAAGTGGTCCGACAAGCCGTTGCTGAAGAGCTGGGAGAAGCAGAAGCCGAAGCTGGGCTGGCCACGCGAAACGGATTCGCTGTGTCCCAAGTGCATCCCAGAGATCCGCCAGCAGATTCTGGACGGCAAACTGCCCGTCGAGATTCTGAGCAACGAGAAGGTCGGTGAGATCAAGGCCAACATCATCGAAAAAGACGGCAAGATCGTGATGGTGAAGGAATGCACCATCCATGGGAAGTTCGAAGATTTGATGTCGATCGACCCAGTGTTCTCGCAGCACCTGGAAGACACCTTCCCCGGCCGCGACATCCGTGCGCACAACGACGAAGACCTGCACCACCATGGCTCCAGCACCGTGACGCACGGGCGTGGCAGCGTGCTGACCATCGATCTGACCAACCGCTGCAACATGATGTGCGATCCGTGCTTCATGGATGCCAACCAGGTCGGCTTCGTGCATGAACTGGAATGGGAAGACATCAAAACGCTGCTCGATAACGCGATGAAGATCAAACCGCGGCGCCAGATGTCCGTGCAATTCTCCGGCGGCGAGCCGACGTTGTCGCCGTACTTCTTGGACGCCATCCGCTACTGCCGCAAGCTGGGTTACCAGAGCGTGCAGGCGGCCACCAACGGGATTGAGTTCGCCAAACGCCCCGAGTTCGCGAAAGAAGCTGCGGAAGCGGGTCTGCGTTACGCTTACCTGCAATTCGACGGGGTGGGCAATGAAGCCAACTCGCACCGTGCCGTGGGTAACCTCTTCGACGTTAAATTGCGCGCCATCGAGAATCTGTACAGCGCGGGTGTCGACATCGTGCCGGTCATCACGCTGATCAACGGCGTGAATAACGAGCAGGTGGGCGCTGTGGTGCAGTTCGCGCTCGATAATCCGAAGAAGATCCCATTCCTCAGCTTCCAGCCGGTGTCCTTCACAGGCCGCGATGAAGCCGTGACCGATGATCGCCGTAACGCGCAGCGCTACACCCTGTCGCACTTGGCCCACGATGTAAAATCGCAAACCGGCCTGGGCGAACCCGCCCGCGACTGGTTCCCGATCTCCTTCATGAGCACTTTCTCCGACTTCGCCGATCTGGTGCACGGACCTAACGCCGAGTGGGGCCAGCTGAGCTGCGGCTGCCACCCGAATTGCGGCGTGGGCATGGCCGTGATGTGCGATAAGGAAACCAAGGAATATCGGCCGGTGACCGCGTTCCTCAATGCCGATCAACTGGCGCGGGACGTAGCGAGCATCAATGACGGCGCTCGCAGTAAACGCATGAGCGTGATCGGCGTGTCGCTCGCTCTGCTCCGCAATTACAATCCCTACGAAGCTCCTACGCACTTCCGGCTGAGCGATCTGATCCAGAAGTTCGATAAGTGCTTCGGCATGACCGGCAAAAAGTACGGAAAGGTGACGGGCGACCGCACCATCGCCGACATTGAGCAGCGCCGCGCGGACCGCTGGAACTTCCTGTTCATCGCGGGCATGTGGTTTCAGGACCTGTTTAACTACGACTTCCGCCGCACCGAGCAGTGCATTATTCCCTACGCTACGCAGGAAGGTGAGATTTCCTTCTGCGCGTATAACACCGGCGTGGGCTGGCGCAACATTATTGAAAAGATGCATATGACGGCGTCGCTCACCAAGTGGTACGAGGAGCACGGACGGCATGAGATCATCGCGGGCGGCAAGAACGTGAACCTGCCGTCGAAGGACCACACGCTGGTGTTGCGCGCGGACGATGTGAACCGCGAACGCCAGCACGACCTGGACGACCTGGGCATCGCGAAAACCGCGCGTGAAGAAAAGAAGCGCGACCGTGACGCGAAGCTCAAAGAGAGCATGGAGAAAGAGCGCATGATGAAACTCTACAAGGAACATGTGCTCGGCGAAAAGCCAGTGGAGGGCTTGGTTCCGTTGTCGTCCATCGCCCCGGCTGCTCCCAAGAAGACCGCCGAGAAGGAAGAGGCGGTGGGGTCCTTCGGCGACTAGCGTTTCGAAACACTCAGACTGCGTGGAAACAATATGGCCTCCCGGGCGACTGGGAGGCCGCGTTGTTTCTAGGCAGGGTCGTCTTGCCTCAGTGGCTTCTACTTAATTTTTTCGCGTACACGACAATCGCCTCCGCCGCGGGCTTCGGATTCTCCACCGGAAGCGCATGTGACGCATTCGGGATCACCACTACGGTGACACGGCTAGCGCCGAATTCCTCAATTAATTGATTGCGAGTGGAGTGGGGACGATATGGGTCATGCTCGGCCTGCAGATCGAGGAGGGGCGCCGTTCCGGCGTTCCAATACACCGCCTGGGGAGTCGTATCGCGTGCGACTTCTTGGGATCGCTGCACCACCGGATCGAAACCGGTCAGCCACGGACGCGGGTCGTGACCGGGTGCGAAGAAGACCAGTTGCAAGTGCTTGATGCGCTCAGCTTCCGGCTGCTTCGGATTGGTGGCGATGGCGAGCCATGCGCGCACGTGGGAATTGATGTTCTTCTGCGAGGCGGCCACTAGAGCAACCGCGCGTACATACTGGGGAAAATCGGTCGCGGTCATTTTGGCGACAAAATGCCCGTAAGCGTGCCCAGCTACGATCGCAGGCCCTGCATTCTCATGCCCGATCACCGCGGCGATATCCTTGGCGAAATCGTGCAGGGTCAGACCATCCATGGGACCGGAACTGCGCCCGAAACCGCGCGGACGGGGCCGCAGAACGCGGAAACCGGCGTCCGCGATCTGGGCGGCCCAGGGATCGAGTTCCTCGGTATCTCGTCCCAAGGAAGGCAGCAGGACGATGAGCCGCCCTTGGCCCTCGGCGATCGTTTCAATCACCACGTTGTCGTGCCGGACCAGCTCACGCGTGCGCCGCTGTGCATCCGCAGACACGACCAAAACTAGGAGTGCGAAAGTGAGCGCGAATCGTCTCCACATGGATGGCATTATCGCACCCGGCAGCCCCAGACATCGCGCCAAAATCACCTATACAGTGAAACCCCAGCATCGGCATGAAAAGATCCATTATTAGTGCCCCACTGCTCTGCATTGTGTTGTTTCATGACAGATCCTGCTCGCGCGCATCATTCTTTCTTTCCTTTCTTTCCTTTCTTTCGGCGCGCCGGAATGTTCACAGTGAAGCGCTGTACGTGACGGACGCTACACCCGCGTCGACAGAGATCGAATCAACTACGAAGCCGTGATAGAGGATCCCAAGTGCTCACCCAGCCGTGGATCTATCGCTCCACCATCATGCGCCGCGAAGGTACACGCCTCCAGGAATATCCCCGGGCAGGAAACAACCTGAATGCGCTACGAAAAACTCATCAAAGGATGGCGTAAGATTCACGCGATAGTAACGGGCCTAAGTTGGCCAGTGGATGACCAAGCATATTCTGCACCTGATGCAGGTACTGCACTCCCTCTAATTTTCGAGATCGGCAGACCAAAGTCTAAGTCATTCAATTGGTGGGGGATTTTCTTTTGGCAGGTGTATTGCTGTCATGATCGGCATGAACCTCCATCGTTTCCACGGCGCTCACCGATTAGCACTGATTGCTTTCATCCCAGCTGTGCTCTGCGCCGGCGAGCATGTTTCCGTAGGCGTCAAAGGTGGCGTACCCATCACTGATTTCGTCGACGCCGCAAGGGGCACGACGTCCGCATACTTCACTTCGACTCACCGATACTTGGTAGGTCCCACCGTGGAGTTTCATCTTCCGGCGCGATTCTCAATCGAAGTGGATGCCCTTTATAAGCGCGTCGGCTATCAGTTCGAGGCGAATGGGCCCGTCATCTTTTCGAAAACGGTCGCTAATTCATGGGAATTTCCGGTATTGGGCAAGTTCGAAATACTTCCTGGACCCGTTCGCCCATTCATCGACGCCGGTGCGAACTTCCGTCACCTGAGCGGTGTCAAGCAAATTCAGCAGACGATCTCCGGCGCGACATTCAACCAAGTGGAAGTGAATGGCGCCACCGAGTTCAACAAGGACTACGATATCGGCTTCACCTTTGGATTTGGCGTTGCGTTCAAACTCGGGCCCGTGCGTATTTCTCCTGAAGTCCGCTATACCCGCTGGGGCGGCGAGAATTTCCGCGATCCTATCGAATCGCTGCTGCGAACGAACCGCAATCAGGGTGATTTCATGCTGGGTCTCACATTCTGATCTCGATTATTCCCTGATAATAGACGCGTGCGAAATGGAGGCGGCGCAGATCGCCCCAGTGCACGCGATCAATCGGGAATCGCCCGGGGGCGAGGCGGAGGTCGGCACCCCGGGCGCTGCGCGGATGCAGTTGGTCCCGCTGATATACAATAGGGCAGGAACTCTCTATGTCCTATCAAAGCGGCCGACAACTCGTCCAACTACCAGGTCCTACCAATGTCCCTGAGCGCGTTCTACGCGCGCTTTCCCGTCCTACCATTGATCATCGGGGGCCGGAGTTCGCGCTTCTGGGTCTGGAGGTTCTGGAGGGACTGAAGGAGGTGTTCCAAACCTCCGGCAAGGTCGTCGTCTTTCCGTCGTCCGGCTCGGGCGCGTGGGAAGCCGCGCTCACCAACACGCTGTCCCCGGGCGATAAGATCCTGATGTTTGAGATCGGGCAATTCTCGGCGCTATGGATCGAGATGGCGGGCAAGTTGGGATTAGACGTCGACGTCGTGCAAAGCGATTGGCGTCACGGTGTCGATCCGCTGGTCGTCGAAGCCAAACTCCGTGAGGATCGTGAACACAAGTTCAAGGCAGTATGCGTAGTGCACAATGAGACGTCCTCGGGCGTGACCAGCGCGGTCGCACCTGTTCGCGAAGCCATCAATCGCGCCAACCATCCCGCGTTGCTCCTGGTAGACGCCATTTCTTCGCTCGCATCCATCGACTTCAGGCACGATGAATGGGGCGTGGACGTCACCATCAGCGGCTCTCAAAAAGGACTGATGCTTCCGCCGGGACTGGGATTCAACGCGATCAGTGAGAAGGCGCTGGCTGCCTCGAAAACCGCACGCCTCCCGCGATCCTACTGGGAATGGCAGCCGATGCTAACGCAGAATGCGAGCGGCCTTTTTCCATATACCCCCGCCACGAATTTATTGTACGGGCTAAAGGAATCGCTGCAAATGCTGCGGGAAGAAGGCTTGCAGAACGTGTTCGCGCGGCATCAGCGGCATGGTGAGGCAACTCGCCGCGCCGTGCAAGCTTGGAATTTGGAAAACGTCGCTCTCAATCCCAAAGAATATAGCAACTCGGTAACGGCGATCTATGTGCCAGCAGGCCAATCGGCCGATGCGTTTCGCAAGGTAGTGTTGGATCGATTCAACATGCCCCTTGGCACAGGACTGGGAAAATTGCAAAACAAGGTATTCCGCATTGGGCATCTGGGCGACTTCAACGATCTGATGCTAGCCGGAACGTTGAGTGGCGTGGAAATGGGCCTGGAAATCGCCGGCATCCCGCACCGCAAGGGTGGCATCACGGCGGCACTCGACTACCTGACGGCTTCATTTAAAGAAGCACAGTCGATGGCGCATGTTTGAGAGCGATTTCTGAAAACAGCCGCCCTGACCCGTGACTAGTAATTCTCTTGCTGCCTCCTAGAGAATCATCCTCGCATCGGCGAAAGGAATTCCATTCGTATGGCCACGTATCAGATCGATCCCGCGCACTCCGCAGCGCAGTTTAAGGTGCGTCACATGATGATTGCGAACGTAAAGGGTGAATTCCACAAAGTTAGCGGGACCGTAAATTTCGATTTCGCGAACCCAAGCGCCGCCACCGTGGAAGCATCCATTGATGTCTCCACTATTTCCACCCGTGAAACGGATCGCGACAACCACTTGAAGAGCCCGGATTTTCTGGATGTCGCCCGGTATCCAAACATTACCTTCAAATCGAAGACAGTGACTCCCAAGGGCGAGAGCAGTTTCAGCGTGATCGGGGATCTAACTATTCGAGATAAGACCCGCGAAGTGACCTTGGACGTGGAAGAACTCACGGGCGAGGCCAAGGACCCTTGGGGGAATATCCGGCGTGGCGCCACGGCGAAGACGACCATTAACCGAAAGGATTTCGGAATGGAGTTCAACGTTGTGCTGGAGACAGGCGGTTTCCTGGTAGGCGATACGGTGGAATTGACACTGGATGTCGAAATGATCCGGCAGGCTTAGTGAACGCTATCACCAGGGATGAGGGTCGCTCGGGGCCGGTGCCTCATCCACATGAACCGTAAGAATTTTTGAGGTCGTTACAGGTCCACTGTCATTCAGAAAAAACACCAGCCGCTTCCCTGGTGTAATGATACCGCTGTCAAACAGGCCTTCGTGATCCACGGAGCCTTGCAGCCACCCGGCTTTTGGGTTCGGACATAGCTGCGGATGCCCCGAAATCTTGATTTGATTGCCGCCCAGGCATTCAATAAAATAATGGCGGCTCTTGGTTTCCACGTCTATTCGAGAGCCGGGCACCAAAGACTTACATTCCACGATTGCGGGCACTTCTCCCGAGATCGTCATATGCGCCTCTCACTCCTTGTTAAAACACGGCGTTAAAACACGGCCACAATACCACCCGCAACAGAACCGGACCGCGTCTATTTACAACCTAATTCTAACCTTTTTGTAAACCTTAAGCTAGCAATGGTTTCGCTTCACAATCATGGGAAAACTACTGAGGAACGGATGTCGTCCTTCCTGAGATCCCGCTGAATTAGACGGTCGCAGCTGGGAATAAGAGCCACGACCGTACATGTGCTGCGTTCTTACTTGCCAGCGTAGGGACCGATTTCTACTTTGCCCTGCGTGTTAGTAAGAGTCCCGAGCTCCGCTGCCGCGCCACGGGCAATGGCCGCTGTTTCGCTGCCCGCCTGGAAGCAGGTGAAATCGGGCCGGTCGCGCCATGCGAACGGTCCACAAAGGCGTTTACCGGCTGCGATGGTGGCATCATGAACCACATTGATGAGCCGCTCGTAATCGGGCGTACCTTGTGCGTAGCCTGAGAAATTGCCTAGATCTCCACTGGCCGCGAAAATCGCGGTCACGCCCTGAATCTTTGCGATCTCTTTGACGTTCTTGATGCCTTCCAGGGTCTCAATCATGTAAATAAGCACCAAGTTGTCGTTGATCGTTTGGCGATAACCGCCCGGGACGGATCCCCACATATTGGCGTCGAAAGCTTGGCCGCCGCCGTTGCTACGCTTTCCGAGCGGCGGGAAAAATGCGAAATCACGCGCGAGAGTAGCCTCTTCCACCGTGTCCACGGTGGGAATCACGATGACCAGCGCACCTGCGTCCACGGCATGTTGAATTTCTCTCTCGTCGGCGTATGCAAGACGAACCCCCGGTACTGCCTTGGCATGAGGGCAGGTCCGCCACATGCGGGCCAACTGGTCCCAGTCCCGGGAACTGTGCTGCATTTCCGTCCAGATGAAGTCGTAGCCGGCGTTCGCCATTGCACAGTAGGTGGCAGGATCGGTGGCGCTAAACAGGGTGCCACCAGTGACTTTTCCGCCCTCCATCAACTTCTGCTTTACCGGATTCCAATACTTCGTCTGTGTCGTGCTGAAGTTCGGACCATATTTCCAAGCGGCAGCATTGAAGGGTCCAGTATTAACGGCTCCAGGAGGCGCGGTTTGAATCGCTCCACTGTCTTTGCCGGCGGGAGCCGCCAGAGGAAACTTCAGCTTCCCTGGGTCGGCGTTATTGGCATAAGGATCGGCGCTCGCTTTTGGCGGCGCAGCCTGGGGGGCATTCTGTGCGAAGCTCGGAATCGCGACGATTCCCATAGCCGCAGACAAAGCGGCAGTAACAAGCCAGCGTTTCATTTCCTGATCTCCTTCATGGGCCGTTGATATCTTGCGGGGCGCAATCGTCCAAACCTGCCGGGGAACGGCATTCCCAACAAGTGAGAATCATTCTACCAGATTGATACCACGTGCGACTCGGTACTTGTGATAATCTCCACTGGAGAGAAAATCTTGACAGGGAGGGTGCCGTTGACCAGTCTTATCGGCGCGGCACTCCTGACGGCACGAAGGATGTTGAAATGAGCAATGGTAATATCAGCCCCCCAACCCAACAAATGCAATGCATGGAAGTTTGGGGCGGCAGCCAGCTCACCGAGCGCGGCGTTTCCTTCGGCGGGTTGGACGCGTGGATCTACAGCAAACCTTACGGCGGGGCGCCGAGCGGCGGCGACGTCTACTATGCATCCAGCTGTGCCAGTGGCCGTATTAGCCGTCTCTTGCTGGCCGACGTGGCGGGCCATGGAGTTTCCGTCGCCAACACCGCCGCCGACCTCCGAACGCTGATGCGGCGGTTCGTCAATCATCTGGATCAAACCGAATTCGTACGGCGGCTGAATCAGCAATTTACGGCGATGTCGAAAACCGGCGCATTCGCCACGGCCATCGTCACCACCTTCTTCGCCCCCAGCCGCCGTTTAAGCGTGTGCAACGCCGGGCACCCCCGGCCCCTGCTTTATCGCTCGACAGAAGGGAAGTGGATTCTTCTGAGCCACGACGCTCCGGCCACCCGGCGACTCGCCAATTTGCCGCTGGGAATGATCGATGTCACGGAATACGAGCAATTCGACATTGAGCTCACACCCGGCGATTGCGTGCTGACCTACACGGACGCATTGATGGAATCCTGCGACGCTGACGGCGAGATGTTAGGTGAGGAAGGCGTGTTGCGCATCTTGAACCTTCTGGGTGAAATGGAACCCCAACCTCTGGTTGGCGCGCTGGTCAGGGAGATCGCGACGCGCTATCCCGAAAACTTGTCGGATGACGATGCCACGGTGATGGTGGTGAGAGCCACAGGCGGACAGTCTAGCTACCCGTTCATGGAAAAGCTAAAGGCGCTGGGCCGCTTCGGCGGAATGCTGGTGCGCTCTCTCCGACCTGGTGCGGAACGCCCGCCCTTCCCGGATTTGAATCTGGCGAATATTGGCGGCTCCATCATCCCGCCACTAAACCAACGTTGGCGTGTACCGCCTAGATGAATTACTGCGTTTGAATTACGCTGCAATCCTTCGGAAACTCCTTGCGTGTCCATTTGGCCCGGCTGAGAGTCTAGCAGTTGCGCCCGCCTTGGCGGTGACCGCTGATGGCCGCAAGAAAACGGCAAGAGCGAGATTTTTACAGCGCCGCGCGCGGCGCGCCGGGGCGGCTCTTCAAAAAGCCCAAGAATTCCTGCGTGTCCTTGGTCATTCCCCTATCGAAGGCTGCGATAACGTTGCCATCGGGGTCCATCAGTGCGTAATAAGGGATGGCCACCGTAGCGAACTTATCGTCCTGAAGTTTTTGGTTTTCCTCAGACATCGCATCCGTTCCGTCGGTGTAGAGTTCGACGAGCACCAACTGTTTGGTTGCCTCCGCGATTTCAGGGCGCGGGAACATATTGGCTTTCATCCAATGGCAATTGGTGCAGGCATAGCCGGTGAAGGTCACCAGCACTAGTTTGTTTTCCTCGCGCGCTTTGGCCAGCGCCTCTTTGTAGTGATCCTTCATCCAGACCAGAGGGGGCGAGCCTGCGCTACGGCTCAGCAAACCTGGATTGGTGGCGGCTGGCACATATGCGTCCAGTTCACCGAGTGGCGCTCCAAACATCCCTGGCAAAAGACTGAAGGCGAACACAAGAAATACGCTCGCGACAATCAATCGCCCAATCTTTAGCGGCTCTCCAGCGTCGATGCCTTCCAGACGTATTAGGCCCAGCAAATAGAGTCCCGCTAGCACGAACAACACGAACCAGCCAGCCAGGAATCGTTCGCGCGTCAGCAAACCGAGTTGCAAAACCTGGTCAACATTCGACGCGTACTTCAACATCGCGGCCAACAATACAAATCCCATCACCACTTTCACTCGCGCCAGCCAGCCGCCGCTCTTGGGCAACTTTTTCAAATAGGAAGGAAAAGCCGCCAGGAAAAAGAACGGCGACGCCAAACCCATCGCGAAGCTCATCATCCCCAACACCGGCTGCAAACCCTTGGATTGTACGGAGGCGACCAAAAGGCTCCCCATAAATGGTCCGATACAAGCAAAAGAGGTCAGGGCGAAAGTCAGTCCCATCAGCAGCGTGCCTGCGTAGCCACCGCGCCGCGAGGCGGAATCGAGCTTCGTCAACAAGCTCGAGGGCAGAGTGATTTCGAACGCGCCCAACAAACTGAGCGCGAAAACGCCGAAGACCACAGTAATGAATCCATTCACCCACGGATTTGCGCCAAGTTGATTCACTCCAAATGGGCCTACCGCCGCCGTCACCCCCAATCCCAGCGCGCAGAACAGGACGACGATGCCGGATGAAAACACCACGGCCTGCATGATGCCGCCGCGTTGCCCCAGAAAGAACGAGACGGTGATCGGGATCATTGGAAAAACGCACGGTGTAAAAATCGCGGCCAGCCCCAGGCCAAATGCGGTAAACAGAAACGCAGCGAAGCCTGAATCGGCGGCAACACTGTCGGACTTTGTGGACGTGGGCGTGTTACCATTCACCGTCCTCACGGCAACCGCGCCAGGCTTGATCTCCGTAAATCCAGAGGGCACGACGAACGCCGCTTGCACCGGAGCAAGGCCGTCCACGTTCAGCCGGAACACCACCGTCTTTTTCCTCGGAGGCAGGCACTGCCGTTCATTGCACGCCTGATAGCGCACGTTGGCGGTCAGCTCCACCGCTTCCGAAGGCGCGTCGCGCTTGAGGGTAACCACTAGCGGCAAATCTACTTCTGTTTCAAAAATTTCCGTATCTAAATTAAAGTTTCCGTCGAACTTACGAATGGGCGGCGGCTGATAGACTTTGGACGATTCCACGGCCGGGCTTTCCGCTAATTCAGCGGTAGTGGGAATGGGGCCGCCCTTGGGTGTGGTTAGCGAATATAGATGCCAGCCCTCTTGAAACGTAGCTTTGAGATGCAGGGTAACGGACGAACCGGCCGGAACGCGTGCCGATGCCGATGTCATACTCCATTGGATGGGATCTAGCCGTTGCGCGAGCGAAGCGCCCGCAAGCGCCAGGACGGACAGGGCGAAGATGGGCGCCTTCTTCATTTGGCAGTTCTATTTCGCGACCGCGTGAAATGCCGTTCGATCTAGTTCCTCTTCTATTCTCTCATTAATACGGCCCTTGGCGAACTCGGCCGCCACTCGAATCGCGTTCTTGATGGCGTTGGCATTGGATCGTCCGTGGCAGATGATGCTGACGCCTTTTACCCCCAAAAGGGGCGCTCCGCCGTATTCGGAATAATCAACACGCTTCCGAAAATCGCTATAAGCCTGGCGCGACAGAACGTAGCCTAGCTTGCGGGTAATGGTCGAGGCAAGTGATTCGCGCAGCATGCCTTGCATCATTTCCACCAGGCCTTCGCTCACCTTCAAAGCGACGTTGCCGGTGAAGCCATCGCAGACCACCACATCGGCCAAGCCGGAGTAAAGATCGCGGCCTTCCACGTTCCCGATGAAATGGAAAGGTAATGCTTTTAACAGCGGGGTCGCACCCTTGGTAAGATCGTTGCCCTTGTGCTCTTCCTCTCCGATAGAGAGCAACCCAACGCGGGGGCGTTTGATGTGAAAAATGATGCGCGAATAAATCTCGCCCATCACGGCGAATTGGGCAAGCATGGCCGGCGAGGAATCGACATTCGCTCCCACGTCCACAACCACCACGGGTGTGCCTTTTAACGTGGGGAACGCAGAAGCCAGCGCAGGGCGCTGAACTCCGCGCACCATGCCTTGAATCATTTTGGCGGTGGCCATGACCGCGCCGGTGTTGCCCGCTGAAACGAATCCCTGCGCCGCGCCATCGCGCAGCAGCCTGGCGGCTACGTGGATGGAAGAATTCTTCTTGGTGCGAATGGCCTTGGCCGCTGCATCCTCCATGCTGATGACTTCATCGGCATGATGGATTTCAATCGGCAAACCGGCGGCGCTACGATGTTGGGCCAATTCAGCGCGGATCGCATCCTGAAGGCCTACCAGAATAACCTTGACGTCAAGCTCAGAAGCGGCACGAATAGCGCCTTCCACTTCGGATTTAGGGGCGTGATCGCCCCCCATGGCGTCGACCGCGATCGTCAGCATGAGAGCGTGAAAGTGTTATTCGTTATTCTTCAACCACTTCGATCACTTCCCTGCCCTTATACTTTCCGCACTTGGCGCACACGCGGTGGGGGAGTTTCGGTTCGTGGCAATTGGGGCACTCGGAAAGCACGGCGCGGCGCAAGGAGTCATGAGTGCGGCGGGCCGCTGTACGGCGCTGGGAGTGTCTTCGTTTTGGATTTGGCATCGATTTATCTCTACTTCAATTCTTTTTTCGCTCGCCCTTAATGGCGAGTTCTTTCAGCGCCGACCAGCGATCATCGCTCGCCGCCGTTTGGCACTGACAATCTCTCTGATTCCGGTTTTGACCGCAGACCGGACAAATTCCCTTACAATCTTCACTGCAAACGCGCTGCATAGGCAGCGCCAGCAACACCTGCTCGCGAAGCACGTCGTTCAGCTCCACTCCGTCGCCTTCGTAAAAGCCCATTTCGGCTTCGCCGCTGTCGATCTCCTTATCGTCGCCGTAGCCTTCGTCCACTGGACGATAGTACAACGCGAAATCGGAGTCAACCAAAAATCGTGCCGTCTCCAAGCAGCGGTCGCAATCGTCTTCCATCGCGACGGTCACGTGTCCGGAAACGCGAATTTCTCCAAGCGCACCCGTCACCAACTCGGCTTTACCGGCAGTCTTTAAAGCTCTGGCCTGCCGTAGGTTACCATCCTGGTAATCGATCTGGCCAGGAGCGATTTCCAGGTCAAACCGCGCGGCACGAACATCCAGATCCCGAACATGAAAGAACACAATACACCCCGCAGGCGGTTGAGGCCGAACCACAAGTATATCAAGGCACACAGGGATGTGTCTTGCGCCGCTCTCGTCTCATACCCAAGAAATTGGGAACTAAATGACCCTCCGAGTTGAATTGCATACGAGATGCATGACAGCACGTCTCATTTACGAGTGAGCGGGGGCGATCAGGATTTGATGCGGCGGATGCTCGGCGGCGGCGAAGAGGCCTTCGTCGAACTGTACGCGCGTCATCAAGGGCCGCTGTTCCGTTTTAGCTTGCACATGACCGGCAGTACTACGATGGCGGAGGATGTCACGCAGGACGTTTTCCTCGCGCTGATGGTGCACGGACGGCGGTTCGACGCTTCGCGCGGAAATTTGCGCTCGTTCTTGTTCGGTATCGCGAGAAATCATATCTTGAGGCGTCTAGACAAGGAACGAGGCCTGCAATCGGAGCCGGAAGATTTCGATGTGCCCTCCGACGTCGATGCGCTCGAAGACTTGACGCGTCGCGAAACGATCGAAGGAGTGCGGCGGGCGATTGTGAGTCTGCCCCGGGTCTATCGGGAGGCGGTGGTGTTGTGCGAACTGGAAGAATGCAGTTACGAGGAAGCGGCGCTGGTTCTGGAATGCCCCGTGGGAACCGTTCGATCCCGCATCAGCAGGGGCCGGGAGATGCTGGCGCGCAAGTTAGAAGGAATCGCCCAAGCGAGGAGCGTCTAACGACATGACCGACGACAAAATCCTCAAAGCGTTAAGATTCCTGGCGGAAGAAGACCGCTGTTTGGAGGCTCCTCCGGCCTTGGCCTGGCGAATACTGGCCGAGTTTCGCGTCCGCCGTCGGCGGCGTTTCCTGGGTAAGGCCGCCGCCTGGACCCTCGCCACGGCCGCTGCGGTGATGAGTGTGTTGCTCTTGTCGCACGGTCCGGCAAAAGAGCCATCCCCGGTCGCGGGAGCGCCGCAGCGGGTGATGCCTCAGGCGCTTTCCCAAGCCGCCACCCCGACGCCGGCTCCTGTACAAATCGCCCCGCGAAGCAGGGGGAAGTCTGGCGCGTCCACTGCACGCACGTTCTCCGCGTCGCTTCCTGCGGTTCCCGAGAGTCGGCCTGAGATATACACGCCCCAGGTAGTGACCGATTTTTATCCCTTGCTCGATCCCGCTCCGCCATTCGAGCGGGGACAGCTTCTGCGTGTAAATTTGCCCGCTTCTGCGATGCGATCCATTGGACTGCCGGTGCATGAAGATCGTTTGAACGAAGCCGTACAGGCAGACATTTTGTTGGGCGAAGAAGGTTTGCCAAGAGCCATTCGCTTTGTCGGATTTCAAGTGCGATAACAGGGAGATGGAGATATGAAAATGACTTCGAAGTTGTGCTGGACGTCTGCGGCTGTCGCCAGCGTATTGTTGGCGCAAGATCCGCCGGATTTTGTTGCCGCTACCCCCGCCTTTCAAATTGGCAGCGCCGCAGGTCCGCGGACGTTTGAATTCGTGGCGGGAGAGATGGTGATGGGCGCTCCCGTAAAAGGTGCGCCTTATTCGGCCGACGCCGTGACGGAAACCATACAAACTCTGGCCGATGGCAATCGCATCGTCAACCGTAGCACCGCGAAGATCTATCGCGATAGCGAAGGCCGTGAGCGGCGCGAGCAATCTCTGCAAAGCATCGGCCCATTCGCGCCCCAAGGCGGCGAGCCGGTGCAGACGGTTTTCATCTCCGACCCCGTGGCCGGCGTGAATTATTCATTGCACGTAAAAGAACACATCGCGATGAAAATGCCCGCCCCGTCCTTCGGCGCGATGCCGGCGCCTCCCCCGATAGGTGAGCGCGGCCAATTCAACGTCATGATTCATCGCGGCGGCGCTACCGCAGGAATGCCCATGCCGCCACCGCCGGGTGCACCACAAGTCATGTTTTTTCAGCGGGACGTGTCTGGCGCAGTGATACGTGCGGACAACTCTGCTCCCAAGAGTGAGCAGTTGGGATCGCAATACGTGGACGGGGTGCAGGCAACTGGAACGCGCGATATTATAACGATTCCGGCCGGGCGGTTCGGCAACGAGAAACCCATTGAGATCACGGATGAGCGCTGGTATTCACAGCAGCTGCAAGTGACAGTGCGCTCCGAACACAGTGACCCGCGCATGGGTAAAACCGCCTATTCGCTCCACAATATTTCGCTTGCCGAGCCTTCGGCGGCGCTATTCCAGGTTCCGGCGGATTACAGCGTGAAAGAACCGCAGATGGACATCCAACGCATAGAGCGCAAGGTAGAACAAAAGCTGGAGTAAGAGCTCGTTCCATAAGCGCCGTGGCAACGCGGCGACTCCGGTGAAACCCCGCGGCAAGGGGACACGTACAATTGACATATGCGCTGGTTGGCGGCGGTAGTGGTGTGTCTGGCGGCGGCCATACCGGCAGTCTCTCAGAAGTCCAGAACCACGAAATCACCGGCTCCGAAGCGCACGGCAGCTCCCAAATCCGCGCCCGTCGCGCCCGTTCCTACGAAATTTCCGTTGGAGACGCTGCGCGTGAACGGCAACCGCAAATTCGCCACCGATACAATTATTGCGGTCAGCGGGCTCAAAATTGGACAGGGCATCACGAAAGAAGATTTCGATGCCGCTCGAGAACGCCTGCTTGCCACGGGTGGATTCATGAGCGTGGGGTATAAGTTCGAACCGAGCAAGACGGCCACAGGCTTCGACGGTGTGCTGGAGATAGTGGAAGCCATACCGCTGTTCCGTTACCGCTTCGAGGAACTTCCGGCCCCCGATGCGGATTTACGGGCGGCACTGGCGAAACAGGAGCCCCTGTTCGGCGAGGAAATTCCCGCCGCTCGCGACGTGATCGGCCGCTATGAAAAAGCCCTGACCGAATATTTTGGCGGTAAGACTCCGGTGGAGGGACGGCTGCGGAATGAGCTCGCGGGCGAGCCGGTGGTCCTGTTCCGTCCGCCTGGTGAGCGGCCGCGTATCGCCGAAATCCGCTTTGTGGGGAATAGTGTCATTGACACCGCCAAGCTCGCCAACGCGTTTTCCGCGGTGGCGATCGGCGCAGCATTTACAGATCCAAACGTGCGGCTTTTGCTCGACTCAAGCATTCGCAGATTGTACGACGCCAAAGGCCGGCTGCGTATGTCGTTCACGAAGATTGAGGGTGAAAAATCCAGACGCCCCGGCGTGAACGGAATCGCGCTCAGCGTAACCATTGATGAAGGGCCTGAATACACGCTGGGCGCGGTGCGCTTCACTGGAGTAGCCCAGGGGCAGCAAAGTGAAATCGTGAAACTTGCCGAATTTAAGAGCAAGGAGATAGCGGATTTCGATGAGATCGACGCGGGGCTTTTACGCATCACGAAGCGGTATAAGTCCACTGGCTACCTGAAAGTGGCGACGAAGGCAGACAGGACATTGCACGATGCGGAGAAAACGGTGGATCTGGCGGTCACCATCACACCGGGTCCGCGATATATGTATGGCAAATTGACGGTAGCAGGCCTGGACATCCTGAGCGAGCCAGCGGTTCACAAGCTGTGGGGCGAGCGCGCTGGGAAACCCTTCGATCCCGATTTCCCGGATGCATTCCTGAAAAATATTCGCGATGAGCGTATGTTCGATAATCTAGGCGAAACCACCGCCGTAACTAAGCTTAATGAGGATACACACACGGCCGATGTGACCGTGACATTTAAAGGCGCGCCGCCCTCGCGGGAACGGCGCAGGCCTTGAGACTCAGCCGCTATTTCCGCACGCGTAAAATACAATGGATGTCCTGGGCCGGGAAAATCCACGCCGCATGACGTTCATACCAGTTCAACGATAAGCCGCTAATCACGCGTCCCAAGTTATCCAAAATCAGGTTTCCGCCGAATGTCAGCCGCACCTCCCGAACTTCAAAGGCCACGGGAAATCCAACGAACGTGGGGAAATCCTGGGCGCGGAAATATTCGAAGCTGCGCACCGCCAAGTGGCGGCGGTGCGTGGGATCGATGTAGGAATTGTGAGAGCTGAAGTGCGGAGTGACGATGAACACCTCGGCTCCGTTTTTCGCCACGCGATGCACTTCGGCCATGGCGGTTGTCACATCCTCGACATGCTCAATGATGTGCGACATGTAGATGCGGGCAAAGCGATTGTCTTCCAGAGGCCAGGGGTAGCGATCTAGGTCCCACACCAGGTCGGCCCCCGATTGTGGAGCGCGGTCCATGCCAAACGCACCAGGTTCCTGCCGCCGAGTTCCGCAGCCGATGTCGAGAGCCTCCCCCTCTTGAGTCATACAGGCATTGTCGCATCCGGCACGACGCGCGGAGCGGCGTTTTCAGGCTGCCATCAGATGCCGAATGTTATCCTAATCTGCAGTGCCGTTCCCTCTGAATTTCCACCTGGACCAATACGATGGTCCGCTGGATCTGTTGCTGGATCTGATCCGGAAGCAGCAAATAAACATTTACGACATTCCGATCGCGCGCATCACCTCGCAGTATTTGGAATACATGCAGAAGGCGTTGGAGATGGATATCGAGCTCTCGGCCGAATTCGTCTACATGGCCGCCACGCTGATTCAAATCAAGTCGAAGACGCTATTGCCGCGCGACCCGGCACTGCAGGAAATCTCACCCGAAGAAGACCCGCGCCAGGAACTCGTGGACCGCCTGCTGGAGCATGAGCGCTTCAAGTCCGCCGCGGAGATGCTGCATCAGAAACGAGTGGTGGAAGAAGCGGTCTGGTCGAACCCGCAAATAGAGCACTTCCGCGCAGAGGATGGCATGGAACCAGGACTGGCCGTCACGATTCACGACCTGGTAAAGACTTTTCAAACCGTCCTTGAACGCACCAAGAACCGGCCCATCTACGAAGTAACGGGCGAAGATGTTTCGGTGCCGGATATGATTCGCTATGTCCGAAATATTTTTGAAGGTGAGCGCAGGGACGAAGTGGTTTCCGCGCGCGACCTATTCGAACGCCAAAAAACACGCCGTGCGATGATCTGCTTGTTTCTGGCATTGCTGGAACTGGTAAAACTACAGGCCGTGGGCTTGACGCAGGCCGACGCGTTTGGCGAGATCGGGTTGAGAAAACTGAAGGGGTTTGATGCGGTCTTCTCATCGGATCAGACAATGGCCGCAATTGACGAAGGGTATCAGTAGGAATGGACGAAACATTTAACGAAGCGCCAGACGTCCAGGAAGACGCAGGGCAGGAACAGGCCAGCGTGGACGCGATCGAAATCGCAGAACGGTCCGCGGAGCCACAGGCCGCGATGGATGACCCGCAATTGAAAGCAATCCTCGAAGCCATTATCTACGTGACAGACGAGCCCCTTTCCGCGCAGCAGATCGCGGCTGCGTTGGAGCGTCCGCTCGACGTAGTGATGCGCCTATTGAATGAGCTTACGGCGGAGTACGCCGCACCGGAGCGCGGTTTGTCGATTCGCGAAGTGGCGGGCGGATATAAGATGGCAACGAAAGCCGAGCACCACGAAGCCGTGCGGGCATTCGTCAAGAAATTGACTCCGCCACTGCGGTTGTCGCTCGCCGCGTTGGAAACGCTGGCAGTGGTGGCCTACAAACAGCCGGTAACCGCACCGGAGATTATGGACATCCGCGGTGTCCAAGGCGCGGGCGTGCTGAAGACCTTGTTGGACCGTAAACTGATCTCCGAGGCGGGCCGCAAGAAAGTTGTGGGGCAGCCGATTCTGTACAAGACCACCAAAGACTTTCTGGTGCAGTTCGGTTTAAAGGATCTTCGCGAACTGCCAACGCTAAAAGAATTCGAAGAGCTTGGGCGCATGGCGGTGGCGGAGCAGGAAGAACTTCCGCTCACAGCCGAGGGCGAAGCTGCGCCGGCCAGCGAAGAAGCATCGGCGGAAAATGCCTGAAGAGCGTCTGCAAAAAATCCTCGCGCAAGCGGGCGTCGCCAGCCGCCGCAAGTCCGAAGAGTTGATGGTGGAGGGGCGCGTAACGGTGAACGGCAAGGTCGTCACCGAACTCGGCTCCAAGGCGGATTTTGAGCGCGACCACATTAAGGTGGATGGCCGCCTGTTGCGCGCGCCTAAGCAGCACGCCTACTTCGCTCTCAATAAGCCTAAAGCCTGCGTGACCACGGCCTCCGACCCGGAAGGCCGCCAGACCGTGATGCACCTCATGCGCGGCCTGAAAGAGCGCGTGTATCCCGTGGGCCGTCTCGACTATCACAGCGAGGGACTGTTGCTGATGACCAATGATGGCGAGCTGGCGCATCGCATTACTTCCCCGGCCTATCATGTGATGAAAACCTATGTGGTGAAGGTCACCGGCGCGTTGACGGAAGAGCAGGAAAAGGTATTCCGCACAGGCATTCCAATGCACGGCCGCCGCACCGCGCCAGCCGAGATCAAATTGATCAAGCCCGGCGCCAATCCGTGGTACGAGGTGAAGATCACGGAAGGCCGCCAAAATCAGATTCGCGTGATGTTCAAGCACTTCGGCCGGCTCGTGGAGAAACTGCGACGCGTCCGCATCGCATTTCTGGAACTGGACGTTCCGCCTGGGCGCTATCGCCCGCTCACCGGCAAGGAAGTGGAGCGGTTTCGAAAATTGCTGAAGCTGGATACGGCCGAATCTTCACCTGCTACTGCCTCGCCACGACGACGGGCGTAGACGGCGTGGCCCAATACTCCGGCAAGCCCGGCTTGGTGTCTCGCAGAATCTCCATAGCCACCTGCCGATCCGCCGCGGACAGCTTTGCAAACGTCCTGCTCTGATCCTTACCCGTCAGAATATCGAACAAGCGCTGATAGACACGCACACGAACGCTGGCTGGCATACCGTCGAAGGCGGGGCTGTAAATCATGTAGGACAAAGGGTAACGAAACAAGCGGGTCTTCAAATCGAATTCCCGTAGTGAGCGGCCCTTGGCATCTTTTCGGCCCCGTTGCGGGAATGTCTGGGTGAAAGTGGAAACGCCGGCGACTGGTTCTTTCAGCGGAGCCTCGTCAGCGAATAACATGTAGATCACCAGCTCTTCGATTTCTTCATGCAGGTGCGTGCGTAACGCGTCACCGGTCTTTTCCTCCAGCTTGCCGTCGCGTTCCGCGATGCGCGTGTCCCAACCGACGCGCGTCATTAAATTCGTCATGCGCGATTGATGCTCCAGCGTAAGAAGAGCAACTAAGTCGCTGGTGTTCGTCAAATATTTCGATGCATCGAAGACTTCGGGAATCATTGCGAGGTTCTGTCCGCCATCTGTAGGCGGTCCGGGATTCAAGGGATTAATTAACGCGAGGTTATTGCCCAGATGGCGCGGTTTGCCGTGTGTCCCGGTCACGTACCAGCCTCCCCAGCGCTCCTCGAACGGAGTGCGGTGGTCTGTGATAAACGAAGACCCGTGCACGTCGGCCGATTGCGGCGCGCGTGGACGCATCGAACTTACCAGAATCCCTGGAACGCCCAGCGTGATGGGGCCCTGATGACAACGCAGGCAATCGTCGCGCCGCGCGAAGCCGGGCTTCGCGCCTGGCCGCGCGTCCAGGGAATAGAGATACACACCGCGCTCAGGATCGAGTGCAGAGATCTCCAATACATCGCCGCCCACCACATAACCAACGCTCACCTGATCGTTAAAGTAAATAGCGCGGGGCGTTCGCGGGTTGATATGTTCCGCCTGAATGCTGGTCTTGGAAAACACTAGCACCTGCGAGTCTATGGGAATGTTGAATTCCTTGAGCACTGCTCCAAGATATCCACCTGGGCCAGCCGAGTACTCGAGTTTAGCCTCGCCTGATCGCAGGCGCTTCTCAAAACGAGCCACGGGATCGGCGTCGGGCTCCTGGTCGTAGCGGATGGCCGGATGATCCAAAGGGACGTAAAACGTGTCGTCCAGCCGGTCCGCCAGAGCCCAGGCAGCGCCGAGAAGAACAGCGGCGCTTGCGGCTACGATAGCGGTTGGCCGAACATACATACCTTCACTATAGGACACGGTTCGTGGTCCACTTAAAGCATGGCATTCGGTTTGTGGATCGATGAATCAGCGGGGCTCGCGTGGGCACAGGGTACGCACGAATACAGGCCGCTGGGAGCCGCCGTAGTCGCAACCACGGACCAGTTTCGTGCTCGCGATTTCCGGCGGGCGGCTCGCCATCCTGCTCATCTGCAGAACGCGTTCGCGGGCTTGTTCGCGTCGCTCGAAGACCTCAACCGGCACTTGCGAACTAGCCGAAGCAGAGCGCGTGCCACCCCGGATTACGTGACTTAACGCACTAGTACTAAGTAACGAATGGTTCTGCGTGTAATCCCCTAAACCCAGGCCGGGCATCTGCCGATCTCTTTCACGTATGGGTGTAATTCCAGTTCCATCAACAACCGCCGGGAACGACGAGGTCGATCGCATCAAGAGCGTCTTCCTGGCGAGCTTAAATCACGAAATTCGCACGCCCGTGAGCGGGATGCTCGGGCTACTCGATCTGCTGCTTGAAACTCCTCTCACTGAGGAACAGAAAGGTTACGTCACCACAACGAAGTCCTGCGCCGAGGATCTCTTCCGGCTGCTGGGCGCCACGTTGGAATATGCATCGCTCGAAGCGGGTGGGACCACTCTTGATGAATCCGAATTCAGCCTCAAAGAATTGATCGACGCAGTGGCGCGTCCGGAAGTCGTGAAGGCGGCGAGCAAAGGGTTAGGCCTAAACACCACGCTCGATGAGTCGCTGCCGGAGATCTTGGTTGGAGATGCGGTTCGAATCGGACAAGTAATTTCTCATCTGTTAGATAACGGTGTAAAGTTCACCCAACGCGGCAGCGTTGAATTAAAGGTGTCTTACGAGCCGATTGCGGAGGGCCGCGGCCGTCTCGGCATCGTGGTACGGGATACCGGACTTGGGATTCCTTCAGAGCAGCGCAAGCATCTCTTTGAGTCATTCCGGCAATTGGACCGGGGCCCAGCGCGGGGTTACCCTGGGCTGGGGTTGGGATTGGCGGTATCGGGCAAGTTGATTTCCATCATGGGCGGCGCAATTGAGCTGCAAAGCGAACCTGGTGTGGGTTCCATCTTTCGTGTTCATCTGCCGGTACGGACGCCGGAGTATGCAGTCAAGTTCAAGCCGCCGCTGAAAGGCGTTAAGGGCGACTCACGGCTAGGGCAACCCATGATCTTGGCGGTGGACGACAATCCAGTGGGCTTAACCATTATCAGGCGGGCATTGGAACGGCAGGGCGTGCGGGCGGACACGGTATTAGATGGTGAGTCCGCAATACGCGCGGTTTCCAATAAACGCTATGACGTCATCCTGATGGATCTGCAGATGCCGGGGATGGACGGTCTGCAGACTACCACCGCTATTCGAAAGCTGCCTGGGTACGCGGACGTGCCGGTGCTGGCGTTAACTGCCGATTTTTCAGACGAGACACGGATACGTTGCCAACGGCAGGGCTTGCAGGGATTCATCGCCAAGCCTGTGGAAGGAACAGTGCTTTGGCAGACGATTCAGCGGGTGCTCACGCGTGCGTAGGCCGGATCAACGTTAATCCGGTTTCCCACCGGCATACACTGCCCGAGCGTCATACTGGAAGCCAGCAGATCCATCAAGAACGCGGCTCGACTTTTGAGCCAAGCGTTTCCGCCTCGCGCAAGTGCTCGTCTGAAACTCGTGGATGTGCCACTCCCGTTGACAAGCGGTTGGTGGCAGTCGAATAGGTCCCTAGCGGGTTGTGTAGAGCAGTAAGGAAGCCAACCCGAATATGAGAGCGGTCCCCATTGAATCCCATGAGAAGAAAAAGATTCTCTTCGGGGAGCGGTACACCAGCGCGATCGTGATGATCGCGGTCATCATCATCGCCGCAGCCGCCGTCACGGCGTGACTGCCAGAAATCTGTCCAAGAATTGGTCCTTTAAGGTAGAAGATATCGTCCAGCGCCAGGATTCCCAGGTTGAACAGATTACTGCCCAGAATATTTCCGACGGCTAGATCCACGGCGCCCATCCGAAGGGCTGCCCCTGACACCACCACTTCCGGCAGAGACGTCGACAGGGCTATAAAGACACTTCCCACGAAAGTACCACCGAGCCCCGTGATTCTGGCAAGTTCTTCGCCCACATGTGGCAAGTACGTGGCGGCCGCTACGATGATCGCGGCGTGCAACGAAAACCGCCGATAGGCCGCGGCCTTCGAAACGTGCTCGTATTCCGCTTGTTCGAGAACATCTTTTAGAAACTCGGCGATGCGCCTGTGTTCGTAACTGAAGACAAGCCGCATCGCAATCACATAAATCAACAGGAGGACGGGACTATAGAGTCCGATCCAGCCCACGGCGGGAATGGAATCGCCCGCTAGGATACCGATCGTGGCTGTTCCCAGAAGGAGAATGCCGAAGGCCGCGGTCAGTATTTGTCCCTGATGCGCCAAGGCCGATAGCGGAGCCCCGTTGCGCTTGACGTCCAGTATCCCCAGGATCAGCAGATTGAACATGCAACTTCCAAATACGTCACCCGCGGCAATGTCGGGCACGTCGTATACCGCGACGGAAGTGATTCCCGTAACCAGCTCGGGAAGAGAGGTCACCGAAGCCATTAGAAGGACGCCAATCCAGGTGCGTCCCAGCCCCGATTTTTCGGCGATGATGTCCCCATATTTAGAGAGCCGGGTCCCGGAGTAAACAATCACCGCCGCGCAGAGGAAAAACTGGAGCCAGATCATTCAGCCATCTCCGGATCCCTGCGCCGTGTAATCCACTTCTCGATCTCGACGGCAACGAAGACCACCGTGCTGAGAGCCACCGCCAGAGCCAGATCCGGCAGAGGGAGCGGGTTGGTCTTGAAAAATACCTGCAGAAACGGCACGTACACCAGCGCTAGCTGGAGAACCACCGTGAGCAATACCGCGCCCACCAGGGGCTTGTTTGTCAGCAGGCCGATTCGGAATAGCGAATGACGGTCGGAGCGGATGGCCATGACGTGAGCCATCTGCGACAACGTCATGGTGGTGAACAGCAGGGTCTGCCAGTTCGGATCGCCCGCCCGCCAGTACCAGTAGCCGGGCGCTAACGAAAGGATTCCCATCAGCAGCCCCACCCAGATCACATGGCGTCCCAGGCCCCGGCTGAAAATATTCTCGTTCGGCCGGTGAGGAGGCCGGCTCATGGTGTCGGGTTCCGGGGCCTCCACGCCCAGGGCCAGCGCGGGAAGACCGTCGGTGACAAGATTCATCCACAGGATCTGCAGCGGCAAAAGCGGCAGAGGCATGCCGAACAGCGGAGCAGCCAGCATCAGCCAGATCTCACCAGAATTCGTCGCCAGAATGTACTTGATAAACTTCCGGACGTTGTCATAAATGACGCGCCCCTCTTCCACGGCATCGACGATGGTTGCGAAGTTATCGTCCAGCAACACCATGTCGGCTGCTTCCTTGGCAACATCGGTACCGGTGATGCCCATGGCCACGCCGATGTCGGCCTTCTTGAGCGCGGGTGCATCGTTGACGCCGTCGCCAGTCATTGCGACGATGTCGCCGCGGCGTTGCAGCCCCTCGATGATCTTGAGTTTGTGCTCGGGCGATACCCGGGCGTAGACCGGCACGGATTCAGCCCTGCGCTCCAACTCCGCCACCGACATGCCATCCAGTTCCGGACCTGCCAGAACCTGCCCGTCGCCGGTGAGACCCAGTTGGCCCGCGATGTATTGCGCGGTTAGCGGATGGTCGCCGGTAATCATCACGGGGCGGATGCCCGCCGCTTTGCACTTCGCGACGGCCGCTGCCACCTCAGGCCGGGGAGGATCAATAATGCCGACCATACCTACGAGGGTCAGATTCTGCTCGATGGTCTGGTCGGCGACGCCCGGAGCGGCGTCCATCCAGCGAAACGCCACGCCGAGGACCCGCATTCCGTTTTGGGCAAGTTTTTCGTGATCCTTGGTCACTGCAGCACGCCGGGCCTGATCGAATGGCTCGGGCTTTCCATGGACCCAGATCGTTGCGGAAATATCCAACAGGTTGTCCAGAGCGCCCTTGGTAAAAGCAACGTAGGGCGTCAGGGCTCCTTCGTTGCCGCTGCCCACGCGGAATGGAATCAAACTAGGATCGGATGGGACGCGGTGTACTGTGGTCATCCGCTTTCGCTCCGACGAAAAAGGGACTTCACCCACCCGGGGTAGTACGCGTTCCAAATCTTGCTTCATCAAACCGAAGCGGGCCGCTGCCGCCGCCAGGGCAGTCTCGGTTGGATCCCCCAAAGGCGCCGCGGAGTTCGAATGGCTGGCCCCAGATTGGAAGTGCGCATCGTTGCACAGCGCGCCGCCTGCCAATAGTAAGCCGAATCCGGACTGGGCGGCCAGGCCCCCCGGTTCTGCGGGAGCAGCGTCCGGTGTCAGATCCAGTTTTTCATCCGCAAGTTGCAGGACAGCGGCGGTCATGCGGTTCTGAGTCAAAGTGCCGGTCTTATCCGAACAGATCACTGTGATGGAACCGAGCGTTTCCACCGCAGGCAGTTTGCGAATCAGAACACGGCGCTGGAGCATCCGCTGTGCTCCAAGGGTTAACGCAATGGTCACTACAGCGGGCAAGCCTTCGGGAACCGCGGCGACGGCTATGCTCACGGCAGTCAGAAACAACAGCTTGAGTTCTTCGCCGCGCAGCAGACCCAGCAGGAAGATCACGGCAACCAGAAACACCGCGACCGCCGCCAGGCCCTTGCCCAGTTGAGCGAGCCGGCGCTGCAGCGGCGTGGGCTCGCGATTCACGGTCTGAATCAGCGTGGCGATGCGGCCGAGTTCCGTGCGCATGCCGGTCTCGGTAACTACCGCCACTCCGCGGCCGGCGGTCACGAACGTCCCCATGTAGGCTACGTTGAGGCGGTCGCCCAAGGGCAGTTCCGCTTGCGCAATCGCACCCGTGATCTTTCCGATGGGTTCGGATTCGCCGGTCAGGGCCGCTTCATGAGTTTGCAGGCTGGCGCTCTCCAAGACACGGCAATCGGCGGAAACGAAATTTCCGGCTTCGAGAAGGATAACGTCGCCGGGCACCAGCTGAACCGCAGGAATTTCCGCGACCCTTGCATCGCGCCGCACCCTAACGGAGGGAACCGCCAACTTCTTGAGCGCGGCCATGGCTTTCTCCGCGCGGTACTCCTGGCTGAAGCCCAAGATGGCATTGAGAACGACAATGGCACCGATCGCGATGGCGTCTTTATAGTCCCCGAGCAGAGCCGAAAGGACGGCGGCGATGATGAGAATCACCACCATGAGCGCGGTGAGCTGCTCCCATAGGATCAGCCAGGGGCTCTTGATCCCAGTCCCCACCAGTTCGTTGCGGCCGTGCTCCGTCAGACGTCGTGCCGCTTCGGCCTCGCCCAACCCGGAGGCGAGATCGGTCTTGAGTTCCCGCAGCACGGCAGGAGGATCCAGCTGATACCAGTTCATTCTGCTTGTGGGACAACCAACGTCGCGTTAAGAAACACCTGACTATACTCTAGCCCAGCCCGTCGAAATGGGCTTAGCTCGAATTGGGTCTAGAATGATATCCGTAGGCATGAACGAGACTTGGCAGCGTGCGTTGCGTTTGATAGCAGCGCTATCCGGCGTGGCCGCGATCACCTACATCGCTCACGATATCCTCGCGATCAATGCCACCACCAGCGGCTTCGCCTATCTGCTGTTCGTGTTGGTCATCGCCAGTGCGTGGGGCTTTTTCGAGGCCGCGGCCGCTTCGGTGGTTGCCACTCTGGCCCTGAACTTCTTTTTCCTGCCGCCTGTGGGAACATTTACTGTCGCTGACCCGCAGAACTGGGTGGCCCTCTTCAGTTTCCTGGCAAGTTCGCTGATTGCAAGCCGGCTGTCAGCCGTGGCCAAGAAACAGACTCTGGATGCGTTAGAGCGCCAGCAGGACATCGAGCGCCTTTATACATTCAGCCGGTCGATTCTCTTGATCAGCGGCCCTGAGCCGTTTCCGAAACTGCTAGCACAGCGCTTGGCGGAGATCTTCCTGTTGGACGCGGTGGTCCTGTACGACCGGCGCGCCGATCAATTCTACCGGGCCGGTCCTTCCGAATTTGATGGGATGGAAGAACAGCTGAAAGAAGCCGCACTGCAAGGAACCGCTTTCCAAGATGCTTCCAGGAATCGCATCATCACGGCTGTCCGGCTCGGATCGGAACCGATCGCGAGTCTCGTTCTACAGGGCGGCGTGATGCCCGATTCTGTGCTGCAGGGTATCGCCAACCTTGTGGCGATTGGATTGGAACGCGCCCGCGCGCAGGACTTGGCGCACCAAGTCGAGGCAGCGCAACAAACGGAAAGACTCCGCACGACATTGATCGACGCCATGGCTCATGAATTCAAGACTCCTCTCACCTCCATACGAGCCGCGACCACGTCTCTCCTATCCGATCCGCAGCAACCGGAATCCAGCAAGACCGAGTTACTGAAGATCGCCGGCGAGGAAGCCGAGCACCTGAAGGAACTGATCGACAACGCCCTCGAGTTGGCTCGTCTTGATGAGGCGCATATCGACACTCAAACCGAGGTCTCCGACCTCGGACAAACGGTGCGAGAGGTGATCGCTTCGATGCGCGCCACCATCGACGGCCGCCCACTCACGATCGATTGCGAGCCGCGAACACCCATGATTCTCTTTGACCGGAGACTCACCAAGCTCGCGATCAAGCAGGTTATCGACAACGCCCTGAAGTACTCGCCGCCGGAGACACCCGTGGAGATCCGAGTGAAGCCCGGCGAAAAAGCGGCGGTGCTGGAGGTCACCGATCACGGCAAGGGAATCTCTCCGCAGGAACAGCCGCGCATTTTCCAGCGCTTCTATAGGAGCCCTGGAGTACAGAAGCAGATCCCCGGCTCCGGACTCGGACTTAGCATCGCGCACCGGGTGGTGCAGGCGCACGGCGGGGACCTCACCGTCACGAGTGAGCCCGGCACGACGACATTTCGGCTGACGCTGCCTGCAGGGAAGGGGGAGAAGAAGTGAGCGCCGGCAGAATTCTAGTGGTGGATGACGAGCCGCAAATCCGGCGCATCATGCGCACGGCCCTTACGGGCTCAGGCTATGAAGTGGACGACGCCAAAACCGGCGAGGAGGCTTTGCTCAAGGTCCGCGAGTTCCTTCCTGACCTGGTGCTGCTCGATATCAACATGCCCGGCATGGGCGGACTCGCGGCGTGCCGGGAAATCCGCGCGACTGCAAATATCGCGATCATCATGCTGACGGTGCGGAACGCCGAATCTGACAAAGTAGAAGCTCTGGACGCAGGCGCGGATGACTTCGTGACCAAGCCCTTCAGCACGCCGGAGCTGCTGGCCCGCATCCGCGCGGCCCTGCGGCGAGTTCCCGTGGGACAATCCTCCGCGGCGCACATGCGCATCGGTCAGTTGGACATCGATTTCGTCGGCAGAAAGGTTAGCAACGGAACCAAGACGGCGCATCTGACGCCTAAGGAACTGGACCTGTTGCGGTACTTGACACAGCATCTCAACGAGGCGGTTCCGCATCGGGAATTGTTGCAAGCCGTATGGGGTCCGGACTACGGCGATCAAGTAGACTATCTGCGAGTGTTCATTATGAACCTGCGGAAGAAGATAGAAGCGGACCCCGAGCACCCTGAGTTCATCAAGACCGAGCCTTGGGTTGGCTACCGTCTTAACGATCCGGCTCAATCGGCCTGACTGGATCTCTAGCGAACTTCGGCGCTGACCGCCACCCAAATGAAATATGACGGCGCGACCTCAATACCGGCGGACTGGCGGGATTGTATTTGGCGCGCTGGCGATCCTGGCAACGTTCTATGTGGTCTACTCGGTGGTCGATACGCTCCAACAGCTGGACGCGGTGGAGCGTGATCGCGATCGCTGGCAGCGTCCGGACGAGATCCTTCGCGCTCTGGATGTCCGAGCCGGCAACTCCGTTGTCGATCTCGGATCGGGTGCGGGGTACTTCTCTTTAAAGCTCGCGCCGCTGTTGGGAGAATCCGGCCATGTGACCGCCGTTGACCTCAGGAAGCTATCCCTGTTCTTCCTGAAGTTACGGACTTTCCGCCGCGGCTATCACAACCTTCAGCTTGTTACAGGCGAGCCACACGATCCACATTTGCCCCCCGCCTCGGCGGATGCTGTCCTCATCTGCAACACCTACCACGAGATGAGCCAGCGGCAAGTCCTGCTTCAGCACGTTTTCCGCAGCCTGCGGAGCGGCGGTCGTGTGGTGATCGCCGACCGCGAACCCGCCGAAGGTTCATCAAACAGTCACGAGGTTGCGTTGGAGCAAGCGGCAACCGATCTGGAGGGGGCCGGATTCCAGGTGACGCAAAAGGTCGCATCACTGCTCACCGGCCCTGACCGTGAGGTCTGGTGGCTCCTGGTTGCCACCACGCCCTAACGCACAGCGGAGTCAAACGGCGCAGGTTTCGGGTGGCTTGACGCAGTGGCATCTTTATAACTTCTTCATGCCTTCTCTATGACTTCTTTAGGCCTTTCGCCGTACGCTCGGTTGTGGGAGAAAACGATATGTCGCTCGCACTGCAAAGAATCACTCCGGCGGTGGGCCGCCCGGAGCGGCCTTCGCCCGCGACCACCGAAACCCGCTTGAATGTCGATGTCGTCTTCAACACCGTACCAGCGACACTGACCGCCTTAAAGAAGGCCGGGGAGCTGGCGAACCGGCTGGGAGCGCATATCACGCTGCTGGTGCCCCAGGTGGTACCGTACCCTCTGCCCCTGCAGAGCCCACCCGTGCTTCTCGATTGGAACGAGCGCCGCTTCCAGGTGATCTCAGAACAGAGTCGGGTGGAGACCACGGTGCGACTCTATCTCTGCCGGGATCGCACCGCGGCGTTGCTGAAGGCCCTGCGCCCCCATTCCCTGGTCGTCTTGGGCGGCCCCATACGCTGGTGGCCAACCTCCGAAGAACGATTGGCCCGCCAATTGCGCAATGCCGGGCACGAAGTGATTTTCGCGGAAACGGAGTAACTATGCTCGACCTGTTCTATATCGCGGTAGGTTGCCTGTTCTTGCTGGTCTGTTGGGCTTTCACGAAGGCCTGCGACAAGCTCTAGGAGAAACCATGGACTACGTCATTGCCGGTATCGCATCTGTCGCACTGTTTCTGTACCTGATTTACGCGCTCCTGCGCCCTGAAAAGTTCTGAGGACAAACCATGACAACCGTTGGCATTCTGCAAATCGCGATCTTCCTGGGGCTGATCCTCCTCTGCACTAAACCGCTGGGATCTTTCATGGCGCGCGTATTCGACGGCGAGCGCACATTCCTTCACCCTGTGCTGCGTTGGCTGGAAACGCTCACGTACAAAGTGGCCGGGGTCAAGGAGGATGTCGAGCAGAAGTGGACACACTACGCCGCGTCGTTGCTCAGCTTCAGCATCTTTGGTTTCGTCATCCTGTACGCGCTGCAACGGCTACAAGGCGTGCTGCCACTGAATCCCCAGGGTTTTGGCGCCGCCCAAGTCTCACCCGACCAGGCGTTCAATGTGGCGACAAGCTTCGTCACGAACACAAACTGGCAGTGGTACGCCGGCGAAGCGACCATGAGCTACTTCGTGCAGATGGCGGGGCTGGCCGTCCAAAACTTCGCTTCCGCCGCCGCCGGTATGGCCGTCGCGATTGCCCTAGTTCGAGGATTCGCCCGCCAAGAGAAAAAGACCATCGGCAACTTCTGGGTGGATACGACGCGGGCCACGATCTATGTTCTTCTGCCGATCTCCATCCTCGGCGCACTGTTTTTCGTTTCCCAGGGAGTGGTGCAGAACCTGGTCCCCTATACCGAGGCCACCACCGTCGAAGGCGCGAAGCAAGTGATCGCACAGGGCCCAGTCGCCTCTCAGGAAGCCATCAAGCAGCTGGGGACCAACGGTGGTGGGTTCTTCAACGCGAACTCGGCGCACCCGTTTGAGAACCCGACGCCGCTGAGCAACCTGTTCGCGATGCTCCTGATCTTCTTGATCCCCGCGGCGCTCACCCACACCTTCGGAAAGATGGTGGGCGACACGCGCCAAGGCTGGGCGATCTTCGCAGCCATGGCGGTGATGTTCCTCATAGGCGTCTTCGTCTGCTATGGATTTGAACAGTCCGGCAATCCGAACCTTGCGAAGCTTGGCCTTCAGACCAACGCGACCGCTGGGCAGTCCGGCGGCAACATGGAGGGCAAGGAAGTCCGCTTCGGCATCGCGAACTCCGCCTTGTTCGCCACCGTTACCACCGACGCCAGCTGCGGCGCCGTCAATTCGATGCACGACAGCTATACACCGATCGGAGGGTTGGTTCCCATCTTCAACATGATGACCGGTGAGGTCATCTTCGGCGGAGTGGGCGCAGGGCTGTACGGGATTCTGCTGTATTGCATCCTAGCGGTGTTCATCGCCGGCCTGATGGTCGGCCGCACGCCCGAGTATCTCGGCAAGAAGATCGAGCAAAAAGAGGTCAAAATGGCGATGTTGGCCGTGATCGCCACGGCGTTCAGCATCCTATTCTTTACGGCGCTGAGCTCAGTGATTCCGTTCCCAGAAAAGGGCTACTGGAACCCTCCGGGCGCGGCGATTAACAACCTGAACAACTCGGGAGCCCATGGGTTTAGCGAGATTCTTTACGCCTACACCAGCGGCACCGCCAACAATGGCAGCGCTTTCGCGGGTATCACGGTGAACACGCCGTGGTATGACCTGACGATCGGCCTGGCGATGTGGATCGGCCGGTTCCTGTTCCTGATTCCGCTGCTGGCCGCGGCCGGAAATCTGGTGGCGAAGAAAAGAGTCGCGGCCACTGCCGGTACGTTCCCGACTCACGGACCGCTGTTCGTCGGATTGCTGGTGGGGACCGTATTCATCGTGGGCGCGCTGACGTTCATTCCCGCTTTGTCGCTGGGACCCATCGTTGAGCACTATCTGATGCACGCCGGGAACACGTTCTAGAGAGTTGAAACGAGGAAACCCTTCTATGCCTACCGCCATCGCGCCCCGCACTACACAGCCTCAGGCATCCGGTGACGACCTGACCTCGCTTCTGCCGAAGAAGCTGGCTCATGCGCGCCCGCTGTTCGATCCTTCGATCGTCGCGCGCGCCACCAAGGCGTCCTTCGCGAAGCTCAATCCGGTCACGCTACTCAAGAACCCGGTGATGTTCGTGGTGGAGGCCGGCGCTGCCCTGACGACCGTGTTTCTCATCCGGGACATGGCCACTGGCGCTGGCGACATCGGCTTTCAAGTTCAGATCTCGCTTTGGCTGTGGTTCACCGTGCTCTTCGCCAATTTCGCGGAAGCGATGGCAGAGGCGCGCGGAAAGGCCCAGGCGGACGCCCTCCGCAAGACGAAGACGGACGTGATTGCGAAACGGCTCACGAGCGCCGGAACGCTCGAACAGGTGGCGGGTTCCAGCTTGCGCATGGGCGATGTGGTCGTTTGCGATGCAGGCGATCTGATTCCCGGTGACGGCGAAGTCATCGAAGGCATCGCCACGGTGGACGAGTCCGTGATCACTGGCGAAAGCGCGCCCGTGATTCGCGAGTCCGGCGGCGATCGCAGCGCCGTCACCGGCGGCACCAAGGTCCTGTCCGACCAGATCCGCATCAAGATCACATCGAATCCGGGCGAAACGTTTCTGGATCGCATGATTGCTCTGGTGGAAGGTGCGGAACGCCAGAAGACCCCCAACGAAGTCGCCCTGAACATCCTGATCGCCGGACTCACGCTGATCTTCTTGCTGGCGGTTGTCACACTCCAGCCGTTTGCGATCTTCAGCGTCGCGCAGGCCGGTTCCGGAACAACCCCGACCGTCGCCGTGCTCGTCTCGTTGCTGGTGTGCCTGATCCCCACCACGATCGGCGGCCTGCTGTCGGCGATCGGAATCGCGGGCATGGACCGTGTGATGCAGCACAACGTGCTGGCCATGAGCGGCAAGGCCGTGGAAGCGGCCGGCGACGTAAACTCCCTGCTGCTCGACAAGACGGGTACGATCACGCTTGGCAACCGCCAGGCCGTCGAGTTCCTGCCGGTGAACGGCGTCACGTCCGAACTTTTGGCCGATGCGGCTCAATTGTCGAGCCTCGCGGACGAAACGCCCGAGGGCCGCTCGGTGGTTGTGCTCGCAAAGGAAAAGTACGGCCTGCGCGGGCGTCACATCCCCGAACACGAAGCAACCTTCATCCCATTCACGGCCTACACGCGCATGAGCGGCGTCGATTTCGAGGGCCGGCAGTTGCGCAAGGGGTCAACCGACGCCATCGCGAAGTTCGTCACGGAACGTGGCGGCGAGGTGCCCGGCAACTTCCAGGAAATGAGCGATCGGATTGCGCGGGCCGGCGGCACGCCCTTGGGCGTGGCGGACGGCAGCCGCCTCCTCGGAGTGATCCATCTGAAGGATGTGGTCAAGGGTGGAATGAAGGAGCGCATCGGGCAGCTGCGCCGCATGGGCATCCGCAGCATCATGATCACGGGTGATAACCCGCTAACCGCCGCGGCCATCGCGGCCGAAGCAGGAGTTGACGATTTCCTGGCCCAGGCCACACCCAAGGACAAGCTGGAGTACATCCGTAAGGAGCAAGCGGAAGGACGCTTAGTTGCGATGACGGGCGATGGCACCAACGACGCACCCGCGCTGGCCCAAGCCGACGTCGGATTGGCGATGAATACAGGTACGGCCGCGGCGAAAGAAGCGGGCAACATGGTGGATCTCGACAGCAACCCCACCAAGCTGATCGAGGTCGTGGCGATCGGCAAGCAGTTGTTGATCACCCGCGGTGCGCTGACCACATTCTCGATTGCCAACGACGTCGCAAAATATTTCGCCATCATCCCCGCGATGTTCATGGTGACGTATCCGGCGCTCGCCAAGCTCAACATCATGGGCTTGCACACGTCGCGGAGTGCGGTGCTTTCCGCGGTCATCTTTAACGCGCTGATCATCATCGCGCTGGTACCGCTGGCCCTGCGCGGCGTGAAGTACCGTCCTCTGGATGCCGCTAGCCTGCTGCGGCGAAACCTGCTCGTTTACGGAATCGGCGGGCTCGTCGCGCCATTTCCCGGCATCTGGGTCATCGATCAGCTGCTGGTCGCGCTGCGTCTCGCATAAGGAGAGAAAATTATGTGGCAACAACTGCTTCCCGGACTCCGCATTAAACTGTTCATGACGCTGGTACTCGGTATCTTGTATCCACTGGCAATCACGGGCATCAGCCAAGTATTCTTTCCCCATCAGGCGAACGGCAGCCTCATTACGGAGAACGGCAAGGTGATCGGTTCCCAACTCATCGGTCAGAGTTTCGCCCTGCCGGAGTACTTCCATTCACGGCCATCGAACGCAGGCGCCAATGGATACGACGCAACGGCGTCCGGCGGTTTCAATCAAGGCCCCACCAGCAAGAAGCTGGTGGACCGGGTAGCCGCAGCCGTCGAGCGCTTCCACGCGGAGAATCCCGGCCACAGCGGGCCCATCCCGGCGGATCTAGTGACGGGTTCGGCTAGCGGCCTGGACCCCCACATCAGCCCCGACGCTGCGCGCGCGCAGGCCGGCCGGGTGGCGAAACTTCGCGGCGCGCCCCTGGCGCGAGTCAACGAACTGATCGCGCAATTTACCGAAACACCGGATCTGGGCGTGCTCGGGGAACCGCGTGTAAACGTGTTGCTCTTGGACCTGGAACTCAACCGGCGTTTTCCAATGCAGTCTTCTAGTAGCCCAAAATGACGAGTGAGATGCGCAGACGATCTCCGGACGAACTGCTCCGCGAATATCAGGCCGAGGAGACGGCGGCTGCCAGCGGACAGTTGAAAGTCTTCCTCGGCTACGCTTCGGGAGTGGGCAAGTCATTCCGTATGCTGGATGAAGCCCGCAGACGCCGCGAACGAGGCGCAGACGTAGTAGTCGGCGCCATTCAGACCAAAGTCCCACCTGAAGTGGAGGCGCTCCTGGGTAAGCTGGACGTGATTCCCTTGCAGTCTGTCGCGGATCGCTCCTTAATCGATGTGGAAGCGCTTCTGCGCCGCCGGCCGGGAGTTTGCGTCATTGACGGGCTCGCTTACGATAATCCTCCAGGAGCGCCCCGCCAACATCGCTGGCAAGACGTTCAGCTGCTTCTGGACGCGGGCATCCATGTCATCGCCTCCATCAACATCCAATACATTGCCGAGTTGCGCGATCAAGTGGAGGCGATTACGGGGAAGCGCGTTCAGGAAACGGTTCCCGTTTCCTTTGTCAGGAACGCATCCGATATTGAGATCGTCGATGCTCCGCCGGAAGAGCCGCTCGAACGGTCCGTGGAACAGCAGGTCGATGCCGAGCGGCGCGCCCGTCAACTATCCCGGCTGCGGGAACTCGCGTTGGTGCTGGCCGCCGACGTCGTTGATCATCAACTCACCGAATATCTGGAACGGCACGGCATCCACCAACAATTCCGTACGCAGGAACGCATTCTTGTGTGCGTCACTCCCCGCGCCAATATTCACGAAATGATGGAGACCGCGCTAACCATCGCGGAAAGGTTTCACGCGGAACTGATCGTAGCGTATGTCCATCAGCCGAATCTAGCCGAAGAGGACCGGGTCGCCCTGGAGGAGCGGCTGACCATCGCGCGCACGGCGGGCGCGCATGTGGAACTTCTCGAAGGCGACGATCCCGCTGAGGTGCTCCTGCGGTTCGCAAGATCCAGAGGGGTCACTCAGATCTTTGTTGGCCATTCACAACGAGTGGGATTGAAGGCGCGTATTTTGGGCAACCCCATAGACCGGCTGATCGGATCCGCCACCGGCATGGACGTGCGAGTCTTTCCCCAATAGAGACCAGATGTCACCAGGGAAACTCAAGATCTTCATGGGCTACGCCGCCGGCGTCGGCAAGACCTACAAGATGCTGGAGGAGGCTCACGCCTTGAAGGCGGATGGAGTGGATGTCGTGGTCGGATACTTCGAGCCGCACGGGCGCAAGGATACCATCGCCAAGACCACGGATCTGGAGATGATTCCTCGTCGAAAGATTGAGTATCGCGGCACCGTATTCGAAGAGATGGACACTCCAGCGATCCTCTCGCGGCGCCCGCAGGTATGTGCCGTCGACGAGTTTCCTCACACGAACATTCCCGGCGCGGAACGCGCAAAACGCTGGGAAGACGTCCAGGTTCTGCTCGACGCAGGGATCGACGTGTTGACCACGATGAACATTCAGCATCTGGAAAGCTTGAATGACCAGGTGTGGCACATCACCGGGATTCGAGTGCGCGAGACAATTCCGGATTGGGTGGTACAGAGGGCTGACGAAGTGGTCATGATGGACCTCACGCCACAGGCGTTGCTGAATCGCCTGGAACGCGGTGTTGTCTACGCGCGGGAAAAAGCAGAGCAGGCCCGAAAAAACTTCTTCCGCGAGCAGATTCTGGTGGCTCTGCGCGAACTCGCGCTACGGCAGGCCGCCCATGAGGTCGAGCACCGTTTGGAGAATGAAAACACCTCCCCTGAAGAGGTCCCAGGCCGGCGGCATAAGATCCTGATGTTGGTCACGGCCGACCCTGAATCGGTCATGTTGATCCGCCGTGCGAAGCGCATGGGCGATTTTATGGCGGCGGAATGCTTCGCGGTTGCCATGCAGTCGTCAACCGGTCAGGATAAAATCGAGAAGCATCTGAATTTCGCGCGAAACCTGCATATCGAGACGCGACTTTTGGAAGGCGAGGACGTGGTGAGCACACTCTTGGACTTCGCGCGCTTGAATCAAATCACCCAAATCTTTCTCGCCCGTTCCAAGGTTGGAGTGTCGTGGTTCCGAGTCCCGTCGCAGGATCTAGCGCAAAGCATCGTCCGTTTCGCCAAGGACATGCAGATTGTGATCGTCTCACAAGCGCAACCGACCTTCGATTCGCCAGCGAAGTAATCGGGCAGTTCAGCAACTCTGGCCGCCAGCGCCTTGTCGATCCAATTCCGACCCATATCCAACACTTCAAATGGCCAGCCGGCAATCACCACAAGATTGCCGGGCTTTGGGGATTCATCAAAATACACGAGGAACAGACCTCACCGCGAACCACTCGCAGGCTGAGTTCTTCGAGCAGGCGGTGAAAGGGAACCGGACGCGTCGCCGATGGATCAGGGCCCCCAGTTTCATGACGTGCCCCACTTGCAAAGCTGATGCGCAGCGGTTCGGAACCAACCGAAACGGTAGCCAGCGGTTTCGTTGCGTGGAGTGCAAAAAGACGTTCAGCGCCAAACTCTCAGATCGGATCGTAGGCTCTACTGTCCCGCTTACCCAGGTTGAAAAAGTTCTGCAACTCCTCATCGAAGGTTGCTCCGTGCGGTCCGCTGAGCGCATCAGCGGCCTACACCGCGATACAATTCTCAAGCTGCTGGTTGCTGCTGGCGAGCAATGCGAAAAGCTCATGGGCCGTCTAATCGTCAACGTTCCGGTGGCCGATGTGGAATGTGACGAACTGTGGGGAATAGTAGCCAAGAAAAATAAGCGCGTGAAGTCAGAAGATGATGCGAGCTTTGGCGATGCGTACACGTTCGTAGCGATTGAGCGCAATACCAAACTCGTTCTGAATTTCGCGCTCGGTAAGCGCAATCAAGCGACCACAGATGTTTTCATCGAAGGACTGCGGCACGCTACTAGCGGCAAACAGAAATTTCAAATCACAACGGATGGCTTCGCGCCTTACCGCTCCGCGATCACTACAACGTTGCATGATCGCATCAGCGGCTTCGCGCAACTCATCAAGGTTTATCGCTCGCCCCAGGAGAGGGAGGCGCGGTATTCACCTGCTGAGGTTGCATCCGTGGAGGTAATCCCAATCTACGGAGACCCAGACCCCAAACGTATCTGCACTTCGATTGTGGAGCGCCAAAACCTGACCATGCGGATGCAGATGCGTCGCCTTACGCGCTTGACCAATGGCTTCTCTAAGAAATGGGAAAATCTGTGGGCTGCGCTCTGTCTGCACTTCGCCTATTACAACTTCTGCAAGATTCATCGCTCGATTCGCGTTACCCCTGCGATGCAGGCGGGCATCACGGATCACGTGTGGGACATTGCCGAACTGTTAATATGAACACGTTCCCGATTAATGGCCTTCTATGCCGCGATGGGTTGTTGCGATCATCATGCTTTTTGTTGCTGCTGCCTTCCTTTTACCTCTTTTTTATGAAGCTCGTTACAAGGGGCACTTTTTTATGGGGCGCTATCGCGTATCTCGCAGAACTTTCCGAATCTTCCACGCCTTCGGATTCGTACTCAGTGCCGTTAGCGCATTCTTGATTTACTTTGGACCTTGGCCCAAATGACATCAACGCAGATTTAGGACAGTACCCCAGTTTCAGCCAAAGTCACAGTAGAATGGTGCATGGCTATCCATCGAATCGGAATTCTGACTGGCGGCGGCGATGTACCCGGCCTGAACGCGGTCATCAAGAGCGTCACCTATCGCAGTGTCGAACGGAACATTGAAGTGATCGGCATCCGCCGGGGTTGGGAAGGTCTAACACACGTCAATTTGGACGACCCCGCCACCCGAGCACGCTATATCTTCCCTCTTTCTCGTGAAAATACGCGTGACATTGAGCACGTGGGCGGAACCATGCTGCATTCCAGCCGGACCAATCCGTCGAAGATGAAAGCTGTGCCGGAATTTCTGGCCGGCGTCAATTTTCCGAAAAACGGCGAACGCTGGGATATGAGCGCGCAGGTGATCAAGAATCTGGAAGCTCTCCAAATCGACGCGCTCATCGTGATTGGCGGGGACGATACACTGAGCTTCGCGGCGACGCTCGATCGATTGGGCGTGAAAGTGGTGGGAGTGCCCAAGACCATGGACAATGACGTCCGCGGCACCGAGTACTGCATCGGATTTTCCACAGCGATCACGCGCGCCATCGATGCCATTGAGCGGCAGCGGACCACCGTGGAATCTCACGAACGCGTTGGGGTTTTTCGCGTCTTCGGCCGGGACGCCGGTTACACCGCGCTATATACCGCGTTCGCCACGTCCATACGCTGCGTTATCCCGGAATATGAAGTGGATCTCGAAAAGCTCATTGCCTTGCTGATGTCCGACAAGCGTTCCGAGCCGGCGAACTATTCGCTGGTGGTGCTTTCGGAAGGCGCGCGCTGGGTGGGCTACAAAACGCAAAGCTACGGCGAACCAGACGCGTACGGACACCGCAAGAAGGCCAGCGTGGCGGAAGCCCTGGCAACTGAAATCGGTGCGCGTACCGGGGAAGAAACCATTGCCAGCGATTTGACTTACGATTTGCGTTCCGGCTCGCCGGATTTCATCGACAAACTGGTTTCAAACGTGATGGGAACTATGGCGTTCGAATCTCTGGTCGCGGGGAAAAGTGGCCTGATGTCCGCCATTGTGGAGGGCCGCTATGCCATGTCGTCAATTCCGGATCCCAAGCTGGGGGCGCGGCGCGTGGATGTGGCCACGATGTACAACACGGACCGATACCGGCCGGATTACACTCAAAAACTCGGGCTGCCGCTATTTCTTACGCGCGCCTGACTCTGAGGCCAGGGCTAGCCGGATAAATGTTGGTTGAGTAGGATAGCGGTGGGGCTATCCTATTGATTTCGCTGCGACTTCGCCCAACTCATCAAGGTGTATCGTGCGCCCCAGGACGGAGAGAAGCGCTACAGCCCCGCAGAAGTAAGCGCAGTGGAGGTAGTCCCAATCATGGGTCAACCTTACCCCAAACGCATTTGTATTTCGATTATCGAGCGCTCAAATCTCAGCCTGCGGATGGGCCTTCGGAGGTTCACTCGTTTAACGAACGGCTTTTCGAAGAAGTTGGAAAACCACTGGGCAGCGGTCGCGCTCTGGTACTGCTGGTATAACTTCGGGCGCGTTCACAAGTCTCTGCGTATGACGCCCGCCATGGCGTCCGGGATCGCGGATCATATCTGGACGGTGCGCGATCTACTGGAGGCCGCATCAGTAATTGGCGACCCGCCCTAAATCGTCCACCACCAAGCTTAAAAGCCCAGCCCGAAACAGGCTGGGCTTTTCGTTGATTAAAGTTATCTACTGGCCGTGGCATGACACGCCGATACTTAAGGGGAAAGGACCTTGGCATGACCCACACATCGCGAGATGCGGGATCGGCATGAACTCTAGCCGCAGAATCAAGGCAATCGCTTGTGTTGGGGTCGTGGGCTTTCTAGCGAATTTGTTCGCAGCGTTCCGGGATTACGACGACGCCATTTCAAGGGCCGTCGTCACGCTGGGGGCTCTAGGAATGGTGCTTTCAATAACTATACCCGCGATTTTGCTGGTTCAGCGTCAAGAGCGCTCAATGGCGCGCAATCCTCAACAGGAGGATTGGACGATCAAGGGTTACTATGCAATCGTCATAACGACGATATTCTCCGCAGCTGTAGCCTTTCAACTCTCATACAGACCGTTCGGCGGCTCCCCACTCGCTATTTTAGGGTGGAATTTCAGTCTCATGCTCGCAGTGATTGTGTTGATTGAATGCGTGTACCGATGGAAGGCGCGAAAACGCTAAAGCTTGTTGCCCTTTTACGATTGAGGCCATCAACCAACATTTATCCGACTACCAGGCCAGGGCTAGCCGACATTTTATGTGAGAGAATTCCCGGGCCTGGCACACCATTTCTATGACCACCATCAGGGAGGGCCATCGGAATGCAGAAGCGGCGTCTGCGAGTGCTGACGGCAAACGGCATGCAGCCTGGGGATTCCGCCATTACAGCGCTGTTGGGCCAAGCCGGCTACCAAGTGGAATGGATCAGCGGGTCCGATCCACAGGCACTGCTGGAAGAGCGACCCTCTGGGGATTTCGCTTTGACCGGCGACGGATTGGCGGTCGCGGCCGCATCCAGTGACCGCCGTGAGCTCCGCCGCGTCAACGCGGAACTGCGCTATAAGATTCGTGAGTTGGAGCAAGCCAACGCCGGGCTCGAGCAATTCGCGTTCACCGCCAGCCATGACCTGAAAGAGCCCCTGCGGATCATCGCCAGTTACACGCAGCTTCTGGTTCAGCGGCAAACCTCTCTGGATGAGGAAACACGCGAGTTCACGCACTACATCGTCGACGGCGTGGAGCGAATGCGCTCGCTGATAGACGCACTGCTGGCGTACTCGCGACTGATGCATCAACCGCTTGAAGCTGGCGTGGCCGCGGATGCAGCGGTGGCCGCCGCGTCCGCGCTGCAAACCTTGCGCGCCGCAACCGACGAGTGCGCGGCCAGCGTCGAAATCGCACCGCTGCCCGCCGCTCAAATCGATTTGCAAGCGCTCACCCAGGTGTTCCAAAACCTGATTGCCAATGCGCTAAAGTACCGGCGTCCAGGAGTGCCGCCGGTGATCCAGGTCTCAGCCGCCGTCAATAACGGAGAAGTCCGTTTTGCGGTCGGCGATAACGGAATCGGAATCAAGACCGAGAACTATCAAGTCATTTTCGAATTGTTCCGGCGGCTGCACGGAGAGGAGGTTCCAGGACTGGGCATCGGTCTTGCTATGTGCCAGCGAATGATCCAACGCTACGGGGGAAGGATTTGGCTGGAATCCAAGCCTGGCACCGGTTCTACCTTTTATTTCACGCTCAGAGCCGCCAAAAAGAGCAGCGCGGGCAGTGAGCAGCGTGGCTAGCGAGTTGCGCACTGCTGGCTGGCGCGTCCATCCATATATTGGTAAACGATCATTCCGCCCGTTCGGCCTACCTCACAGTAACGCGTAAGCCACTCCGCCAGATCTGGATATTTATTGATATCCAAACGCGAATTGTAGAGACTCAAGCCGTCGACGAGGAACGTCGGTTGCGAGCGGATGAATTCCGCGCGGTGGACAGCGGCCCATTCCGAGGCGATGGCGGCTGCGCTCGACAGATGCCGGTCCGCAGGAACCCCGGTGAGTGGTTGGGAATCCCAGAAGCGGCCCGCAATGGCCAAGCGTGTATAGGCGACGACATTCGGACGGTAGCCCCAGATGAAAATTGTGTCTCCGTTACGGGCAAGTCGCTGGACGATTTGCGACGCGGCGCGGCTTTCCTGATCCATCGCAATGTCCGCCCAGCGATGCGGCCTGCCACTTAATAGATCAGAAGCCAACGTCACATAGCGCGGACCAAAGCGGATAGCGGGAATAGCAAGTGTCAGGACGCACAAGGGAATGCCCACCTTGCGCTTCAGACTCACCCCATTTTGCCCGTCCAGCAGAAGCGCCCATCCGCGCGAGGCCACGATGACCAACGGTGGTAAGAGTTGATCCAAGTAGCGTGGCAAGAACCGCCAGCCTACACCGGCGGCAACAAGAGAAAGACCGAACCATCCGATCCACCATCGTGAAGTGGGTTCGCGCTTCATAATAAAACAGACCGCCCCAGCCACCAGTGCCGAATGAAAGCCGAACCAGTTCGCCAAACGCAATAAGCCTGCACCCACGCTGAGGGCAGAGGCGGCGTACAACATCCCCCATTTCCAGACTTGTTCGAAGTAATCTCCGAACGCACCCGCCGCGCCTAGCCATGCGAATTGTAAGCCAACGGGGATCAGGAACCCCACGCTCAACAACGGCCACATCTGCACACCGAACAACGCGCACGCCGCCAGCACGAACACTCCTTTGACGCTGATGCACATGGACACGCCGGCCGCGATACCGGCAGCCAGAGCGCGTCCACGCCACGCCAGGTACACCGACGTCAGATGAGGCGCCAGCAAGAGCGTGTCCGGCTCCAAGGTGAGAGTTGCGCCGGGAAAATAGAAAACCAGACAGAATGCGAAAAGCGCTGCCGCCCAGTACCCTTCCCTGCGCGTCCACAATTCTGATGAGAAGCGGAACGCGAGTACACATACAAGCAGCCCGTAGAGAGCCGAGGCCAGCCGCATCGCCCATCCATATTGAGCGCCAAAAAGCAGATAGACAAGGGCGTTAACGGGCGGTTTGTCATACCAGATGTCGCGATACAGCATTTTGCCATGCAGAATCTGAATCGCGGCAGCCTGGTGATAGTCTTCGTCCGCCCAAAGAATCTCCACATGGCACAGCCGAGCCGCGAGCAGCGCCATGAATAAAAGGCCCCAAAAGATCAGTGAGTGCCGTCGAATGAGCATGCATGGGGGCCTCCGCGCAGTTCGCGCCCTTGGCCATTGAGTCTTATTGGACCATTTCTTGAAGCCGGGATGCGCTAAACTGAAATTTTCATCATGGCCAACCCTATTTCGGACGTGTTCAACGGCGCGGCGGCGATCGCCAAGGGCATGGGTATCACCTTTAAGGAGATGCTAAACCCGACGATTACCGAGGACTATCCGGATGCGCCCGCCAAGTTCCAGGAACGCTTTCGCGGAGTGCACGAGTTGCAGCGCGACGATAATGGCCTGGAAAAGTGCGTAGCATGTTTCTTGTGCGCGGCCGCCTGCCCCGCCCAGTGCATCTATATCGAAGCCGCCGAAAACACCACCGAGCTTCGCATCAGCGGCGGCGAGCGTTACGCCAAAGTTTATAACATCGACTATAACCGCTGCATCTTTTGCGGATATTGCGTGGAGGCTTGTCCTACCGACGCCATCACGCACGGACACGGTTTCGAAATCGCCAGCTACAACACGTCAACCCTGATCTATCGGAAGGAACAAATGCTGGTGCCCATACCGGCCGGCGCACAGTTTCCGATGAAGGCCGCCGAGACGGAACACACAGAGAGCGGTCACTAGTCTCAGGGATCCGCTAAGGGACGGCGGAGACGGACACAACTGTATCAGCGCGCAGAAGCCGGAAGCGTAACATCCACTCTTGCGGCGCCCCTGCCGGTCGCCCGTTGGCCGCGAATTTCCATTCTCTCGCTGCGTTCAATACCCGATTCGTTAAATATTTGCTGGCGACGGGGGGCGCGGGCGCGGCACTCGTCACATTGCCTTCGCTATCCACACGAATCCGTACATTGATCACAACGGTTCCTTGGATGGTGTTTCGGGCCCGCGGCGGAATATCGGGCAATACCCGGCGAATGACCTCAGGCGTCGCTCCGGTAGCTGAAGGCGGCGCGGCCGCCCGCGCGGGGGGGGACGGTGCTTCAGGGTTGCGGGTCACTACAGGCGCGACGGACGGTTTCTCAGTGGGTCTCTGCTTCCACAGAGCTACCAAGACTAGCGATAACACTAAAGCACTGGCGATCACGACGAGTGACGGCGATTTAGAGGCAGGCGCCGGTTTGTTTCCGGACTTGAGGTGCGTTACGATCTTCGCCGCAGTCCAACGTGCGCGAGGCGATGCGAGGCATCCCTCGGCTATTTCTCGAAACGGCTCGGCAAGCGGCTGGGGTAACGCCTCTTGCACAAGCATGCCCACGGCGAAACAATCGTCGTTCTGATCGCCGCCTTCCACCGCTCGATCTAGTGGCAGCTTCACAAGGTCCCCAACCGCCATAATCGCGGATGGCTTCAGTCCGCCTAGGGCAAACCCCCGGCCGTGCAGATACTCGAGCGCACTAGCCACTGGAACCAGCATTTCCAAAGCTTCCTGGGACGTGAGCGTCCGTTCTCGCAACAGCAGAGATAAATCGTCATCGGCCAATTCCATCACCACATAGTGGACAGTCACGCTGGGCAGCTCTGATTCGCCACCAGCGAATATCTTGAGTAAATGGCGGTGTGTCAATGCGGACGACGCCTTCCAACGCGCCAGAGCGTCAGGGTCCATTCGAGCCGGAGTCAATTTGATCGCCGCGCGCGCACCAGAGTACTTGGTTTCAAACACAGCGCTACTGTTCGCGTGGAGCAGACGAATGAGCGGAAATTGGCCGTCGATTATGTGGCCTTCGAACTGTTCCCAATCCACCTGGGGGGAGCCGCTCACGCCACCATTGTAATGTCATTCTGCGAGTGCGCGTCGCGAACCCGCCGCGGGCGACGTTGTTGGAGGCTCTGAGAATGCTGTACACTTGAACTCGTAATCGGACCGTTCGAAACCGAGAAGGAGTTTTCCAATGCACCAGAATCGCTTTGCGATCGTTCTCACGCTGGCTCTCCTGGCCAGCGCTTTTTCACTTTACGCCGCCGAGCTGCCGCAGACCGGTCAGCAGGCTCCCGGCTTTACCCTTCCCTCGCAGGATGGGTCCAAAGTCAGCCTGAAGGATTTCGCGGGTAAGTGGGTGGTTCTGTATTTCTACCCGAAAGATAAGACCCCGGGCTGTACGATTGAAGCGCACAACTTCCAGGTCGCCCAGGAGGAATACAACAAGAAGAATGCGGTGATCGTGGGCGTCAGCGTGGATTCGGCCGACAGCCACAAGGAATTCTGCGCCGAACAGAATCTGACGTTTAAGCTTCTGTCCGATACAGATAAGAAAGTGGTGAACCTTTACGGCTCCACCCGGCAAATGGGCACGGATACCGTCGCCGCCCGTAACACATTTTTGGTGGACCCCAAGGGCAAGATCACCAAGGTGTGGACCCAGGTGAACCCCAACAAGCACAGCGATGAAGTGCTCGCCGAGTTGAACGTCGTAGCTAAAAAGTAAGTCGCGAAAAACAGAATCACGGTTAAAGCCCGTGCGCCGATGGCGTGCGGGCTTTTCTATTTTTGAACCAATTTTGGCACTAGCCGTTCACGAACGTCCGCCACTGGCAGATCTTTCCAATAGCGCGCCAGATTTTCTGAAGTTGTGAAGGAACGCGGCTCCATGCGATCAATGTACAGCTTTCCATTCAAGTGATCGATTTCGTGCTGCAATATGCGCGCGAACCAGCCCCGCCCTTCGATCCGCTGAGGTTGAGCATCCTCATCCAAATATTCAACCTCGACGCTAAGTGATCGGCGCACTAACGCACCAAAACCACTGACACTTAGGCAGCCTTCGAAGAATTCGGCGGTCTCCTCAGAGGCATGGACGATGCACGGGTTAAACGCAACAAAGAACGGAACTTCCTCGCGCTGCCGCTCCAAGAGCTGCTCCGGAGATGCGCCACGTAAATACTCGGCCCGATCTTCGATTACGGCAAGTTGTAAAGAGAGTCCGACTTGGGGCGCGGCCAGCCCCACTCCCGGAGCATCCCGCATAGTGTCCTTCATCCGGCTTGTGAGCTGCTGCATCTCGCGAGAGCGAATTTCCTCGGGAGTGACCGCACGAGCAGGCATCCGTAACACCGGATCACCCGCCTGCACGATTTTGAAAGTGGCGCCAACGAAAAGCGGGGGGGACCCGCTCATCGAGCGACCTCGCTAGGGGTCTCCTCTTTCGGTGCGTTTCGAATCGCATCGCCAGAAGGCTGGGCGTTCGGCTCACCTTTGTCTTCGTGATAATCCTGTTCGGTGTTCACTGCCCAGATGTTCGATTTGTCCACGCGTCCAACAGAAATGTTGTCCACGGCGGTCATGGCCGTCAGCATCGAGTGATCCTGGTTGTTGTACTTGTGCATGCCGTTCCGTCCCACCAGGAACAGATTTTCGAAACCGTCGAGGTACTCACGCAACTCGGGAAACCGGTTGTACGCGCCAAAATAGGCCGGGTACGTCTTGGGCTGACGCACGACGACGGCGTCAAGAACGTCCTTCGTTGAAATGATGCCGATCTTCTCCATCTCGTTCGCGGCCAGCACAATCATTTCGGCGTCCGGTAATTTCCAGATGTCATCGGTCTCGTAGCAGAAGTATTCTAGTCCCAGCCACACTTTGCTGGGATCCGCCACAAGATACGGACTCCAATTATTGAAGATCTGCACACGCCCTACCAGCACATCAGGCTCTTGTATGTAGATCCAGTTGTCCTTCAGCAGGCCGCGGCCGGTGGGCGTTTCCTCGGTGAGCTGCAGCCGGTTGAGCAGCACGCCGACCGTGATGAAGTCGCGATAGATCAAACCTTCGCTTACTTCTCTTACCGGCGGGGGAACCGTGCAATCCAGCGCGCGCACCAAATCCCGCATCGGCATGGTGGAAAATACATAGTCGCCATAGAAGCGCCGCTTCTCTCCAGATTCGTGAATTGCTTCGACCCCGGTTACACGCTTGCCTTCGGTAATCAGTCCGGCTACGCTCCAGCCCATCAAGATCTCGCCGCCACGCGCCCGAACGTCTTCCGTGACAAACTCCCAAAGTTGACCTGGGCCCAGCTTTGGATAGAGGAACTTCTCGATCAAAGACGTTTCCGTCGCCTTCTGCTGCAAGCCTTTGCTGCCGCCCGCGATCTTCTTGGCGATATGCATGAGCGCCTTCGCGATCGACAATCCTTTGATCCGTTGAGCGCCCCATTCGGCGCTGATTTCTTGACACGGGACGCCCCAGACCTTTTCGGTGTACGATTTGAAAAACGTCAAGTAAAGTTGCTTGCCAAACCGATTGATGAGAAAGTCTTCAAGAGACCGCTCCGGCTTGATCTGCTTCAGCAGACTGGCTGTGTAACTCACTCCGATCTTTATCGTCCGGGTGATTCCCAGATTTTGGAGCGTCTGAGCACTCAGCGAAATCGGATAGTCGAAGAACTTGCGTAAAAAATAGATCCGCGACTTCCTGTTTCGGATTAGCATCACGCGGTCGCCCGTGGGTGTGCCATGGCCGCCCGTCGAAAGCGCACGAGTCTTGTTCTGGTAGGAAATGTATTCGGTGGCGTCGGCACTCGCTTCCGGAGGCATCACCTCCAGCCACCAGTTCATCACCCGATCAGATTTGGAGAAAAAGCGGTGCCCCCCAATATCCATCCGGTTGCCTTTGTACTTAACCGTCCGGGAAATTCCGCCGATTTCCTGGCTCTGCTCGAGGACGATGGGATGAATCCCCGTCCGGCGCAATAGTTCAAGCGCGGCTGTCAACCCTGCGGGACCCGCTCCGATGATCACCGCGGTTTGCTTTTGTACTGGATTCGGCACTACTTCTCCCAGGGGTGCGGGTGAGGTCCGTCGTCGCGGTCCTCCACGCGATCATAAAGATGCGAGTCGAATGTTGTGCCTAGTGAGAGGTTATACAGGCTGGTTATTCCCAGTCCTTCCCGCAGGTCTTCGTCAAACGCATGTAACGCCGTCAAGTGCGACGCTAGTGCCGGCACTTCCTTGCCCGACGGCGCACGAAGGAACATCTGGTATCCACCGTGAATCAGGGTGGCGATCTCACCGCCCACCAGAACGCCGGCTTTCCCCAGCCCTACTTTGCCGTCGCCCAGGTCCTGCACTTGCGCGCCGCATTCCTTACGAATGACTTTCGCGTGGCCGTTGGATTCCCGGGACGCCGTGAAACCATGTTGGGAGAGAGCGTTCAAACGCTCCTCAAAGGTGGGCACATGCTGCTTTTCGTGACGAAAAAACATAGAACTCTTAGTATAGTTCGGCGGGACGAAGGATTTCCTTTACTTAGTCCCCTAAGTCGGCGCGAATCGCATTCGCGATGCTGTGCGCAAAGTGCTCCACACGTTCCAGGTGAGGGCCTTCCACCATGACGCGCGCCAGGGGTTCGGTGCCGGAAAATCGAACCAGTACGCGTCCCGCATCGCCGAATTCCCCCTCAGCCGCGCGAATCTCTCGGTTTGCGGTATCCAAATCTTCGAGCGGACGCTTTTGTTTGACCCGCACATTGACCAGGATCTGCGGATAAGTTTCCACCTCGGCCGTCAACTCATCCAGGCCCAGCTTGCTCTCCCGCATGGCGTCAAACACTCGCAATGCCGTCAGCATACCGTCGCCCGTGGTGGCGAAATCCCGCAGGATGATGTGACCGCTCTGCTCGCCTCCCAATGGGGCATTTCTTCGCTGCATTTCTTGCAGGACGTACCGGTCACCCACCGCGGTGCGCACCAGTCCAATGTGATGGCGCTGCAGGGCGCGCTCCAGGCCAAGATTCGACATTACGGTGGCGACTACTTCGCTTAACTGCCCTTTCTGGTGCAAGGCCCGCGCCAGAATGAACATCACTGCATCCCCATCTACGATTTTGCCAGATGAGGAGACGAAGAGCGCCCGGTCGGCATCTCCGTCAAACGCGACACCGGCATCGGCTCGATTGTTGATCACGTGGACACGCAGTCCATCCAAGTGCAGGGACCCGCAATTCAAATTGATGTTTTTCCCATCAGGCGCGCCGCCCATCATGCTCACTCGCGCCCCCAGCCGTTCAAACAGCGCAGGCGCGAGATAACTGGCGGAGCCATTGGAGCCATCGACGGCGATGTGCATACCAGCCATCCCTTGCGGCATCGAGGCCGCCAGATGCTCCAGGTATTCGGCGTCCAACCCTTCGTCGATCTTCAGTGATCCAGGCACGGGCGCGACCCCCTTCTTCAGCCGCGCGAATAGCTCGTCCTCAATGGCGTTTTCCTCTTCATCGGGCAGCTTGAATCCGGAATGATCGATGATCTTGATGCCATTGTCTCGATAGGGATTGTGGGACGCGGAAATCATCACTCCGGCGGCGAACGGACCCACTTTGGCGGCGTGGGCCAAGCCTGGGGTCGTGATCAATCCGGCGAAGCGCGCGTGCACACCCTCCGAGGCCAAGCCGCCTGCCACGTGTTCCGCGATCCATGGTCCGGATTCACGCGTATCCATGCCGATCACGATTTCGCTGCTCGAATGACGCGTACGCGCCCACTGCGCGAGGGCGCCGCCCAGCGCGAAAGTGGTCGCCGGATCCAACGGATAGTCACCCGCCAACCCGCGTATTCCGTCCGTCCCAAAAAGTTGCCGCATGCGTCCTTATTTCTTTCGTTTCGGCTGAATGTCGAGCTTCACTGTTACCGCAGGCGATGTTTCGAACTGCACCATTCCATCTTCGACCAACGCCCTTACTTCAATTTCGGCAGGCTCCGTCAAATCCCTTAATTGAATTCCGCCGGTTCTTACGCGGGTCATCGTGCGCAGTCTTTGCTCCCCTCCCACCAAGCGCACCACCTCGGGGACTACCGACTTCGAAACCAGTTGATAACCGGCAGGGACTTCACCTATCATGTCCGGCTCTACGGGAACATCCTTGGTTTGACGGTGGTCGACGCGGACACGCAATTGCGCGGGCATGGCGCGCTGTAAAACCACGTCAGTCGGAAGGTTCAGATGCGAAGCGTCCAACGTGATGGTCCGTTCGGAAGGCCGAGTCATACCGGCCAGATCCACCACGGCCACCACATCCGCCAGGTTCGGCGCCGTCAGCAGTCGGGCGGGGCCGCGCAGTTCGAGCATTAAGCTATCCTGTGAGGCCTCTGTGAGCCACATGTCTGCGTTCAAATTCCGATACAACACGGGGGCATTGTGCACGGCAACCGCCTCTTCGCGCGGCGCCAGCGCAACCCATAGCACTATGGCGATTGCTAGCGATCCCAGTTTCCAGCCCAGGTTCTGGGGGAGCCACCACATGCTACGTCTCACGTCCCAGCCTGCTTCCAGCGGCGTTCCGCACTCACTTCGACGCGCCGAGTCCGCGTGGAACCATGATGGGTCACCATTTCATGCAAGCGGTCCAGTGAAACGTCCGGCTCGATATCGCCGCGGAGCGCTACGGCGATCTTGCCAGATTCTTCGGAGACCACAATCGCCAGCGCGTCGGTTTCTTCAGTCACCCCTATCGCGGCGCGATGCCGTGTTGCCATGGTCCGAAAGGTTAGCTGGTGTGTGGTTAACGGCAGAAAGCACGCTGCCGCAATGACTCTATCCCGCTGCAAAATCACGGCTCCGTCATGCAGGGCGCCCTTCGGTTCAAAGATGGAGCACAGCAGATCGCGCGAGACCAGAGCGTCCAAAGGCACACCGCTCTCAACAAAAGTGCGCAAGCCGATATCACGTTCGATGACGATAAGGGCGCCCACCCGATGCTCGGACATATGCCGTACCGCAAGAACGATTTCTTCCGCTACTTCTCTCCGTTCCAGGCGACCCCCTAGTCCCAGCCAGCGTATGTGCCCGATGCGCGCAAGCATCCGCCGGATCTCGGACTGGAACATGACGATGAGCGCGAAAGGCAGATACGGAGCAAGTGCCGCCAAGACCGTGCGCAATAAGTAGAACTGCGCCCACACGGCGATCAGGTAAGTTGCCCCCAAAGCGCCCAGTCCGATGAGAATCTGCGCCGCGCGGCGCCCCCGCATTACCAGCGCGAGCTGGTAAATGAGTACGGCTACGGCCAGTACGTCGATGACCGACGTAACGGTGATAGCGGGCACATGAGGAAGCGTTAACGGTGGCATCGCCTGCCTCTAGTCTAGCCCGCACGCTAAGCATCGCGCGGCGTCTGCGCGAGATTAGAAGCTTATCCCCACCAGCACAGCGGCCTGATTACGGTTCGATTGCAGATAGTTGCCAGGGCTGTCGAAAAACCGCCGCGTCCATCCGCTATAACGTATCTCCGGTGCAATGCGGACGAATTTTAGGCGCAGTTCGACTCCGGCACCCGCCACGACGCCATAATTGTTCTTATTGCTCAGTTCGATCACTTGCGGAATATCGGTTAGCCGGCTGAACGCAACGCCGCCTTCGATGTAAGGTTGGATTGGCCCTGACAGTAATTTGTATTTGCCGAGCACCGGAAATTCCCAGGAACTAGCCTGCACGGCCGCACCCGAAGCAACCGTCGCCCGGTACTCATAGCTCTTATACAGAGCATCGATTTCGATCGCCAGATGCGCCGGCAAGCGCAATTCTATAAAAGGTCCAACCGTGTAGCGCCGGGTCTCCGCGACATAACTGAATGGATTTGGCGAGCGAATAGAAAATGCGTCATTGAGCGGCACACCAAATTTCAGCCCGGCACTGATGGGTTGTGCGTTGGCGGCCGCCGCTATGAGAATGAAGGCAAGAAATGTCTTGATCATTTTCGAAGATTGCCTGAACTGTAAGAGATACACTAGCAGCCGAACGTTTCATATTCGGCGGGACTATCTTCCGGCCTTTGCGCTGCGGGCGGCCATCGTGGCGAGCTCGTCGCAACGATTGTTGTCCTCATGGTCCGCGTGTCCCTTCGTCCACGTCCAATGGATCGTGTGGCCGTTCACCACGCGGTCCAGATCTTCCCACAGGTCCTGGTTCACCACCGACTTCTTGGCACTGGTCCTCCAACCGTTGCTTTTCCAGCCATGAATCCATTTGGTGATGCCATTTTTCAAATATTCCGAATCCGTGACCACTTCCACGTCGCAGGGTTCCTTCAGAGCACGCAACCCCTCGAGTGCCGCCGTGATCTCCATGCGATTGTTCGTCGTATGAGGCTCAGATCCTGAAACTTCCCGCTTATGCTCGCCGAAACGAATGATGTAGGCCCAGCCTCCGGGACCGGGATTGCCCAGGCACGCGCCGTCGGTGATAATTTGCACATGTTTCATGGATTTCTCTTCTATGATAAAAGCAATGACTGAGCGGGAACAAACATTTGCACCGCCACCCGGAGAACAGCCCGACAAGCCCTTGGTCATGATTCCGGTCATGGCTGAAGACGTCGAACGGCGCAAGCGTAAGATCGTGCTAGCGTGCATCGTTTGCGCAGCCGCTTTATCAGGCGCCGCTTGGCTTATCTACCAACGAATCAACGATCCCGTGGAAGCGCGCCAATCCTATGACGCGGGAGTCCGGCTTATGCGGGCTACACGGTATGAGGAAGCCATTCTGAATTTCGACCGCACCATCCAGATCCGTCCGGAGGCATTTGACGCCTACCTTGTGCGCGCTCGCACCTATGTGTTGCAGACGAAGCCCGAGCAGGCCATCGCCGACTACACGCGTGCGGCGGAAATGCGGCCCGCCGATCCCGCCGTTCTGGTGGAACGCGGCTTTGCGTATTTAGGCAAGCGCGACGCAACTCGCGCGCTTGCGGACGCCGAGCACGCACTCAAGCTGAACGGGCAATTGGCCCAGGCGTACAGTCTGCGAGCCGCTGCGGAACGCGTCACAGGTAATTGGACCAAGGCGATCGACGACTACACGGAGGCTATCAAGTTCGATGCGCGTCTGGAATATTACGTTCAGAGAGCCTCAACCTATCAGTCGCTTGGCCGGCACGCGCTCGCACTCGCGGATTTCAATCGGGCCCTTGAATTTGAGCCCGGTCAGCCAACTTTTTATTTCGCACGCGCTCAGTCGAGAGCGGCACTCGGCGACATCGAGGGATCGAAAAAGGACATCCTGACCGGCCGCAAGATCGACGGTTGGTAGGCCTAGCCCGCCACAGTGAGTTCCTGTTCAAAGAACGCGTCGACCAGGTCGAGAATCGTTGTGGCATCGTGCGCGTGATAAATTTCCGCGCGCAACTTCGATCCGTTGCGCACGCCATGCGTAAAGTAGGTGGCAAATTGCTTCATCTTGCCGACTGCATCGCTGTTGCACAGTTCAGTAACTCCGTGCGCGGCGAGCATTGTGTAATAGTGACGCATTAGATCGTAGCGCGCACTCTCCGGCGGCGTGTCATACGCGCCCGTAACCGCGTACTGCTCGATTTGACGGAAGATCCACGGATTCGAAGATGCCGCACGCCCTACCATCACGGCGTCACAGCCTGTTTCTCGCGCCATGCGAAAAGCGTCTTCCGGGGTAACAATGTCGCCGTTTCCGATCACAGGAAGCTTCACCGCTGCCTTGATTTCGGCGATGCGCGTCCAGTCTGCCTTGCCGCTATATCCCTGTTCCCTCGTGCGCGGATGCAAGGCCACCGCTTGCAGACCGCAATCTTCCGCGAGTTTGGCCATGCGCACCGCGACCAGTTCGGTATCACTCCAACCAGCACGAAATTTCATGGTCAATGGAATATCAATCGCGGCGCGCACGGAGCGGAGAATTCGTTCCACCAGCGGCAAATCCCGCAGTAAGCCGGAGCCTCCGTTGCACGTTACCACTTTCTTCACGGGGCATCCGAAGTTAATATCCACGATATCGAAGCCCTGGTCCTGGCAATATCGGGCGGCATCGGCCATCACTTCCGGGTCCGATCCAAACAACTGCGCCGAGATAGGGTGTTCTTCGGGTTCAAAATGCAGGTAACGGAAAGTCCGGCCCGGCTTCACGGTTTTGCCGGTAATAGCGGCCGCCGCGGCTCGCTTGGCCGTGGCCACCACACCGTGGGAACTGGTGAACTCCGTCATAATCAGCCCACAGCCGCCCTGTTCCCGAATCAGCCGCCGGAAGACCGTGTCGGTGACGCCGGCCATGGGCGCTAGGACGGTCGCCGGAGCGATCCGCACGGGGCCGATACTGAAACTTCGAGGGACCATGTGTACTTTATGCGGAAGCCGCCGCCTGTAACTTCTCCCAGTCGGCTGCCTCACCAAACTTCACACCCGCGAGCGACGCATCGATATTGCGAAGCAATCCCGTCAGGACGCCGCCTGGTCCAACTTCCATGAATCGTGTCACACCGCTTGCCACAAGCACGCGTATGGAATCGGCCCACAAGACCGGGTTCGGAACCTGCTGGTATAAACCTTCCCGCGCCGCCGCGGCGGTTCGAACTTCGTGCGCCTGCCAATTATTAATGAGCGGGACTGCAAGGTCAGCAAATCGTGTAGCATCTAATTCGGATTTCAGGCGTTCCTGAGCGGGGCGCATCAGTGCGCAATGGAACGGAGCGCTCACCGGAAGTATCACCACGCGCTTGGCGCCTGCGGATTTCGCCAGTTCGGCGGCCCGCTGGACAGCGCCCGCGTGGCCCGCGATTACGAGCTGATCCGGAGAATTTAGGTTTGCCGCGCTGACCACCTCACCCTGCGCTGCTTCCGCAATAATTGCTTCCAGTTTTCCATCGGGTAGCTTCAAAAGCGCCGCCATCGCGCCCACTCCCTCCGGCACAGCGGACTGCATGAATTGTCCGCGCTTGCGCACCAGCCGCAATGCGTCCGCGAGATCTAGTGCCCCCGCCGCGACCAGCGCCGAGTACTCGCCCAAGCTGTGCCCGGCCACGAAGTCAGGCGAAACACCACGGCTCGCCAGTACACGGTACGCCGCGATGGAAACCGCCACCAGTGCGGGTTGCGTGTTCTCCGTGAGTTTCAGCTGTTCCTCGGGGCCTTCGAAACAGAGCTTCGAAATGGAGAATCCAAGGGCTTCATCGGCTTCGGCAAACACTTGAGCCGCCTCGGGATGGGCGTTCGCCAAAGACTGACCCATGCCTGCGAATTGGGAGCCTTGGCCGGGGAAAATAAAAGCGGTTTTCGACATGGAACGGGTCTACTACGAGTCTAGTACAGCGGGACTGTTCATACCCACCCCACTGCTGTTATAGTGGGGTTGTGAAACGCAAACGCGCACCGGTTGTTCCCACGGATGCTTCCGCGGCTCCTGTGGTTCCGGAAACCCTTCTGAATCAAGCCAAACGCGCCATTGAGACCGATCATATCGTCCGTCCGTCACATTGCACTGTCTGCGGAGATGAGACGACGTCGAGCATCGGCGAAGGCCTGTGTTGGGTGTGCCGCCGCCTGAAGGTTTCCGCGTGGCGGGACTCCGATTCACAAATGCCCGCGCAGGAATAGGCTCTTAATTCGTCTTCGTCAGCGCTTCGTAAACAAACGCCGCCGCCGCGACGTCTTCCACTCCCAAACCCAGCGATTTGAAGATCGTCAACGGATTTCCCGCAGGACGTTTCTCCACTGATGCGAGTTCAACGACACGCGGATCGTCCCAGGGCAGCGGCGCCATGATGATATCGCCGGCTTCGATCTTCCCTTGCTCGATGGAATCGACGGCCACCAAGTCGGCGCGCAGCATTAGTTCTGAAGGCAGCTCCCGCCGGTTGGCGCGATTCGAACCCATCCCGTTCACATGCGCGCCCGGCGCTACCCATGCACTTTGGATCACAGGTTCCGCCGAGAACGTCGCGGTCGCAACGATATCCGCGCCGAGGATGGCCTCTTCCGCCGAACTTACCGCCCGCGAGCCCGTTTTCTTGGCGAACTCCGTCCGCCGCGTTTCATTGCGGCTCCACACGCGGACATCTTGGACATCCCGCACGGCGCGAATCGCGGCAATCTGAGTTTCGGCTTGAAACCCGCTGCCAATGACTCCGAGCGTAGCTGCCCCGGGCGCGGCCAGCACATCGGTCGCGTAACCCGAAGCCGCGCCGGTGCGGATCTGGCCCAACGCGTTCGCTTCAAACAACGCCAGCGGCTTGGCGGTTTCGGCATCGAACAGATGAAAGAAAAAATGCGCGCCGTAGCGGGCATGCGCGCCGTATATCTTTGTCCCAAAATACTTGCCGTAGGCCCCCGCCAAGCTGTGCAGCACGGACCCCGTGGGCATGAAGAGGCGATGGCGAGGCTCGTTTTGAGCGGTTCCGGCCCGCAGTGCGGCGAATGTCTCCCGCATCAGCCGGATGGCCTCTTTCATCGTCAAAATTTCGCGAACTTGCTTTTCAGTGACCTGGAGCATGCTTACCGGGTGACGGGGTTCGGCCCTTCGGCGTCAAACCCCAGTTCCGCCACGGCCGCTTTCGCGCGTTCGGCATCGAATTTGCCTTCGCGGGAAAGCGCCGAAAGTGTAGCCTGCGCAATTGCCTCAGCGGAAATTTCGAAGAACTTGCGCAGATATTCGCGATTCTCGCTGCGGCCGAAGCCATCGGTTCCAAGCGTATGCAGCCGCGTGCCGATCCACGGCGAGAGCTGATCCGCTTGCGCTTTAATGTAGTCCGACGATGCGATCACCGGACCCTCCGCGCCTTTTAGCGCGGAGACGATATACGGCACACGCGGAGCCTCCGTTGGATGCAAGCGGTTCCAGCGGTCCACATCCAGTCCGTCGCGGCGGAGTTCGTTATAGCTGGTCACTGACCAAACATCGGTGGCGACTCCGTAACGCTCCGCCAAGATCTGCTGGGCACGAAGGGCCTCATTCAAGATCGAGCCGCTTCCAAAAAGTTGCGCCACCGCGGGACCCGACGAAGAGCCCCTTAGTTTGTAGATTCCTCGCAAAATCCCATCGTGCAGTTCCGTGGGAACAACACCCGGCTCATATCCCGGCATAGCAGGCTGCGGATAGTTCTCGTTGTAGACGCAGATGTAATAGAAACGATCTTCGTTCCGCTCATACATCCGCTTGATTCCGTCTTGGATAATCACAGCCAATTCGTAGGCGTATGCCGGATCGTAAATCGCACACGTCGGCACCGCGCTGAAGAAAATGGGACTCTGCCCGTCCTGGTGTTGCAGGCCTTCGCCCAACAGCGTGCTGCGGCCAGAGGTGCCGCCCAGCATGAAGCCCTTGCCCCGCGAATCCGCGAAGGCCCACACCAGATCACCCACGCGCTGATACCCGAACATCGAGTAGTAAATGTAGAACGGAATCATCGGCACGCCGTAGTTGGCGTACGCCGTCCCCGCCGCCAGGCACGATGCCATCGAACCGGCTTCTGTGATTCCTTCTTCCAGGATCTGCCCGTTCTGCGCTTCTCTGTAGTACAGCAGCACGTTTGAATCGGCCGGTTTGTAGTGCTGGCCCTGACTCGCGTAGATCCCGTACTCGCGGAACAGCGACTCCATGCCGAAGGTACGCGCTTCATCCGGGATGATGGGCACAACCATTTGCGCCAGTTCCGGCGTCTTCAACAGCGTCTTCAAGACGCTGACAAATGCTGCGGTCGTGGATGCCTCGCGTCCGCGCGACCCTTCCAATGCGTCTTTGAACACTTCCAACTCTGGGGCGTGAATCGTAATCGGCTTCACTTCACGCACCGGAAGAGGCCCGCCCTGAGCTTCCAACCGCCTGCGGAGGTACTTCATCTCCGCCGAATCTTCGGGTGGACGATAAAATTCCAAATGGTGCACTGCCTCGTCTGAAAGCGGCAAATCGAAGCGATCGCGGATCGCTGTCAAATCCTCATCGCCCAGTTTCTTGGTCTGATGCGCCGTCATGCGCCCTTCCAGACCTTGCCCTAGACCGTACCCTTTCACGGTTTTCGCCAGGATCACAGTTGGCTGGCCCTTGTGCTCCACGGCGCGTTTATAGGCGTTGAAGACTTTAATGGCGTCATTCCCGCCCCGCCGCAGCGTCCAGATATCTTCGTCGCTCAGGTGCTCCACCAGCTTCAACAGTTCCGGATATTTACCGAAGAATTCCTTGCGAATATAGGCCCCGCTTTGGGACCGGAAGGTCTGATACTCACCGTCCACGCATTCGTGCATGCGCTTTAGTAACAAGCCACTGGAATCGCGCGCCAGCAGGTCATCCCAACCCCTGCCCCAAACTACTTTGATGACGTTCCAGCCCGCACCGAGGAACATCGCTTCCAGTTCTTGAATAATGCTGCCGTTGCCGCGCACCGGTCCGTCCAGCCGCTGCAAGTTGCAGTTCACCACGAAAACCAGATTGTCGAGCTTCTCACGGGAGGCAAGAGTAATGGCGCCCAGCGATTCGGGCTCGTCAGTCTCTCCGTCGCCTATGAACGTCCATACTTTGCGATCCGTCTTGGGTATTAAACCGCGGTTTTCCAAATACCGCATGAAGCGCGCCTGATAGATGGAGCCGATGGGCCCCAAGCCCATGGAAACCGTGGGAAATTGCCAGAAATCCGGCATCAACCACGGGTGCGGATACGATGACAGACCCGGATGTTCGCGCAGCTCATGGCGGAAGTTCTTCAGATGTTCCTCGGTGAGCCGCCCTTCAAGAAACGCGCGCGCGTACATGCCGGGCGAAGCATGCCCCTGGAAATAGATGAAGTCTCCGGCAAGCTTGCCATTCTGTGGATCCTGATAAGATCCCCGGAAGAAATGGTTCACACCGACCTCGGTTAGTGTCGCCAGCGATGCATAAGTCGCCAAATGTCCGCCGATGTTGGCGTCATTCTTGTTCGCCCGCACGACCATCGCAAGCGCGTTCCAGCGGTTAATACTCTTGATATTCCGTTCGATCCGGGGATCGCCGGGATATGCAGCTTCCTCCTCGGGCGGAATCGTGTTTACGTACGGGGTATTGAACCGCAGCGGAGGGCGCACGCCCAGGTTCGCTGCCCGCTCCATCAGTCTCTCAATCAAGTAACTGGCCCGGTCGGGTCCAGCTTCGTCAACGATCTCGTCGAGCGCCTCAAGCCATTCGGAGGTTTCCTGTGAATTGAGATCGTCTGGAGCTTCTACTCGTGGTTTCAGCATCATGAAGATATTTCCAGGGTAGCCCGTTCCAGTAATGCCAGCAAGCACGAGCGGTCATGACCCCGATCAAAAAAATTGATAGTGGTGGACCGTGGAAGCAGGCGGCTTTAAATAGGGAGTAAGTCCCGGCTTAAAAGTTCTAGTTCGGCGGGGCGTTCTGTCACTCCATACCACCCGGGGAACCCCCCGCACGCGAACGTGCGGCGCAAGTACTCGAGAAACATGACCTCGCCTGGGAGCCCTTCCACGCGGAAATCCGCCGCGCCATTTGGTAGACGGGTGTAGTAGAAATCGCTTCCCTTACCCGCCTTGGCGATTTTGTCCGGACCCAGCGGCAGGAAAAATTGCCCGGAGTGAGGGATTCTTGCGAGTTCAGCTTCCTTTTCCGCAAGGCCGCAGGCATGCTCCCGTTCCATGCGCTCCAAGATTTCAGGCATGTCCGTAAACTTCGGACGCCACAACGCAATGGCGTCTTCCATGTCACGAATTTGGCGTTCCACGATCGCTCTTCTAGCCGACGGATCGGGCCGGCTACGGAAATCGCGCAAGGGTTCCATACTGAGAGGGATCATAGCGAAAGCGTCCGTTGAGAATCCTGGGGCGCCGTTGATTCCCCGATGCGTTCCCACCAGTGAGATGGATTCAATCTGCTCATGCCACGCGATCATCAACAACGGCATGGGCCCCCCCAGCTCTTTCTCGAAGCGGGTAATCCCACGCAGGGCGGACTTGCGCGCAGGGATGTAAATGGAGAAGTCTTCCAGGTGATTCAGATGACCGCGCGGCTTAGGCGTCGATTGGATCTGTTGCAGCAGATCTACCTGTCCCCCACGGGCCCCTTCAAGCCCCGCGAGCAGCGTTTCCATGGCTTTGAGGGCATTACCACCCAAGGGAAACTCGCGAACCCGTTCTCGCGCCACCGGCAGAGCTTCCTGAATCATCGCTCCCAACGCCACTACATTTTGTTGATTGTCTTCAGCGGAGGCTGGGCCATCTTCGAACTGGTAACCCATTCCGTCCAGGCACTCAATGATCCTTTCGAAATTGACCCGGGAGCGCCGCGCCGTTTCGCGCGATACGGCCATCGCGTCGTCGTAAATGCCGGGCGCACGAATGCCCTCGCCTAAGGCTCGCAATTCGTCCCAGACTAGGTGAGTTTCCCCTTCCAGGTATCTTTCCAAAAAACTAGCCATCTGCGCATTGATCGGCTTAGTCGAGCCGTTTCTCTAGCCTGGATCTTCCGGAAGGGAGTATCCGATCCCACTTAGGACTATTCGCATACTGAGAGTGTTGGTGGCCGGCACGTCGTGCCATGGCGCGCCCGCCGGTTACGCAACGTCTCCGAACCGCTCAGTGCGAGGAACCAAAGGCTGCTTGAACACGCCGGGGACTTAAAGCGCCTTTATCTCTGGCGGACGCTTACTGGGCACATTGTGCGGCGATCCCGTTTGGACCACCTCCGCGAGAACGGCCAGCGATGACATTCCGTGAACGGCATAGCCCGGAGTCGAATCCCGAGTGCCGGAATCTACCACTTCGCGCCACGGCGTCCGTTCCCGGCGAACCAAGCCCAAACGATACTCCAGGATCAGGAAAATCATCCTCCACCCCAGCAGCCAGGCCTTCCAGAGATCGCCGGTAACGGAAGATTCACCCACACGAGCCTTGTAGTTCATTGGAATCTCCACGAACGGAATTCCGTGCGCAATGGCTTCCAGGAGCATCTGCGGACCGAAGTGCGAGCCCCCTATGGTCAGATGGGGACGGATCAGATCCATCGCTTCTCGTGAGATCAATCGCTGCGTGCATCCCATGTCGCTGAGCATCGTGGTGTTGAACAGCAGCTCAGTCATTTTGGCCACGGCCCAGTTTCCCCAGCGAAGAAACCGTCCCATATTCGCGCCTTCCCAGATGAATTGCCGGCTGGTGCGGGATCCCAGCACGATCGGGACGTCGTCGGAATAGGACAGAAGCTTCGCGACGTCATGTCCGCTAAAGGTCCCATCAGGCTCAGCGAGGATGATCAGTTCCGCCCGCGTGTTGTCGATTCCGCATAGCAAAGCGTTGCCGTAGCCCTGCTTGCTTTCAAAGATCTCCCGCGCGCCCGTACCCGCAACCTCCTCCGAGGTTCCCTCCGCAGCATTATTGTTCACTACGATCACCTCGTCCACCAGGGGAGTGGCAGAGTAATCGAGGATCGCGGCCCGGATTGAGTCTTTTTCGTTATACGTGGGGAAGATGACCACGACTTTCTTGCCGCGCCACATGATCAGTTCCGGCCTTCCCGTGAGGGTTCGGCGATCACCAGGAACTGGCCCGCCAGCGGCCGATATGGCAAAGCCAGATAAAGGTCCACCATCCACTCCGCTTTGGGCCATCTCGATTTCATCGAATACGGCGTGAAACGCGGCTCCGCGTGCACGACGCGAAATCCGGAGGCCTCCAGCAACCCCGTGAATCCAGTGTCAGTGTAGGCTGTCTTGTGCGTGTAGTCGTCGAAATAACGGCGTGGCTCCAGCCGGAAATTGGGTTGGACCACGATCAGGCGGCCTCCCGGCTGCAGCACACGGCGCACTTCTTTTAGAATTTGCCGCCCTTCTTCCACCGCAAAATGTTCAAAGAAGTTGGAGGCAAATACGGTTCCCATCGCGCACGCAGCCATAGGCAGCGCATCGAGGGCAGGCTGAATCACAGGCCGCACGTCCTCGCCCCAGTACTGGATGAGATCCGGATTGAGGTCCAAAGCCCATTTTTCCGGCGAGTGAATGAAGCGGGAAAATTCCCCGTACCCCGCGCCCAGATCCAGCAATGGACTCTCTTCGTTCACCCACGGCTGCAGGTAGCGGCACAAGGCGCGCCACACCTTCGCGCGTTCGGGGTCGAAGCCGAACCGCACGCGATGATAAACGCTGGAGTATGTGTCAATCGCGGATTGGCTCATATACAAATTCGCCGTTCAGAAAAGGCCCTTCGACATGCTTCACCAGACGGTAGTTCTTGCGGACCGCGTCCAGGTGGGCCTTGGGCAGCACGATCCGTTCCGGGTTATCGAGCGCCGGCGCTTCAGTGAATACGTTCTCATGCAGCACCACTGTTTGGAATCTCCGAGCCTCCAAATCGCGCAAAACGGGATTAGGGTCGATACGGCCGGCTTCCACCAGCAGGCTGTAAATCAGAGTCTCCACGTCGATGCGCCCGCGCGTTTGCAGCATGGCGTCGTAGTGGGCAACCAGAACCAGACCTCGCTCTTTGCCTAGATACGGTTGCAGGGCGGCGATGTTTTCGCGCTGGGCGGTTTGCATGACGGCTCGCTCCAGGACCGTTTTTCCAGTGACTGCGAGATTCAAGACCATGTGAAACGCCAGAGGGATCTGCAGCAAGGTCACCCAACTCCTGGTACCCGCCACGATCTTTGGAAAAAGTTCGAGCCGGTCCAGCGCTACGGCCGCTGAAACGCACCATAGCAGCGTCATCTCAATCTGGTAGTTCAGGTCCGATCCCACTTTCGAAGCGGTCGCCAGCCACACCAGACTCGCGAATCCTGTGTACATGTACAAAGGAGCCAAGCGCTTGGGAGCGGCCCGCATACCCACAGCCGCGATCGCGATCAGAGCGCCGGAAGTCAGCAGCAGATATTGGGCCTGCTGCGCCAATTTCTCCCAACGAAAGGGATTGATGTTGGCAAAAACCGCGTTTTCGAAGAAGTGTCCATGGTTGAGCGTATTCACTCCGAAAGCGCACGCCAGTCCGATTGCGGCCACACTTCCGGTCCAAAGTGCGCCACGTTTCCGATCCTCCCAAAGCAGAGAGCAGGCGATGGCGGCTCCGCTGGCGACGGCTGTCTGTTTGGTAAATACGGCGAGCAATACGAGGATCCCGCTGACGGCCAGTCCCCACGATGTCCGTTTTTCCCGCCAGACAAGAAATCGCCAAAACGCGGCGGTGGAAAAAAAGATGGCCAGCATGTCCACCTGCCCGGTTGTGCCCCAGAATGCGATGTTCGCTGTCGCGGCGGCCAATACCACGCCCGCAACGCGCGCCCCGTGGCCGGCCAACATTCCCAGAATGTGCCATCCGCACCACAGAGTCCCCAACAGCGCCAGCACCGAGATCGACCGTGCTGCTTGGTATAAGGGGATTCCGAGCAGATCCAAGAAAGCCGCCAATGTATAGAAAATCGGACCATAGGCCGAGACGGTGAACGGGTATTGATTCAAATCGCGGTAAAGCCCCTCGCCGTGAGCCAGCATGTTCGAGTGCAAGGCGACCATCGCCTCCACCCCGCTGAACGCGTACTGCGCCCACAGCAGCACCGACAAATGCCCGACCAAGGCCACTGCGGTAGCGACTCCAAATACACGAAATGCCAGGCTCAGGCCACGCTCGCGGCCCACTGGCATGGACGCCGCCAAAGAGCCAGTTGTGAGCGGGGATGTAGCCATGGGGCTACGGTAACCATCGGCCCAAAACACTATCGGCTTTACTCGCCGAGAAACTCATTGAAAATTACGCACAATCTTGGGTACGGTAGTGTAAGATAGTACCTTCGGACCGGCAGAACTATTCCCCCGTTTCACGGACCCATCATTTATGACCACTGTTGGCAAGCTGCTGCGCGATGCGCGGAATGGCCAAGAGCGGGCGATCGCAGAGATCGCGGAGGAACTCTGCCTCACGCAACGCTACTTGCAAGCGCTCGAGGAAGACGACCTCAAGTACTTTGCCGGCGCTTTTTTCTACAAGAGTTTCGTGCGCCAGTACGCGGCCGCGCTGGGGGTGAATACGAAGCACCTGGAGCCGCTACTCGCTCCCATCACAGATGCCTCGATTGCGGAGGTTGCCGCCGCCACGGATATCCGGTATGCCTCACGAACCCGCGCTGTCCCCATCGACCGGGCGTCCGTCCGCAGATTGGATCCGTTAGTAGAAGAAACCAACCAGCCCTATTTTTCGCGTCTTCGCATGCGTTGGTCAGTGGCCGCTCTCGCGGTCATGGTGATGGCCTGTTCCGGATTCTATGCTTGGTGGACACGCGCTCCGGAGACCGCCGCGCCTCCTCCTGCTTCATCAGAAATTCAGACCTCTCGCTCGACCCCTCTGGCCGCGCCAACGGCTATGGTCGAATCCGATCCAGTGCAGCTGACGTTCCTGGCCACCGAACGCACTTGGCTCTCCATCAGCACCAACGGGCGTCAGATTTTCTCGGGATTTCTGCAGCCCTCAGAAAAGAAAACACTCTCGGGAGTGGACTCTGCCACGCTCCGAATCGGCAACGCCGCAGGCATCGAGATCAAATGGAACGGCAAGCCCCTTGGGCCGATTGGCGCGCGCGGCGAAGTCCGAACAGTTCTGCTGACCCAGCAAAGCTTCGAAATTCTTTAGCGGCCACACGAGTCACTTTCGCTTAGATGGCGCTTCCGCGGATTTCTTGCCCTGACTGCGCGGTTTGTAGCCGTCCAGAGAGCGGTGATCCCGAAAGTATTCCCCCGCTTCGTTCAGCGCTCGCGAATCGGGCGGATGGCATACTTCGCAACTCTGTTTCAGGCGGCGCGTGTATTCAGGCTTGGCGGCAGCCGGAATTGTGCTCCACAGACTCGCGGTAACCAGTACTCCGGCAGGCACGGCGAATTTTATCCAGGACATGGCGATCATTATTTTAGCGTGCAGGTCCATGTGGTTTACCGGCAGGTTCCGCTACAGCCCGGCGATCTTGCGGTTCGCCAATTGGATGAGCTTGTCGCAGCATCCGCTCATATGCACGGTGACATCGCGCAGAGTCGCCCCCAGGAAACGCACCCGGGGGGACTGATGATGATCTGGGCAGCGGAGATCGCCAATCTTGCGCACGGTGCGGTCTTTGAAGTCCTCAACGGCTTCGCGCGGGCTGCTCTGAATCGCCGGGATCACAAAAATCATTTTAGCTCATGAATGTTTTTTATGCACGTGCCATACTTTCATTGTCGGCGTCCGCAACGCACCCCCTCCCCCGTGTATGCAGATCAGGCAAGATGAAATATGCGCCCGCGTTCACACGCGCGGGCAGTGACTGGAGTCCGGGAGCGATGGATTTCGTCGAGCAAGTTAAATCCGCGATCGATATCGTGAAAGTCGCCGGGGACTACGTACGCCTGCGGCGTATGGGCTCCACCGGCCGCTATATAGGGTTGTGCCCGTTCCATCAAGAAAAAACGCCTTCCTTCAACGTCCATCAGAATCGCCAGTTCTACAAATGTTTCGGCTGCAACGCGGGCGGCGATGCACTGAAATTCGTCATGGAAATCGAGGGGCTGACTTTTCCCGAGGCGCTGAAGATGCTGGCCGAGCGCCACGGAATTCCCATTCCCAAGCGCAACGATTTTTCCGACGCCGATTCCCGTCTGCGCGGCGCACTGATGGAAATGCACACCATCGCGGCGGAGATGTACCAATCCGCGTTGCATGGTGCGGAAGGCGCGGATGCGAGAGCTTATTTAGCTCGACGCGGCGTGAATCAGGATTTGATCGAAATCTTTGCGTTAGGCGTCTCTGATTCAAGTGGCCAAGCGCTCACACGCAAACTGACCGCGCAGGGATTTTCCCCAGAACAGATGGAAGCCTCCGGTTTAGTTCGACGCCGCAATGAGGGGTCGGGATACTACGACGCTTTCCGCGGACGCCTGATGTTTCCCATTCACAATGAATCGGGCAAGGTGATCGCGTTCGGCGGACGAGCCATGCGTGATGGCGACGAGCCGAAATATTTGAACTCGCCAGAGACGCCCATCTACCGAAAAACGTGGACGCTGTACAATTTGCATCGCGCCCGCGACGGCATGCGCAAGGCATCGCGTGCCGTGCTGGTAGAAGGATATATGGACGTGATCGGCGTCAACATGGCCGGAGTCAAGGAAGTGGTAGCCACATGCGGGACCGCGCTCACCAACCAGCAGGTGCGCACTATTCACCGCCACTCAGATAATGTGATTTTGAATTTCGATCCCGATACCGCTGGCGCCAATGCCGCCGAGCGCGCCATTCAATTGTTGCTCGATGAAGGACTGCACATACGGGTGCTATCGCTGGGTGATGCTGCGTCGGAACTGAAGCTGGACCCCTTCGAGTTCGTCAAACAGAGAGGACCCGAAGCCTACCGCGCGGCGCTCGAAGCCTCCAGCGGATATTTCCATTGGCTGGCGGACCGAGCGCGGGGAAGGTTCGACATGCGCTCAGCGGAGGGCCGCATGGACGCATTCAAGTTTCTGCTTCCGGCGGTGCAGAAAATTTCCGGGAACCTGGAGCGCGCGGCCGTGGCCAACGACATAGCTGGATACTTGGGCGTGGACCCGGGCCTGGTGTTGGACCAGTTTAAGAAGGCCGCGACGGCTCGCCGCGCACCGCTCCCTGCCGCTCCGACGCGCGTCGAAATCCCGGCCCCGGAACGTATCTTATTAAATGCCCTTTTGAACAGCGAGGAAACTCGCCAACGCATTTTGCCTCGCCTGCCTGCGGCCGCAGAGGAAGTGTTTGTCGCGCATGAGATATTTCAGGCGCTGAGGCATATGTCCGAGGACGGTGGTGTGCTCCCGTTCGCGGCTCTGGATGCCCGCCTTTCAGAGCCCGGTCGCGCCCTACTGCACGCAGCTGCCTCTGCCGATGAGATTGGTGATGACGCAGCGTGCCTGGCTCAGGCCGAGGCCTGTTTGCGGCGTCTGGAGGAAGACTCCCGTCGGCGCCATCTCGACGACTTGCGGTCTCGTGTGAAATCAGCCGAACGCGAAGGCGATATGCAGCAAGCACTAACGTGGATGGCCGAACTCAGCCGTTTGGAGCGCGATGCAATCGAAGCGCGCGCCATTGCCGGGGCAAGCGGTGTTGTAAACTAATGGCGAACGGGATGAGTGGGGCTTCTCCATGGCGGGTTGTTGCCGCGCGGTGTTTCCGGTTGCGGGCCGGCTTCCGCGTTAGGAAAGGTTGCTAGAAATAAAGTGGCAGGCCAGGAAAAATTCAGTCCTCTGCAGGACCTGATGGCGGCGGGCAAGCAGAAGGGCTATGTGCTGTACGACGAAGTCAATGACCTGCTCACCGAAGATTTTCCAGGTGGCCGGGAACTCGAAGATCTGCTGACCGGTCTGGATACCGCAGGCGTCGAGATCCTGGAAGAACCCAAACTCGATTTCGAGAAAAAGCCCGAAGAAGCCGAGCCCGAAGACCTCGCCGAGTTGGAACTGGGCCAGGACACCGGAGAAAAAACCAATGATCCCGTGCGCATGTACTTGCGCGAAATGGGCTCGGTTCCGCTGCTTACGCGCGAAGGCGAAATCGAACTTGCCAAACGCATCGAACGTGGACAGTTCGCTGTGCGCAAGGCGCTATCGCGCTCGCCTCTCTTGATTCGCGAAATTCTGGCGATCCCGGAGATGCTTGCCAAAGACCCTGGTCCGGTGCGCGACATTCTGGTGGTGCCGGACCTGGTGACGTCCGATGAAGAAGTGACGGAACAGGCCGCCGAGTTGGTTGCTACGATTGAGGAAATCGGCAAGTATTACAAGAAAGCCCAGCAGTTTCGTCAGAAACTGCAAGCCGTATCGCGCGGTATGAAGCCCAAGGAACACCGTAAACTGCGGTGGGGTCTGGCGCGCACGATGGTGGCGATTTCCCGGCTGATTCGCGGCATTCAATTCAGTTCCTCCATGCGCAGGACGTTGGCCGGAAGTCTGCGCCGCGTGGTGGAAGAGCTCAAACCGGTGGAGCGCGACATCGCGCGTATGCAGCGCAGACTGGAAGCGCCTGGACAAACCACGACCGTCCGCAAGGACATGCGCCAGCGCAGCCAGCAGATTCAGAAACTCGAAGAGGAATCCGGCGCCAGCTCAGCCGAATTGCGGCGCACGCTACAGATCGTGGAGCGGGGGGAGCAGGAAGCCGAAACGGCCAAAAAGCAGCTTATCGAGGCAAATCTCCGGCTGGTGGTCTCCATCGCCAAACGCTATACCAATCGCGGCTTGCAGTTCCTGGATTTGATCCAGGAAGGCAACATCGGGTTAATGAAGGCCGTGGACAAATTCGATTATTTGCGCGGATATAAATTTTCGACCTACGCCACGTGGTGGGTGCGGCAGGCGATTACGCGCGCCATCGCGGATCAGGCACGCACCATTCGTATTCCCGTGCATATGATCGAAACCATCAACAAGCTGGTGCGTATGCAACGCCAGATGCAGCAGGATCTGGGTCGCGAACCTACCACGGAGGAGATGGCTGAAAAAATGGAGTTGCCCGTGGGTAAGGTGCGCAAAGTGATGCGCATTGCCCAGGAGCCGATTTCACTCGAGACGCCGGTGGGCGAAGAAGATGAATCGCATCTTGGCGATTTCATCATCGACAGGCGCGTGGTGTCGCCTTCGGAAGCGGTGATCAACCTGAATTTGCGCGAGCAAACCGCCGAAGTGCTCAAAACGCTCAGCCCGCGCGAAGAGAAGATCATTAAAATGCGCTTCGGCCTGCAGGACGGCAGCGAACACACACTGGAAGAGGTAGGCCAGCACTTCGCCGTCACCCGCGAACGCATCCGCCAGATTGAAGCGAAGGCGCTGCGAAAATTGCGCCATCCTAGCCGCAGTCATCGCTTGCGCGCGTTTCTAGACGCCACCGCGCACGATTAACCGATTCCCTGCCGCGTGGGGCGGATCGCTTATGGCCAATCGATATTTTTTTGGCTGATCACGCCGTCTCGGATCTCCACGGCGAACTCCTGGCGCTCGGTACCCTTTAGCACCTGCACGCGGTGCTGCCCGACGGGAAGCGCGATGCTCGCCGGAGTTTTGGCCGCCTGTTCCTGTCCGTCAATCACGATGGCGAGTCCCGGAGGAGTGGTCGCCAGCGTCAGCGTGCCGGATGTCGCTTCCAAATTCACAATCAGCCCAGAATCGTTCGGCAATGTGAACACGCGCTGCGTTTCGCGGAAGCCTTCACGGCGCACCGTGAGCGTGTGGCGGCCGAGAGATAGATTGATCGCGCACGGACTAATACAGCGCGAGTCCGCGTTACCGTCGAACACCGCCTCGGCTCCTTCCGGGTTGGTGGTCAATTGAAAAGTCGCCTCCGTCGGCGCGGGCGGGCGGGCGGGCGGAAGGATTTTGGCTGGAACCGAAGTGGATGCCGGCGGCGAAACCGCTGGCGGCGCCGGGGCTGCATTCTCCACCACTGGTTCGTTGATCGCGATTTGTTCCGCCGGCGCAGGAGCTGGAGTTTCGCGATCTCCCTGCATCATGAAAAACAATCCCGCCCCGAGCGCAACTCCGGCGGCCGCCATGCCGATCCACAATCCCGCGCGGCTCCGTGAAGGGGGCGCTGAATCCGCAGAAGCGGAGGGATACGTCGGTTCCATCGCAGGCAGTGGTTTGATGTCGGCAACAATGGGCTCCACCGTTTTCTCCATCGCCCCGTGGGTCATCGGCGGCGCGACCGCTTCGCCACCCGGCGGCGCTGCAATGGTCTCAGCCATCGTTTCCTGCATGGTCGTCGAGAATTCCTGCGAGATCCCCGTGGGCATATTGTGGCTCGCCCCCCGCGGCAGCGGCATCCAATGATCGGAAGCATTGAGTGCCGCGCCCAGCGCGTTCACGAATTCTACGCAGGCAGGGTAGCGTTGCTCCGGATTCTTAGCCATCGCCTTTTGCATGACGGACTGCACTACCGGCATCAATGTTGAGTTCAGGCGATGCGGCGGCACGAAATCTTCGCGTACAATCTTGAACATCAGAGTCGTCAGATGCTCGGCCACAAAAGGCTTTTCGCCAGTCAGGATTTCGTAGGCGATCACCGCAAGCGCGAACTGATCCGTGCGGCCGCTGACCGCGCCGCCTTGAATCTGCTCGGGGGCCATATAGGTTGGCGTGCCCAGGATGGTGCCGGCCTGCGTCATTTGTTGCGAAACGATTTTGGCGACGCCGAAATCGGTGATCTTGGCCGTGCCATCCTCATGCACCATAATGTTGGCGGGCTTGATGTCACGGTGAATGATGCCTTTTTTATGCGCATAGTCGAGCGCAATGGCCACCTGGCGCAGGATGCTCAGCAGGGTCTCGCCATCGGGGGACTGCTCAGCCTTCAACTGCACTTCCAGCGGCGGACCGTTGACCATCTCCATGAAGATATAAGCCATGCCGTTTTCTTCGGCGATATCGTAAATGGTGACGATGTTGGGATGCGAGAGGATGCCTGCGGATTGGGCCTCCCGAAACAAGCGATCCCGCAGGCGCTGGCGTTCGGATGGATCGGTGAGGGCGTCCAGGCGTATGCTCTTGATCGCGATCAGGCGGCCAATGGAGGGATCCTGCGCCTTGTACACCACACCCATGGCGCCCTTGCCTAACTCGCCTAGAATTTTGTAGCGCCCGATCTGTTCTAGCATCATGAGGTTGCGCGTGGTTTGAAACCAGTTTAGCGCAATCCGTTTGTACTATCTGCGATCCTGAGCGTCGCCTTATTCACAGGCATCGCCGCAAGGTACAATAACGCTGTTATGAAAATTAGCGACACCCTAATCCCTGAATTCGATCACGAGGCGGCCACAACTCGCAAGACTTTGGAGCGTGTTGCCGAAGACAAGTTCGGCTGGACGCCACACGAAAAATCCATGACATTAGGGCGCCTCGCCTGCCACGTCGCGGAGCTTCCTTACTTTGGGACGGCGGTAGCCAAATCCGACTCGATGGACTTCGCCAAGGGCGACTATAAGGAACTAAAGGCCACCAATCGCCAGGAACTGCTGGATCAATACGACACCATCGTCAAAGACACACGCGCGGCGATCGCCGGCATGAGCGATGAAGAGATGATGAAGTCCTGGTCCCTGCAGAACAATGGAAGCACCCTCATCACCATGCCCAAGGTGGCGGTGCTCCGCAGCTTCATGATGAATCACTGGATCCATCATCGCGGCCAATTATCGGTCTATCTGCGCTTGACCGGATCGTCTGTTCCCTCGATCTATGGGCCCAGCGCGGACGAAGGCATGATATAGCAAAGGAGATAATTTCAATGCCAATCAGTGCAGCTTTACTTCCTGAATTCGATCGTGAAATCGCGACAGCCCGGACTGTCATCGAACGTCTGCCAGAAGATAAATACGGTTGGGCCCCGCATGAAAAATCGATGAAGGCGGGCCGCCTGGCCTCGCATATCGCCGAGATGACGAATTGGGGCACCGTGACCATGCACCAGGACTCCATTGACGTAGCGCCGGTGGGAGGGCCGCCGATGGAGTCCCTCAACGCGAGTTCCAAAGCCGAGCTACTGGAAGCGTTCGACAAGAACGCCGCCGCCTGCCGCGCGGCGATCGCCGGCGGCAGCGATGAAAGCTTCATGAAACCCTGGAGCTTGCTGAGCGGTGGAAAGACCTTGATGACAATGCCAAAGGTCGTAGTGATGCGCAACTTCGTGCTCAACCACATTATCCATCACCGCGGTCAGTTGTCGGTGTACCTGCGCATGGTGGGAGCCAAAGTGCCGTCGATTTATGGTCCCAGCGCAGACGAAGGGTCGATGTAGTAGCTCCGCTGAAAGCCACGCTTGCGCTACCACGAGAACGGGCGTACCCTCGGTGAAGAGGACTTGTTCTATGAGATTCCTTAACTGCATTTTTTGTGCGCTCTTAGTGGTTGCGACAACTCTGCCGATCTATGCTCAGCGCGGCGGTGGCGGCGGAGGACGCGGCGGCGGTGGTGGTGGCTTCCGAGGCGGTATGGGCGGCGGCGGTGGCTTCCGAGGCGGTATGGGCGGCGGCAGTTTCCGCGGAGGCATGGGCGGTGGCGGATTTCGGGGCGGTAACGGCGGCAGTTTTCGCGGTGGCGGGGGTAGTTTCTTCGGCGGTGGACGCAATTTTAGCGGCGGAGGCTTCCGAGGCGGCAATGGCTTTCGCAGTGGCGGGTTCGGAAGTGGTTTTCGCGGCGGCCTGAACCGTGGTTTCCGTGGAGGTTTCGCGTATCGCGGCTATGGCGGGCGTGGGTTCTATGGCTCGCGCTACTACGGTGGAGGGTACCGATATCCGGGCTACTATGGGCGCGGCTTCGGATACTGGGGTTACCCGTACGGCGGATACCTAGGCTATTCCGGCTACTATGATCCCTGCTACGATCCCTACTACGGTTATATCTGCGGCGGCGGATATGGTTATGGATACGGATACGGATACGGAATTAGCTACAATCCAGGCGCCGTCAACGATCCAAACTACATCTCCTCCGATATCGGGCAAGACGACGGCGTCGTGGTGAATCAGAATTTTCAGCCACAGACAGCCCAGCCCACAATGATACAGGCGCCTGCAAGCCAGAGTTCCTTCTATCGTCAAGCGGATTTTTATCTGATTGCATTCCAGGATCACAGCATCCGGGCGGCCCTATCCTATTCGGTGGATGGCAATGAGATCCGGTGGGTCACGCGTGATCACGAAGAGCGCTCAGCGCCACTTGATACGGTCGACCTTCAATTCAGCCAGCAGATTAACCGGGACCGCCGGGTGGACTTCCGGCTGCCTTAAGGCGAGCGCTGCTAAACTAAGGTTTTCAGCGCCTCATGATTCAAACTCTTTTCGGTCCCACGCCTGAGCAGGCTCGCTCGCCGGGCGAGCCCAGTCTACTCGACCGCCTGAAAGCAGGCATCCAAAAGACCCGTTCTGGGTTGTTGGATAAGATCGACGATGCTTTCAGCGGCCGTAAAGAGATCGACGCCGATGTTCTTGAAGAGCTTGAATATGCGCTGATCACCGCCGACATCGGCGCGAGCACCACCGCTGAAATTCTGGAGCGTATACGCCAACAAGTGGAGCGCCACCTGGTGGGCGACGCCACCGAGCTTAAGAGTCTGATCAAACAGCATCTGCTCGAAATTCTGGAAGCCACCGAACGACCGGTGCCCCAGGTCGCTACGCCCCCGGCGGTGATTTTAGTAGTGGGCGTAAACGGCGCTGGGAAGACCACATCCATCGGAAAACTGACGCGCCGGCTGCAATCTGAGGGACGCAGCGTGCTGCTGTGCGCCGCCGATACCTTCCGCGCCGCAGCCATTGAGCAACTGGAGGTCTGGGCGCAGCGCACCGGCGCAGATTTGATCAAACAGCCGCCCGGGTCTGACCCGAGCGCCGTCGCTTTTGACGCCGTGCAAGCCGCCAAGGCGCGCAAGGCCGACTACGTCATCATCGATACAGCCGGCCGCCTGCACACGAAAGCCAATCTGATGGCGGAACTGGAAAAGATGCGGCGCACCGTGGCGCGCGTGATTCCCGAGGCGCCACATGAAGTTCTGCTGGTGCTGGAGGCCACCACCGGCCAAAATGGCCTGGAGCAAGCGCGCAAGTTCACTGAAACCAGCGCCGTTACCGGCATCATTCTCACCAAACTGGACGGCACTGCCAAGGGCGGCGTGGTAGTCGCGATTTCGCGCGAACTCAATCTGCCGATACGCTACATCGGCGTCGGCGAGCAGCTCGACGACCTGCTTCCCTTCGATCCGGAGGCGTTCGTGGCCTCGTTATTCGATCAATGATATGAATCCGCACCTGGCAGAAGCCCTTGAACTCGCGGAGCGCGGAGTGGGTCGGGTGAGCCCCAATCCGGCGGTGGGTGCGGTGGTGGCGCGTCAGGGCGAAGTCGTGGGCCGTGGGTTCCATACCTGGGCCGGCGTTCGGCATGCCGAGACCATAGCGCTGGAACAGGCGGGGGAACGCGCGCGCGGAGCGACGTTGTACCTCACACTCGAGCCATGCTCTCATCAGGGTCGCACTCCACCCTGCGTGGATGCCGTAATCGCGGCGGGTATCCGCAAGGTGGTTGCTGCGATGCAGGACCCCAATCCACGAGTCAGCGGAGCGGGATTTCGACGTTTGCGCGAAGCGGGCGTGGAGGTGGAAATTGACGCCGAAAGCTTGGAACCCGCAGGCCGGCTGAATGCGGGGTTCATCCATTTCATGAAGACTGGCCGGCCATTGGTTACGCTCAAGGCTGCTGTCACGCTGGATGGCAAAATCGCCGCCCCGGAAGACAACCAGGGCTGGATCACAAGTGAAACAGCCCGGGCGCACGTCCAAATCATGCGTCATCATCATGACGCCATACTGACTGGTATCGGCACGGTGCTCGCGGACGATTGCCTGTTGACGGACCGCACTGGCAAAGAGCGAAGCCGCCCTTTGTTGCGCATTGTCGTAGATTCACAACTCCGACTTCCAGTGGAATCGAAGCTAGTGACCACGTGCAACAACGACGTGCTCGTGGCCACCACATCGGCTGGTTCTGCTGAACGTCGCAAGCGCCTGGAGTCGAAAGGTGTGCGCGTGGAGATGCTGGAGGGCGCGGGTGGACGGGTCGACCTATCCAGCGTGACCGAACTATTGGCGCGCGAGCAATATCTGTCTTTGATGATGGAGGCGGGTGGCCGCGTGAACTGGTCGGCGCTCGAATCCGAAATTGCCGACAAGATCTATTTCTATTACGCGCCGAAAATTCTGGGAGGCACGCAATCGCTTCCAGTGGCGAGCGGCATCGGCCGCCGCCGGCGCTCGGATGCCATTCAATTTCACGGAGTCTTGATCCACCCTATCAGCCCTAACGAGTTCGCCGTGGAGGCGTGGCTCACCAAGACCGCGTGGAGCTAGCGCATATGTTCACAGGGCTCGTCGAGGAATTGGGAACCGTGCGGGTCTTGGAACCCCGTGAGGCCGGGGCCCGCCTGGTGGTACGGTGCGCATCCGTCCTGAGTGGCGCAGCCGAAGGATCGAGTATCGCCGTCAATGGCGTTTGCCTCACGGCACTGCACTTGACAAGCGATTCATTCAGCGCGGATCTCGCGCCGGAGACCATGGCTCGCACTAACCTCGGGGATCTCCTCCCCGGAAGCCGTGTAAATCTCGAGCGCCCCGTCACTCCCGCCACACTTCTTTCCGGACACATCGTCCAGGGGCACGTGGATAGCACCGGTGAGATCGTGGCGCTGGATGCAATCGGCGACGGCAACTACTGGCTGAAACTGCGTGTTCCCGCCGCGCTTGATCGTTTCTTAGTGGAAAAAGGTTCTATCGCGGTGGATGGGATCAGTCTGACGATCGCGGACTGTGAAGATGAACTGGTAATAGGAATCACCATCATTCCGCACACGATCGGGCGCACGACGCTAGGAACGGCTCGCATTGGAACGCGCTTGAACATCGAAGTGGATGTGCTGGCGAAGCACGTGGAAAAATTGTTGCGGCGCTCCTAGCGCGCGCACGCGGCTATCCTGTGTTCTGATTCCACCCAGTCCGTCACCCCGATACGCGGCGTCTTGCGCCCGCACGGACAGGGTTCGGAGCAGGTTGTTTCGTGCGTCAAGGCCGTGTGATGCGATTCTAGATGCAGTCCATCGTGCGCCTCGCACTCGAACGCCATCAACTCTCCTGAGTTACCGATGATTTGTTCGAAGACAGGCACATGAAAGGAACTCCAAAAAAGGTCGCGGTCAAGGTCATTCAGCCGCTTATCCTGCGGGCGCGCAAGCACGATCACCGCATGCGTCAGCGAAGGAATCCGCCATGGCATCAGCGCGCAAATTTGTCTGCTTGTGCCCGCAATTGCGGCCGGTTGGTAGCGCGCTGCCTCCATCCCCCATCCTTCAGGAAAGACCCGGATAGACTGCTTCATGAGAATTGGGAAATTCCAGCGGTCACGAAACCACGGCACAAGAACAGCCGTGCGCGGCGCAGGCGGCACCGGATATATGAATTCCATAAGCCTCCACCGGACAAATCTTGCAAGCACGTATATTGGTGGGGTTACCGGGCCAAAATTCTCAGGAGATTTTCGGCAAAGATAGCGCGCGCGTCAGCCTGGCTGACGCCCAACTCATACAACGCTTTAGCTTGATCGTCGAAAATCTGGTGATGCCAGCCTCTGGGGAAGTAGGAAGAATCCGTGCCAAATAGCAAACGCTGCGGCCCAGCCACGTTCAGGGCGTGCTGGAATACCTGCCGGAGGTTCAGGCTCGATTCCTGATAGCGCATCCACCGATTCGTGCTGGAGGTATCCAGATACACGTTGGGGCACATATCGGCCAGCATGAGCGCCTCACGGAAGTAACCCGCGCCGAAGTGCGGGACGATCACGGGTACCTTGGGATGACTTCGGGCGACGGCCTGCAGGTCCATGGGGTTGGAAAAGCGCATATCGAACGGTGAGGGCAATCCCAATTTTTCACGAACACCCACACTCAGCACACCACAATGAACGAACACCGCGCGGCTTCCCTGCTCCGCCCATTCGAACACTGCACGCGCTTCGTCACTCTGAATGGAATACTGGTGCATCGCAGGAAATAGGCAAGCCACGCGAATTTGGGAAAACGCTTCCGATTTCCACGCCTTCGGGTTCGCCATCGCGAAGGCCAAAAATCGATCCGGATGCGCTTCGACGGCGGCGGCCACGGATTCGTGATCTCCCGGTACGCTGGCAATGAGCGCGGCGCGATGCACGCCATGCCGGTCCAATTCGCGCGCCCAAATTTCTGCGAGCTGTTTCGGCGCGGGAGGAGGAAACGACCACTCAACCTGCGTCTGAATTTGTTCGAGAGTGAGGCCGGGCTTCTGACTGGCGAGAATCTCAAAAAAACGATATGAAAAAAAATGGACGTGAGCGTCAGCCACTACGAGTGGTCCCCAAGGGGAATCTCGTGCGATCAGCTCGCTCACTGCAGCGCGCTCTCACCGCGCGCCGCTTGCGTCAATCCGGACGAGAGCGCCAATTGAGTGAGTCCCGCTACGTTGTTCACACCTAGCTTCTTCATCATGGTCTTGCGGTAGCTGCGGATGGTCTGTTCGCGCAAATCCAGCAGGACTGCAATTTCCTTGCTGGTCTTCCCATCGGCTACCATGCGCAACACTTGTACTTCGCGGGGCGACAACATCTCCAATGCGGCGGACGTGGGACTAGAGGTCAGATTGCCACTCTGAATCCGGCTCAACAACCGGCCGGAAACCTGCGGACTCAAGTACACGCCCCCGCGAGCAACCATGTGCAGCCCTTCCAGCAAATCCGTGTCGCTCACTCGCTTCAGGATGAATCCGCGCGCACCGGAACGCACGGCGCCCACCACTGTGTTGTCGTCGTCATACATGGAAAGCATCACCACTTTGCATTCGGGAAAGTGGCGCACGATTTCGGCCGTGGTTTCCACACCGTTGAGCCCGGCTGGCAAGCCGACGTCCATTAAGACCATTTCCGGCCGGTGCTGTTTTACGAACAGTACGGCATCCGCGCCGCTGCCAGCTTCGCCGACAATGCGAAATTCCGGATCGCGCGCCAAAATCGCGCGGATACCATCCCGCATGATTTTGTGGTCATCGACCAGTAGAACGTCGTACGGCATATCGAATTAAAACGATTGTACTCTTTTTTGTTTCAATTGCGAAGCTTAATCCCGCGGCCTCAGCCAGCAAAGCCGTGGCCGCCAGATCGCGCCGGGCATCTGCCGCGCTGCCGTCGTGATGTATTTTCAGCGTCAAACTCTTCGATCCAGCCACTGAAACAACCACTTTCTTGGCCTTGCGGCGCGCCGCCGCCGCCACCGTCGCCACCGTCGCAAGATACACTGCATCGGCGGCTGGTGGGGGAATTTGGGCAGTAGCGGCATAGCGGACTTGGACCAAATCCGCGTCGGTCAGATCGAGCAGCGCATTCTTCAGGCCGGCGCGGCCGGTGGGCGTCGGGTCAAGGTCGCGGCTCAGGCCCCGCAGGTCCTCCATGACGCCATTGAGCGTCTCCAGCACCTCATCGAAGCGGTCAGCGAAGGCGGGAGCATCCATGCGCAGCAGCTGCAGCTGCAATCCCGCAGCGGCCAGCGTGCTGCCCACACGGTCGTGCAGTGTTTGACTGGCGCGACGCAACTCCCCGCGCGTGTCCACGCAGGCCCGCGCCAGTTCCAAATAAGGGGATAGGCTACTCAACTCCCGAATTCTGGCACTCCCAGCCATCAATTGTCCAGTGCAAGGATCACTTGCGCGCGACGGCGCGGCGGGCGGCTGCGGCCACGTTCACGGCGCGAAGGCCGTACTTGTCCAGTAATTCGTCCGGAGTGCCGGACTCGGCGTACGTATTGCCGATGCCTACCAGTTCCATGGGGACCGGGTGGGTCTCCGTCACCACTTGTGCCACGCGCACTCCCAAGCCTGCATCGCGCAGGTGTTCCTCGGCCGTGACAATGGCTCCCGTCTCGCGCGCCGCTCGGACGATGGCCTCCCGGTCCAGCGGTTTGATGGTGTGCATATCGATCACGCGCGCCGAAACACCTTCCGCTTGCAAAGTCATCGCAGCCCGCAGCGCCTCCGCTACCATCAGGCCGTGAGCGATGATGCTCACGTCGGTCCCATCATTCAACTGCACCGCCTTGCCGATCTCAAAGGCTTGACCGGCGGGATAAAGAATGGGCGCCTTGGCGCGTCCGGCGCGGAGGAATACTGGCCCGGCGTGTTCAGCGGACAACTTCACCAGCGCCATCATGGAGACTTCGTCGGCCGGTGAAATCACCGTGAACCCTGGCAAGGAGCACGCGAGCGAAATATCCTCTACGCTCATTTGCGACGGACCATCTTCGCCAATGGAAATGCCGCTGTGCGTTCCCACAACTTTTAGGTTCACATTCGGGAAAGCCGCCGTGACGCGCAATTGTTCGAAGCCCTTATTCATCGCGAATACGGAGAAACTGGACGCGAAGGGAATCTTGCCGGCCGATGCCAGCCCCGCTCCAATCGCGATCATGTTGGCCTCGGCGATGCCGCATTCGAAGAAGCGCTCCGGGAATTCTTTAGCGAAGCCCGCAGTGTATGTGGATTTCGAGAGATCCGCGTCCAGCACCACCACGTTTGGATTCACTCGTCCCAGCTCCACCAGCGCCTTGCCGAAAGCCTCACGCGTGGCCATCCCCAGCGTGTTCATCAGGCCAGCTCCGCCAGTGCCAAAACGGCTTCCTCGCGCGTCGGTGCGGTGCCATGAAATTTCGGGTTGTTCTCCATGAAGGACACACCTTTCCCCTTCACCGTGTTCGCAATCAAGACCGTCGGCTTAGCTTTCATGCGGGATGCTTCCGTAAATGCGTTCTGCAAGGCGCCGATGTCATGGCCGTCCAGGACGATCACGTGCCAGCCAAAACTGCGCCATTTGTCGGCTAGAGGCTCCAAATCCATAATGTCTTTGACGAAGCCGTCCAGTTGGATCTTGTTGTAGTCCACCACGGCCACCACGTTGTCCACCTTGTGAAACCCGCCGAACATCGCTGCTTCCCAGATCTGGCCTTCCTGAATTTCTCCATCCCCCAGCACCACATAGGCCCGCGAATCGCGGCCATCCAGCTTGGCGGCAAGGCCCATCCCTATTGCAAGCGACAGCCCCTGACCGAGCGAACCGGTCGAGGCTTCGAGCGCCGGCAGGAAACGAACGTCGGGGTGGCCTTGATAGATCGATCCCAGTTTCCGCAAGGTTTTAAGCTGATCCGCGGGACAATAGCCGCATTCGGCCATAACTGCGTAGAGAATAGGACAAGCGTGGCCCTTAGAGAGAATGAAGCGATCGCGATCTGGCCACTTGAAGTTTGCGGGGTCGTGACGCAACACGTCGAAGAACAACGTCACCAAGATTTCGGTAGCGGAAAGCGATCCACCTGGGTGTCCCGATTTCGCCTCCGTGATCATTTCGATCACCGCGCGGCGCATACGTTTCGCGATGCGCGATAGCTCCGAGGGATCGGTGGTTTTTTGCATAGCGGCGCGAGCACTTACACTTTAACATCGCCGCGAGCGCCAGCAAGTGCGGGATTAATCGCTGGTAGCGGCCAGCGCGCGTTTCTTCCCTTGATAGCGCTCGCGCACGATGGATTCCGCTTGCGACCAATCATCCGCTGCCGAGCCAGGCGCGTTGCCGCGTGCGAGCCATACGTAATATGCCGCTTCGGCGATTTCCTCTTGGTAAGCGGCCGGATCGAAAACTTTCGAGGTGACGGTGACAGGAGTCCGCCTAGGCGCGCGTGGCTTTGCTATTTTCATCGGCGCCGGCATGACGGCTTCAGATTTGGTTTTGCGGGTTCTATGCATGATTTCCTCCAGATGGAACATTTACAAACAACTCGGGCCAGTTCGACTCAGGGATTTACAACGAGGTTCAACGAGGAACTACACACACTATTCTAGCGCATCCCACTTGAAACGCGCGGGAACTTTCGCGCGTTTAAAACACGAGTTGCCAAGCCAAGGCGCTGGCCAGCATCCATCGGCATAAGCTCCAGGTCCCATCGGGTACCGCGTCACTCAACGCCGGTTCTCGGTAGGTTACACCACAAATACAGCTTGGAAAAGGAGGATTCGTAGCGACAGATCATTTTCTCGGAGGACAGCTTAGCGACTCGGAGGACAGCGAGGCGACTTTTTTCGGAGGACAAGATCGTTGCCCCAAGCGATTGCAAGGGAGCAAAACATGAGAGTAAAGCCCAACAATGACGGGAAGGTTGCCACCGCATAAACCTGACAAGCTAAGAATCCGAACAAAGCAATTCGATCGACAACTGTTAGCGTTCTCGATTGCAACGTCAGTGCAAGGGCGCTGCAACCGAGAAGTAGAAACAATATTATTAGCCCAGTTGTAGCCGGAAGTTTTTGAGAGCGTCCGTCCCCGTATAACCCTTTCCAGACCCCGATTGTTGTATTTAATATGCCGAGCCCAAGAATTGCAGGGAGCATCCTAGCCCAGCGGTTGACCGTCAGGACCGCGATGACGCCAGCCGTCAACAAAAGGGCCCATCCAAGCACTCGACGTGTTGCTGAAAGAGCCATCCCTGTGCCGAACGCAACAATGAAGATCCAGCCGATAATCAGAAGCCATGTTCCCGCAATGCGCACTCCAGTCAGAACGGCCTCCCATGGATTTCTCTTTATCGGGTGACTCATTGTGTTACTGCGCAATTAATGGCTTCCGCGATTTTTGCGGACCACACCGACGGTGTAATCAAGAATCAAGCGGGTGAAGTCGCTTAAACCGTTGTCATTAGTTTCAGCATTCCGGTCGCGACCCCTACGCCACGCTCGCTAGCGCATTCCCTTATAATTCCAACGCAAGACGCGCCGTCCGTTGTTCACTTCGCCCAAATAGACGTTGCCTTTGGAATCCGTAACGGCGCTGTGGATGTGGTAGAAATCACCCGCGCCGTGGCCGCCATGTCCGCCAAAGAAACCCACCACTTCCATCTTCTGCCGGTCCACAATATGGACTTTCTTATTGCTTCCGTCCGGGACATAGAAAAATCGTTGGCCCTTGTCGGGCGAGAACGCCACGTCGAAGCCGGTACCTTCCGCACCCGAGGTCTTACGAGCGATGAAGACTTCCTTCACGAACGTCCCATCCAGTCTGAAAGTCTGGATGCGGTTATTTACACGGTCTCCCACGTAGACCAAACCGTCGCTGGAAACACGAATGCCGTGAACCAGGTTGAATTGCGGCGGACCCTGCCCCTCATAAACCCGCGTGCGAGGAGCGGCGTCGTCCGGCTTGTTCCCATAAGCGCCCCAATGGCGTTTGTACGCGCCGGTATCGGCGTCGAAGACGAACACACGCCGGTTGCCATAGCCATCCGCCACGAAAGCTTCATTGGTGGCGGGATGAATTGCAATACCAGCCGGACGGCCCAGATTCGCCGTATCGTTGCTGCCTTTCGACTGCCCCTTATGACCGACTTGCAGTAGGAACTTTCCGGCCTTTGTGAATTTCAGGATCTGCGCGTCTTTGTCACCGCTGCCCGTGATCCAAACGTTGTCCTTGTGATCTACCCAGATGCCATGTTCAACGTCGGGCCATTCGTAACCCTGGCCTGGTCCGCCCCAGGAGCTAACCACGTTTCCGGCCTGATCAAATTCCAACACCGGCGGTGCAGGCGCGCAGCAATCCGCCTTACCGTCGGCGCCATACTTATCGTGATCCTCAAGCCCCCGCGACCGATGCAGCACCCAGACATGATCTCGCGAATCGACCGCGGTTCCCGACACCTGGCCGAGCATCCAGTTGTTGGGCAGTGGCTTGGGCCACAACGGCTCTGGCTCAAAACGCGGCAAGCCGCTTTGCGCCACGACGACCGCACTCAGCATCACAAAGGATCCGGCAAAGTTAATAATTTTCATGGCTCCTCGGTATATAGATTCGATTGGAACGCAAATTACGACGCATCGCAACGGTCAAGACCGCGCAGGAACCGTCTTCGCTTTGTAGGCATTCAGCACGGCCCGCGTGTCACCCAGCATTAGAGTCTGCCCCCGCTCCAGCCACAATGCTCGTTCGCAGAGCGACGTCATCAAGCCCGCGGAGTGGGTTGCCAGGACGATAGTCTTACCCGCCCGGCGGAGGGCGCCGATCTTTTCGAGCGCGCGCTCTTGAAAAGCCTGGTCGCCGACGCCGATCATTTCATCGATCAGCAGAATGTCCGCATCGACATGAACCGCTACGGAAAACGCCAGACGCAGCACCATCCCGGAAGAATAGGTGCGCAGCGGCTCATCCATGAATTCAGGCACGCCGGCAAACTCAACAATGGCGTTTGTACGAGCATCGGTTTGCGCGCGAGTCAGGCCCAGCATGGACGCGTTGATGCGCAGATTTTCGGCTCCGGTCAGATCCGGATGAAAGCCCGCGCCTAGCTCTAACAATGCCGCCACCCGGCCATGCACATTGATACGGCCGGCGTCCGGATCCATCAATCCCGTGGCCATGTTTAGCAAAGTGCTTTTCCCTGCGCCATTCGGCCCCACCAATCCCAAACTTTCACCCGGCTGCAGTGCGAAGGAAATGGACTTTAAAGCTTCAAAACGGGGACGCCGGGAGGGAAACAGCAAATCGGTGATACGGTCGCGCAGCAGCGCTTGACCGGCGCGGTGCGCGAAGGTCTTGGTGACGCCATCGAAGCTGAGAATTCCCGGGTTCATCTCACAAGTGTTCGTAAAAACGGCGTTGTAGACTCCTGAAGATCAACAGACCCAGTCCCAAAGTGACGGTCGCCACGATCACCAGATTGAAAATCAGCGACTGCGGCGGTGCGTGGCCGTCCATCAGGATATTGCGCATCGCCAGCACCATGGCAGCCACCGGATTGAATTGATAAACGGCGGCGTAACGTGGAGGAATGATGGAAAACGAATAGAAAATTGGCACTAAGTAGAACAGAACCATGTTGAACGATTCCACCAGGTAGCGAGTATCGCGAACGTAGACATTAATTGCGCTGGACCCCAAGGCCAATCCACACAGGAAGATCACGTAAAGCAGCCACACTGGCGGCAGCCACAGCCACGCGACAGTGGGCCGCAAGCCGTAAGCCAGCGTGAAGCCTAGCAGAAGCGCGATCTGAATGAGCAGATGCACACCGTTTGAGAGCACCACGGCCACAGGAATCGTCTCCCGAGGGACAGGTACCCGCTTGACTAACGGCGAATTTTCGACAATCGCCAGCGTTCCGCTGAGAAACGCTCCAGTAAAGAAGTTGTAGGGCACCAGTCCGCAGAGCACGAAAACCGGAAATAAAGGCGGCCTGTCGCCTCCAAAGACGCGGCCGAAAATGAACGTCAGTACACCCATGACTACCAGGGGGTTAATCAGCGACCACAATACGCCTAGTGACATGTTCCGGTAGCGGATTCGGAAATCTTTGACGATTAGATTGCGGAACAAAAACCAGTAATCGCCGCTCCAAGGGGTGCGGACTCTGCTGCCCATGCTCATTCGAGCTTCAGTATACAATGGGCCTTAGAGATGTCCTTCCCCACCGTCTACCGGGAACAGCTGCTATCCACAATCGCATCCATCGACCCATCCCTTGTAAATCAGGCTATTGCATGGATGAAAGAAACCCGCGACAAGAAGGGGGCTATTTTCGTCGCCGGCAACGGGGGCAGCGCCGCGACGGCCGCGCATTTCGTTTGTGACATGGTCAAGGGAGCAAGTTATCAAAAAGATGCGCGTTTTCGCATTCTTGCCTTAGGCCAGAACCAGCCCACGCTCACGGCCTATTCGAACGATCTGGAATACTCCGAAGCGCTGCTGGAAGAAATGAAGAATTTCGTTCAGCCCGGAGATCTCTATATGGCGATCAGCGGCTCCGGAAATTCCCCTAACGTCATACGTGCGATGGAATACGCAAATTCAATAGGCTGCCGCACCTTGGCGCTTACCGGCCGCAATGGAGGGAAGTTGGGCGAGCTAGCGCAGCTCAATATCCATGTGCCTGATGCCCACATGGGGCGTATAGAAGACGCGCACCACATTATTTGCCACATGATCTGCTATTCGTTCATGGAAGAAACCAGTGCGACCAAACGGGAATAGGCTTTGACGGAAATACCCTATCATCGACTCGGCAGAATCTGCTCTCAAACTTGCATAAACCGGGACGATACTATCTTTGAGGGGATCTGACTGCTAAGCGGCTCGGCGCACTAAAACTTTAGGATGACGGCAAACCAATCCACATTCGCTTCCGTCACTTCCACTGGGGCCACCCGCTGTTATCAGACTGAAACGATGGAGCCAAAAAGTCAGCCATCGGCGAATGAAACGGGGCAACGCGAAGGCGCCAACGAAGCGCATTTGTCGGAAGACGTGCACCTATCGGAACTGGTCCGCAGCCTGCGTGCGCTGGCGTCGGGATCCCCGGAACGGCAAGCTCGCATTGAGCAGCTGGCACGGGCGTACGCGAATGGCTCCTACCAAGTGAACAGCGAAGAAGCTGCGACGCGGATCATCGATGACGCGCTGGCGCACTAACGTGCAGAAGCCATGCTAATTCGCGTCCAAAACGCACGGCGGCACGTAGACGCGCTGCGGAATGCAATGTCATCTCCGGTTCCGGAACCTCTTGAACACTATCTTCCTGCTCTTGAAGAACTGGCCGCTTGCTTGCGCGGAATTCAACGGGACTTGAACGCGGCGGGCGCGCCGCAGCGGCAACGTGGCCGGCTCAGCCGGGAAGTTCGTGCCCTGCGCCTTGAACTCTCGCGAGTGCAAAGGCTCGCAGCGGAGGGCGCTTGTTTTTACGCAGGCTGGACCCGGCTGGTGGGCGCATTTGCCAGTGGCTACAGCCGCTCCGGCGACCCCGCACCGCTAGCGCCAGTTCCCTCTCTGACGGTGGACGTCTAAAATCCCTACCGCACTACGGTGGAGACAGCCGCAAAACCCGGCCCGTCCGGCGAACCCAAACGTAAATCGATGAGTTCCACGCGGGTCCCTCCTTCCACGGCCGTGGTTTTCCAGAACTGCGCCCTCGAGAAACGTTGGAGTACCTGGAAGGCGGGCGTGCGCTTGGCGGCGTCGATGGCCGGTCCGGGTGGCGCTTGCTGAAACACGAGTCCGGCAGTCGGATCAAAATCGCCCCTTAAGGAGACAGGAAGGACACGAACTGTGTCGCCCGTCTCCACGACGCCGCGCCAGACAAACGGGCTGATTCCCGCAGGCACGGCCAGCACGCGTGTTGGCGGCGCACCATCATACAATCCGGCCTGCATAATCTCCACGGCCTTGGCGTGCGCCGAAAAGCGCATGCTTTCGTAGCCCACTAATGCAACCAAAGCTGCCACGGCAATTCGGCGCTTGGTACCCCCGGAGGGTCCAGAACCGCGCAGACTCCACAGTACCGGCAAGAATGCACCGGTGAGCAGGATGAGCCAGATCCACGGGTCTATTACGTTGATAAAATCCAGCATCGTGCGCTGCTTCGAGAAAGGCAGATAAAGCTGAATACCATAGGGATTGGTCCAATCGAGCAAGGGATGAGTGAGCACGGCGGCCAGCGCCGCCAGATAAGCGCGCCGGGTAAATTTCACGCGGGCCAGCGCTAACGGCAGGAGCGCGACCACTGGCGCAAGCGCGAAGGCGTGCGTGTAACTTCGATGGTAGTCGAGATAATTGACGCGATCAAACCAAGTGATGGCGTCCACGTCGGGCGCATTCGCGGCGAGCATCATCATTCCCGCACCACGCACCGTGTTTCCGGCTACGCCGCAGCGCGCCATCATGAGGCCGACGAGTGTGTGCGTGAGGTTGTCCATATGAAACGTGTTGTGTGGGGCGGGCCGCTAGCGGTAAGACTCCGGCATCAAAAGAGTGAGCGCGTCTTTCACGATTTCAAACCGCGCGGGCGTGCGGCCGGCGTATTCGCCGTCGAGTTGAATGTGCGCGCCCCCTTTTAAATCCAGGCTGGCGGCGCGTACGGTACGCACCCCCGGCATAGCCTGCACCTGACGTATTCCAACCGCGAGCATGTACGCAGCGTAGCGCAGCGGATTAGATCCACGAAACAGGACAACTTCGAAATCGTCGCGCAGCAAAGACGCTCCGCCGGCGATCTCCAGGTCCCCTCCATAGTTCCTGACTCGCGAGGCCAGCGCGAATCCGAAACATCCATTTTCGTCAGCCACGCACGCCTCGAACTGCTCCACCGGCTGTACGAAGCGCGCCAAGCCGGCGGCCCAATAAGCAAGCTTGCCTGTATTCGCCTTCAACCAGGGGTTAACCTTCGCCACGATGGTGGCGTCCAGACCAACGCCGCCCATCATGAAAAAGTGGCGCATATCACCGGCCGGGTAACAAACTCGGCCAATCGCGACACGTTTCGGCACGCACGCTCCCAGGCGATGTGCCGCGCGCACCACGTTCGAACCCAGGCCGAGTTCCATCGCTAAAACGTTCGCCGTTCCTCCGGGCAGGAACCCCATGGGCACGTGGGAACCGACCATTCCGTTGGCGGCTTCGTTGAAAGTTCCATCGCCTCCCAGCACCAGCACCAAGTCCGCATCGTCGGCCACGGCAGCGCGAGCCAGGGCGGTGGCATGGCCGGGACCTTGCGTCGGAATGACGCGCGGACGCAAGTTCGCGCGCCCCAGCGCTTCAGTGGTACGTTGAAGAATACCATTGGGATTTCGCCGGAGTTTGCCAGCGGCTGGATTGTAAATGAGAACCGGCCTCTGATAGGGTGCGATGCCTTTGAGTATAACGCGCGTTCCGTGAGTTCCCTTTCCCAACAAGCCGAAACATTGCGCGAGCAATTGCGCCATCACGAGCATTCGTACTACGTGCTGGATGCGCCCGAAATCTCGGATGCCGAATACGACGCGCTGCTGCGCAAGCTGAAAGCGTTGGAAGACGCGCATCCCGAACTGCTGACGCCGGATTCCCCCACCCAGCGTGTCGGTGGCAGACCGCGCGAAGGGTTCGTGAAGGTGAAGCATTCGGGCGCTATGCTTTCCCTGGACAACGCGCTCAATGAAAAGGAATTGCGCGATTTCGACCGGCGCGTGCGCGATTTGTTGAAAGGCGAAGAATTCCAATATGTGGCCGAACTCAAGTTGGACGGCCTTTCGCTCGCCATTCACTACAATGACGGAAAGTTCATGCAAGCCATCACGCGAGGCGACGGGATCACCGGCGAGGATGTCACTGAAAACGCCCGTACCATCCGTTCGATTCCTCTCAAAATCGACAGTGCCAGCGTGGAAGTGCGCGGTGAGGTGGTCTTTGCACGTCGCGCGTTTGACCGTCTAAACGAAGAACGCGCGGCCGCGGGCCAGCCCGTATTCGCCAACCCCCGCAACGCCGCGGCTGGATCGCTGCGCGTGCTGGATCCCAGCATCACCGCCTCGCGCCAACTGGATTTCTATGCGTATTTCCGCATCCCCGAGCTGGCGAAGCATAGCGAAGCAATGAAAGACATGGCCGGTCTTGGCTTCAAGGTAAATCCGACATGGCGCGTGTGCCCCGATGTGGAGGCGCTCTTCGCGTTTTGTAGTGAATGGGAAACGAAGCGTGATTCCCTACCCTATGAGATTGACGGCGTCGTGGCGAAAGTGGATGTCATCGAACAGCAACAACGTCTCGGCTGGACCGCCAAAGCGCCGCGCTGGGCTATCGCATACAAATTTCCCGCGCGCCAGGAACAGACGGTGGTGGAAGATATCGGAGTACAAGTGGGCCGCACCGGCGCGCTGACTCCAGTGGCGTTCCTGAAGCCGGTTGGTGTCGGCGGCGTGACGGTCTCCCGCGCGACGCTGCACAACGAGGACGAAATTGAACGTTTAGGGATTCGGATCGGTGACACCGTGCTGGTGGAGCGCTCCGGCGATGTAATCCCGAAAGTAGTACGCGTGGTTGCGGAAGGCCGCGAGCGCCGGGCTTTTCGGATGCCCAAAGTGTGTCCGGTGTGCGGCGGTGAAGTGGTCCGGGCCGAAGGCGAAGCCGCCACGCGCTGCATCAACACCAACTGCCCGGCGCGTCTTAAGGAATCGATTCTGCATTGGTCCGCGCGCGGAGTGATGGACATCGACGGCCTGGGCGAGGCGCTGGTGGATCAACTGGTGGACACAGGTCTGGTGAAGAACGTCACGGACCTCTACGGGCTGAAGCTCGAAGCGCTCGTCGATCTGGAACGCATGGGCAAGAAGTCCGCGGAAAAACTGCTCGCTAATATCGACAAATCCCGGCGCGCGCCGCTGCCGCGTCTGATCAACGGGCTTGGCATTCCTTTTGTGGGAGAACGGACGGCGCTCATTTTGGCGGAAACGTTCGGCGATCTCGACAAGATCGCGTCCGCGAACGAAGAAAAACTTCAAAAGGCCGACGAAGTGGGACCGAAAGTCGCACAGAGTATCCGGCGATTCTTCGACGAACGGCACAACCGCGCTCTGGTGGAACAATTACGGGCTGAGGGTTTTGCGTTCACTTACACCATCACTCGGAAAACCGGAACGCTGACGGGTCTGACGTTCGTCCTGACCGGTACTCTTCCCAATCTTTCGCGAGATGACGCCAAAGCTCGCATTGAAGCGGCGGGTGGCAAGGTCACCGGCTCCGTCAGCAAGAAAACGCATTATGTGGTCGCGGGGGAGGACGCCGGAACGAAGCTCGACAAGGCGCGCGAGCTGGGTATTGATGTGATTGACGACGCCCGTCTATTGGAGATGATCGGCTAGCCCATGGTGCGTCTCCGCGAAATCCTGGTTGCCTGGGGCCCGCTGGGCGTGTTCCTGCTCGCGATCGTGGAATCCACGGGGCTTCCCAACCCCGGCGGAACCGATGCCATCGTGGTGCTCGCGGCGATTGCCAATCCACGCACGGCGATGCTGAGCGGCGCGCTGGCGGCGCTGGGATCGCTGATCGGCAGCCTGGTGTTTTACGAGATCACGCGGCGAGGCGGCGAGAAACTGCTGACGAAGTATACATCCAGCCCGCGCGGCCAAAAATTCCGGGCGTGGTTTCTGCAATACGGCCTGGTTACCGTTTTCATCACAGCGCTGGTTCCCATCCCGATCCTGCCGTACAAGGTATTCGCAGCCAGCGCGGGAGCCATGGCCGTTCCGCGCAGGCGCTTGTTTCCGGTGCTTGCGGCGGCGCGTTTTCCGCGCTACCTGGGAATGGCGTATCTGGGGGCAAGATTGGGCGAAAATTCATCCATCTGGCTGCGCAGCCATTTATGGCATCTGCTAGGAGTCGCATTCGCGATCGCCTTGCTCTCATGGGCTTTGATCCGGATCAGTGATTCCCGCCGAATCGCCGCTCAGGGCAGCGCCCCGTTACAATAGAAGCGAAGGGCGTTTAGCTTACGCGCACAATGGTCCTCACATCTATCACCGATGAAATCCTCGATCTGAAGCGCCGGCGCAAGGCCATGATCCTGGCGCATCATTATCAGGAGCCGGAGATTCAGGAACTTGCCGATGCCGTGGGCGATAGCCTGGAGCTTGCCCGCATGGCGCTCGATTTCAGCGGCGATGTGATCGCGTTCTGCGGCGTGTGGTTCATGGCGGAGACGGCCAAGGCGCTGAATCCGGAACGTATCGTCGTCGTCCCGGATGCCAACGCCGGATGCAGCTTGGTGGATGCCTGCCCGGTGGACGAACTTCGCGCCTTTAAGAAGCTGCATCCTGATCACGTGGTGGTTTCCTACATCAACACATCGATTGAGGTGAAAGCGGAGAGCGACATCCTCTGCACCTCGCGCAACGCTGTAAAGATCGTCAATTCGATCCCGGCGGATCAGCCGGTGCTGTTTCTTCCGGACATCAACCTTGGCAATTACGTCAAGCAGCAGACCGGCCGCCAGAACATGAAGATCTGGCAGGGTGCCTGCATCGTGCACGCCACATTTCCAGCGCGGCGCGTGAGCAGAGCGCGCTCCGAGCATCCACTCGCTCTGGTGGCCGCGCATCCGGAATGCCCCCCCGACGTATTGGCGATGGCCGATTTCATCGGGTCCACGTCGGCCATTGTGGATTGGGTAGAGACGCAATCCGCCGCTGAATTCATCATCATGACCGAAAGCGGCATTCGCTATTCGCTCGAAAAGGCCGCCCCCGGCAAGACGTTTCACTTCGTCGCCAACGAGAATTGCAATTGCAGTGAATGTCCGTACATGCGGCTCAACACGCTGGAAAAACTGCGTGATGCGCTGGAGACCTTGACGCCGCGTGTGGAACTCTCTGCCGAACTGATGGCGCGCGCGCGCCTGCCCATCGAACGTATGCTGGCCGTGAAGTAGCAGATGACACCCTTGGTCGACACCTTCGGACGCACGCACGATAATCTGCGGATTAGCGTGACGGATCGCTGCAACATCCGCTGCTTCTATTGCATGCCGGAAGAGGGCGTGAAATTCGAGCCCAAGGAACATGTGCTCACATTCGAGGAAATCGAGCGCTTCGTGCGCATTGCCGTCTCCCTGGGCGTTCGCAAACTGCGCCTGACCGGGGGGGAACCTCTGCTGCGGCGCGACCTGTCAGCTCTTGTCCGCAAGCTGAACGCAATTGAAGGAATCGAAGACATGGCGCTGACGACCAACGGCGTCCTGTTCGCTGCGCAGGCGCAGGAGTTGTACGACGCGGGCCTGCATCGCATCAATGTTCATCTGGATACCCTCGACCGCGCCCGCTTCCAGCAAATTACCCGGCGCGACGATTTTGGGCGTGTGATGGAAGGCATCGAAGCGGCCCTGCGCATCGGCTACAACGTCAAGATCAATGCCGTCGCGGTGAAGAATCTGGTGGAGCCGGACATTGTCCCGCTCGCCCGCTTTGGCCGGGAAAACGGCATCGAAATCCGCTACATCGAGTTCATGCCTCTGGACGCCCAGGGCATCTGGGATAAAGGCAAAGTCCTGCTGGCCGACGACATGATCGCCATGATCGAGCGCGAGATCGGCAAACTGCGCGCCATCCCCGACCAGGACCCGCGCGCACCCGCCACCGAGTATGCGTTTGAAGACGGCATCGGCAGCGTGGGCTTCATCGCCTCCGTGAGCAGGCCGTTTTGCCTGAACTGCAACCGCATCCGCCTCACAGCGGATGGCAAGTTCCGCTACTGCCTGTTCGCGATCGAAGAGACTGACATCCGTACGCTTCTGCGCAACGGATCGCCCGACTCCGTCATCGCAGCGGCAATCCGGCAATCGGTGCGAGAGAAATGGATCGGGCACCAGATCAATACACAGCAGTTCGTTCCGCCGCCGCGCCCCATGTATTCGATCGGCGGGTAATTTACACACCCAACGCCCTTCATGAACGAACAACAAAAAGACCCGCGCGTCTACTTGGCTCTCGAACGTACCCTGCTTGCCTGGATTCGCACGGGCCTTGCGATGATGGGCTTCGGGTTCGTGGTCGCGCGGTTTGGGTTGTTCTTGCGTGAGATCCAAGCCGTGGAACGTGCGGCGCCGGTGCAATCGCCTCAAATGTCCCTGTGGTTTGGCACCGCGCTGGTGGTCATGGGGGTGATCGTCAACGTAGTCGCGGCCATGAATCACCGCCATATGGTGAGTAAACTGCGTGCGGGAAGCTGGGACATCGATCAGCCTGGCAATTCTGGCGTCGCCGTGGCTCTATCGCTTGCTTGCGCGGGACTCGTTGTCGCGGTCTATTTACTCGTCTTCCGTTAGAAAATCGCATGTTAGACTCGACCTATGCCCACGCGGGGAATCTCTTGGTATTTGGGCGGGGCGTTGTTCTTATGCGCCTCAGCCGCGCTTGCGTGGCTATTTTATTTCGGCGGATTCAACTTGCTGGTAGCGGACGGGAGTTCATCGCTCCAGATTGAACTGGCTCGCACACAGAGCCGGGCACATCGCGACGCGTCGGTGTTGGTTCTTGGCAACTCCACCGCCGCCGAAGGCTTTCGGGCCAACTTTTTCAATGCCCGCTCACAAGACGCGATCGCGCTAAACCTCGCCATCCCCAGTGGGCACATCTACCTCTTTGAACGCATGCTTTCGATCGCGCAGCGGGAAGGGGTCCGTCCGCGTGTCATTGTGTTGATGGTGACGCCGGAAACACTTAGTCTTCGCAGCGATTTCGACTTCTTGCTGAACGATCTGACGATGCTCAAGACTGAGCTCGATTCCACTGATTTCGCTCGTCTAGCGGCCCACGCGCCCGATCCCCTCCGGTACACACGTTATGCAGCGCCCGTAGCGTTTCGTCCTGTGCTCTATCGTGCGGATCTTCGCGACTTGTTCGCGCATCCCCACCGCAGAATGGAAAGCGCAGAGCGTGTCCGCCACTGGCTCTCTGACTTCGGACCGAAATCCGAGATGTTGGAGACAAATAATGAATTCTCAGTCTGCGAAGCGGGTCCCTTGGAGGCATTGGATTCCACTTTGCGACGGATGAGGCAAAGCCGTGATCCGCACCTTGCGGATATGGAACGGGTACACACCGCATATGCCGCACGCAGTCATCAACCGCTGGTGATCGACCCTTCGGAAGCCAGACGCTTTGAGCACCTCCTGCGAACGCTCGCGGCCGTGGCCAAAGTCTACCTGGTGGAAGCACCGTACTACGATCCCGGCTACGATCAGTACCCCTCCGGTTTCCGCGAAGCTGCGCACAGGGCTTTCGAGAAGGCTGTAGCGGCAATCGCAGGGGTCAATCTGCTGCCGCCGTTTCCCGTGGACTGCGGCATGATGCTCGACACTGTCCATTTGAACCGTAAGGGCGGTGAACAATTCACGGAGTATCTGCGCACCCGTGTCCTTTGACAGTTTTCCCTTCGCAGTTTTCCTGCCGGTGGTGTGGGCCGCAAGTCTGCTCATCCGTCCCAATAGCGCGCGTAAGCTTGCACTCCTCATGGCGAGCTATCTCTTCTGCGCAGCGTGGAGCCCGGGCCATGCTTTGATGCTTCTCGGGTTCACGCTGGCCAGCTTCTGGATCGCACGATCTGTTCGCGATCAGCGCCGGCGAGCGCTGCTGATGACCGGAATCGCGGGAGCCTTAGCGGCGCTAATCTACTTCAAGCAGTGGGCTAGTACGCTTCCCATAGGCATCAGCTATTACACGCTTCAGGCGATCGCGTTCATGGTGGAATCGCACCGAGGCGGCGTGGTGCGGTCGGGACTGCTCGACTACTCGCTGTACATGGCCTTTTTCCCTCGCCTGACCGCAGGGCCCATTGTCCGCGCCGACGAATTTCTCCCTCAGTTGCGCGAGCGCCCACAAGTCACGTCCACGGACGTATGGGAAGCCCTCGTGCTGATTTGCTTCGGCTTGTTCAAGAAACTAGTGATTGCCGACAACATCGGCCTCGCCGTGAATCCTATCTATGCGAGTCCAGCGGATGCCGGAACAGCGCGCCTGTTGCTTGCAGCCTACGGATTCGCCGTGCAGATCTATTGCGATTTTTCCGGATATACGGATATCGCGCTGGGTGCCACTCGCCTGTTCGGGTATCGTTTGCCCGAAAATTTTCAGTGGCCCTACTTGGCCTCGAATCCCGCGGAGTTCTGGCGGCGCTGGCACATTTCGCTCTCGAACTGGCTGCGAGACTATGTGTACTTTTCGCTGCCCGGCCTTCGTTCGAAGTCGCGCGTACCCGCATATTTCGGCTTAGTTGCAACCATGCTGGTATGCGGATTGTGGCATGGCGTCAGTTGGACCTTCGCGGCCTGGGGCCTGTACCATGGGGCGTTGCTGGCCGTCTATCGCGCGATGCAGTCTGTCAGAATCAGGTGGCCGCGTGTCATTTCCATCTTGATAATGCAGCAGCTTGCCGTCTTGGGTTGGATCCTCTTTCGCGCGGAGAGCCTGGCAGCCGTGACAGCTTTTTTCAGCGGACTAGCGGGGGCAAATTCCATGACTTTTGGCGAAGCCGAATGGTTGGCAATCTGGTGCATCGTAGTGGTCGCCGCAGCGCACGTTCTGGAACCATGGTTCAGCACATTGCCGACCGTGATGTTCCGCAGCTGGGATCCGTGGATGCTCTTGCTGTTATTGGGAGTCGCCCTGGTTACCGTAGCGTTTAGCCTGCCCCAGCAACAGATGTTTTTGTATTTCAAATTCTAGTGATGCGGAGACAAATCAAAAGGGTTTGAAAGTCCCTATAATGGCGGGAAGGCCATTTTCACGTTGCGGAACTTTGACATATTTTTTGTATGGATTGCGCTCAGCGTTCCATTACCGGCCGCGGCGCAGGCGCTGGCCATCTCTGGCACGGTGTCGGATCCACAGGGAAAAGCGCTCGCGGGCGCTACCATTCACTTGGTTGTGGGACCGGACGAACTGGCGCAAACCGCTACTGACGCCGCAGGGCAGTTTCGCTTTGAGGGCTTGATCCCGGGAACCTATCTGCTGCGCGGAGAATTCACGGGCTTCGCCCCTGCCTCGTCGTCCTTCGCATTGCCTGGCGCAGAACAGGTCAACTTACAGTTTTGGCAGATGGCCACGCAACACGACAGCGTCGTCATTACGGCAATTTCGAGTGAGCCGTCCGTTGAGCTGCGCAACTCGGAAGTCTTCAATAAGACGCTGTTCTCCCGGGACGATCAGGTGTTGCAACAACTCAACGCCGGGATCAGCGCGGGACAGCACGAAGGCGGCGGGAAATCGCTCGAAATCCGGCGTTTCGGTTTTAATCTCGATCACGGCGGCGTCAACGGGGGCTTGAAGGTTCTCTTGGATAACGTCGCGCAAAATCAGGGCACGCAAGGCCACGGCCAAGGGTATTTGGGGTCGTTGAAATCGCTCAGTCCGGAATTGATCCAAGGCGTCACGGTAATCAACGGCCCGTTCCGCCCGGAGTACGGCGATTTCAGTGGCTTGGGCGTTGTCCATATTCGCCAGCGCGAATCGCTTCCCGATGCCTTTACTTTGCGTCTGCAGGGCGGTAACCTCGATTCGGGCCGCGGCTTTCTGGCATGGAGCCCTTCCTCAGCCAAAGTGGATTCCTACTTAGCCTACGAAGGATCGTATACCAATGGGCCGTTCGTGAACCCCAGCCGCTACCGCCGTGACAACGTAAATGGGAATTATACGCGCACGCTGAATGAGAATGAGAAGCTGGGATTCCGCATTCTCTTCGGACGCAACGACTTTTTCTCTTCCGGGCAACTCCCGATGGACCTGGTCGAAGATGGACAACTCGATCGGTTCGGATTTCTAGACCCGGCGGGCGGTGGGCGGACCAAGCTGGGAACAGCGTCCGGCTACTACAGCCGTACTTACGCGAACGGAGCCAATCTCAGGCTGGACGGATTCGTAAGCAGGTCTTTATTCGATCTGTACTCGAACTTCACTTTTTATCTTGCCGATCCCGTGCGCGGAGACGGAATCCAGCAGCACGATTCGCGGCTACAGGATGGCGCCAACGCGCACTTCAACGGATTTCACAAGATCGGCGGGCTGCAAGCGTCATTCACGGCGGGCGGAAATTTTCACGATAACTGGATCAATGTGGGCTTGTATCCCCGCGTCGGCCGGGAGCCCTTCGGCGTAACCAACCGCACTAACGCCCACGTGACCAACGGCGCCGGCTATTTACAAGAAAGCGTGAGTCTACTTGGCGGCCGTATGATCGCAAGCGGCGGCTTGCGCTACGACTTATTTCGCTACGGCTTGCTAGACCGGATTGCTTCAGAAAATAGCGGCGTGCAATCCTCAGGCCGCTGGCAAGGCAAAGGAAGTCTTGTGTTCACGCCTTCGCGGCTCCTGCCAATGACACTCCATGCCAATTACGGGCGCGGCATTAACAGCGCGGACGCTCGCGGAGTGGTGCTGCGACCGCAAGGTCCGCGGCTCGGCACAACGGATTTCTACCAGACCGGCCTTTCTTCGCATCTCGGCCGTGTATCTCTGGCTGCCGACGTTTTCGTGATCGATCATTCGAATGAGCAGGTGTACATCCCCGACGACGGCAGCTTTGAGCTGCGCGGCCCCAGCCGTGCCTACGGATTTGAGGCCAAGGCATCGATCGATCTAACGCGCCGCATCGGACTGAGTGGCGGGATTACCAAGGTCGCCAATGCCTTCTACCGCGGCGGCGATACGCGCGAGTACATTTCCAACGCCCCGCGCTTCACGGGAAACGCCGCCTTGACCGTCGCCAACTGGCATGGTTGGAGCGGGTCGGTGAGGATGCGTGCGATCAATCATTACCGTCTGGATGGATTTGATCCGGCGATTCTCGCGTTGGGCCACACTGTGTTCGATGTGGGCATCTCGCGCCGCATCAACCAGCGGATGGATATGAATTTGGGAGTCGACAACGCCGGGAACCGGTCGTATTGGGAAACCCAGAATTATTTTGAATCGCGCGTTTCCCCGCTGTCGCCGGTGATTTCGCGCGTGCATGCGACGCCCGCGTTTCCGCTGACCGTGGTCGCGGGAATCACACTGCGCTTGGGCGGAAAGTGATAGCTACCTGCAAACTGCTTGCAGATACCCCTTGAAAGTTATTCCTAATGGGATCATACTGGTGGATGCATGCAAGCTGATGGCAACAAACCTTCGCGCGACGCGAAACCCGAGTGCCGGAATTTGACCGCTTTGAAGCGCGGCGAATCCGCGACGCTTGATCGCATCGATTTGCCAGAGGATGACGCACGCCGGCTGATGGAGCTTGGATTTCTTCCCGGCCACTCGGTGACGTCCTCGCACGCCGCGCCGGGAGGCGATCCGAGGGTATTTCGCGTGGACGGATCGGAAGTCGCATTAAGGCGCGAGACAGCGAAGCATTTGATCCTCCGTTAGTTGAAGGTCGTATGGACGATTGCCACGGCGCATCGACAGCCACTCTGCCCCCTCCGGCTGCGGCACCCGCGCGCCGGCATATCGTCGCCATAGTAGGCCCCCCTAACTCCGGAAAATCCACGCTGTTTAATAGACTCACCGGATTACGCCAGAAGGTCGCGAATTTCCCAGGTGTCACGGTTGAACACCGCATGGGGCGCGTAAAACTGGATCATCATCGCGAGGTTTTCGTGGTGGATCTTCCCGGCGTTTACAGCCTGCAACCCCGCACTGAAGATGAGCGCGTCACACATGACGTGCTAGCCGGCACAATGGAGAGTCTGCCGCGCCCGGACGCGGTGATGCTGATTCTGGATTCGACCAATCTGAGCCGTCACCTGGCGCTGGCCGCGCCCATTCTGAGTCTGGGATTGCCAACGCTGGTGATCCTAAACATGGCGGACGACCTGGATCGCCGCGGAGGCGACGTTAACGCGGCCGAATTGTCGCGGCAATTGAGCACCCCGGTCGCGCTCATTAGCGCGTCCAAGAACGTCGGCGTTGAGCAGGTATTGGAGTTTCTCTCCGGTGGCACGCTGACAACGGTCCCCAAGGCTCCGCTGATTCAATTGCCGGTGATTCAGGACGTACCTAAGTGCCGTGACTGGGCGGCGAACTTGAGCCGGAGCACTGAGTATCGGGCTCCCGCTCCGCCTATGTGGACGCGCCGCCTGGATGCGATTTTTCTGCATCCCGTGATTGGACCTCTGGTCTTTCTAGCGGTGGTGATCGGCGTCTTTCAGACGATCTTCACGGGCGCGCGGCCCTTGATGGACGCTGTGCAGGCCGCCATCGCCACCTCGGGCGGATGGATTGAATCCGCACTCCCCGAAGGCGCGCTGCGCTCGCTGATCGTCGATGGCATCTGGAGCGGCGTGGGTTCCGTGATCGTGTTCCTGCCGCAGATTCTCTTGCTGTTCTTATTTATTGGAATTCTGGAAGACTCAGGCTATCTAGCGCGCGCGGCTCTCATTGCCGACCGCACGATGGCCAAAATCGGCCTGCAAGGGAAAAGCTTTATCCCGTTGCTTTCGGCCTATGCGTGCGCGGTGCCGGCCATCATGGCGACACGGACCATTGAAAATAAGCGCGACCGCATCGCCACCATACTCATCGCACCGTTCATGACTTGCTCGGCCAGACTTCCGGTGTACACGCTGGTGATCGCCGCGTTCATTCCGGAGAAACCGCTGCTTGGCATCTTCTTCGGCACTCGGGCGGCGGCGCTGCTGGGGCTCTACGCGTTGGGATTCCTGGCAGCTATTTTCACGGCACGGATTCTAAAGTCCACCGTCCTGAAGAGCACACGTTCGCCGTTTATGCTGGAGATGCCGCCATACCGCTGGCCTACTCTGCGTTCATTGGCACTGCGGCTGCTCGACCGGTCCAAAGTATTCCTGCGGCGGGCAGGGACGGTGATTCTGGCTGTGGCGATCATACTATGGTTCCTCTCCAGCTTTCCGCTCAAAGACGGCAAGGCGCCCGAGATCGGCGACAGTTTCGCGGGCTCCATAGGACACTTTGTTGAGCCGGTGCTCAAGCCGCTCGGTTTCAACTGGAAAATCGGCATCGGCCTCATCACTTCCTTTGCCGCGCGCGAAGTGATCGTGGGGACATTGGGCACCATTTACGCAGTCGACGGCACTTCTGAATCCATCGGATTGCAGGAGGCCCTGCGGCATGAGCTTTCTCCGGGTGGCGCCGCCGCGCTGCTGATCTTTTTTGCGTTCGCCATGCAATGCATGTCTACCATCGCCGTGGTGCGCCGCGAAACTGGTGGCTGGGGCTGGCCCGTGGTGCAGTTCGCGTACATGACTCTATTCGCGTACGTGTTTGCCTTTTTGGCCTACCGCATCGTAAATTAGGGGCAGTACCCTTTCCCGGATTTCGCATACTGCGTCCTTTCGCTGCGTTGTGCATCTAAGAGAAGGGTTGTTTCCCTAAATTATCGTGCGAAACGTTATTATTCTAGGCTCTGGCTGCGCCGGAAATACAGCCGCGATCTATACAGCGAGAGCGGGCCTCAAACCGTTAGTAGTGATAGGGCATGAGCCTGGCGGCCAGCTTTCCATCACCACCGACGTGGAGAATTTTCCCGGCTTCCCGGAAGGCATCATGGGCCCGGACCTGGTGGCCAACATGCAAAAGCAGGCCGAACGCTTTGGCGCGGAGTACATCTACGGCGGCGTGCAAGAAGCTGACTTATCGAAGCGCCCTTTTCGGGTGAATATCGACGGCGAATGGCAGGAGAGCCGGACGCTAATCATCGCCACTGGCGCTTCCGCACGCTGGCTGGGCTTGCCGAATGAGCAGAAGTTGATCGGCCACGGCGTGAGTTCCTGCGCCACCTGCGACGGAGCTTTTTACCGCGAGCAAAAGGTGATGGTCATCGGGGGCGGAGACTCCGCCATGGAGGAAGCCACCTTCCTGACGCGCTTCGCGAGCGAAGTCACTCTGGTGCACCGCCGCGAGGAGTTCCGCGCATCGAAAATCATGCTGGATCGTGCACGCGCCAACCCGAAGATCAAGTTCCTGCTCAACACCGTGGTGGATGATGTGTCGGACATCTCGAAAAACCTGGTCACGGGAGTGAAGCTGCGCAACCTAGTTACCGGCGAAGCGTGGGAGCAAGAGGTGGCTGGGTTCTTTCTGGCCATCGGCCATATCCCGAACACCAAACCTTTCGTGGGACAAATCGATCTCGACCCGGACGGCTACATCGTTTCAAAAGGCGGAGCTCGTACGAACATCACGGGCGTCTTTCATGCGGGCGACGTGCAGGATCGAACTTACCGGCAGGCTATCACGGCCGCGGGCGCGGGATGCATGGCAGCGATTGAGGCGGAGAGGTTCCTCGAAGCGGAAGGACACTAAGCCTGGCGCTACTGGGTGACGGTGACCTTCACCTTGCCAGTGGTCCAGCAGCACTGGAAGCCGGAGCCGCCTTCTCCGGAATAGTCGTTGACGGTCAGGTTCAGCATGTATTCGCCGGGTTCGCTGAAGGTGGCAGTTGTGGTGGCTTTTCCCGTGAATTTGGTGCCGATTCCGTTCCACTCGATTTTTTCGGCAGATGGGCGTTCATTGCCAAACGTCACCCGCCCAAATCCGCGATATTGAATCCAGCGCATGGTGATCGGTGGAGTGCCTTCGCGCGGTTTGGTGCCGGAGCTGTTCGTGAACTTACCGTCGTCAGTGATCCACGCCGTTAAGGGGAGTGGAACGCCAACTTTCGCGGTACGCTCCACGGTCAATGCTCCGGGGCCTTGTACAGTCGCGCCTTTTTCGTCGAAGCTCAGCACCGGCGGGGAGTTGCCGATCGACGCTTCGGCGAACGGGGATAGTTCCCAGTCCGACTTCAGATTCGCGGGGACAACGGTGGTCTGGCCATTGGCGATGAGCGTCCATGTAAATTTCTTGTCGCCGAAATCCGCAGGCACTTTGATGGTGAACATGCCCCAGCCTCGCCCGGGCATGAAGTGCGTGGGCTGGCCCTGATCCGGACCGCCTGGCTCGATGCGGTTGTTCGGGCCTATGGGGATGTCCACTTCCTGACGCTGGTTGCGGTTGTAATAGCCGAGCAGGAGACTGAATGTTCCGTCGGCATTCCTGAACCAGCCCTCAAACGCGCCGGTAACGCTGTTGCCGGCTTCGCGCTGGGGTTCTCGCGGCAGGCCCTGGCCGCCGGCAAGCACCGCCACCACCAATACGGAGGCTAGCCAGTCCCTTAAATTCATTTAGATGCGGTTTGTCGGGTCTTATTCTTCGCCACGGCCGACGTGTATTCCTCATCGCTCAGATAGGTCACGTTCATCCAGGCGTGCCCCATTTCATCCACGGTGCGGTCGCCGAATCCCACCCACTGCTCGGGATCGGGGTTATTCGGATTCGCGCGTGTGTTGTCGTACCAAGCAGTCACGTGAATGATGGTGCCCTTGGGGAAAATCGGCGCCGCATCGTCGTCATAGATGTAATTGGTCATCCAGTTGAACGTGAAGTTGCCGACGTAGCTCACCTGCTGCACATTTCCATCGGGCAGTATGGCTTCGACGGCCATCGCCTTGCCGCGCAGGTGCATATGAGGCTGGAAGTTTTCGATCCGCGCGGCTTTCTTGAGCACCGTATAGTTATCCGCGGTGGAAATGGTGTTCGGCGGGATGTCGATGTTCCGCGCGCCGCCCGCCGTCTTTGAGCCGCTGAAACTGCGCAGGGCCTGGAACGCTGTCAAATAGGTGCGGTGCTTGGGCTCCTGTCCTTTCGGATACAGCCACAGGCCGATCTCGGCGTTGTCGCGAATCTGTTCACCCACGGCATGCAGGTGAGCATCCCAGGAAATTTTCGCGCCCGGCATGATCAGCTTACCTGTATCTGGCGCGTGCATGTCATAACCCTTATTGACGGCCCACTCCATGAGCAGCCCGCGGTTCATTTCCGGATCGCTCAAACCGTCGGGATCATCCTGCTGCAAATAGGCAACCACGTGATGCGTGATCTTGCGGCCCTTCAAGGTTCCCGGACGGATCTCCACGGCCTTCAACCAGCGCGGCTCGGTGAGAGGGATAGTCGAAAGCGACCTCCACCATACGTCCTGCCCCTTCGCGGGCATTGTGTAATGTTCCGCCTTCACAACCAGATCGGGCGGACCCAACTCCTTTGTGGCCTTCCATTCGTTTCCGTCGGCGAACTGCTTGGGCGGCGGCATGTCTTTCATGTCGCCCTGAGGCGCGCCCGCATCCACCCAGCGCACGATGGTGTTGATCTGCGCTTCGGTGAGTGACATGTCGTTCTTGAATTTCTGCACGCCCACCGTCATATCGATGTGCCACGGAGGCATCTGCCGCGTGATCACCTTCTGACGAATGGCGCGCGCCCACGGCCGCACTTCCTCGTAAGTCACCAGCGACATGGGCGCCATGGCGTCCACGTGGTGGCATTCCTGGCAGCGTTCCTGCATGATCGGAGCGACATCCTTCGCGAAAGTCACCGGCTGGAGTTCGGCGGCGCGCAGAGCGCCGGACAATGCGAAGAGGGCGACAAGCGCCAGAACGAACAAGCGGGCAGTTGGCATACACGCCTCCTAAGTTACGACAGGATTAGTGTACTGGGCAGTGAGGGGCGTGTAAAGGGGGTGTCGGAGGATTTGGGCGATAGAGCTTTATTGGGTGCGCACCGCGACCCGTTACGCCACGTAAGCGTTGTGATAGACTCGCTGGCCGGAGATCGATGGACGCTAATAGTTCCAGGGAGGGATTCTATGTTGAGTTTCATTTGGATGTGTGTGATTGGGCTGGTGGCAGGCGCTCTCGCTAAGTTCATCATGCCAGGGAAAGATCCGGGAGGCTTGATTATTACCATGCTTCTTGGCATCGCGGGATCGATTCTCGCGGGATTCCTCGGACGCGCTATCGGTTGGTATCAGGAGGGTGATGGATCTGGATTGCTCATGTCGGTACTGGGCGCCATCGTATTGCTGGCGGCCTACCGCATGTTCAAGAAAAACTCTGCTGGAGCAGTCGTTAAGTAGTTTATTCTGCACTCGGGGGCTGGCTGTCGGCGATACACCGCACGAAAAGACCGTGTGGTTGATTGTCGTGGCCTCGCGTCCTCGCTATACTCCAAATGCAATGGAACTGATGCCACTGGCGTCCTCGCTTGGCTTGGGAATGCTGGCTGGCGCGCGGCTCTATGCGACTGTCCTCGCTGTGGGTCTCATGCTGCGCTTCCACTGGATTGCCCTGCCAGGAATGTCCGAGCACGTATCGGTGCTTACGGACACGCGAATCTTGGTCGCTTCGGGCGCCGCGTGCGCCATTGAATTTCTGGCTGATAAGATCCCGTGGGTGGACAGTATGTGGGACGCGGTTCATACGTTTATCCGCCCGATTGGGGCCGCACTGTTGACCAGTTCCCTATTTTCGAATGTCGACCCCGCTTATCAGGTGCTTCTATTCCTGCTGGCTGGCGGTGTGGCGCTTTCTGGGCATTCCGCAAAAGCGGCGGCGCGGCTAGCCGTGAATCATAGTCCGGAACCATTCAGCAACATCGTTTTGAGCCTCCTAGAAGACGCGTTCGTTGCCGGCGGAGTCTTCCTGTTCGCGAAATATCCGTGGGTGCTGGCGGGAATCGCGCTTGCATTCCTGGTGCTGTTTGCGTGGTTTGCCCCGCCCATTTACCGCGCCCTGCGTGCCGAATGCGTAGCCTTCGACGCGCTGTTACGAAGTTGGTTCGGAGAGGCACTTACACCGGAACTTACCAATGCTCAAAGACAGTGGATGCAACAGCAGTGGTCCGGCAATAGGTCTTGCGAAGTGTTTGCCGTGATTGCAACCAGGGACTTGAAGAGTCTGCGGAACGTGACGGGCACACTCTGCCTGGCAGACCGGGAAGCGGTGTTTTTCTCGCGACGGTGGGGGCGTCTGGCAACACAGAGAGTGGAAGACATCCTCGCCGTGCGAGTCGACCCTGGATTGCTGGAGGACCGCTTAGTGCTGACAATGGCGGGAGGACATAAGATCGGCTTTGACCTGCTTGCCGGGCAGCTTGAACGTGCCCGGCAGAGCGCACAACGGACAAGAGAAGTACTAAGTTGAAAATTGAGGAGCCGACCTCTGGCTTTCACGCGATCCGCGTTACCAGCTCTTCCATCGTCAAGGAATGCCGTCTATACGGCACGTACAGCACGCGGAACATGACCGCCGTCATGATCGCGGCGAAACCAATCGTGATCGCCATCGATGTACCAATCATCAATTCCGATTTGAAAAAATAGTCATTCAGCAATCCCGGCATCAAGGGACCCATGGTCTGCCCTCCGAGATTGAAGATGAAAATGAACAGCGCGGCGACCTGTCCCCGCACCTGGTTTGGCAAAATCAGCTGCAACGCCGCGTAGGCGCTGCCCACGGGAAATCCAAGGAAGAAAAAACCTGGCGCGAGCAGCGTCAGTGTCGTATATGGGGAACTGACGAGCAGCGCGGGCACCCAGAACATGCACACGCCGATGCCGCTAATCACACCCGTGCGCAGATGCGCCTCGCGCATTCCCTGTTTCGCCCAGCGGTCCGCCAGCGCACCGCCCGTATACATGCCCAGGCATCCGAAAATCACAATGATCACGCCCAGGCTTCGGCCTGTCTGGCCTGGAGGCCAATGATGAATACGTTGGAAGAACGCGGGTGCCCATGCTGTGAATGCGAAGGTGCACATGGATTGAAAGATCATCGCTACGGAAATACCCAATATCGATTGCCACCGGACCTTGACCTGTTCGATCACCTGCCTCGTGGAGAGCTGCGAGGGTCGTCCATCGCTTGCAAGCAGCACATTCTTCCGCACCGGTTCCCTGATCGTGTACATCCATAGAGCCACAAATAGGCCAGGCGCACCGACAATGAGAAACGTAAAGCGCCAGGACGCGACTAAACCCAGCAGGGGTACGTCAATCGCCGGCATCGCGGCGGTCATCTGCACCACCGATCCGCCCACGAACAAGGCCAACCCGGAGCCGATGAAGATGCCTGTCGAATACAGGCTCAGCGCTTTTCCTAAGCGCTCCTTCGGAAAATAGTCGCTGATCAGCGAAAAAGCGCCTGGCGACAACGTGGCTTCGCCCACGCCCACGCCGATCCGTGCCAGGAAAAGGGTGGAGAAGCTGTACGCCGCGCTGCACAGCCCGGTCATCACGCTCCAGAACAACACTCCAAGAGTGACCAGAGTTCGCCGGTTTTTCGTGTCTGCAATGCGTCCTAAAGGCAATCCCAGAATGGTGTAGAAAAGCGCGAACGCCAGCCCTTGCAGCAGCCCGATGCGCGTATCGCTAATTCCCAAATCCCGCTTGATCGGCCCTACCAGCAGGCTGAGGATCTGGCGGTCGATGAACGAGAGCGTGTAGCACACCATCAGCACGAAGACCACGTACCACGAATAGCCCAACCCCGGCGTCTGCGCGTCCGAGTTTGGAGTCGCTGTAATTCTTGGAGTCGGCTGCATGCGCTTTACGCTGTTTTCGGTGCTGCGAGCAGCATCCATTGCACCATATCCAGCTTGGGGCGAACGTCTTGTGCCTCGCTTCTGAGAAAATAGAAGCTTGCTCAGCCACATTACCGTGCATGGCGCACGGCAGCACAACCTCAAGAACATCGACGTTGAGATTCCGCGTAACACTTTGACGGTCATCACCGGCCTGAGCGGGTCTGGCAAGTCGTCACTTGCCTTTGACACTATCTACGCGGAAGGGCAGCGGCGATATGTGGAAACGCTTTCTCCTTACGCGCGCCAGTTCTTGGATCAGATGGAACGGCCGGAGGTCGATTCCATAGACGGCCTCAGCCCCGCCATCTCTATCGAGCAGAAAACCACCACCCGCAGCCCGCGCTCCACCGTCGGCACCATCACGGAAATTTACGATTATTTGCGCGTGCTGTACGCTTCGATCGGCATACCGCATTGCCCCACCTGCGGACTGGAGATCTCGCGCCAATCGACGCAGCAGATCTTACAGCAGGTGATGGAGTTGCGTGCCCAAGAACGGGTGATGATCCTGGCGCCGATCGTCCGGCATCGCAAAGGCGAGTTTAAGAAGGAGCTCGAAAAGCTCTCCCGCCAAGGCTTTGTAAAGGCGCGTGTGGATGGCGTATTGCGCGTGCTGGAGGAAGAAATCACGCTCGATAAGCGCAAAAACCACACCATCGAAGTGGTGGTGGACCGCTTGGTCATCAAGCCCGAGGTGGAAAAGCGCGTGGAGGCATCCATCGAAACCGCGACCAAGCTCGCGGGCGGACTGGTGCTGGTGGCTCAGGTGGATGGGCCGGAGCGTCTCTACTCGCAGAAGCTCGCGTGCCCGGAATGTGGCGCGAGCGTGCCTCAGTTGGAGCCGCGGTCATTCTCATTCAATAGCCCGTTCGGGGCGTGTGAAACCTGCATGGGTCTGGGCAGCAAATGGAGCTTCGATCCCGTGAAAGTGATCGTCGATCCGTCGCGCCCCCTGCTCGATGGCGCGCTCGGCATCGGCGGCAGTTCCAGTTATGTGGCCGGGGATTTGAAGCTGCTGGCCGCGCGGCTGAAGATCCTCATCGCAAAGCCGTTCGAGAAGCTGCCGAAAAAGTCGCAAGCAGCACTGATCGATGGTCTGATCGCAGCCTTGGATTCCTATTATGAGCAGGAGGAAGTCACCGAAGGTACCAAAGCATGGATCATGGGCTATCAAACACCCACCATATGTGCGGCGTGCAATGGTAAACGTCTGAAACCCTCCAGCTTGGCCGTCCGAGTAAAGGGCGTGACCATCGGCGAGCTGACCGAAATGTCAATCACGCGCGCGCTGGCATGCGTCAAGAAATGGAAACTGGAAGGGCGCGAGTTGCAGATCGGAGGCAAGCCCGTCGATGAAATTCGCAACCGGCTAGAATTCTTGGGCGATGTCGGTCTCGAATATTTGAGCCTGGACCGGTCTTCGGCTACGCTCTCAGGTGGCGAGGCCCAGCGTATCCGGCTGGCGACGCAGATCGGTTCAAAACTGCGCGGCGTGCTCTACGTGCTCGATGAACCGTCTATCGGACTGCATCCGCGCGACAATGATCGTTTATTGGATTCATTGTCCGCGCTTCGCAACTTGGGCAACACCGTTTTAGTCGTGGAGCACGACGCGGAGACCATCGAACGCGCGGACTATGTGATCGATCTGGGTCCCGGCGCCGGGCGTTTGGGCGGGCACCTGGTGGCGCGCGGAACGCCAAAAGAAATCGAACAAAATGCGGCTTCATTGACCGGCCGATATCTATCGGGCGCGATGGCCATCCCCACGCCGGCCACACGCCGCGCGCCGGGCAAATCGCGCATCGTCATTCGTGGCGCTGCCGAACACAATCTCAAGAAGATTGATATCGAGTTCCCGCTGGGGCTTTTCATCGTAGTCACAGGAGTCTCCGGCAGCGGCAAATCGACGTTGGTCAATGATATTCTCTACCGCGCGGCGGCGAAGCATGTGTACGGTTCTCGAGCGCATCCGGGGGCGCATACTTCCATCACAGGACTCGACCTGCTTGATAAGGTGATCGAGATCGACCAAGCGCCCATTGGCCGTACGCCGCGCTCCAACCCTGCCACGTACACGCAGGTATTCACACACATTCGCGAGTTATATTCGATGCTTCCCGAATCCCGCCAGCGCGGATACAAGCCGGGGCGCTTCAGCTTTAACGTAAAAGGCGGCCGTTGCGAGGCCTGCCAGGGCGATGGCAAGAAACGCATCGAAATGAATTTTCTTCCGGATGTTTTCGTCACCTGCGACGTTTGCCGGGGACGGCGCTACAATCACGAAACCCTGCAGGTGAAATACAAGAACCACTCCATCGCGGACCTGCTGGAGATGCCCGTAGAGCAAGCGCTTCCGCTGCTGGAAAACATCCCGCAGATTCGCGTGCGTCTGGAGACGCTCAATCAAGTGGGACTAGGCTATGTGCATTTGGGCCAATCTTCCACTACCCTGTCCGGCGGAGAAGCGCAGCGCATCAAACTGGCGCGCGAATTGAGCCGCCGGCAGACTGGTAAGACCCTGTACATTCTGGATGAACCCACCACCGGCCTGCACTTCGAGGATATCCGTAAACTGCTGGACGTGCTGCGCAGCTTAGTGGAACTAGGCAACACTGTCGTGGTGATTGAACATCAGCTAGATGTAATCAAGACGGCAGATTGGATCGTGGATCTAGGACCGGAAGGCGGCGAGCGCGGCGGGCACCTTGTCGCGCATGGTGCACCGGAGGATATCATGCAAGTTACGAAGAGCCACACGGCGCGCGCGCTAAAGAAAGCTCTGCGCGCGTCGAAACCACTGGGCAACGGGAGAGTTGTTTGAGCAAGTATCGTGAGAAGCCGCTGAGTTTCGACGCATTGAAGACGGTTCCCATCGCTGACCGCGGCGGCAAGGTGGAAGTACAGCATTTCGCGCGACCGTACCAAAAGGGCGATGGCCTCGAGGGGTTTCTCGATAGCCTGCCGAAGATCCTGGCGGCGGATTCGTTTCGCGGCGTGATTGACGCGGTCCGGCGCGCGCGTTTTCAACAACGCGCGATTCTCTGGGGCATGGGCGGCCACGTGGTGAAATGCGGGCTCGCCGATATTCTGCTCGATCTAATGCGGCGCGGCTGGATCACTGCCTTTGTCATGAACGGCGCCGCTTCGATTCATGATTTCGAAATCGCAATCGCGGGACAAACCAGTGAGGACGTCGAGGCCGTTCTGCCAGATGGCCGCTTTGGCGCGGCCGAAGAAACTGGGCGTCAAATGAATGAGGCCATCACCGCCGGCGCGCACGATGGCCTGGGCATGGGCGAAGCCCTGGGGCGCGCACTGGAAGCCCTAGCGAAGCCGGAGTTCGCACCGCATAGTTTAGTGGCCGCGGCCTATCAGGCCAGCGTTCCGGTCACTGTGCACGTCGCCATGGGCACGGATACCCCGCATACTCATCCGGCCGCCGATGGCGCGGCGATCGGCACGGGCACGCTTCGCGATTTTCAATTGCTCTGTTCCCTGGTCCGCGGCCTGGATCAGGGCGGAGTGTATCTCAATCTGGGTTCTGCGGTAGTATTGCCGGAGGTGTTTTTGAAAGCCGTTTCCGTGGTTCGTAATCTGGGCTACCCTTTGGCGGATTTCACCACGGTGAATTTTGATTTTCTGCAGCACTACCGGCCCAAGGTCAACGTAGTGGAGCGTCCGCATGCCAAGCGAGGCGGGCGAGGGTACTCGATCACTGGACATCATGAACTGATGATTCCATTGCTGGCGGCCGCGCTGATCGAATGCGAATAAACGAATGACGGCAGCCGAGCCACGCGCGAATCCACCATGGACCTATGCGGATCTGGCGCTGGTCGCCGTCAGCGCAGTTGTGCCGCCGCTCGCGTTAGCAGCGCCGCTGGCTCTCCTCAGTCAAGCAGTCGCGCCCGGTCTCTTCACCGGTAATAAAACTGTTGTAACGCTCACCCTTCAGGCATTCGTATACGTGTTCCTGATGGCCGCGCTGTTCATGGTGGTCGCGTGGAAATACAAGCAGCCATTTTGGCTCGCCATCGGGTGGACCCTGCGATTCCGTGGTGCATTCGGCTATATCGCGGCTGGTCCAGTGCTCGCGATTACGGTGTCTATTCTGGGGGTCTTGCTGCGAGCTCCGGAGGTCGATAATCCCATTCAGCGCATGATTACAGGACGCGGGTCGCTTGCGCTCGTGGTGATGTTCGGGGCGGTACTGGCACCGTTCTTCGAGGAGATCACGTTCCGCGGTTTCGTGCTTCCGCTGCTGACGCGAACTTTTGGAAGTACGCTTGGAGTGTTCCTGACCACATTGCCATTCGCCTTGCTGCACGGCACGCAAAACCAATGGGCCTGGCAGCAGATCGTGCTGATCGCACTGGCAGGTGTAGCTTTCGGCTTCGCGCGCGTAAGCAGCGGTTCGACCGCCGCGGCATTCCTGTTACACGCGAGCTACAACGCCACCCAGTTTCTCGCGTTGATCTTGTTCACGAATTTCTAGCGTCGCGAAAACTCGTCAGTTCGATTCCAGCGCCCCGCACCGCGGCGAGCACTTCTGGCGAAGTGAGCGCACGCAATTCACGCTCGCGGCTTTCCTTTAAACGCGTACGCGCGCCGCGCAGCTCTTCGCCGCACACCGCGGGATGGCACATGAACTCCGTGGAACCTTCAGGCAGTTCGCGAACGAGCGCCGCCAATTCCGCGGCTCCATAACCACCCGTGATCTGGAACCCCGCGAAATGATCCGTGAAGCGGCATTCGTGGCGGCGTAACACGTGGTCTACAGAACCTTGCATCAGCGACATGGCGGTACTGGCCACGCGTTTCGCCGCCGATACGCCTCTGTAGGCCAGTGGCAGGTCGAACGGCCGCCGAACCCATGGAATCCCAAACTCCTCGGAGATCCGGCCCACCGCATCCAAAACGGGTGGCAATAGGTGAGTGTGCTTGTGCGTATCCAGATGCGTCGGCTGAAGGCCAGAGTCCTTGATTTTGCGGACTTGCGCGCGCAGCGCGTCCAAAATCTCGATGCGCCCAAACGCCAATTCACACGCCAGTTGCGCAACCGTGGGGGGGAACGGAGCCTGGCCCACCAGCACCAGATGGACGCCGATGTCGAGCGAAGGATGCTCCCGGGCAAGCCGTACCGCATCGCCAAACGCCCCGCCGCCGGCCATCAGCGTGGTTGCGGTTAGGATGCCGTGGCGGTGGGCTTCGATAATGCCTGCATTAACGTCGCGGGTGAAACCGAAATCGTCGGCGTTGACAATCAGTGTTTTCACACCCTAGAAGATCGCAAGCTTGATGCGCAAAAACTTCTTGGGATTGGCGCGGAAATCCTTCATCAGACCGTTGATTTCGCGCGTGGTGCTGTCGAGCGATTCATAGAGCGCCGGGTTGGCGAGCAGCTGGCCAATGGTGCCCTGCCCGCTATTCATCTTGTCGAGCAGCGTATCCAACCGCGTCATCGTGCCCTGGAGCTGTGAATGCAATTCATCGCTCTTCAGCAGCTTGCCGGCGGTCCCTTGCCCCTGATTCAGGCCTGCCAGCAATTGCCGCACGTCGCCGATGGCCGCGCGCGTTTCATCGAATAGGATGGGGTCCCGTAACAATTTGCCTACGGTGCCCTCGCCATTGTTAACGGACACTATCGTGGTATTGAGGGAATCCACAGCGGTATTGACGCGACCCAGCGTGCCGCGGACATCCTGATACAACGTATCGTCGTGCAATAACTTGCCGAACGTTCCTTCGCTTGAATTCAGCGTGGCCAGCAGCGTACGGGCATCTTCGCCGATGGTCAGCATGGTCTTGTAAAGCTGCTCGTCGGAAAGCAGTTTACCGATGGTTCCCTGCCCCACTTGTATGGCCTGCAAAATACCGTCCAGTTTCTTGAAAATCCCATCGAGCGACGCTAACGCGCTGTAACCCTGTTGCACCACATCTTGGAATTCGCGCGTGTCCAACGCCATCAGTTCCGCGCCCGCCTTAATGGGCGTTGCGGACTTGCCTTTAGTGATGTTGATATACTTCGTCCCCAGCAGGTTTTCAGCTGAAATGGCCGCCTGGGAATCGACCGGGATCGCGCCCAGATACTGGTTGTCGATTTCCATGGTCACGCGCACGATCTTGTTCGGCTCATTGATCCCGGAAAGCTTCACTTCCGCCACGCGCCCGGCCAAAATCCCATTCAGCCGCACCGGCGCGCCTTCCGCGATTGCAGCTGAGTCGTCCAGAAATGTGTATACGGAACTGCGGCGTTCGAACAGGCCTTTCGAACTGGTCAAGAGAAACACCAAAAACGCGAAGACCGCCAGCGACACGATCGCCAGCAGCCCAACCCGTAACTGCGCCCACCGTTTTTTTTCCTGGGATGGCATGTATGTGTTTAGCTGGCTCCGGGCCGTGCGAATTTCAGAACGTACGGATCGACGCTTTGCAATAATCCAGACTCCGGGCCTTCAAAAACAATACGTCCTTCATTCATCACCACGAAGCGGGTGCTCACCGGCATCGGCGCTTCGGGCCGGACCATCTCAATCTCCTCACTGTTCGGATTGTAGCGGAAATTGGCCATCATATGCCCGTCCTGATAGCGATGCGTCACTAAAATCGCCGCGGTATTGCGGAGATCTCTCTCTTTAATGATCAGGTGCACGATGCGGTTGGCGGTAATGGGATCCAATCCAGCGGTAGGAGAATCATACAAGACCAGCGGAGGCGCCGCCACAACCGCGCGCGCGATTCCCGCTCTCCGCCGCATGCCGCCCGACAATTCGCTGGGAAGCTTTTCGAGCGTATGCTCCAGGCCGACAAACTTCAAAGATTCACGCACGCGGCTGGCGACTTCCTGCTCGCTAACATCCCCGCCATCCCCATTCCTGAGCGCGAGCGGTTGATTCACAAGCGGATATCCCACGTTCTCTTCGATGTTGAGCGAATCGAAAAGTCCGCCTTCTTGAAACAAGATCCCCACCTTGCTGCGGATGCCGAAAATCTCACTTTCTTTCAGATCCGTGATGTCCTGACCGAAGAGAAAAACGCGGCCGGAGTCCGGTTTCACGAGCCCAACGGCCGTTTTAAGGACCATGGTCTTACCGCTTCCCGCAGCTCCGAAGAAAATCAATGTTTCGCCTGCATCTAAGCTAAACGACACCCGATCCAGGGCGACCGTCTCTCCAAAGCGGAGGCTCACATTCTCAAAACGAACGACTGGGGGCGTTTCGGACATCACAAATTCACGAAAAGCGGATCCAGCAGCGACGTGATGATGAAAATCCACACCGAGCTGACCACTACCGCTTTGGTGGTGGAAAGACCCACGCCCTGCGTCCCGCCTGAGGTGCGCATTCCATAAAAACAGCCCACCAGAGCGATCACGATGGCGAACAGGAACGGCTTCAACAAGCCTTGGACCAGATCGTTATATTCGAGCACGCGCCAGGCGGTCTGCCAATACTGTGAGGCTGTGATGTTCAGCATGGCGGTCGCGATAAGGTAGCCTCCGATCAGGCCCAGAAAATCAGCCAGGATGGTTAGCAGCGGGAGCACGACGGCGGTTGCAATCAAACGAGGAGTGACCAGCTTCTGAATCGGATCCGTTCCCAGCGCCCGCATGGCGTCCAATTGTTCGGTGACTTTCATCGAACCCAATTCGCTGGCGATGCCGCTCGCGTTGCGGCCCGCCACTAGCAGCGCCGTCAGTACGGGACCCAGCTCGCGCACCAGCGTGATGGAGACGATCTGCCCGATCTGTCCCTGTGCACCGTACGTGGCCAGCGCGCGGGACATCTGCAGCGCCATCACAACTCCGCTGAAAAAACCGATCAGGCTGACGATGAACAATGAGCCGAAGCCGATAACGTCCATCTGAAACAGGATGTCACTGGCATAGTGCGGCTTGCGGACGATATTCCGCACCGCGCGGCCGCTGAGATACAAGAAGTCCTGAAACGACTCTACAGGGATCTTTAATAGATCGAGCAATCCGAGTCCCCCGTGATCGCGGATACTAACATGAGGGACGGCATGTGAAGGGTCTCACTGACATTCCCGGCATCCTGGTCGGCCATGCTTCCGATTATGACGGATTGACGGGGTGTGCTGTCGTCCTATGCGAAAACGGGCAGGAGCGAGGGGAGATTTTCCCGGACCGGAGCGTGTTTGGACTCGAATCCCGCAAGCAACGTGCGGCGGTCCACCCGGATCGAAAAAAGCGATCTAAAAGGTAGCGTCACACGGCTGCCAAGGTGCGGATGGGAATCGCATGGCGCGCCAGTACGGACTCCACATCCTTCTGCATCAGGCGGGAGGCGTCATAATCCACTGTGATTTTGTCCAGCGTGGGAGCCAGTTGAACGCGCAACATCCCGTAGGTCGCGTGCACGCGCGCAACGCTATCCATGTCTTCTTCGCCCAGCGGGCGCAGCAAATCGTAAGTGCGAGTGACTTTGGTCATGCGGAAGCTTCAGAATATCACCGAGGTGCAATCTTCGCCTGTGATAGACTGACCATGTTTTGACGTGGCCATCTCCGCTTGAAGGAAGGATGTGACTTGAACGCACGCTGCGGCATCCTGGCTTCTCTGCTGCTCGCCTGCTTCCCACAGGGGATGCATGCGGCCCCGCCGGATTGGACGGGCTATTACACGCTCTCCACAAATCGTGAATTAGCGGGAACTGGTCTACACCAAACAACCTCACGGGAATTAGACGATCTGATCGTAGCGCATCTCCAGCCGTGGGCCAAAGCCAGACTTGATGCGACCGACGGGGTAGCCGACGATACCGGAGCTATTTGCCAACCCACTGGCCCCTTCCGCAACCCGAATAATGCTGGCCGCTTCCTGTGGCTCCCCGGACCGGACCGCGTGGTCCTGGTGTTCAGCCAGATCAATACGGCCGGCGTCCGCCGCATTTATCTGAATGCGCAGCATCCCAGGAATCTGCTGCCCACCTGGAATGGCCATTCGATCGGCCACTGGGAGACAGACACGCTAGTCATCGATACCGTCGGCTTTACCGACAAAACCTGGTTGATGAACGGGATGCAGCCCCACACCGAGGAAACTCACATGATGGAGCGCATGCGTCTGGTGGCGAATGAAAGAGTGATCGCGAACACGGTCGTCATGGAAGACCGCCACGCACTGGTCAACGCGTACACATTCACGCGTTATTACACCAAGCAGAATAGAGAGTTCCCAGAGAATGTCTGCAATGAAGACGTCGAAATCTGGAAACAGTTCAAGGACGACGCGTTCAAGAGACGCTATGAGCACTCCAAAGAGGTCAAATAGATTTACGGGAGTGGGTTTGGCGCTTGCACTCCTGCTTATATGTGAGCCTGCCGCGCGAGGTCAATCGGCCAGTCCCGTAGCTGCTTCCGCTGCGCCAGACCTGGCAGGCATTTACCAGGTAATATCGGATCGCATCACGCTCCCGGGCGGTCTGACGAATAACGGCTCTCCCGCCGCCATCTCACTGTTGCCCGCCGCGATGCAACAAGCGAAGGCGATGAATTTGAAACAGGATCCCTGGAGAATGTGCCAGCCCATTGGCCAGTTCCGCATGACGGCGATCCCCGGGAACAAGATTGAGTTTCTGCCAGTGAAGGGCATGATCGTCATGCTTTACGAGGATCTATCGCACGGCCTGATGCGCACCATATTCACCGCACGCGGGCATCCAGCCAAGATCGAAGAGACTTGGCTGGGCGATTCGGTAGCCAAGTGGGAAAGCGGAACTCTGGTGGTAGATACGACAGGTTTCAACGACCGCACATGGCTGAACGAAGAAGGTGCGCAGCACAGCGATGCACTGCACCTGGTTGAGCGCATCCGGCCTATTCTGAGCGGGAAATACCTGGAATACAAAGTGACCGCCGAGGACCCAAAAACGCTGGTCAAACCCTACACTTATACGCGCTATTACGAAAAAATCACAACCGAAATTCTGGAGGACGTTTGCGAATACGCGGAATAGTCAGTGTTCCAGCTTCCACAGAATCTGCCGCAGCATTCCCAACCACACTCCGGCGTCGTGCGTGTTCAGATTCATCCGTCGTATTAAACGCCGAATCTTCATTCTGGTGGAACCCGCCATTCGCGCATGCACGTATCCGGAGTGCGCGAGCACCGTTTCCAGATACTCAGTGAACCTCTCCATGTCGTCAGCCGAAGCGGTCGTCTTGGATTCAGGCGGTATCTTCACGGCCGCCGGGTTACGCGCGATCTCGTAAAGACACACGGCCACCGCCTGCCCCAGGTTCATGGAACCGTGCCCTTCGCGCGTGGGGATGCGCATCAGCCAATGGCAATGGCTCATGTCCTCGTTGGAGAGTCCGAACTTCTCGGAGCCGAAGAGCAGCGCCACGGGCGCGGATGCCATCTTTCGGACGATGAGCTTGCCTCCATATTCCAGCCGCCGCAAAGGATGATCCAGCACGCGCGGACCGATGGACGTGGTGCCCACCACCAGAGCGCAATCCGCCACGGCCTCGGCGAGCGTCGGATACTCACGCGCGTCTTTCAAGACGCCCTGCGATTTCACGGCGGATTTTGCTTCACGGAAAGCCAACTCGTAGGCATTCACCAACCGCATATCGAAAAATCCAAAGTTGCTCATCGCACGCGCCGCTGCGCCGATATTCAGCGGATTGCGCGGAGCCACCAAGACAATTTTGAGGTTGGACGCCACGGGCTGCGCGGTTCCGTCAGACTTGGTTTTGGGCATCGCGGCGCACGGCGTCCAGTACGCCGTTGACGAAAGCCACCGATTCGTCACCGGAGAACTGGCGGGCCAGTTCCAGTGCTTCATCGATCACAACAGGGGCGGGGGTTCCAACCTCTGTCATTTCGTATACTGCCAGCCGCAAAATATTGCGATCCACGGCGGGCATACGCTCCAGACGCCAATTGGCTGACTTCGCCACGATGCGCTTGTCGATTCCATCGGATTTCGACGCAGCCCCGCGCGCCAGAGATTCCATGAACTCATCCGGAGGCGTCTCACGCGGTTCTTCGTCGGAACCGAGAGTCTCGTAAAAGGACGCAATCGCTTCGTCAATCGGCTGCTTCCGTTGATCCCACGCGAACAAAACCTGCAAGGCGTGCTCGCGGGAACGGTGGCGTGCCGGCATGTCTAGCGGGTACCGCCCGGCACACTCGGAAATCGAGCCATTTCCACAGCCGTCATCGCCGCGTCAAAGCCTTTATTGCCGGCCTCTCCACCCGCCCGCGCTTCGGCCTGTGCCGTCGTATCGGTGGTGAGAACGCCAAATGCGATGGGAATTCCGGTCTCTAGCGCGACTTGCTGGACACCGCGAGCGCACTCGCCGGCCACATAGTCGAAGTGCGGCGTATCGCCGCGAATCACGCAGCCCAACGCAATAATAGCGTCATAATCTCCCCCACCGGCCAGCTTTTTCGCCGCGAAAGGCAGTTCAAAAGCCCCCGGCACACGAAAGACTTCATGACTCGCAGCGCCCGTTTTCTTGAGGGCATCGCGCGCGCCTTCCAGCAGACGCTCTGTGATCGAGGTATTGAAACGCGCCACGATGATGGCGAAACGTAACCCCGTCGCGTCAAGGTGCTGCCAGATGAGAGAATCCGCGGACATCGTGGGATAATTGAAATTCAGCGTTGCCGAAGTCTCATCATACCGCAGCGGCGCCACGACACACCCTTACATGGATCCTCAGCACATCCGCAATTTTTCCATCATTGCGCACATTGATCACGGGAAATCGACGCTCGCCGACCGGCTCCTGGAAACCACTGGCGCGTTGTCCCAACGCGAAATGATGGCGCAGGTGCTGGACTCCATGGACCTGGAGCGCGAACGCGGCATCACCATCAAAGCCCATGCCGTTCGCTTGGAATATAAAGCCAAGGACGGCCAGGATTACCAGCTCAATCTAATCGACACTCCCGGACACGTCGATTTCACGTACGAAGTTTCGCGCAGCTTGCAAGCCTGCGAAGGCGCACTGCTGGTGGTGGACGCGTCCCAAGGCGTGGAAGCGCAGACTCTCGCCAACACGTACTTGGCGCTGCACCACAATCTGGAAATCATTCCCGTCATCAACAAAATCGACCTGCCCAGCGCCGAGCCCGAGCGCATCCGCGAGCAGATTGAAACCGTCATCGGCCTGGACGCGAGCGAAGCCATTCTTGCCAGCGCCAAGCAAGGCACCGGCATCGCGGAAATTCTGGAAGCCATCGTACAGAAGGTCCCGCCGCCCAAGGGCTCGCCCGACGCGCCTTTGCGCGCTCTGATTTTCGATTCCTGGTTTGACCCTTACCGCGGTGTGATCATCCTGGCACGCATCATCGACGGCCGCATCCGCAAGGGCCAGAAAATCCGCCTGTGGAACACCAAGAGCGTCAATGACGTGGAAGGCCTGGGCTATCAGTCTCCGAAGCCCATCCCGTGCGACGAACTCTCCGCCGGTGAAGTCGGCTTCATCCACGCCAATATCAAGACCGTTTCCGACGCGCAAATTGGCGATACCATCGTCGATCACGCCAACCCCGCATCCGAACCATTGCCTGGATTTGAAGAACTGAAAGCGATGGTGTTCGCCGGGCTCTATCCCGTGGAATCGCACGAACACGGTCTGCTTCGGGATGCCCTGGAAAAGCTGCGCCTCAACGATAGCGCCTTCAACTTCGAGCCCGAGCATTCCGCCGCGCTGGGCTTTGGCTTCCGCTGCGGCTTCCTGGGCTTGCTGCACCTGGAAATCATTCAGGAGCGTCTGGAGCGCGAATTTCAAATCGACCTGATCACCACCGCCCCCGGCGTGCGCTATCGCATCACCACTACCGACGGCACGGTGATCCAAATCGAAAATCCGCAAAAGTTCCCCGATCCCTCCACCATCAAGCAAATTGAAGAGCCCATCATCGACGCCACGGTAATTACGCGTGAAGACTCTCTGGGCGAGATCTTGAAGCTGCTCGAAGAAAAGCGCGGCAACCAGAAAAAGTTCGAATACATCGGTACGGGCCGCGTGCTGCTGGTGTATGAGCTGCCATTGAATGAGATCGTGCTGGACTTCTACGACCGTCTGAAATCCGCCTCGCGCGGTTACGCATCGCTCGATTACCATCTGGCCGGCCATCGCATCTCGCCGATGGTAAAGCTCGACGTGCTGGTGGCGGGCGAGCCGGTGGACGCACTCTCCATGATCACGCACCGCGACGTCGCCTACGAGCGCGGCAAGAACCTGATCAGCCGTCTGCGCAAACTGATCCCCCGCCAGCAATTCGAGGTCGCGCTGCAGGCGGCCATCGGAAACAAGATCGTTTCCCGCGAAACCATCTCAGCCATCCGCAAAAACGTGCTCGCAAAATGTTACGGCGGCGACATCAGCCGCAAACGCAAGCTGCTTGAAAAGCAGAAGGAAGGCAAGCGGAGGATGAAACGCGTTGGGCGCGTGGAGATCCCCCAGGAGGCGTTCCTTGCGGTGCTGAAGGTGGGGACTAGCAGCGACGCGGAGTAATTTAAAATGCTGATGGTCATATTCGGCGCTGGCGCGTCTTACGACTCAGCTTCAGATTTTCTGGCTGCCGTTTATCCACGAAACACAGGTCCAGGTCAGTACCGCCCTCCTTTGGCCGAGGGGCTTTTCGAACAGACAAGATTCTTCCGCGATATCGCGGATAAGTACTCACACTGTCAGCCTCTAATTCCCGAACTAGCGCCTCGTAGCGGGAAAATTGTGTCAATTGAAGAGCAACTTCATGAAATCCAGCAAACCGCTGACGATATAGCACACTCGCAGATCATGGCTGTTCGTTACTACCTGAAGGATCTTATTCAAAACTGTCAAATCCAATGGCTCGAACACGTCACGAGAGTAACGAACTATCGAGCACTTCTTAACCAAATCCGGAGGAGTAGTCCGGTTTGTTTTGTTACGTTCAATTACGACACGATGCTTGAGACGGCACTAGCAGATGTTGGCGTCGGCGCGCAGGGAATCGAAGATTACATTCGAGGCCAGTTCCCGGTTTTTAAGTTGCATGGCTCCATCGACTGGGAGTGTCAAGTCCAATACGAGATTCCGCCGAACCCAGATCCCTTCGCAAAACTGCCCAAGCACAATCCGATCTTGTCAGCACATTGCCTCCGAGAGTTGAACATCTTTCGAAAACAGCGCGAAGAAAAGGACAGTATCTGGGAAAAGGACGGCAAAATCGTGCCAACTGGTTGGATTCCTGCCCTGGCTATTCCTGTCGCGTCGAAGTCTCATTTCTTTTGTCCCGTGCAACACGTGAACGCACTGACTCAGAAGATCGCGCAGGTCGATAAAATTTTGATCGTGGGCTGGAGAGCCACCGAGTGCCATTTTCTTGAGATCCTCTCAAGGGGGCTGGGGTCATCCGTAAAAGCACTCGCTGTGTGTGGCAAGACGGAAGATGCAGAAAAATCACTCGCAAGGTTGACTGGAGCGGGGATTAATCTAGTTAGCCAGATCGCGGATCCAGGCGGCTTCTCAGATTTCATTGTAAATCGGCGAGTAATACCATTCATTGCTAGTTGATGCTCTCCCCTCAGGCGCACTGGAGTAGAACTACTGCGAGAAATCACGCACTGACCGCGTGACAACACGTTCCCCGCGACAGCCGGTGCAGCGGAGTCTCGGGATTGTAATAATAAAGTAAACGCAGGCCCAAGCCTCAATGGCCCGTGCCGTGCTAGGATTGACAAGCTCAGATCGTTACCTTAATTTACAGTGGAGGGGATATGGCCGTGAAGAAACCATATTGGCTGCTTCTGCTCATGCCGTTGTTGTGTGGGGCCCAGGTGTCTCCCGCCCCATCCAAACCGGCAGACTCCACGGAGTTCGGCAAGTCCATACAACCCTTCTTCGCTAAGAACTGCTACGCCTGCCATAGCGCCAAGGTGAAAACCAGCGGGTTGAATCTTGAGGCGTATAGCAGCGCGGCGTCCATCGCGCAAGATCGGGAAGAATTTGAAAAGATTGTGCAAAGGCTCCAAGCGGGTGAGATGCCCCCGAAGGGGTTGCCCCGCCCGAATGACGCCGAACTCAAGGCCGTCACCAATTGGATCAAGACAGAGTTCGAAAAGGCAGACCGGGTGGCAAGAGCGGCGAGTCGGCGTGTGCTCGCTCGCCGATTGAACCGCACCGAATACAACAATACGATACGTGATCTGTTGGGCGTGGACGACCAGCCTGCCGGTGACTTTCCTCCGGATGATTCGGCTTACGGGTTCGATAATGTGGCCCAAGCGCTGACGGTGTCTCCCACACTGATGGAAAAGTACCTGGCAACCGCTGAGCGGGTCGCCCGGGCGGCAGTATTCGGGGCTCCACTGAAAACCAAAACGGCAGTATACTTGCCAACGATTCCGCGCCGGATGGAATTCACGAACCGCCTGCCAGTCGAGCCGCCGGCCTATTATTCCATGGCCGACTATGACGTGACCGGGCTCTCGCAGCCAGGATCTTTTCATGTCACGCACAAGTTTCCCGCAGATGGAGACTATCTGATAACAATCGCAGGATCGGGTTTCCGTCCGAATGGGTCGGACGAGGGACAAGTGGCGGTCTGGTTCGATGGAAAGTTGATCAAGACCTTCCCCGTGGTGATAAACGTGGAGGAGGTGGGTTTCGAGCGGCGGCCCGACCAGTGGGATGTTCCCATGAAGGTTTCGGCCGGACTTCACGAATTGGTAGTCGCTTTCCCGAAGCAGTTTCATGGCCTGCCCACAATATTTGGGGGACCCGAGCCATCCAAAACGCCCTATGATCCATGCAAACTCTTAGGAAATGGCGCGGGCCGCTGCCTGGCACTCCTTCTTAAACAGCCCGAGGAGACCGACCCCGTCAGGGCCCAAAGGAGACGGGACACAATCGAAAGATTGAAACAGATAGAGGCGCATCCCCGCTACGATGGCATGTCCGTGGCGGAAGTCAATATTATTGGGCCTGATCAGTTTAAACAAACGCCTTCGGCGGAAAGCTTGCGAAAGATTTATACCTGCGGTCCTGTCGATGGCCGCTATCAGCCTGAATGTGAACGCAAAATCATATCCAATCTGGCGAGCCGCGCGTACCGGCGTCCTGCCAGTTCGGAGGAAGTGGACGAACTCTTAGCGATCGCCTCAGGAGCCCGGAAGCGTGGCAGTTCGTTTGAAGAAGGGCTTTCGGTGGTTATCGCATCCATGCTGGCGTCACCTAATTTCCTGTTCCGAATCGACAAGGACAGGCCTAGCGCGGAAGCAGCGCGTCCGGCAGGCCAATACGAGTTGGCGTCGCGGCTTTCGTACTTTTTCTGGAGCAGTATGCCGGACGAGGAACTGCTTCGCACGGCCGAGCAGGGAACGCTCCGCAGACCGAAAGTTCTGGAAACCCAGGTTCGCCGCATGCTGGCCGACCCCAAAGCCCGCGCGCTGATCGAGAACTTCTCGGGGCAATGGCTTGAGACCCGGCGTCTGGAATCGGTGCATCCTGACCGGGAGCGCTACCCTGATTTCGACGACTATCTGAGAACGTCGATTATCAAGGAAACCCAGTTGTTCTTTGAACACATCATGCAGAATGACCGTAGCGTCCTGGATTTTATCGACGGTCCCTATACTTTTCTAAATGAGCGATTGGCGAAGCATTATGGTATCCGCGGCGTCACCGGAACGGATTTTCGCAAAGTGGATTTGACGGGCACCGGGCGCAGCGGGATCTTGACCCACGCCGGCGTGTTAACGGTTTCATCGTATGGAAACCGCACTTCACCAGTGCTGCGTGGAAAGTGGGTCTTGGAAAATATTCTGAACGCTCCGCCCCCGCCTCCACCGGCGAACGTTCCCAGCCTGAATGAAGACGCACTTGGCTCATTGGCTTCGCTTCGGCAGCAATTAGAGGAGCACCGGAAGAACCCCGTCTGCGCTTCCTGCCACTCCCGCATGGACCCGCTGGGCTTTGGGTTGGAAAATTACGACGCCGTGGGCGCTTACCGGACCATGGACGGGAAGTTCCCCATCGACTCCTCCGGTTTGCTTCCCGACGGCAGAACTTTCCAGGGGGCGACGGAACTGAAAGCAATCTTGCGAGGGCAAAGAGACGCCTTTGCGGAAGGCCTGACAGAAAAGATGCTCATTTACGCGCTAGGCCGGGGGATCGAGCGCTATGAGCGGCCCGACGTGAAACAGATTGTCGCTGGTCTAGCCGCGAACGACTACAAGTTCTCTGCCTTGGTAATGGGAATTGTCAACAGTGTGCCCTTTCAAATGGAGAGAAAAGAGGTTTCAAAATGATCGTCCTCCGCAAACATCTTCCCAGACGAACCTTTTTGAAGGGATTAGGCGTGACCGTCGCATTGCCTTGGCTGGATGCAATGGTGCCGGCATTCGCAGCTCCCGCCGAGTCCAAAGCCCCCCTCCGGCTGCTCTTCGGATATGTGCCGAACGGCATGATGATAGAGGACTGGAAGCCAAAGACCGCAGGTAAGAATTATGAGTTTACGCGCATCCTGAAGCCGCTAGAGCCCTTCCGAGAGGACATGCTGGTGTTGACGGGCCTGGCTCATCGTAACGGTGAAATCGCTCCGGGCGACCACGCAGCGGCGAGCGCGACTTATCTAACGGGAGTGGCGCCGAAGCGAACCACCGGCGCCGACGTGAAGCTAGGCATCTCGGTGGATCAGGTGGCGGCTAACGCGATCGGGTCCAACACGCGTTTTCCGTCTCTGGAACTTGGATGCGAGGCAGCGCCCTCGGTGGGATCTTGCGATGGCGGCTTCGGCTGTGCCTATGTGAACAACCTCTCCTGGCGAAACGACACGACTCCAGTGGCTCCGGAAACGAATCCGCGCGTCGTCTTTGAGCGGCTGTATGGAGGCCTCGATACCGACCCCGATCCGAAAGTACGAGAGAGGCTTACTGAGAACAGAAAGAGCATGTTGGATTACGTCAATAGTCAGACCCAGCGCCTCGCCGGAACCCTCGGCCCGTCGGACCGCCATAAGATTGATGAGTACCTCACCTCACTGCGGGACATCGAAAAACGGATTATGCGCGTGGAAGCGGAAAACCAGTTGACGCCCCAAATTGAAAAGCCCTCCGGAGTCCCCTCTGGTTTCGTGGAGCATGCCAGGCTCATGAACGATTTGCTGCTGGTGGCATTGCAGTCGGACATGACGCGAATCGCCACGTTGATGTATGCCAGGGAGAGCAGCTCGAGAGCCTACCCCGAACTCGGCTTTGCCGATGCGCACCACCCGCTTACGCATCACCGCAACCGGGAAGACATGATGGAGAAGGTCAGAAAGATTGAATGCCATCAGATGGATCAGTTCGCCCATTTTGTCACGAAGCTCAATGCGACGAAAGAGGGCGATGGATCACTGCTGGATCATTCGATGCTCGTTTACGGCAGCGCCATGAGCGACCCCAACCGCCACACGCACGAGGACGTGCCTTGCGTAGTGCTGGGCCGCGGAGGCGGGCTGAAACCAGGGCGGCATATCGTATACCCAGAAACACCCCAGACCAACTTGTGGCTCACACTGCTGGAGCGAATGGGAGTACAGGCGGAAAAGCTTGGCGATAGCACCGGGAAACTCGATCAGCTGACTGACATCTAGAAGCTGGCAGGTTCTCAAGCCCTACACGCTGCGGCCGCGCAGGCGAAGCCAATGATCGCCAGCACTGTCCGCACCCAGTGCCATGCCGACCACCGGCGAAGCTCTTCCGCCACACGCACCACGGCAATTGTTCCGGTCGCAAAACTTGCATTGGCGCGTTGGAAGTAGAGCGGGAAAGCAGCCAAGACCGCAATACCGAACAGCGCGGATGCAGCAAACAATTCGCGGCCCGGCCTATGACCGATCCACGTCAGTGCGGCTGCGGCTATGGTCAGAACCGCAGCTGCGATTTCCAGGGGTCCGAAGAAGTTCTGCAGAAGCGCCGCGTTGCGCTTGTACCAGCTGAGGAATACCTCCGGCGGAACCGAGCGCCAGAAGCGCACCAGTATCGCTCCTTCGGCGACTAGCGCCCCCGCCATCAGCCCCAGGGCCAGCACCGAGAGCAGCGTTGTTGCGTTGATAAAGACCTCCATCATACGGCGGAGCACTAGGTTAGCACGGGAACCGCTTGTCCCTTGGGGCAGCCCAGTGTATACTCCTGTCAGTCAGGAACTTAGCACGAATCAACGAAGTGGCCATGCTGCGTTTTTGCACAACTTTGATAGGCGGCGTTTTGATGGCGGCGGCACCGTCGTACGCGCAGACTCCCGCGACGGATTCCCGCGCGGCGCTCAACAAGTATTGCGTCACCTGCCACAGTGATAAACTGCGCGCAGCCGGGCTGACGCTCGAGGCGCTCGACGTCACGCAACCCAGTGCCCATCCGGAAACATGGGAGCGCGTAATTCGCCGCCTGCGCACCAGCACGATGCCTCCGCGCGGCATGCCCCGCCCCGATCCGGCTACCTACAACATTGTCGCGGGCTGGCTTGAAACGGAAATCAACCGCGCCGCGGCGCAGCATCCGAATCCGGGGCGCAGCAACACGGTGCATCGTTTGAATCGCACTGAATATAACAACGCGGTTCACGATCTGCTGGCGCTGGATATGGACGTACGTCCCCTGCTTCCTGGCGATGACACTGCCGACGGAAGCTTCGACAACAACGCCGATGTCCTCACCGTCACGACGTCGCACCTGGAGCGGTTCATGTCCGTGGCCCGCCAGATCACGCGTCTCGCAACGGGTCTTCCCCCGGCCAATCCCATAGTGGAGACATTCGAAATCCCCTTGCACGCGGTTCAGGAAGACCGCCAGAGTGAAGATTTGCCCTTTGGCTCGCGCGGCGGCATAGCGGTGCGCTACCAGTTCCCGGCCAATGGCGAATATCGCATCAAAGTGCGCCTGCGCAGGCAATATCAGGACTACATCATGGGCATGGGCTGGCCGCAGCGCATCGAGATTCGCGTGGATGGCAAGCTGGCCAAACGATTCACCGTTGGCGGGGCAGCCAAAGGCAAACCCTCGCCGGCCAGTTTCGCCGGCGCGGGAAATTCGTTTGGCGATCACGACTGGGAAGAATATATGGCCGGGGCGGATGGCGGCTTAGAAGTCCGTCTGCCCGTGGAGGCCGGTCCGCGCGTGGTCGGCGTTTCATTCGTGCGGGAAATGTGGGAGCCGGAATTCGTGCCGCAGCCTCTGCAACGGGGCCGCGTACTGACCAACGACGAAACTTACATGGAGCACGCGTCCGTGGATTCCGTGCAGATTGGCGGTCCCTATCAGGTTTCAGGACCCGCGCGTGACACGCCCAGCCGCCGCGCGATCTTCGTGTGCCAGCCCAAGACCGCCTCCGAAGAAAAGGCCTGTGCGACGAAGATTCTCGGAAAAATGGCCCGCCTTGCGTATCGGCGCACGGCCACGGACCGCGACATAACATCGTTGCTCACATTTTTCGACACAGGCAGGCATGATGGCGGAAGTTTTGAGTCGGGAATACAGTTCGCGCTGGAGCGCCTGCTAGTGGATCCCGAATTCCTGCTGCGTGTTCAACGCGACCCGCCGGGCACGATGCCGGGACAGGTCTACCGGCTCAGCGGACTGGAACTGGCTTCGCGGCTGTCGTTCTTCCTGTGGGGCAGCATCCCCGATGAGCCGCTGTTGGACTTGGCCGAAAACGGCAAGCTTTCCGATCCAAAGATTTTGGCTCAGCAGGTAAAGCGCATGCTGGCGGACCAGCGGTCCACGCGAGCGCTGGTGGGCGATTTCGCCGCGCAATGGCTGAATTTGAGGCGCGTGCCGGAAGTGGTCGTGGACCCGCGCTATTATCCGAACTTCGATGAAACATTGCTCGAAGCGTTCCAACAGGAAACCGAAATGTTCATCGCCAGCACGCTCCGCGAAGACCGCGGAATCATGACGCTGGTCAGCGCCGATTACACATTCGTCAATGAACGTCTGGCACGGCATTACGGCATCCCGGACATTTACGGCAGCCGCTTCCGCCGCGTCACGCTACCCAATACCGAACAGCGCGGCGGGTTGCTGTCGCAGGGAGCGCTGCTCGCCGCGACCTCCTACCCGGATCGGACCTCTCCGGTGTTGCGCGGGAAATGGCTGCTCGATAACATTTTCGGAATTCCTCCCCCGCCTCCCCCTCCAGGCGTCAACACCACACTCGCCGAAGCCAAGCGCGGCGCGCGGCCCGCCAGTATCCGGGAACGATTGGAGCAGCATCGCGATAATGCGGTGTGCGCCACCTGCCATGGAGTGATTGATCCGGTGGGCTTCGCGCTCGAAAACTTCGACGTGCTGGGTGGATGGCGGGTCAAGGATGAGGGAGGCAATCCGGTAGACACCAGAGGCGCGTGGCCCAGTGGCCGTAAAATCGATGGCTTTGCCGGCCTGCGCGGAATGCTGCTGGACAATCCCGAAGCCTTCGCCGGCACCTTGACGGAAAAATTGATGTCTTACAGCCTTGGACGAAGGCTGGAATATTATGACCGGCCCGCGGTTCGCAAGATCGTCCGCGACGCGGCCGGAAATGACTATAAGTGGTCCGCGCTGATTTTGGGAATCGTGCAGAGTCCTGCGTTTCAGATGCGGGCCGCGCGGGTGTCGAATTAAGGAGCGTGCCCGGGTGCGCCCGGGCACCAGTTCGTATAACATTGGGGTCGGCAAGTAAGGAGAACAAGTCATGACTAGGAAATCGCTTCCGCGGCGTACCGTTCTCCGCAGCATGGGCGTTACGCTAGCATTGCCATTCCTTGACTCCATGTTCCCGGCGATGGCGCAGCGAGGGCCCAAGTCGGTTCATCGCTTCCAAGCCGTGTACGTCCCCAACGGGATGGCGATGGAATATTGGTCCCCTACCCGCGAAGGCAGCGATTTCGAGCTCACGCCCATCCTGCAGCCGCTGGCGCCGTTCCGCAATCAGATGCTGGTGCTTTCCGGCATACGCAGCAGCTGGAATTACATCCATGCCGGTGCGTCTGGCTCATTCCTCACCGGCACCACGCGCGGCGGAAAAACCGAAGTGGAAATTTTGGCGGATGTATCAATGGACCAGTTGCTTGCCCGCCGATTCGGCAAGGAAACGCAACTTGGGTCGCTCGAACTTTCCATGGACGCACCCAATAACGCGGGAGCATGCACCGGCAATTTGAGCTGCGCCTACACGCATACCATCTCCTGGCGCAGCCCCACGCAACCGTTGCCTATGGAACATAACCCGCGCGCGGTTTTCGAGAAACTGTTCGGTGATAGCGGCAGCACCGATCGCGCGGCACGTGAAGCGCGCCTGCGCCAGCACAGAAGCATTTTAGACTCCGTCACCGGCAAGCTGGCTGATTTGAAAAGAGACGTCGGCGCGCAGGATCAGTTGAAGGTGGACGAATATACCGACGCGGTGCGCGATGTAGAGCGCCGCATTCAGCGTTCCGAGGAACAAAGCAACATTCAACTGCCATTGATGGAACAACCGCAGGGCGCGCCCGCCGCGTTCGAGGATTACGTCGGCCTGATGTTCGACCTTCAAGTGCTGGCGCTGCGCAGCGATCTCACGCGCGTGATCACTTTTATGATCGGCAAAGAGCAGAGTCCGCGCGCCTACCCGCAGGTGGAGGTGCCCGAAGCGCACCACCCGCTGTCGCATCACAATGAGCAGCCGCAGATTATCGAGAAGCTATCCCGCATTAATCGCTACCACACCACCATGCTCTCGAAGTACTTGGAGAAACTGCGGGCGACTCCTGATGGCGATGGAACCCTGTTTGACCACACGACGCTCATGTACGGCGCGGGCATTTCCAACAGCGACAAGCACTCGGGCCAAAACCTACCGCTGCTGTTGCTCGGCGGAGGCGCAGGGAAGTTGAAGGGCGGCCGTCATCTGAAGTATAGGGACAAGCCGTCCATTGCAAATCTGCTAGTCACATTGATGGACAAGCTGGATGTGCCCGTGGATCATGTGGGTGGCAGCACGGGTAAGCTTCCCATCGACACCCTCGCGGGAGTGTAAACGTGCACCCACATGGCCTGCTGATTTTGGCGATGGCTGCCGCGCTGGGAGTGGGCGCGGCCGCCGAGTTGTCGCCCATCATTGCCGCAACCAAAAATTCAGATCGAACGGCGCTTCGCGCACTATTAAGGCCGGGCGCGAGGCCGTCGCCTTCCGTCAATGCGACACAAGGCGATGGCGCAACCGCCCTCCATTGGGCCAGCTATCATGACGATCCGGAAGCGGCCGAGCTGTTGCTTCGTGCTGGCGCGAATGTGAACTTGGCGGACGATCTGGGCGTCACTCCGTTGTGGAATGCCTGCCAGAACGCGAGTGTAACCATGGTGCGCAAACTGCTCGATGCTGGGGCAAATCCCAACGCCGCGATCCTTTCGGGCGAAACGATGCTGATGACCGCTGCCCGCACAGGTAGTCCTGCCGTTGTTGAGCAGTTGCTGGCCAAAGGAACAAATGTCAACGCAAGCGCCGTGCGCGGCCAGACCGCGCTGATGTGGGCCGTCGCGCAGCACCATCCCGCTGTGGTCGAGGTGCTATTGAAACACGGCGCAAATGTGCACGCTCGTTCCGATACATGGAGCCAGTTGTGGCAGACCGATCCGGAACAAGACGTACATCCGGATTATCAGGTCACCATCCAGCTGGGTGGGAATACTGCACTGCTTTTTGCCGCGCGCGAGGGCGAACTGGAATCCGCCAAACTCCTTGTTGCTGCCGGAGCGAATGTGAACGACGCCGCTCCCTATGGCGTAACGGCGACTATTTTGGCCGCGCACAGCGGCAACGCGGATCTTGTCAAATTTCTGCTCGATAAGGACGCCAACGCCAATGCGGATGGCCCGGGATATACTGCGCTGCACGCGGCCATCTTGCGCGGCCATGAGGATGTCTCACGCGTATTGCTCGCATACGGTGCGAATCCTAATGCGCAATTGCGCGCTTCCACGCCAGTGCGGCGCGCTTCCGAGGATTTCTATTTTCATCCGGCCTTTGTGGGCGCTACTCCATTTTGGCTGGCAGCACGTTTCGGTCAGCCCGCGGTCATGCGCATGCTGGCCGAACGTGGTGCGGACGCCAAGTTCGTTCACCGCCTGGAGCATTGGGGTCCACGTTCCAAAACGTCCGATTATGTTCGCGAAAAGTCGGGTGACCTCACAGCGTTGATGGCAGCCGTGGGCATGGGGCGCGGCTCCGGATACAAGCAGCCCGAACCGGCTAAACGCGAGGCGTTCGCCCTCGAAGGTGTCAAAATCGCCGCCGAACTTGGCGTCGATATAAATGCCATTGATGCGGAAGGACGCACTGCGCTTGAGACGGCCACCGGGCGTGGATACAAATCCGTTGTGGAATTTCTAACGAGTAAAGGCGCAAAGTTGGACCGTCCCGCACGGGCCCTTCCTCGTGAACCGGTCTCGAACTAACCCTTCGGAGCGCTCAACCCGCCACAATGGAGAGGATGAGCCAAACTCATGTGCCTCGCGTAGTTATCGTGGGCGGGGGATTCGGCGGACTCAACGCCGCACGATCTCTTAGCCGTCTCCCCGTTGAAATTACTCTAATCGACAAGCGGAATTTCCATCTTTTCCAACCCCTCCTTTATCAAGTCGCAACCGGCGGTCTTTCTCCCGCCGACATCGCCGCGCCATTGCGTGACGCCCTGCGAGACGACAAGAATGTCACGGTGTTGCTGGATGAAGTGATTTCCATCGATCCACTTAATCAGTGTGTTGCAGCGAAGTCGGGACGGCTTCATTACGACTTTCTGATTGTCGCCACTGGCGCGGTGAACCACTATTTCGACAATGACACGTGGTCGGCGAACGCCCCTGCGTTGAAAACCATCGAGGACGCCACCGATATTCGCCGGCGCATCCTGCAGGCATTTGAGAATGCAGAGCGTGAAACCGATCCGGAGTTACGCAGGGAATGGTTGCGCTTCGTAATCGTGGGTGCGGGACCTACCGGAGTAGAACTCGCGGGCGCAATTGGCGAGATCGCCACTGACACTCTGCGCCGCAGTTTCCGCCGAATTCGCCCCGGCGGTTCCGAAATATTCCTAGTCGAAGGCGGACCCAGAGTGCTGCCTACCTTCCCGTCCGACCTTTCGACAAAGGCCGAGCGGTCGCTCATCCGGCTGGGAGTGCGCACCATCACGGGAGTCATCGTGACGCGGATCGAAGATGGCAGCGTGACCATGAAGGATTCTCAGGGAGCCGAGCGCCAGATTGACGCTCGTACGGTGATTTGGGCCGCAGGCGTTCGCGCCTCACCGCTGGGCCGACCGTTGGCCGAGGCTTTGGGTGCTGAAATCGACAACAGCGGACGGGTCCATGTTTCCTCCGATCTGAGCATTCCGAATCATCCGGAGATCTTTGTGATCGGCGATCTTGCGTGGTGCGACCAAGCTGGCCAGCGTTTGCCCGGAACATGTCCCGTTGCCATGCAGCAAGGCTGGTACACCGCGGATGTTATTGGGGCGCGTCTCACCGGCAAGGCCACACCTCCTTTCCGCTACAACGACAAAGGCACCATGGCGACGATCGGCCGTAATAAGGCCGTAGTCGATCTGGGATGGATTCGCTTCGGCGGTACTTTCGCATGGCTCACCTGGCTGTTCATTCATTTGCTCTACTTGGTGAGTTACCGAAGCCGAATTCTGGTGGCCATTCAGTGGGCCTTTCAATATTTTTCATTCAACCGGAGCGCCCGTATTATTACGGAACAACCTGGCGCCCCGGAGCGATAACGGGCAGAGGAGGCAGCGGGTGTCTCCCCTGCTCTGCGTCTTCGATGTTACTTGCTAGGGCTCAATGCCAGTACAGCTCCTTTCCTTGGACTCACGACCGAACCAATGCTCAGCTCGTAATTTCCCATCGAAGTCGCAACACTGATGAGGTCCGCGCGCAGACCGGAGGTGAACGTCAGCGGCAGTGCAGGCTTGAGGGGCGTGTCTACCGGGCGGGCGAATACCATCGTGGCACGTTTCGTTTCTTCGTTTTCAAAATGGAGAACATACGGAATGTCGGACATGGGCCTAATCGCATAGACTCCAGGGGGCATAGCGGTGCCATTCACGAAGAAACCAAAGGGTATCTTCGCGTGCAGAGTCTCGGCGGACGCTGCGCTAACGGCCCCGAACAAAGACGCAACTAATAGAGTGGTTTTCAAGAGATTCGTTTTCATTGGAATGATCCTTTCAATGCCCAAACGGGCAGTGTTGTAGTAAATCAGCGCACGCGGAATAGCGTGCGGAAAGGAATCTTCGGCAGGGAATGATTCAGGGGGAGACAGCCGGGGCGGGGGCTACTTGCTGCGAGCAACACTAGTTGCTCTTACAATTTCAGTCTACCGGCTGCCTTGGTATTTTACAAGGGAAATAAGTCCCTAGTCCGAAGGAAGTATAATCAAAGGCGTCTAGGGCACTTATGAACCAGCATCTTGCCCACGAGCATCCAGCGCCTTCATACTCACCAATCAGGATCGACATGAGATATATTCTGTTTTGCATCACGTTGTGGATGACCGTGACGGTGCCGGTCTCAGGACAGACGCTCCGCGTGGAGCCACTCGCGAATCCGTCCGGCGTGGGCAGTCTCCAGGCGAACTGGTCCAAAAGCAGTACAGGCGCTCCACTGCTGAGCTGGACCGAGGAACAAAAGAACGGATCCTACACACTCCGGTATGCCGTTCGAGAAGGCGCTAAATGGTCCGCGCCTCGCACTATCGCAGCAAACAGGCGTTTCTTCCGTCACCCGGCGGAACTGCCGGGGATCGTCGCGCTCCGCAACGGGACGCTGCTGGCCCACTGGGTGGAGATGCCGGAAGAATCGTCGGAAAAAGAGTTCCTCTACGTTTCCGCATCGACCGACGGCATTCGCTGGAGCGCACCCGTACTTGCGCATAAGGACCGCAGCCCCGTCCAACACGGATTAGCTTCTATTGCTGCCACGGGCGACAACGAAGCTTCCCTTTTGTGGCTGGAGGCGTTGGAGGGAGAGGACGGGCCCGTAACGATGAAGCGGTCGTTGGTGAACGCAGCGGGCCAAATCACCAAAGAGGAGAGCCTGGATACGGACGTGTGCGCATGTTGCCCGACTTCCGTTGTCAAGACCGCTCGCGGAGTGTTAGTGGCTTACCGCGATCACACTTCCGAAGACATACGCGACATTTCGACTCTCCGTTTTGAGAATGGACGTTGGACGCCATCGAAAAATCTGAATCCCGATCGCTGGAAACTGAACGCTTGCCCGATTAACGCCGCGATTGCCGCCGCTACAGGCGATCAGGTAGCCGTCGCGTGGTATACAGGAGCGCAAGATAAGCCCCGTGTTCAAATCGCGTTCTCCAAGGACAGTGGCTCGACTTTTAGCAAACCCACCTTGGTCAGCACAGGCCATTCATTCGGATTCACGTCAATGGCGCTCAATGAGGACGGTAGCGCGATGGTTTCATGGCTGGAACAGGGAGCCAATGATACGAGTATCTTATTTCGCCAAGTCAGCTCTCAGGGTGTCGCTGGCCCCGTATTGCAAATCGCGAAAGGCACCAAAGCAAGCTTGGGCTATCCGCGAATTTTGCAAGCTGGAAGCGAGACGTGGATCGCATGGGGCGGGTCGAGGACCCCTTCGCCGATACAAACGGCGCGTGTGATTCGGTGAACCTTGCGCGTTTCTCAAGACTGCATGTTACGCTGGGGTCGGCCGCTCATCCGCCGATGCTGACCCGCCTTTTTCTTGCGTTTTTACTGCTGGCGCCCTGCCGGGCGCAGCAACCTCCGGCGGCGGTCTTCGCGCAGTTGGATCAGATGACGGCCACTCTTTCGCGTATCACCGGCTGGCCGGTACGCAAGAAAGTCCCGTCAGAGGTGCTCAGCAAGGACGGATTCAAACGCTATATCGAATCCCACACTTCCGACAAGTCGGCCCAGAAAAACCTTCGCGCGGAAGAAATTGCGTTGAAGATGTTTGGTCTGGTGCCGCAGGATTACAATCTGGCACGCGAAACGATGGAATTGCTGGGCGAGCAGGCCGCCGCATTTTACGACTACAAAAAGAAGCGCCTGTTCCTGCTGGAATCGACCCGCGGCGGCGACGATCAGCGCATGGCGCTGGTGCATGAACTGGCACATGCGCTGGCCGATCAGCAACACCCGCTCGGCAAGTATCTGGAACAGGGATCTCCCGATAGCGACGAAGCCACCGCGCGGGAAGCCGTGATGGAAGGCCAGGCCACGTGGCTGACGTGGGCGTATGAAATGCAACGCAACGGAGGCAAAGCCGAGCTTCCACCCGGATTGCTCGACCAAGTCACGCGCGACACAGATCCGGCTCCGGAATTTCCATTGCTTTCCGCTGCGCCGCTCTATATACGTCAGTCTCTGCTGTTTCCCTATAGTGCCGGAACGAAGTTCCAGGATGCCGTCTACCATCGTTCCGGTAAACAGGCGTTCGATGCAGTGTTCGGACGCAGTCCTCGCAGCACACAGCAGATCATGCACCCCGAAGAATACTTCAACGCGAAAACGCCCTCCAAGCCCGAGCCGCCTGCACTGGAACTTGTGATGGGGAAAGAATCGAAGCAGATGCGCGAGCTGATCGAGGGTGCAATCGGCGAATTCGACCATGACATTCTGCTGCGGCAATACGTGGGAGCGCCGGAATCCACGACCGCATCCGCGCACTGGAAAGGCGGATGGTTCCGGATCTATGAACACAAGAAGGATTCGTACCCGGTGTTGACCTACGCCTCGGAATGGGATTCCGAAGGTGCGGCGCGTATATACTTCGACCTCTACTTACAAGTACTGCAGCGGAAGTGGAAGGAGATGCGGATGATTTCACGGACGCCTCAGGAAGCCACGGGGTCGGGGGACTCTGGGCGGTTTATCCTGCGGGTTGCGGGGACGACGGTGTCTTCCATCGAGGGGCTGCGATAGCGCGCTAGTGCCGGATCTGCGTCTCGCCCAGGTCGAGACCAGCCCCAAAAGCGGGTGATACAATGACTGTGGCTGAGGTCCACTAAATCTTTATGCGAATTCTTGCTTCCACTGCCGCTCTGCTCGCGATGACGGTCTCGGCGTTCGCCATGCCGCCGGTCCCGCGCAAGTCCGCTGAACTGACGGTTACAGACGCCGGCGGAAAGCCGATCTTGCTCTCCAGCTTGAAGGGTAAAGTCGTCATCGTTCCATTCATGTTCACTACGTGCCCGCATTGCCAGACTGAAGCCAAGATGCTCACCAAACTGCAGCGGGAAATGGGCCCAGGAGTTGCCGTTCTGGGAGTGGCATTCAACGATGGCGTTAACGCGGCCAGCGTGACCCAATTTGTGCGTGAGTTCGGAGTGGGCTTTCCCGTAGGGTATGCGACGCGGGATACCGTTGTTGGCTGGCTGGGGCTTTCCGTAATGGACCGCTGGGTGGTGCCGCAAGTCGCCGTGATCGACAAAAAGGGTAACGTGGTGGCGCAAAGCCTGCCTACGGGATCGCCGGAACTTCAGGATGAAAATAATCTCCGCGCGATGATCGCGAAGCTGCTCAAGGACCCTGCCGCTACTACAAGCGCGGCTCCTGCGGCCAAGACCACCGCTAAGACGAATTAGGCGACAATTGAAAACCTGGGTACCGCTCCTTGCGGTCGCGGCTCGGTAAACCCGGAGCCATGATCGTTCCGGAGCGGTTTTCAATTTCCGGAGGCAACATGCCGCAGCTTTCTCTGATTTTCGCGCTCGCGCTTTGTGCAATGACTGCTGCGGCAGAGTCCCGCACATTCGATATTTACTGGATAGACGTGGAAGGCGGCGCCGCGACCCTGGTCGTGACTCCCGCCGGCGAATCCATGCTGGTGGACACCGGGTGGGCGGTGGACGGCCGCGACGCCAAGCGTATCCACGCGGTAATCCAGCAGGCCGGTCTCAAGAAAATCGACGCGCTGGTGCTGAGCCATTATCATGCCGATCACGCCGGTGGACTCGCTGCACTGACCAAGCTGATTCCGGTGGACCGTTTCTACGGGTGAGCCGACGAAATCGAACCAGCGAATCAACAGTGGCTCGATAGTTTCAAAACGGCATCGGCGGGGAAGCGGACCATTGCGAAACCGGGCGATGTGATTCCACTCAATGGCGTTCAAGCGCTGGTGATAGCCTCCGATGGTAAAGTGCTCCCAAAGCCACTTCCCGGCGGCGGACCGAATTCGTCATGCGCGGATGCAGCCCACAAGGCCCCGGGCGGCCCTGAGAACCAGAACGTAGTAGGGGTGATGCTCACTTATGGGAAGTTCAAGTTTCTGGACCTGATCGACATGGACTGGGAAAAGGAAATGGAGTTGGTGTGTCCGGTCAACAAACTTGGCAAGGTGACGCTCTACCAGACGAATCGGCACGGGTCATCCGACGGAGCCAATGCGCCCGCGTTCTTAAGCGCAATCGCGCCCCAGGTGGTGGTGGTGAACAATGGACCTCGCAAGGGTATGGGGCAGCTGGACGACGCGGCGGTGCCGGTGAACCCTTCTGGCGCACGGCTGGCTCCGTTTGAGAGAAACGGCTATCTGCGGCTCGCCAAATTGCCGGGACTCGAAGGGATCTGGCAGGTGCACAAGTCTTTACTCGATGCGGACCCGAGTCATAACACCGCCCAGGACATGATTGCGAACATGGAGGAAACGGCGGATTGCAAAGGGAATTGGATCAAAGCGTCAGTCGCCCGGGATGGGACATTCACAGTGACCAACGGGCGGAATGGATTTAGTAAGACGTACCAGGCGCGGTAATTCCATCCTTCGATTTCTCGCTACGCTAGAATCGAATTTGGTCGATATTCATAGCCACGTGCTGTACGGGATGGACGACGGCGCGCGGACGTTAGAAGAATCGGTGGCCTTGCTGAAGATAGCTGCTGAGGCGGGAACCACGGATCTGGTGGCCACTCCCCATGCCAGTCCCCAATACAAGTTTGAACCCGCGTTGATCCGCGAACGGATGGCAGAGCTGGAAGCCGCCAGCGATCGCCCCGTGCGGCTGTACACCGGCTGCGATTTCCATTTGAGTTTCGATAATATCGAAGACGCGCTTTTGAATCGGCGCAAGTACACCATCAACCAGAACCGCTACATGCTGGTTGAATTTTCCGATCTGATCATCTTTCATAACACCGCGGAAATCTTCGGACGTTTGTTGGACGCGGACATGGTCCCCATCATCACTCACCCCGAGCGCAACCCCCTGCTGCGGCTTCGCATGGAGGAGATCTCCAAATGGGTAGAGCAAGGCGCCTACGTTCAGGTGACGGGACAGAGCCTGCTAGGACACTTCGGCAAAAAGGCACTGGATTTTTGCGAGGCCTTGCTGAAGCACAATCTGGTGCATTTCTTGGCCAGTGACGGGCACAACGCCAAGCACCGTCCCCCTACTCTGGACAGCGCTTTCGCATGGGTGGCGCAGCGACATGGAGAGGCTCTGGCCCACATGTTGTGCGTCACAAATCCGCAGGCGGTACTGACCGGCGGCACGGTGGAGGCTGCGCCGACCGAGACCGGCAAGTCCTCTCGCAAATGGTTTCAGAAGTGGCGCAAACCATGAGCGGAGGGCCACTCGCCATCAGAACGTTCCGATCCAACCAGTAGTTCCGTTACGGTGCGCGTGCTCCATTCCTGCACTACGCGCGCTACACTTTTTCCCTAACGGCTTTGAGAGAATCGCCTAAGGTACTGCACTATTCATCGTAGGCCGATTCATCACTAGCGTGACCTTAGAGTAAGGCTTGCCCTCAACGTGGCGGGCCGTAAGAGTCTCGAAGGCCTGAGCGGATCACAGGAATGGGACTCACAATGCGAGAGCTATGTCTAGAAAGCGTCGAAACCAGAGTGAACGCGCAATGCGCGAGCGCGGTGGACGAATCCAGCGCTCCGCCTGCGTGGTACGCGGTCATGGTTAAGCATCAACATGAGCGTCCGTTGGAGTCGGCGCTGCGGCACAAGGGATTCGAGGCGCTTGCGCCATTTTACAGAACCCGCAAGCGCTGGTCCGACCGTGTGAAGGAAATCGAGCTTCCGTTGTTTCCTGGATACCTGTTCTGCCGTTTTCACTTTGATCAGCGGATAGGGGTGCTTGATATTCCAGGCATCTCGCGGGTCGTGAGCTTTAACGGATGCCCGGTCCCGATCCCAACGGAGGAAATCGCAGCAATCCGCGCCGTGATGGACGCCAAGGCAGTGGTGCGGCCTTGGCCACACTTAAAGGCCGGTGACCGTGTTCGGATTGAGAGAGGCGCTCTCCGTGGGATTGAGGGAACGCTGCTGCGGGAGAAAGAACTCTTCCGGCTGGTCATTGGCATTGAGATGCTGCAGCGCTCGGTGGCGGTCGAGATCGATGCGGATTCCATCGTGCCCGTGAGCATCTCGCACCACTCCAGTCAGCATCCACCGAGGCTGCTGGCGCATTGCGCCTCGGCGTAAAGTTTTCATGAAAATACCACGGATTAGGTGGAGCACGCTGGCCGTGATGGCCGCGACGTGGTGCACCTCAATAGTTCTACATGGGCAAGTTGGGGCGGTCGGCAACTTGCCCGCGCAACCCATCGGGCCAAGCGACCTGCTGGCGGTCACCGTCTTTGGATCTTCTGATCTGACACGCACCGTGCGAGTGGGTGCGGACGGGATGATCCGGATCCCTCTGGTGCGGGCAGCAATCGCGGCGGAAGGTCTGATGCCCGGGGAACTTGAGACGCGCATCGCCCAGGCGCTGGCAGCAGCGGAAGTACTGGTTGATCCGGCGGTGACGGTGACCATCGCCGAGTATCATAGCCACCCCATCGGAGTCGCAGGCGCCGTGAACAATCCGCTCACGTTCCAAGCGTCCGGCAAGACCACTCTGCTTGAAGCCCTCGCGCGGGCGCAGGGATTGGCCGAGACCGCCGGCCCGGAAATCCTGGTGACCCGTGCGTATTCGGCTGGAGAGTCTCCGGCAGTGGAACGCATCTCGGCGAGAGGTCTCATCGACGCGGCGGATCCTGCACTCAACATTGAATTGCACGGAGGAGAACAGATTCGCGTGCCTGTGGCAGGACGAGTCTTTGTCGTGGGTAACGTGAGACGCCCCGGTTCGTTCCGCTCCGACGAGGGCTCCGGAATGACAGTGTTGAAGGCGCTGGCGCTGGCTGAAGGCCTTGCTCCGTATTCCGCGAATGAAGCGTACGTGTTTCGTAAGAACGCCGCCGGAGGCTCCGAGGAGGTGGTGGTTCGCCTTCGCAAAATCATGACCCGCAAGGCGCCCGATGTGACGCTCTTCTCAAACGACATCTTCTACATTCCAGACCACCGTGCGCGGCGAGTCACTATGACTGCCCTTGAGAGAGCCATTGGGTTCGCCTCTTCGACCGCATCGGGAGCTTTGATCCTGGGCGTGAACCGCTAGGGAACGAGAAATCCGATGCATTTGAATGAGAGTGAACTCACGCAGGTTTCCGCTCTGCAAGCACTGGCGCCGTACTTGCATGCGTCCGGTACGCTCGTCGAAGAAGAGAACGACGACGACCGAATTCCACTGGCTCAATATTTGTGGATTCTAAGGCGGCATCGCTGGCGTATCTTTGGATTTGTATCCGCCTCGGTATTGGCGACCATGATCGTCACGGCGCGGCTCACCCCGATCTACGAATCGACCGCAACCGTCGATATCGACCGTCAGACGCCCTCTGGCGTAGTGGGAGAAGAGGCGGCGCGCGGTGCATTGAACGACTCCGATCAGTTTTTGGCGACGCAAATCAAATTGGTCGACTCAGACGCTGTTCTAAGACCCGTCGAAAACCACCTTCACTTGCGCCAAGTGGAGAGACAGTCGGCGGCGCTTTCCGAACACGGGGAGGAGACCCCCGTGATGTTGAAGCATCTGCGAGTCACCCGTCCCCCAAATACCTATCTGATGCAAATTAGCTACCGGTCGGAGGATGCCTTGATGGCAGCCGATGCGGCTAATGCGATCGCACAATCCTATTTGGAACACACTTATGAGATCCGTTTGCGCAGTTCCGCGAGTCTTTCGACTTTCATGGAAAGGCAATTGGAGGAGTTACGGGCAAAAATGGAGCGCTCGAGCCACGCGCTTATGGGCTTTGAGCGAGATATGAATGTCGTGAATCCCGAGGAAAAAACGAACATACTGGCAGCGCGTCTCTTGCAATTGAACACCGAGTACACCAATGCCCAAACGGAAAGGTTGAAGCGCGAGGCGGCCTTTCAGTCGATCCATGGCGCTCCGCTGGCGGCCGCTTTGGCCGCGCCACAGGGCGATTCCCTGCGGCGTTTGATGGAGCACCGGGGCGAAGCTCGCGAAAAATTCGCCGAAGTCCGCGCGCACTATGGGGCGCAACATCCGGAGTACCGCAAAGCCCAGGCGCAACTCAGCGAGATCGAAGAGGGAGTCGAAACCACGCGACGGCAGATCGCGCAGCGAGTGGAGATTGAATATCAGGAGAGCCAGCGGCGGGAACAAATGGTGCGCGATGCCGCGACGGAAGCGAAAACGGAATTCGAACGGGTGAACGTGCGGTCATTCGAGTATCAATCGCTCAAACGCGAAGCCGAGGCCGACAAGACTCTTTACGGCGAGCTGGTGCGAAAAATCAAGGAAGCAGGTATTAATGCAGGCTTCCAAAGCAGCGCCGCGCGAATTGCCGATCTAGCGCGGCCCGGCCTAAAACCTGTATCGCCGAACTTCCCGCTAAACGGCTTGTTGGCGGCGCTATTCTCGCTGCTGCTGGCCACCGGAGCAGCGCTGCTGGCCGACAGGCTGGACAAGACCGTGCGCGATCCCGACCAGGTGGCCCGAACCTTGCGCACGGAGGTGATTGGGAACCTTCCTCTCATGAAAGCACGGCATCCCGGGCTGCTCGGCCAGTGGAAGGAAGGCGCAACGGGTGAAGAAATCGACTTAACCGGCTTTGGCGAATCCGTTCGCGCGTTACGGAATTCGATTCTCCTTACAAATTTCGACCGGCGCTGCCGTTCTCTTCTCGTGACGAGTGCGGCGCCGGGTGAAGGCAAGACGACTACGGCGGCGAATCTAGCGGCGGCCCATGCACAGCAGGGTAAACGCACGCTCTTGATTGATGGCGATCTGCGGCGTCCCAGTGTGCATCGCAATTTCGGACTTCCCAGCGTGGTCGGCCTGTCAAATGCACTGCTTGGCGAGGTCCCCTGGCGCGAGGCCGTGATTCCGTTGGAAGGCTTAGCCGAATTGCATATTCTTCCGGCGGGGCCGCCGTCCCGGCGAGCCTCCGATTTGGTTGGGCGCGGACTTACGGAAGTGCTCGAAGAGGCTGGGGCGGAATACGATTTGGTCATTCTCGACGCACCGCCACTGCTCGGGTTCGCCGAGCCCTTACAGATGGCCACGGCCGTCGATGGCGTATTAGTCGTGGCGCGGGCTGGGCAAACCAGCAGAAAAGCGCTGGCTACTGTTCTGGCTACCTTAAACCGGCTGCGTGCCAAGGTAGTGGGAGTGGTGCTGAACGAAGTGCACAAAGAACTGAGTGATAGTTACCACTATTACGGATACTATCGCTCGTACTATCGTGCAGGCTCCGAAGACGCCACTACCGATGAGGTCCGGTCGTGAGCGCGGTCATTGGCATACACGACGGACACAACGCATCCGTGGCCCTGGTGCGCAATGGCAAAGTAGAACTGGCCCTCCAGGAAGAGCGGTTCACGAGAGTGAAAAACCAGGGCGACGCTCCTCTTAGCGCCGCGGCGCTCGCGCTGCGTCTCGCAGACGGGACCGGCGTCCGCATCGCGCTGAATGGCCGTTACATGAACTATGGCCAGTGGCAGCACGACCGCATTCTACGCGACTACGAGCGTTGCTCGGCGTTGGGGAGCCGCTTAAAACAGACGCTGAAAGAAAGTGCCGCCGACCGGTGGTATCAAGCGCGAAAGGCACGAATTCGTGAAAACGGACTGTCTCGTCTTGGGCTCGACAGACAACAGATGGTGCCCGTGGAACATCATTTGGCGCACGCCTCGGCAGCCTATCATACCTGCCCCTGGCCGGACGAAAAGGTGCTGGTACTAACTTGCGATGGGGCGGGCGACCGTCTGTCGGCAACGGTCAGCATTGGAGAAGCGGGAAGGCTTACGCGGATCGCGGAGGTGTCGGAGCAGGATTCGATCGGCAGGCTCTATGCGCTGGTGACGCGCGCGCTCGGCATGGCGCCATTGGAGCACGAATACAAGGTGATGGGATTGGCGGCCTACTCCTCCGGCGGCTCGGGCGCGCTGAAAGCCGAGCGCATGTTCACCGAGTTGTTCGAAATGACCCGGCATGGACTTGCTTGGCGCCGCAGGAACGGAGTGCCGCCGATGTATGCGGCGTATGACCTGGTGAAGCGACTGGTAGCCGGCCAACGCTTCGATTGGATAGCGGCGGGCGTGCAACGTTTCATCGAACAAATGCTGGTGAGCTGGGCGCGCGCGGCGGTGCGCGAGACCGGCATCAGAAAACTCGCCTGTGCGGGCGGCGTTTTCATGAACGTGAAAGCTAACCTCGCATTGCTTGAGATCTCCGAAATCGAAGATCTCTACGTTGTCCCCTCGTGCGGGGATGAATCGAACAGCATCGGCGCGGCGTGTCATGTTGTCGCGCAAGCGGGTGACCGTATACAACCCCTGGGTCCCATATATTACGGCGATCCGATTACGGATGCCGAGGCTGAGGCCGCGCTGGAATGCTCAGGGGGCAAGTTACGGGCGCACTATGTCCCGAATATCGAGCGGCTCACCGCTCAGAAAGTGGCTGCAGGCAAGATCGTCGCCCGCGCAGCAGGCTCAGTGGAGTTTGGCGCAAGGGCCTTGGGTAACCGCTCGATTCTGGCCCGAGCCGATTCGCCCAACGCCGTCCGAATCATCAATCAAATGGTCAAGAACCGGGATTTCTGGATGCCGTTCGCGCCTTCTGTGTTAGCTGAGCGTGCCGACGACTACTACGACAAACCAAAGCCGGTCTTCTCGCCATATATGATGTTCGCATTTCGTTCTAAACTACAAAAACGCGCCACTTTCGCGGCCGCGCTGCACCCCTACGATTTCACCACGAGGCCGCAGGAAGTCACCGCGGAGTACAACCCCTCGTACCACCTTGTACTCAAGGAATTTGAGTCTTTGACCGGCGAGGGCATCCTGCTTAACACTTCCTTTAATCTCCACGGTGAGCCCATTGTCTACCGGGCTCATGACGCTGTCGACGTATTTTTGCGCAGCGGTCTTGAGCACATGGCTCTGGGACACTGGTGGGTGGAAAAGCTTGGGACGTAGAAGTTCTCCGACTTTCACGATGACCACCGCCTCAAAGCTAGCACCACAAAGGCCACCTTTTGGCCATCCCGATAAACAAGTGGAAACGACTGCGGTCGGCGCTGGAACACATTCAGGGCGTTCGCCCATGTCCGGGCCCGCGTGCGTCTCGGAGTGGACTGTAACATCTGCGATCACACTTTCACCGAAGGCGAAGCCGTCGTGGGTGATCGTGTGACGCTCCAAAGGAGGCGATTGCCGGATGACGTTCCTCTTGAAGATGACGCATGCGTTGGACCCAAGGCGACATTCACCAACGATCCATTTCCACGCGGCCACCACAGACCGGCCACCGTGGTGCAGCGCGGTGCGTCGATCGGCGCCAACGCGACGATCCTGCCGAGAATTACCATCGGCACGCATGCGATGGCCGGCGCGGGCGCCGTTGTGACACGGGAGGTTTCGCCTCAAGCAATCGTCGTGGGCAATCCGGCGCCGGTGACGGACTACGCCGTCCGCGAGCCCCCTGGCACCGGGCGCCTAGAGTCGCGGATGGGTATACAGCGCCTTCGCCCTAGCCAACGCCCGCAGGAAACGGTATTGACGGGCGGGGCACGGCTGTATGATTTGCCCCGCATCGCGGACGAGCGAGGGAATCTGACGTTCGCGGAAATACGCCAATCACTGCCGTTCGCCGCGGCGCGTTATTTTCTGGTGTTCGGGGTTCCGAATCGTAGGGTGCGCGGCGAGCACGCCCATCGCCAGCTTCAGCAATTTCTGGTGTGCGTTCACGGCAGAGTCGCCGTGAGACTGTTCGACGGCGCTCTGAGCGAGGAGGTTTGCCTGGACCGTCCGGACTTGGGCTTGTACGTGCCCCCCATGCTGTGGACTACTCAGTACAAATATTCGCCCGACGCAACGCTTATGGTCCTGGCTTCCGATATCTATCGTGAAGGCGACTACATTCGGGATCTTGATGAATTCCTGGCCCTCCAGGGCGGAACATGACGCCCTATTTGGATCTGGCGCAGGCGACCGCAGAACTCAGGCCTGAAATCGATGATGCCATACGGCGCGTGCTCGATTCAGGATGTTACATCGGCGGAAGCGAGGTGGATGCGTTTGAAACGGAGTTCGGCGCCTACTGCGGCGCAAGTTACGTGGTGGGAGTCGCGAGCGGCCTCGACGCCCTCATTCTTATGTTGAAGGGGATGAATATCGGCGCGGACGCGGAGGTGATTGTCCCGTCCAATACCTATATCGCGACGTGGCTCGCGGTTTCGGCCGTGGGAGCGAGGCCCGTTCCAGTGGAGCCATCAATAGCGACCTACAACCTTGATCCGGATCGCGTGGAGCAAGCCGTGACCGCACGCACACGGGCCATCCTGGCAGTGCATTTGTACGGACAGCAGGCCCCCCTGAGCCCATTGGCGAAAATCGCGGAACGGCACGGCCTGGAACTGCTAACCGACTCGGCACAGGCTCACGGAATTCCTTGCGGGGCGCATACGGCGGCTTTCAGTTTTTATCCAACCAAGAATCTGGGAGCACTGGGCGACGCGGGGGCGGTCAGCACTCAGAATCCACGCCTGGCAGAAAGGATTCGGATTTTGGCGAACTACGGATCGCGCCAGAAAAACCAAAATGAAGTCCGGGGTATGAATTCACGCCTCGATCCGCTCCATGCCGCGGTGCTCCGCGTAAAACTCAAATATCTCGACATCTGGAACACGCGACGAAGCAAGATCGCAGCGCGTTACCTGCGCGAACTGAGGGGAGTATGCGGTCTGATCTTGCCCGAGGTCGCCGAAGGATCTGACTCGGTTTGGCACGTTTTCGCGGTGCGCCATCCACAGCGTCACATGCTCGCGCGGGAATTGCATGAAAGCGGCGTCGGCACACAGGTTCACTATCCTGCCCCCCCACATTTATCGGCAGCCTATCGTGACGCAGGCTACCGCCGCGGAGATTTTCCTCTTGCGGAGGAGATCGCCGGCACGGAATTGAGCCTTCCCCTGCATCCGCATTTAACGAGCGAACAAGTGGACAACGTCATTCACTCGGTGCGCCGCGCGGCAAACCGGCAAACCTCCGGGGCCGCCGCATGAGTTCGCTCGCGCTCGGCGCCGTACCGGCTTGGCGGGTGCGTTGGCAGCCATTGCTTAGCTCAATGGCGAAAAGTGGCACTGGGGCTCTCATCAGCGGACTGCTCATGGCCGTGGCGAACAAACTTCTTGCCACTACGGGAGGCCCTGCTACGGTAGCAGTACTCGCTACATTGCAAAACATTCGCCAAGCGGCCGTGGTCGTAGCCACAGGCAATGGGCAAACGGCGCTAATTCAGGGCGCGTGCGCGCTCGACGGCCAGTGCCGCCGTGAGTTCTTGCGCACCATTGCTGTCTGGTCTCTGATCGCGACAGCATCCGTTGGGATGGCGCTGATCGTCGCCCCCGCGGCGTTTGCGCGATGGACCGGTCTGCCGGATGGCGGCGAACCGCTGCTCGCTTGGATGGCGATTCCCGTCACCGTGTCGGTGGCATTCGTCTATGCCGCCGCGCTGCTGAGCGCGCTGGGCCAGGCGGGCCGCGTGGCAACCGTGCAGACCATCGTTGCGTTGGTCATGGCTTGCGGAGCGTGGCCGGCGGCGCGGGCGGCAAGATCAGGACATTTGGAATCCCTAGTACTGCTGTTGTTCGCAACCGCTGCTGCGAGCGTCGCTTTGGCACTCATTGCGCTTTGGCGGCTTCGAGGCACCTGCCGTGAATGGATCAGAGGAACGGGCCGCTGGTGGTCTGCGGACGCGCTTCGGCGTTTCCTATCCGTTTCCGGTGTGCTGCTCATTACCGGGTGTGTGGCGGCCGCAAGCGTGGTGCAGGTGCGCTCCCGCATTCTGGCCACCCAGGGCGTGGAGGTCACCGGGCACTTTGATGCGGCGTGGAGCATCAGCATGAATCAGGTCACGCTCGTGCTGGCATCCCTGCAGACGTATGCCCTTCCCTCACTGGCCAAAGCCCGCACCGGCGAGGCGTGCGCAGCGGAACTCAGCCGATTACTTTTGGTGGCGCCGCTCTGCGCCGCGCTAACGATTAGCGTTCTCGCGCTAGGTAAAGCGCAGGTCCTGTCGCTTCTTTATTCCGAGGCGTTTCACCCAGCGGAGGCCTACCTGCGGTGGACACTGCTAGGGGATTATCTAAAGGTCACCAGTTGGATTCTCTCGATGGCCATGTTGGCGGCAGCCGATACACGCGCTTTCCTGCTGGCCGATCTGGCGGCATACGGAACGTTTGGATTCGCCGCTTGGGCGTTAGCCGACAGGGCGGGTGCCGCGGAGGGCGCCGCAATCGCGTTTGTGGTGATGTATGGCCTGCACGCCGGCGTATGCGGATGGTATGTATTTCGACAGTCGGGACGGCGGATCTCTCGTTCCGCCATCGTGGCCTGGGCCGGGGGGCTGGCCGCGGTGGTAGGGGTTTCCTGGTGGGCGTGGAAAATCCCGTGAACCCGCCAGTCTCGGTGGCTATCGCGACTTTCAATCGGGCTCTCATGGTGGCGGAAGCGGTCGAGGGCGCTCTGCGGCAGTCCCACGCGCCGTGTGAGGTAGTGGTTTCCGACGACGCTTCGACCGATACCACGGTGAACGTGCTGCAGCAGCTCGCCACCGCAGACGCACGCGTGCGCGTGTTGCGTCATAGCCACAATTCTGGAGGGATCGACAACTGGAATCACGCCATGGAGGAGACACGCGGCACCTACATCGCGTGGTGTTCGGACGACGACGTGTTCGAACCCGGGCATTTGGCGGCTTCCATCCGGTTTCTAGAGAAGCACCCAGACATCGGCCTTGTGCATTCGGGGTTTGCTGATAGGATCGATTCGCAAGAGGGCCGTGAGACAATCTATCGTCCTTTGCGCTCGTCAAAGCCCCTATTGACCAACGCAGGCAATCTGCTGTGGTACATGATCCGTTACTACGACTGGCCATTTCATCCTTCGACCATGGTCATGCGGCGAAAGGTGTGGGAACAAACCGGGCCGTTCAATCCGGCCTACTCTTTAGCGGATACCGATTGGTTTGTGCGCGCGGCAGAGCGGTTTTCAATCGTGCTATTGCCTCGTCACGGGGTTCTGAATCGACGCCATGCGGGTAATTGGAGCAACCGGCTTGGCAGCGCGCGCATGCAGGCGGAAATTTTTGAGATCGTCGAAAGCGCTATTGGGCGGCGCTGGCCGGCGGGGTCGCTAAAACATACCTGCTGGCGGATCGTGTGGCGGGCGAATACTCGGTTGCGGCTGCTGCTCACGGTCCGCGCAAGGATTCAGAACGGTCACGCAGAGGCAGCCGTATCGTCATGGAAGGGCCTGACGCGGCAGACCGGCCGGAAGATGCCGGTGTGGTTCGAGCAGTGGGGCGAGCGCCGCATCCGGCACGCTGCCTCACGCAGACCTTCCTGTATTGCAGACGGATTGCAATCGGTCAGCCCTCTTTAGTCATGTGCGCCATCGCTGGTTGGATCAGTAGCGTGCCTGTCGAGGCGCGGAAGATGCAAATCATGCTGGCGGCGCAGAGCCATCGAGGTCCGGATGGAAGCGGCACGTGGACGGAGAGATCCGGCGTGCATGTCATGTTAGGGCATCGTCGCCTCTCTATACTCGACTTGAGCGCCGCAGGCCGTCAGCCGATGACGTCACGCGATGGGCGATTTACGTTGGTGCTTAATGGCGAAATTTTCAACTATAAGGAACTGCGCGGGAATCTCAGCGGCCGGTTTCAGTCGTCGACTGATACGGAGGTGCTGCTCGAGGCGTGCGCCAAGTGGGGCGTCGAAAGGGCTTTACGCGCTTCCGTTGGAATGTTTGCGTTCGCGCTATGGGATGCTCGCCAGTGTCAGCTCACGCTCGCACGAGACCGTTCGGGCGAGAAACCTCTAGTTTATTTTGACGGCGGGACTACACTTGCGTTTGCTAGCGAATTGAAAGGACTGGGGGCCTTTCATCAACGGCGCGTCGATCCTCGGGCGGCCGACGCCTATCTCGCGCTCGGTTATGTTCCCGCCCCGTTGGCTATTTTTCGCGAATGCCGAAAACTGGAAGCCGGACACCTCTTAGAGTGTGCGCCCGGGGAGCCTCCTCAAGTGCGCAGATGGTGGTATCCCGAACGTGCGGTTCAACCCCGCGAAGCGCCCCTGGCGGAACGTGCCGCGCAGGTGCGGAGGTGGACCGGCGAGGCCGTGAGCCTCCGGCTGCGTGCCGATGTACCGGTCGCCCTGTGCTTGAGTGGAGGCGTCGATTCGGCGGCCGTGGCGGCGGAGTGTGTGCGACAAGGGACCCACCCCGAAGCGTTCACGGTGCGGTTTGCAAACGCATGTGAGAGGGACAAGGACGTGGCCGGAGCGCGAGCGACCGCGCGGCACTGTGGACTGCGGCATGAAGTCATCACCGCCGAGCCGTTCGCGGGCGCGCATGCAATCGAACGCATGACGTGGCACTACGACGAACCGTTCGCCGATAGCTCCGCGTGGCCTTCCCTCGCGCTAGCGAAAGCGCTCGCCGGTCGTTATAAAGTGGTCCTCAACGGAGATGGCGGCGACGAGGCCTTCGGGGGATACCCGCATTATGGTCGCATTGCATGGAAGCAAGCGGCCAAAGGGCTGGCGGCGGCGGTGGGCTGGCGCGACGGATGGAGTGGCGGGAGCACCGGTATTTACGTGCAATCGAAGGTGCTGTTCCGTTCCGACCAGCGCGCGCTCCTGCTGAATGGTCACGGCTTAGGAAATGCGCTCGATTCCCTGCCCGTACTCGCGGCTGCTGGTTCGCGCTTCAAACAAACGGGTGCACTGAAGCGAGCTCTGTGGATCGATCGCCACCTCCATTTGGCCAACGGACTGACCTACAAGACCGACATTGCATTCGGTGCGTTTGGAATAGAAGCCCGCTCGCCCTTTCTCGATCATCGTCTGGTCGAATGGGCCCAGCAGTTGTCGCAAATCGATTTGGTGCGAGGATCCCAAAGTAAGTACTTGCTGCGGAAAGCGTATCGCGGCGAACTGCCCGCCGCAGTGCTCGATGGAGCCAAGCGCGGATTCGGAGCTCCCATCCAAGACTGGCTGCAGGGTCCCCTGCGGTCGTGGGCCATGGATATGGTGCCCTGCCCTCTTTTTGAGATGCGGCAACAGCGCGAATGCAAAGGACAACGGCTGTGGACTCTGGCAATTTTTGCCCAATGGGCGCGGCAATGGAAGGCGACATGGTAGCAGCGGATTGTCAAATCACGCCGTGCGTCACGGTTCTCATGACGGTGTACGATACACCGCCCAGACTGCTCCGTCAGGCGATTGCATCCATCCGCAACCAGACCTTTGGCGACTTTGAATTTCTCATTCTCGACGACGGCAGCAAGCAGCAGGCGACACATGCCGTGCTCCGGCAGGAGGCCGCAAACGATTCGCGCATTCGTCTCCTGTGGGAACCGCATCGCGGTCTTACGCGGTCGCTCAATCGCTGCTTGCAAGCGGCCCAGGGCGTGTGGATCGCGCGGCAAGACGCGGATGACTGGAGCGCTCCCGAGCGGTTGGAGCGGCAGCTTGAATTCTTAGAATCACATCCGGAACGGGGCCTCTGCGGCACCGCCGCATGGACACACCGCCATGACGGGCGGCCGTTGTGGCCCATTCTTATGCCGCTGTCGCACACGGACATTCTTGCGGCGTTTCCTTCGCGGAATCCCTTCGTGCACGGCTCCGCGGTGTTCCGAGCGGAGACAGCCCGGGCGCTGGGGGGATACCGGGAAGAGTTTACTTGTTCGCAAGATTACGATTTTTTCTGGAGGATGGCAGAGTGTGTGCAAACGGCCAACCTGCCCGCAGCGCTCTACCATTACCGTTATACAGGCAATGCGGTAAGCGTCGGGCATGCGGCTGAGCAGGAGCAGGCGCACCGTGCTGCGCGCCAACTGGCAGATGATCGGGGAGCCGGCCGCCGGGAGGATGTGGCATCGGCACTCGGCCGAGCGGGTATCGAACTCGCGGCCTGCGATGGAGCGCTCCGCGCAGCTTTCAAACAGGCGGACCACCGGATGCTGGCGGGAGACTTTGGCGGCGCGGGGCGGGACTTCGTTCGATTGCTTCGCATGCATCCGGACAGGCGCATTGCTTGGGGCAAGTTCGCCCGCTGGGCGCTATTTTCAACGATTCCCCAGGCGCGGAGGGCCTGTTTTCGATGATGGGCGCGGGAGCTGGTACTCAAAAGGAACAAACTCCTCTTCGCGTGCTGTTCGTGATTCCAGGAGAAGGCCTCGGGAGTTCCATGATTTTTGCGTTGCGCCAAGCCGATAGCCTGCGCAGGTGCGGCGTGGAGGTTCAGCTCTTTTATCTGCGTTCGCGAACATCGCCCTCGCTGCTGATTCAGGAATGGCGGCGCTTTAGGCGAGAGCAAACAGCCTTCCGGGCGCATGTGGTGCACGCTCATTTCGGAACCATGACCGGCCTATTCGCCGCCTGCGCGGCAGGCCTGACGCCGCTGGTCATTACTTATCGTGGCAGCGACTTGAACTCGGATCGCGGGCACGGCTCGCCGTCGAGAAGCGCAGCGGGCCGGTTCTTGTCGCAGTTGGCCGCGCTCCGTGCGCAGCGCATCGTGTGCGTAAGCCGGCAATTGAAAGACCAGCTATGGTGGCGGCGTCACATAGCCGTGGTGCATCCGAGCGGCGTGGAGCCGGACTCTTTTTGTCCGGAACCCCAGCAGTTGGCCCGGCAGCGGTTGAGATGGAAGTCCGGAGATCGGGTCGTGCTATTCAACGCGGGCCACAATCCACGAATTAAACGCCTCGATCTGGCCCGCGCCGCCATCCAGATCGCTCGGAATTTAATACCGGATGTGCGCCTAAACGTTCTAGATGGATCCATTCCTCCTGCCACCATGCCCTCCTACATGAATGCGGCGGATTGTCTGTTGCTTACCAGCGACGCCGAGGGATCTCCCACCGTGATACAGGAGGCACTCGCCTGCAATTTGCCGGTGGTGAGTGTCGATGTGGGCGATACTGCGCACCAGCTGCGGGGAGTGCAAGGGACGCGCATTGTCGCGCGGGATGCGGAAGCGCTCGGCCAAGCCCTGGCGAGTTTGTTGGCTCACGGGGGGCGGAGCGCCGGCCGTGAACGGATTCTGGAGTTTTCTTCGCTGCAAATCGCGCGGGAACTGACGGGGATTTATGAATCCCTTGCAGCGCCCATTCGAGACCGCAAAAGGCGGGCCGCATAGTGGAATATTTCGCGTTGCTGGGGTTGTCAACCGCCGCCATTGCCGTCCTCGCCGTGATTCTGTACTTCAAGAACGGGGATGCGGGAATCATCGTCGGTGTTGGCGCACTCTACTACTGGTCGCTGTATGGGGCCTGGTCGATCCTGATCGACAAGACCGGAGGATCGAGCGGCAAGCACTACCAATATCTGGAAAACAAGCTGTTCGCCATTTCGCTCGACGACTCTTACTTGGCGGCATTGGCGCTCTACGCGGGCTTTATTCTCATAATCGAGCTGACCCTGCTGGCAGGCGTATACAGGCGGCGCGGAACATGGGGACGAGTTAGTGGCCGTGCTTCAAGGCGGCTGCTCTTGCGGCACGAACCGATTCTCATCATTGGATTCGCGGCGGCGCTCGGCAGTTTCCTTCTGATGCAGAGTAAGCTCACCACGGCCTGGACTCTGCAAGCATCCGCCTATTCCTATACCCGCGCACAGCCGGATCAGTGGTTCACGTTACATCAGGTGCTGAACCGCATTGCGTTAGTGCCTCCGGCCATTGGAATGGCGGGGCTGCTGGCGGGCCGGCAATCCCGCTATTTCATTAGCGTGACGAGGAGTTATACGTGGGCAGCCTATGCCGTATTGGCTTGCGGCATGGCCGCTTTCACATTTGTTCTGGGAAACAAGAATGAAGTACTTACCGCCATGCTGGCCGGTTTCCTGGCCTATATCGGCTCGGTGGATCGAAAGCGATGGGGCAGAGTAGCCCTGGCAGCCGTATGCGCGATTTGGTTTCTTTACGCTATTGATTTCTTCCGCGCAACCCCGGTTTCTTCGATGCAAGAGGACCTGGGGAGGCGGCTCGCGGAAACCACCGGCGCCGCGGATTTCGTCCGTTCTAGCAATGAGGCGTTTGGCGCACATTTTTCGATGTACGGGGTATTGGCAGCGCACGTCGCGCCGAATTTCGGGTACAGCCTCTACAGTCTGGCGTGTTCGGTCATCCCGCGAATTCTGTGGCCCGGCCGCCCGGACGACATCTACATTTACTATGTCGAAAATGTCGGGGCGATTCAGAACCAGGGTTATTCCCTGCATCACGCCACGGGTTGGTATTTGAACTTTGGCGTCACCGGGGTGGCGCTTGGCGCATTGCTGATGGGACTGATCTGGGCTGCATGTCTGAACGCCCGGAGCCGCGTCACCCGGCACTCCGGCTTGTTCTTCCGGTTGTTCGCGATCGTCGCGCCGTGGGTATTCGCGGCCGGGCTGCCGCCCCTGTTAAGAGCCGGGCCCGAAGGCTACAAAGGCGCGTTCATAGAAAGCGTTCTTTTACCGGTGGGCGTGCTGTTATTCGCGTGCAGACCGGCCAGGATTCGCGTACCCAAACCCCGCTTTCGATCCCGCGGCGGTTGGATTCTCGAAGGTGGCGCACGGTGAGCGCTCACTCTGCTTGCATGCCATTCGTCTCCGTCATCGTCCCGTGCCGGAATGAAAGACCTTTCGTCGGACAGTGTCTCGATTCGATCCTGGCGGGCGACTATCCGGCGGATCGCATGGAGGTTCTGGTCGCGGACGGCGACAGCACGGACGGGACCACGACCCTCGTCGATCACTACGCCGCGCGCGACACGCGCGTGCGCAGGATTCACAATCCGCGGCGTTCTACGCCGTGGGCGCTGAACATCGCGATCGGAGAAGCGCGCGGAGCGATTGTCGCGCGCGTCGATGCGCATGCGGCTGTGGCGCCCGATTACCTCCGGCGCTGCGTGGAAACTTTGATCACCTCCGATGCCGACAACGTGGGCGGCGTGATGCGCACACGGGCCCGCGATCCCGGGTGGTGTTCGGAAGCCATCGTCGAGTCGCTGGGTCATCGTTTCGGCGTGGGTAATTCTTATTTTCGAATTGGATCGGAGGAACCGCGCTGGGTGGACACCGTGTTTGGAGGCTGCTGGCGGCGCGGGGTATTCGACCGCGTGGGACGATTTCATCCAGACCTCGAGTGCAGCCAGGACATGGAATTCAGCCTGCGACTCAAAGCCGCGGGAGGCCGCACGCTGCTCGCGCCGGCGATCCGCAGCGACTATTTCGCCCGGTCGCGGCTTTTCTCTTTCGTGCGCCACAATTTTCGCAATGGCGAATGGGCCATACTGCCATTTGTCTACAGCGCCATCATGCCGGTTTCGACGCGCCATTTGATCCCCTTGTTTTTCGTGGCCGCGCTTACGCTCGCGGGGGCCCTGGCGCCGTGGACGATTTGGCCATTGATTATAGTGAGCATTCCCTACGTGTTGGTTAACGTGGCGGTGTCACTCCTCATCACCATCAGGCGGGGCAGGCCCAAGTTGGCGCTGGCGCTGCCGCTTTCGTTTTTCGTACTCCACCTGGGCTATGGATTCGGAAGCATCTCAGGGCTGGCTCGCGCGATGGTAGTTCTTCTGCGCCGTCGCCGCAGCGGGCGCGGAGCCCCACGTGAGAAAACATGATGGTCACCACGCAATCCGACCGCGCCATCCCCTTCTTTCCATATCCCAAGTTATTTACGACGGAAGAAGATGACCTGACGGCGATTTTTCGCGAGGTGGGCCAGCGCGGCGCCTTTGTCCTTCAGGAAGACGTTCGCAAGTTCGAAGACAATCTGGCGCGCTTTCTGGGAGTACGCCATACCATCGGAGTCGCCAACGCAACCGATGGCTTATCCATTGCGCTGCGTGCGGCCGGAGTGCAGGCGGGCGACGAAATCATTTTCAGTTCGCACACCATGGTGGCAACGGCCGCGGCGATCCACTTCGCAGGGGCCATTCCGGTGCCGGTCGAATGTGGTCCCGATCATCTAATGGATCCCGCATCCGCTGAGCGAGCGATCACGCCTCGCACGGCGGGATTAATGCCGACGCAGTTGAATGGCCGAACGGCAAACATGGACGCGCTGGGGCGCATGGCCCGCCGCCACAATCTGACTATCGTCGAAGACGCAGCGCAGGCGCTCGGGTCGCGTTTTCGCGGCCAATGCGCGGGCACCTTTGGGGAAGCGTCCGCCTTCAGTTTTTTCCCGGCAAAGGTTCTGGGCTGTTTAGGCGACGGTGGCGCGGTTGTCACCAACAATGCCGGCATCGCGGCCCGCGCGGCGGCTCTGCACGATCATGGCCGCGATGGGCGCGGAGAGGTGGCCGGGTGGGGCTTCAATTCCCGGCTGGACAATCTGCAGGCGGCCATTCTCGACTACCGGCTGAAGAAATACAATGCCGTCATTGAACAGCGGCGCACTTTGGCGGCTCTATACCGCAACGGACTCGAAGATATCGGCGAGATCGTCCTCCCTCCCGGCCCGCACGGCGATCCGGATCATTTCGACGTCTATCAAAATTACGAAATCGAATGCGAGCGCCGTGAGGGATTGCGGGAGTTTCTACGAGCCCGCGGCATCGGCACCTTGATTCCGTGGGGCGGAAGGGCCGTCCACCAGTGGCCAGCCCTCGGATTTACTTGTCGCCTGCCGGCAACCGAGCGTCTATTTGAACGCGTGTTGCTTCTTCCGATGCACCCGTGGTTGACCGCGGGCGAAGCCACTACCGTTTGCGACGCCATTCGGCGCTTCTATTGTGGAGGATTATGAACATCGACATACGTTCGAGTTGCCTGCCGCCCGAAGACGCCACAGCTTGGCTGCTGGAACGGTGGAGCATGATGCTCTTGATCCGGCGCGCCGAAGAGGCGATCGCCGCCATGGTGGAGACGGCCGAGGCGCTGTGTCCCTGCCATCTCTCAATTGGGCAGGAGGCGGTGGCGGCGGGCGTGTGCGCGGCACTGACCAACTCCGATACGATCTGGGGCGGCCATCGGTCGCACGGGCATTATTTGGCCAAAGGCGGTTCTCTGGAAATGCTGTTCGCGGAAGTGCTAGGAAGAATCAGCGGATGTTCAGGCGGACGCGGTCGCTCCATGCACCTGGCGAGTCGGGAAATGGGAATTCTCGGCACCGTGCCCATCGTCGCCGGAACCGTGCCGCTGGCGGCAGGAGCGGCGTTTGCCGCGCGCATGCGCGGCGGAACTGATATTGCCGTGGCATTTTTCGGCGACGGAGCGTTTGAAGAAGGCCACGTCCACGAATCCCTGAACCTCGCGGCGCTCTATCGTTTGCCGGTCGTATTCGTTTGCGAGAATAACCTTTACTCGAGTCACCTGCACTGGAGCGAACGGAGGGTGGCGGACCGTCTCGACCGAGCAGGCGAGGTTCACGGCGTGCCCGGAAGGCGCGTGGACGGCAATGACGCCGAAGCAGTCTATTCCGCCGCTGCGGAGGGTGTCGCTCGAGCACGCCGCGGCGAAGGTCCCACACTCCTCGAATGCCGGACGTTTCGGTGGCGCGGACACGTAGGCGCCAGCTGGGACGCGGACGTGGGCGTGGAGCGGCGGGGAGAACTCGCCGAGTGGCTCAAACTCGATCCCATCGCGCGCACGGCAGGACGTTTGATCGCGCTGGGCGTCCACGATCTGGAAGGGCGCGAGCACGCCATTATGACACGTGTCGGAGAGGCGCTGGAACGAGCGAGGGCGGACGAACTGCCTGGCCCCGACCGTGTACTCCAGCACGTCTGGGCCGAGGCAGCATGCGGACGCTGAGCTACGCACAGGCGATCCGCGAGGCCCATGCCCAAGCGCTCGCGCGGGATCCCCGCGTATTTGTCATAGGACAAGGGCTGTGGAGCCCCTGGTATGCGGGATCGAGCCTGGATGGCCTGGACCGCGAGTTCGGGCGGGAGAGGATCGTGGATTCACCGGTTTCCGAGAATGCGGTGACGGGCCTCGCGGTAGGTGCGGCGCTGGCCGGCATGCGTCCCATTGTGTTTCATCCCCGCATGGATTTCATGCTGCTCGCGGCGGACCCGATTGTCAATCAGGCCGCCAACTGGTCGTATCTGTTTGGAGGGATGATCTCGGTGCCGCTGGTCATCCGTGCCGTCATCAACCGCGGAGGTGAACAGGGATCTCAGCATTCACAAGCCCTGCACGCCATGTTCATGCATGTGCCGGGATTGAAAGTGGTGATGCCGGCGACGCCGTACGACGCCAAAGGCCTGCTGGTCGCAGCCATCGAAGATCCCAATCCCGTACTTTATATCGATGATCGCTGGCTGTATGCGCAAACGGGTGACGTTCCGGAACAAGCCTACAGCATCCCCATTGGCAGCGCGGCCGTGCGCAGACAAGGCAGGGACATCACGCTGATCGGAGTCTCTACGATGGCGGCCAACAATTTGAAAGCGGCCGCCGCGCTCGAGCGGGAAGGTATTCAGGCGGAGGTGATCGACTTGAGAAGCCTGAAGCCGTGGGATCGCGAAACCGTGTGCGCCAGCGTGCGCAAGACCGGCCGCGCCGTGGTCTCCGATCCGGGGTGGCGCACAGCCGGTGCGGCTTCGGCCATCGCGGCGGAAATTTACGATGGCGAGTTCCATGCTTTGTACGCGCCTATCGAGCGTGTAACGTTGCCGGATGCGCCCGCGCCCTCCAGCCGCGTTGAGGAACTGGCGTATTATCCGGGCGAGCGCGAAATCGTAGAGGCAGCGCTGCGTGCCATGGGCGCTTCCCGCTCCGTATCAATGCGAGCGCGATCCGCGCGGAGCGCCGCATGAAGCGTTTGGCGGACGCGGTGATCGCCTTGGCGGGCATCGGTCTCGTGCTGCCTCTGGGGGCATTGATCGCGCTAGCAATTTGGATGGAAGATCGCGGATCGCCGTGGTACCGGGCCGCACGAGTCGCCCGCGGCGGCGCAGATTTCTCCATGTTGAAATTCCGCAGCATGAACCCCGGCGCCTGGAAGACGGGAGTGAACTCGACCGCATTGGGCGACACCCGCATTACCCGCGTGGGGCGGTGGTTGCGCCGGATGAAGCTCGACGAACTTCCGCAATTGTGGAACGTCCTGACTGGCGACATGAGTCTGGTGGGCCCGCGGCCACAGGTTCGCGCCGAGGTAGATCTGTATACCCGTGATGAACGCCTCATGCTGACAGTTCGGCCGGGCATCACCGATCTTGCGTCCATTGTGTTTTCCGACGAGGGAGAGATTCTCGCGGGAAGCTCCGATTCCGATCTGCTTTACAACCAGCTCATCCGCCCATGGAAGAGCCGACTGGCTCTGCTATACGTCGAACGCGGATCGTTGGGTTATGACTTCATCATCTTGCTTTCGACGTTAGCCGCGCTCGTCTCTCACTCCCTGGCGCTGCGGGGAGTTGCCTGGACGCTCGAATCGTGGAACGCCGATTCCATGCTGCGCACCATTGCCACTCGGCGCGAGCTTCTGCAAGCTTATCCGCCGCCGGGCGCGGAATCGGTGGTGGCGCGCTGAGGCGCCGCTGGATGAAAGACCACGTGACAGGACTTCTTCTCAAACACAGGCGCGGCGCGACGGAGTGCGCGCACGCAGCGCTCGCAGCCGCCTCAGTCATACTGGCCTTCCTGGTGCGCTTTGAGTTCTCGCTCGCCTCGCAATACGGACCCGTGCTGCTGCTGGCGCTGCCAGTGCTTGCCTTTGTCAAAGCCGTCGTATTTCGAGCCTTCGCCTTGCGGGACCTGGCTTGGCGGCACGTAAGTTTTGAGGATCTGTTGCGGATCTCCGCCGCCAACGCCGTTGCCACGCTCGGGACGGCCGGAGCGCTTCGCTGGCTCATTGGCCCCGCTTTCCCTCGCTCGATATTCGTGATCGATCTATTGCTGTGCACCGTCCTGATGACGGCCGCTCGCGCCGGTGCGCGAGTGCTCTGCGAACGGCACAGGGGAGAGCGCGGCCGGACCGGAGCCGCGCCGGCGACCGAGAAGCGCATTTTGCTCTACGGGGCCGGTGGCGCCGGAATCCGAGTGCTGGCGGAACTGCGAGCGCATAGCGCGTTGGGAATGACGCCTGTAGGTTTCATCGATGACGATCCGTACAAGCGCGATCTTCGTCTGAGCGGACTTAGGGTCCTCGGCACGGGTCTGGAGTTGAACGGACTTGTGCAGCGTCACCGCGCCGTGGAAGTACTGGTGGCGATCCCAGCGGCGACCGGCCCGCAAATGGCGCGCATTCTGGAACGCTGCCACGCCGCTGGTGTCGCAACGAGAAAAATACCTCCGCTTTCCGAATGGATCGACGCGCGGGTGGTGGATCAAATCCGTGAAGTCCGGCTCGAAGATCTGCTGGGTCGCGCACCCGTTCAGATCCAGGAACGCGACACGCGGCCGGCACTGTCCGGGAAGGTCGTGCTGGTCACGGGCGCGGGAGGGTCGATTGGTAGCGAATTGTGCCGCCAGATCGCCGGTTGTAAACCCTCGGTGTTGGTAGGGCTAGACAACGCCGAAACCGCGCTGTTTCACATCGATCAGCAGATGAAAGAATGCTTTCCGGAGGTGCAATTTGTTCCGGAACTCGGCAATATTCAGGATTCGAGCCGCCTATGCGAAATCTTCGCACGGCATGAGCCTTTTGCCGTATACCATGCCGCCGCCTATAAACACGTTCCGATGATGGAGCACCATCCCTTCGAAGCCGTGGAAAATAACGTTTTCGGCACGGCCAATGTCGCACGCGCTTCAACGGACTGTGGCGCGCAGATTTTCGTACTGGTGAGTTCCGATAAGGCAGTCCGGCCAGCCAACATCATGGGCGCTACCAAAAGGATGGCGGAACTGGTCTGCCTGGGAGGCTCGGACGACGGCACACGCGGCCGCGCTGGCCGGGAAGGCCCGACGCGCTTCCTCGCCGTGCGCTTCGGGAATGTGCTCGGATCGAACGGCAGCGTGGTTCCCGTCTTCCAACGCCAGATCGCCGCAGGTGGACCGGTGACCGTCACCCACCCCGAAATGCGGCGTTTCTTTATGACGGTTCCGGAGGCAGCACAGTTAGTGCTACAAGCTTCCGCGATGGGTGTGGGGGGAGAAATTTTCGTGCTGGAGATGGGAGAGCAGATCCGCATCGTGGACCTGGCGCGGAATCTGATTCTGTTGAGCGGCCTGCGCCCCGATCAAATTCGCATCGAATTTACCGGCATCCGTCCGGGAGAAAAATTGCTTGAAGAACTAGGCACGCGCGACGAAGGAACTCTGCCGACGCCACACGGAAAGATTCACGTTTGCACGGGAGCCCGTATTTCACGGGCCGCGCTCGACCACGCGCTGCGTCAATTGAGACATGCCGTGGATATGCGCGACCACGCCGCCATTCTGGGGTGTCTCAGAGAGGCCATTCCAGACTACCATCCAAGCGGTCTGCTACTGCGCCGGGCTTCCGGGGGACGCCCGATACGCGCAGTGGCGGCGGCGGGTTGACCGGGATCTCTAGCGGCCCGGCAAACGATAGTTGTGCACGGCCAGACCGGTGGTAGCGCCTGCGGCTGTCCAATTGACGATCGTAAACAATTTCGCCGAGCGCGGGAACTTACGGACGACCAGATACTCTAGGCCCAGGATCCCGGCTGTTACTCCGAATTTGATCGCAACAGCCTGCATCCCGAACCGTCCGTCCGACCCGGCAAGCAGCGAGTTCCGCTCCCGCAAGCCGTAAGAACTGGCTGCATCCAGCGCCTGGCTCGCGAGCATGGGCGCCAAACTGATTTTCCAGCGGCGGTTCCAAGAATCCATCTCCAGCGTCCCATTGCGCTCGCGAATTGGGCGCGGATCCAGCCCTAACGCGGTGGCAGGGAGTACGAAGACCTCGTTGGGCAACACAGTGTCCTCTGCCTGTAGCGCGGGGGCCGTCGCATAAAGCACGAGCAAAAGTGCCGTTGCGCTCGCGACCTTAGATGCAGTCATGTGGAAAATCCTTTCTATCAACGACCTAAACCATGAGAGATATGTCTTACGTGATGAGCTTATGGTCAGTGGAGAAACCGTTCCACCGAGCAGGTCGTGGTACCGGAAGGGCTGCTAGTACTAGCAGGAGTGTAAGTACGCTGGAACAGAAGGGCTTAGCGGGACTCGTCATTCTGGCTGGGACCGCAACGCTGACCATATCCATTCGCGATCCCCTGTTGAGTTGGGGCTATGCACTGGGGGTACTCCTGCTCGCTGGAATATACATCCTGCGGGAAATCAGGTACCCGTCGATGCGATTCCGTTTTGGCACCGCCGCACTTCTCGGAATAGCATTGTGGGGCTGGATGCAGTTGTCCCTGGGTGCGACGGAGTACCCCTATGGAACCATTGATGGCGCAGTGCGCTCGTCGGCTTGGTACGCGACGGCCCTGGTGGCGGCGCGAACGATGGCGCATGCACAAATGCGCGGAAAATTTCTGCGCGTGCTGGCTTGGGCCGGGTGCACCCTCAGCGTGGTGGGGGTTCTGACGTCTCGGACATCTCCCGACCGCATGCTGTGGTTAGTGCCGATACCCTATCCGGATACATGGGGTCCGTTTCTCAGCCGGAATGACTTTGCGGGATTTCTGGAACTTAGTTTTCCCGCTGCTCTATGGCTCGGCGTCGCGGAGGACGCCGGGCACCGGAGCCGGCCGCGCTATCTGTGGATGGCGGCGGCTATTTTCGCGGGAGGTGTCGCCTCCGCGTCGCGAGCAGGAGCGATTTTGCTGACTCTCGAAGCAGTGGTCGGGCTCGCGTTGCTCGAAGCGGGGTTGCGGGAGCGCCCGGATACTCGATTCAAAGCCTCCGGACGCGGGAGCTTTTCGTTGCGCTTTGCAATAGCGGCGGTCGCTTTGGTCGGGGTCAGCGGCGCCGGAACGCTGATTGGCAGATTCAGCGATCCCGATCCCTTGCGGTATCGCCGGGACATCGCCCGGTCCACAGTCCAGATGATCTCGGCGCACCCCTGGAAGGGCTATGGGATGGGTACCTTTGTGCATGTATATCCGGCATTTGCCACGTTTGACGCGGGCGCAACCGTGGAACACGCTCACAATGAGTGGCTCGAATGGGCGGCTGAAGGCGGACTTTTCTATGCCGCACTATGGCTGATCTTGGCCGGTTCGCTCGCACCCCGCGCGGTGCGCACGGTGTGGGGCCTCGGAGTGATGGCCGTATTCATTCATGCGCTGGTGGACTATCCCTTCGCACGGCACGGGCTTACGGCATGGAATTTTGCATTAATTGGGGCGTTGGATGCGGAAGATGTGAGAGAAGTTGCCTCCCGCGCGCACTAACTTGTTGGACAAATTGAGGAGAGTATTGGTGCGACTGCTCTATGTGTGTGGATTTCTGGCCGTGATTGGAGTGGTGAACATGGCCGAAGCGGGGTCCCCCGCAATCGGCACGGTGACGGCCAAAGGCGCGTTCCGCTTGAATCAGGCCACGGTCGCGAACAATGCATCGCTCCTCGAAGGCGCGACCATTGAAACCGACGGTGTGGGAACAGCCCTGCAATTTTCAAGCGGAGCACGGTTTTCACTCGCTGCCGATTCGAGAGGTCAAGTTTTCGGCGACCGTGTGATTCTGGAGCGAGGCGCAGGCCAGCTCGAGAAAATGGCGGGCCTCCGCATCGAAGCTCGAGGTTTAATCATCCAGCCGGAAACCGGCAACGCGACAGCAAGAATCGTCGTCGCCAGGGATGCGGGGGTGCAATTGACGGCGTTGACCGGATCATTCCGGGTCTTGAATTCCCGCGGTGCTGTCGTGGCGAAACTCCGGCCGGGATTGACCTTGGCTTTTGAACAGCAAAGTGGAAGGCGCGCTCAAGTAACCGGGGTCATCCGAAACCGCGGAGGTCACTATTTGATCACCGACGAAACCACGAATGTCACCGTGGAGGTCGCGGGCGCCGGTCTCGAAAAGGAAGTTGGCCGAAGAGTGGAAGTCAGCGGCGCAGCCGATCCCAGCGCAACACCGGTAAACGATGCCTCGCAGTTCGTACGGGTCCTGGCCATAAAACGTCTGCCGAGTAGTGGCGCCGCCGCAGCCGGCGCGGGGGGAACCAAGGGGCGCGCCGGTAAGGGCTTTGGAAGTTCGGCAGGCACGGTAGCTGTGATTGGCGGCATCGCGGCCGCTGCGATCGTCGGAGGCTTGGCGGCCTCCGGAACCATCGCCCAGGAGGATGGGATTAGCCGTTGACCCACATGGCCCAGCACCTACAATCCGTTTGGCCTAACGGGCAGCGTAGCCGGAAGTGCGGTTTGAACGCGTGGGCCTGCGCGACGTTCGCTTTGTTCATCGGCACCGCAGCTGTCGCGATGTGGCTCGCGGCGGCCGAATTGGCGTTTCGCAGGGATACGCTAGTATCGGTGTCAAGTGCTTCACGGACTCGAAACACCAAATATTATGCACGTTTGGCCGAACTCAACGAGCACAACGCCGCAATGCACATGCGAGCCGCCGTGAAAGCGAATCCGCGAGATGCCGCGCTGTGGATTGGACTAGGCCTAGCGTTGGAACGTGAGTCACCGGATGCCGTGTCACAGGCAAGCCAATCGCTCGAACAGGCCGCCAAAGTGAACAAGCAGTATCTTCCGGCATGGACGCTAGCCAACTTTGCTTTCCGCCACGGGGACACAGCTACATTCTGGCGGGCCGCGCGGCATGCGGCCGCCTTGGCGTACGACAATCGCCGGCCATTGATCGAGTTGGCCAGCCGTGTGGAACCGGTGCCGGAAACGGCGCTGGATCGAATGCAAGCCTCTGCGCCGGTCGAACGCGACTATCTGGATTTCCTCATCACCGAAGGGCATTTGGGCGACGCAATCAAAGTGGCTCGCCGGATATTGCGGCGTCGGGAGACGGCTTCGGAAGGGGCCTCTCCCGAATCCGAGGATGGCAAGCGTTTAGCTGCCTTCACGGGACGTTTGCTCGACGCGCACCATACTCGCGAAGCGCTGGAGATCTGGAACAGACTCGGCTGGTTTCCAGCGACCAGCGCGCATGCCGCCCTGACGAACGGGGATCTTGAGAGAATGCCTTCGGGGGTCGGTTTTGATTGGAGGATAGGCTCGTTCCGGGGAGTCCAATCAGCTTGGCGGCCACACGTCATCCAGTTCGATTTTTCAGGCTCCCAGCCCGAGGTCTTCTCGCTGTTCGAACAATGGGTGGTTGCGCACGGCCAGAGCTACCGCTTGACCTTTGACTACAAGTTGCTCACGGCCATACAACCGTTTCCGGCCTCAAGTTCGGGATTGCGTTGGTCGTGGGAGTCGCCTGCACTAGGTGCGACAAAGACGAGTGCTCCGCTCGAACCAGCGAACGATTGGCGCACTCTGCAGTGGGAATTCAGGGCGCGATCCGGCCGTGTTGACCGCCTGCGCCTGATTCATCGGCGGGACCCTGGCGAAACGCGTGTAGCCTGCAGATTGCTGTTACGCCGTTTGCGCATGGAGAACATACGCCACGCAGGGCCCTCCCCCGAAGTCTTATGACGATCACCGGAAATATCGTACGGCATTGTCCCAAATGCGGATCTGTCCGTGTGCACCATTCCCGGCGCAGGGGTCCGATTGAGCGCATGTTCTCCTGGTTGGGGGGAGAAGTGTGCCGTTGCCACGACTGTTGCGCCAGGCAGGCGTGGTTCAAACTCTCTCCCATTCCGATCGGCAACACCGACCCGCGAGCCAGTCCATGGGCGGGAATCGCACTTTTCGTATCCGCCTGCGTCGCCTGTGCGGCCCTGCTGTGGTGGATCGTATTCCGGTTTACAGGCTTATCCTGAGTAAAGACTCGCATCTAGTCATGCCGATGCAAAGCTTGTGAGAAGAACTGCATCGTCCCTGGGAATCAGTTTGGGCCTGCACGCCGTGGCGCTCACGTTTCTCTTTCTATTACGTTTCTCTTCTCGCGGCGCGCCGAAAGACTTGCCGGATCTTCGCCGCGCCACCTTCATCATCGCGCCAGTGCCCGTTGAGCGATTGATCGCGCCGCGCCCCACACCCGCGCTATCCATCCCATCTGTAGTTACTACAGAACTGCCCCGGGGGCGGCGCATGCCGACCGAGTTTCCGACCCGTGCCATTAGACCCATGCCCGAAACCGAACTACCGGCAGCCCCGGTTCTCGAAGCTCTTCGCGTTACGCCAAGCGAACTCAAGGTATCCTTACCGGTCCTTCCTCCGCCGCCGTTCAAGACCGCTAATCTAGCTGCCACTATGTTGGCCATCCCCGTCGCCACATCTTCATCTTCTGTACGGGCGGCCGGCTTCTCCGGCGCTCAACCTGGGGCGAGAGAACCGACGCAGGGGCCGGTGAGAATGCAATCTCTGGAATCGTTTGGAGGGGTCGTTTCTGCTAGGGTTCCCCGCCCACAGGAAGGGACAGTCGCGCGGGGCGGATTTCCCGATGTTGCATTTACGCCGCCATCGCCGGTTGCTGTCGCACCCCGCGTTAGTTCCGCCGTATCCATGTCAGCCATCGAGATCTTGTTCAAGCCCCGCCCGGCCTATACGGAAGAGGCACGCCGCCTGCAAATCGAAGGAGAGGTTCTTCTGGAACTTCTGTTCGCTTCCACTGGTGAGGTCCGGGTTCTTCGCGTGATGCGCGGACTTGGCTACGGACTGGATGAAACCGCCACGAATGCAGCGCGCGCGATCCGGTTTCATCCCGCGTCGCGCGCCGGAGTCCCTGTGGATTTCATTGCCCCGGTTCATATCGTTTTTCAACTCGCCTACTAAGGAATCTATGAAGTCAGTTTTGTTCCTGTGTCTCGCTCCCTTGTCGACAGTTTTCCCGCTGGCCGCCGACGAGGTGAGCTTGGGGAAGGAACGCGCGCCGGCGCAGACTCAGGAACGGATCATCGAGCGGCTTCTGGACCAGATCGTCGAACGCGAGCGAACATTATTCTCCTATCTCGACCAAAGAACGCCGCTGGTCGAAACCTATATCCAGGAGTGGCGCGCCGGTCATGCCGGGCTGCAGCGACGTCCACTGCGCGAATCCGAGGGTCCGGTCTTTGCAAACCGCCCCGCGCTCACCGACGCCCCCACCGCGGATCATTACTTCCTCGGCAGGGTGCGTTTCGGCGCCACCATTTCCTACGAAGCGCTGGTGGAACGCACCGATCCACTGCAAAAGCCCGCTCCACGGCTTCCTTTCCGAGCTTCGCCGTCAAGGAACAGTCCGTTGTCATTTCTACCGCGCGGATTCGCCCAGATGGCTGTCCTCGACAGTCAGGATTTCAACCGCCAAACCTACCGTTTTGAGTACGTACGCCGGGAGTTCTTAGGCGAATTGCGCTGTCTGGTATTCGACGTCGCGCCTCTTCAAATGCGGCAACCTGGAAAATTCGTCGGCCGTATCTGGGTGGAAGATCAGAAGCATGCCATCGTCCGTTTTAATGGCACCTATGTGCAGCCCCTGACACCGAAAGATGCGGTACCCGAACGCTACTTTCACTTCGATAGCTGGCGTGTCCATACTGGTGGAGACCGCGAGGCGGAGGGCGGAATGTGGGTTCCGGCGCAAATCTATGTGGAAGAAGATGGCTCCACGGCGTCTGCTCCAGAAATGAATTCGACGCCAACCGCCACCCGCTTCAAGGCGCAAACACGGATGTGGGACTACGCTGCTTCCCCCAGCAACCGGCTCGATGAATTGACTGGAATTCTGATCGACCGCGAAACAGGCGTCAAGGACGAATCCGCCACTGCGGACGCCTCTCCTCTCGAAAGCCAGCGATCATGGGAGAGGCAGGCTGAAGACAACCTGCTGGAGCGTCTTCAAAAGGGCGGCCTGGTGGCGCCGGCTGGTCCCGTCGAGGATGTATTGAATACCGTAGTGAGCAATCTGATTGTCGCGGGAAGTCTTGGTATTGAAGCCCGCTGCCGCCTGCTGCTGACCACTCCCGTGGAAACGTTTTCCATCGGCCATACCATCGTGATCAGCCGCGGACTGATTGACGTTCTGCCTGACGAGACCAGCCTCGCCCTGGTGCTGGCGGGCGAACTCGCGCACATCGCGCTGGGGCATCGCACGCCCACGCAATTCGCGTTTCACAACCAGACGATGCTTTCCGATGCCGCCGTCCTGCAGCGCTTCCGTTTTCAACGGTCGACCGAAGAGCTATTCGCAGCCGGTAAAAAGACCATTGAGATCATGCGCAATTCTCCCTACCAGAACACGGCCAACGCGGGGCTTTTCCTGAAAGCGTTGTCCAGCCGCACACAGGCGCTGCCCCGGCTTTTGCAAGCCAATCTGGGCAATCAGGTGGCGGACGCCGCGGCGCTGGGGCGACTGCAGGCCTTTGCTGAATCCGCGCCCGCGCTCGAAGAGAACAAACTGGAACAGATCGCCGCGCTGCCGCTCGGGTCGCGCATTAAGCTGGATCCGTGGAGCAACCGGACCGTGATGATCAAGACGCGGCCTCTGGCCCTTCTGTCACCGCGCGAGAAAATGCCCTTTGAGATAACGCCGTTCGTTTTGAATCTCGCGCGCCCCGCGGCGGAGTCCAAGTAGCCTCCTCACCCTTATACCGTTTGGAGTTCCGCCAAGTTTTCGCCTGTTTCCTTTTCCACTTCAGCGTGCAGGCTATTGCCGTGCGCATCCATGGTCACGATCGCCATGTAGTCGTGTACTCGCAGTTTCCACATGGCTTCGGGAATGCCAAATTCCAGCAGGCTGACGCCCAGCACCTGCTCCACGCATCGCGCGTAATATTGCGCCGCGCCGCCAATGCCGTTTAAATAGACCGCCCCGTGCTCCTGCAGCGCGGCCAAGGTCTTCTTCCCCATACCTCCCTTGCCGATGATCGCGCGGATGCCGAAATTCTTGATGACGTCGGCCTGGTACGGTTCTTCCCGGCTGCTGGTGGTGGGTCCGGCGGCCTTCACTTTCCATTCATTCCCCTCTTTTAGCATCACCGGACCGCAGTGATATAGCACCGCTCCCTGCAAATCCACCCCTTCGGGCAGTGGATTGTGCATCAAGTGCGCATGCACCGCATCCCGTCCGGTGAAACATTCGCCGGTAATCAGCACCACATCGCCCACCTTCAGAGCGCGAATCTGATCCTCGCTGATAGGTGGCCGCAGCACGATCTCGCGCCCAGTCAGAGGGAAACCCTCTTTCTGCGTCATCTGTTCCACGGGACGGGACGGATCACGGTACAGCCACTTCGTGATTGCGCCATCGGCAGCGTCCAACCGCACCCCCAGCCTCCGGAAGGCCCAGCACTCATAAGCGACGGAAACGAAGAAGCTCGCGGGCAGGCGGTTCGCGGCGGTAACCTTGCATCCGATCAGCGATATCTTGCCGCCGAAACCCATCGCGCCCACGCCCAGCCGGTTAGCCTCTTCCATGATTTCGGTTTCGAGATTGGCCAGCTCGGGAACAGGATTCACATCCTCCAACGTGCGGAACAATTGCTCTTTCGCTAAGTCGTAGCCGTGCGCTCGGTCGCTGCCAATACACACACCTACAGCGCCTGGCGCGCAACCCTGGCCCTGCGCCTGCCATATCGAATGCAAGATGCATTTGCGTACGCCTTCCAGGTTTCTTCCCGCTTTGCCCAAATGGTCAAGCTCCGCGGGCAGTGAGTATTGGATATTCTTGTTCTCGCAACCCCCGCCCTTGAGAATCAGCTTCACTTCGATGTCGTCGTTCTCCCACTGGTGGAAGTGAATCACCGGGGTCTCCGTACCCAGGTTGTCGCCGGTATTTTTCCCCGTGAGCGAATCCACCGAATTGGGACGCAGCTTGCCGCGTTTCGTCGCTTCCGCCACGGCCTCTCGGATCGCTTTCTTGATGGAAATCTGGTTCACTCCGACGGGCGTATGCACCACAAATGTAGGCATGCCCGTGTCCTGGCAAATAGGTCCTTCATCCGCAGCCGCCATGTCGATATTCGAAGCAATGACATTCAGCGCCTGCGAGGCTTGCGTATCCGGAGTTTCCGCGCCGAGTGCGAATTTCATGGCGTCCCGCACGTCGGGAGGCAAATTCGTAGAAGTCTGGGTAATCAGCTCAATGAGGCTCTCTTTGAGAAATTGCATGGGATTCCGGGTCTGACTTTCCTTGTAAGGCAAATTCCGACGCCGTCAGTCTTCGTTCCGGCGCAGCTCGCAATGGCAGCAATCGCTGCAGCGGCCGCATTTTTCACACCGGTGATTGGGACAGGCGTCCTTGGTGCAGTATACACAAATATCGGTCGCCGGCTCGTCGCAGATACTGCAAGGGAAGGTGGCGATTTCAGACATACTTACACCACCAGTTTCGCACGGTACGCGGAAGGCGGGGCCAACATGCCTTCAAAGGTGACTGGATTATTACGGGCCCTCCGCGCACGGGTTCGCCGATAACGTTTGATTGGCGGCGCCATTCAATGCAGCTTTTGCAAACTCTGGGTAAACCTTACACACCCATTGAGAATGCACGTTGATCATAAACTATGGCATAATCCACAACGAGCAATGCGATCCGGCAATGCAAGCAAGAATAGCAATGAAGAACTTGAATGCCATCGCATTAACGTTCCCCGTCTTTACCCAACTCGCCTTTTCCCAGGACGCCAAGGCCATGGGCGTGGAAGGCCTGACGGTGGCGGATACGCGGGTTTCGCTCGAAAGAAAATCATGTATTCTCCCCAATCGGCGCACCGGAAAACAAGCCACTTATGATTCTACCCACGTCCGCCGAGGCAGGCCTGCTCCTGCTTGCGCTCATTTTCATTTGTTGGGGATCTTGGGGAATCACGCAAAAAGCCACTGGTAAGTGGCCGCACGAGTTTTATTCTTGGGATTTTTCGCTCGGCGTTCTCGTATGCATGGTCGTCGCGGCGTTCACTCTGGGTTCCATGAACTCAGCCGAACTCACGTTTCAGGATAACTTCCTGATCGCTGGCACTCGCAAAATGGCTTACGCTCTAGGCGCAGGCGTGCTGTTCAACGTCGCCGCCATTTTGCTGATCTCCTCCACTGCGGTCTCTGGAATCAGCGTTTCATTCCCTGTTTCCTTGGGCATAGCCACCGTAATGGGAGTCATCTGGAACTTCTCACTTCATCCAACATCCAGCGCCATCGTGCCCTTGGGAGGCGCGGTTCTGATTCTGGCCGCCATTGTGCTTCTGGCGTTCGCGCACAGTGCTCATAAAGATGCGATGGCCGAAAGCGTGAAAAAAAGTACGCTCCAGATCGACCCGCGCGGCAAGACCGTGAGGAAAATCAAAGCGCCAACGGCGGCGTTAGGAGTTGTCCTCGGTATCGCCAGCGGAATTCTAGCGGGTTTCGTGCCGCCGATTTTAGAAGCCGTCCGGGAAGGCGACAACGGACTTGCGCCGTATGGGACTGGCGTGTTGTTCGCCAGTGGCATGCTATTTTCCACGGTAATGTCCAGTCCATTCGTAGTCAATTTTCCACTCACTGGAAACCCGGTGGTCGTCCGAGACTTCCTGCGCAGTCCGGCGCGGCAACATGCACTCGGATGGTTGGGAGGCGCTCTATGGGCCGCCGGCGCCCTGGCCAGTTTTATCGTGGTCAGCACACCCTCGGGCATAGCCGCGGGTGCGGTTGCCGTCACCGCATTTTCGCAATCCCCCGCGATCCTGGCGATACTGCTTGGCATGCTGGCATGGCGCGAGTTTAAAGGCTCCAGCGAGCGATCCCGATCCCTGCTGTGGGGTGTAGTGGTGCTTTACGCCGCAGGCATTGCCATGATCACGCTGGCACCGTCTTTTGCGTGATTCGAACCCTCCCCCGGCCGCCACCCCGGTACTGCACGCCACCTGCCCGACGTGAGTCAATAGAAGAAAGCACATGCCGCGCCTTCTTCATAACCTGACGCCCGTATTCCTGCTGGCCGCAACCACCGTCCCAGCGTTAGCCGGCGAGTACGCATTGCTAGCCAACGGTTTCCGCATTCGTGCCGACCGGCATGAGATCAGTGGAGGCATGGTCCGGCTGGTGACGCAAAGCTCAGTGACCGAACTTCCCGAAGCAGCCGTAATCGGATTCGAACAAGAGGAATACGTAGCGCCTCCACCTCCGCCCCCAACGGTGGCCGCAACCGCGCCATCCCCTTCACCACAACCTGCCGATACCAGAACGATGTTAAAGCACGCCGCCGCTCGCACCGGCCTTCCCGCCGTCTTCGTCGAAAGCGTCGCGCAGGTGGAGTCCGCCCTGCAACCCGGCGCAGTGTCCCCTAAAGGCGCCATCGGCGTGATGCAGTTGATGCCGAAAACCGCCCGCGCCCTTTCGGCCGATCCCCACGATCCCGCGCAGAACATCGAAGCAGGCGCCCGCTTACTCCGCGATCTGCTTATCAAGTACGACGGTGACGTCGTGAAGGCTCTCTCCGCATACAACGCAGGGTCGGGAGCTGTTGAGCGTTATCGCGGAATGCCCCCTTTCGCCGAGACTCAGCAGTATGTGAACAAAGTGATTCGCACGTACCTTCGCAACGGCGGTCATTAAGCGGGGCGGGTTGGTAGCCCGGTTACAATACAGACCGCTTCCATTGAACCACTGGCTTCCGCGCCGCGGTCACCTCATCCACACGCGGCGTCCGCGTCGAGTGCGGCGCGCTTTTCACCAGATCCGGGTTCTCTTCCACTTCCTTCGCGATCGAAATCATCGCTTCGACAAACAGATCCAGCTCGCGCTTGCTCTCCGTCTCAGTAGGCTCAATCATGAGCGAGCCCTTCACAATCAGCGGGAACGCCACGGTGTACGGATGAAACCCGTAATCGATCAAACGTTTCGCGATGGTCATCGTATCCACGCCGCGCTTGGCCTGCCGCGCGTCGCTGAAAACGCACTCGTGCATGCTCGGTTCGTCATAGGCCAGCTCATAATACGGCTCCAACTGCTTGCGAATATAGTTGGCGTTCAGCAGTGCGTCCAAAGTGGCGCGTTTCAATCCATCGCCACCATGCGCCATGATGTATGCGAGCGCACGCACCAGCACCCCGAAGTTTCCGTAGAAGGCCCGCACACGGCCGATGGAATCCGGCCGGTCGTAGCCCCAGCTCCAGTTTCCGTCCGCGCATTGGAGACGAGGCAACGGCAAATACGGCTCCAAATGACTCTTCACCGCCACCGGCCCCGACCCCGGCCCGCCCCCGCCGTGGGGTGTCGAAAACGTCTTGTGCAAATTCAGATGCATTACATCGACACCGAACTCACCCGGCCGGGAAATCCCCGCCAGCGCGTTCATGTTGGCGCCGTCCATATACAACAGAGCGCCCTTGTCGTGCAGAATACGGGCTACGTCAACGATGTTTTGCTCGAAAACCCCCAGCGTGTTGGGATTGGTCACCATCATCGCCGCAACGTCTTCGTTCACCACTCGTAGCAGAGTCTCCGTATCAACCATTCCGCGCTCGTTCGAAGGGACATTCTCCACCGCATACCCGGCCATGTGCGCCGTAGCGGGGTTGGTGCCGTGCGCCGAATCGGGAACCAAGATTTTCTTGCGCGGATTTCCTCGCGCTTCCAGATACGCGCGCGCGAGCAGAATGCCCGTGAACTCACCATGTGCGCCTGCCGCCGGCTGCAAGGTTACCGCGTCCATGCCCGTGATTTCCAGCAGGCACTGCTCCAGCGCCGCCATCACCTTCATCGCACCCTGCGAAAGTGAGTCTGGCTGATACGGATGCGCCCACGCTAATCCATCCACACGCGCCGCCGTTTCGTTGATGCGCGGATTGTACTTCATGGTGCAGGAGCCCAAGGGATACAGCCCCAAATCGATCGCATAGTTCCACGTCGAAAGCCGCGTGAAATGCCGGATCACATCCACTTCGCTCACTTCCGGAAAACCCTCGATTTGCGCGCGCGCGTTTCCGGCCCCCAGCGCCGCGGCCGGATCCACCGCAGGAACGTCGAGCGGCGGAAGCTGGTAGCCCTTCTTGCCTGGAGAACTCGCCTCAAACAACAACAGCTCATTCTGTGTGGGATGCGGACGGACTTTATTGATCACGCGAACGCCTCCGCCACTTGATCCATACGTTCGCGCCGCGTCATTTCCGTGCAGCACAGCAAGATGGAATTTTCGAGCTCCGGATAAAACCGCCGCAGCGGCAGCCCGCCGACGATCTTGATTGCCTGAAGTGCACTTTGCATTTCATCAATGTCCTGCCTTCCCGCATCCGCCACGAATTCGTTGAAGAACGGCCCGCTAAAACGCCGCTTCACCTTGTCCGCCAGATAATGCGCCTTCGACAAATTCTGCACGGCCAACTCCCGCAGACCCTCTTTGCCGTACACGGACATATACACGGTCGCCATCAGCGCAATCAGGGCCTGGTTCGTGCAAATGTTGGAAGTCGCCTTTTCCCGCCGTATGTGCTGCTCACGCGTCGCGAGCGTCAAACAAAACGCGCGATTGCCCGCCGCATCTTTCGTTTCGCCCACCAGCCGCCCTGGAATCTGCCGGATGAACTTCTCCTTGCAGGCAATCACGCCTGCGAACGGCCCTCCGTAGCTGGGCGGGATGGCGAAGGATTGCAACTCGCCGCACACGATATCCGCATCGCGTGGAGGTTCAATCACGCCCAGAGCCACCGCTTCGGAAAACACATCCACCAGCAGCGCCCCGTGTTCGTGCGCCAACGCCGAGGCTTGTTTGATATCCTCGATCACTCCGAAGAAATTGGGCGATTGCACGACCACCGCCGCCGTATCTTTGGTGATCTTGCGCGCCAGATCCTCCACATCGATGGCGCCCGTAGCAAAGTCGAACCCGAATTCCTCCACGGCGATTCCGCCGAAGCGTGCGTATGTGCGCAGCACTTCGCGATACTCCGGATGCACGCTGCGGGCGATCAACACCCTGCCGCGCCCCGTGACCCGCATCGCCATCAGCGCCGCTTCGGGCACTCCGGTCGACCCGTCATACATGGATGCATTCGCCACATCCATGCCCGTCAACTGGCAAATCATGCTCTGAAATTCAAAGATTGCGGTAAGCGTCCCCTGCGAGATTTCCGCCTGATACGGCGTATAAGAAGTGAGAAACTCACCGCGCGAGATGATCGTATCCACCATCACCGGACGGTAGTGGTGGTACACGCCCGCGCCCAGGAAACTGGCCCATCCTCCAGCCCCGCCCGCGCCCACATTTTCCGCGCCACGCGCGCGGAAGTAATCCATGATTTCGTATTCGCTCTGCCCCGGCGCGATGTTCAAGTCGCCCCTGAAATGAATCGCATCGGGAAGGTGCGCCGCCAAATCGTCCAGCGAGGCCACGCCGATGACGTCCAGCATCTCTCGCCGCTCGGCGTCCGACTTCGGAAGGTAGCGCAAGGGTTATTCCGCTCCCACGAACGCTTGATAATCGGCGAGCGAAAGCAACTCCGCCACTTCGCCTGGCGTGGAAAGCTTGATCTTGGCGATCCACCCATTGCCGTGCGGGTCCGCATTCAAGGTTTCCGGAGCGCCCGTGAGCGCTTCATTCACTTCCACTACTTCCCCCGACACCGGTGCGAAAATTTCGCTCGCGGCCTTTACGGATTCCACCACCGCGAAGCTTTTACCCTGTTCCACCAGTGCGCCTACTTTAGGTAACTCCACGTACACGATATCACCCAACTCTTTTTGAGCGTGGTCCGTGATGCCGATGACGCCGACACCGGCTTCCACGTTCACCCATTCATGTTCTTTGGTGTAGCGGTAGTTTTCTGGATATATGGGATACATTGAGTTCACCCTCGCTTGTAAAACGGCAGTAGAACCGTTACCGCCTCCACTGCCCGGCCACGCACCAGCACGTCCATTGCGCGCCCCGGCGCGGCGTCGGCCACAGGCAAGAAACACATGCCAATGTTTTTGTTCAGTGTAGGCGCCGGTCCGCCGCTGGTCACCCAGCCCGCTCCTGCTCCATTGACGTGCACTTCATAGCCGTCCCGCGCAATTCCCCGGCCTTTCATTTCGAATCCCGTTAACTTCCGAGTAATCCCGCGTTCTCTTTGTTTCACAAGCGCCTCACGGCCAATAAAGTTACCTTTGTCCAATTTTACAATCCACTCCAACCCAGCTTCGAACGGCGTGATCGACGCGTGGATTTCATGTCCGTAAAGCGCCATCGCCGCCTCCATGCGAAGCGTATTCCGGGCACCCAGCCCGCACGGCTGAATTCCAAACTCCGCGCCCGCCGCCATGATCTGTCGCCACGACCTTTCGGCCTCGCCCGTCGCTACGTAAATCTCCCATCCGTCCTCGCCCGTGTAGCCGGTCCGCGCAATGCGCGCCGCGGTGCCGGCGACCGCGCCATCCAAGAAGTGATAGCGCTTCACGGCCGTAAGATCGCTGGCAGTAAGCTTCTGAAGCACACTGGTGGCTTTCGGACCTTGAATCGCGATCTGTGCGTACTCGGAACCCATATCCGCGACCATCGCATCATAGCGCTGCGTCTTTGCCTGTTCCAGGATATGGAAAAAATCCTTGTCTTGATTCGAAGCGTTCACGCATAGAAAGTAGTTGTGAGGGCCCACCTTGTGGACAATGATGTCGTCCACGAAACCGCCCTGGTCATAGAGCAATCCCGAATACTGCGCACGGCCTTCATCGAGCTTCGACGCATCGTTGGTCGTCACATATTGCACCAGTTCTAGCGCCTGCGGCCCGCTCACCTCTATCTCCCCCATATGGCTGACGTCGAACAATCCCACTCGCTCGCGCACCGCGCGGTGCTCATCGACGATGCCCGTATATTCCATGGGCATGTCCCAGCCCCCGAAATCGACCATCTTGGCGCCTAGCGCCCGATGTGTATTGTGCAGGGGAGTTCGCTTAAGTTCGCAATACGGAACTGACATGGGGAAGTTACAGACTAGCACCCAACTAAGGGGACAGGCTACTCAACCGCCATCCTCACAAATGCCTGCCGTTCGGGGTTTCCAGTTCGCCCGGTCGATGACCGGCCGGATCATATCAAACCGGTCCTTGGTCGTGCTGTACGACGGCCCTCCCAGCCGAGCGACAGCATGAAGCTTATCCGGATCGACGAACATGTCTTTGTCGATTATGGAATCCCGCACGTGAAAGCGCACCACTTCGCCCAGGATCAAATGCCCGCCCCACGACTGGGAGCTGACTTCGATAATCTGGTGCACCTTGCACTCCATGTTCACTGGCGATTCCAGCACGCGCGGCGGCCGCACCACCTCACATGGCGCGGCAGTCAGCCCAGCGATCTCGAATTCGTTCGCACCATAAGGATAATCGCCCGCTGTCAGATTCATCTTTTCCGCGATCTCCCGGCTGACGATGTTGACCACGAACTCGCCGGTCTCCCGCACGTTGATCAGCGTGTCCTTGCTGGGGTTGCGATTCACCGGTGCGAACATAACCATGGGTGGTTCCCCGCATACCGCATTGAAAAAGCTAAACGGCGCGAGATTCACCAGCCCTGCATTTGAAATCGAAGAGATAAAACCAATCGGCCGGGGAATGACGACGCTCGTTAACACTTGGTAAGCAATCGGCACCGGGATGGTTTTGGGATCGATGATCACGTTCCCGATTATGACGCATCGCCGGGAGGGCGACTATTGTGGCGACGGAGGCCAGCGAACACCGCACCCACTTGCAAATCGCCGGCCGCGGTTCGGCTGCCTAACTACTACTGTCCTGCGACACTCGCCACGGCCCCGTCCATCAACTTGACGGTTCCGAGCTTCTGGCCATTCTCACGATAAGAGTAGGTTTCCATCAAATGCCCATCTTCGTACATGCTGATCTTCGAGGACGGCGCGCCATACTTCAGCACTTCCGTCCGGCTCATCCCCTGGGAAACCTGCGAAAAGTCCTCGCGAGTCATCTGCGGAGGTGGCGGTAACGTCGGCAGTGCTACCGCGAATTCCCTCACCGATTCAGGCAACTGTACCTGGGCCATCACTGGTGGTCGCGGATCGCCCGCTGGACGCAGTGACGGTGGCGCGGGCACTCCGCTAGGGTCGGCCCCGGGCGCTTGCAACGCGGATTTGTCCTTCGCCACTCCTGGCGCAACTTTCATGGACGGGTCGGCCGCCTTATCGAGCGCTCCGCCCACCTTTCCGAATACAGACGTAATTCCGTCGCTGAGCTTTTTCCCGCCCGCGGCGCCTGCGGTACCTCCGGCGGCGGCAGCGGCGAACTCCGTCATGGCTTGGCCATAAGCACAACCTGCCACGGCAATCACAAGTAGAAAACGGCGCATGAAAATCGTACTCCTACCCGCAGAGTAACAAGCGGGTTCTGGGTCTGAAACAAGCGATTCACCTTAGCCCGCCCTAAAAAAACACCTCATCGGATGAAACCCTCAATCCCTCCGACGTATCATTAAGACAAGGGACTAATGTCCGGCCTAACCACACACCCCGGCCTGACCACTACCGAATCCCCTTTCATCGAACAAGCCCGCCAAGATGGCCGCCTCTACATCGAGCAGCCCTACGAGCTCTACACCCCTGAAAATCACGAGGCCTGGCGCAAGCTCTACAGCCGGTTGCTGCCGCGCTGGCAACGCTACGCCAACCCTCATTTTCAGGAGGGCTTAGCCTGCCTGAGCCTGCCTCACGACCGCGTGCCACGCCTGGCTGAGGTGAATCGTTTTCTGGAACCCCGCACCGGCTTCCGCGCCAAACCGGTGAGCGGTTATGTGCCCGCCTTCCAGTTTTTCGACTGCCTGCGAAACCGAGAATTTCCCACTACAATCACGATCCGGCACGGCGATCATCTGGATTATCTTCCCGAACCTGATATCTTTCACGACGTCGCGGGTCACGTTCCCATGCACACGGACGCCAACTTCGCCGAAGCACTGGTCCGTTTCGGCGAATGCGCCCACACCGCGGCGGAAATCGCCACCGGTATCCGCGATCCACAGCGGCGCTCCCACGCCTTAACCAGCATCATCCGCGCCATGGCTCGCTTCTTCTGGTTCACCATCGAGTTCGGCCTGATGAAGTCGCCCACTGGTATGCGCGTCTATGGCAGCGGTCTGCTCAGCTCCTACGGAGAAATCGAGCATTCCATAAAATCCTCGGACGTTCAGCGCTCGCCCTTGCAACTCGAGTGGGTCATCAACCAAGGCTTCGAAATCGACCACTACCAGCCGCTGCTGTTCGTCGTGGATTCCTTCGATCACCTCTTCAGTCTGGTCGGATGCCTGGAGCAGTGGATGAAAGAAGGCCGTCTAAACCACGTGGCCCCCGGCGAACCGATCGTGAATGAGCGCGACCTGAACAGCTTCCTCCAAGCCGTCCGCTAACGTGCGAGTCACCCCCAAATAACTATATCTTGGTAAAGGCACGAAATCTTTGGACCGTCCCTTCTGGAGGACCATATGAAACGTTCGACGCTTGTTCTGGCCGTCGTCTGCACCCTGACCGTACACTTCACGTTCGCGCAAACCAGCGGCAAACAGACGCAGGTCAAGATTCAAAAAACGTCGATGACGCGGGAGGCCGAAATTAAACTCGGCAAGGAAGCCGCGACACAGATTGAACGCGAAACGGAGGTGGTGAAAAACGCGGAAATCGAAACCTGGCTGAATCAAATCGGACAGGATCTCGCGAAAACTCCTCAAGCCAACGCCTACCCCTATTACTTCAAACTGGTGAATGATGATTCCATTAACGCCTTCGCGCTGCCCGGCGGACCGATGTATGTTCACACGGGCTTGATTAAAGCCGCTGCCACCGAAGGAGAAGTAGCCGGAGTACTCGCCCACGAAATGTCTCATGTGGCCCTTCGGCATGGAGCCGCGCAGATGGGCAAGCAACAAACGTGGGGCACTCTATTTGGCGTCCTCGGAGCGGCTGCTGGAGCGATAGGTTCTCAGAACGGCCAATGCGGCATGCTGTGCCAGGCTGGCCAGATCGGCGCAGGCATCGGTGGCATGGCCGTACTTACGAAATTTTCCAGGGGCTTTGAGCAGGATGCCGATCTCAACGGCGCGCGAATGATGGCCGCCTCCGGCTACAATCCCATGGACATGTCTCGCTTTTTCGATAAACTCGCGGCACAATCCGGCGCCGCGAGCAAGTCCAGCGGATTGGAGCAATGGCTCTCCTCGCATCCCGCGTCCGGGAATCGGAGCCAGTATGTCGCTCAAGATATACGCTTCTATCCCAAGCGTGATTACACAACATCCACGGGCAATTTTACGCGTGTGAAGCAGGCCGTCGCCAGTCTGGCGCCTCCTAAACTAAAGCCCGCGGCACTTCTGACGGCCAAGGCTGGGACTAGCCCCCGCACCAACCTCCCTGCTGGTTTCAAAGATATGCAGGCCGCCGGATTTTCTATAGCTTATCCGAGTAACTGGCAGGCAGGTCAAGCGAACCAGGGTGGGGGAAGCCTCTACTTGATTCCCCAGGGCGGCGCGACGCAAACGCAGAACGGGGGGCTCGAATTGCTGGTGGGCGGTATGATCGACTACTATCGTCCGGAAACCGGCGCCGCGACCCTGGAAGCCACCACCAATGAGTTGATCCGGGGGCTGGAAAAAGGGGACGCCAACCTCCGCGCCGAACGCCCCTCGCGCTTGGATATCGGCGGCAAAGCCGCGCTTCTGACCAAGATCACCACGAAGACGTCGCTTACGCGCGAACCTGAGCAAACCGTGTTCCTTTACACAGTAGTTCGCAATGAAATGCTGTGGAATCTGGTCTTTGCGACGCCACCCTCGCGCTCGGCTGAGCTGAGTTCGGTATTCCGCCAAATGCTGCAAACCGTTCAGTTTCCGGACTAACAGTGCACCCAAAACAGGGATTTGCGCCCCACGGAATCCATGGTATTGTAAAAATGGTATTTAAGCAGTACGTTCTTTGAAGCCGTATCCCGCGTGTTAGCTTCGCCCACCAGTTTCTGCCTGGCCTAGATTGACTCGCCCGATTAGATCAACCGCTGCCGTACGCAGCCATTAGGAGAATTTCGTGACAAATATTTTCGTAGGAAATCTGTCCTACCAGACAGGCGAGACTGAGCTGGAAGCCGCTTTTGCCGCTTTCGGCGCTGTGGAGCGTGTAAGCATTGTGCGGGACCGGGACACCGGCCAGCCTCGTGGCTTCGCCTTCGTTGAAATGACGAATGCCGATGAAGCCAACAAAGCGATCGAAGGGCTAAACGGAGCCGAACTCGGCGGCCGCAATATCAACGTGAACGAAGCCCGTCCGCGCGAAGAGCGTGGAGGGGGCGGCGGTGGCCGCGGATTCGGCGGCGGTGGCGGGGGTGGTGGCCGTGGCGGGAATCGGGGCGGCGGCGGTGGCGCTGGCGGCGGCTTTGGCCGCAAACGCGAGCCCCGCTGGTAAAGCGTCTCACGACAACCTAAGTAACAAAGGGCCTCGAAAGAGGCCCTTTTCTATTCCGCTCAAAAATTGAATCGAAGCTGCAGTTGCAGTCTCCGGTTGGCGGTCTGAGAGACGCCGCCAAAGCCACCGCCGCCGGGACCACCGCCAAAACCGCTAGTTATGCCTTGCGCTTGGCCAAACTGGTCGGCCGTCAGCACCCCTACCGGAGCGCTTGGATTCACTGAGTTCAACAGATTGCGGGCTTCCACGCTAATGGTCAATTGATAACGGCCGGCGGTCCCTCCTGCGAACAAACCGCCCGGCCCGCCAGGCCCGCCAAATCCTCCGCCAGGAGGCCCGCCGAATCCGCGTCCTCCACCGCCTGCACGCCCCCCGCCCCCAGTGACTGGAGCCCCGTTCCGAGGCTCGCCGAAGCCGAAGGTGCGGCTCAGGCGCAGGTTGATATTGAAATTCCCGAACCCATTTCCCAGGTTTCGCGGAATGACCTGTTCGCCCGGAACGGGTATGGAGTTCAGCATCCCGTAAGGAGTCGCATATACCCACGGTTTCAAGGACACAGCACTGGCTGCATTGCTTGCTGCGATGCTCGCGGGCGACGCGTATGTGGGCCGGTCATTGTTTTGCGTATCGCCGTTCTGATCCTGACCAAGCGTAATATTAAATGGCGCGGGAGAGGCATAATTTACGAACGGCGCCACACGCAGTCCCAGCGGCAGTGTAAAATTGCCCCCTATCAAGAAACGGTGCCGGATGTCGAACTGCGCTCGCGACCATTCTGTGGTCAGATCGTACGTGTCCGCAGGAAACGTTCCGATGCCATCCGTGTTCGCGCTTGCGCGGCCGAACGCATAAAACCCAAACATCGCATACTTCGCATTGAACCGTGCATTGACATTCGTCATCAGCAGATGCTGTTTAAACATTCCACTCGATTCGTACTGGTTGTATGGATTGATATTCCCTAATGGATAAAATGGCGCGCCCGGAAATGTGCCCGGCAGCGGAGTATTCAGATTGCGCGTGCGAAATTGGTGCAGCCCTCGCGAGTTTGTGTAATTCACGCTCAAGGTGATGTTCTTCGGCAACTGCCTCTCCACGCTGATGCCGGTTTGCAGGACACGAGGGGAAACCAGATTCGGGTCGATGTGGAAGGTGGTTAAAGGCGTGTTCGGGTTTAGCGCAATCGTACCGCCGCATACGCCTCCCAGCACGCAGGCGAAGGGCGGAAGTTGAGCGATAGACTGGCGCTGAGTTACTCCATCGAATCGCTGCGTGTTCATCACTTGGCCTACGGCGAAACGGTCGTAGAACATTCCCCATCCGGCGCGCAATACGGTTTTCGGTTGCCGTGTACGGCCCTGCGATCCCCCTATGCCCCACGCTATTCCTACGCGCGGCGCAAAGTTCGCGTAGCTGCTGATGTTGGTCTGTGTTTCGTATCGCAGTCCCGCGCTGAGCGTAATCGTGGGAAGTATCTTCCAATCGTCTTGAATAAAGGGAGCGACATCCACTTGGCTCACTTGCGCCAGGGGCACCCCCGTGGTCACCCGGTATTGAAAAGCTCCGCCACCGGGGGGAATCGGAAGTCCCTGCGCCAAAGCTGCTGCCGTTAGCCGGTATGCATCCAACGAGGCGTAATTGTATGTGCCGTTGAAATTCTGATCCGTGCTATTGTCCTGCGTTGCGCCTCGTATGCGGGCGCCGAACTTGATCAGATGCGTTCCGCGCGTCATCGTCGAATAATTCTGAAATTCGTAACTGTTCAGCGAATTGAACGCGTTGCCCGTCGCCGCCGCTCCACCCGTGAATGCGCCCGCCACGTTGATAGTCGGATTGCCGCTCGCACCCGTGGTGTCGGTATTGGATCGCGTGTACTGAAATCTCGATTCGTTGATGGTGGAAGCATTCATCACCCACGTTTCCGTCACTTGAATCGAATGATTCGTGCTGATATTTTTGGTCGCTTGCGAGGCGAGGCTGAAGCCGCCCACGCCGCTCACCGGCTGGTCCACTCTATTCCAACTGTAGCGGGCTTGCAGAGTGTGATTGGTGGAAAGCTGGTAATCCACGCGCGGACTCACCGAAATTCGGGTATTCGGGGTCGCCACGTTTTGCGTGAAGAGTACCGGCAGAAAGTTCGCATCCAGTACCGTGGCTCGCACTAGCGCCTGATCGTCTTGATGCCTGCGATTGAAATCCACGAAGAACGAGGTCTTCTTATTAATGGATCCGCCCAAATTAAAATTGATGTTTTGCGTCAGGAAATCAGGTTTTTGCGTGGCATAGGGATTGCGCGCGTCGAATTTGCCTGTGTCCGCTTCGTAAAATGCCGACCCGCGCAAAACGTCCGTTCCGGGCCGCGTTAGAATCTCCACGCGTCCGTATCCCACACGGTCGAATTCCGCCGCGAAGGGATTCGAGTTCACCCGAATCTCGCGAATAGAACTCTTGGGCGGCAGCTGGCCGTTACTGAATCCATCTACGAAAATCTGCCCTCCGTTTGGACCCACCGACGGTCCTGCGAGTGCTTGCAGATCCGACTCCAAGTCGTTGGGGTCGTCGGAAAGCGCATCCAGGTCGTCACCCTGCAGCACCGTCGCGCTCGCGTTTCTCGAAGGGTCGATTTCCACCTGAATCGAATCCGTCACCGTAATTTCCTGGCGGTCAACCGCCAGCGTCAACCGCACGTCCACCGTAACCAACCGCCCCCCCTCCAACGTCAGTTCTGGCCGTTCATAGAGATTGAACCCGGTCGCCGTGATGCGCACTGCATATGTGCCAGGCGCAAGCCCGCTAACGGTATATACACCCTGCGCGTTGGTTTCCGCCGCCCTCGTGGCTCCATTCGGACCGGTTAAGTTCACCACCGCCGAAGGAATTGCAGCGCCGGAAGGATCCGTCACCTGCCCGCGCAGGTTAGCGACGTTCTGTGCCATCAGCGCGTATGCACTCATCAGAATCGCCGCGAAAATCCTCAACGTTTGTCGGGTTTTCATTGTCCGAATCCGCCGCCCAGCCCGCCCAAGTCTCCGCCCGGGTTCCAATCGCCCAGCGACAATTCGCCCGAGCCGGGTCTGGTCAGAATCGGCTCCACTCCAGCCACCAGCGTGATTGCCGTCACTTGATCGGGGCTTGCACCGACCGTGCTCGAAACGACAATCGCATCGCCCATCTTAAGGTCGGCAAGCGTGATGGAAGGAGTACGATCAATCAGTGCCTGTAGATCTCCGCCGCCCCGGCCACCGGGACCGCCGCGGCCCTCTCCGCCACGTCCGCCGAATCCACCCCGACCCTCGATATTCGGAGGCGGCCCCGCCGCGCCTTGCGGACCCCTGCCTGCACCGCCATCGGAGCCCCCGCGCAACCGCATCCCAATCATCGTTGCGAACTGTGGGTCCAGTTTCTTCAACGCAGAATCCTGCGCAATCTTTACATTGATCTGCTTCTTCGTTTGCAGATTATTCACGCGAATCAGATTCTCCTGCGCGTCCACGGAGACAATCACGCCGGCGATCGTCCGGAAGGCTCCCGACACCATCTCCTCGGCGGTCATCTTGGAATTGTCGGGCGCCTTCTCCCCGCGCGCACGAACCTGATCGCCCACTTTGATTTCGCTGAGCTTCGAAGTATTCGCATCCGCGAATTTCACCGAGTCCGGCGCATATCTTCGGATCACCGCGTCCGCAGCTGGCGTAATCGCCATGGTCTGCGTACCCGCCAGCGTCCGCATGCTGATGCTCACGTGATCCGCCGCCACTTCCGTCACCGTTCCCGTGACGCCGCGCCGGTCCCAATCCGCACGTTCCTGCGCCTGCTTGTTGGCGATGTCGGCCTGCGACATTACAATCACCTGCAGCGCGTTCAGCGCCCCCGCGTCCGTCCCTGCCCGTCCTCGAGCCAAAACCCGGTCGCCCACGTGAAGATCTGTCAATGTAATCGACGTGGCGTTCGCCAGATTTGTCTCCCCGGGAGCCACCTTCCGAAACGTAGCCCGCGCGTCCAACGAAATCGGCATTTCCACACCCTGATCCGTCTTGACGGTCATCCGACGCGCGTCCGCGTCGAACTTCGTAACCACGCCTAGCGCCCTGCTCTCCGGCGCCTGCGCGACCAAATACAGAGGCGCAAGCGCCATCACGAAAATCGCGAATGTGTGCTTCATCAGGTAAAGTCTATCAAGCCGCGCATTACGGCCCCACCCGTTGCGAGTCAGGTATGTAGAGATGACGCAGCCCTGGAGCAAAACGGTTACGCTATCCGCAAGAAGATATTAACGTATCTTTCAGAACCCCAGCGTTGCGGCAGTGGCCCTAGCCTCATCCACTAAACTGGAAGCATTCCCGCAGGTTAAATGCACTCCACGAACATCCACGACATAGAGATCTTCGTCTTGCTGCTTCTCGTGTTCGTTTTGGGCTTCGGGGCGATCGCCAACCGGCTCAAAACTCCTTACCCCATCGTCCTGGTCATTGGCGGTCTGCTTCTCAGTCTAATCCCCGGGATACCGCGCATTCAGCTCGCTCCCGATCTGGTATTTCTCGTAGCGCTGCCGCCTTTGCTCTTCGCCGCCGCCTTCACCACGTCATGGCGCGATTTCAAATATAACCTGGTCAGCATCGCCTCTCTCGCGTTCGGTCTTGTCGGCTTTACGGTTGTCGGAGTGGCCCTGATTGCCCGTTGGATTCTCCCCGGTTTTGACTGGCGTCTGGGACTCGTGCTTGGCGCCGTTGTCGCGACTACGGACGCGATCGCCGCCACCTCCATTGCGCGCCGCGTCGGCCTCCCGCGCCGCCTCATCGATATTCTGGAGGGGGAGAGTCTTCTCAATGACGCGAGCGGTCTGCTGGCCCTCGAATTCGCGGTCGCCGTCGTCGTCACCGGACACGTCCCTTCGTTGGCCGAAGGCGCTGGCCGCCTTCTTTACCTGGTGGCGGGCGGCGTCGCCATTGGACTCCTCCTCGGCCTTGTCATCGATTGGCTGGAGCGCCGCATTGACGATGCCCCGATCGAAATCACGATGAGCCTATTGACGCCGTACGCCGCCTACTTAAGCGCGGAGTATGTTCATGCATCCGGTGTCCTATCGGCCGTCGCGTGTGGTCTTTACCTGGGCCGCCGCAGCGCGACATATTTCTCCTCCATCGTACGATTGGAAGCTCACGCGTTCTGGAATACTTTGATCTTCGTTCTCAATGGCGCTGTATTTCTTTTGATCGGACTTCAATTACCCGTGATCCTCACTGGTATTGAAACCTTCAGTCTTCCCCAGCTTCTCGCCCGCGGCGCGCTCTTCAGCGGGACCGTGATCCTGCTCCGCTTCCTGTGGATTTTTCCGGCCGCCCGCGTCTCCTTTTTCATCCGCCGCAGGCTGCTCCACCAGGACGAGCGCTATCCCGCGCCAGGCGCATTGTTCGTCGTAGGGTGGACTGGCATGCGCGGTGTGGTCGCCTTGGCCGCCGCCCTCTCTCTGCCTACCATTTTGTCCAACGGAATGCCATTTCCACAGCGCAGCACGATTTTGTTCTTCACGTTCTGCGTCATCTTCGTCACCTTGGTCTTGCAAGGCCTGACACTTCCAGGCATCATCCGCTGGCTCCGTCTCCCTGACCCCATGCCAGCGGAATGCGAAGCAGTGGAAGCCCGCAGAATTATGATCGCCGCCGCGCTCCGAAAGCTGGCGGATGACCCTAAGCGCGACCGTCCGGAAGCCAAAGAAATCTACGATGATGTCGCCCGGCACTACAGCATCCGTCTAGCCGCCATGGAACGTAGCGACGGCGCGGGCCGCGTCTTCTCCCTGCAACATGACCTTTTTGAAACGCTTACCGCCGAACTCCGCGAAGTGGAGCGGGCCACTGCCGTCGAACTCCGCGACCAGGGACGTATCAACGACGAAGTCCTCAGGTCTCTGCAGCGCGAACTGGATTTGATCGACGCCCGCGAAATCGAAATCGACCAAGAAATAGAACCTCGACAGTAATACCGATCCTCTATTCCTCGCCCTTGCGCTCCAGCTGCTTGCGAAGCAGCAGCAGTTCCTTCTCCCGCTTTTTATCCGCTTTCGGATAACTCATCCTCAACCCGCGCAGCGTGTCCACGATGATTTGGGAAACGATCAGCCGCGCGTTCCTTTTATCGTCCGCTGGAACCGCGTACCACGGCGCCGTTCGCGTGCTGGTAGCGCTCAAGCAATCCTGATACGCCTCCTGATATGCGCCCCAAAATTTTCGCTCCTTCACGTCCGCTTCGCTGAACTTCCAACATTTCTGCGGATCTTCGATCCTCTCCAGAAATCGCTTTCGCTGCTCCTCCTTCGATAAGTGCAGAAAGAATTTCACAACGCGCGTTCCGTTGCGGTGAAGATGCTCCTCCAATTGCGTGATCGAACGGTAGCGGTCGCGCCAGATTTTCTTACCGTCTTCGATCTCCGGCGGAAGCTGCTGGCCCTGCAGAATCTCCGGATGTACCCGCACAATCAACACTTCTTCATAGTAGGACCGGTTGAAAATCCCGATCCGCCCTCGCTCCGGCAAACACACCGTCGTGCGCCACAGGAAATCGTGATCGAGCTCGGTCGCGCTTGGATGCTGAAAACTGAACACCTGGCATCCCTGCGGATTCACGCCAGACATGACGTGCCGGATCGCTCCATCCTTCCCGGCCGCATCCATCGCCTGAAAGATCAGAAGCAAGGAGTACGTGTTCGTCGCGTACAACAATTGCTGCAGCTCCTTAAGTTGCTCCACGTGCTGCGCCAGCATCTCTTCATACTCTTCTCTTGACTTATAAAGCGGCTGGACGTCGGTGGGCCAGGCGCTCAGTTTTACCCTCGATCCTTCATCTACACGAAACTTCTCGGCGTCGATTTTCACAGGCGATTCACTCCTTCCCCAGCCTACCAGCCACTCACGCTTACCATCACACTCTCCCCGGCCCCCGGCCCCTACCTGTGTGGCTTAGCTCTAAAGATTCTGGCTTTTCCGCCGACATCTTTAAGGTGGAGCAACGGAAAGAGGCAGGTTCAGGACGCGCCAAACTGCAACGGGTCGGGTGAACCAGGATGGTACAGTTCTTGGTGCTTTTTCTAATGAATTCCGCCGGACTTGCCCGTAAGCGGCACGCGCTAAACCCAAGTGGATAAACGACTAGCCGCTTTCCCACGCTATCGCGTCTATGACTCGACATACAGGGTTTGCCCGGCCGCAATTCAGATGTTCGCCCGATTGTTGAGACAGACGCATTTCCAGTACTCTTGATTTCGTAGTCCCATAACGCCGTAGTTTGGGGGACTTATAGTGACGGGAGGATGAAGAGAGTGGATCGAGCGACACGGAAGCGCCGAACGAAGGCAGGCTCGCGACGGGAATCCGGCCACACCATGCTGGAAGGAAGCTTCGTAATCATTGTGTTCCTGGCTCTATTCTTCGCCCTGTTTGATTTCGGGATCGCAATCTTCGTTAAGAACACCATTCAATTCGCCGTCCGCGAGGGAGTCCGTTACGCGGTTACCAGCCAGACTCAGACCTCGGGTGGCAGTCCTCTCGGGCATGACGCCTCCATCAAGAACGTCGTCAACCAGTATTCTTTCGGTTTTTTGAATTACGCCGCCCCCACTGGAGTGGGTAGACCATGTTCGGGCACCGGTTGTATCTATATCCGTTATTACAACCCCGTAACGCTGACTGAAGTGACCGGGGTCGGGAGTAACAGTGGAGGCAACGTAGTTCAGATCAGCGCCGAGAATTTGAGTTGGACCTGGGTGGTGCCACTATTGCGGTCCGCCGGTCCGCTCAGTTTTTCCGTAGCTTCTGCGGATAGAATGGAGCCTTCACCCATTGCAGGAATACCAGCGCGCTAAGAAAACCGCCTTCCGTGGCCGCGCACGGCGCCAACGCGGTAGCACGATGATCGAGTTCGCCCTCGTGGTGATCGTCGCCGTCCCTATGTTGTTTGGCTTGGTCGCGGTCGGGGTCAAGCTCGGCCGGGGTATACAAGCAATTCAAGTCACCCGGGACATTGGGCATATGTATGGAATGGCCGTGGATATGTCGCAGCCGGGCGCGCAAAACATCGTCGCCAAACTGGGGCAGGATTTTAGCTTCAACACAACCACCGGAAACGCTGTTCTCATCCTTTCCAGGGTCCAGAAAATTTCGGCATCCAACTGCCTGTCGGATACCTCGGTCCCATGCAATAACCAAGGCCAGCCTGTGTTCACGAACCGCCTTGTTCTGGGAAAATCTTCGCTCCGCACCAGCGTTTTCGGAACTCCGCCATCGGCCTATGTCGGTGCAAACGGCGACATCGCCCCCAATAAATACTTGCAGTACGGCACCGTCGTTGCCGCCGGATTCGACTCCGTGATGAATCTTGCAGCCGGCGATTACACGAGCGTGGTTGAGGGTTATTTCGTGCAGCCCGACCTCAACTTCCTACAACCGGGCGGATCCGGGAGCACTCCAGGAATTTATGTACGCGTATTTTTCTAAGAAACAATCGCCTCGCATCGGCCGCCGCGGCTTCATTCTACCGACGGCAGCCGTTCTGTTTTTGGCCGGGATTCCGATCGCCGGACTGGTAGTCGACATCGGCACATTTTATATGATCCGGTCGCGGCTTCAGGCCGCGGTAGACGCCGCCTCGCTGGCGGGGGCGCGGTCGCTGGCGCGTGGAACCAATACCACGGCGCAAGTGGCCAACGCCCAAAGCACCGCCCAGACCTATGTCAACGCCAACTATCCAGCCGGCTACCTGGCGTCCACTAGCCTGAGCGTGCCCACACCGGTAGTGGACGTCTCAAACCAGTTCTTTCGTACCGTGACCGTGAGTGCGAGCGTCAACGCGCCGCACCTGTTCATGGCCTGGTTCGGCGGAACGTTCACCAACATTACCGCCAGTGCGATGGCTACCCGCCGGGACATTAACGTCGCCCTTGTGATGGACCGTTCCAACTCGCTGGACTTATCCGGCTCCTGTACTCCTCTTAAAACCGCAGCTTCCGACTTCGTCAACAAGTTCTCGGTGGGGCGCGACTACGTCGGATTGACAACCTACGCCACCACGTACTCCCAGGTGGTCGGTATGACGCAGACGTTCCAGCCCAACGTCATCAACGGGATTAACGCCATCACTTGCGAGGGTTCCACCAATACCTCCGCGGGGCTGTGGTTGGGATACCAGGCGCTTGCGGCATTGCAACAGCCCGCTTCGCTCAACGTGATCCTCTTCTTCACGGACGGCCAACCCACTTCGGTGGCGGCGAACTTCGCGATCAAAGGCAGCAGTTCATGTAGTAACAAAGCCGCCCGATTGGGCGTGATCACGTCGGACGCCGGCGCCACCACAATCCGCGGCTTGATGAACGTGAATCCTACCTCTCCGGTGCCCACCAATGACGCTACGTTGGCGCCTCTGTCCAACGGTTGCTCGTATAATTCCAACTGGCAAAATAGCAGATCCAATGTAGGCAACGATGTTACTGGAATCCCCAGCACCGATATTTTTGGTAACAGCTTGACTTTCGCCTACAACACTGGCATCAACACCAGCGGCGGACTTCTGCCTGCAGCAAACAACCCTAACCCCGCCAATGAAAACAACTTCGTGAACGGGGCTGAGAACGCCGCCGTTCATGCTGCAGTGCGTATCAGGCAAGCGGCGAGTCCTGGCAATGGATTCCCGGGACTTCCGAACGTCGTCATCTTTTCCATTGGTTTGGGAGGGAGCGGAGCCGCGAGTACGGATCTGATGGAGTACATCGCCAATGACCCGTCAAATGCCGCGCATTACAATAATCCGGCAACTGGGCAGCCTGGGTTGTATGTCTTTGCCGCGAATGCCAGCGAACTGGCAAACGCATTCAACCGAGTGGCTTCGGAAATTCTGCGCCTGGCAAAATAGAACGGACCGTAGAGAATACTTATGTTAATCGCGCCGCTGCTGCTTGTACTCGCTTTCGATGGACCCGAGGCGCCGCGTTATCAGATCCGGGCCGGGTGCGATGCTGCCTCTGCCATTCTGGATCAAGTTCCGGAGAACGCGCCTGTGAAGATCCGCTTTTCTGTCAGCGGCGAACCCATGTGCTATGCCGTCAACGCGGAGGTCGACGGAAAGACCGTGCGGGGGTACGTTCTTGGTGGCGGGATTGCGGCAATAAGAGAGTTTGAATTGCAAAAGGCGCAGACTCGGCAAGCGGCATTTCAGGCCGCTCTGATTACACCTCCGCCCCCTCAGCCTTCCCTGCCGCCGGAGGCTCCACCGGTCAAATCAGCAGCCGTGGCAAAGACACCGGCTGCAAATGCACAAAGGGACGCAGCCGTCGCCGGCCCCCAAAAGCCCGCCAAGATTTCGATTGACGTAATCGACTAGATTTACGCCTGCTGGCGAAATTGTGCCGCGCGCAACCTCTGTTATACTCAAACTTACGCCTACGTCCCGGTTTCTAGAAGTCAGGCCGTGACATCCCCGGTTTGCCTTATTTGAGGCGGGAGCTTGTGGCGGAAACGGACAGGTGGGTGAGTGGTTAAAGCCAACAGACTGTAAATCTGTCACTCCTTGCGAGTTACGAAGGTTCGAATCCTTCCCTGTCCACCAGAGGTTTGTTAGAGTTCAGCCGTTGTAGCTCAGCTGGTAGAGCGCGTCCTTGGTAAGGACGAGGTCACCGGTTCAATCCCGGTCAACGGCTCCAGAGTTCATTCGCGCGGCAGGTTGGATCGCCGCGCGCCACTTTCAGAAGGTGAGAGAGACACATGGCGAAAGAAAAATTTGATCGAAGCAAGCCGCACGTAAACGTGGGGACGATCGGGCACATCGATCACGGCAAGACGACGCTGACGGCGGCGATCACGC
>CADEFM010000009.1 GCA_902826605.1 uncultured Acidobacteriota bacterium
TGGTAGCGCTAACGGGAATCGAACCCGTATTTAAGCCTTGAGAGGGCTTCGTCCTAACCGTTAGACGATAGCGCCAACTGCACTCCAGTATACCAGCGCGTTTTAGTACGTCTCCACGCGCGGAGCAGGTGGAACGGAGGTCTCGCGAGGGCGCAGCCGGAAGTGATAGACCAGCGCGCCGGTAGCCAATGTGATCACGGTCGCTAGCGACACGTATGGCTTTAATTGCAAGCCTTGATAGATCATCCACACACCCACCAGAATGAACAGCGCCGGGATAAACGGATATGCAAAACTTACCACGCGCAACTTCTGCCAGCCCGGCCTGCGCCGGAACAGAAACAACGACGCCACGCTCATCACCGCGAACACATTTAACGTGAATCCGATATAGATCACCAGTTGCGGAAAAGGCGTGAGCGTCATCAGCATGGTGCACACAGCTTGCGCGAGAATCGCCGCGATGGGAGTGCGCCACTTGGGGTGCACATTGGCGGCGGCGGCGAGAAACGCACCATTCTTCGCCATCGCGTAATACACGCGCGGGCCAATGGTGACCATGGCGTTCACGGTGGACATCAACGACAATGCCATCAGTGCGCTGAAGATGCCGCCCACCTCCGTTCCGAACAGCCGGGTCGCCGCCAATGCGCCCACCGCCAGCACGCCCTTCATATCTTCGAGCGGCGCGGCGTAAATGAAGATGAAATTCAACAAGAGATAGAGCACAGCCACTAAAGCCGTACCCACCGTCAGCGCCATGGGCAGCGTGCGCGAGGGCTGGCGCAATTCCTCGGCCACATACGTGGCCGCGTTCCACCCGCTGTACGCCACGTAAATCCAGAACAGGCTAATGGCGAATTGCGCCGGCAGCGATGTGGCGGACGTGCGCACCGCATTCATCGAAAAATGCGCGGTGTCCCCCGTGCCCACCAGCAGGCCCAGCACAATGAAGGACGCCATGATCAGCACCTTCGCGCCCGTGAGCACATTCTGCAGTCGAGCCACGCGCTGCACGCCGAGAATATTGATGACGCTGAACATCAATACCAGCGCACACGCCAGCAGCTGCGCGCCTCCGAAAGACACCGTATAGTCGCCTGAACCAAACAGCACGCGCGAATTCTTCTGTCCCACTTCTGGGAAAAAACGTGCGACGTAATCGGAAAAAGCGAGCGACGCCGCGGCAATGGGCGCGGAGAATCCGGCGAAGAAAGAAACCCACCCGCTGATAAATCCCCAGGTGGGCCCGAAGGCTTGCGTCAGGTACACGTACTCTCCGCCGGAACTCGGCATGTTGATGCCCAGCTCGGCGTAACAAAATGCCCCGCACAAAGCGCACAACGCGCCCGCCACCCAAATCCACAGCAGCAATGCAGGCGACCCAAGATCACCCGCGAGAAAACCGCTGGACGTGAAAATCCCGGTGCCAATCATGTTCGACACAACCAGCGCCGTGGCGCTGACCACGCCGAGTTGCCGGAGAAGAGCTGGTCTCGAAGGGCTCACGGCACTATTCTACCTTTTTGCGCCGGGTTGACCCAGAGGTTTCCTATGTCTGGTCCGCAGTGGACGCCGCAAAATCTCAGTGCACCACACCGTGGCATTTCTTATACTTCTTGCCGCTCCCGCACGGACACGGATCATTGCGGCCGGTCTTGTCCACTAGCGTGAGCCCGGATGGAGCGGGAACCGGTTCATGCTGATGCTGTTCATGAACGTGCTCATGCTCGGCCATCCGCTCCGCTTCAAACACCGGCGCCATGCCATGCAGCCTCAATCGCTCATCCAGGGCAAGCTCAACCAAATCGACTTCGTCCGCCGTCAGCGATGCCAATTGATCCAACTTACGCAGCATGCCTTTGACGCGCCCCCGTGTGGTCTCACCGGGCATGGCCAGAGCGTAGGCGAACAGTGCGTCTTCCCGCAGATCGTCGTACGGCGCTTCGCGGTCGAAGAATTGGGCGATCTTATCGATGTGCGCGGTCAAGCGGAAATAGCCCGCCCCCCGTAAAGCGTGCCGCAGAATGGCCGGGTCGGTTTCGTCTAAATGTGGCGCGAAATATTTCGCGTACGGCTGCCATAACGATCGCCACATCGTTTCCAGCGCCTTGATTCGCGCCTTCCCGCCCATTTCATACAGCGCTTCCACACCCGTGCGAACATCGTCGCGATCGGCCACCGAGTAAAGTCCCACGGCCGCGCCGCCCCGCTCCGCCTCCGGCTTGGAGGAATCGTTCAGCACGGCGACCATCGCGTCGCGCAGCGTCATGGACTCGCGGGATTCGTCACCCACCGCGTCCCCCAGGGCTGCCCATGCTTCCCCGCGCACCGCAGGCTCCGGATCGGATTGCGCGAGCGCCAGCAAAGCCGCGCGCGGTTTAGGATTCACCGGCTGATTGAAAAAACTGTATGCCGCTCCTGCGCGAACATCGGCTTCGGGTGAAGCGAGCATGGCAATGCGCTCGGCTTCGTCCAGCACGTCGAAAGGGGGCAATTCACGCTCCGGATACTCCGCGGAAATATCGAAAGGCTCCGGCTGGTATTTCGGCTCCGGCGCTTCCAGTTGTTCCAGCGCATAGGAAAACTCGCGCCGCATCTCCGTGTCTTCCTCGGGTAACTCCGTCAGCATTGTTTCCAGCGCCGGACGCGCGGCTGCGTCACCGTACAGCCCCAAACAAAACGCCCCATCCGCGGCGTCGTATTCCAAACGATCCAGCAACACTTTCAACACACGCGGATCGCGCACGCGCAGCGCGGCCAAAAGAAACGCAACGTCAGAACCTTGCTCCTCCCCTAGTTCTTCATACAGCCGCAGCAGGGGTTCCGCGGCCTGATTGCCGAATGGCAGCAGCGCCTGAATCAAGCTGTCATCCACATCCTCCGGTGCGCGCCGAATGGCGTCCATGAAGAACTCCAGCGCTTCCGGCGTCTGATAGTGGCGGAACAAGTCCACCAGCAGGGGGTCCAGATCCAGCCGGTCCTTGTCATGTTTCTCGCGCGCGAAACGCAAGATGGCGGCAGGCTCGTTCTGTTCGAGGATAGACGCAACAAAGCGGCGGTCGACGCCGACATGGCCCCGAGCCGCCGCTTTCAGTAGTTCTTCGACACGAGCCCCTGGCTCTTGTCCGGAAGTCTCCGGCGTCACTCCTCTTCCTTCACCACGCTGACCGGAATCTCCACGGAAACCTCACGGTGGAGCTTCACGGCAACCTTGTACTCGCCCAGTTGCTTGATAGAGTTTTCCAGATGAATGTTGCGGCGTTCGATGTTGTAGCCCAGCTTTTCGAGAGACGCGGCGATATCGCCTGCCGTAACCGAGCCGAACAACTGCTCGTTCTCGCCGGCCTTTTGCGCGATGGTCAGCGCGACGCCCGAAATCAGTTTGGCAAGATCCTGTGCGTCCGCGATCACCTTGGTCTCACGGCGCAGGTGAGCCTGCTTTTCCTGCTCCACGATCTTCTTGTTGGATTCCGTGGCCATCACAGCCTTGCGTTTCGGCAGCAAGAAATTACGCGCGTAGCCGGCTGCGACTTTGACCACGTCGCCGCGCCGGCCCAATGTTTCGATTTCTTCTCTTAAGATGACTTCCATGTTGGTTCTCCTACACAGCCGATGCGAACGGCATCAGCGCGATGTTGCGCGCCTGCTTGATCGCTTCCGCCAGACGCTTCTGATGAGGCGCGCACACGCCAGAGATCCGGCGCGGCGTGATCTTGCCGCGCTCCGACATGAACGCATTCAGCATCCGCACGTCTTTGTAATTGATGTCGTCGATCTTCTCGACGCAGAACCGGCACAACTTTTTGCGCCGAAAGAACTGCTTCTTGCCGGCCGTCGCTTTATCGCCGCCGGTGGGCCGCTGGGAGGCCGCGATTGGTCTTCCACCTCTGGATTCCGCCATGTTCGTGTCCTCTCCTTATTCCTTGGTCTCGTTCGAAGCAGCCGGAGCCGCCGGGGTTTCAGTAGCGGCGACGGCGGCCGCTTCCGGCGGTTTACCGGGGAGCGCATGTTCGGGCGGAGCAGGCGCGGGAGCTCCAGGAATAGCCGCCGCAGCGGACGCGGACGGCGTGTACACCTGCGGTGGAGGCCGCTTAGCCGCTCTCTTGTCGCGGGCTTTCTTGCGCTTGGCGATCTTCTTCTGCTTTTCGTCGATGCGCACCGTGATGAACTTGATCACCAGGTCGCTCACGCGCATGCGCCGCTCCACTTCATGCACCAGTTCCGGCGCGGAAGTGAACTGAATCAGCACGTAGTTGCCTTCGTTGTATTTCGCCACGCGATAGGCCAGCTTGCGGACTCCCCATTTGTCGGTTTTGTCCACCGTGCCTTTGCCCGTGGTGATGATGTTCTGAATCTGCCCAACGAACGCCTCGGCTTCGTCTTCCGGGGCATCTGGTTTCAAAATAAACAGCTCTTCGTAGACTCTCATTCTTCCTCTGTGGTTAAGCCTCCGGCGCGACGGTTAAACACCGTCATGGACTTTTCGACGCCTTCAGCGATTATGGACTCGACGGCCGCGGCTGCCCGCTCCACCATCTCCTCCACTTCCTTCTTCTGCCCGCGCTGAAATGGCGCGAGCACGAACTTTGCTCCGTCCCCCACGGGACGCCCCGGCGGATTAATGCCCAGCCGGATTCTGGGAAACGCGTTCGTCCCCAAACTTCCAATCACGCTCTTCATCCCGTTGTGCCCCGCATCGGAACCCTTCGGCCTGATGCGCAACTCCTGCCAGGGGAGCGCCAACTCGTCGTACACCACCACCACGCGGTCCGGCGTTACTGCATACCGTTCCGCCAGCCCCTTCACCGCGCCGCCGCTCAAATTCATGAACGTCTGCGGTTTAGCCAGCGCGACTTTCCTGGAACCGACCACTCCCAAACCCACGCGCGAAACATTCTCTTTGCGCGTCATCCGGATTCCGTGCGATTCCGCCAGCCGGTCCATCACCATGAACCCGAGATTATGCGGCGTGTTCTCGTATTCCTCGCCCGGATTCCCCAGGCCCACGATGAGAAATTCGATCTCGTCCGCCATCTGACTCGGCACCCGCCGCGCGCCGCAACAGGGCGGCCACCGCCGCTATTTCTTCTTCTTGTCTTTCTCGTCGGGAGCCGCGGCTTCCTCGTCCTTCTTGCCCTTCTTGATCACTTCCGGCTCGGCTGCCACCGCGCCCGGAGCGCCTTCGGTGGCGACGGCAACCGGCTCGGCTTCCGCCTTCAGCACAACCACGTGGGAGATCACGGAATCCGGATTGCTGATCAGCTTCGCGGAACCTTCCAGCGGAATATCGCTGGCGCGTATGGCCTGGTTCAGTTCGAGCGCGGTCACGTCCATCACGTACTCTTCGGGAATCTCATCCGGCAGGCACTCGATTTCGATTTCGCGCGTAATCACTTCGTGCAATCCGCCCTGGATCTTCACGCCGTGGGGCTCGCCCTTGGTGTGCACCGGGACCTTCACTTTAATGCGCAGTGTAAGATCGATGCGCTTCAGGTCCACGTGCAGCAGCGTGTCTTTTACGGGCTCGTTCTGCCAGTCGACGATCATCACCGGAGTGGTTTCGCCGCCGGTTAAAGCCAGGTTGAAAATCGTATTATGTCCGGTTTTGCTGTGCAAAATCTTGCGGACTTCCTTGGGGCTCACCGCTACCGCCACCGACTCGCCACCCGCGCCATACAGCACGCCGGGCATCGCTCCGGCCACGCGCAGCCGCCGCGCTTCGTTCTTACCGCGCAGCTCGCGCGCTTCCGCAACAATCGTAATGTCTCTTCTCGCCATATTTCTCTTCCCTGCCCTCTAAACAAATAACGTGCTCACCGATCCATCTTCATGGACCGATTGAATCGCCTTAGCCAACAGCGGCGCCACGGAAAGCTGCTTGATCCGCAGGCAATTCGCCGCGTCGTCCTTCAGCGGTATCGAATTCGTCACCACCACTTCCACCAGCCCGGAGTTATTAATGCGCTCCACCGCCGGCCCCGATAGCACTGCGTGAGTCGCGCAAGCCCGTACGGACTTCGCGCCCTGCTTCATCAGCGCCTCGGCCGCCTTCACCAGCGTGCCCGCCGTGTCGATCAAATCGTCCACGATCAGACAATCCTGCCCTTCCACTTCGCCGATAATGTGCATCACCTCGGCCACGTTCGCTTCCGTGCGCCGCTTATCGATGATCGCCAGCGGCGATTCCAGCCGTTTCGCAAACGCCCGCGCCCGTTCCACGCCTCCTGCGTCTGGCGAAACCACGGTCAATCCCCTGCCTCTCATCGCCTCGAAATACTCGATCATCACCGGCGTCGCGAACAGATGATCCACCGGAACGTCAAAGAACCCCTGAATCTGCGCGGCGTGTAAATCAAGCGCGAGAACGCGGTTGGCTCCGGCACGCTCCATCAAACTCGCAACCAGGCGCGCCGAGATCGGCATACGCGGACGATCTTTCCGATCTTGCCGCGCATACCCATAATAGGGTAGCACCGCCGTGATGCGTTCCGCCGACGCCCGCTTCAGCGCGTCCATCATCAGCAGCAATTCCATCAAATGCCGGTCCACCGGAGTACAGGTGGGCTGCACCACGAAAACATCCGCCCCGCGCACATTCTCCTGAATCTGCAGGTGCACTTCGCCGTCGGAAAACTGCTTGACGTTCACCGCCGCCAGCTGGCACCCTAACTCATAGCAAATCTCACCCGCCAAGGCGGTGTTTGCATTGCCTGAAAACACCTTGAAGTGATTAAACCTCATCGCGCGTACCGGCTTAGGGGCGGCCATATCTTCACTGTGGGATCAAGATGTTCCGCCAACTGCGCGCGCCACAGCCGCTGATAACTCCGGCGGCTCAGCAAATTCGCACGCATCACACGGCAGCCATCGAACACCCGTTCCCGCTTCAACATCTGCTCCGCGAGCGCGCGCTCTTCTGAAGACGCAAAAAGCGCGAACAGCGCCGATCCGCTTCCGGTCATTCTGCTATTCCCCGCAGCCTTCCACAATTTGCCCGACAGAATTTTCAGCTGGGGATACTGACCGAAAACAACCGGCTCAAAGTCGTTCGCGCTGAACGCACTCGCCAACTTTGCCGAACCGAGGGTGAACAGCGATTCGACAAAGGCCTGGAAACTATTAATTCTACGTGACAAGGCGGTCGAAGTCAAACCATCCCCACTGCCTCTTTTGAGCGCCGCATACGCCGGTCCCGTGGCCACATGAAGCCCGCTCGACACCACTAGAATCGGCTCCTGTGAAACATCCTGCAGCGGATAGGTCTCGGTACCTCGGTCCACCGCCACGGCCGTGCCCCCAGTCAGGAAAAACGGAACATCGCTCCCCAATTGTGCGGCCAATCCCGAGAGTTCCGCGAGCTCGATTCGCTTCCCCGTCAGCATGGGCAGCGCCAGCAGTACGGCCGCGGCATTACTGGATCCGCCGCCCAGCCCTCCGCCCATTGGTATCTTCTTGACTAGCGTAAAGTGCACACGCGCGGTGGTTTTGGTCGCATCCAGCACCGCCCGCGCCGCCCGCACAATCAGATTGTTGGGAATATTCAGTCCGTCGTCGATGGTGAGCGAAGTCCGCCGCGCCGCTTCATATTCGATGGCAATTCCATCCGCCAGCGAGATCGTCTGAAACACCGTGCGCAGTTCATGGAACCCATCCGCACGCTTTCGAAGCACCCGCAGATCGAGATTGATTTTGGAGAAAGAGCGAAGGTTGGCGCGTCGCGGCATCAATAATGCAGCAAAGCTTGAACGTCACATCCCGGCAGCTTCGCACGTCCGCCCAGAAAATCGAGCTCCAGCACAAACCCCAGACCCGCCACCACACCGCCGAGGTTGCGCACCAGATCCACGACCGCGTGCGCCGTGCCCCCAGTGGCAAGCACGTCGTCTACGATCAGCACGTTTTGTCCAGGCTGTACCGCATCCCGGTGAATTTCGAGCGCGTCAGTCCCATACTCCAGCTTGTATTCGATGCGCGCGGTAGCGGCCGGCAGCTTCCCAGGTTTGCGTACCGGCACGAACCCGGCGTTCAGCGCGTAAGCGACTGCGGGTGCGAAGATAAATCCGCGCGCTTCAATGCCGATCACGACGTCGATCTTTTGGGATTGGTAGTGAGACCCCAGGCCGTCGATCACGCGCCGCAGTCCGGCAGCGTCCTTCAAAAGCGTGGTGATGTCATAAAAGAGAATGCCCGGCTTAGGGAAATCCGGCACCTCGCGGATCAGGCTTTTCAATTGGTCCATGGGAAACTGTCATTCTAGCAGGAGGCTGCGGACTATGGTCGCTTTGACCACTCCTACATCCACCTATAAAGGCGGGTGATTAATCTTATCGACACGAGGGAGCATTCGATACCGTCAACAGACAAATAACTTGGCGAAAAAATCGTTTTTTCGCGAATATACAGAAGAATTGTTTGAGTAGATCCGGTCGGCAGAACCACCCGTCTTTTATAGCTTGCCGGTTTGGACGCCGGAACCACGACCGTCAATGGCGGCGTTTCGCGGACGTTTTATTGATGAGGCACAACTGGGCAACAGCGAGTTGCAACCGCTGCGGTAGCGGGTTCAGAATAGTTGCCATGACCCCGCGAAGACTCTTGTTGGTAGTAGTCTTGTGTTTTGGGTTCTTGCAATGTTGTTTTGGTGAGGATTACAATTCTCGCCTTCGGCGAGCACTTCGCAATCGCGCCTCCTTAGCACAGCTTCGAGCCGACGCGGATCGTGGGAATGCAGAAGCACAAGCAGCCATTGGCATGATGTATTACTGGGACGAGGGGAGAGGTCTACGCAATGAACCGCGACATGAATGGTGGAGCAGGAAGGAAGCAGAGCGCTGGCTGCTCAAAGCTGCTGACCAAGGACTCGCAGAAGCGCAGTGTAATCTAGGACATCTCTATTTGAACGAAATACCCGGACAAGGTTATGAGCAAGCGGCACCCTGGTTTCGCAAAGCCGCAGATCAAGGACTTACTGAAGCGCAGGAAATGCTCGGTTTCTTGTACTTTCTCGGCAGAGGCGTGCCGCGAGACTATGTGCAAAGCTACAAGTGGGTTACGATCGCGGCGGCATCGAGAGTTAAGTATATGGAGGGCAAGATAACGCCCCAGCAAATTGCGGAAGGCCAGCGACTCGCCCGTGGGTGGAAGCCGAGTAACAGAAAGTAGAGGCGGCCCAAGACGGAATAGTGCCGATCTACAAGCCACGCGGCAGGAACGTCTTGAAGGCCAATAATGAGGGATGTTCAGCACTGTAGCCGAAAACGTTAGCAACATCCGATGATGTGTTTGGAGCATCTCGTTAACGTCCGGTTCGCGAACTCCGCTCGAACACTCGCAACCCGTTTCCTAAACCGTCACCTTATCAGCGTGGTTTGCAATCACGTTACTTTGAAGACTTGAGTCACAAGCATTTGCAATCCTTTGGCACTTCGATAGCGACTTACGGCTTTGCACCGGACCTACGCTATAGCCAAGAAGCCGGGTGTTGGTCTCGCACAGTACCGGCTCACGAAAGCTCCGGCATTCTAGATCCAGCTGGAGCAGCGTTAAGGCTTCCCGCGAGGGAGGAATTGGGTGATTCGAGTCGCGCGCCGCTAGCGACACAACGGCCGGACGTTGCCTTCCGATAGTGGCAACAAGGGGCCCCGAACGAACGTAAAGATGACGATCAGCCGCGAATGAACGCGAATCAACGCGAATAGGACAAACCCGTAGCGTAACATTTGCGCCCATTCGCGTTCATTCGCGGCAATTCCCACTTCAGCGTACACCGCGCTATCTAGAACCTGACGCGGATGCCAGCCCAGGCGCCGATGGGCGCGCCGGGAGCGAAGAACGTCGCATGGCGAACGGGAAATTCACCGCTGCTTGCCATCGGGAAAGGCCTGGCGATGAAGTTTCCGGTGTTGGTGAAACCGGTGGGGCCTAGCTGTGCGGCCGAGTAGTATTTGTTGTTGAACAGGTTGTTGATCTGCAGGTACAGTTCGGCGTGGCGGTGCACCTGATAGCGCGCGCCGAGATTCACTACGGCATATCCGTCTGACTTGCCTTCGCCAAGATAGAACGTGTCGTCCGGCTCGTGCTGGTTGTTCTCATTACCACGTGCGAATGCGCTGGAGAAACCGGTAAGGCCAATGTTGATGGAGAGCTTCGAAGTCGGCTTGATGTCGGCGTAGACCTTAACCATATGCCGCGGGATGAGTGGAATGCGATTGCCGGGATTTACTTCGATCAATCCATCGACACCCGGGATGCCGTTTTCGGCCTCTTCGTTGCTGGAATTGGCCTCGCCATTTACCGCTTCGGCGCTTTGGAAAGTGGCATCAAGCAATGTGTAGCCCCCGCCGATGGTGATACGGCTGAAATTCAGGTTCGCGTTCAGTTCCATGCCCTGGCGAAGAGTTTCGCCAAAGTTCTTGAAGTAGCCAAAACCGGTCTGTTCGCTGGCGACGAAGAGGATATCCTCGCGGTTGTCGGAGCGGAACCAGCCGGCGCTCCAGTTTAAGCGGCTCTCCATGCGACCGCGAAGACCAGCCTCGAAAGTGCGCGTGGTGACTTGCTTTAAGGGCGGATCGCCGGCCATGGCGTTAGGCAGCTTGCAAGGCTGCTCGGGGTCGGCGCACCCGAGTTCGATGGACGTCGGAGCACGGCTGCCCTCGGAATAGTTGAAGTAGGCGTTCGCAAAGCTGGTGACATTGTATGTGAGGCCGGCCGAGGGGTTGAAACGCTGGAATACGTGTGTGCCGGTCAGAGACCCGGCGCCGACGAGCGGCCGAATGCGATCTAGGTTATCAATGGTCGTCCGATTGTAGCGGCCGGAGCCGGTGATGTTCAGCTTGTTGCCGACCGTGAACGTGTCAGTAACGAAAAAACTGCCCGTCGAGGTCTTGCCGTTTAGGTCGACGCGCGTATCGTACGGTTCACCGTCGGCATCGCCGCCGTTCACGCCGTCGCCGAAAGCGTTGACGCCAGTAACGCTGCGGTCGGGGTTGAGATAACCCAACTGAGTGGACTGAACGAAATCGGCGCGGTTGCGATCATATGCTCCGCCCACGGTAAGTTGGTTACGATTCGCGCCCGCTGAGGCAGCCCAGGACAGCTGGCCGGAAAGGCCGTAGTTAGTGAGGCGAGATCGGGAACGGTTGATCAAACCATTGCACTTTTCCGCAGGTTCGTCCAGCAACAGCGCATTGCCGATGCAGCGCCAGAACGGAAACGGCGTGTTGCCGGCCGTGGCTCCGGAGACGGGGAAGCCGGTGTAGCCTGCTGCGGTCAGCGCGGCTTGCTCCGCCGCGCCGGGCTGATATACCGCTTGGTCCAGCGAATCTTCGTTGATATCACCGTTGAGCGTGTTGGTGCGAATATAGCGATAGTAAGCATTGCCCGAGAAGGTGATCTGGTTGGACACTGCGTGACGCGCACTGAGGGTAATAAAAGGCGATCGATTGGCGGTGACATCCGGCTTGGTGTAAACACTTTTGTAGTCGCGTTCCAGAAAGCTCTGTTCCTGCAGCCCATTGCCGAGCAGCGAATTGTTGGCGTAGGAGATGCTGAGATTAATAGCCGTGCGCTGCCGCTGATAGCCGAGACGGCCGAAAAACTGGCGGACGTTGGACGGCGAAGTATCGCGCCAGCCGTCTTCAAAAAAAAGATTGGTGGCGCCGTACCAGTTGAAGGCGCCGCGGCTTCCGCCGTGCTGAATGTCGGCCATTTTGCGCCCGAAGCTGCCGCCTCCGACGCTCAATGTGGTGCCAGCGCCGCTATAGCCATCTTTGGTTGTCAGTGCAAGCGCGCCACCCAGCGTGTTCAGCCCGAACAGTGGATTCGAGCCAGGCATTAAGGTTGTTTCGGAAATGACGATTCGCGGAATCAAATCCCAGCTGACGACGTCGCCGAAGGGTTGGTTGAGCCGGACGCCGTCCATGTATACCGATAGTCCTTGCGGAGTTCCCAGCAGCGGGGAGGCAGTGTAGCCCCGATAGTTGAGGTCGGGTTGATGAGGGTTGCCTTGGACTTCATTCAGGTAGACACCGTTGAGACGCCGGTTGAGAAAGTCGGACAGATTGAGCGCCCCGCTCCGATCGATGTCGCCTTGATCGGCCGATTGCACGGGAGCCGGAACCTGGTCGCGCTCCAGTTCGACACCCGAAAGCACGGTGCTGGAGACAACATCCACGGCGAAACCTGAAGAACTGATCGCCAAGGTCACGGTACGCGAAACCGTGGATGAGTTGACCTCGACGAGCGCTGTTTGGGAAGCGAAGCCCTGCTTAGTAACGGTCAGCCGGTAGCGCCCGTAATCAAGGTCCGGCACGGAAGCCATGCCCTGCGCATCGGTTTCAAAACTCTTGCGAAAGCCAGCCCCGAGACTTTCCACCCTGCCCGACGCTTGCACCACCGCTCCGGAAGGGTCGCGAACCTCTATTTGGATTGCTCCAGTTTGGGCGGAAAGGATCGCTCCTGAAAAGGAAAAGGCAATACAGAACAGCCAGCGGGACACGGCCGGGCGTTTTGCGAAGATGTTCATAATTGAATATTCTTAGCGATGGCCGCTTGTTCAGTGTATTTTTTCCTTATTTGAGCTGTGAAAAACATTGAACAAGGCTGCCTTGGACGGAATATCCTATATGGAAGGCGTCCCGGGGGCGTCTCGATTCGAAATGGACGCTTCGGCAAAACCATCGCTGCTCTTCTCGCTGATCTCCTGGCGTGTGGGAGCGGACACGGAACCCAGTTGTGAAGCGACTGCGGAAGCCGCGAGCCTATTTCAAACTCATCGACAGCCGCTGCTCCGATACCTCCGGTCTATTGGGTTACCGGCCCAGGAATGCGATGAAATCGTCCAGGAAGTTTTCTTTTCTCTTTTCCTTCACTTGAAGGCGGGTAAACCAAGGCAGAACCTGGCCGGCTGGATTTTTCGCGTAGCGCACAACCTGGGATTGAAGATCAGAAGCCAGATCTCAAGCGATCGGCTGGTGGTCTTGGACAAAGCGCTGACTGAGCACCACCCGGATCCGCAACGCAATGGCGAGCAACGCATGATGGACATCGAACGCTATCGGCGTCTCCGGTCTGTGGTTGCGGCGCTTGCTGAACAGGAGAGGCAATGCCTGTTCCTTCGTGCCGAGGGTCTCCGCTACCGGGAAATAGCCGGTGTGTTGGATTTATCGATTGGGACGGTATCGAGCCTGTTGACACGCGCGCTGGACAAGCTCAAACGGGCAGACGGAGCGATTAACCGCTGAGGAGGGGTGATGTTAGAGAACCATATTTCCAACACCGATCTCGTGATGGCCATCGATGGTGAACTCCCCGTGTCGCGGCAACGAGAGATAGATGAACACCTCCACTCATGCTGGCGGTGCCGCGCCAGGCGGGCGCAGTACGAGCGGTCGATCGAGGAGTTCATAACTTGGCATACCGCGTTACCGGTTCCACCACCGGACGGGCCGATGGCTCGGCTCAGAGCGCGTATGGCCGAAGCCAGCCAGCGGGAGGAACGCATCCCCGTTCGCTCCAACCGCATCGCTTATGCCGGTTTGGCGGCGATGGCTGGCGCCATAGTATTCGTACTGATGTGGGGCAACTTCCCAAGCAACGTGTCGGCGGCCACGCCTAACCCCGACCAAACGCCTGGTATGACAGTTCCGGTTACGGCCAATGAAGTGTGTGAGCAAAGAGAGCTTGATGAAGGGAGGCCCGTATCATCCTCGCTTGCGGACGTTGTCTTCAGCCAATATGGCATTCGCGACCCTCAGCCACGCCGCTATGAGGTGGACTACCTGATTACGCCAGCGCTAGGTGGCGCTGAAGATGTCCGCAATCTTTGGCCACAGCCGTATAGCGTGGGGATGTGGAATTCGCGGGTAAAGGACGCGCTGGAAGACCGCTTGCAAAATCTAGTGTGCACCGGCCGTTTGAGCCTCGCCGAAGCCCAGCAGGAACTATCGAAGAACTGGGTAGCCGCGTATCAGAAGCATTTTCACACTTCCCAGCCACTGGCAGAGCATGCTGCTTTCGTTAAGGACAAGCCGTGGGAGTAGCGGCGATGTCAAACGACCGTTTCTGAGTATGCGAATGGAGGATCGACGCTGGCAGCTGATCGCGCTCCTGTTGAACGCCTCCGTTGCGTGCGCTCAAATGAACACAGGTGAAGTGACAGGTTCGGTGCGCGATCCTTCCGGCGCGGTGCTGCCCAACGCGTTACTGGTGGCGGAACTTCCCTCCACGGGCCAGAAATTCACGGCCGCTTCTAACGGATCGGGCGAATACCTGCTCGCACGGCTGCCCGCGGGCGATTATTCTCTCACCGCCACCGCCCCGGGTTTCAAATTGGCGTCGCTGGGGCAGATCGAAATTCATGCGGGCGTCAAGCTCCAGCAAAACTTCACCTTGGAACTCGGCGGAGCTTCGGAAACGATGAATGTGGAGGGCAGCGCGTTGCGCGTGCAACTGGAATCGGCGGAAATCAAGAATACCGTCGAGCGCCGTCAGGTGATCATGCTGCCACTCAAAGGCCGGCAGTTTCTAGATTTGGCGATGCTCACCGAAGGCGTAGTGAGACCGCCCGGCGGTACCCGCGGCGACGCGTTGCAGCAGGCCGGAACGCTGGTCAACGTGCTGGGGCAACGCAGCGGGCACAATCTTTATCTGCTTGATGGCGCGGCGGTCACCGACGAGTATTTCAATAACATGGTGATCGCACCCTCCATCGACGCTATCGCCGAATTCAATCTCCTCAAGACTTCTTATTCGCCGGAATTCGGAGGCAAATCCGGCGCGGTGATCAACGTGATCACCCGCTCCGGGACCAATCGCTATTCGGGAACGCTGTTTTCATTCGTGCGGAATCAGATCTTCGACGCGAAGAATTATTTCGATTCCCCCACGGCCCCCACTCCCCCGTTCCGCCAGAATCAGTTTGGAGGCACCTTCGGCGGACCTCTGCGAAAGAACAAGACATTTTTCTTCTTGAGTTATGAAGGTCAACGCATCCGCAAATCTCTCACGCAGACGTTTTCAGTTCCCACTGAAGCCATGCGCGGTGGAGATTTTTCGGGCCTGCCAGTGATCTACGATCCGCTAAGTGGAGTCTCCGGATCCCGTGTTCCCTTTCCCGACAATCGCGCGGACCGGCCTCTCGATCCTGTGGCCGTAGCCTTGCTCGGGAGAATTCCGCGCCCAACGCTGCCGGGCGTCGCGCAAAATTATCGCGCGGTGGAGCGCCAGCGTGTCAACACCAATGGATACACAGTGCGCTTCGACCATCAGATTACCGATAGAGACAACCTGTACATCCGCGCGTCATTGTTCGATGCCCGCCAATTCGACCCGTTCGGCTCCGGCGTGTTGCAGGAAAGCCTTCTTCCCGGATTCGGCCGAAACCTCAGCACACACGCAATCAATGGAGTGGCAGGATGGAGCCGCGCGTTTACGCCCCACGTGCTGAACGAACTGCGCTTTGCATTTCTGACTGTGGGCGGAGGGCAATCCAGCCCCAACGCCGGAAATGGCTTCGCGGGGCAAACCGGACTGCAGGGCGTTAGCGCGAACCCGCTTGATATGGGCTTCCCGCAGTTCACTTTCGGCGGTCAATTCAGCACCATGGGCGATCCCGCGCTCTTCACCACCCGCCACAACCGGGATTACGAACTTTACGACAACGTGGTAGTGCACAAAGGCACGCACACCATGCGCGCCGGTTTCTATTTCATGCATTTCGATTTCCGTCCGGTGAATCCAACCAACGCGCGCGGAACGTTTGCCTTCACTCCGCGCTGGACGTCTTCCGCGGCGGGCCAGGCGGATGGAAACGCATTCGCCGATTTCCTGCTGGGTTATCCCACCACCGCGCAGGTGGGCCTGGGACGGGCCGCGATGGATGCCAATGCGAACTGGGCTCACTATTATTTTCAAGACACTTGGCAGATCCGCCCCAGTTTTAAATTCGATTTCGGCGTGCGCTACGAATACAACCAGAACATGACGGAAGCCAACCGGAATATGGCCGCCATCGATCCATGGACGCCCGGCGGACGCTACGTCATTCCAAGCGACGCGGCGGGCAACATCTCTCCGGCGGCCGGTACGAATCTGGCCTTGATTCCGATTCCTTATGTCACCTCTGCAGCGGCGGGGTGGGATGAAAGCCTGCTTGCGAAGACCAAGCCGCGCATCGCGCCTCGCGCCGGGATCGCCTGGAATCTTCCCGGCAATCTCAAGACCGTCGTGCGCGCGAGCTTTGGCATTTATCCCAATCAGGCGGCTTACAGCATCATCACTGCTTTCGCGCAAAACTTGCCGTTTTTCGTCAGCAAGACGGTGAATTCCTCGGTCGCGGCGACTCCCACCTTTGACACGCGGAACGCGCTCATCAGCGGCGCTGCCGGAACCGTGGGCGGGGCCACTCTGAATCCCGATTTCATGGTGGAGTACAACGAAGTATGGAATGTGAGCCTGGAGCGCGAGATCTCTTCCAGTACATCATTGGCGCTGGCATATATAGCATCCCGGACAGTGCATGCCGATAGTTCCACCGTGCACAACGTGCCTCTGCCCGGCCCCGGCGCGATCGCCGCACGCAGGCCGATTCCCCAGTTGAGTCAGTTTCAAACGATCCGCTGGGATGGCTGGGCCACGTATGACGCCTTCACCGCGAACCTGACACGCCGCTTCAGCAACAGGCTGGGCTACGGCGTGAACTGGACATGGTCGCACTCCATCGACGACGCCTCCGACCCCGGGGCAACGCTCAATGAAACCAACCTGCCGCAGAATGTGTACGACCGCCGCACGGAAAAAGCCACGTCGAGCTTCGACCACCGCCATCGCGTGATCGTCAGTTTCATGTATCAGATTCCGGCCCCCAAAATTTCGGCGCGCTGGGCCCGCCAGGCGTTCGGACGGTGGCAGGCCAGCGGATATTACACGGTCCAGACTGGAGCGCCTCTTACCGTGAATCTGGCGAGCGATCAAGCCAACGTGGGAGCGGGGCCGGCGCAGCGGCCAAATGTGGCGGGCGATCCAAACGCCGGGCCAAAAACGCCGGATCGCTGGTTTGACACTTCGGTATTTTCCTTGCCCGCGCTCTTCACGTTCGGGAATGCGCCTCGTAACAGTGTGACCGGGCCGGGCCTGCGGGAATTAGATCTATCGCTGCAAAAGGATATTTCCTTGACCGAATCCGTGCGATTGCAGTTTCGCGCGGAGGCATTCAATCTGCTGAACCGCCCAAATTTCAATATCCCCAACCGGATCGCCTTCACGCCCAATTTCGGAAGGATCTCAAGCGCGCAGGATTCAAGGCAGCTGCAGTTTGCGTTGAAACTGATGTTCTAGGCGCTGATCCAATCGCGCCCCTGCGGAATTCACTCTTGCGCGTGCTCGCGTATTTCCTCGGCTTCGGCCACTCTCTTGTCCTTGACGTCCTTGCTGTTCTTATGGCGCTCGCGCGCCTTTTGCAGGTGGGACTGGCGTGTAGATTCCGAACTCACCGCGAAATCCGTGACTAGCTGCTGCTCCAGATCCTTTCCGTGGCAGGAAGGGCATTCGAGTACGGTGTTTTTCAGGACCAGCAGTTCGAACATTTCGCCGCATCGGCGGCAGGCATAATCGTAGATCGGCATGGTTCCTTTTCAGGATCGTAGCAGAATCCGCCACCCGCCGATGTGCTCCACGCCATAAAAAGGTGGTACGCGTCTCTCAGCCGCGTACCATCGAAGCGAAACGTCATGCGAAAGTTTAGGACTATTCTCCCAAGGGATCGCCCGCGTACGCCTCCATCCCCATCTCGGTAATGTCCAGACCCCGGGCTTCATCCTCGGGGGACACACGCAGCCCTAAGACCGCCTTGATGATCAGCCAGGCAGCCAGAGAGAGAGCGAAGGTAAAAGCCGCCACGGAGACCGTTCCGATGATCTGCGTGACCAGCAGTCCCGTGCCTCCCCCGTACAACAGCCCGTTCTTGGAGAGAGATCCACCTGGCGTTCCTTCAAAGGCAAACAGACCCAGGGCAATGGTTCCCCACATGCCGTTCACAAGATGAACCGAAAGCGCGCCCACCGGATCGTCGATCTTCAGCTTGTCGAAAATCACCACGGCCGGAACCACGATGATGCCGGCGATCGCGCCGATAGCAGCCGAGCCGATCGGGCTGACGAAATTGCAGGGAGCCGTGATGGCCACCAAACCGGCCAGCGCACCGTTTACAGTCATGGTGAAGTCCGGCTTACCCATCATCATCCACGCGGTGAGGGTGGAAGTCAGGATCGCAACGCAGCACGCCAGGTTGGTGGTCATGGCGACGTGAGCGATGGCCGCTGGGTCCGCTGCCATCGTAGATCCAGGGTTAAATCCGAACCAACCCAGCCACAAAATCAAACCGCCCAGAAATACCAGCGCCATGCTGTGGCCCGGGATGGGCTGCATGCCGCCGCCAGGTTTATATTTGCCCAGGCGAGGCCCCAGCACCAGGATTCCAGCCAGACCTGCCGCACCCCCGACCGTATGCACCACCGTCGAACCCGCGAAATCCAGCATGCCCATACTGGCCAGCCAACCACCGCCCCAGATCCAGTGACCGGTGATGGGATAAGAAAAGCCGACCAAAACGAGCGTGAAAATCAGGAACGACTTGTAGTGAATGCGCTCCGCGACGCACCCGGACACGATGGTGGCCGCCGTTCCGGCGAATACCAACTGGAAGAAGAACTTCGCCAGTAGCGGCACGCCGGTCCAGTTCAGCGAGCTGAAGATTCCCATATACGCATCGCCTGTCGCCGGGCTATTGTCGGCGCCGCCCAACAAGAACCCGCCTGTTCCCATGAACGAGGATCCAGTGGCGAACATGATCCCGAACCCGACCACCCAGTAGGCGAGCGCCGAGAGCGCGAACACCACGAAATTCTTGGCCAGAATGTTCGTCGCGTTTTTGGCGCGGCAGAGTCCCGACTCAACGAAACCAAATCCCGCATTCATCCAAAACACCAGGAAAGCGGTCATCATTACCCAGACGGTGTCCACCATCACTTTCAAATCGGCATTGGATGGTCCAGTGGCCGCCGCCTGACCGAAGGCATTGACGTGGAAAGCCAGCCCCAAAACCACCAGGAGGGACCAAGAGTGTCGCGCTCCCATGAACTTCATTTTCATAGCGGGTCTCCTAAGTGAACAACTCAATGATTTTGACTTGCCGTCGGGCATTGCAGGTGCCGACGTAGTCCCACACTAAGCGCGACGCAACGGAGCGTTAGGCTTGGATTCACATTATAGGAATTAGTGAATCAAAGCAAAGCGAAAGTTTTGATGCGAAGGCAAAGAAACTTTTATTGGTAATCCGAAGTCCCATAGCGTACAAAAGACTTAGGGGAACCTCTTCCGCCTTGGTTCCAAGGCCTGGTTCACTCGCGGTCGAATCTCGGGTATTAGACGATGCCGATCTCGGAAACTTACGTGGTCCAGTATCTGCTTCAGGCCTCGATGTCTGGAGGAGATCCCGTCCAATGGTACGAGAAGGAATCGGACGGTTTCGCGGCGCAGAACCGGGGTATCAAACTGGATTTCGACCATATACCCACCCGTGCTGGAGGGCGAAAACACTTGACGCTGTCCTGTGGGATGGAGAAAGTGTTTATTAGTGAGCCCGCACGAACGGGAATTTTCACCGAGAAATACGCGACTCCAGATGACCATCGCCTGGCACACCTGATGCGCGACCTGTGGACCGCCTGCCGCCGCCAATGCGCCGCACGCAGGAACCGCGGCGCTGAAGTATCCAACCGGATTCGCGAGTCCATTTTTCAGCGCTTGATCGGCATTTCCGTATCCGAGATCGAACGACCGGCGTAACGAAATGACACCGGGAACTGTGCCGTTCGCGCTCATCCTTCTGGATACCGCCAGCGAGGGGCTGAAGGTGCCGCTGGCGATGCTGATGGTTTTTGCCGCGGCCAAGCTCCTGGCCGAAATCTTCGAGCGCATCCATCAGCCTGGCATCGTGGGCGAAATCCTGGCCGGAGTGATCCTGGGGCCCAGCGTGCTCGGATGGCTGTCGCCGAACGATGTGCTCTCGGCCTTGGCGGACCTGGGCGTGATGTTCCTGTTGTTCCGGGTTGGCCTGGAAGTCAAGCCCTCGGAACTGACGAAACTGGGTCCCACGGCCGCGCTGGTGGCCGCGTGCGGCGTGCTGGTGCCGATGGTTATGGGCTGGGGCATCGTGTCTCTCTGGGGCCAGCCGCAAATCGAGGCGGTCTTCGTGGGGGCCGCCATGGTCGCCACCAGCGTGGGGATCACCGCACAGGTGCTGGCGTCCAAAGGTCTGCTGCAAGAGCGCGCCAGCCAGATCATTTTGGCTGCGGCCGTCATCGACGATGTTTTGGGACTTCTGGTCCTGGCCTCCGTCAGCAGCGTGGCCCGCGGACAGGTGAATGTGTGGGAGATCGCCCTAACCGCGGCGCTCGCCATCGCCTTCGTGGTGGTGGTAGCTCTATGGGGAAATCATGCCATGGGCAAAGTCGTTCCCCGTATGCAGGAAAACATGAAAGTGGCGGAGGCCGAGTACGCCTTGGCCATTATTCTCCTTTTCGGACTAGCGGTACTGGCGGTGTACGTTGGCGTCGCGGCGATTGTGGGGGCGTTCTTCGCCGGCATGGCTTTGGCCGGAAAAGTGGGACAGCGGGTTAACGATCTGGTGCATGGCGCGGCGGAACTGCTGGTTCCTTTCTTTCTCGCTGGAATCGGCCTGCATGTGAACCTGCTGGCGTTCCGTTCCAGCTCCATGATCCTTCTGGCCGCGATCCTTTTGCTGGCGGCGATTTTCTCCAAGTTCGCCGGATGCGGGCTTAGCGCGTACCGTTTAGGCAGGACCGACGCCATCCGCATCGGCGTCGGCATGATTCCGCGCGGTGAGGTGGGCATGGTGGTGGCGCAGATCGGCCTCGGTCTGGGCGTGATCTCAGAGAATATCTACGGAGTGGTGGTATTCATGGCAGTGGCTACCACGTTGGTGGCTCCTCCGCTGATCAAGATCGCCTTCCTGACGACGGAATCCGTCAGTCCGATTAGCACGGGTGCTACTTCGACAACTTAGCAATTGACGGTTGCCCATTCACCTGCGTGTTAAGATGCGGTTCAGATGAATTCAGCCGCGCACCCCGCCACTCTCGCGCATGGACTTGCTCTCATCTTCGATATGGACGGCGTCATCGTCGATTCCATGCCGGTCCACATTGAAGTTTGGCGGGAGTACTTGACATCATTGGGTACAAACCCGGCAGGCATCGAAAACCACATTCACGGCCTGAAAAACGACGAAATCGTACTGCATTTTCTAGGCAATTCCGCCGATGGAAAGGGCGTGCCGAAAACCGCAAATCGTCAACCCGATCACGGCGCAGCCAAGGAGCGCCTGTACCGCGCGGCCATGCAGGACAACCTGGCCGATCATCTGGTTCCCGGCATCACGTCATTTCTTGAGCGGATGGGAAGCGCGCCCCTGGCGCTTGCCAGTAACGCGGAACGCGCCAACATCGATTTCGTCCTGGACCGCGCCGGGCTGCGCCGGTATTTTCGCGTGATCGCCGATGCCTCCGAGGTGACCCGGCCCAAACCAGCGCCAGACCTGTTTCTGCTGGCAGCCCAAAGGCTCGGGATCGCACCGCGGGATTGCATCGTTTTCGAAGACTCACCCACTGGCGTGACGGCCGCGCGCGCCGCCGGAATGCGCGTCGCGGGGATACTGACGCACCCCGGCAAACTCGACGGTGTGGATTTCGCCGCACCTCATTTCTTGGACAGGAGTCTGAATGCATGGGTAACCAGTCAGCGCGCCGCATAGCGCGCGCGGCTGCCGTGCTGGCAGTGCCGGCCGGCGCGGCTTGGTGCGCGGAAACAGGCCCTTCTCCGCGCGCGGGCTCGCCGGGACAACTACTCTTCGCGCTGGTCATCGTGGCCACCGCCATCGCCGTTTGGTGGGTGCGGGAACAGCGACTGGCAGCTCAGCGCGGCTCCGTGCACGGATTGCACAAACTCAGTGAAGGTGTGATTGCCGCTGGAACTCCGGCCGAAATCGCGGAGAAACTAGCCGAGATGCTGCCCGCCATCATTGGCGCAAACCACGTCCGGCTGTATCTGCACCATCGCCGTTCGAAATCGCTTGAAGCGGTACCCACCGCGGACGATCCGGAACTCATGGCTATCCCGTTGGATGCACCTCCGGAAGGGATGGCGTATGCCGTGATCCGATGTTTCCAAACGCGTGAACTTCTCCATATCGCCGATGCGCGGCGCAACCCGCTGGTGAGTGCGGGCTGGACTCCGGAACAAATAAGGTCTGCCTTGTTTGTGCCTCTCACCGCGCAAAGCGAAATCCTGGGCGTACTCGAAGTGGGCCACGACCGCCGCACGGGTTATTTCAAACCGGACGAACAAGCCGCCATCCAGCACCTAGCCAACCAGGTGGCGGCGTCACTCAAACTGCAGGACCAGCAGAAGGTGCGTGAACAACTGCTGCGCGGAGAGAAGCTGGCCGCTACAGGGCAATTGATTTCTGGCATCGCCAGCCAGTTGCGAGAACCGCTGGAGACTATCGCCAGGCTCTCGGCTGCATCAGAGTCTAGCGCTCCGCTAGTCGATCAGAACCTGAAGCAAATCGCCGCAGAGTCGCGCCGTGCATCTGAAATCGTCGCGCGGTTAGTGTCTTTTGCGCGCCCGGAAGATTCCGGCGCGAAATTCGTCGACCTGCACGCCGTCGCCCATGGCCTGATGCAATTCCGCGAATCCGAATGGAAGACGTGGGGATTGCGAGTACAGAATCGCCTGCCGCCCGAAGTGGCCACGGTCCTGGGGGTGGAAGGGCATCTGGAGCAGGTTCTCCTGGACTTATTCATTCACGCGGAACAATCCGCCGCGCGCAGCACCACCAAAAGTCTGATGGTTGCCAGCAGCCGCCTGGGCGGCAGAATCGTTCTCGAAATCGCCTACGCCGCCGATCACCCGGACAGCGCCACGCACGCTGCCAGCGGTCTGGATGTGGCCCGTGGATTGATTCAGGGCCATGGCGGCGAAATTCGCTTTCGCGTTCAATCCGGCTCGGCGGCTTTTGAAGTAGATCTTCCATTCGCACCGGGTACGCCGGAGACCCATACCGTCGCCATCGCACCGCGCAAATCGGCACGCACTTTGACGGTGATGCTGGTGGAATCCGACCCGGCAGCGCAGCGTCAATTGTTAGCGATGCTGGCCGCGCGTGGTCATCGTGTGATTCCCGTAGCAGCGGAATTCTCGGCGGACATGGCGCTGCGGCTGCGCTTTGACGCGGTGATCTGGGCGGTTAGGCCCGGCGGCTGGAAGTGGAGTGAATTTCACGAACGCTTGCGCGGTTCCGTTCCTGCGTTTGTGCTGGTGAGCGATGGTTATGACGCGGATTTCGCGCATAGTTTGGCGGACAGCGGCGGATACCTGCTGGCACGGCCGGTCCAAGTCGACGAGCTGGACCGCTTGCTGGAAAAAGTAGGGGCTCCCGCGGCCTTACGGACCTGACTCGCGCGCATTGCTACGCGCCGAGTGGGTTATTCCCCGCCAGCTGTTTCAGCACGAACGGCAGAATGCCGCCGTTGCGATAGTAGTCGGCTTCGACTGGCGTATCCACGCGTACCTTGGCTTCAAATGCAGTGGTCTTTCCGTCGAGCGTCGCGGTGATTTTCGCGAGCGTCTTGCCTGCGGAATCGATAGCGGCGGGAACGCCTTGAATGGAAAACGTCTCGCGCCCCGTCAAACCGAGCGACTCGGGATTCTGACCCTCAAGAAATTGCAGCGGCAACACACCCATTCCGACAAGATTCGAACGGTGGATGCGCTCGAAGCTTTCCGCGATCACGGCTTTCACCCCCAACAGGAGCGTGCCCTTGGCGGCCCAGTCGCGCGAGGAGCCGGTACCATATTCCTTGCCTGCGATGACGAACAGCGGCGTGCCTTCTTTTTGGTAACGCACGGAGGCGTCATAGATGGACATTTGCTCGCCGGAGGGAACGTGCGTGGTCCAGCCGCCTTCGGTTCCCGGGGCCAACTGGTTGCGAAGTCGAATGTTGGCAAACGTGCCGCGCACCATCACTTCGTGATTGCCGCGCCGCGCTCCGTAGGAATTGAAGTCGGCAGGCTTTACGCCGAGCGACATCAGATACTCCCCGGCTGGGGACGCCTTGGCGATGTTACCCGCCGGCGAAATATGATCGGTGGTCACCGAATCACCCAGCACTGCCAGCGCGCGCAGGCCGCTGAAATCCTTAACGTGCGTTTTCGGATCGGCCATAACATCAAAGTACGGGGCCTTCTTGATGTAGGTGGACGTATCATCCCAAGCATATTGATCGCCCAATGGAACCTTGATGGAGTTCCACTGGTCGTCACCCTTGAACACTTCCGAATACTGCTTGGCGAACATTTCGCGGCGGACGCTCTTCTTGACGACGGTCTGTATTTCTTCGTTGGAAGGCCAGATATCGCGAAGGAACACATCCTTGCCTGTCGGATCCTGGCCGATGGGATCGTTGGCGAGATCCATGTCCACACGACCCGCGATCGCATACGCCACCACCAACGGAGGCGAAGCGAGGTAGTTCGCCTTCACCAGCGGATTCACACGGCCTTCAAAATTGCGGTTGCCCGAGAGTACCGCCGCCACGGTGAGTTTGCCGGCGTTCACATCTGCCGCGACTTCCTCAGGCAGGGGTCCACTGTTGCCGATGCACGTGGTGCAGCCGTATCCCACCAAATGAAAATTGAGCTTTTCCAGGGCGTCCACCAGGCCGGCGTCTTCCAGATAATCCATCACCACTTTGGATCCCGGTGCGAGGCTGGTTTTCACCCATGGCTTGGCGGTTAACCCGCGCTCCGTCGCTTTCTTCGCAACCAGGCCCGCTGCGATCAAGACCGAAGGATTCGATGTGTTCGTGCAGCTGGTGATGGCTGCGATGACCACGCTGCCGTCCTGAATGACCCCAGCCGTCTTTGGAGCTGCACCCAGTCCGTCGAGAAAATTCTTCTTTACATCCGGCAGATTGATGCGATCCTGAGGACGCTTCGGCCCAGCCAGCGACGGAACTACGGTGGCCAGATCAAGCCCGAGCGTATCGCTATACGCCGGCTCGGGCGCACCGTTCAAGCGGAACAGACCTTGTTCTTTCGCGTATGCTTCCACTAGTTCGATCTGCTCAGCCGGGCGGTTGGTCATGCGCAGGTAATCGAGCGATTGTTCGTCGATGGGGAACACACCGATGGTCGCGCCGTACTCCGGCGCCATGTTGGCGAGCGTCGCGCGATCCGCCAGGCTCAGATAATCCAGACCATCGCCGTAGTATTCGACGAATTTGCCCACCACGCCCTTCTTGCGCAGCATCTGGGTGACGGTCAGGACCAAGTCAGTAGCCGTCGCGCCTTCGGGCAGCTTACCGCTTAGTTTGAAGCCGATGACTTCCGGCAGCAGCATCGTGGCGGGTTGGCCAAGCATGCACGCCTCCGCTTCAATTCCACCGACGCCCCAGCCTACCACTCCAAGGCCATTAATCATCGTGGTGTGCGAATCGGTGCCGACCACGGTATCCGGGTACGCCTGCCCATTCAAGGACATGACCACGGACGCAAGATATTCGAGATTCACCTGGTGGACGATGCCGGTATCCGGCGGCACGGCGCGAAAATTCTGAAACGCCGATTGGCCCCAGCGTAAGAACGCATAGCGCTCCCGATTGCGTTGGAATTCGAGCAGCGCATTTAACTGAAACGCATCCTTTGTTCCGAAGTGATCCACCTGCACGGAATGATCGATCACCAGATCCACCGGCACGAGAGGGTTAGCTTTCTTAGGGTCCGCGCCCATGGCCTTAAGGGCATCGCGCATGGCGGCAAGATCCACAACGCAGGGCACGCCGGTGAAATCCTGCAAGATTACACGAGCGGGCCGAAAGTTGATCTCTTGCGGCGCGGCCTTCGTGTCCCACTGGGCGACATATTCGATATCGGACTTCTTGACAGTGGATCCGTCCTCGCATCGGAGCAGATTTTCGAGCAAGATCTTGATGGAATAAGGAATTCGCTTGAGATCGAAACCGGCCTTCTCAAGCGCCGAGAGACGGAAAATCTGGTGCGTGCGGCCGCCCGTCCGAAGGTCACCGGCGGCCCCGAAGGAGTTCAGACTGGACATGGATTCTTTCAGTTTAGCAACCTTGCGATGAAGTCGATTTTCTGCCCCAATCCTACATGTACTCAGGCACGTCAATCCCCAGCACGGCCAGCGTGCGCTCCAGTTGCGCGCGGAAGTAATCGGTCATCCATAGCAGGAAGGCTTTCCGCTCTGGGTCGGGCTCATCGAGCACGTGAAACTTCTGGTAGAAGCTGCTGAAGGCTTGCGCGAGTTGGAATGCGAAACGCGCCATATGCGCGGGTTCACCGCTGGTGACTGCGCGGTCAATGGCGGAATCGGCCTTCGAGGCCGTCAGCAGCAACTGCCAGCAATCTTCGTTTTCAAGCTGGCGCGCCATGGCTTCCTTCGATAACACGGCGCGGAACTCCGGAAGTTTTTCGCCACGCTCCGCCAGCTTGTGCAGTATCTTCCGCGCACGGACAGTGGCGTATTGTACGTAGGGGCCGGTCTCGCCCTCAAATGCGAGCGCTTCGCCGAAATCGAATGCGATTACTGAATTGCGCGTGTACTTCAGCATGAAGTAACGCAACGCCGCGATAGCGATGGCGGTGGCGGCGCTCCGGCGCGAAGGTTCCGGCTCCTCTTCGTGGCGCGAGGTGACTTCATCCAGCGCCTTTTCGATCAACTTGTCGATCAGATCGTCGGCCTTGACGCCCAGGCCCTTGCGCCCGGAGACTTCGACGTACGGACGCCGCTGATCTTCTTCAGATAGCTCGATGCCCATCTCGACACACGTGCGCGGCGAGAGCGCGACCATTTCATACGAAAAGTGAATGCTGTTTTCAGCGGCCGTATCGAAACCGAGAGCGCGTAAACCGGCCACCACTACATCCTGCAAATAGGATTGGCGCGAATCAATCACGTTATAGACACGCGCGCCTCGGCCGAATAGCGGGGCTTCTGGGTGAGCTTCATCGGTGGAAGCCCATGCCTCGTGTCCGTTCGGATAGGTGTGCCACAGGTGATAGTGGAAGTCTTTCCCAAGCAGGCCGAACTTCCACAACTGGTATGCGATGTCCTTGCCGACATACGTCACGGTGCCGTTGGAGCGCACGATGACTTTGCTATCGTCCTCACCCTCCAGCGCGGAATTCTCGCGGAACGCGGAGCCGGGCATCACCCAGCAGCCCTTGTTCTTGCCTTCGGTCTCGAGATAGATCGCCTTGCGCTTCTTGAGCAGCTCAAACGCGGTGGCCCAGAATTTCAAATGCAGAATTTCGCTTTCACGCGGCAGCACGTCATACACGATGCCCAATCTCCACATGGTGGTAAGGTGCGTCTTGACGATGGCGTCGGCGACGATGTGCCCCATCGCAGCGTCATCACCCTCACCGCTCTCAATGGAATGGAGCATGTCTCTGCGCCACTGAAGAGCGTCCGGATGCTCGGCGTAATACGAAGAGATACGCGCGTAGAGATCCCAGCACAGATAGTCAAAGCGGGTAGCTGCGATCAACGCGCGAACTTGATCCAGCGATTTCTTTTCCAGGTGCTTGAAGCCCACGACGACGTCGGCCACTTGCACGCCGGTGTTGTCGATATAGTTCTGCACTTCCACATTGCGGCCCGTGGCGCGCAGCATGCGGACGAACGTGTCGCCCAGAATCGCGTTGCGCAGATGGCCGATATGCGCGGCTTTGTTTGGATTGATGTTGGTATGCTCAACGATGATCTTCTCGCCCACGGCGGCGGAGGAGTCCGGAGGGCCCGCGATCAAATGTAACGCGTAGTAGCCGCGGTCAAGCCGCACGTTGACATAGCCGTTACCCGCGATTTCCAGAGCGGCGATGCCTTCCACCTCACCCACGGCTGCGGACAAATCACCCGCGATTACTTTGGGCGGCTTCTTCAACTGTCGTGCGAGTTGGAAAGCCGCAGGCAGCGCGATTTCGCCGAATGAAGACTGCTTGGGCTGTTCGATCTGCGCAGGTCCGGTGACACCGTAGAGAGATTCGATGCGCGCGGCAAAGGCCTCGGCAATCCTTTTTTCCAGAATGTGAAACATGAACCAACTAGTATGGCAGGGAGGGCTTTAGCGCGATGACGAGGTGCCCGTATTCTGCGTGGCGGTCCCCGGAATCGGCACCAGACCGAGCAATCGGCGATGGCGCGTTTGGGCAGCCACTTCTTCCTTGGTAGTGGTCTGCGGCTGAATTTCGGCGGGGTCCACCCACTTGGTGTCCTTGCCTGGCGCCGCGCCGGTGTCCTCATAGCCAGGCTTGATTTCGAGAAACGCATTCAGGCGAAGTTGGGTCAGATACTTTCGCAGTTCGGGCAAAAAACGCGGCTGGAAGAGTCTGCTGGTGACCTCGCTCTGCACTTCTTCGAGTTCAGCCAGGCCAGCTTTCTGGTGATCTTCCACTTTCAAAATCAGGAAGCCCGTACCGAGATTGATGGGTTCAGTCACGTATCCCTTGGGCTGATTCCACACCGCTGTTTCCAGATCCGGCCGGAGCTTGCCCTTCTCATATGCACCGATATCGCCGCCCTGCTTGGCGCTATCCGAATCGGAATTGTTGGTCGCCATTTCGTCGAACTTTTCGCCTTTTTTCGCGCGCGCGGAGAGGTCCTTGGCTTTCTTCTCGGCTTCAGCAACGGCGCCGTTTGGTGCAGCAACCATGATCTCCCGCAGAAATACCCGGTCTTCGCGCTGGAATTCGGCCTTATGCTCTTCGTAGTACTTCATCAGCTCTTCCCGCTTGAACTGTATTTTGCTTGCCACTTCCTGGCGGATCACGCGGTTCGTGAGCATCTGATTCTTCATTTCGCCTTTATAGTCCTCGAAGGAGTGTCCGGTCTGCTCCCGCACCAACTCCTGGAACTTCTCCGGCTCGGCGATCTTCGCCTGGCGTTGAATATCAGTTAGCTGCTTGTTCACTTCGGCATCGACATTGAGGTTGAGTTCCTTGCCTTTGGAAAGCAGCAGGAGACTATCGATCCGTTCGCGCAGAATATTCACTTCGTGCTGTTTGATCCCAGCGTCTAGACGCACGCCTGTTAGACCCTGCTGGCGCAAAACGTCCTCCGTCTGACGGCGGGCTTTGTCCATATCGTTGCGCGTAATAATCTCGCCGTTAATCTTAGCAATAATTTCATCCACCACCGTGACCTCGGCGGCCGAAAGCACACCCGCCGCCCACAGGGTTAGTAACAAGGCTCTACTACGCATGCACTCATTATAATATGCGCGGCTGCGAGGTTTGGTTTCCACGCCCACCGGCTGTATAGTGAGAGAGAGGCTTACTGGTTGACTCCCACGCCCATCTCCGCTCTTGGCTTCGACGAGCCGTCGCTCGTCGAGCGGGCTCAATCCGGCGATTCTGCCGCCTTCACCACCTTGGTGGAACAGTACCAGCGCAAAATTTTCCGTCTGGCGATGAATATCACCCAGAACACCGAGGACGCCGAAGACGTGTTGCAGGAGACATTCCTCAAAGCCTATCAGCACCTGGATGGCTTTCAGCGTAATTCCAAGTTCTACACGTGGATTGTGCGGATCGCCGTCAACGAAGCGCTGATGAAACTGCGCAAGCGGCGAGGCGATAAATTCGTTTCCCTAGACGAGCCGCTGGAAACAGGCGAAGAAGAGGTGAAGCGAGAAGTGGCGGTCTGGGAAGGTAACCCGGAAGACCGCTATTCCCAGGAGGAAATTCGCAAGATCCTGGATGAGGCGGTGGAGAGCCTAAAGCCAGATTTCCGCACCGTTTTCGCGCTGCGCGACATCGAAGAACTAAGCACGGAAGAGACCGCTGAAGCGCTGGGAATATCGGTTCCAGCCGTGAAGAGCAGGCTATTACGAGCCCGTTTGGCGTTGCGGGAAAAGTTGACCCGCCAGTTTAAGCGAAAAGGGGAAGACGTGTTTGCTTACCTGTAAACAGTTTCTGCAGGAACTGAACGACTATCTCGACCCAAACGTCGACGCCGTGACCAAAGTGCATCTGCAAGCGCATGTATCGGAGTGTCCTAACTGCTTTGTGATCGTGGACACGACTAAGCACACGCTGCAAGTATACAAGGGCATTGAGCCGCAGGCGATTCCAGATGACGTCAAGACCCGTCTATGGAATGCGTTGGAACGGAAGATGGCGGCTCGCGGCAGAGAGTAAAGTTGCGCGGATCCTGATCACTTGGCTTCTAATTGCGGAGCCAACTGACTCATCATTTTTTCGAATTTCTCACGCTGGCCAGGTTCTAAAATCTGCATAATGCGGGTGCGCCCGGTGGCACGGATGTCATCGATTTCATCCTGGAGGCTTTGGTAATAATGCCGGTAATCATCCAGCACTACCCCGATTTGCGTGGTTTGCAGAGGAGTAAGTGTTAGCTCAGTATTGAAACGCTGCAACAACGCATCACGGCCAGGACTTACCGCCGCTCCGCGTTGAGTCGCGGTAGTTGCGGTGCGGTGAAGCTTATCATGTAAACGGAGACGCATTGTGAGGGCTCCGGTCGCGGCGCCCGCCAGAAAAACGAACACCAGCGTCGAAATGACTTTAGGATTTTTCGATGCCGGGGCCATATTTACTGTTCCCGGTACGTTACTAGATCCACCAGTGCTTCGCCATCTGGTGATCCTGGTTCCATATGCGTCATGAACTGATTCATCTCATTCATCTCTATCAGGACGAATTGCTCCATTTGCGCCGCGAACGGATCGATCGGCGCTCTAGTCGAAGCCACCCCCGACGGCATTTCGCTCACGGAGATCGTTCCAGGCGCGGAAACGGCGTCGATGGGAGCGAGTATCTGCGCGGAAGGATCGCCGGCAATTAAGGGTTCGTCGGCACCCTGTTCCGTAGACACTAAATACACGCCCAGTAGCAGCGCCAAGGCGAAAGAGGCCACCGCGATCCGGCGTCCAAATACCGAATCCATAAACAGGTTCCAGATGGAGATCGGTCCCTCAGCCTCAATCCGCCCCATGACCCGGGCATAGAAGCCCGGACGCGGCTCAGCGTCAAACTCCGCCGGAGGCTTCAACTGGCGCACCAGGGCGGCGTGCTCCTGCATGGAACTCACCATTTCACGGCATTCCGCGCATGCATCCAAGTGCTCGCGCGCGGCCGCAGGCGGGGTTCCCGCCAGAAATTCCTCAATGTAATCACCGGCTTCGCGATGCATTGTCTTCCCTCAGTCACTTACTTTCAGTCAATGGATAGTGCGGATCTTAGCGTCCGCGATCCCCCACGGACTTAACTTGCCAACACCTGCCCCCGCATTAAACGCGAAGCGGCCTTGAGCAGCTTCTGGCGGGTCCGAAAAAGCTTAACTTTTATTGTATTCTCATTCAAGCCAGTCATTTGGGCCAGTTCTTCCACGGAACGCCCTTCCACTTCTTTAAGCAATATGAGGCTCCTCTCGTCTTCTGGAATCTTGGAGAGGAGCTTCACAATCAAGTCGCGCTGCGCGAGCTGTTTGTCCACCGGCACGCCCGGGTCGACGGCTGGCTCAGAGGCCTGCATCCGGTCGGAATCCTCCTGGCTAAAGTCACTTTCATAAACCAGCTTGCGGACGCGCTTCTTCCGCAGATAGTCATAGCACTCGTTGACGGTGATCTTGTAAATCCAGGTCAGCAGAGAGCTTCGAAAATCGAAATTCTTGATAGAAAAATAAACCTTGGCGAAAACCTGCTGGGCTATGTCCTCCGCGTCGTTGCGGTTACGAAGGATTCCGAAAATGATCGAAAAGACCTTGGATTGATAGCGTTCGACTATTTCCCGGAAGGCCATTTCGTCGCGAGCTTGAACACGCCTGACAAGCGCCGCCTCTTCGCTGTTTTTATGGTCCACTCGGGTCCTTGCCCGGCCATCGTTCCTGGTCTGGGGAAACGGTAATACGCCTAGCCCGCTCATTGGCTACCTCTTCTGGTGGGTTCGACGTAGCTGAAGCCATTGAGGTTGCGCCGAAATCGCGTGCCGGATTCCCGGGTTCATTCCCACTTTACCTGAGTCGCTGGCCTGAAGTACGGCATCATAGTACAATGAAAGCGAGGCCCAACCCACATGGTTCAACTAACGGAAACCGCTGTAAGCAAAGTGACCGAGATTCTGGATACCCAGGAACCGAAGCCGGCTGGACTGCGCATCTCCGTAGTAGGCGGTGGATGTTCGGGATTCAGCTATTCCATGGCGTTCGAAAACGCCCCCGGCATGCTCGATAAGACGTATGACTTCGGTCCGCTGAAGATCTTCATCGACCAGGCTAGCATGCTGTATTTGGATGGAGCTGAGGTGGACTACGTGGAGTCGCTAGAAGGCTCGGGATTCAAGTTCAATAACCCGAACGTGAAATCGACCTGTGGCTGCGGCAGCTCTTTCAGCGCGTAAGACGGTCGAATCCGCGCCCGATTCGAACCTTTCGGAACCGACGCACGCGAAATCGCGCTCAATTTTTGAGACCTCAGTGCGCATCGGACCGCCCAACCTGTGATGTATTCGCGACCAGCGCAACTCCAAATACAATAGGACATAGTGCTGGACGACCTACTTACGGAGCAGCCCCACCCCTCTTCTCGCGATATCGATGCCCTGCCGACTGCCGCGATTCTGGCCGTGTTGAATGCCGCGGACGCTGAAGTCGCCTCCGCCGTCGCATTGGAAATCCCGCGTATCGCCGCCGCAGTGGAAGCCATCGCCGGAGCGCTCGAAAAAGGCGGCCACCTTGTCTACATCGGCGCGGGCACCAGCGGACGACTGGGTGTGTTGGATGCCGCGGAGTGCCCGCCTACCTTCAATGTATCTCCGGATTTAGTGCGTGCGATCATCGCAGGCGGGCCTACAGCTATGATGCGCTCCACCGAAGGGACCGAGGACGATCCAGCGGCGGGCGTGCACGACCTGCTGGAGGCGGGGTTCGCACCCGGCGATGTTGTTTTGGGAATCGCCGCGAGCGGGCGGACGCCCTACGTATTGGGCGCAGTCAAAAAGGCTCGTGAGATGGGGGCGATAACTTGCGGCATCAGCTGTACGCCGGATTCGGAGCTGTCGCGGGCCGTGGAATATCCCATGGAACCGAAGCCCGGACCGGAGGCGCTCACAGGATCCACCCGTCTGCGCGCTGGTACGGCGACCAAACTGGTGCTCAATATGATCAGCACCACGGTCATGATTCGGCTGGGGCACGTCTATGGAAATTGGATGGTGAACGTGCAGCCCAGCAACCAAAAGCTGGCCGCCCGCGCCCGGCGTATTGTTCAACAAGCGGCTGGCGTTACGAAGGAACGCTCCGCGCAATTATTGGAAGCGGCTGGCGGCAGCGTACGCACGGCCATCGTAATGCACAATAAGAATGTAACTCGCGAACAAGCCGAACAAATGCTGGCTCTATCGCGCGGACGCATCAGAGAGGCCCTCAAATAAATTGGACAAGTTCGCGATTCAAGGCGGCGTGCCGCTGGAAGGTGAGATTGCCGTCAGTGGCGCGAAAAATTCGGCGCTACCCGCGCTGGCCGCGTGTCTGCTGACATCGGAGGCGGTCACGCTGGACCGCATCCCGCCGGTGCGCGACATCGCGACGATGGAGCGGTTGCTGGAACACGCCGGTGCGCGCGTAGTGGTGGATGGCGAGCGCGTCACGGTGCAAGCGGCTGTCATTGAACATCCGGAAGCGCCCTATGATCTGGTCAAGACCATGCGCGCGTCAAGCCTCGTGTTGGGACCCTTGGCGGCGCGCTGCGGGCGCGCCCGTGTTTCGGTACCAGGCGGCTGCGCCATCGGTGCGCGGCCCATCAATTTGCATGTTTCCGCGCTCGAAAGCCTGGGAGCCACCATTCACCAGGAGCATGGCTATATAGAAGCGCGCGCACCCCAGGGCCTCAAAGGCGGCGAAGTGCGCTTCGACCGCATCACTGTCACTGGCACCGAGGACCTGCTGATGGCGGCGGTGCTGGCAAGCGGCGAAACCGTGATTCACAACGCGGCGCGCGAACCGGAAGTGGTGGACCTGGCTGCCCTGTTGATCAAGATGGGCGCGCGAATTGAAGGCGCAGGGACATCCGTTATCCGCGTGACGGGCGTCGAGCGGCTGCGCGGCGCGGAGCATCGCATTATTCCCGACCGCATTGAAACGGGCACATTCCTGGCCGCAGGGGCGATTACCCGGGGTGACCTGACCGTCACCGGGTGCGAGCCCGAGCACCTCGGCGCATTTCTTGCGAAACTCAGGGAAGCAGGCGTCGAGATCGCCAAGCCTTCCGCCACTGCCATACGCGTCCGCGTGCCGGGGAAGCTGCAGAGCGCCGACGTCACCACCGAGGAGCACCCGGGCTTCGCGACGGACTTGCAGGCGCAGTTCATGGCTCTGATGACGCAGGCCGAAGGCATTTCGATCCTCACTGAGACTATTTTCGAGAATCGTTTCATGCATGCGCTGGAGCTTGCCCGTATGGGCGCGAATATCCGCCTGGACGGCCGGCGTGCACTGGTGGCTGGGGCGACCACGCTTTCCGGCGCGGAGGTGATTGCCAGTGACTTGCGCGCCAGCGCTTCGCTGGTCATTGCCGGGTTGGCTGCGCACGGTGAAACTCTCATTGACCGCGTCTATCACATCGATCGCGGGTATGAAAAGATCGAAACGAAACTCGCGGGCGTGGGCGCCCGCATCCGGAGAATCTCATGAGCACACCGCACAAGAAGCATAATCCACAATTCTTGGCTTTGGTGAACGACGCCAAGAGCCGCGTGAAGGAAATAGGCATTGCCGAATACAAGGCGCTGCCGCGAGAGGATCACGTCCTGATCGACGTCCGCGAAGACAATGAGTGGGCTGCGGGCCATGCCAAGGACGCGTTGCACTTGAGCAAGGGAATCATCGAGCGCGATATCGAAACTGCATTTCCGGATAAGTCCGCGAAGCTGGTGCTGTATTGCGGCGGAGGTTATCGCTCCGCGCTCGTGGCAGAGGCACTGGGAAAGATGGGGTATACGAACGCCATTTCGCTCGACGGAGGATGGCGGGCGTGGAATGAGGCGGGTTTGCCGGTGGAACGAGACAAATAAAAGAAGCGCAACGTGAGAAGAAAATCAACGTGATTCTTGTCCCGACCAGTCAAGGCGCTGTTTCCCCAGCGGGTATAACGCAATTCCGGTGCGATACCCAGGCGGCCCTTTCGTAACACCGCACCGCCGTTGAAGATTATCCCCACGCCGGTGAGAGACCGGGCCTCAGAGGTACGCGGTGGAAACATCCCTAGGGTAGCTCCGGTTACCAAGTCCACAAGCGACTGCTCCACGTCCGACCGTTGCCACCCAGTTTCCCATGCGTAACCCGTGCCCACGAAGGTGCGCCATCCGCTGTTCCGGTTCCCCAAATAGTACTTCGCTACCACGCGAAACTCCCAGGCAGTGGATCGGGAGCGAGTGGAGATGAGCGTGCCCTTGCCCGCGAGTACCCCCGCGGGCAAGGCGGGCAAAGGCATCGGTCCAAACATTTGGGTGTAGCCCAGGCGTTTATACAACGGATTGAACTGGACAGCGATATGATCCGTGAGTGCGAATTCGACAGCGGCACCAAATGTATAGCGGCGGGATTCGAAGCGTATATTAAGGAGTGAGGAAGGCGGCCCCGTGAGCATTTGCTCCGTGAGTGCGGCGCCGCTTGTCACACCGAACGAGAATCTCGAAAGCAATGACCCGCTGGACTGGGCTGCGCAAGCCGGCGTGGAGAGCGGAACGAATTTCACCCATAGTGAGATTGTCCTGAACAGGAAATTTGGTCTCGGCGTCGAAGTTTAACGGAGGGGGGGAACTGCAGTCAAGCTAAATGCAGGCTAATGCTCACGTATCGTTGCAGATGGGGGCGGGATCGCGGGCAGCGCGATGGGACGCTGTTCTTCGCGAAGAACGATTTCCGATATCTACGAACGCGGGATGGCTCGCAGATAGGCGTCTAAGAAAAAATAGTTCCGTAGCCAAAGACCTGGTCCAGGAAGGCAATGTTGATCAGCGACATGGTCGCCACCGTCAAGAACGCCATGAACTTGGAAAACCCCTTGCTCATGAATTCGAAACGAAGCGTTAAGGCGGTTGCCAGACCGATGATGAGTAATGTGCCATTGATGGTGCGGTCGCTCGAGGTCACCAGCATCACTGTCGCGCTGTAAAACAGCAGCGGCAGATTGCTGTCGTGGCGCCCCCGTATTACCAGAAACACCGCAGCCACGGCCAGCGCCACTACCAAAAGTGTTGTGACGTTTAGTGGTGTAGGTTGAAAAGCCATAGCATGTCTCTATTCGCCCAAGGAAAACCTCCCGCGGCGTCTCGGGGTGCGCGGCTCGCCCAGCCCCACCGCGCATCCGGTGCAGCAAGTGACGTACTACTCGGCATTTTTCTTGCGGCGCAGTACGATGATGCCTAAGAACAGAACCGCCAAAACCGTGCAAACGATACGAACCATAGAAGTGTCCATTTGATTGAGTCTCCTTTCCTGACAAGAATAAATTCGGCTTTTACGCCCACATACTTTAGTACCCTGCTGAGGGAAATCCGAGTCTGTGCCGAGAAAATGTCCTTAGATGCTTTGCATCATTGGGATCAACTCCCGGACGATGATCATCGCCACCGGACCTACAGTAACCACGAAGAGCGACGGCAGAATGCAAAAGAAGATCGGGAAGATGAGCTTCACGCCCAACTTAGCGGCTTTCTCTTCAGCCACCTGGCGCGCTTGCACGCGCATGAAGTCGGCGTGCGCGCGCAGGCTCTGCGCCACGCCCGTTCCGAAGCGGTCGGCTTGAATTAGCACAGCCACCAATTTTTTCAGATCGTCGACGCCGGTTCGCTCCGCCAGGTTGCGTAACGCTTCCACGCGCCGCTTACCAGCCTTCAATTCTAGATTGACGAAACCGAACTCCTCGCTAATTTCCGGGTGCGCGTGTTCCAATTCCTTGGAGACTTGAAGAATGGCTTGATCCAAGCCTAGTCCGCTTTCGACGCAAACCACGAGAAGATCGAGCGCGTTCGGCAAGCCCCGGCCGATTTCCCTTTGTCGCTTCTGGGCCAGACGCCGCACATATTCATTGGGACCAAAAAATCCGATGGCGGCGGCGGCGGCGATGGCCATGAACTTATTGCCGGGGTCGGTCGAAGCTCCCAGCACGGCGGTCGCTACCATTATCGGAAGCGCGATCCCAAACACGGCTTTTGCGCCGTACAAAGTGCGCAAGGCATTTTCTCCGCGCAGTCCGGCGCGGATCAACCGGCGCTGCATCACCGTTACATCTTTGGGAGATTGCGGGATGATGTTGCCCAGTCTCTTGATCAAGTCATGGAACGCCAGACTCGGGTGAGATGGTGAGACCTCACTGCCTTCAACGCTTCCGACCACACGATCCATGGCTTCCTTGGGCCGCACGTACATGCGCATGCCAAGAGTGGAGCCGGCAACGGCGATCCCGAAGAACAGGAGAATAGATATAAGTAATGGCATGGCGTTAGACCTCGATATTTACAATCTTTTTCATGACTAGATAGCCCACGAGTTGCAGAAAGACGGCCGCGCCCATCATGATGTTGCCCACTTCGTCGGTAAAGAAAAACGTGACATAGCTGGGATTGGTGTAGAACATCAGCACCGCGACGGCGATGGGAATACAGCTCAGCGCGGTGGCAGTCATTTTTCCGTGGGCGCTCACTGCCCGGATGCGTCCGCGCAGCTTGAAGCGTTCACGAATCACGTACGCCAGCTTGTCCAGAATTTCGGCCAGGTTGCCGCCTGTGCGTTTCTGCAAAAGCACAGCTGAAACGAAAAAGTGAACGTCCAGCGAAGGTACACGCGTGGCCAGTTTTTGGAGGGCGACATCGATGGGAAGACCCAGGTTGTGCTCTTCAAACGTGCGTCGGAACTCGCCGGCAACAGGCTCTTGAAATTCTCGGTGAATCATTTCAAGTGAAACCGAAAACGCATGCCCCGCGCGCATGGAACGAGAAACGAATTCGAGCGTTTCCGGAAACAATTCCTCAAAGCGTTTGAGGCGCGACTTGCGTTTCATCAGGACATACATCGTTGGAACAGCGGCTGCCGCGGAGGCTACCAGCAAGTCGATCCATTTCGGCACCGGCAGCATTAGCCACGTCAGCGCCAGCGTAACGCCGAACGCCATGAGGCTCAGGTGCACCAAATGCGCCGGCTGCCAGGCTAGCCCCGCCTGCTCCAGCCACATGGCGATTTTAGGACCAAGTTTATACTTTTCCACCAGCAACTGCGCCAGCCGGTTTTTGGAGTCGACGGTGGTTTGCAGCACTTGGGGCGCTTCACCCTCGCCCTTTTTCCCTTTCTTGGCCGCCGCCCGGACAGTTCCAAGCAAGCGCGCTTTCACACGGTCCGCATCGGAAGACTTCAGATACCTGGATGTGACAAACCAACCCAGCATCGCCAGCGCCCAGACTCCAACCGCCAGGAATAGAAAACTCATGACTAGACCTCCACCACTTCTTCAAATAGATCCGGGCGCAAGCGAATGCCGGCGCTCAAAAGTTTCTCGTAAAATTTGGGGCGAATCCCGGTCGCCGCGAACCGGCCCACCACTTTGCCGTCCGGATCCAGACCGCGCTTTTCGAACACAAATAGATCCTGTAAAGTCACCACTTCGCCTTCCATTCCGGTAATTTCGGTGATGGAAACCACACGGCGGGATCCGTCGCTCATACGGGAGGCTTGCACCAGCACGTTCACCGCGCTCGCAATCTGTTGCCGGATGGAAACAAGTTGCATGTTGGAATTGGCCAGCGACACCATGACTTCGAGACGCGAAACTGCGTCGCGAGGCGAGTTCGCGTGGACCGTGGTCAATGAGCCGTCATGGCCCGTGTTCATAGCCTGCAACATATCCAGGGCTTCTTCACCGCGGACTTCGCCGACGACGATACGGTCTGGACGCATACGCAAGCTATTCACCAGCAGTTCGCGCTGGCGCACCGCGCCATTACCCTCAAGGTTGGCAGGGCGCGTTTCCAAGCGAGCCACGTGCGGCTGCTTCAACTGCAATTCGGCCGCGTCTTCAATGGTGACAATGCGTTCCTTGCCGTTAATGAATACCGAGAGCGCATTCAACAGTGTGGTCTTACCGGAGCCGGTACCGCCCGCGATGATGATGTTCATGCGCGCTTTCACGGCAGCCTCCAGCAGTTCCATCATGCCGGGCGTCATCGCCTTGCGCTGAACCAGATCCGGCGGCATCAGTTTGTCGGTGGAAAACCGGCGAATGGAGAGCAGCGGGCCATCCACGGCCAGCGGCGGGATGATGGCATTGACGCGCGATCCGTCGCTCAGGCGGGCGTCCACCATGGGCGTGGATTCGTCGATGCGCCGGCCTACCTGGCTGACAATCTTGTCGATGATACGCAAGAGATGCTGATCGTCGCGGAACGCCACGTTGGTGATCTCGAGCAAACCGCGCCGTTCGACATATACCTGCTTGTGGGTGTTCACCAGAATATCGGAAATGGTGGGATCGGCCAGCAGCGGCTCGAGGGGACCGAGTCCGAATACTTCGTCCAGAACTTCGTCGCTGATCTGCTGCTTTTCGAGCGAGCTGAGCAGCGTCGGCTCGGCGTCGATCAGCTGGATCACCGCCTGCCGTACTTCGCTACGCACGCGCTGATTGTCAATGGTAGCCAGCGCTTCCAGGTTGATCTTATCCACTAATTTGCGGTGGAGCGTGAACTTCAGTTCCTGGTATTCCGGCTTCAGGTTGTTCTTCTGGCGTCCGGCGTTTTTTAAAAGCCGTTGCTCCCAGGACACCTGCTGGGTGTTCTTATTTGCCCCATTTTCCGCTTGCGAAAACATGATCTATCCTTATCTCCTGCCTTGATGACTAAATTTATGCGGGCGACAGCGCTGGCCGGCCTTCTCGCACTGCCACGGCCGGACCCTTTTTGCCCGCGCCGGATACACCGCTGAGCCGGCCGGCAAACTGTTCGATGGCTTTGCCGAGCTCGCTTTCCGGCCCCAGGGGTTGGCCCAGCGTTACCACGCGATGCAATGAAAAATAATCGTTCGAAAAATTTGCCGCCACGGGGCAGTTCACTAGTTTTTCCAGATCGCCAGTCCCCAGATCGGCTCTCTTATCGGCGCGATTAATCAGAACCTGAAACCGTTCCCTTGGAAATCCCAGATGTTCTATCAAGGTCATCGCACGGCGCGTCAAATGGAGACTGGGAAGTTCGGGCGTCGAAACCACGAAGGCGCTATCAGCGGCGGAAATCGCGATCAGGCTAGTGCGGTGGAATACTGACGGCAGATCTAAAATCACCCAATCGTACAGGCGCTTGGCATGCTCGATCAGCATTCGGATGCGTGACGGGTCCACGGGATCGGCATACGGCGCCGCCGGTGACGGCAATATGTCGACGCTGGCGTGTGCCACGGCCATGCTACTCCACAAAGTGACGTCCATCTTCTCGGCGTGTTGCAAGGCATCCACCACAGAGTATTGATGATTCAATTTCAAGTAGAATCCGATGGTTCCACCTGCCAGATCGAAATCCGCGAGCAAAATCCGCTTGCCGGTCAAGCGCTGCAATGCAAACGCGGTTTGCGTAGCCAATGTGGAGGCGCCTGAGCCGGGTTTGGAACTGGCGAATGCGAGCACCTTGCCGCTCGCGCCGGCACCAGCGCCGGCGGACAATACTTCCTTCGTGCACAAGCGCCGCAACCGTGCAATCGCGTCACGCTGCGTTGAAAGCTCGAACGGCGCATATAGAAACTCACTCGCGCCCGCACGCAACGATTGCAAAATTGCCTGGGAGTCGTTCGAGGTACCCAAGCCCACCACATGAACCGTCGGCGAAAGGCCCGCGATGAAACGGATGAGACTCACTGCGGTTTCCAAATTGCTCGACAGATCCAGAAGCACCACGTCCGGCTTCAATTGCCGGGTGCGAATCTCCAGTGTCTGCGCCGGCGGATAGTTCTTGAGTTCCGCGAGAATCTGAAACGCCCTGGTTTGCGGCAATGTTTCCAGAAACTCTTGTGCCAAGTCGCGGTTGGGCGCGATCAGCAATGCCGTGATTTGCGATTCGTTCTGCACGCTCACTCACCCCACCCAGAAGTCCCATCCGAGGTTCTCCCGGAGGCTCGTCTTCGTTTTCCAGTACTTGCTAGTTCTTCTTGGCCTTGGCCGCAGCCTTGGCTGAGGCGGTCTGCAGATCTTTCGCTTCCAGTTTGACCAGGAAGTCGCGCGGCATGGTGATCTCCGGCTTCGGGTCATTGGGACCCAGCGGCTGCGTAATCTCCGGCGTTACTAGCAGCACCAGCTCGCTGCGTGATTTGGTTTCGCGTTTTGATTTGAATAGCGCTCCCAGGATCGGGATATCTCCGATGACCGGAATGCGAGCGAGAGAATCTGTTTCACGGTTGTCGAGCAGCCCTGCAATCACGAAGCTCTGCCCTTCGCCCAATTCCACATCGGTTTCCGCTCGGCGCGTCGAAAGGCCCGGGATGCGGATGCCCTGCAATACAATACTGTTGGCAACGTCCAAGGTGGAGACTTCCTGCGCCACATGAATCTTGATGGTCTTGTTTTCCGTCACGACGGGCGTGAACCGCAGGCGCATTCCGAACTCACGAAATTGCACGGTCACCGCTCCCGCGTTCGCCCCGCCCTGCAAAATCGGCACCGGGAATTCACCGCCCACCAGGAAGTAGGCTTCCTTCCCATTCGTTGTCATCAAATTAGGCTCGGCCAAAATCTGCAGTATGTTTTCGGCTTGCAGCGCTTGAATAATGGCTCCCAGATCGTAGAACGGGTTAAAGGCCAGAATGTTCAACGCCTGCGGAATCGTGTAGGTCGTTACGTTGGTTTGTGGGTTCTTGCTCGTAATGCTGAAAGGCGGCGTAAATCCGGTCGAGGTCCCCAGCATCGTTGTGCCATTATTGCCCCCGGGAGCGCCAAACAAGCTGACGCCGTATTGAACTTCTTTTTGGCGGTCCAATTCCGCGAAACGGACACGCAATAGAATTTGCTTCTCGATGGGCGACGCGACCTGCAGATTGTTTACGACGGTCTTTCCAAATGTGGAAGAAAGCGCAATGGAGCGATCCACCACTTCGCGTGCGGATACCCTGCCGTTCAGCGAAATCGAATCTCGCGAGGTTTCAACCTGGATGGTTTCAGCGGGGAACGTGTCTTTCAACATCTTGCGCAGGGAATCCAGATTCAGATCCACCGTCACGTTATAGAATGTGCGCTCGCCGCCCTTGCTCCATACCACCATGGTGGCGTTACCGAGGCCTTTGCCATGAAGCAGGATTTCACGGGTAGTCACTGGACTGGCGTCGATGATATCGGGGTTGCTGGTGGAAATCTGGCGGACGTCCGACGGATAATCGATCACGACGCTCTTGCCGACGGTCATCCGCAGATCCTCTGCGGCCTGCGCGCTCAGTATCCCAGCGCCTAGCAGGCTAGCCAGAGCCGCGCAGGCCCAGGCGTTGCCAGCTGGATCCGTTCGGCGGACAGTGGATTGAGTATTCCGTGAATTCTTTATTTTTGTCATATGCATGCCTCGTTATTCGTCGGGGAACTGTATTCTTTGGCTCCGTGATTAATTCGCGCGATTCGGAATGATCTCCACGCTTTTCTGGGTTCCGCGGATCATCACAACCTGATCCGGCGGGGGCGGGGGAGGCGGAGGAGGAGGTGCGGCAGCGACCACCACCTGCGGCGGAGGGACCGGCCGGGGAGCTGCTGCCGCGCGCAGCGCGGGGACGGGCTTACGTCCGGACGTGAACAATTCGTTTACGTGATGGCCTGTTGTCTTTTCGATGCTGTGATCGCTAGAATTGCGCAAGATCAGCTGAATGCGGCCGTCGTTGCCGGCGAGGGTCAGCATCTCAGATTGATCGGGCGTCGCCAGAAGCGTGACGCTCGGGGCCGGAATCGCCTGCCCTTTCGCGTCCGGCTGGATGTTGGTGCCGGCGGAGAGGACCAGCATGTTTTGCAGCACAGTGTTGGTTACGTCGCCGTCCAAGGAAGGCAGCCGTCCCGTTACCAGCACGTCCACGCGCATGCCCGGCATTACGAAGCCAGCGACATTGGCAACGTCGTTCACGCGAACCGTGACGGCGCGCATGCCAACAGGGATGGTGGGCGCCAGCCCCAGGCCGCTGCCCTTGGTCGCCAGCCGGCCTTCAATGATCGGCTCCTCCAGCAGGATGTTGGAGATTACGGGGCGATCGAGAACGTCTTCCACTTTCGAAAACGCACCTTTCGGAAACCCTTCCAGTCCTACTTTGATCACCTTGACATCGCTCGGTTTGATCATCACGCCGACGCCGATTGGCCGCGTAGTCACCACCAAATCTAACCGATCTGTGGATTCGGCCGCCTTCGTCGTGACTGAGCGGGCCGTCATTTGATAGAACACGGCCGAAACAACCAGCGCAAATACCAGGCTGACGCCCAATACCGTGATAAACCTGCGATCCATGCTTTTTCTCCTCTGCCGTCCGTCTTCACTGCACGGGACGGTTAATAATCGTTAAACCTTGCCACGCCGTTGCACGCTAATTCTTGAGCAGCAGCGACATCCAAACCCCTAACGTGATGGCCGGAGCATAAGGGATTGAATCCCCGCGGAGCTTTTGTTCCGCATCCACGTCCAAGCTCGCGTCCAAGCCCGCGGTTTTCACGCCACCGATTCGCTTGCGGAACGCTTTCCATACCAAAGCCCCTACCGCGATCACTCCGCCAATCATCGCGGTCCACAGAGCAGCTTGCAGCAGGAGTCGGGCGCCCAACAGCGCTCCGAACCCCGCCATCAATTTCACGTCCCCACCGCCCATGCCGCCGAGCAGGTAGAAAATCAGAAACACCGAAAATCCAACCACCGCGCCCATCAAAGCTGTCAGGGATCCGTTCCACCCGGTGCGGCCTATCTGCCATCCGAAGCCACCGGCCAGGGCCGCCACTGGAATCCAGTTGGCGATGTGACGTCGCGCGAGATCATCGATCATTGCCGCCGCGCCCACTAAAAGTGCGATCCAAATCTGTGCGCTCATCAGGTTCGAAAGGTGCCGGAATGCTCCGGCTCCTCCTTCTGTCTTATCGGCATTCGGGGGGGATTCCCTTCCCCCGGCGTTCTTCCCTTGATCCGCGGCGCGCTCATGATGAGCGGCGCCAAAAATCCCGCTTGCAACGCAAACTCCGCAAGTGCTTTGCCTGACGGTAACCGCCAGCTCATCGGATCCATCCACTCGATCGGAAGCGGCGGTACCCCCGGCTTGGCTCTCCGCGCACCTTCAGACCTCTGCGGTGTTGAAGTACCAGACTTCATTCGATCTTGCTATTCCTCGCTTTGTTTTCGTTCACTCTCTACTTCGGACGGATCGGGGGTTTTCATTAGGCTCGGGACATCCGGGCGTCTTACACACCGTAGAACCTTGGTTACGGGAGGGAATTACCCGTAGCTGGTACTGAGTAAGTCCTAGGTACTAAGAGAATGTACTTGCCGTCGTCCGCCTTCACTCGCCAGTCCGGGCTTTGCTTTAGCAGTTGCGCGATCGGTTGGTCCACGGGCACTAGAGCAAGGTTGAACTTGTATTTTTCCATCACTTTGCGCCATTGCCAGGATCCATTGAGCACCTGAATGTATTCGTTGCCAATGGACGGGCCGTAAAAATCGCTGCGGCCGTCGATGAAGACTTTTTGCCGACCCGGATTGCGGAAGATCAGGTAGTCCGCCCACTGGTCCGTGGTAAGAAGCGTGGAATTCAGGATTTCGGCTTCATGCGTGCGCACGATCTCGAGAGGAAACAATTCTTTTGGAAAATCCTTAGGCCACTTGATGGGATCGTTAATGACTACAAGAGCCACAATGACCAGGGCGGGCCACGCGCTAGTGCGCCGGAAGCCGGCCGCGGAGTCCGCCCCCATGGCGTTCAAGATTCCAAGCACGGAATTCTTCGTCGCGTTCTTGCTCCACGCATTCCACCAGCCTGCGACCTCCCCAGCGATTAAAGGGATCGTAACGGCGACGAAAACCGGCACATGACGCACGCTTGAAAGAGAAAGGTAAGCGAAAAATAGAATCCACAGTCCCTCTACGATCTTTCTTCGGCGAAGCAGCGAGCCTGCGGCGATGAGACCAGTAAACAACAAGGCCTCAAATTGCAGCATACCTTCCCCGCGAAAGCTGGGCGACTGGAATTCCTGCACCACGTTGCGAATCCAATCGGAACGGAGATATTCGACGACGTGTTGATGCAATCCCCACCCGTAAGGATTTACTAGCGAAGCGGCCGCACATGCCCCAGCGAGGGCCGCATAGCGGACGGCGCCGGCGAAATTGCGGTCCCCAAGAAACGCCTCCGCCGCTGAACCCACTGCCGCCAGTCCCAAAATAGCCACCAGTACGAGGAATCCACCATGCAGGTTGGTCCATACCATGGTTAGCGGCACCAGCAACCATAACCGGCGCGAAGCGCTCTTACCATCGCGGTCGGTTTCAAGCATCCACATGGACACTGAAAGAAACACAAGTGTGAACACATGCGGCCGCGCCAAAAAGTGCATGGCGGATGAGACGACGCCTGCCATGGCAACACCGATCGCAACGAACATATGGACGTCGCGCCGCATGATGCGGCGCATCAGAGAGGCAGCGAAGAAGGCGATCAGGACGCCGGCCGCTAGAACCACTCCCTTCAATCCGAGGGCACGAAACAGAAGCGCATCCAGCACATCGCTCAACCATTCCCAGGCGTACCAGGGCGCCCCAGGCTTCGAAAACGAGTACAGATCATGATGCGGCACCGAACCATGATCGAGAACATATTCACCCGTGCGGATGTGCCAGCCTACATCGCCATCCGCAAGCAGGCCGGACCAACCATAGGCGCCCATGAAAAGCCAAGCCAGCGCCGCCAAGAAAAATAGATCGGAAAACGATGGGATCAGCAATCGTGCCCATGTACTGGTGAGCGCGGCGTCGACGCTTCTCGGCTTCGGTGCATGCTCACGAACAGGCGCAAGGGGGTGCGCGGGAATGGTTTCCTGAGGAATCATGGGGCTACGGTAGTACTTCGCCGGGATCGGCTCCCCACTTTAGGCAAAGGCCGGAAATCAAGCGAAAACGCTACGGCTAGGTGGACCCCGCCAACTACTGAACGAACTTGAATTGTTGATCCGGGAAAAAGCGCAGGCCCAGGCTGGCGATCTCCTGCCCTGTTGAGCATTCGAATTCCACCACTCCGTTCTGGCCCGCCGCGGCAGGAAAGCGATCAACCAGGGAGAATGACGTATGTCCACCCGGAGGAAGTTCGATGTGCTCGGCGGCGGCGTGTTCCCCATGCTGGTTCCGCACGGCAACGGCGACAGTGGCCGCCGCCGAATGATCCACATTCGCCAGACCTATGCCGGTGCTGCTTCCGTCGGAATGGACGTATGGGATTCGAAGGAATGAGGATGCAAACGCCTCTTCCACCATCGCCGTGGCTCTCCCAAAGACAGTATGCGCAAACGTTACCTCAGCGAGAAGGCTGCCGATGTAACGGATTTCCGCCCAACCAGCCAAATCTGGCCCCACTTGGCCTAAGGTTTCAATGTGCACAGACGAATGCGGTGCGATGATTTCTTCGATCTCCGCAGTGGTAATCGCACGCGCCGCCACGGTCACCGGCAGACTCAGAGGGCTTCCGTCGTCGGAAAAGAAGCGTATCGCAATGGAAGTGGATGAACTGGATGGATTCTTCAGCAATAACGATGTTTTCCAGCCGCCCCCGCATACAAAGTGAGACAGCACCAAGCGAGCATATGCAACACGCTGGGGATGAATCAGCATGGTTTTCCGTATTGTCGCGGAATCCAAACCCGCGTCTGTAACCCGAAGCACGAAGGGGGCCGTTGCGGTTTCGACGATTTGCCCCTCTATTACGCCAGCACTTTCATCTAGTACAAGTCCGCCGGGAAGTGCACCCTCGGTAACGGCCCATCGATATGGGGGGCTTCCGCCCGTCGCCTTGAGGCTCTCCCGATAGGGGGATTCAGCGACAGCGCCGCAGCGCGTCCACGCGGCAATCGCCAACGGCTCCGGCAAGTCTTTGATGATCACTGTGTAACGCTGCGCCGCCACCTGCGGAGGGTGCGCACTATCGTTCACTGTCACGATTGGATTAAAAACACCGGCTGATCGAACTCTGCCACTCAAGAGCCCCGAAGTATCCAATACAAGGCCGGGGGGCAGCCCAACGGCAGACCATTCATAAGGTAGAATGCCATCTCCGGCTTCGAATTGAATCGAATAGATGAATCCTTGCGGTGCGGCCGGGCGCATCGAAGTTGTGAGGATCGAGATCGGCGCCGAACGCTCCGTTGCCGCAAGTTCGTCTGCTGTGTGAACCTCCCTGCGAACACACCTGGACGGCGTCAGACCGCGAGAATAGTGGCGCTCTCTGCACGGCTGCGGCGTCATCGCAGCCAACATCTGACAGGGCGACACCCTTCGACTCAGAAGCGCCTGCTCATCGAGTGCATGCACACGGTCGATAAAGTCGCGGTCCCATTCGCGTTGGATGTCGAAATGAGGCCCGAATCTCCGGTCGATGAAGGGCTGAATCACGTTCCCGAACGGGATGAATAGCTCAAAATCGAAGCGTTTCACCAGCAGGGGCAGGATGTCCTGGGCACGGATTCCCTCAAAGCCCTCCGTCGAGCAGTCGTGATCCAGGTATTCTTCTTCGGCGCGCTCCAGAACGGTGTTCCAGCGGTATTCCGGGGGGAGTTCACGCCAGAAGCGTTGAACCTCGCGCATGGCTTCGGGCCAGCGCAAGTGTCCGTTTCTGCCGATCATGTCGCTGGTCAAAAAGTAACCCTGCGGCAGGAGCGATTTCTTGATCTCGTCGAAAAGCGATTCCAGTTCCCAAACATGATGGAGAGATTGGTGGGCGATCACGCAGGCATATTTCCGGGTTGCCTTCCAGTGATTGAAATCGCATGGCGCGAACTCCAGATGCTGTTGCAGCCCGGCCACCTCGGCTAGCTCGCGTCCGCGCTCCAGCATGCTCGGATTCAAATCAACACATTCGATCACAAATTGCGAGAGGCCGGCCGCCTTCAGCATTTGCACCACGCGAATTTCCAAATCGCAATTGCCCGAGCCCAGACTTACGAAAATGGGTGTTTTACCCCCGCATGTCCCCGCCGCGCGACTCAAATACTTCGTATACATGTCTTCCGCCATCGTAAAACCAAACTCTTCGTGCATCGGCCGGATGTACTTGTTCGACCAATAGTGGAAGATGGGCGGCAGGTCATGAACCTGGATATTGTCCTCGAAAAAAAGGCGTTCGACTTCAAGCTTTGCGGCATAGCCTGGGTCGATATCGACAGGTTCCGGAGACGCTGATGGCTCCTCGCCGCCTGACGGGACCAGACGCCGAAATAAGGCTACCGCACTTGACTTGATCTTACCCATCAATCAACTCGTCACATCGTCAACAGCGCGGCCATCAGCTCGATCCCGTCCCACAAATTCTGCAAACGGAGATTCTCGTTAAAGCTGTGCTGATTGTTGTCATGATTGCCCATGGGAATCACGATGGTCCGGGTGCCCAGCGGCCGTTCGATACTAGTCAGCGGCAGACCGCCTCCCATATTAGGCAGTTTGACGGCGGGACCACGGACGCTCTCAACGACGCGGATCACTTCCTGCGAAATCGGCAGATCCATGGGAGTGCGCGTGGCCGCATCCCCGCCGGGGCGCGGAATCATGGCAATTTTGGGATGGGCCATGCGGATTTGGGCGCTGGGCTCCGACTCCACAACGAAAAAGCCCTGTTTGCGGACATGCTCAATCACGCGCTCCGCGGTGCGGCGCGGGTCCATGCCTTTGACCAGCCGGACGTCCATGGTCACCGACGCGGTCGCAGGAATCACGTTCGACGCCTGCGGGCCGATGCGTGAACTGGCCATACCGCGAATGTTGAGCGACGGCAGCGTAATCAACTCGGTCAACTTGGCCGGCCCGCCGTCGGTTGCGCCGAGCCAGAATTCCTTCACCAAATCCTCGTCGATGCTGGGGGCTTCGGCAATGGCGCGTTTTTCCAGGTCGCTGAGGGGTTCGATTTCATCATAAAAATGTTCCACTAACACGCGACCGTTGTCGTCCTTCATCGACGCGAGCAATTTCGCCAACAGCATGGCTGGATTGGGAGCCCAATTCCCGTAATGGCCGCTGTGCAACTCACCGCGCGGGCCATAGATCGTAATATCGACACGCGTGGCGCCGCGCGCACCGAACGCGATCAACTGGCGGCGGGTTTGGTGCACAGGCCCGTCGCACATCAGCCACAGGTCGCCCGAAAACAATTCCCTGTTCGCGGCCAGGATTTTTTCCAAGTTGACCGAGCCCGCTTCTTCCTCGCCTTCGAAAGCGAACTTGATGTTGGATTTCGTGCGAAGGCCGGCCGCGCGAATGGCGTCAAGCGCGGTCAGCATGGCGACAATGGGCGCCTTGTCGTCGGCTGCGCCGCGAGCGTAAACGCGCCATTCCGGGTTGAACGGCATGCCAGGGGCTGGGAGCGCAATGCTCTGGCCGTCTTTTTCAAGCATCCCGTTACGCAGCGTGGGAGTGAAAGGAGGCGTAGCCCATTCCTTCGGGTCGAGCGGCTGCCCATCGTAGTGAGCGTAAAAGACCAAGGTGCGGGTGGCGCCTGGGGTCTTGATCTCGCCGAACACGATGGGGTTGGCTCCTGGGACCGAAACCAGCCGCGCCGGGACGCCGCGCTGGCCCATCATTTTCGCGATGATTTCAGCGTTGCGCTGAATGTTGACGCGGTCGCTGGCGATGTTGGGTATAGCAAGCAGCCCGAAGAACTCGTCTACGATAGTGCGTTCGTGTTGCTGGCGCCATTGGCGGGCGGCGATTGCCTCAGGGTTAGCTTGCCCGACGGCGATAGGGACGACCGTTAGCGCCGCGCCCAGCGCAAACCACAAGGAAATTCGTGCCATTGAGGCATTATATGCCCCTTTAGCTCTATTGCCCGGCGTCGCGCGCAGTCACAGTCACTCACCCCTGGGCGGGGAAGCGATGGATTCCAGCAACAGCGAAACGATCAATAACCCTGCGATGAATGCTCCGGCGATCATGTCCAGTCTCTTTCTCTAGTCCGGCAGGCTTTCGTACCCGCTCAGTCTTCTACGTAATCTATGATGCAGTGGATTCTATTCCGTTGCGTGACGGATACGTGGAAAATTCGTGAAATCTGAAAAAAAGCTTCAACTCTTCACTCCGGCGCTCGCGATTTTGGCGTCGTCCGCCACTTCCCGCGCCAGATCCTGGATCTCATCGTTACGGACGCCCTTCTTACGGTCGGCAAGCGTCGTGAAGCGGTGGTAGACGATATCGAGCTGTTCCTTGCTTAGTGCAAAACCCAAGTCCTCACAGCGTTTTGCAAGCGCATGGCGTCCGCTGTGCTTGCCAAGAATCAGCTTGCCCTCCGGAACGCCGACGCTCTTAGGATCGATGATTTCGTAGGTGGTGCGATCTTTCAGATAGCCATCCTGGTGAATGCCAGCTTCGTGGGCAAACGCGTTTTCACCGACGATGGCTTTGTTAGGCTGCGGACCGAAGGTCACGATGGACGTCAGCAACTGGCTGGCGGAAAACAGGTGTTCGGTGACGATCTTGGTTTCAAACGGCAGACGGTCGCGCCGCGTGTTGATCGCCATGACAAATTCTTCGAGCGCGGCGTTGCCGGCCCGCTCGCCGATGCCGTTGATGGTGCACTCGACCTGCCGGGCGCCCCCCTGCACGGCCGCGATGGAATTGGCGACCGCCAGTCCCAGATCGTCGTGGCAGTGCACGCTGACGATGGCAGAATCGCCTAGCGCCTTCACCATCCGGCTGATCAATTCCTTGTATTCATCCGGCACGGAATAACCTACGGTGTCCGGAAGGTTCACTGTGCGCGCCCCGGCGGCCACTACCGCGCGCGAGACTTGTTCCAGATAGTCCCAATCCGTGCGTGTGGCGTCTTCGGCGGAAAACTCGACGTCGTCGCAATATTGGCGAGCAAGGGTGACTGCGGCGACAGCTTCGTCCAAAACCTGCTGCCGGGATTTCTTCAGCTTCAGCTTCAGATGGATATCGCTGGTTGCAATAAATGTATGAATGCGCGGACGTTTGGCATGCTTCAATGACGCCGCAGCTCGCTCCACATCCAGCTTGTTCGAGCGCGCCAGTGCGGCCACTTGCACCCACGGGTATTCGCGGGCAACGGCCGCAACGGCTTCAAAATCACCGTCGGACGCGATGGGAAATCCGGCTTCGAGGATATCGACGCCCAGATCTACCAGCTTCGCCGCCATTTTCAGCTTCTCTGGTACCGTCATGCTGCAGCCGGGTGATTGTTCTCCATCCCGCAGCGTTGTGTCGAAAATGTATACTCGGTCGGACATTGGGTTGTGCCTTTCCATCAGCGGCTCGGGGTAACAAGCCGCATATCGAAGTCCCGGTCAAGGGTCTACGCTCTCATTATGCTGCCGGGGGTGTAAATTTCGCAAATTGATAATAATGTGAGTTCGTATAATATGAACTTATGGAACTGCACACTTTGAGGGTGTTTCTCACGGTCGCGTCCGAAAAGAGCTTCTCCCGGGCGGCGGAAAAGCTGCTTCGGACTCAGCCTGCTATCTCATTGTCTATACAGAGGTTAGAGATAGAGCTCGGCGAGAAACTGATAGACCGTTCGGCGAAAGACCTGCTTTTGACGGACGCGGGGCGAATCGTCCTGGACTTTGGCCGACGCTTCGAGAATTTACAAGGAGAACTTGAAAATGCCTTGGCCGAACTTCGGGACATGTCGGCGGGTCGATTGACGATTGGCGCCAACGAGTCTTCCACGCTCTATCTACTGGACCATATCGAACGCTTCCGCCGAAAATACCCCAAAGTGAAAGTCCAGGTCCGGCGAAGCTTATCGAGCAGAATCCCAGCGGAACTCCTGGATGGTGAACTGGAATTGGGAATCGTGAGCTACGATCCGGAAGATGAACGGCTGGTTTCGCGCGTGATCTACGACGATCACCTGGCATTCATCGTTTCGCCGTCCCACCGGCTGGCCCAGGTTGCGGAAGTTTCCATTACGGATTTGGGCGATGAGACTTTCATCGCTCATAATGTGGTGTCGCCGTACAGAGCGGCGGTAATCCGCGAGTTCCAACGTCATCGCGTGCCGCTCAAGATGGATCTGGAAATGCCGACTATTGAATCCATCCGTAAGATGGTCCAGCGAAATGAAGGCGTGGCGTTTCTTCCCCTTATGTGCGTGCAGGAGGAGATCCGGCAAGGTATTCTGCGAGAGGTGCGCGTGAAGGAAATGACCGTCGACCGGCCCATTCGCTTGGTTTATCCCGCGCGGCGGGCGCTGAGCCACGCAGCGCAGGCATTCCTGGCGGTGATCAAAGAGTTAGAGGCTCGACCGTCTTGACCACCACCAACAAGACCCGTTGCTTCTGGGTGGATCTATCCAAACCCCACTACGTCGCGTATCACGACGAGGAGTGGGGCATGCCGGTGCATGATGACCGGAAACACTTCGAAATGCTGATTCTGGAAGGCGCGCAGGCAGGCTTGAGCTGGGAGACGATCCTTCGAAAACGTGAAAACTATCGGCGGGCGTTCACGGAATTCGATCCGGCCAAGGTCGCTCGTTTCACAACAGCTCGCGTGCAAAAGCTGATGGGGGATGCGGGGCTGGTGCGGAACCGTTTGAAGATCGAAGGTGCGGTGAAGAACGCTCGCGCGTTTCTCGATGTCCAGCGCGAGTTCGGAAGCTTCGATGCTTACGTGTGGCGGTTCGTGGGCGGCGTGCCAATACAACGCCGTGCCAAGACGCGCGCTCATGTCCCGGCGAAAACCACCGAAAGCGATGCGCTATCAAAAGACATGAAGCTGCGCGGGTTTACTTTTGTCGGCAGCACGATTCTCTATGCCTACATGCAGGCCACCGGCTTGGTGAATGACCACACTACGGACTGCTTCCGCCACCGCGCGTTGGCCGGCCAAGCTCGGCGCGGGTTATCTTAAGGCATGCGGTTCCCTGTCGCGGCTATTTGCGTGATGTTCAGCGTCGCGGCGCAGGCCCAGATCAGCCAGAACGTGATCCAGCGCGTATTGATGATCCGTTACGGCTCGCGCGTGGCCACGGGATTTACGCTCGACGTGGACACGCGGCAATATATCATCACGGCCGCGCACGTGGTAGCGGGTCTCGAAGAGAACGGCAAAATTCAGATTCGCCGCGACGAAAAATGGACGGAAATCGCCGTGAAACGCCTCACGTCCGTCGCTGACGGCGCTGACATCGCAGTGCTGGCGCCTTCTAATTCGCTGACACCGAATTTGGAGCTGCCGCCCTACGAAGGTGTCACCACTTACGGCAACGACGTGTTTTTTCTGGGCTTTCCTTATGGCATCTCCATGCCCTCAGGCACTACGAACAATTTGTATCCCCTGCCCTTCGTCAAGAAAGCAATCGTCTCGGCGATTATTCCCGGCAACGGTATCGAAAGGATCTACCTCGATGGCATTAACAATCCCGGCTTTTCGGGCGGTCCAGTAGTAGTACTGGATCCTCGCGAAAGGTATCCGGAAGGCACACCGAAAGTTAAGGTGATCGGAGTGATTTCGGGTTTTCGCAACGAGCGTTTGCCGATTCGCGACGGCGAGCAGCCGACCTCGCTGACCGTCGAAACGAACACTGGAATTATTGAAGCCGTGTCGATCGGATACGCAATCGACGCCATCCGGTTAAACCCCATCGGCGCGACGCTGCCTTAGAAACTGGACTACCGTTACGCCGCCGGTTCGGGCGAGGGATTGTCCTTGATGCGATTCACAGCGCGATTCACCAAGCGCCGCGGGTCGAGCAAATGTTGCGGCCGGAAGCTGCGCTGAGACCATCTCTGCCCGGGCTCGAATTCAACACCCAGGAAGTAGCCGATCTCGCGAAATACGCAATATTTCACTTTGCCCATGAGCGTGCCATTAGTGTGGGCGATGCGGAACGGCGTACCCAGCGGTACTGGACGTTCTACTTGCAGACACGCCCCTGACAGCGAAATGTCCTCCAGATTGGCCACGCCTCGCCGGATGCGGCCGGTCTGGTCCTTCCATTGGACGTCTACCAAATCCGCACACAGGAGTCGAGTTTCAATGCGCCGTTCCAACATATCTAGCTTGTGTATCGACGCTCGCTTGGCAAAATCTTACAGTTTGGCCTTAGACAAAGTGCTCTTAATCCACGGCTAGGGTCATGCCTTAAACTTCGCTGCGCCAATCCTATTACATCCTCAACTTCGTTGGTACCATGTTCTCACGTGCTTTCGCTCATCGCACTGCTGGCTCTCTTTGGATTGCTCTTGCCATGGTGGAAGGGCGTGGATTTTCTGGACCCGGTGATGGTGGGTGCGTACGCGTGTCTAGGAGGGCTATTCGCGGTGCCTACGGTGGCGAGAGCATTCACTCAGAATCGTCCGCATACGTGGGCAATCGCGCTGAAGCGCGTGTTAACATCAGCGGCTTATGGCGAGGGGATCGCGTTGGTCATGCTCGCAATGGGAATCGCCACCGTCAACCTGACACGGAAAGGCCGCTTGCGGCTCCCCGAACTCGATACGCTCGCCGAAACCAGCCTATTCGGCGCCTGCCTCACCTTAGCCTTCGTAGCGATGGCGGCCTGGCTCAGCTTGCGCTTTTCCGCTGACACAGCGCGCCGGGGGGCGCGTCTAGGTTTTTTGCTTTTGGCCATCGCATTCTATTACGGCTCGGCACGCTTGCCTGAGGTAGCGAGGCGCGGCGCGGCGATGGCGGGTGCGATCGCGGTAGCGGCAGGATTCCTCCTTTATCGCGAGATACGCGCGCGATGAACTTTACCGCAAGCAACCCTGAGAGACGCGGCTTGGATCCGGAAACGATCCGCACAATCGTACGGGTAGTCTTATTCATTGCGATCGTGTGGCTTGGGCGGACTGTATTTCCAGTGCTGATGGAGACGCTCGGAAATCTGCTGGCAGTCTCCGCTATGACGAATTTTGCTGCCGGCGCATTGGCCAATGCAACGCTCGCGCTGATGTATGAGGAGGGACGCGCTGCTGCCATTGGGCTCCAGTGGACCCAACGCTCACGCCGCGACCTGCTGGCGGGGATTCTGGCCGGAGCGGGAGCCGCAACTGCCATCCTGATCATCGTGCTTTTATTCCGGCTGGCGTCCTATGTCCCGGCGGGACAGACTCATGGAGGAGCGCTGGTATTCCTGATAATCCTGCTGCTATTCGGGGCTTTCGGCGAGGAACTTGTATTTCACGGCTACGCCTTCCAGCTGCTCACACGCACCGCCGGTCCTTTTGCCGCCGTGTTGCCCGTGGGTGTATTGTTCGGCGTTTTGCACATGGGCAACCAGAACGTGACTCTGCTGGCGGTGATCAATACGGTGGCGTGGGGAATCCTATTGGGCTGTGCATTTCTGCGATCGGGTGCGCTGTGGCTGCCGATCGGATTGCACTTCGGCTGGAACGCGGCCATGCCCCTGATCGGGGTGAACCTCAGCGGGTTTACAATGGGAGTGGGCGGATATGAATTGCGCTGGAACGCGAATGAGTTGTGGAGCGGCGGCGCTTACGGTTTTGAGGGCGGGCTGCTCACCACGGCAGTAGTCGCGGCGCTGTTCTTCCTGCTGTGGCGTGTGATTCCTGAAGAGGGCGCGTAATATGACCCTTGTAACGAACCGTCATCTAACTTCCATTTCCGCGATTCTTATCGTCGCCGCATTCACCCCCTGGTCGCCGATATGGGCGGATTCCAAGAAGCTCACCGCGGATCGACGAATCGAACTGCTCCGCGGCCTGACGGCGGAATACGCCACCATCAAAGGTCTGCTTCCCCGCTCTAAAAAGGCGCTGGAATTCAATGCGGATGGCACTTACGATCAAGCCAAATGGAAGGCGGCCGAAAAAGAACTGGGTCTGGCCGGCCACGTGGGCGATCTGATTCAAGTGACACGTATCGAAATTGACAAAGACCGCATCGTCTTGCAGCTCGGTGGCGGCGCCAAAGCCAAGACGAAATGGTACGAACACATTGAGGTCGGCATGGGGAACCGTACCGCACCTATCGGGCAGGGAGATGCCAATGCGCCGGGCGGCACTACGGTGGCTCTAATGTTCGGTGAAGCTATCGGTGAAACGAACTCCGCCGAGGTGAAGAAACTGCTGCTCCCGATTCTCGATTTTGAAAAGCAATCGGTCACGGAAAATTACGTTGAGACCCTGCCGGAACCCATTAAGCAAGCCATCCACGCCAAGAAGGCTGTGGAAGGCATGGATCGCGATCAAGTACTGCTGGCGCTCGGAAGACCCTTGCACAAGAGCCGCGAGACCAAGGATGGCGCCGAATTGGAGGATTGGATTTTCGGAGAACCCCCAGGCCGTGTTACGTTCGTTACTTTCGGAGGAAACAAGGTAGTCAAAGTGAAGGAAACATACGCGGGGTTAGGTGGAACGGTCGCACAGACGCCTGGCCCGTGACGAGTCCGATTCAGCAATCAAGCCTTGCCGGATGTACCAGTACTGCGGCCCCCACAGTACGGTGGCGCGTTAAATCCTGAGTACCTTGCCGAATCTCGTTCCCGTCTCCACACTATAACTCGAGGATCTCCCGCCCTGATGCATCGTGCCGGACTTGAACACTGGAGTCGCGCGGAAGTCGCTCGCCTGCTGTCTCTTATCGAGGGCGATCGCGACTACTACCGGGCGATTGTAGATTCATTGCCGGTGCCATTGGCAATTCTCTCTCCCGAACGTACCGTAATGTCGGCCAATAGCGCCTTTCGCGACATTCTCGGCTTCGCTAGCGACGATCTGGGCCGTAAAACAATTGACGAAATCTTGCCCGCGGCCCCAATGTTGGAACGTCTGAGAGACCTGCAAGTTCACGGCATTTCGCAGCCGGGATTTTTGGTCGAGCACCGGCAGCGCACGCTGCGGATTTCATTGGTTCCCATTCGCTTGGGCCGGGAGGCGGCGGAGTCGGAGACGATGTTCATCGCGGAACTGCAACAATCGAGACATTCGCCGGACCTCTCCTCCAGCCATGTTGCTCCTCTACATGGCTCGAGTACAGCGATGGACGCCCGCCAGGACGCTCTGCGCGGGATATCCGCGCGTCTTGCCCACAACCTGAACAATCCCTTGATGGTAATAACCGGCTACGCCGAAGAACTATTGGAGGGCGTGCCCGCGGGGGACCCGCGTCGCGCTGCGGCGGAGCAAATCCTGGCTGCTGCCCAACGCGTCGGCCACTTAACCGGGCAGTTGCTGGACTTCACTCGTTCTGGCGCTAAGCCACCGCAACCGGTGGACGCCAATATGGTGGTGAGCGGACTAAAGCCCCATCTCCCAGGTCCGCCCATAAGCGTGGAACTATCCACCCAGAGGAGCCCACTGTGGGTTTCCGCTGACGCTGGTCAGTTGCGGGAGATTCTGCTGACACTGGCATCGCCCGCCCGTGAAGACGCCCAGGACAGAACCCGGCTGAAGATCGGATGCGAGCCTGTGATCGTTACCGCGACGGTCACCGATATCCCAGTTCCGCCTGGCCGTTACGCCAAAATCGCCGTGGAGGACGACGGCCGCGGCTACGGGCCGGAGAAGAGCGCGGTGGTGTTTGAATCGTTCCTCGCGAAGGAAGGGGAACCCACCGTGGGGGCGGATCTGGCACGCGCCTACGCCATCGTCCGCGAATGGCGCGGTACCATCACATTTTCGAGCCATGCCTCGCAGACCGCGCGCCGAGGATCGGTGTTCCACGTCTACTTACCGATGAGCGAGCCGGAACGCGCCCAAGGCAGCCCGACCATTCTCGTAGTGGATGATGAGCCGGAGATCCGAACACTGGTCGCGAAGATTCTCCGCCGGGAAAATTACAACGTGCTGGAAGCGTCCGGCGCACTCGATGCGCTCGCGGCGGCAACGCGGGCCAGTTCATTAGATCTGCTGGTGACAGACGTCATGCTGGGAGAGCGGACCGGACCGGAACTCGCGGCGAAGCTTCGCGCAGTTCGCCCGGACGTGAAGATTCTCTATATTTCGGGCTATTCCGGCACGGAGTTGACGGATTCGCAGCCGGACGCACAATATCTGCAGAAACCGTTCACGCTGCATGCTTTGCTCGAAAAAGTGCGCGGCCTGCTGGAGCGCTAAAAAAACGAACGACAAGCGCGAAAAAACTACTTCGCTTTCTTCTGTTTCTGTTGGCCGACGCGAACTTTGAATTGTTTCGCCGCAGCATCCTGGTGCGCTTTCCAGTCGTACCGCTGGGCGGCTTCCGAGAGATATTTTTCGACGTTGATATCTTTCGGCAGCACTGCCATCAGGCTGGCGCTCATGGTTCCGTCCGGGCTAGTAATGCGGTAACGCTTGACGTTCGGAATGGACATAACGGTTTTAGGATAACACGCCTTCGCCTAGCGCAACGGTGTGCCAATAGAACACAACGGATCGCCCAGAACGATATTCTGCCAGCTCAGCGAGCGCATGGAAAGATAGTAACTCTCAGCTAGATTGCGCCCGCTATAATACGCGGGAAGCAGAAGATCCGGGCGCGGAGTCATGGCCAGATAGGGTTCATCGACGTGCCCGGAAGCGCCGGTCGCGCCCTCTAGAATGTAGTCCGCCGCCAGCGCCTGCGGACTGTGCGCGAAGAAGCCCGCCGGATTGCGCCAGTTCTTGCTTGGAATCCAAGCTTCAGGGGGCCGCGAAAACGTGCGGCCGTCCGTGGATACGTATTCGGTCGTGATCGCGCCGGGCAGCCATTTGAATCCCAGAAAGCGACGGGTGTGGTTAGAGTCATTCGATCCCCAACTGGCGTAGCCGATCACATCGGTCTGGTCGTAGACGGGCTTGGCGGTTTCATCGAATATCACGCGATCCCTGGGTAGAAACGCCGCGGTATTGCGCAACCAGTTCTCGCCTTCAGGATCGCCTGCCGAGGCCATATCGATCACAAATTTTCCTCGGTTGGCCGCGACGAGCGATCTGTCAATCATCGCTTTGACGCCATCGAAGTCATACGCCGCCAGACGCGTGACCAGGTAAATGGGAATATCGGGATGCAAAAACGTGGTATCTCTCCTCCCGAAAAAGGGATTGGGAATCACGCCCGGCAGGCGATGCGGAGCGCCGCCTTTAAGCTCGCCGTACAGCAGCGTCAGTTCGCTATCGACGGAGGCCTGATCGTTGTCTGCCGAAACCGGAATGCGCAACGGCACACCCGCCGTGGTGACCAGGTAATAGACGCTTTCAATCAGCCCTTGTTTGCGGAGACACTGGCCCACCACTGGCGCGATCTCCGCGGCGTAAGCAGCACGTGAAATTTCTTCGTTGGGTGCCGTTCGGATGTGGCAAACGTTTTGGAGTGGAATGCCGCGCCGCCGTACGTAGTACTCACCGATGGCGCGCGATAGAGGGGAGCGATCATTCACCACTACGAGCACTCGCTGCGGGGGCGCGATCGTTTGCCCCGATGAACAGGCCAGGCCCAATAGAGTCGCCACGACGAGGATTGCCGGCCGCATTCGCATCCGTTGACATCCTACCAGCCGGAGCTGAGCCATCGCCCGGCCAGGTCATTCCGATAAGATGGGATACTGGTTAACGAGCGCGCTGGCATGGATCTGGATCAACTCCACACATTTCTCGAAATCGTCCGCTTGAAGAGCTTTTCCAAGGCGGCGCAGTCCTGCTACCGCACGCAGCCGGCGGTGAGCGCACAGGTCCGCCAACTGGAACAGGAGATGAACGCATCGCTGTTCGATCGCCTGGGCACCAAGATCGCTCTCACTCCAGCCGGCCATATTTTCGCCGAGTATGCCGAGCAGATTCTGGCGCTGCGCAAGCGCGCACAGGATTCCATCAATGAATTGGAACGCATGCCGCGGGGCGAGTTAGTAATCGCTGCGAATGAAGCCACGTGCATTTATGTCCTTCCCCGCGTGTTCGCCGAATTCAAAAAACGCTTTCCGAACGTGCAGATTCTGGTGGACCGCTCTTATGGCGCCAAAGTGGTGGAGGCGGTAGTAGACAACCAAGCCGACTTCGGCATTACCCAACTTCCGGTCACCGAGAAAAGGCTACAAGTGGCAAAGGTTCATGCCGATCAAATTAAGGTAGTGCTTCCTCCCGACCATCCGCTTGCAGCGAAACCGTTCCTCACCGCGGAAGATCTGGCGGGCATTCCTCTGCTGCTCCCGAAAGCAGGCACCACACGCAGCAAGTTAAATGCGTGGCTGGAACCGGTGGACGACAATGTGCACATTTCCATGGAGCTCGATTCCACTGAAATGATCAAACGCTTTGTGATCGCCGAGCTGGGCATCAGTTTCCTGCCCGCATCCCATATCCGAGAGGAAGTAAGCGCCGGCCAGCTGGCTGCGGTCCCCTTGGGACCCGAACCGATGCTTCGCCAAATTGGCCTAATTTATAGAAAGGACAAAGCCCTCTCCAAAGCAGCACTTGGGTTTATTGAAGTAACGTTGAGCCATTCGGTTTCCGATGCGTCCGCTCCTTCTAAAAAGGCGGGCGGCTTGGATCGTCCAAAGCCCACTGCGAAAGCCCTGCCCGCGGAGATTTGATTATGCAGCGGCTCACGCTCAAAACCTCAACGATTTTTATCGCCAAGAGCGGTCGTACCCGCGTATTTCGCTCGCTCAATGAAGTCCCGCCGAAGCTTCGCAAGCAGTTGGACGAATCTACCAACAGCTTTAATTCGGCGACCATTCTGATCGCAGACCGACGTGGGCGCCAGGAAATTGTGCGCGCACTGAATGGGCTACCCTCCGCCCTACGCAGCCGTGTGGCGTCTTCCATGACCCCGCAGAGCGCCGGGGAATCAACACCTCCCGCCAGGCCTACCCAAATCATTTGTTTTCTGAAAGATAACTGGCTCGAAATTGCTTTGCCCTGCGCAGTGGGCCTGATCATATGGGCCGCATTCTATTTCCGTTAAATCCATATCATTAATCCTCTATACTGCCGATAAGTATAAGTATGGAGCGTCGTACTGAACGCCGAACCGCAACAAATCAGCCGGCGTTGCTGAAAGTCCTTGGCAAATCTCCGCAAATGATGAAAGCGACGCTGGAGGATTTTTCCTCGCGAGGCGTCCGCTTAGTCACTTCGGCGTCCGTCCCGGTAAACGAACCTGTGGAAATCGTGAGCGATAATGTGCTGATCCTCGGTGACGTATGTCGATGCTCTCATGTGCCGGAAGATTCTTCCTATCATGTCGCCGTCAAAGTGGCGCACCGGCTTTCCTTGCTAACGGAGCTAAACGCTCTGAATCGATCCCTAGCGAAATCACGGCAAGAAGAGCTGGTGGATACTCGGAGATAATGGGTAGGTGCAACAGGATCGTGTCGCAATCTTTGGAAGCGGCGGCCAGCTTGGCGTCGAACTAAAAACCGAGTTTACCAAGAGGGGTTACCAGGTCAAGGGATTCAAGCGAGCCGACGTCGACATCAGCGACGCGGCGCGCGTCGAATCCTGTTTGGCGGAATTCGACCCGGCAGTCGTCATCAACGCAGCCGCTTACAACCAGGTGGACATCGCTGAAAAAGAGCCCCAGACCGCTTTCTTGGCGAACGGCTTGGCGGTACGCAATCTGGCGCTGGCGTGCCGGCATATCGACGCGCGCCTTGTGCATTTTTCGACGGACTACGTTTTCGATGGAACGGCTGGAAGACCATACGTGGAGCAAGACATACCGCGGCCGCTCGGCGCCTACGCCGTCTCCAAGCTAGCGGGTGAATTTTACGCACGCGCCTATTTGGACACTGCATTGGTGGTCCGAACCTCCGGCGTGTACGGCCCGGGGGGACTCGATACAGCTCGCGGAAATTTCGTGGAATTGATGTTACGCCTGTCCACGAATGGCCAACCGATTCGCGTCGTGGAAGATCACGTTGCGTCCCCGACCTTCGCGCCCGCCCTGGCGTCACGCACTGCGGATCTGGTGGAACGCGAGGCGCAAGGATTGTTTCACATCGCTGGCGGCACACCCATTTCCTGGTTTGACTGGGCCGTGAAGATTTTCAGGGCAGCGGGAGTGAATCCTCCGTTAAAGGCCACCAATGAGCGGGAGTTTCGCACCGCCGCCCGGCGGCCGAAGTTTTCGGCCCTGTCGAACGCGAAATTGGAATCCCTGGGAATCGCCGTGATGCCACCGCTGGACGAGGCGATCGGCTTGTATTTATTGGCGCGAAGCCGCAAAGTGGCTCAATAAAGACAGGCTACTCAACTGCACAAATCAGTTTCGTGTGCCGTTTTCCCGCGCTAGCCGGACGCGTGCACCCTCGAGCTTTGTTTTGACCTTGGCGATCTCCTCCGGCCGCATTTCCGCCGGGGAACTGGAATCCCATTCCTTTAGCGACACCTCCCACTGCGCGACTGCTTCTTTCACCTTGGACTGCTTCATCAGGACGTCTGCAAGATGGTCGTGCACGGTAGGATCGCGCGGCGTCTTCTGGATGGCCAAACGTAAGTTCCGCTCCGCCTCATCCAACCGCCCCATGCGATAGTAGACCCAGCCAAGGCTATCGAGATATGCGCCATTGCCGGGGTCCCCGTCGAGCGCCTTATTGATCAGTCCCAGCGATTCCTCCAGCCGCAGATTGCGGTCAGCCAGCATATAGCCGATGTAATTCATCGCGCCCGCACTGTCGGGATCCACTTTCAAGACCTTGCGGAATTCCACTTCCGCCTGTTCCACGCGATTCGTTCGCTCAAACATCGCGCCACGCATGAACCACACTCCCTGGCGGGCTTCATCGGAGTCCGACAATTTTTCAGCGGCGTCCAGAGCCTTGGCCATATCGTCGAACTTGCGGCCTTTTTCGTACACTTCCGCCAACGCCAATTGAATCTCGCGATCCTCTTTGCCGCCTAAAAGCTTCTTCAGATCGGTTGCGGCCTCATCGGACTTGCCCATTTCCGCCAACAACCGGTTGCGCACGAACCGAAGCATGCGGTCGTCCGCGTACTTGCGTGCGGCGATCTCGGCTTCCTGCTGCGCCTTGACGAAATCCTTCCCACTTCGGTAGGCCTCAATCACACGGGCGGAAACCCGCGGTCCCAGACCAGAATCCAACTCACCCATTTGCCGGTAGGCTTCCACTGCCGAATCCGTCTGTTCTATGGAGAGGTACAGCGCGGCCAGCCTTTCAAGAAGGTCGGCGCGGTTGGCGCGCTCGGCCTGATTGTAGTTTCGCTTTGCTGTGCCCGCGAGAATGTCCTTTAACAACTGCGCCGCATCCCGAACCTTATCCTCGGCCTCCAGAATGTTCACTTCGTTAAAACGGATCTCGATGGAATTAGGTTCCAGCGCCTTGGCTTTGTCGCCGGCTTCGCGGGCTTTGGCAAAATCTCTCTTCTGGCGATAAAGCTGGGAAATTCGAAGGTACGCCAGTGCGTCCGCGGGATCGTCCGCCACCAATTCGCTGTAAATGGCGAGCGATGCGTCGTACTGTTGCGCGAAGAGCAGATCCTGCGCCAGATTGCGGCGCACTTCGCGCTCATTCACAGGGTTGAACTCCAATTCCCTGCGCAGAGCCTGAGCTGCGAGATTAAATTCCCGCATCTGTTCATAGGCCACGGCCAGCGCGTGCAGACTGCGAGCGGTGGGACTCCTATCCGCCAAACTCTTCAGCAGATCGGCGGCGCGTTTGTTGTCGCCCAAGTCGGCGTAAACCAGCGCGAGGCCTGTTAATGCATCCTCGTTTGCGGGATCAATGGCCAACACCGCTTGATAAGATTTCTCAGCATCAACGGAATTGTCGGAGGCTTTGTACAGACGGGCCAGCATCAACCATGCTTCGGTTTCGCGCGGAGCGAGCGTGGTGATCTTCAGATACTGCTCGATGGCCCGCCGCAGCATATTTTCATCGATTTTCCCGCGCTGGGCATCTCCGACCTGGCGAGTGAAAACACGTGCGAGCAAACGGTGCGCGGCAAGATCGTTTGGATTTACCTTCAGCGTCTCTTCGGCGTCAGTGACCGCCTCGCGCCACCGGCCCGATTGAATGTAGAGATCGGACAATTCCTCGGCTAACATCGAGGTTGTCGGATCCGCCTTAATTGCTTCCTTGTAATTTTCGATGGCGCGATTCACGAAATCGCCCCGGTTGCCCAATGAGCCGGCCTGCTCCGCGTACATGTGAGCAAGAGAATAGTGATAGTAGGCGGTGGCGCGATCTACTTTGGGTGCGGACGCCTGCTGCGCCTCGGCCTGCGACACAAACGCAGCGACCCCCACCACCATCAGCAGAGCTTTATGCATGAGGCTCTCCTACCTTATTTTGGGCGCGCAAAACCCGCCCAACTATAGTATACCGATACGATATCAGTAGTTGGGGCTGTGGCCCACTCCGAATCTTGAGCGCAAACCTGCATCCTTTGATCGTCATTGCTGGTCCCACGGGATCCGGCAAGAGCCGCTTGGGTATAGCGATCGCCCGGCAGGTGAAAGGCGAGATCGTCAACTGCGATTCGCTTCAAATCTATGCGGGATTCGACATAGGTACCGCCAAAACGCCGCCTGTCGAGCGCGCAAACATACAGCATCACCTATTCGACGTGCTTCAGCCGCATCAGGTTTACTCCGCGGGTGAGTATTCGCGGGATGCTCGGAATATACTGCGCGCTATCTGTTCGCGTGGCCATTTGCCAGTGGTAGTGGGCGGAACGGGATTCTATCTCCGGGCACTCCTCAGCGGCCTTCCACCCCTTCCACAACGGGACACCAATTTGCGGGCGCGTTTGCTATTGCGTGAAACCCGGCGGCCTGGGAGCTTGCATCGTCTGCTCTCCAGACTGGAACCGGCCGCCGCCGGGCGCATCCACGCAAACGACGTGCAGAAAGTCACCCGCGCCCTGGAAATCCGCCTGTTGACGAAGAATGCCCTGCCCGCTTCCGCGGTTGCACCTCCTCTGGCAGGGTTTCGGGTGATCAAGATCGGATTAAACCCGGACCGTGCGGCGTTGAATGCACGCTTGGATGCGCGCGTCGAAGACATGTTCCGCTGCGGTCTGCTCGACGAAGTAGGAGGGCTGTTGGCGGCGGACGCCTCAGGTGCGGAAAAGCCTTTTGAGTCGTTGGGGTACAAGCAGGCGCTTCGGCACCTAAGAGGCGCAATGACAGTCCATGAAGCCATAGCCTCCACGCAGCTAGAGACCCGGCAATACGCGAAACGCCAACTTACCTGGTTCCGCCGCGACCCTGAAATATTCTGGATTCAGGATTTCGGAGACTCCCCCGGCTCGCTCGTCCTCGCGTTGGCGCACATCGAAAAGGGACGAGGCTGACTTCTCCGCGTTACACTGAAATTCTCATGTCCAATCAATACCCGAAACCGCCCGCCATGGCGATTGACGCGAACAAGAAATATACGGCGACATTCACTACTTCGCGCGGCACCATCGTGTGCGAGCTCTTCGCCAAGGAAGCACCCAATACCGTCAATAATTTTGTATTCCTGGCGCGTGACAAGTTTTACGACGGAACGGTCTTCCACCGTGTGATTAAAGATTTCATGGTGCAGGGCGGTGACCCCACCGGCACCGGCCGCGGGGGCCCCGGATACCGCTTCGACGATGAGTTCAAGGGCAATCCCCACCGCCACAAAGTAGGATCGCTCTCAATGGCCAATGCCGGCCCGGGCACCAACGGAAGCCAGTTTTTCATCACGCACATCGCCACGGATTGGCTGGATGGGAAGCATACGGTTTTTGGCCAGGTCCTTAGCGGTCAGGATGTGGTGAACGCCACGCAGCAGGGCGATCAATTGAAGAGCGTGGCCATCAGCGAAGAATAGCTCTATCGACGCGATGGATGCTACGTCTTTCGCGCAACTGCTCGACGGTACGCGCAACAGTCATTACCCTAGCTTTAAAATGGCAGTTATGAAGGTGTCGCGGACCCTTGCTATCGGAATGGCAATCAGCCTCGGCGCTCAAAGCCTTCCTACCGTCCACCAAAGTCGCGACAGAGATTTTACCGAGCGTAGCGCCAAGTTAGATACAAGGTTCGAATCGCATATCTTCCAGAGCCGCAACGGGCGCACGATGCCTTATCGTTTGTTTCGCCCCTCCGAAGGCTCAGACAAGCTTCCGCTAGTGGTTTACCTACATGGCTCAGGTGGCTCAGGCAACGATAATATGCGCCAAATCGAGGGAGGAAATATCTTCGGCACGCATGTGTGGGCGCTCGACGAAAATCAATCTCGCTTCCCTGCTTTCGTCCTTGCGCCGCAGACACATTTATCTCAAGGTTGGGGGCAGGAAGGTCTGGAACTCACAATCGAGCTTATTCAAGCGTTGATTCGCGATTTGGCGATCGACCCAGCAAGAGTCTACTTGACAGGTCAATCTATGGGAGGAATCGGCACCTGGAATATATTGGCCGCGCATGCGCCGTTCTTTGCGGCAGCTGTAATCGTCTGCGGAGCCGGCGATCCGGGCCAAGCGTCCCTAACACATGGCACGCCAATTTGGATTTTTCACGGGACTCTCGATAGGACTATCCGTGTGGAAAGGGCGCGACTGATCGTGCAAGCACTGACAAAGGAAGGCGGCAAACCTAAGTACACGGAGTATCCAACTATTGGTCACGCCGTCTGGGAATCGGCATATACGGAACCAACGTTGATCAATTGGCTTTTCTCTCAAAGGAGGCCTTAGCCAACACAGGCGACCTTGATCGAAACAGCGCAGGAAGACCACGGTCGTGTTCATGGCGCACACTATCCGCTACTCGCACGAGTGCAGGCTTGGTTTCTGCCCGATGGAATGGTCCGGCAGTGGCTCGGTTCGAATGGATTGGAAGGCAATGATACGTGAAGGAAGAACCACTCGTTCATTCCATCGCCTCGAACAAGCACTCGATGCCCGGCCGAAGCCGCTACGGCTTTCCACGAAGCTGCTCTTCCAGATCGTCCACTTTATCCACCAGCAAGTTCAGTTTCCGTCCCAGGTCCCGGATCTCCATTTCCGCGCGGCGGTTGACGTCGAAGTCAAGTTCGCTCCTTAGGCGGTCCTTCGAGTCCTGGCGGTTCTGGCTCATCATGATGACGGGCGCTTGAATGGCGGCCAGCATCGACAAGAACAAATTCAGCAGGATGAACGGATATGGATCCCAGGCTCTCTGTGCCAAACCCACATTCATCGCCGTATACACCAGCAAAATCACGGCGAACAGAATAATGAATGCCCACGATCCGCCAAAGTGAGCGACGGCGTCCGCCATGCGCTCGCCTAAAGTCGCTTCGCGCTCGATCAACTCATTGACGTTGCGCATGGATCGCAGCCGCACCAGATTCTGGGCAGCATGAATATGCTTCCCGAGCACGGTCAGCATATCGAGACCCGCCATGGGTTTGCTATGGACCAGCACTTCAATATCGTGGCGGTCGACCTCAATGCATTCCGATTCTTCCAGTGCGGTGGCGCTGGTTTGATGTGGCGTTGCCGCCAACATCGACGCCAAGCCGAAGAATTCGCCCTGCGCCGGCTCGCTCAGCACCACGTCCTGTGCGTCTTCGTCGATCGTGGTCAGGCGCACGGCTCCGGAGAGAACCACATAAGCGGCCCCGCCGTCATCGCCCATCTTGTAAATGCGCTGGCGCGGCGCAAATTTCTTGAGCTCCACCTGAGCTGCGAGCACCGCCAGCTCTTCGTCGTCTAACAACGCGAATAGAGCAACTTGTCTCAATACCATGGAATCGCACGCCATCAGTCACCTCGCTGAAATGTGTTGAGTGGATCGTCTGGCAACCCAAAGCCCAGCATTCCACAAGCGGCGGTCTTCCAACAAGGCGGACTACAATAAACTCGTGCAAGCTTGGTTCCCTCAACCGCGCTGGAAGCGGTATGCGGCCCAGAGCGGCTGGATCTATGAATATATTTTCGAAGGTCTGCCGGCCGAAGGGGAGTATCATTTTCGCGCCACCTCGGGCCCTGCCAACAATATCGCCATCACCGTGTTGCTTGACGCGGCATGCCTGGCGCAATGGGGCGTGGCCAACCGGCCCCTGACTCCCGTCGAGAGCTACGGGATCGCCAAGTTGGCCCTGCTGCGAGCGCTGGATGAAGCAGCGTCGCCCGCCACGGTCACCCACGTGCGGCCCACTTTCCAGGTGATCGCGGAGATTTGCGCTGAATTGGACTTGTAAGACAACATACAATGGAACCGTGCCCGGTCCTCACATTCCAACTCCCTTGGATCAGTTGGGGCCCCGGCCATTTTCTTTCTATCCACCCATCGCCGGGATGGAGCATAACGAATGGGTGTTGCAAAGCGGGTCGGTGGAAGAGATTCAGGTTCGCAATACGAAGACACGGCACAGCGTGTGGATCGCCCGGCGCCTGGTGACCGGCGTTTCCAGCATTGAAGAACCAGTGGTCATTGTCGGGCTGGTGAAGGATCTGGAATACAAGGAAGGCATGGTTGTACCGCTGGTGCGGCGAGTGATTGAAATGCCGCGCGCGGTGAATGACGTTCCTTGGCGTGCGCCCGCTTCCCCAACGCCCGGACGGCTCGCCCCGGTGGTGGGTATCCGATTGGCCGCCGAACCGGACATGCGGAAGGGCCGCTCCTGGTTGGCGCGCATTGCGGCGGGAGTGCTGACCTGCGTCATTGGCCTGATCGTCTATCGGGAAGGACCGCTGGGCCCCCGTGCACGCTTCTTTTCAGCGCCGCCGCGCGTTGCACTGCCCTTTACTCCGGACGACGACCGTGACTCGCTGGTTGGCCGGCTGGGACGGCCCTCCATGGAAGTGGTGCGCCGGACTTCCCAGCCAGGTCTCGAATTTTATCTGCTGCGCTATCCGGAACGCGGGTTTACGCTGGTGCTGCTGGGCGGCAGCCGCGAAGGCGCCCGCTATGCCGGCGCATTGGGCCGCGGAGGACGCGTTATTCATTCGGTGCCTCTGGCAGACGGCAAGGATTCGGCGCCCACGCTCGCAAGCCTGCGCCGCTGAATACCAGAAGGAGGATGCAATGAGGTGGTCGTGGAAACTGGGCACCTTCGCGGGCATTGGCGTCTACATGCACGCCACATTCACGCTGCTGATCCTGTGGGTAGTGCTGCGGGAATGGGGCCGCTCGCACGATCCATCTGCCGTGTTGCGGAGCGTCGCGTTCATCCTGCTCCTATTTCTTTGCGTGGTGCTGCATGAGTTCGGTCACGCTCTGACCGCGAAGCGTTTCGGCATACTTACGCGAGATATTACGCTGCTGCCTATTGGCGGAGTGGCCCGTCTGGAACGCATGCCAGACGATCCCAAGCAAGAATTCTGGGTAGCGATTGCCGGCCCCGCGGTGAATGTGGTCATCGCAGCCGGACTGTTTCTCGTCTTGGGAGCGGCGGGCACTCTGCCTACGCTCGAGCAACTGGGCAGCCCACGTGCGCCCTTACTGGGGCAGTTAATGGTGGTGAATGTCTCGCTGTTCTTGTTCAATCTGCTTCCAGCTTTCCCCATGGACGGTGGTCGTATACTACGGGCCTTTCTCGCCATGCGGATGGAATATACGCGGGCGACTCAAGTGGCCGCATCCATCGGACAGGCGCTGGCATTGGCTCTGGGATTTGTCGGATTTTTCTACAACCCATTCATGATGTTTATCGCCGTCTTCGTGTGGATGGGCGCGGAACAGGAGGCCAGCATGGTGAAGCTGAAATCCGCGCTGGGGGGCATTCCGGTGCGCAACGCGATGCTTACGGAATTCCACACTCTTTCACCTGCGGATTCATTGGAGCGTGCGGTGGAACTCTTGCTGGCGGGGTCCCAGAAAGACTTCCCGGTGGTGGAGAACGGTGATGTCAGGGGAATTCTGACGCAGGCGAAACTCATCGCTGGGCTGTCCCGCCGCGAATCCGCTCGCGTCTCCGACGCCATGGATACTGTTTTCCAAGCGACGGAAGCCGGCGATATGCTGGAAACCGCTTTCCGCCGCTTGCAAGAATGCGAGTGCCGCGTAATGCCCGTTCTCGATAAAGGCACATTGGTGGGCGTACTAAACGCCGATAACGTTGGCGAATTCATGATGGTGCAGGCGGCCCTTGGACGGGAGGCGTTGCGCAAGTGACGTCACCGGCTCGCCTGCTCCGCTTCGTGTTCCCCTTCCGTCACGTTTACTCGCAGCAGCGCCATCAGGCCGGTCGCGAAAAAAATAATCAGCGATAGAATCGCCAGCCGGTAGCTATTTGTCCATTGCAGCGCCAAACCGAAAACCAGCGGGCACAGCCAGCTGGTGCCTTTGTCGCTGATTTCGTAGATCCCGAAGTATTCGGCCTCCCGGCCCGTTGGAATCATGCGTGCGAAAAGAGATCTGCTCAATGCCTGAGTACCACCCATGACAACAGCCACCAGCGCACTTACCGCGAAAAATTCCGCTGTGGTATGCACTGCGGCGTAAAGGTAGAGCAGCGCCACGATCCACAACACCAAACTCACCGCGATCGCGCGTTTGGTATTAATACGCGAGGCCAGCCAGTTGAAGCCCAGCGCTCCTGGGAACGCCACGAACTGGACCATTAAAATCACCATCGTCAATGTGGAAACGGGTATTTTCAATTCGTCGTTGCCGAACTGCGAAGCCAGAGCAAGCACAGCCTGAATCGCATCGTTGTAGAACAAGAACGCCACCAGAAAGAGGGCAGTCTGCGGATAGCGCCGGATCTCGCGAATGGTATGACCTAGTTGCCGGAACACACCCGATAACACCTTGCGGCTGAACGCCGGCGCCTGCTCGCGGCCGCGATTGCGCAACGTCAGCAGCGGAGGAATCGTGAAGACGCCCCACCACAATCCCGCCGACCCCAGGCTGATTCGTACAGCGAACGTCTCACTGATGCCCAGCCGTGCCGCGTTCAAATACAGCAGCAAATTCAGGGCGAGCAGCGCGCCGCCGCCCAGATATCCGATACCCCATCCCTTGGAAGAAACCGCATCCCGTTGTTCCGGGGGTGCGATCTCCGGCAAAAAGGAATTCGACACGACAATCGATGCGCCGAAGCTCACATTGGCGATCAGAAATAGTGCGCCGCCGAGCAGATACTCGCTGCCGTCCAGAGTGAACATCGCAATCGCAGCTACCGCTCCCACGTAAGCGGTTACCGCAAGGCATTCCTTCTTTCGGCGGCCGTAATCGGCGATTGCGCCCACCACGGGCAAAACCAGCACTTGCAGAATCACGGAGAAGCTGACCAGGTAGCTCCAGTAACTGCGCGCGTCCACCGTTAAGCCCAACGGATGCACATAGCCTGCGGAGTCGGCGGCGGCCTTCGCAAGAACGGTGAGATAGGGCCCCAGGAACAGTGCGATGGAGGTGGTGGCGAAACCGGAATTAGCCCAATCGTAAACATACCAGCCGCGCTGTTCGCGAATGCTGTAGGTTTCCCCGGTGGCGGACGTCACAATTTCTCGATCTGCTCAAGAATACGCAGCATGCGCGGCGCGGCGTCGGCGCGCCCCCCGAAACGAAGTTCATTGTAGGCCGAGGTAGCGTCGCCCGCCAGCCGGGACATTTCGGGCGTTCGGATGACGCGGGCAAATTCGGCGGGAGTCATCCATGAGGGTTTGTGAAAACCCCTTTTTTCGAGCGATTTGAGCAATTGTTGATACAGTATCGTCGCATCCGACCTGCGGCTCTCGCCACGCGATACGCGCCTCCACCATGTACGCCGGCGGCACCACGATAGCGCTGCGGGACCAAACATGACGGCCAGCACGGCGGCCGCGACCGCTGCAGCAGCCCACGGAATCCAGCGCCAGGCATGCGCGGCGGTCTCCGTGAAGCCCGCCACTGCATCCTGCCAGCGAGGCCAGCGAAACTCACGCATGCGCGATGCCAGCGCCACTTGATGGTCCAGATCGTAACTGACGACCCAGTCCTGCCAAAACTGCTGCGCGGCGTCCGTGAGCAGAGTGAATTGCGAAAGCAATCCAGGCTGACCGGCGTTCGGATCGGCCGGCGTGGGATCGAACGTGGTCCAGCCCCGGCCTTCGAGCCACGCCTCCACCCAGCTGTGCGCATCGGATGCCCGCACTAACTGCCAACCCGTTAAAGGATTGTACACGCCGCTTTGAAATCCGGTAACCACCCGCGATGGAATGCCTTGCGTCCGCAGCATCACCGCCATCGCGGAAGCGAAGTATTCGCAATGCCCTTTCTTGCGCTCAAAAAGGAAGTACGCGAGCGGATCGGCCACCGGAGTCTTGAGCAGTTGCAGCGTATAGCCGTAATCGCGCCGCAGATGGTTTTCAATGGCACGGGCCTTTTGCACTTCTGAGTCCGCGCCGGCGGTCGTGGAGCGCGTCAATTCCACGATGCGCGGATCAAGCGATGGAAGTGTAAGCAGTTCTTGGCGAACCGCTGGCGCGAGCGGCGCCGAGGTAAAGCGCACTTCCGCCCATTCATTTGGCAGAAATCCATACACGCTGTAGTTCAATCCGCGCATGCCAAAGCGCGGCGAAACATGAAAGGTGCCCGCGCGGGAGTAGCGGAGAAATGGAACCTGTATGCTGATGGTCTCGGGATCTCCCGCGAAAAAGAGCGTATCGGAAACCAGGGGCTCCAGGTGCACTTGGTAAACCAGATTGCGCCCTTGGCGGAGGCCCTGCACCGCCGTGCGGATCGCGATGACGCCGCCTTCATTTTCCACGCGCGTCTCTTCGTTAGGAGGATTGAACCACCGGCGCCCGTCAAACTGCGAAAGCGCCGCTCCGCGCCACTTGACTTGCAAGAAGCCGTCATTCTGATAGGAGCGCACGCGCATCACCGGGAAACTGCTCTGCTTGATTTCGCCGATCTCTCCCAACGTCACCGAATTTGAAAAACCCGCCAGATGGAGGGTCTGTGGCGCGAAACGCCCAAATGCCGCACGGGCGGTGCGCGGAAGCACAAAAAAGAGCACCGCCGTCATCACGACAATTCCGGCGAAAAGCGCGGCCGTGAGCAATCCCAAGCGCCGCGTGAATGCCCTTAATCCATCGCGCGACACCACCACCCGCCCTCCGGCGGCGCGGCGAACTTCGCCTGCGGCGAAGGTCGCGATCGCGAATACCACGAAAAACGCGAGACAGATCAGAAACACGGGACCAGTGGAAAGAATCGCCGCCGCCACCAGTTCCAATCCGCCGATCACCTTCAAATAGCCGTAGTCGCGCACGGTTTTCGCCGTGAGCAGCTTCAATACCGCCAGGAAGAACACCATGTGCACGGTGGCTTCGAGGAATGTTCCGGAAAGGTAGTAGTAGTCGAGCGGAAAAAAACCCAGGTAGCCGAGCGCCAGCGCAGCCACTACGCGCGGGGGGATTCGAAACTCGGCAAGCCCCGCAATGATCAAGGCCCGCATGATCAGCGCCGCGATGGTGAGTATGGAAGAAAGCCAGTCCAGCGCACCGGAAGAGGCCACGGCCGCGAATCCCGAGGCCAGCATCCCTAATAGCGAAAATTCGAAGAAGCGCTTGACCACACGCGGAGGCGCCGGAGGGATGGAGGTTGCCGCGCCTTTGCCGGGCGATCTGCTTTCCGTGCCAGCTCCACCGGTTTCGCTGGCCGAACGCGGTTGCATGTCTTTATTGTGCAACACTCGTTTGTGCTACATCTGGTTAAACAACTCCCTCGCTCATGGCAAAATTTAAACCCGCGGGCTCGCGCAAATCCAGTTCGGCGCGCTCCAATAAGAGCGCCATTCCGTGTCTGATTCTGGTTCTCAGCGGAATTGCGCTTATTTCCTTTCTGTTTTACGCGATTCTGAAGGGTGGGAGTTAGATGAATTCGATGCGCATCGATCAACGGCGCCCCGCACAATTGCGGCCCGTGAAGGTTACGACGGGTTATCTGGTAACCGCAGAGGGTTCGGCGCTCATCGAAATAGGCAACACGCGCGTGCTGTGCACCGCATCGGTGGAGGACTCCGTGCCTGCCTTTCTGCGCAACAGCGGCAAGGGATGGGTGACGGCGGAGTATTCCATGTTGCCGCGCGCCACCTCCACCCGCACCCCGCGCGAGGTCACCAAAGGCCGCGCTTCGGGACGAACCATGGAAATTCAGCGGCTCATCGGACGCTCCCTGCGGTCAATCATCGACCTCAGCGCGCTGGGCGAACGCAGTATTTTTCTCGATTGTGACGTGTTACAAGCCGACGGCGGCACACGCACCGCCGCTATCACGGGTGCATACATCGCGCTCGCTCAAGCTGTCGGACAACTTGTGAAATTCGGCTCTCTCAAGAAGTCGCCCATCCGAGATCGTGTTGCCGCCACCAGCGTTGGCATCGTCAACGGAGTCCCTATGCTAGACCTGTGCTATCAGGAAGACTCGCAGGCCGATGTGGATATGAACGTAGTGATGACCGGCGAGGGCCTCTTCGTGGAATTGCAGGCAACTGCTGAGAAGACTGCGTTCGGCGACGATCAGATGGCCGCACTGATCGTGCTGGCGCGGAATGGCATCAGCGAACTCATCGCCATCCAGAAGACCTTCGAAAACGCATGACTGTTTACTGCGCCACTTCCAATAAAGGCAAACTGAAGGAATTCCAGATGGCGGCGCCGGATTTCGACGTGCGTGCGTTGCCCGTGTCCGTTCCGCCTCCCGAGGAAACCGGAGATACATTCGAGGTGAATGCGGTCGAAAAAGCGCTGGCATACGGCGCGCACACGGACGAATACTTGTTTGCCGATGATTCGGGCCTGGAAGTGGACGCCCTCGGCGGCGCGCCCGGCGTGATCTCCGCGCGCTACGCGGGGGAGCACGCCACCGACGCGCAGAACAACGCGCTGCTCCTTGCAAAACTGCGAGGCGTCGCGGATCGTACGGCGCGCTTCGTGTGCGTGATCGCGCTCGTCAAATCGGGCAAGCTGGTAAAGACATTTCGCGGTTCCGTGGAAGGCCGCATCATCGGAGAACCGCGCGGTGGCACCGGCTTCGGCTACGATCCGCTGTTCTATCATGAGCCGTTCGGTTGCACGTTCGGGGAAGCGACCTTGGAACAAAAGATGCAGGTGAGCCACCGCGCGCAGGCGTTGGAGGAGATGTTCGCCTACTTGCGTTTGCTGTAGCGCTTCCATCGCAGAAAACCGATGTTCGTCTTCGCATCCAGAATTTTTCCGGATTGAATCATCGAATCTATTTCCTTGCTCGTAAACCAGCGTGTTTCGATGCGTTCATCTTCCATGGGCGTCGCAACGCCGGCAGCGAGTTCCGTTGCAAGGTAGATGGTCATTTTTTCGTTGAGGAAACCGGGACTAGGATAGAACTCGGCCAGCTTGGCCCATTTCTTGGCACGATATCCGGTTTCCTCCACCAGTTCGCGCTTGGCGGTCTGCAGGGGCTTTTCGCCGGGATCCACTGTACCTGCCGGCAACTCCCACAAGTATTGGCGTGCCGACAGGCGGTACTGCCGGACTAACAGAATCCGGCCTTTCTCATCCACCGGCATCATCACCGCCGATCCGCCGTGATGCACGATGGCGCGCTTGATTTCGAAACCACCGGGGTCAGTCGCATGATCTTCAGTCACCGTGAAAATTCGGTTGCGTGTGATTTCTTTGGAAGAGAGGAGTTTCATTTCTTAATCGCTTTGGCGAATTCGTCTGAGGGAAGCGTGTTGATGATATCCCCAGCCTCAAGCCACCCACGCCGAGCCATGCGCACGCCGTAACTCATATTGGCCAAGTGCTGGGGATGATGCGCATCGGTGGAGATCACAAACTTGCAGCCCTTCGCCTTGGCGGCGCGAATCAACGCGGCGGCAATATCCAAACGCTCCGGACTAGCGTTGATTTCCAGATACACCCCGCGGCGCGCACACTCCGCCGCGATTACATCGAAATCGAAAGGATAGGACTCGCGGTGCAGGAGGATTCTTCCCGTGGGATGCCCGAGTGCGCGGATATGGGGGCATTCGAGCGCGCGCAACAAGCGATCGGTCATCTCCGCGCTCTCCAGATTCATGTGACTATGCACGCTGGCCACCACCCAATCCAGTTCCGCGAGCGCGTCGTTGGAAAGGTCCATCGCGCCGTCGCGGAGAATATCGCATTCCAGGCCCGAAAAAACGCGGATGCCCAGCGCACGCTGGTCCAATTCCCGCACCTGATGCGCGAACGCCACCGCACGCTTTTCATCCAGTCCGTTGGTCATCGCAAGCGACTTCGAATGATCCGTGATGGCGACGTACTCGCGCCCCAGCGCCTGCGCCGCCGCTGCCATATCCTGAAGCGACGCGCGCCCGTCGCTTTCGACGGTGTGCATATGCAGGTCGCCGCGCATCTGTTCGAGCTCCACCAATTTGGGCAGGGTGTGCGCTTCCGCCGCCTCGATCTCCCCGGAGTTTTCGCGCAGCTCCGGCGGAATCCAGTCCAAACCCAGGCCGGCGTAAATCTCCTCCTCGGTTACGCCGGCGACGCGCTCGCCGCCATCCACTTTCGCCAGCCCGTACTCATTGAGCGTCAGCCCCATTCTCTGCGCGCGCGACCGCAGCGCCACATTGTGATCCTTGCTGCCGCTGAAATACTGGAGCGCCGCGCCGTAGCTATCCGAACCGAGCGCGCGTAAATCCACCTGCAAACCTTCCAGGCCATATCTCACGCTGGCCTTGTTTTCGCCTTTGCCCAGCACTTCGTGCACTCGTGGATGGCTGACGAACTTTTCGAGCGCCTCGGCCGCGCCCGGGCCGGTGACCAGGAGATCCAGATCGCCCACCGTCTCCTTGGCGCGCCGCAGACTTCCGGCGGCGGTCACCGTTTCCACGCCCGGCACCGCCCGCAAGTATTCGGAAAGCTCATCCGCCACGCGCTGCCCGAAAGACAGCAGAAAGCGGCCCTGCGTTCGCCGGTAGGTCCCGATGGATTTCAGGACCTTTTCTTCGAGCTTCGCGCCCATGCGCGGCAGTTCCCGAAGTTTGTGTTCCTTGCAGACGCGCTCCAGATCGTCAATCGTCTGTACTTTGTACGTGTCGTACAACAGGCGAACGCTCTTCGGACCCAGGCCTTGAATACCGAATAGCTCAAGAATCGACGCTGGATACTTGCCGAGCATCTCATCGCGCCGCTCAAAACTCCCGCGCTCCTCGATTTCCTGGATTACTTGGGCGATGCCCTTGCCGATTCCGGCGATATCGGTGAGTTTCTTGGAGGGGTCTTTCGCAATCGCCGACATCTGCTCCGGATGGCCCTCGACAACGCCCGCTGCGATACGATAACTGCGAATGCGGAATGAATCCTCACCCGCAATTTCCATCAGGTCCGCGGTTTCCGAGAGCATCCGCGCGATGCCGCGATTGTCCATGAATTTTCAATTGTAACGCTGGGCGGTGGGGTGATTAGCCGGCCCCCGATCCGGCGTGCAGAAACCAGCGGTCGAGCACCACTCCGCGCACGAACCAACGCATTTCGAGCAGACGTTGTGCCAGCAGATTAACCAGTTGCGTCGGAACCACGCGGCCGGCGCTCATGACCCAGGGTTGCCGCCGGTCTAGTAATCGCGCGCGATAAGTTTCGAGCCGCTGCCGGTCATATTGGCCGTCCGCCGCGGCAATGATCCGCGCCGCCAGCAGACCCGATTCAACAGCGGGCCGAATCCCTTCGCCACTTTGCGGATAGGCCAGTCCAGCCGCGTCGCCTGCCAGCAAGACGTGATCGCCCACTACCTGACGTGTGGACGTGCCTTCCAGAAGATACGCATGCCCATGCAGCGCGGGCACGTCGAAAGAAATTCTGCCGGTGGATTTTAGGAACTTCAGAAATGTGGCTACGTGCGAAGGAAGCCCTCCCGGATCGGCCCTCCCCAGACCCACATTCAGAAGGTCGCCCTTGCGAAAGGCCCACCCGTACCCTTTCATGTCCGGACAAAAATATAACTCCGGTACGTCTCCACGCACACGGCAGCCCGTAAGCTGGTGGGCATCCATTTTGAATTCGATCTCCTGGGCCACAACGGGCGCCTCACGGGGATCTTTGCATCCCACCAGACGCGCCACGGGACAGAAGTGCCCGCCAGCGCCGATCACCACGCGCGCCCGGATTCGATCGTTTGCGATCCATTCATCGCCATCGCGACGGAAACTGGTGAGCGGTGCACCCAGCAGCAATCTTGCACCGGACCGCTTCAGCAGATAGTCGTCCAATTCGCAGCGGCGAACGCCATAACTGACGGCTTCGCCATAATCCGTCTCCAGTGCAGTGCCGCCGATGCGGCCCACCCGAAACGCCGTGATCGGCTGCAGGAGACTTTCCCGCGCGTAGTCGGCTGCATCCACTTCCAACGCATGAAAAACGTTCGGAGTGATCCATCCTCCGCAAATTTTGTCGCGGGGAAAGCTGTGCTGGTCCAGGATAACGACGTCTAGGCCAGATTCACGCAATCCCCAGGCGCAAGAGGAACCTGCCGGGCCTCCGCCGACGATCAGGACGTCGCATGCATCCATGACGCGTCTTCCCTGCGTTCAGTAATCGCGTTTGCGTCCGTGTAAAGTCTGGCTCGCGTCCACGGGATAGAGGTGCTTCTTGGACCCGCGAAGGAGATCTGAAATAGCTGTAGGGTACCGGTCCGGAACGCAGCCATCGATCCCGCCAGATAGAGCCTCCAGGCTCTCGGGAACCACGGATCGTACATGCTGGAAATCTGCTCTGTCGATCTGTCGAAACGTTCCAGCCAGTGTTCCAGCGTCTTCGCATAATGCGGACGAAGGTTCTCTACGTCCAACACCGCGTAACGGTACGGCTGGAGAACGTCCATCGCTTCGGCCAGTGTCGGGGCGTATGCGCCGGGGAATATTCTCTTTCTGATCCAGCGGCTGAAAACACCCTTGTGGCTTCTGCCGATGAAGTGGAGGAGCCCGCGGCCCGAATCGCCAATACAACGGTGCATCACCTCGCCCAGGCTGGCGTAGTTAGCGATGCCCACGTGCTCCAGCATTCCCACGGAGACAAACACGTCGAATCTCCCGGAAATATTGCGGCAGTCATCCTCGACGAACTCCACTCGATCGCTCAGGCCCTCCTCGGCGGCGCGGCGGCGCGCGTGGAGAATCTGCTCATGCGAGATATTGAATGCCTTGACGTACACTCCATAGTTGCGCGCCATATGCAGCGCCAGCGCGCCCCATCCGCAGCCGGCCTCCACCACGCGTTCTCCGGGCTGAAGATTCAGCTTGCGGCAAATATAGTCGAGCTTGGCTTCCTGCGCTTCTTCGAGCGTTGCTGAGGGAGACGGGAAATAAGCGCACGTGTACACCATCTGCGAATCCAGCCAAAGCTTGTAGAAATCGTTCCCCAGGTCGTAGTGCCGATGGATATTCGCGCGGGAGCCGCGCAAGCTGTTTTTCTGCTGCCAATCCGCCCATCGTGATGTGAACTTCTGATAAGCGCTCTTTCCGGCTCGTCCACTTGGCCACGATTCATAGACGGCCTGCAACGCCCGCACCAGATCGCCTTGCACTTCGATGCGGCCGTCCGCGAAAGCTTCCCCAAAGTACACTTCCGGATCGAACATCATGCCGATCATCGTGCGAAGATCGCGAATCACGATGGTGGCGACAGGAATGACGCCGGGCGGAGTCATCGACTGGCCCTCTTTGAATGAAAATCGAAGCGGCGCGGGGCCGATGGCTTTGAAAATCTCCTGTAGTAACCATTTTTCAAGGAACGGGAAGCCGCGCCTAAAATGCATCCGATTCCTAAAGGCGACATCTGGATGGCTTGGATGGCTCATTTTCTCCTCGCTTGACCTTGCTGTCCACTCGCGGGAATCCGTAAATACTATCAAAAACGAGCGTTCTCGGGAACCCCCTCCGAAATACGTTGCACGCTGAAGTCCACTTCACGTACTCCAATGTCAGTGCTCCGCGCGTGATATTCGAGCGGTTCTTGTCCTGCTGCAGCCTGCGCGATTAAACTCACGCTAAGCGTATCCACTGCGCGGACGATCTCAATGTTATTTGCAAAACGGTGAGCGACTATGAGACGCGCCGTGACTTACCTGTTCCAAGCCGAAATTTCAAAACGCAAATTCCCCGTGATCCCCGGAGCTCCTCGATTCTCGAAAGGAACGGTAAGCACGCGCGTCTCGCCCTTGGTTGCGGATGGCAGCGGCGTGGTGGCGCGGCCGACCACGTCACTCTGCCAGTCATGAGCGAAGGTCCAAGCGCCACCCTTTTTCTCTGGCGCGGTCAACTCTACCGTTAGGGCATCGCGGAACAGGTAGCCGCCTTCAAAATGGCTGTCAAACCAGAACTTCTGATCCACCTCATAATCCGGAACACGGACGCCCAGAGTGACGCTGTAGGCAAGGCTCGCGCGCTGTTTGTTTAACCGGGCATTCTTGTCCAGAAAGACAGTGGAAAGGAAGATCGTGCGAGCCGCCTTGTTGGCGGGATCGATCAGGTCACGATGACGCCGGCAGGCCACGGAATCTTCTTCCGCCATCCGTCGCGTAAGATACCATCGCTTGCCTCGCGGCGAAGCTAGGAATTCGAATTGATAGAGAGCGTCCACATTCTTCCCTTGAATGGCGGGTGGCAGCCGCACCGACTCCACATCCAGCCAGACATCTACCCGCACGTTTCCAAACAGGAACCGCACCAGGTTCTGATACGCCTCTTCCGAATTGACGATGCCGAAAAAACCGGAATGCGAGCGATACGTATATGCCGTAGCGCTCGGCGCGGAAAATTTGCCTCGGTCGTCCACGCCCCACACCGATGCGTTTTCGATCTTCACTAACCCGTCGCTGCCATGTCCCACGAACGTGCGCGAAAGGCCCGCCGCAGCTGCATAGTCTCCGCGATTCGTGCCCACCATGCAGAAAAAGCGATGGGAAGGGAAAACGCTCTCGGGAAGCCAATCCGTGCGCCCCGTTTTCCTGAACAGATCTTGCAGATTCAGATACTCCGCCATGTACTCGCGATTGAAATTGTGCGTGTCGCCATGCGTTAGCCAGCGGGGCACGTTCACACCGGCTAGATCGATGCCGTTGTGCGGGGTCGCATATGTGAAAACCTTTTCCACGCAAGCGCGTGCTCCGGCATGACCCAACGCGGGATTTTGCAAAAATGCCCGGCACACCAGGCCGCCCATGGAATGAGCCAGCAAGTAGCACTTGAAATTCTTGGGCATAATTCGGTGGCGCGGCTCTTTGCACACCAGTTCCCGGACGCGTAAAATCAAATCGCTGAGACCTTTCGCGAAATCCGTGATCGGCGGCGTCTTGCCACTGCCGAGCAAGCTCGACGCTTCGTCGTAGTAGCGATAGATCAAGATGGAGCGCGGCTGAAGTGCTCCCTCCCAATCCGGGTCCAAGACGTCCAGCCCGTTGTCGTAGACATCCGTGTAGTCGAAGTCCGAAATCAGGCGCAGCACAGGGGATTCGAAAATGAATTTCTTGGCCGGCTTATTTTTGTCGGGAGTGGCCCGGTATACGGCCGAGCCCGTATTGAAGCCGCAAAATGGGTCCGCGGCAGTTTCATCCTGCTCTTTCTGGGTCATGGCGAATCCGCGCACGTAAATAATCGGGTAATAAGGCGCTCGCCATCGTTGAGGGTCCGGCATCACGCACACGATACCATGGAGAAGTCCATGCGGGAACCTATCATCGCCAGCGTTTCCGATCTCGAATCCCTCCCCGACCGTCCCGCCGTTTTCCTGCTATGGCCAAGTGAGGGAAAGCCTTATCTGGCGCGCACGACGCTTTTGCGGCGGCGCTTGAGAAGATTGCTGAACACGCGTGACCGGCTCTCGCAGGTGCTCAGTTTGCGTGCCATCGCCGAGCGGATTGAATATTGGCTAACAGGATCGCAACTCGAAGCTTCGCTGCTTTTCCTGGACCTAGCCCAGCGGCACTTCCCAGACGACTGGCCACGACTAACACGCCTGCGTCCACCTGCATTTCTGCGCCTGACGCTGGACAATGCTTTCCCGCGCACCACGATAACTACTCGATTGGGCCGCGGATTTTTCTTCGGCCCCTTCGGCAGCCGCGCCGCCGCTGAGCGCTTCGACGCCGAATTGCTGGACTTATTTCAGCTTCGCCGCTGTGAGGAAAACCTGCATCCGACGCTCGATCATCCGGGCTGCATCTACGGTGAAATGAACCGCTGCATGCGGCCATGCCAGGCCGTAGTCACCATAGATGAATATCGAACCGAGGCGTCGCGTGTGGAACAGTTTCTGCGCACCAACGGCGCGTCGCTTCAGGAAGCCGCCGAGCAGGCCCGTGACAGGGCCAGCGCGGAGATGCAGTTTGAAGAAGCGGCGCGCCTGCACCATCGCGTGGAACGCATCGCCCAAGTGCAAGCGGCCGCGGGCGACCTGCCGCGCGCCCTGGAACGCCTGGCCGGCATCGCCGTGCTGCCTTCCGCAGTGCAGGATTGTATCGATTTGTGGTTCCTGGTCGGAGGCCGCTGGCAGGAACCTCGGCGGCTCTCGCTCACGGAATCCGCAGGCGCAGGATCATCGCTCGATCGCCGCTTACGGGAGATCATTGCGCAACTTCACCCGAATGGAGAGTCCGACCCTGAACATCTAGCGTTGCTCACTCGCTGGCATGGATCGAGTTGGCGCGATGGCGAGTGGATTGAGATGGAGTGGCCAACCAAGATCCCTTACCGGCGTCTGGTGAATGCAATTGCGCGAGTGAGCCGGCCGGCCACTGGGTAGATGGTGTGAGTGCGAAGATGGGACAGATCCCCATGTCCTGGCTGCGTACCCTCCGTGACCGCTGGCCCGGCGCATTGCGCCAGCAAGTAACACGCACGGGGCTGATTTACGCGTCTACCGTCGTGGTGGTGGCGCTGGCCGCATTCCTTACTGCTAACAATCTGCTTTTTCTGATTCTTGCGGCGATGCTCTCCGTGCTGCTCATTTCCGGTTTCGTCAGCAAGCTTGGGCTGGCTGGGCTGGAGATCGATCTGCTGTTACCCCAGCACATCTCCGCGCGCCGCAAAATTCGGGCCGCAGTGCGCCTCAAGAATTTGAAACGCTGGATGCCCTCCTTCAGCATCCATGTGGAAGGATTGCCCGGCAGCGGCGTGGATTCCAGCCTGTATTTTCCAGTGCTGCCGGGCCGCGCGACCATCGAAGATCCCGTGGATCTCTTCTTCCCCGCGCGCGGACGTTGGCGTGAACGCACATTTCAATTCACTACCAGGTTTCCGTTTGGATTCGCCGAACGGCGTGAGTGGGTCCACACACGCCACGACATCGTCGTTTATCCGTGCCTGGAGCCGCAGCGCGGGTTTGAAGACTTATTGACGGACATCACGGGTGAAATCGAGGCTCGACAGCGCGGTCCGGGAAATGATTTCTACCGGATTCGGCCGTATGACGCATTCGAAACATCGCGCCATGTGGACTGGAAAGCCACCGCGCACACCGGCGCATTACAGGTCCGCGAATTCGCACGTGATGAAGAACAGCGTGTGCTGCTCTATCTGGATCTGGATTGCGGAGACAGCGCAGATGCATGGTTCGAGTCCGCGGTGGATTGTTGTGCGTATCTGGCCTATCGGTTGGCCAGCCGTGGCGCTCACGTGCGGCTGCGCACGCAGGAGGCTGACCTGACGCTTCCGCGGGATGCCGACATCTATCAAATGCTCCGGTACCTAGCATTGGTTTCGCCTCTTCGCGGAAAAGTTCCCGGGACTCCCGACGACAATCAGTACTTCCCGATCGTGTTCACGCCGAATCCCGCCCGCATGGCCGCGCTCGGCTGGGACGCCGCGCAAAACGGCCGCGTTATTGAACCCGGACCTCTGCAGCCGTAGCCTGGACGTCGTCCCACGGCTCTCCACGGCACAGGTACACTATTGAAAGGCTCGGTGCCGTGCAGAGGCCTCCAGGGGGAACGCCGTGAAGAAAAATTCCATTTTTAATCTGTTGTTATCTCTCGTTTTTCTCGCATTGGGCCCGACTAGTGTATGGGGGCAAGTTTCTGCCGCGATTTCCGGGCGGGTCCAGGATGCTACCGGTTCGGGCGTGGACACCGCCACGGTTACCGCAAAGAGCGTGGAGACCGGCGCGACGCGTACCGCTACGACAGATTCGGACGGGAATTATCGCATCCTATCCCTGCCCCTCGGCCCCCAGGAAGTGCGTGCCGAAAAAACCGGCTTCAAGGCCGCTGTGCGCCTGGGCGTCAACTTGGCGGTGGGGCAGGAGGCGGTCGTCAATCTTCAGATGGAAGTCGGAGATCTCGCGCAGCAAGTTACCGTGACGGCGGAAGCCCCGCTGGTCAACACCACGACGTCCTCGGTGGCTGGTCTGGTCGGCGAAAACCAGGTGAAGGAGCTTCCTCTCAATGGGCGCAGCTTTGACAATCTGATCACACTGAACGCAGGCGCTGTCAACTACTCGCTCAAGAGCGCCAACACCAGTACCAGCAATGGGTTCACCTTTTCGGTCTCAGGCCGCCGTCCTGCGGATAATTTGTTCGTGATGAACGGCGTCGAGTACACCGGCTCCAGCCAGCTTTCGGTGAATCCAGGCGGAGCCAGCGGATACTTGCTCGGCGTCGACGCCGTGCGCGAATTCAACGTGCTCACCGAAACCTATTCCGCTGAATTCGGGAAACGCTCTGGAGCGCAGGTGACCGTAGTTACGCAGTCCGGCGGCAATCAAATTCATGGATCGTTGTTCGAGTTTTTGCGTAACAGCGCGCTCGACGCGCGCAATTTTTTCGACGTGCATCCCGTGAATAAGGGTGTTCCTCCCTTCCGGCAGAATCAATTCGGCGCGTCCCTGGGAGGCCCCATCATGAAGGACAAGCTATTTCTGTTCGGCAACTGGGAAGGTTTCACGCAGCGCCTGGCGGTGAGCAACGTGACCGTGGTGCCCACCGATCAGGCGCGGCTCGGCAAGCTCCCCGACACGCAGGGCAATTACGTTGACGTGCCCGGTGCCGATTCCCGCATGTTGCCGTTCATGGCGCTGTGGCCCCGTGCGAATGGCCCGGATCTGCTGATCAACGGGGTGCCGGGCGGCGCGGCATTTTCCTACAACAATCCGAGGCAAGCCATCACGGAACATTTTGGCACCGTGCGCGGAGACTATATTGCTTCGAGCAATGACACGCTTTCACTTTCCTACACACTCGACGACGGAAATAACACGCTTCCCCTGGCCGATCCTCTCTTTGCTTCCTCAACTGCGCTGCGCTCTCAGGTGGCCACGGTGCGCGAAACGCACATCTTTTCCGCACGAACCCTCAACACTTTCACAGCGGGATTCTCTCGCGCGGCTTACGATCTGGACTCCTATTCCTTGATTCCGTTGCCGCCAAGCTTATCCTTCGTCGCGGGCGCTCCGGTGGGTACGATTATTATCGGCGGTTCCGTGACCAGCAGCGGCACCGCCAGCATCACCACGGCCGGACCGAACGCCGCAGCGGGAGCCAACAACCGTCGCAATATTTTCACGTTGACCGATACCGTGCAGACCGTGCGCGGAAATCACCAGCTTTCGACGGGCGTGTGGTTTCAGCGTTTGCGCGACAACGAAGACACGGCCTCCACGCGCTTGGGGCAAGCCACTTTCACGAATTTCACGTCTTTCCTGCAGGGCACGGCGAGCAATTTCACCGTGGTGCCGGTGACCGGCGGACTCGGCTGGCGCAACTGGATGGGAGCGTGGTTCGTGGAAGACAACGTCCGGCTGCGGCCAAATCTTTCCTTGAGACTGGGATTGCGGCATGAATTCACGGACGGCTGGAACGAAGCATACGGCCGCGCTTCCAACTTCATCACCGACGGGGCGGGCGTGCTGCTCACGAATCCTCGAGTGTCGAATTCCGTCTACACGGAAAATCACGCGAAAAACCTCTTTGCGCCGCGCGCGGCAATCGCATGGGATGTTTTTGGCAACGGAAAAACCTCCATTCGGGCAGGCTATGGGATGCATTATTCGCTGATCGACAACCTGGCGTTCCTGCTCAAAACGCTGCCGCCGATTAACGGCGCGGCAAACTACACTGGGTCGATTTTTTCGTTCACGCCTATCACACCAGGCGTTCAACCCTCTCCGGCATGCACGGGCGGGCCCAACGTTCCCGCCGGTTGCACTATTTATGGCCCCCTGGGCATTCAACCCGACGCCCGAACGCCCACGGTTCAGCAATGGAACTTGAGCATCGAACAGCGGTTGAGCGCCAACACCGCGCTGCGCGTCTCTTACGTCGGTTCCCACGGCTACCACGACATGCTCAGTCTGGACCCCAACACGATTCTTCCGCAAGTCTGCGCCAGTGCCACTTGTACGGCGGGTGGCATCGGGCAGGGCCTCGGCGTGGCTCCGTTCGGCCAGAGCACCGTCCCTCAAGGCACGTACTACATTCCCGTAGGCCGACGGCCCAATCCGAATTTGAGCGGGGGATTTTTCTGGTATACGCAGGGCAACAGCAGCTATAACGCGCTCCAGATCGACGTGACTCGGCGGCTGAGCCAGGGATTCCAGTTCCGCACGAATTACACGTGGTCAAAGAACCTCGACATCAACTCAGGCCTTACCGGCGCGCAGTCCAACAATCAGGCGCAAATGCTGATGGACCGCACCAACCTCCGCCGCGATTGGGGCCCGTCCGCGCTGAACCCGCCGCATCAGGCCACCCTGTCCGGCCACTATGAGCTGCCGTTCGGAAGAGGACGCCGGTGGGCGAGCGGCGTGACTGGCATGCGCGACAAGCTCATCAGCGGATGGCAGATGAACGCCATCGCAACTATACTGAGCGGCTTCCCTTTTACGCCGCTAGTCGGCGCCAATCGCTCCGGCAACGGCGACACGCGCAATCCGGACCGCGTGTCGATGAACCCCGCGTTCAGCGGACCAGTCATTTTGGGGAGCCCGAATCAGTGGTATGACCCGAATGCCTTCCTCCGTCCGGCCGCCGGCACGTTTGGCAACGTGGGACGAGGGGTGTACAGCGGGCCCGGACTCGCCACAGTGGATCTTTCCATTTTCAAGAACGTGGCGATCACGGAGCGCATGAATCTGCAATTCCGCGCCGAGGCGTTCAACCTGCAAAATCGGGCGAACTTCGCCAATCCCAATCAACTCGTGTTTTCGGGTGCATCCATTAGCTCCACGGCGGGCATCATCACGGCAACCGCGACAAAGTCGCGGCAGATTCAATTTGGGCTGAAGCTCATTTTTTAACGGCCTCGCAAACCCGTTGCTATAATTCCCCTCAGAACCTGATGAACGGAGGCATGGACAACACCGGCGAAGTCACGCGTCTGCTCGGCGAGATCGGGCGCGGCCAACAGGAAGCCGTGAACGCGTTACTGCCGCTGGTCTATGACGAACTGCATCGCCTGGCGCGTGCGTATTTCCGGCGCGAACGCTCCGAACACACGCTGCAACCCACCGCTCTGGTGCATGAGGCGTACTTGCGGCTGGTGGATCAACGCGCGCCGATCGAAAGCCGGGGACACTTTTTGGCGCTGGCAGCCACGCAAATGCGCCGTATTTTGATGGATTACGCGCGCAAGCACAGCGCGGCCCGCCGCGGCGGCGAAGACCGCAAGGTGATGCTGGACGACACCATGGCCATCAGTGACCGGCAGCCGCTGGATATAATCGCCATCGACGCGGCATTGACTAGACTGGCCACGCTCGATGCGGAGCAGGCCCGGCTGGTGGAGCTGCGCTTCTTCGGCGGCCTTTCGGTGGAGGAAACCGCGGAGGTCATGGGCATCTCTACCGCCACCGTGAAACGCAGCTGGAATTCGGCGCGCGCTTTCCTGCACCGTGAAATTATCGGGGGGATGTCGTGACGCCGGAGCGCTGGATTCGGATCCGCGAAGTGTTCGAAGAGGCGGTCGAGCGCACAGTGGAAGGCGATCGCACCGCTTATTTGAAAGCCGCCTGCTCTGGTGATGCCGAACTACGCCGTGAAGTGGAGACCCTGCTCATCAGTCATGAAAAATCTCCGCACTTCATGGCCACCCCGGCCGCCTATGTCAGCGATGCATTAATGGCGACCGAGGGATTTGGAGCCGCGGAGGAAGAGGTTCCCGAATACCCGCAGGGATACCGCCTGGGATCCTACGAGTTGGAGAGGCTCATCGGACGCGGCGGCATGGGATCGGTGTGGCTGGCAAAGCGTTTTGACAATGAGTTCAACAAGAAAGTCGCTATTAAGTTGGTCCGCCGCGGCATGGACTCCCAGGAAATTCTGCGGCGCTTTCGTCTCGAACGCCAGCTGCTGGCGAATTTGGATCATCCCAACATCGCTCTGTTGATCGACGGTGGATCCACGCCGGAAGGCTTGCCCTACCTGGTGATGGAATACGTGGAAGGCACGCCCATCGACCAATACTGTGAGGATCATAAGACCGCTATTTCCGAGCGCCTGCATTTGTTCCGGTCGGTATGTTCCGCAGTGCAGTACGCGCATCAGAATCTGGTGGTCCACCGCGATATCAAGGCCGGCAACATTCTGGTGACTGCCGATGGCGTACCCAAGCTGCTCGATTTCGGGATTGCCAAGCTATTGCCAGGACCGAACTCAGCGATCGAACCGCACACTCGGTCAGATTTACGGCCGATGACGCTGGACTATGCCAGTCCCGAACAGGTGCGTGGTGAGCCAGTCAACACCGCCACCGACGTCTATTCGATGGGCGTATTGCTGTTCAAGCTGCTTACGGGCCGCATGGTGTTCGAATCCGGCGGCTCACGGGCGGCCCTGGAACATGCAATTTGCGAGGTGGAACCACCCAAGCCCAGCGCGGTGGCGCTGGCCTCTGGAAACGGAAGCATTCCCGACGCCACGCATAAGATGGCCGTCGAAACGGAATCCATGGAGGCCGCCCGGAAGCGTCTGCGCAAGAGACTGGCGGGAGACCTGGATAATATCGTTCTGATGGCGCTGCGCAAGGAACAACACCGGCGCTATGCGTCCGTGGAACAGTTCTCCGACGATGTCCAGCGCTACCTGGACGGGCGTCCCGTGATTGCCCGGCTGGACACTCCTGGATACCAGTTGGCGCGCTTCGTAACACGCAATGCCGAGGGCGTGGCTGCGGCGGTCGTAGTGGCCGCGGCGCTCATCAGTATCGCTGCTGTTTCTTCGCACTATGCGGGCGTCGCCTTCGAGTCCCGCGTGGAGGCGGAAAATCGCGAAACCGCGACACGGCGGGAACTGGCACAGACCGCGGGTGAACTGGGTTTGGCTCAAAGAGCGCGTGGTGACTATTCTGCCGCCTATACCAATTTGAATCGCGCGATCGAACTGGCCCAGGAACTGTACTCGGCGGAAACCGCCAGTGGAGGCCGTGCCAAGGTGACCACCACAATGGCGCTGGCGCAAGCCAACGCGAGCATGGGGGAATTACTGCTGGAAACAGGGCCGGTTGCCGCCGCTCGCGTGCGACTAGCCCGCGCGCGCGACTTATATCGTGAGCTCTTGACTGACGGTTCCGCCGATCAAGAGGCGACTCTTGCCGTGGCGGAGGTCAACAAGAAAATAGCGGCGGTAGATTCCACTCCGAGTTCGGAACCTCCGCCGCATTAGTGTGGGATACATCCGACGGGACCGGCCAGTTTTCTGGAGTAAACCAGCCGGTCATTCAGGCGCGTTAGCGCCTGATCCTCCGATCATCGGTGTCTCTGCTCATTTGGATACGCGCAACTTTTGCCCAAAAGGGATCAAGAAACGGGAAAGTTTTTTTGGAGTTTTTCAAGAACTCTGGCTGCCCGCCCGGAATCGATTGATTCCATTGCGGTTTTCATTCCCACAAGCGGGCCTGAAGCCAAGCCCGCAGCCATCAATCCGGCAGCAGCATTGACCAGAACGATATCCCGGCGGTGGCCCCTCTCTCCATTGAGAATCTCGCGGACCAGGCGCGCATTCTCGGCGGCGTCTCCACCCGCCAGCGCGTCGAGCGAGCCTAACGGAACGCCAAAATCCACCGGCGTCCATGTGTGTCTTTGCACGCGCCCGCTCCATACTTCGTAGACCTCCGTGGGCCCAGTGATACTAATCTCATCGAGTCCGTCTTGGCCATGGACAACATAAGAATGCGCCGTGCCCAGTTCACTCAAGGCCCCCGCCATAATTCGTGCGCTTTCCGAAGAGGGCGCGCCTACCACCAGATATTCTGTGCTGGCCGGATTCGTGAGCGGCCCAAGCGAGTTGAAAACAGTCCGCATTTTGAGTTCGCGGCGCGCGGGTTGCGCGAATTTCATCGCTGGATGCAGATTCGGCGCGTACAGAAAACCCAGGCCGATCTCGCGAATCGCGTTGGCGGCTTCATTCGGGGTCATGGCGATGCGGACACCAAGAGCTTCCAGCACGTCCGCGCTTCCCACCCGGCTCGAAATCGCGCGATTGCCGTGTTTGGCTACGTGCAGTCCAGCGCCTGCCAGCACCAGAGCGGTGATCGTAGAAATATTGAATGTGCCTGCCCCGTCGCCGCCGGTGCCGACGATATCGATGAGGTTGTGTCCCGCGTGGACGTGGATGGATTTCTCCCGCATGGCGCGTGCTAGTCCAGCCAGTTCCGCGGAGGTCTCGCCTTTCATCCGAAGCGCGACGAGAAAACCGGCGATCACGGCGTCACTCGATTCGCCGGAAAGAATCATCTGCATGGCTTCGTGCGCTTGCACGGCGCTCAGATGTTCGCCCGACGCCACTACGTGAAGAAATGGGACAAGGGACATGGAATTATCCAGGATAGCGGAATGGAGCAACTCACCATTCCTCAAGACCTTTCCGATGAATTGCAGGAAGTCCGGCAGGATTACCAGTCGAAGAACACCGTCTCTCCTTCGCCGCACAGACGAATCTCGAAGCGCCATAGCTCTCGGCGTTTGCGATCCGGATAGGCCAAAAGTGTCGAGCGGCGTTCCTCGGGGACTTGTGCCAAAACGGAGTCCAGCTTATTTGCGGGGTCCCCGGCGAAATAAATGCGCGTGTACAAGTGCAGCAAAACTCCGCGTGCGAAAACGATGACGTTGATATGCGGAGCCTGCAACCCGCCGTCCGGCCCAGCAACGCGGCCAGGCTTCACCGTGGTGAAAGCCGCTTCTCCTTCGGCATTGGTACCCAAACGTCCGAAGCCGCTGAACGCGGGATCCGGATTGCGGGCTTGCATATCTTCAGGATGCTGGTACTTCCCGCTGGCGTCGGCTTGCCACAATTCCACCATGGCATCGGCGACACTTTGGCTCTCACCATCCACAACGTGCACCACCAGTTCGATGCGTTCGCCAATTGCACCGCTCTGCGCCATCACCCCGAGAGCCGTGTTCGTCGTCAACGCAAATGCATAGAATGGACCGATAGTTTGCGATGCCGATGCAATAAGCGAACGTTCACTCACTTTCCAGCGTCCTCGAAGGGAGTCGCACCGCTGCCGCGCAGAACAATATCCCATTTGAACCCCAACGCCCGTTCCGGCACGGTAGTTTCCAGATCAAATCGCGAAATCAAGCGGCGGCGCGCGTCTTCATCGGGAATGGATTGCATGATCGGGTCGAAATCAAACAGTGGATCGCCCGGGAAATACATCTGCGTAATCAGACGCGTCAACAATGACGGGCCAAACAAAGAAAAGTGAATATGCGCCGGACGCCATGCGTTGTAATGGTTCCCCCACGGATAGGAACCCGGCCGAATGGTCACGAACCGGTATTCGCCTTCGTCATCGGTCATGGCACGTCCACTGCCGATAAAATTCGGATCGAGAGGCGCGGGATGCTGATCCACGGGGTGGTTATAACGTCCCGCTGCATTGGCCTGCCAGATTTCCACCAGTGTGTTGCGAACCGGGCGGCCATCTTCATCCAGAACACGGCCCGAAAGATGGATGCGCTGGCCCAGCGGTTCTTCGGCGAAATGGCAGGTAAGGTCATTGTCGCTTTCACCGATGGGGTTGTCACCGCAGAGGGGTCCGGTGAGTTCGGAAAGCGTTTGCGGAATCTGAATCAATGGCTGGCGCGGATTCCGGAGAAGCGTGCTGCGGTAGGCATCGTGGCGGCGATTGGGTTGCGTTCCAGGCAATGTTCTCTTATACGAATGCATCTCGGTTCAAAGAAACTCATGCTACCAGTTTTCGCTGCCGCATCTTTTGCCGCAGCCTGCGCCATCCGATGACCACTGAGGTGATGCACAAAAACGTGCCTCCCGCCATCAGCGTCAACACCGTGATGTCCCATGCGGGGCGGTTTCTGTAGAGCCACGGAAGATCCATCGAATGCAGCCCGTGATACAGCCAGCGCGCCAGGCGCGAGCGGCGGTCATAACTGTCCACAACCCGTGCGGTTTTCAAATCCACGTAGTAGAGGGACTGCTCTGGATCGTCCAGTCGCACAAACAACACGGGCAGGGGTTTCAGGAAATGCCTGTCGATGTAGTACGGTTCGTATTGCGTGACGCGGCGTGTTTCGGCGACTTGATACGGCGCGGCCGTCGCCGAGATGGAATTCACAATATCGCTCGCGTCAAATTCGTCCCGGGCCGCAAGACCGACTGGAAAAATCCGCGACCGATCTGGAGACTCTTTCGCCAGATAGACGGCGCGTCCGAGAACGTACGCCATTTCCAGTTCTTTGTACTGCCCCGCACGAAGCACGTCACGCGGATGCATGCCCGTGAACATCTGTTGCTGCCAACCATCCGCGCGAAGCATCCGCACGGGGCCTTCCGCCGCCCTGCCTGCCGACCAGGATAATGGGTTCATCGAAAACAGTCCGCTCAGAACCCAGGTGGTAGTCACAAGTCCAAAGATTAGTCCGAAAATCGTGTGCAGGCGTTTTTGCCCGGTGTAAGGAATGCTGGATCTGCCTGTCGGGAAGCGATAGCGTTTGACTGAGGGGGAATAGAGCCACAACCCAACGGCGATTCCCAATAGCGACATCACCGTTCCTATGGCAGCGAGCCATATCACAGTATTGCTCCAAACTCGTGCGCTTCGGCGGAGCGGTGTGAAGTAGAGCCAGTGCGGGATTGCCCCGAAATATGCTCCGATGCGCGAGCCGCGCGTGGTGTGCTGGACCACCTCGCCTGTTGTCTGCGAAACATAGACCTCCTCACCGTTGGGCCACACATGTTTCCAGTAAGGTGCGGCGCGCCCGATCTGCGGAAGCACAGTCCATTGGTCCAACTCGGACGTGGGGAATGTGATCGCACGGTCCTCCCTACGAGTCCAAGCGGAAGCAATGCGCACTGCCGTCTCCTGCGAAATTGTGTTGACTACTTCACCTGTGTCCGCGAACACAGCCATTGGGTCGCGTCCGAATCGAAAACGATACACAGGACGTCCGTCCAGGGACGCAAGCCGGACTTGGGTGGGCGCGCCGGCCGGCTGCAATTTTTCGAACGCCTGCGCCGGCCACAACACCACGCGGGAAGCGTCCAATACTGGTGCTCGTAGCAACTGCTCCCGTACAGTCACTAATGGAAAATCCCAATACATGAGAACGATCCCCGAAATGAACCACATCGCGAACAGGATGCAGAAAAACACTCCCATCCACCGGTGCGTCAGAATCGTGAATTTGCGCAACTGGACCACGAAAGTTCCCACATTGCGAGAGCTTAACACGGTCCTTAAAAAGCGCTGCGCGGGACGGGTCAACTAGTGGTTAGTGACCGGTCAGTGACCGTTAGTTATCAGCGGCTTGCTACTCGGAATCCCGGTATGTGCCCTTGGCCTTGGCGACTTCCCGGAGGGTCGGATAAAACTGCACGAAGGTCGTATCGACAGAACCATTTTTTTCGTGGCACGAATAACAGTCTGCGGATTTCGGGAACGATTTGCCGTTCTGGCCGCTTGCATCAAAGCCGTAAAACGCCCAACCGCCTTTCGCCGCATCTTTGACGTGAGCTTCAATGGCGACGACATTCGTTTGCACGCGCCCATCCTTGTTGATGGAAACACGGCTATCGGACGCCCGAATTTCGAGAATCAGAGTGGTCTTGTCCGGCCACTTCCCACTTTTCACGAATTGCCGGTAAGCGGCGGGGTTGACGAACACGTTTTCAAAGCGTGGATTCGCGGCCGACCCGCCATTCTCTCCGTAAACCATATTCAACCCCGCGCTGAGAAAGGTCCACTCGCGGTAGTCCTTCGGCAGGATCATGATGCCCTCCTTTGAGTACGCTACGCTGCCGGTTTGGGCGAGCATAGCGATGCTAACGGCGACAAAAAGCAATGCGCGGAAAATCATGTTCACGATGCTACCACGCGGGTTCACAGTTTTAGTAGCGAACGCAGCCGCTTGGTCTGTACGCGGCTCACGGGGATCTCGGTCTGCTTCTTGTCGTCCATCCGTAGCTGGAAGCTGGATTTGAACCACGGAATCACTTCCTTAATGCGGTTAATGTTCACAAGGTATGATCGGTGCACACGCCAAAACATGTCCGGATCCAGGTTCGATTGCAGTTCCTCAATAGTCCGGTAATTCGATTGTCCCTCGACGTGAGTGGCTACCACGGTGATCAAGCCATCGTCGATGGTGGCGTAGACCACGTCGGCCGCGTCCACGATTAAATTGCGCTGATTACTGCGCACCAGCAGCTTGGTGCGCTGCAGAGAGGGCTTGGATGCCGCGGTGTCCGGTTGGGGCACGCGATGCTTTTCGGCGATCGCCTTGCGGGCGCGCTCAACGGCCGCCGCCAGCCGCTCCCGCTCCACCGGTTTTAGCAGATAGTCCAGCGCCTCCAAGCGGAACGCCTCCACGGCATATTGATCGAAGGCCGTGGCCATGACGAAATGCGGAAGGGGTACGCCTTTTTCGCGCAGCTTGCGGATCACGCTCATGCCATCGAGACCCGGTATCTGTACGTCCATGAAAACGAGGTCCGGCTCCAGGTCCTCGATCAGCTTGGCGGCTTCGATCCCGTTGGACGCAGTGGCGATGATCTCGATGTCCGGGAATTCTTTGAGCTGGTATGCCAGCTCTTCGGAAGCCAATTGTTCGTCATCCACCAGCAGGGCGGCGATGGCCTGCGCGGGATGGACCTGCATGGCGGCGCCGGCAGTCGCGCGATTCACCATAGAAGGCTAGTATAGCGTGCTACCATAGCTTGAGATAAGCGATTTCTTCACGGTCCTGCCACACGCTTGCCGCGTAAGAACCCGGCATCTGATAAAGATCTAAGTCGCAAGGAGTACACTCGCGTTGCCCACTACAGACAACGTTCAGATTGCGCCCGCCAAAGGGAAACTGGGCATCTTGATTCCCGGCATTGGCGCCGTGTCCACTACATTTATCGCGGGCGTCGAAGCCATCAAACGCGGCGCTGGACTGCCGGTCGGCTCGCTCACCCAAATGGCCACTATTCGCCTGGGCAAACGCACCGACAACCGCTCCCCCAAGATCAAGGACTTCCTTCCGCTGGCCGGTTTGGACGATTTGGTCTTCGGAGGCTGGGACATTTACGAAGACACCGCATATGAGGCGGCGGTCAACGCCAAGGTGCTGGAACCCGCGCTTCTCCAACAGGTCAAGGACCCGCTTTCATTGATCAAGCCGATGAAGGCCGTCTTCGATCAGGAATACGTCAAGCGCATCAACGGGCCGAACGTGAAAAACAAGGGCTCCAAGATGGACAAGGCGCAGGAACTGATCGCCGATATCGCGCAGTTCAAGGACTCCACCGGGGCGGACCGCTGCGTGATGATCTGGTGCGGTTCCACCGAAGTGTTCCACCGGCCAGCCGAAGTGCATTCAACGCTCGAAAAATTCGAGAAAGGCCTGTGTGAGAACGACCCGGAAATCGCCCCCAGCCAGATTTACGCTTACGCGGCGCTGAAGTCCGGCATCCCCCACGCCAATGGCGCTCCGAATCTGACCACGGACGTCCCGGCTCTGCTGGGATTGGCGCGTGATCGCAATATTCCGATCTGCGGCAAGGATTTTAAAACCGGTCAGACATTCATGAAGACGCTGCTCGCGCCCGGTTTCAAGGCGCGCATGCTAGGGATCAACGGCTGGTTCTCGACCAACATTCTGGGCAATCGCGACGGCGAAGTACTGGAAGATCCCGGTTCATTCAAGAGCAAAGAAGAAACCAAACTCAGCGTCCTGGATCAGATTCTTCAGCCCAAACTGTATCCGGAACTGTACGAAAATCTGTATCACGCCGTGCGCATCAACTATTACCCGCCGCGTGGCGACGCCAAAGAAGGCTGGGACAATATCGACATCTTCGGATGGCTCGGTTATCCCATGCAGATCAAGGTGGATTTCCTGTGCCGCGATTCGATTCTAGCTGCTCCTCTGGTGCTGGATCTGGTGCTGTTCCTGGATCTGGCACAACGCGCCGGCATGAAAGGCGGCATTCAGGAATGGCTGTCGTTTTATTTCAAGGCGCCGATGACAGCGCCGGGCCTGTATCCCGAGCATGATATTTTCATTCAGCTAATGAAGCTGAAGAACACGCTGCGCTGGATGCGCGGCGAAGATCTGATCACGCATCTGGGCCTTGAATACTACGATTAGTCCGCGGAAAACGTAATTCGCCCATGCACTGTCTGGTCATCGGAGGCACTCAGTTCATTGGACGGATGTTGGTGCCTGAGCTTCTCGAAGCGGGCCACTCCGTCACGGTGTTGCATCGCCAGGAAAATCACGGATACGGCCGGCGCGTCAAGAACCTTATTGCCGACCGCAACAATGGCGCGCAAATGAAAGCAGCTCTCGCCGGGAAGAAGTTCGACGCCGTTTTTGACAACGTGTATGACTGGCAGCGCGGCACCACCGCGGCACAGGTGGAGGCGACCGTCCGCGCCATTCAAGGCCCTCTGCAGCGCTATATTTTCATGTCCAGTGTCGCGGCGTACGGCGACGGATTGAATCACCACGAAGGCGACGCGCTGGCCCCCGACGACGCGATGGATCTCTACACGCGCAATAAAGCGACCACCGAACGCGCGCTGTTTCGCCTGCACCAGCGTGTGGGACTGCCTGTGGTCACGCTGCGTCCGCCGTTCATTTACGGCCCCGGCAATCCAATGTACCGCGAAGCGTATTTCTGGGACCGCATGCGGGCCGGGCGCACCATTATTGTCCCGGGTGACGGACGCCGCCTGATGCAATTCGTCTATGTGAAAGACGTGGTGCATGCGGCGATGAAAGTGCTGGTGGAACCGAACGCCGTAGGCCACGCCTTCAACATTGCGAACGCCCGTCCCATTTCGCAGACCGAACTCGTCGAGGCCCTCGCCAGAATCTGCCGCAAGCCGCCGAATTACGTGCGCATCCCCCGCCAGTATTTGCTGCGCAAGGGCGGGCATCCCATGGGTCCCAAACTGTACTATGGTGTGTATCTCGATATGCCCCCCATCACACAAGTGACCGCCAAAGCCCAGCGCGTGCTGAAGTTCAAACCCACCGATTTCGTAGCGGGTCTGAAGGAAACATACAAGTGGTACCTGAGGCATCCCACGTTACCCAAGCCGGATTATCGATTTGAGGATTCGCTGCTTGAAGACGCGCCGGTTATTGCGCAAAGCAAGGCCTGACCAACGGCACAATTCACACCCACTGGGTATTGAACCGAGAAAGGATCTCGTAGCTTGATGAGAAATCGTTTGATATTGCTGGCTGCCGGCACTTGGGCGAGCCTATGTCTTGGTGATCCCGCGCCGCCGCTTTGCACTTACTCATTGAGTCCGGGGGGACAGGGTTTCTCATCTCAAGGCGGACCCGGGGCGTTTTCCATCACCGCGAGCGATCCCACTTGCCCGTGGTCGGTGGGCGCCATGCCGCCCCTGGTTGTCCTCTCCAGCGCGGGCAGCGGCGTGGGTAACGGCGTTGTGAGCTATGATGTGCTCCCCAATTTCGCCGGTGGCGCCGCAGTCAGCAAGTTCGACGTCGCGGGGCAGACCTTCACTGTGGAGCAACAGGACAAATTAATTACTAACTTGACGCTTGTGGGAACCATCGCGCAAATTGCATCGGCAGGGACGTGGAAGACAACATTCAACTACATCAATTTGGACACGTCCGCCGCGACCGCCCGGTTCAATTTTTTAAACGATTCCGGCGGCGCGCTCTCCTTGCCTTTCACGTTTCCACAGTCGCCGCCCGCCTCAGGCCCTCTGATAGCCACTAGCCTCGACCGGACGCTGAACGCAGGAGAGTCATTCGTCATGGAAAGCACGGGCCCCAACGCGCAACCGACTTCGACGGGATATTCTCACCTGCTTGCGAACGGCAACATCAACGGTTTCGCGATCTTTAATAACACGGAGCAGAACTGGGAAGCCGTGGTTCCTCTGGAGACCCGTAACGCGAGATCCTACTTCTTAGCTTTCGATAATACCGGGAATCTGGCCACGGGTATCGCCATCGCCAACCTTGACAATTTTCCCGCCAACATTGTGGTGGTCTTTCGCGACAGCAACGGTGACCCGTTCGCCACGTATATTCTCCCAGTGCCGACCATGGGGCATACTTCATTCATGCTGAAAGATACCTTTCCAGCCACGGCGGGCCGGCGCGGCACCGCTGAATTCCAAACACCCAACTTGGGGTGGCTGAGTATCTTAGGCTTGCGTTCGAATGGGCCATCGCTCACGACATTACCCGTTTTCGCGAACTTTGGAGCCGGAGGCGGTACGCTGCCCCACATCCTGTACAACGGCGGTTTTGCAAATAGTTTTACCTTTGTGAACACAACATCGACCGCGGCGCCCGTGACGCTGCGGTTCTTCCGGGAAAACGGAACGCCACTTGCCGTGCCATTGGCGCTGCCGGAAACGACGGAGACCCTCACGACGGCCGAGTTGACGAGAACCATTCCCGGGTTCGGCTCCCTCCTGATCGAAACCATCGGACAGGAATCCCAGCCGGTGGTCCTCGGATCGGCGCAACTGAGCAGCACCGGCTCCATTGGCGGATTCGGTTTGTTTCGATGGATCGGACCGGGACAAGAAGCGTCGGTGCCATTGGAAAATCGCAATGCAGCATCCTACGTTCTGGTGTTCGACAATACCAACGGTTTGACCACTGGATTGGCGCTCGCAGGAGTAACGAACTTGGCCTCGAGCGTTCCAGCGATCATCCGGGATGACACAGGCGCGATACTGCAGAGTCCAGTCATCCATTTACCCGCGCGCGGGCATACTTCTTTCATGCTTCCCGGTGCCTACCCGATCACCGCAGGCAAGCGCGGCACCATTGAGTTTGCAACACCCCCAGGGCGGCGCATCAGCGTCCTGGGCTTGAGGGCAACGCCTACTGGGAATTTAACCACCATTCCCGTTTTCGTGAAGTAGAAGGGCAAAATCCTGGTTGAGATTTAAATAAAACAATCATACGACTGAATCAATCGTATGACTCCGCAACTTTCTGAGGGCCGGTCAGATACCAAGACCAAAATCCTCAACGCCGCAGAAAACCTATTCGGTCAACATTATTCCGAGTCGGTTGTTGGACTTGGCGGAGTTCCGGGCAAGACGTCGTTCACGCGATTTCCACACCCGGAATAACCCCGTACCCCGACCGCTCGACCGAACGTCCGGCGCGTCTCGAAGCACGATCGCGAGTTCGGAATAATGTCGGGCGGCGATCGGAATAAGTTGGTAGCGTCTGCGCTATCAACGGTTTTCGTTCCGGCATGGCGTTCTCCAGGGTGCCGACACCATGCCCAGGTCCAACTTTCAGCAGATAATCGCTCCACGCAAGACGAAAACCAACTGGAGGTCATTCGGTACCATTGATCGATGGGATGGAACAATCCGGCAGGGCACAACGGCGGTGATCCAGGTTCTGTAGAATCCTGGCTGATTTCAGCAGGACGGGACCGGCGGCCTGGATCGCCGCTCAATGTTCCGCCATGCCTCGCATCCAATTTCGTACTGGGCGACCGGCGCGCATATTCTCGCGATGATGGCACGCCCGGTTGGGAGGCGTTGGAAGAAATCGTAGGCGGTCTGGAAGGTGGCTCCGCGGTCTCGTTCGCCTCCGGCATGGCTGGGATCGCCGCAATCTTCGACCAGCTTCCCACGGATTCCGTGGTGGCACTGCCGGACGATTGCTACCAGGGGGTCGCGGGACTGGCCGAGGCAGGCGAACGCCGGGGCCGGTGGAAGGTACATCGCCTAGCGGTGGCCGACACGGCGCGCTGGGTGGAGATGTGCGGCGCGGCTGACTTGATTTGGCTGGAGTCGCCTTCGAACCCCCTGCTGGCCGTGGCCGAGCTGGACGTGATCTGCGCGGCGCCGCGGAAGAGCGGCGCGATTCTGGGCGTGGACAACACATTCGCCACGCCGCTCAACCAACGTCCGCTGACGCTCGGGGCCGATGTCTCCGTACAATCCGTGACGAAGTTCATCGGTGGGCACTCGGACCTGCTGTGCGGCGTTGTGACAGTACGAGATGCGAGACTCTTGGCGGCATTGAGAATGGCACGGGAACTCGGGGGAGCGACACCCGGCACCCTCGAGACGTTTCTTGCGGTACGCGGGGTCAGGACGCTCGCGGTGCGGCTGGAGCGGGCGCAATCCAACGCGATGACGTTGGCCGAGCGGCTCGGGCGTCATGCAAACATCACACTGACGCGCTACCCCGGCCTGGCGAGCCATCCGACTCACGATGCGGCACGGCGTCAACTCAAGGGCTTCGGCACGATTATCTCGTTCGATGTCCGTGCCGATGCCGCCGCTGCCGACGCCGTGTGCAGCGAAGTGAGGCTCATCCATCACGCCACCAGCCTGGGGGCGGTGGAGTCCACAATCGAGCGGCGTGCCGGCATTCCCGGGCAAGAGCACCTACCTCCGACTCTGCTGCGATTGAGCGTGGGAATCGAGGCCGTTGAGGATCTTTGGAGCGACCTGGATCGAGCACTGCGCAACGTGGGCGGGACACGTGATTGATATCGCCAGAGTTCGGGCTGATACTCCTTCCTGCGAAGAGGAAGTGCATTTCAACAATGCGGGGGCATCTCCGATGCCAACACCTGTAGTGGACACGATGCATCGTTTCCTCGACCGCGAAGTGCGGATCGGTGGCTACTCGGCCGAGATGGAGGCCAGAGCCGCTCTCGACGATTTCTATGAGGCATTTGCCACCTTGCTGGGCTGTGAGCGTGAAGAAGTCGCATTCACGGACAACGCGACCAAGGCTTGGGACATGGCGTTCTACGGGATACCGTTTGAAGCGGGGGATCGGATTCTCACTTGCGCAGCGGAGTTTGCAAGTAATCGTGTAGCATTTCTGCACCGTGCCAACCAGTTAGGACTGCACATCGACGTGGCAGCGGACGACGAATCGGGACAGGTGGATGTCGCTGACCTGGAGCGGCAAATTTCTGCGCGAACGCGACTGGTGGCAATCTCGCACATACCGACCCACGGCGGTTTGGTAAATCCGGTCGAGGAGATCGGGCGAGTGACGCGAAAGCACGGCATCATCTACCTGCTTGACGCATGTCAGTCCGTTGGCCAGTTGCCCGTTGACGTGAGACGAATCGGCTGCGATTTCCTTTCGAGCACGGGACGCAAGTATCTTCGGGGCCCCCGTGGAACCGGGGTTCTTTATGCAAATCGTTCAGTGCTTCAGGAGTTCAATCCCCCAATGATTGACGCTCACGCTGCAAGGTGGGTTGGAGTCGACCGGTATCAGCTTCGTGATGATGCACGGCGGTTCGAGACTTACGAGGGAAATGTGGCCGGGAAAGCAGCGCTGGCACGTGCAGCTCGCTATACACTCGAAGTGGGAATAGAGAACATCTGGGAGCGGGTGAGCAGCCTGGGTGAGAGACTGCGCCGGACACTCGCAGAGGATGCGCTTGTGGAACTGACCGACCTTGGTGCGGTGCGCTGCGGCATCGTTACCTTCCGGCGTAAGGACGAAGATCCCACCGACACGTGGCAGCGACTGGAAAAGGCCAGTATCCGCGCATGGCGCACGGCTAAAGAATGGGCGCGGTACGACTTCGAGCGGCGGGGCATCGAGCAGCTGGTTAGAATGTCCGTGCATTATTTCAATACGGAAGATGAGATCGATGCTGCGTGCCGTGTCGTTTCGCATCGAAGCACACGCTGATGTTGGCTGGGTGGCGAACTGCCCGGAGGAAAGTGGGCGAGCGCTGACGCGATGCCTCCTCGTTTGTGCACGAACGGAACAGAGGCCATGCATTCGGATCGCCCTGCCCGGCAACACCCCCAGGGCGGCGCATCAGCGTCCTGGGCTTGAGGGCAACGCCTACTGGGAATTTAACCACCATTCCCGTTTTCGTGAAGTAGAAGGGCAAAATCCTGGTTGAGATTTAAATAAAACAATCATACGACTGAATCAATCGTATGACTCCGCAACTTTCTGAGGGCCGGTCAGATACCAAGACCAAAATCCTCAACGCCGCAGAAAGCCTATTTGGTCAACACGGCTTTGACGGCACCTCGCTGCGCGACATCACGGCCGAAGCTGGGGTGAATCTAGCGGCGGTAAACTATCACTTCCAATCCAAAGATAGTCTGATCGACGCCTTAATTGAACGGCGGCTCGGCCCAATCAATCGAAAACGAATCGCCATGCTGCAGGCGGCGGGACCGGCCCCGGAGCTCGAACAGATCGTAAAAGCGTTCCTGGCTCCTATCCTCGATTACGACCTCGCGCCGGCCGTTCCATTGATCGGACGCGTCCTTTCCAATCCCAGCCTGTTCCTGGATCGCGTGTACAAGCGTCATCTAGGTGAAACGGTCGCACGCTTTAGTGACGCACTTGGGATTGCCCTTCCGAGACTTTCCGCGGAAGAACGGTTCTGGCGCTTGCATTTCATGGCGGGCGCAATGACACACATTCTGACGCTTTCCGGCGTGCTGCCGCTCATGAGCGGTTCGAGCGGGACACTGGATCGCGAGACGCTCATCGCAAGAATGGTTACTTTTCTGGCGGCGGGATTTCGCGCGCCGTCACCGGAGAAAGACTGACATGCGCACATCTATATTCTTCTTGACCGCGGCATTCACCTTCGCGCAGGGCATACTTCCGCTCAGCATGAAGCGCGCGGTGGAGATCGCGCTTGCGCCGGACGGCAACACGCGTGTAGCCCTGGCGCAGGAATCGATTCAGCAGGCTCAGCAGCGCGTGGAGCAAGCTAGAGCCGCCTTCCTTCCCACTCTGGATGCCTCGGTTTCGGACCGCCGCCAAGTCACCAACTTGCGTGCCTTCGGCTTCAGCTTCGAATTCCCCATTGCAGGCTTCTCCATTCCGTCGATTGTCGGCCCGTACACAGTATTTGACGCGCGCGCAACGGCGCAGCAATCGGTACTTAACTTCGCCGACATGAAGCGCTACCAGGCAACCAAGGCTAGCCTGGGCGCCGTGCGCTCTGAATCCGACTCCACACGAAATTCCGTAAGCGATGAAGTCGCTCGCGACTACCTGGCATGCCTCCGCGCGGACGCCGTTCGCGACACCGCGCGCGCTAACGTGGAACTCTCCGAAAGCCTGCTGCAGCTGGCTCAGCGTCAGCGCACCGCCGGAACCGGCACGGGTATCGAGGTGACGCGCGCCGACGTGCAGCTTGCCAACGACCGCCAGCGCCTGATCCGCGCGGAGAACGATCGCGCGCGTGCGATTTTACAGCTTTTGAAAACCATGAGCCTGCGTTTGGATTCGGCGGTCGAGTTCACCGATAAACTTGCGTATCGCCCCGCCGATGTTGCCGCAGCTGAGGCTTTGATCGAGCAGGCGCGTAAAGCGCGTCCTGAGCTTACGACGCAGCAAAGACGCGAAGAAGCCGCGCGGCTCAGTTACGGAGCGGTGCGGTCCGAGCGTCTCCCTTCCATTGGCGCATCGGGAGACTTCGGGACCATTGGTCCGGCCATTGTTGGTTCTCACGGGACTTACTCGATGGGCGTTTCCCTGCGCATTCCGGTATTTGACGGAGGCCGCAGGGAGGCGCGCCGCGAAGAGACATTTTCTCAATTCAAGCAAGAGCAATTACGCACACGCGACCTTGGCCAGCAAATCGAGTTACAAGTGAGGCAGGCGCTGGAAAGTTTGCGGTCGGCAGCGGCGGAAGTGGAGGCCGCACGTAACGGGCAGACGCTCGCCGAAAGCGAACTGGCCCAGGCGCGCCGGCGCTATGAAGCGGGCGTGGCGAACTCGGTCGAAGTCATCGACGCACAAACTCGACTGCAGCGCGCACGCGACAACCAGGTAATCGCACTGTATGACCACAACGTGGCACGGCTGGATCTGGCCACCGCAACCGGAGCTATCGCGGAGTACGTGAACCAATGAAAAAGAGATTGCCGATTCTGATTCTGCTGATTGCCGCGGGCGCCGGCGCGTATTACTGGCGCGCGGGTGGCTTCACAAGAAAAGACGACACACACATTTTTGTTTCTGGGAATCTGGAGCTCACACTGGTGGACCTGTCCTTCAAGATTGCCGGACGCATGACGGAGCTGGCAGTTCGCGAAGGCGGCACGGTGAAGACGGGAGACCTGATCGCGCGGTTGGATCCGGTGCAACTGGAACAGCAGACTTTGCGCGACCGAGCGGCCATTTCCACTGCGCAATCAAACCTGGAACAACTGCAAACGACGATCGCGTATCAGCGTGCGACCATCGAAAGCGACATTGCGACACGTCAGGCCGAAGTAAGCCAGGCGCAAGCGCGCCTGGAAGATCTGCTAGCGGGAAGCCGTCCGCAAGAGATTCAGCAGGCCGAAGCAGCGCTGGAGGACGCGCGCGCGCAGCAGGCGTGGGCTGCGTCCGACTGGCAGCGCGCGCAAGCACTTTACAAAAATGAGGATATTTCAAGATCGCAATACGATCAGGCCCAAACTAAGTTCAACAGCACGGCAGCGTTGGTCGAGCAGGCAGAGCAGCGTTTGGCGCTGGTACGGGAAGGCCCTCGTAAACAGGAGATCGCCGGGGCGCGCGCTCAGGTAGCTCGTGCACAAGCTGCCGTCCAAACGGCGGAAGCCAATCGCATCGAATTGCGGCGCAAAGAGCAGGAATTGGGAGCGCGGCGCAGCGAGATCGAGCGCGCCCGCGCGCAGGCCGGAATTTCACAAGCTCAACTGAGTGACACCACGATTGTCACGCCCATCAACGGCGTCGTGCTGGTGAAGTCCGCCGAACCCGGCGAAGTCATCGCGGCAGGGACTACGATTGTGACCATCGGGGATCTGGATCATCCCTGGCTCCGCGCCTACATTGGAGAAACCGACTTGGGCCGCGTGAAGCTGGGCCAGAAAGTGAAACTGAGCACGGATTCTTATCCAGGGAAAGTGTATGAGGGTACGGTGTCTTTCATTTCTTCGGAAGCCGAATTCACGCCCAAGCAGATTCAGACCAAAGAAGAGCGCGTCAAGATGGTCTACCGCATCAAAGTCGATGTGGACAATTCCCACCACGAGCTCAAGAACAACATGCCGGTGGACGCGGAAATTCAATTGTGAGCGCAGACCCCATCATCCGCGCCGAGAACCTGACACGCACGTTCGGTGCGATGACAGCGCTCGATCACTTGAATCTGGAAGTGGCGGCGGGTGAGATCTTTGCACTAGTAGGCCCGGACGGCGCGGGGAAAACCACCACCTTGCGGCTGCTATGCGGTCTGATGAATCCCACGGAAGGACGCGCCACGGTCGCCGGTCACGACATGAGCAAGAATGTCGATGCCGTCAAAGATCAGATCGGCTACATGGCACAGAAGTTTGGCCTGTACACGGATCTGACGGTGCGGGAAAACATGGCGTTTTACGCGGACCTGTTCGGCATCGTAGGTCAGGAGCGCACGACTCTGAGCGAACGCCTGATGCGCATGACGCGCATGGCGCCCTTTGTGGACCGTCCAGCTGGAAAGCTCTCCGGCGGAATGAAACAGAAACTGGCACTCATGTGCACGCTGCTGCACAAGCCTCGCGTGTTGTTTCTCGACGAGCCGACGAATGGGGTCGATCCCGTGTCGCGCCGCGATTTTTGGGCGATCTTGTACACGTTGGTGCAGGACGGACTTACGGTATTCCTGGCGACCGCGTATTTGGATGAAGCCGAACGAGCGAATCAGGTGGCTTTTCTGCACATGGGGCGCCTGATTCAATGCGCGTCGCCCGCGGAGCTGAAGCGCGATTTGCCGGAGGCGTGCTTTCGTGTGAGCTCGCGCGATAGCCGCAAGACGCGCCTGGCGCTGGAAACCCAGCCCGGAGTGCTGACCGTGCAACCGATGGGCACGGAACTGCACTTGTTCGTGGACCTTGGCGTCACGTCGCCCGAAAAGCTGGGTGCCGTCGCGGAGTTCGAGCATCAGCGAATCCAGCCATCGCTCGAGGATGTGTTTATCGCGCTGATGCGCAAGCAGGAGGTGGCCCGTGCTGCCTAACGCGAATACCCAGGCCGTCTCACTCCACAACTTGGTGAAGCGGTTCGGCGATTTCACAGCGGTCGACCGCGTGACGCTAGACGTGGGGCGCGGCGAAATCTTCGGTTTTCTTGGTCCGAACGGGGCCGGTAAATCCACCACCATCCGAATCCTGTGCGGACTGCTCGCGCCGACGTCGGGCAGCGCGAAAGTCGCCGGCTTCGACGTCGCCACGCAGTCGGAAGAAATCAAGAAGCGCATCGGCTACATGTCGCAGAAGTTCTCGCTATACGACGACCTCTCCGTGAAAGAAAATATTGAATTCTTTGCGGGTGTTTATGGCGTGTCGCCGGGGACATTCCCCGCGCGCCTGGATTTCGTGCTGAAGATGGCGAACCTGGAAGACAAGGTGGAAACGCTTACGCGCCTGCTCTCCGGCGGCTGGAAGCAGCGGCTGGCGCTCGGGTGCGCGATCTTACACGAACCGGCCATTCTATTTCTAGACGAACCTACCAGCGGCGTTGATCCCATCGCACGGCGCAGCTTTTGGGAGCTGATCTATCAGCTTTCAGAGACCGGCCATACGATTTTCGTCACCACTCACTACATGGATGAAGCGGAATACTGTCACCGCATCGCTCTCATGTACGGTGGCCGCACCATCGCCGTGGGATCGCCGGATCAGTTGAAGACTTCGCTCGGCGACGAGCATTTACTCAACGTGGAAACTTCGGATCTGCTGAAAAGCCTGGCCCTGCTGGCGGGGCACCCCGGGATTCTGGACGTAGCCGTTTTCGGCGGCGGGCTGCACGTGAAGGTGGCCGACCCCGGGAGCGGAATAGCAGAGATTCGCAACGTGCTCGGACAGGCCAAGGTCCAGATTCGCACGCTGGAGCAGATCACCCCTTCCATGGAGGACGTTTTCGTCAGCCTGATTGAACGGGAAGAAAAGGCGGCGGCATGAGCTGGAGGCGGCTGCGCGCGATCGCGCGAAAAGAAATACTGCACGTCATTCGCGATTCGCGCAGCTTGGCTTCAGCGATTGCAATTCCTCTGTTGATGCTTTTGATTTTTGGATACGCGCTGAGTCTGGACGTGGACCGCATTCCCACCATCGTCTACGATCAGGATCATAGTCCGCAGAGCCGTGAACTAATCGATCAATTTCGCGGATCGCGCTATTTCGCGATCGTCGGCGAAGCTCAGGGTTACGGCCCCGTTGAACGCGCGATGGACACCGGGCAAGCGCTGCTGGGCGTGGTGATTCCGCCGAGCTATTCGCGCGACCTGCTCTCCGGAGGGAAAGCGAATGTCCAACTTCTATTGGACGGAAGCGATTCGAATACGGCCTCCATCGCGCGGGGCTACGCCGAGGGCGTCATGCTTTCCTACGGGGGCCGTGTCCGCCTGGAAGCGCAGATGCAACGCGCGGGAAAAATTCCACAAGCGGGAGTCGGAATGCAGGCACGTGTCTGGTACAACCCGGACATGCTTTCGCGCAACTTCATCGTGCCCGGGTTGATCGCGGTAATCATGATGATCATCACCGGAAATTTGAGCTCTCTCACCGTAGCGCGGGAATGGGAAAACGGGACAATGGAACAGCTACTTTCGACGCCGGTTCGTCCGGCGGAGATCGTACTAGGGAAACTGAGCGCCTACTTCCTGGTAGGCCTGATCGACATGGCGATCTGTGTCCTCTTTGGCATTTTCGTGTTCGGCGTTCCTTTCAAGGGAAGTCTGATCTTCCTGATCGTTTCCGCCTGCATCTTCCTGTTCGGGGCGCTTGCGACAGGCATCTTGATTTCGGCGGCAAACCGCACTCAACTGCTGGCCTATCAAATGGGTACGCTGGCGACATTTCTCCCAGGGTTCCTGCTATCGGGATTCATTTATTCCATCAGCAGTATGCCGCGCGTGATTCAAGCGATTTCTCTGTTGGTTCCGGCACGGTATTTCATCAACATCGTCAAGGGTATTTTCTTGAAGGGCACGGGCCTCTCCATTCTATGGATGGATTTCCTGCTGCTCTGCGGCTATGGTGCGCTCATATTCTACTTCGCCGCGCGTAAGCTGCGGGCAAAGGTTGCATAACCATGTGGCAACGACTCCGCTCCATCATCCGAAAAGAATTCATTCAGGCGTTGCGCGATCCGCGCATGCGCGGAATGCTCTTCATCCCTCCACTGGTTCAATTGTTGGTGTTTGGGTACGCCGTCAACCTGGACGTGGATACGGCCAAGATTGGATGGATGGATCAGGACCGCACTCCTGAAAGCCGGACGCTACATTCGTACTTCAGCGGCTCCGGCCACTTCGAAATCATCGCAACGCCAGAGAATGAGCGAGAGATGCAATCTCTGCTGGACCACGGTCAGGTGGAAGGCGTCGTGCGCGTACTTCCGGGTTTCGGCCGTGACGTGGAACGCGGCAGACATACAGACGTTCAGGTATTGCTGGATGGCACAAACTCCAATACCGCGTCGATCATTTCCGCGTTTGCGTCCCAGACCATCGCTCGCTATTCGCAGGAGGCTTCCGGAGGACAGCAGCGCTCACGATTGGTGACGGGAACGATTGCCGCCGGCGGTCCAGTTTCCATGCCAGTGCCGGAAATCATTTCAAACACCCGAGTATGGTTCAATCCCGATCTCAAGAGCCGTAATTACTTCATTCCCGGAGTGGTCGTGAACATCATCACGCTGGTTACGCTGTCGCTTACGGCGATGGCCATTGTGCGCGAGAAGGAGATTGGCACTATGGAACAACTGATGGTTACGCCCATCCGGCCCGTGGAGTTGATTCTGGGTAAGACGCTGCCGTTCGTTGTGGTGGGCTACTGGGATCTGGTGCTGGTGGTCTCGGCGGCTTTGCTGATTTTCCACGTTCCGTTTAACGGCAGTTTTCTTCTGCTTCTATTCGCGGCCTTTGTGTTCCTAATGACTACTTTGGGCGCAGGTTTGTTTATATCCACCATTTCGCGCACGCAACAGCAGGCGATGATGGCCACCACACTTTTTTTCCAACCTTTTTTCATGCTGAGCGGATTTTCCTTCCCGATTCGCAATATGCCGGAAGCGGTGCAATGGCTGACGTATATCAATCCGGTACGGTATTTCATGGAAATCGTAAGGGGAATTTTTCTGCAAGGCGCAGGAATGGACGTGCTGTGGCCGCAGGTGGCGGCGCTGGCGGTCTTCGGCGTCGTGATCTTGTGGCTGAGCGTGCGCCGCTTCCGCAAGCAGATTGAATAGCAGGCCGACGCTCTCGTCCGCGTTACGAAGCTCCACTTTCACGAATCTGGTACTATTTGGTCATATGATGACTTGTTTGCTCGGTGGATTGACCGCTCGATGAATCCCAGAGGTTTTCCACCCCGGCGGCCGAGAATCCGGGAAAACGTGAATGAAGCGATCCGCGCACGAGAAGTTCGGGCGGTATTTCCAGACGGCTCGGTTGAGATCATGCCTACCATGGCTGCGGTTCGCAAAGCCCAGGATATGGGGCTGGACCTGATCCTGATCGCCGCCACTGCCGAGCCCCCCGTGGCCAAGGCCATGGATTACGGCCAGTGGCAATACGAAAACAAGAAAAAGCAGCACGAAGCCAAGCGGAAGCAGCACATCATTCAGGTGAAGGAACTGAAGTTTCGCCCCAACACCGACGACCACGATTACGATTTCAAACGCAACCACGCCATCCGGTTTCTGCAGGAAGGCAACCGCGTGAAAGCCGTTGTGCAGTTCCGGGGACGCGAGATCGCACACACGGATCTTGGCCGGAATCTACTGCTGCGCTTCGCTCAGGATCTGACGCAATACGGCGCCGTGGAAGGCCAGCCCCGTCTGGAAGGCCGCAACGCCCACGTGATCATCAGCCCTGTGAAGACCACAGTGGCCCATCCGCCCAAAGAGGCGAAGCCAAAGCCGCCGGAAAACACCGGCGTGGCTCCGCAGTAGGCCGGCGGGCTCTAGTCGGCGACCAGGACCGCTTCGCCCATGGCGCGTTTCAGCGCGTCAATTCCTTCACCCGTCACCGCTGAAATTTCGAAGAACGCCATGCCGCGTTTCTTCGCCAGTTTTTCCAGGGCCTTGAGACGTTTGGGATCTTGTGCGACGTCGAGCTTCGTGGCGGCCACGATCATCGGTTTCTTTATTAAATCTTCGGAGAAGCCCGCCAGTTCGCCCAAAATGATTTCGAAGTCGTGCGCCGGGTCGCGACCCGTATCGGACGCGTCCACTAAGTGCACCAGCAAGCGCGTGCGCTCGATGTGCTTTAGGAACTGCACGCCCAGGCCGTGGCCAAGGTGCGCCCCTTCAATTAGACCGGGGATATCGGCCACCACGAACGTATGTTCGTCGTCGATGCGCACGACGCCAAGATTTGGTTCCAGGGTGGTGAAAGGGTAGTCGGCAATCTTTGGCTTCGCAGCGGAAATTCGCGAAATCAGCGTGGACTTCCCGGCATTCGGGAATCCGACCAATCCCACGTCGGCCAAGAGCTTGAGCCTTAATTGCAGCCGTCTTTCCTCGCCGGGCTTTCCATCTTCATGTTCCGTTGGGGCCTGATGTGTGGAAGTGGTGAAGCGTGCGTTGCCGCGTCCGCCGCGTCCGCCTTTGGCCACCAGGAAGCGGTCGCCGGGCGTTGTGAAATCGTGCAGTAACTCATTGGTGGCGGCGTCGTAAACCATCGTGCCCACGGGAGTGGCAACCTCAACCGATTTGCCTTCACGGCCGGTGCGGTCACTGCCCTCTCCATGGCGGCCGCGCTCCGCTTTATGTTCGGGGTTATAACGAAGATGGAGAAGCGTGTTGTGATGCTGGCTCGCCACTAAGACGACGTCTCCGCCGTGGCCGCCGTCGCCACCGCTGGGCCCGCCACGCGGGACGAATTTCTCGCGGCGGAAGGCTAGACAGCCGTTGCCCCCGTCGCCGGCCTTTACCGTGATGATGACTTCGTCGATGAACACTTGAGAACTTCCCGACCCCAAAAACAGAAATGGCCAGAGGACGGTTCCAGCCACCTGCGCTGGCCGATTAGCCCCTGGCCTATGCCTCTATTAGTCCGTTACGCGGATGTTGACGAACTTGCCCATGCGGCCACGGTCGCGGAATTCGATTACGCCGCTGATCTTGGCGAACAGCGTGTCGTCTTTTCCGATGCCCACGTTGAGACCGGGCTTAATACGAGATCCGCGCTGCCGTACGATGATGGAGCCGCCCGGGACCACCTGCCCGCCGAAGGCCTTCACGCCCAGACGCTGGGAATTCGAATCGCGCCCGTTTTTAGAACTGCCTAAGCCTTTTTTGTGCGCCATTACGCAATCTCCTTGATCTCGACGCGTGTGAAATTCTGGCGATGTCCAATTGTGCGTTTGTACTGCTTCTTGCGCTTGAATTTGAAGACGATGGTCTTCTCGCCACGTCCGTGAGCGGCGATCGCGCCCAGCACCTTGACACCGGGTGCGGGAGAAGTGACCTGATCGCCATCCACTACCGCCAGGACGCGGTCGAATTCTACCGCCGAGCCCGCATCGCCCTGAAGCGTCTCAATCTCTACCGTCTCACCGGGCGTGACGCGGTACTGTTTGCCGCCTGTTTCTATGACTGCGTACATACGAATTTTCTCTTCTCTTAAGCCGGAAGTTGGTGGTCTGCCCTCACTCGCGCGCATACGGCCGGGCGGTTGGGGGCGGAGGCCGGAATCTTTAGGGTACTACAAAAAAGCTACCCCCACAAATCCTGGACCGGAGCATACTCCTGCCGGTCTGAGCCCGGTACGTACAAATATCTTCCGCCCAGTGCCGGATTCACAATCGCCTTGGTCCAGTCGATTCCCAAAGCCCAATATAGGGTGGCTTCCAGATCTTCATGGCGGATTTCGCGGTCGAGACGCCAACCCGACTCCCGCATTCTTCCGCCAGTATCATCCGTGCTGCCCATGGCGCGTCCACCGCGGATACCGCCTCCTGCTACCAGGGCGGATTGCAGCAGCCAATGATCGCGCCCCTGGGCGGGACTCAACGGGCCGACGGTGCGGCCAAACTCGCCGATCGCAAGCACCAAGGTGTCATTCAGAACGCCTGAGGTCTTCAAATCCAAGATCAGGTTGCTCAAGCCGGAATCGAGCTGCCGGGCCATCGATGTGGGATTCGCGGCATCCAGCGCTCCCGGCGCGTAGATGTTACCGTGGTGATCCCAATCGCCAAAATTGATTTGAATAAAGCGCGGGCCCAGCTTGCTGGACAACAAATTTCTGGCGACTGCGCAGGCGTTGCCAAACGCTGATCGGCCGTAGCGTTCCTGATCTGCAGGCGGGATCGTGAAAGCAGCGTCGATTTTCGAGTTGAATAGCAAGCTCTGCGCGCTCTTTTGATAGCTAGCCTCCGTCTCGATTACCTGCCGAGTATCGGGAGTCTCCATGCGCGCAAGCAGGGCCGCGCGCCGTGTGTAGCGTCCTTTGCCTTCCGGATGCATAGTAATCGCCAATCCGTCGCCTTTGGTCTGGCTCACCAAAAACGGTGCGTTGGAGGCGGGCAGAAATCCTTCTCCAGGAATGCTGCCCGCCACCGCGTTGAGACATGCGTATGCAGGTAACGGTGCATCCGGATTTTGCGGCGCGAGTTCAGAGGCGATGACGGAGCCGATATGCGGGCTCAAGCGGGCGTCAGGAGTCGCTGGATTTCTCCCGATTTGCAGCCACTGGCGGGCGAGGGTATGTTCCTCAGCCCAGGCGCGCACCGATCTTACCAGAACGATATCATCGAGCCGTTGCGATAACACTGGCATCAGCCCCCGCGGGAACTGCACTCCGCGAAAGGGCGTAGGGTCGAAATTTCGCGGCGTCCATGAGCCCACCTTGAGATCAAATGTGTCCACCTGACTGATACCGCCCGAGAGAAACACGAAAACAATATTTTTCACGGCGGGCCTGACACGCGACTGCTGCGCGGTAACGCGCGGAATCAGGAAATAGCCGCCCACCGCCGAGCCCAGGTGACGAAAAAGCAACCGGCGGTGGAGCTTGGGAGTCATTAGGGGTTCACGATAAACTCTAGTTTGTTGACGCACGCCCACGCGAGATCCTCGATCGCTTCGCGCTTTCCCCGAGCGGATTTCTTGAGCGATTCAACGGCTGCGGCCAATTCCACCTGGTTGGGCGGCCGCGAGAGAAACGTGAGAAAGAGAAAACTGGCGATGTCTTCGTCCCGCTTCAACGCTGCCGCGCGTTGGAGCGTGGGAGACGACTCCATCCGCAATCGATTGTTCACGAATGGGCTATTCATCAAGTACAGTTGCTGACGCGTCGAACCCGATTCGCTGCGTGGTTGAAGGCTGCGATCACCGGGGAAGAAAGCATCGAAAAATTCAGCTTCGGGCGGTTCCATCTCATCGCCGCTCAGCGGCCCCGGAAACTGGTTGGCCCAGTGCACTCGCTCCGGCAAATATCCCGCAGTCGTCCGAATGCGGTATGCCGGCAATACACCGGTCGCGATCACCACTGCGTCGTGAATCGCTTCCGCTTCCATACGGCGCGCGCGATGGCGCACGTAAAGGCGCTCGTACTCAGGACGCCATGCGCCGGAATACTCCGAATTCAACTGATAGGTGGATGACAACGCTATTAGCCGTAGAAACGCCCGCAAATCGAAGTTCATTTCCACCAGTCGCGCGGCCAGCTTATCGAGAAGCTTGGGATGCGAAGCTTGCAGCGCCCATGGACTCGGAGGCGGCTTCGCGGGGTCCAGGCGGTCCGGATCGAGCGCATCTACCGGCTCCACTAAAGCCGTGCCCATCATTTGGAGCCACAACCGGTTGGCGAAATTGCGCGCGAACATGGGATCTCGCACCATATCCTGCGCGAACTCACGACGCCAGTTTTCGTATTTGGGCAATTCACCCCCTGTGCGATAAGCCGGCGGGACTATTGCGGCGCCGCCTACGGGCGCGCGTGCCGGGCGATTGCCGTAACCCGTGTTCAGACGATACGCACCAGACGTCGAATCAGAGACGATGTTGCTGTCGAAATAATTGTTCGCTGTGCCGATGCGCTGGTAAGCAACGCGCGTGAAGAAAGCCGACATTTTCCATGCATCGAGCCGCGTGGAGCGCGAGGCCCATAGGCTAAGCGCATCCAGATGCCCGCGCCCGTCGTGGCACAACAGGCAATCGTAGTGACCCATGCCCAAAAACGTGGAAGCCGTGCGCGCGAAAATGGCGTCGGCGAGGTCTTGTGGAGGGCCGCTTGGGATTTGCACTAAAGTGAAGTTCACCGCGCCCGCGGCATCGTCATAATTGTTCCCCTGGCTTGCGACGATGCCGGCGGCGAGATCGGACAAGGGCATCCTGCTGCGGACAGCATTGCGTATCCAGTTGTAAAATGCGTTACGCCCTGTGTACCCGCGCTGGACGTTGTGCGAGACGCGCCCCAGATCGGCAAACCACTGTGCCCACCGGTCCGCGAACCATTCGGATTCCAGGAGCTTGTCCACAACGTCCCCGCGTTTCGAAGGACTGGAACTGCCAAGGAAAGCGCGGGCTTCTTCGGGTGTTGGGATGCGACCGGTCAGATCCAAGTAAATGCGGCGAAGGAATTGAGCGTCCGTCGAGCGAGGGGCGGGCTTTGCGTTAGCGCTCTTCCATGCCGCCTGGATTTCCTCGTCGATGAAGTTGGTCGGCTGCGCTGGGGCGGCCAGAGCAAGCAATACCCATCCCACCGCCAGCCGCAAACTGGACATGCCTTCAGTTTAGCGGCAACCAAACCCCATTAGTGAGAATTAGCGAGACGAATCGTGTCTCCGCGCAGATTTCCAATCCGTGTGTCACACTTGAATTTAGCTCCCCTTTTACACTCACACATGAAAAATCGGATTCGGTCCACCACGATCCTCTGCGTCCGCCGGGGCGGAAAAGTGGTGATGGCAGGCGACGGGCAGGTGACGCACGGCTCGGAAGTTCTGAAGTCGTCCGCCAAGAAATTGCGCCGCCTGTATAACAGCAAGATTCTCGCCGGATTCGCGGGGTCAACTGCAGATGCCTTTGCCCTGTTCACGCGTTTTGAATCGAAGCTGGAACAGCACAATGGAAATCTGTCGCGGTCGGTAGTGGAGCTCGCCAAGGACTGGCGAACGGATCGCATGTTGCGGCATCTTGAAGCCCTTTTGTTGGTTGCGGACACCACTGGCACCTTTATCGTGAGCGGCACGGGCGACGTCATTGACCCGGACCAGGATATCGCCGCCATCGGTTCCGGCGGCGCCTTCGCGAAGTCGGCGGCCGTTGCACTGCTTGAGAATACGAAACTTTCCGCGCGCGAAATCGTCGAAAAATCAATGGCCATCGCGGGCAAGATCTGCATCTACACGAATGACAGTGTGATTTACGAGGAGCTGGGTTAATGGTGATCTATCTGCCCGCCCAGGCCGCCGATGACGCTCCGGTTCTGGATGAGCTGACCCCGCGCGAAATCGTGCGCGAGCTGGACAAATATGTCATCGGACAAGCCGACGCTAAGCGTGCCGTAGCTATCGCGCTGCGCAACCGCATTCGCCGCCAAAAACTGGAACCGGAAATGGCCGAAGAGGTCATGCCGAAGAACATCCTCATGATCGGGCCTACTGGCGTGGGCAAAACCGAACTTGCACGGAGGCTCGCCAAACTCGCGAATTCGCCGTTCCTCAAAGTGGAAGCCAGCAAGTTTACCGAAGTGGGCTATGTCGGACGCGACGTCGAATCAATGATCCGGGATCTGGTCGAGATCGCCATCGACATGGTCCGCGAAGAGCGTCTGGACGAAGTAGGCGAGCGCGCCGAGCGCAACGCCGAAGAGCGCCTGCTCGACCTGCTGATGCCAGCCCCCGCTCAGGAAGGCGAAGCGGCGGAAAGTATCGAGCGCTCCCGCGAGAAGCTTCGCGAGCGTCTGCGCGCCGGGAAACTCGACGACCGTACCGTCGAAGTGGATGTGAAGGAACGCGGACCGACGTTTGAGGTCTCCAGCATCAGCGGCATGGAAGAGATGGACATCAATTTGAAAGATGTCCTGCCGGGTCTCTTCGGAGGCCGAACGAAGAAGCGCAAAATGCGAGTAGCGGAAGCCATCGACTATCTGATCCAGGAAGAGGAACAGAAATTGGTGGATATGGATCAGGTGACGCGCATCGCCATTGAGCGCGTGGAACGCAGCGGCATCGTGTTCCTCGACGAAATCGATAAGATCGCCGGGCGCGAGGGCGGGCATGGACCCGACGTAAGCCGCGAAGGTGTCCAACGCGATATTTTGCCCATCGTGGAGGGAACCACGGTCAACACGCGCTACGGATTCGTGCGCACGGATCATATTCTGTTCATCGCCGCGGGCGCATTCCATGTTTCGAAACCCAGCGACATGATTCCGGAGCTCCAAGGCCGCTTCCCCATCCGCGTGGAACTGAAATCTCTCACCGAAGAAGATTTCATTCGTATTCTGACGGAGCCTAAGAACGCACTAACCAAGCAGTATCAGGCGCTGCTCGATACGGAAGGCATCAAGCTGGTCTTCACCGAAGATGCACTTAAGGAGATCGCATCCTTCGCGGCGCAGGTCAATCAGTCCACTGAAAACATCGGCGCGCGGCGCTTGCATACTATTCTCGAGAAGCTCTTGGAAGACGTTTCCTTTGACGGGCCGGATCTGAAAAAGAAGAATGTGAAGGTAGATGCGGCGTACGTGCGCAAGCAACTGGCCGACATCGTCAAAGACCAGGATCTGAGCCGCTACATTTTGTGAGACGGGCCCTTATCGCGGTCGCTTGCGCCGTTCTGGCCGGATGCGGTTATGTGGGCGATCCGAAACCACCGACACTCGATATCCCGTCCACCATCGCCGACTTACGCGCAATTCAATACGGCGGCAAGATTTTGGTGGAGTTCACGCTGCCCGCTCTCACTACCGAAGGGCTAACGCTCAACAAAGTGCGGTCCATCGAACTACGCGCAGCGGGAGGAGGCGCAGAACGGACGTTCAACATCCCCCCAAAAGATCCCGGCGCGTTCGAGTATGAATTCGATGCAAGCGAATGGGCCGGAAAGCAAGTCACGCTTACGGTGCACGCCACCGGACCGAAGGGAAAGACATCGGGGTGGTCAAACGCAGTAGTGGTCGCCGCTGGTCCGCCCCTGGGCATTCCCCGAAATCTGAAGGCCGAAGACGCGCCGCGCGGTGTTCGTCTCACATGGCAAGGCGATGGACCCGCTTATCGCATATTCCGCTCCAGCGGCGAACTGGCGCCCGCACCCGTGGGCGATGCCATGCAACCCGAATACGCCGATGGAGGCGCTGAAAACGGAACGGCGTACCGGTATTTCGTTTTAGCTTTCGATGGGGACACGCGCCAGAGTGAAGCTTCGACGATAGTGGAAATCACTCCGCGCGACGCATTTCCGCCAGCGGTTCCCGCAGACCTATCCGCGACTGCCGGTGTCGATTCTATTGAGCTTGCGTGGCAACGCAACACCGAAACCGATTTCGCCAGTTACAACATCTATCGCTCCACCGACGGCGGGGCGTTCGAACAAATCGCGGGCACCCTCACCGCGCCCACTTACACCGATCGCGCCTTGGAAACAGGCAAACGCTACCGCTATGCCGTAAGCTCGGTAGACCTTGTCGGAAACGAAAGCCCACGCTCCATAGTGGCGGAAGCGGTCGCGCCGTAAGTTAGTCCGGCAGCTTGAATGCGAGGTATTCGCCGCTATAGCCCGATCCGCTGATCGCCACCACAATTTATTGTTGGCCGTTCACTTGGCGGGCTACCCGCTTACGAGAAACGATTCACGGCTTCGTCCAAGAGAAGAGCACACCGGCGCGCTGAAATCTCAATCCCGATCCCAGGCGGCATCCAGCTCCGCGATGTGTGCTGCATCGAGGGCCGTCGCGACGGTGGGCCGTCGCATGCGTTTTAAGAAGAGGAGCAACGCCAATAGGCCTAACCCAAGAGAGACCATGGGTGTCCAGAAGAGCCACACGCGCGTTGCACCCTCCGGCAGCGCCAGGATGCGCTTGCCGAACTCAGCGACCAGCGCCCCTTTGATCGCAGCATCCGATTGTCCGTCGGTGACCATACCTTGGATCCTGCTTCGCAACTGGCTGGCGGCTGGCGACTCGTGAACCGTCAGATTCTCACGCCAGCAACAAGGAGACATGAAGCTACTGTAGAGATTCTCCAAACGGGCATTCCCTGCGCCATAGCCAGCCTGAGCAACGGGTGCGGCCAGAACCAACGCTAGAGTGGCTACTATAAGCGAGAGCGTCATGGCGATTCTCTTCCGCAAGTTTTAGTTTACCAAGAGGGCGCCGCGAACCGCTGCGTTTGGTTATGAGCGAGGCGGGCGGTATGGACATCAAGCTTTCTTAAGCCTACCCCTAGAACGGGAATGACGACGAGCGCAGTGCGTATGCGCTTCGCAGTCTCATCCATTGCGCGATCACGGGAAGCGCAAGCCATGGCCTATGATGGCGTCAAGCGCGAAACCGTGAAGACATCTGTCCTGGATAAATAGAGATGCAGATCTCTAATCCGGCAGCTTGAATGCGAGGTATTCGCCGCTATAGCCTGCTCCGCTGATAGCCACCACAATGTACTGCTTGCCGTTCACCTGGTAGGTCATGGGCGACCCGCTCTGCGGCGCGGGCATGTATACCGCACCGGCGTCTCTTCCGGTGGCTTTGTCATAGGCGCGCAATAGCGCCCCGCGCCGTCCGTCCGGCTGCGTAGCCATTCCCTTCTCGCCTGCGATCAACAGTGTCTTCGTCACCAGTTGCCCGGCCTGGGTGGGGCGGCCCGTGCGGGGGATCACCATTCCCTTAAGAGCTTCGTGATTCCGGACATTGTCTGGGGTGTCCCCGTGAGGCACCTGCCACAGAATCTCTCCCTTGTTCAGATCGATCGCCGACATCGTCGCATAGGGCGGCTTGATGAGAGGCAGCCCGCGAATGCTGAGCCCGCCCGTGGGAGCCGCTTCTCCTGGCGCCAGCGTGGGCTGGACTTGTCCCGCAATGTAGTTCATGTCCGATCGATCCCCAGGCGGAATGAGTCCGAGCGCCGTCGCGTTGGTGTGCGACGACACATAGGCGATGTGCGTCTCGGGATCGTAGGAGCCTCCCGGCCAGTTGGACCCTCCGTTTGCCGTCGCCAGAGTGAGCGTAGCCAAAGGACCTCCGGGTGCGCTCACCACCGGCGGAGTGAACATAGGACCTAGCTTGTAGCGCGACGCGAATTTGACAGCCTCCGCCCGCAGTTCCGGCGTGAAATCGATGAGATCATCGATCGATGTGCCCTGGCGGTCATAGGCCGGCGGCTTGGTTGGAAACGGTTGCGTGGGCGAGTACCACTCGCTGGGGACGGTCCCCTTCTCCACCGGTTTCTCGACAATCGGCCAGACGGGCTCGCCGGTCTCACGGTTGAACACATACATGAACGCTTGCTTCGTAGGCTGGGCGACCGCCTTGATGGTCCTTCCGTTCACGGTAATATCCGCAAGAAGAGGCGCGCACGGATTGTCCATATCCCAGATGCCGTGGTGAATGTATTGGTAGTGCCATTTGCGCGCGCCGGTGCGCAGGTCCAGCGCCACCAGGCTTTCGCTAAACAGATTGTTGCCAGGCCGGTGGCCTCCATAGTAATCGCCCGTGGACATTTCGACTCCCACATAGACCATGTTGAGATCGGGATCCACGGACATCTGTCCCCACGCCCCGGTATTGCCCGTATAGGACCAGGAATCTTGCAGCCATGTATCGAAGCCTACCTCGCCGTACCTGGGGATGGTGTGGAAAATCCACAGTCGGCGGCCAGTGCGAGCGTCGTAACCACGCACATAGCCCTTGACGTTCGTCTTGCTCTTCGGATTGCCGCCAGGCCTATGTGCGGCTCCAATGACCACCACGTTGTTCGCGATGATCGGCGCTGAGTGCAGTCCGATATCAGGATTCAGCGGATCAATCGGCTGATCATCCTCTTCTTTCAGGTCCACCACGCCGCTCTTGCCGAAGGCTGCAACGGGAAGACCGGTTTTCGCGTTCAAGGCGATCATGCGGTACCCGGGCGTGACGTAGAGGATGCGTTCTTCCGTGCCGTCGGTCCAGTAGGCGAGGCCTCGGCCCGAGAGAATCCGCGGCGCGGCGGCTCCTCGGGCGCCTTCGTTTTCGCTGTATTTCCACAGCAGTTCGCCGGTGGCGGGATCAAGGGCGATTACGGTTCGGCGCGTCCCGGCCGTCGCATAAAGGACGCCTTTGACCATCAGCGGCGTGCCCTCAAGGTTGCCTTCAGGCGTGGGACCCAGGTTGTCTGTCTTGAATCGCCAAGCCACTTGCAGCTTGTAAAAATTAGAGGCGTTGATCTGATCGAGCGGCGAATAGCGCGCGCTGGTCAGATCCCCGCCGTAGGATGGCCACTCTCCGTTTTTCGTCGAGGACTGTGCCGCCCCGGGCTTCACCGCACACGCCAGCAAGCACGCCGCAAGAACCGCAGAAGAATTTCGCCTCATCAAGCCATACCTCCTTGCGCCACCCCGAGGGGTAACTTTGCGCTCGATGGATTATAGTCCGCTGCGGCGCCGAAAGCACCCGGCATTAGCGGGCGGAAAATTTGTAAACAGTTGTAGTGCGATAGGTCGCGCCCGGCTTTAGCTCGGTCGTGGGGAAATTGGGCTTATTGGGAGAGTCAGGATAATGCTGCGTCTCCAGGCAAATCGCGCCACGCCGCCCGAATGTTTTGCCGTCTCTTGCCTGCAGCAACTCCGGCATGTTGTTGCCTGTATAAAACTGGATTCCCGGCTCAGTGGTCCACACTTCCATCACACGCCCGCTGCCAGGCTCGTAAACTTGGGCAGCCCTAGCCAGGCGGCCATTGCGGCTTCTCAAGACGTAGTTGTGGTCGTAGCCCTTGCCATATTGAAGCTGTGGATCGTTCTGTCCGATACGCTCGCCAATCGTGTGCGCGCTCGTGAAATCGAACGGCGTTCCCTTCACCGGCTTGATTTCTCCTGTTGGAATTGAACCTTGATCCACGGGCGTAAAGCGATCCGCATAAATTGTCACTTGATGCTTCAAAATATCGCCTGAACCAGCGCCCCCCAGATTGAAATAGGAGTGATTGGTGAGATTGACGATGGTCGGACGATCTGTCGTTGCGCTGTACTCGATCTTGAATTCGTTATCCGGCGTTACTGTATATAACACCCTCGCGGACAGCGTTCCTGGATACCCTTCTTCGCCATCTTGACTGACATAAGTAAACTCAAGACTCTTGCCTGCGGGGCCACTAACCTCACGCGCATTCCAAACGCGCTTGTCGAAACCCTTCGGCCCTCCGTGAAGCGCATTGACCCCGGTATTGGGGGTAAGCTTGTAGGTCTTGCCCTCCAGCGTGAATTGAGCGCCGCCGATGCGATTTCCGTAGCGGCCAATAATGGCGCCATAGTACCCGCGTATGCGCTGGTACGAGTCTAGATCGCTCAGGCCAATCACAATGTCTGCATATTTGCCGGAGCGGTCCGGCGCGGTCAGCGAAGTAACGATTCCTCCATAGTTGATCACTTCGGCTTGCATGCCTTTTGCATTCGAGAGCGTGTAGGCATATACCGGTATTCCATCAGCAGTGGTGCCATAGAATCTGCCCGAATTTTGGGCAAGACCGGCCGAGGCGCAGAGGATGAGCGATAAGCAGAAGAGAGGTCGCGGGAAGTGTTTCATCAGAGCCATGTTAACTGGTATTCTTGCCGGTGCATAGCTGCTTGTGCCGTCCCGTATTTTTTGGGATGTCTTACTGAACAAGTCTGCGGCCCCTTAACCAGTTCATCAACAACGTGGGCCATTCGCCGAGCGCCGGATCATGCGTCGCCAGGCCTACACCATGCGGGCCGTTCTGGAAAATATGCATTTCCGCCGGGACTCCCGCTTTGCGCAGAGCCAGATAATAGGCGACACTATTCTCGGCCGGAACCACGACGTCCGCATTGGTCAGAAACAGAAACGTTTGCGGGGTACTCGCGGTGACCGACAGTTCCGCCGAAAGACTTCTTGCAAGCTCCGCCGCGGGCTGATCCCCCAGCAGGTTGGTTTTTGAGGCCTGGTGGGACCATGGCTCCACCAGAGAAATCACCGGATAGCCAAGGATGGCGAAGTCGGGCCTGCTGCCGGCGCGATCCACTGGGTCCTGTGCCTGCGGCTTGCCCGCATCGAAATGGGTGGAAACGGTAGCAGCGAGGTGTCCGCCGGCGGAAAATCCCATCACTCCAATGCGATCGGCGGCGATGTGCCATTCGGCCGCGTGGGAACGAATCATGCGGATCGCCCTCTGCGCGTCTTCCAGTTCCACCGGATGGTGATAGCGGGGTCCCAACCGGTACTGCAGCACGAATGCGGCGACTCCGGCGGAGTTCAGGTAATTTGCCACCTGGCGGCCTTCGTGATTCATAGCGAGAATCCGGTATGAACCGCCTGGAAGGATGATGATCGCGGTCATCCCCGGCGGTGTGGTTCGCGGAAGATATGCGGTCATCCTCGGAATATCGATTTCGCCGGCGCCCTGCGCTCCCGGTGCGTCCCTGGCCCATAGCGGCATCGTCTGGCCGTCTTGAATGGGCAGCGGCGCCGGCTGTGCCAACGCCAACGATATCGAGAAAATGCAGCCCGGTATGATGCCCTTCATTTTCGAATGCCTCCAATCAATTCTAATCAAACTTCTTTCTAAGGGGCCCGATCACCTGCAGACGACATCGTCCCATTCCATGCATTCTCAAGTCACGGTGTGTTAAACTCTTCCAATTCCAGGCAAGAGTCGCCCGCTCGTCCAATCTGCTCGCTATTGCTGCCATCGGGAAATGGGAAAACCAGAGGTTTCATGTGATACCCAAGCCCAGGCCGAATACACCGCTCTCGCCGGGTTCGGAAACACACACCGATAGATCAACGGGGGTGGCGAAATCGAATTTCAGTGTTCATTACCTGGTCGCCAGCGTTCTCGTCGCAAGCGGTTTGATCGTGGTCTTGCGTGCGGCACTCGGACCTTTTCGATGGATCGTCTCGGTCAACAATCCCCTCACGGCGGAGAGCTGGTTCGGAGTTGCGGCCGCGCTGTCTGTCGCAATGTATTCTCGCGAAGCGAGACCCAGCCGAAATGAATCGCTTTCGAAACCGAAGCTGCGGCTTGTGGCATTAGTTCTTCTCGCCGTCACCGCCGTTGTGTGGGGAAGAGCCTTGAACTTTCCTTTCATCGCGGACGATTATTACCACATCACAAACGGGATCCACGCTGACCTCTGGTCGCTGCCACACTTATTCGCCGCTCCCGCGAAAGACCTATTCTTCAGACCCTTTGGCCTGGCTGCATATGCCGTAGAGGCGCACATCTGGGGAATCAATCGATATGCCTGGCATGCGGCTTCCCTGTTTCTCCACTTCAGTTGCAGCTTCCTGGTCTTTCTGTTGATCATCCGTTTTGGCGCGGAGAAGTGGAGCGCGATGGCAGGCGCTCTTTTGTTTCTGGTGCACGGTTCGCGGCCCGAGGCAGTCTTCTGGACCGGGGCTCAATTCGATCTTTGGGCAACGTTGTTTTTTCTGATCGCGTTCCTCGCTTTCGATTCTTGGTTGCGCGACGGACTCCGGCCCAGCGCGGCCGTTTGTTTTGCCGCGTTGCTCTGCGCATTCATGAGTAAAGAGTCAGCCTATGTCGCACCCCTGGCTTTTCTTTTCTCCCCTTCGCTCATCCACCGTAAATGGAGGGAACGATGGATGCGAACAGTCCCAGTTTTTCTGCTTGCCGCCGTTTGCTTCTGTTATCGCTGGGTGATCCTCGGTGGTATCGGCGGCTACAGGGACAGCGGCCAGCGGCCTTTTATTTTTTCGATAGGTTGGCGTACTCTCAAGGGATTGACTGCCCGATTGGGTGCGATTCTCACGTTCCCTATCAATTGGTCCAAGCCGATCGAGTGGTGGTTGGTTGTTTTGATGATTCTTGGGCTCTGCGCGGTGGCGATCCTCATTAGAGCCAGAGCGAGCCGTGATCGGCTGGCCGCGGGAGCTGGCTTGCTTTTGGTCAGCGTCTTGCCGGTCCACGAATTTCTATTGATCAGTCCCGATCTTGAAAAGTCGCGAGTGCTCTACCTGCCCTTGATCGGAGTATGCCTGATCTTTCAATCGTTGCTCCAGGCCTTGGGACAGCGCGCAGCCTCTATTGCCGCGATATGCCTGCTTGCGTTCGAGGCCGGAGCCATCGAACACAATCTTTCGGTTTGGGGCCAGAACGGCCGACTGGCGGAACAAACTTGCGCCACTGTAGCCCGGCAGCTTTCTTCGTCGTCGGATCGTCTTGTGCTTTCCGATGTCCCGAACGTCATCGATGGCGTCTACTTTCTGCACACGGGTTTGAGGAACTGCATCGAATGGGCGGCGGGTCGTCCGCTTCCGGATCTCAAGATCCACAGTGAGCCTTGGGCCCCCGCGGTGCTGGAGCCGCCGGACCTTGTCTGGAACGATTCGAGCCGCGCATTCGTACGTCCTGCAAAGATTCCATGAGTGGGCAGCGGCGCCAAGCGCATCGCCAGAATCGAAATTGTCCGTGACCTACCCTTTGCATCTGGAAAACGAAAATTTCTTCGCCACCATCTGCTTTCGCGTCGTTCTGCTGGTATAGAATTAATAAAATCACGTGCCCGGCGCAGCGATCAAGAAGCTGGGGCACAGAAACTGTTGGAAAGGGAATCAGTCAATGGACCCCCAAATACCCAAACCACCCAGCGAGGCCATCGAACTCTACAATCTCTTCATTCACGGCGTCATCAGCCGCCGTGCGTTTATGGAAGGCCTGCAAAACTTCGCGGTCGGCGGTATGACCGTCGCGGCGCTTGTTCAGGCGCTGCTGCCGAACTACGCGCAGGCGCAGCAGGTGTCCAAGACGGATGACCGCATCAAGGCTAGCTACGAAACCGTTCCTTCGCCTCAAGGCAACGGAAGCATCAAAGGGTATCTCGTCAGGCCCATCAGCGCCGACACACGCAGTGAGACGCCGGCAAAGTTGCCCGGGATCATCGTAGTCCACGAAAATAGAGGTCTGAATCCGCATATCGAAGATGTCGCCCGGCGGTTCGCTTTGCACGGCTTCATGGCGTTCGCACCGGACGGAACCACTTCCCTTGGCGGCTTTCCCGGTGACGACTACAGAGGCGGCCAGCTCTTCGCCAAGGTCGATCGCGAGAAGATGACCGAAGACATGGTCGCTGCCGCACGGTGGTTGAAAGCGCGTCCCGATTGCTCGGGCAAGATTGGCGCCACTGGGTTCTGCTTCGGGGGTGGCATGTCCAATACCTTGGCCGTCCGGCTGGGAGCCGATCTGGCGGCTGCAGCGCCCTTCTATGGTGGCCCTCCGGCCAAGGAAGACATATCAAAAATCAAGGCGGCGATTCTGGTCCATCATGGTGAGCTCGACACGCGCCTGGCGACGACGTGGCCGGCGTACGACGCGGAATTGAAGGCCGTGAATGTCCCTCACGAGGGCTACATCTACCCCAATTCCGTTCACGGCTTCCACTGCGATGCAACGCCGGAACGCTTCAACAAAGCCGCAGCCGATCTTGCGTGGGGACGCACAGTCGACTGGTTCAATAAATACGTGCGCGCCTAGTTGCTTACGAACTCCTCTCTGCACGCGGCATTGTGTCAGACTGCTACGCACTCTGACAGTGCCGCATCGCGGATTCGTATACTCAACTCCAAATCATGAAGAAAACCATTCTCATCTTAGGTGCGGGCCCTGGTATCGGTCTTGCTACGGCCAGCGCGTTTCTCGGCCAAGGCTTTCGCGCCGTGCTCGCATCCACGAATCCCGGCAAATTGACTCATCACGCTAGGGAGATGCTCGGGAAGAGCGACGCATATTCAATCCAGGTTGTGGATGCGAAGGATCCCGCCCAGATCGCTCAGCTTGTTGCGCGCACAGATGCCGAGATTCTTCATTACAACGTCGGCGCAGTGCGCTATAACGCTGACGGGACGCTGAAGATGACCTCGCTAGCCGATTTTCCGACGGAAGAGATCATGGATGACATCCAGGTGAATCTATCGAGCGCCCTGGTGGCGATTCAATCGGCAATACCTGGAATGAATGCCAAAGGCGGAGGCGCCATCCTCCTGACCGGCGGCTCGCTGGCAACGAACCCCCACTCCGATTTGTTGACCCTGAGCGCCGGGAAGGCTGGACTCCGCGCATCCGCAAAAGCTCTATTCGAACCACTGCGCGCGCTAAACATCCATCTGGGGCTCGTTACAGTGAGTGTGCTCGTCTCGGCCGGCTCCGATGAAGCTGCGGATGTGGCTCGCTGCTTTTGGGATTTGGCGTCGCAAGCGAAGGCGGATTGGAGTTGGGAGACGGTCTACACGGGAAGGACTGCTTGAACTTCCCGGTGGAATCGACGATTTGCAACCTCCTCTCATTCCGACTATCCTCAATCCTAGCGGTAACGAATTCCGTCCGGTGAAAGTCGGCTGGAGTTTCTTCAAACTCGAGAGTGAGGGAGTATCCATGAGCGCATCTAAGAGATTTTCACGTCGAGACATGATCAGATTGGCAGGCTCGGTAGGCGGCCTCGCGATAACTGGAGGTGCAACCAGTTCCTTCGCCCAGACCACCAAGAAGATCGAGTCCATGGCGCCGGAACTCGGAAATATTATTGCCACCTCTGAGCCGATCCTGGAACTCGCCACAGGCTATGGCGGGGACATCGGTCCTGCCGAAGGCCCACTATGGATGTCTGAGGGGCGCTATCTGCTGTTTAATGACATCCATACCGCGCGCCGAATTAAATACACTCCGGGGCAGGGCGCGAGCGTGGTGATGGAAAAGACCAACGAGGCCAACGGCCTCACACGCGATTTGCAGGGCCGCATCGTTTCGGCCGAGCATCTGACCAGGCGTATCGTTCGATACGAACCTGACGGCAGTGTCACTGTGATCGCAAATAGTTTCCAGGGCAAACGCCTGCTGCGGCCAAACGACGTGATTGTTAAGTCCGATGGCACCATTTACTTCACCGACCTGGGAGGCCCTGCGGTGCCGGAGCAATGGGACGTGACGGTGCGCGGCGTGTATCGCGTCTCACCCGATCTTGGCTCCATGTCGCTTGTTGTGGACGACATGGTCGGACCCAATGGTATCGCGCTATCGCCGGATGAGCGCATCCTCTATGTTTCGGATTCCCGGCGTCGTCACGTGCGAGCCTACGACCTTCTGCCCAACGGCGTGGCGGCGATGGACACAAGCCGCGTCTTCGCCGATTTGAACGGCCCTGAGCCCGGCGTGCCGGACGGCATGAAAGTCGACACCCTAGGCAATGTATACTGCGGCGGCAGCGGGGGCCTGTACATCATGGATTCCAAAGGCAAGAAACTGGGCCGAATCGTCCACGGGCAAGCGGCGACGACCAATGTCGCTTTCGGAGGCGATGACTGGAAAACCCTCTACTTCACCAGCAGAAGCACGCTCTTCTCAGTCAATGTGAAAACTGCCGGCATGCCCGTGCCGGCGAAGAAGAGATCGGTTTAAGTAAACAGGGGAATCTTTCGCTGCGTAGAGTGGGCTAAACATCAACAACGGCGCTGCCGATGTCTACATGGATCGCCTAAAGCAGAAAGGAAGCTTATGCTTCGTTACCTTACTCTCTTCGCAGTAGCTGTGACCGTTTACGCGCAAGTTCCGGCGCAAGGCAACATCGTCAGGTCGAAATCGAACATCACCAACAATATCGTCGCGGATGCCGATGGCCGGCTGATATGCATGGATACTAGCGGAAGGGCATGCTCCGCTCAGGACGTTCAGGAACTGATGGCGGCGATCAACAACTCGCACAGTAACATCAAGAACATGACGCTCGCCGCACCTGATGGGACCATCCGCTGCCAGACCACGGACGGCAAACCCTGCACGGCAGCCCATGTGCCTGAACTCAATCAGAAAATCCGAGCGTCCTACGATGTCAAACAAGCGAAGGGCGCGCGCGTAGCCGCCGACAAATAGCGGCGGACTAAAATCCTTCCCGGCGCGCGATAATTAGTTATGCCATGGCTCATCGCGTTGCTCGCCTTCGCCGGGCCGTTCTGGCTGGAAAAACCTGCCAGTGAGTGGACCGACATCCAACTCTCGCAATTCTTCGCGGATTCTCCGTGGGCGCGCATGACCACGGCAGCGGGCAAGAACGCTCTGGGGCCGCCCGTAGCGGTGTACATTGCGAGCGCCGGGCCCGCCGGACAAGCGGAGCGGGAACGCGAGCGGCGCTTGCAATTGCGGCGCAAACAATCCACCGATACCCTCGCGGAAGAATATCACGCATGGTTCGAACAATACCGGCCGACGGAGGTAATCTTGGCCATTCGCGTTGGGAATAGCGCTGCGTTCTCCGACGCTGCGGAAATCCGCCGGATGGAAGAAGGTTGTTGGATGCGCACTCCCCGGGGGCGTGTGAAGGTCACGGCGCATTTCCCGCCATCGTCGCGCGATCCTTATCTGCGGGTGGCATTTCCGCGCAGCTACGTCAACGCCGAGGAAAAGACCCTGGGATTCGATTTGTACCTGCCCGGCGTGACGGGTCCCATTCGCGAGGTGCAATTCAGCCTCAAGGACATCATGGTGGACGGTAAGCCCGACTTGTGATGCTATACTATTACTTGATTTCACAAGCCTTGGCGCCTTCGCTCGCCTGCGTTGAGCGCGCTTCAAAGGACGTAGCAGATGCCGAAACGTACATTTCAGCCCAATAATCGCAAGCGCGCAAAAACACACGGGTTCCGATCGCGCATGGAAACCAAGAATGGCCGTGCCGTGCTGGCGCGGCGACGAGCGCGCGGCCGTCACAAGCTTACCGTCAGCGACGAAAAGGCCGTCCGGTACGCCCACCAGCGCTAATCCCAACGCAGGTGGTGCGCTTACTTTCCCGCGATCAAGCCGCGTTTTGCGCACCGCCGAGTTCCGAGCAATCTATGACCACGGCACACGCCTCCCCGGTCCCTTATTCACTGCGTTTTACTTGGCGCGCACGGGTGGAATCCAGGAAACCGCTCGCCTGGGGCTCACCGTGCCGCGTGCGATTGGCGGTGCGGTCGTCCGCAATCGAATCAAGCGAAGGCTGCGCGAAGCTTTCCGAATGCATCGCGCCGAATTCGGGCCGCAGTGGGATATTGTTCTTAACCCGCGCCAGGCGGCGCGCGACGCCGCGTTCACTGAAATCGAACGGGCTCTGCGGAGAGTGATCGACAAATGCGGTCGCTAGCAATCTTTCCTTTGCGCTTTTACAAACGATGGATTTCACCATTTTTGCCTTCCTCCTGCCGTTTCCATCCCACGTGTTCCGAATACATGCTGCAATCGATCGAAAAGCATGGCGTCGCGCGAGGAATCGTAATGGGCTTGCGGCGTCTGCTGAAGTGCCATCCGTTCCATGAAGGGGGCTTTGATCCGGTCCGTTAGCCGGTTTGCCGTATGAAAAAAGAACTCTCCATGGAGGTCCGGCTCCTACTCGCGTTTGGGCTGATGGGATTAGTGCTGCTTGTCAGCAACTACTTCATCAAGCCCGTACCCGCACCGGTTGCGACGAAAGCCGGCGCTCAAAAAAGCGCCCGTCCAGTGACCCCGGAGGCGGTAGAGAAGCCCGAGCCCCCCGCGCCGGTCAAACCTGGAGACACGGCAAGCGCGCCCACCGGAAACGTACAGGAACAAACCATCACGGTGGAAACCGATGTCTACCGCGTGATGCTCTCCAACCGCGGTGCGGTCGTCAAGAGCTGGATTTTGAAGCAATATAAGGATCATCTGGGCAAGCCGCTGGAACTGGTGAATCAGACCGCGCTTGAGAAAGTCCCTTCGCCGTTTTCTCTCGTATTCAAGGCGCAAGGGCCGGCCACCGATCCGAACACCGCACTTTTCAAGACGGGACGTTCTCCGGACGGGCTCGACGTGAATTTTGAATTTTCCGATGGCCGGGCGTTGACGAAGAAGGCGTTCCACTTTGAGAAGGCCAGCTATCTGGCAGGCGTGACAACCGAAGTGACGCAAAGCGGCGTCCAACTTCCGCATGCTTTGGTCTGGCGCGGCGGATTCGGCGATGCCACGGCAGCGGCCCAGGCGGCTGCGGAGCACGCGATTTACTACGATCAACCCAATACCAAGCTCGAAGTGAAGACCGCAAAGGACGCGAGCGACGGTCCCCTGGGCGCCAGCGGGCAGTTTTCATTTGTGGGTATTGAGGATAGTTATTTCGCCGCAGTGTTCCTGCCCGGCAACAAGCCGTCCATCGAGCAGACTACCTATTCCGACCCCGTACCCGATGCCAACGGCGCAACGGCACCCCGCGTCGGCGTAGGCGTGGGCGGCGACGGTGTCAACCAGCTTTCTCTTTTCGTCGGACCCAAAGACACCGATCTGCTCAAGAAGGTGAATCCGAAGCTGGAGCAAGTGGTGGATTGGGGACGCTGGCTGGGATTCATCGCCAAGCAACTCTTCGTGCTCTTAAACTGGACTTCGGATCATCTGACGCACAATTTCGGCTGGGCCATTGTCCTGGTGACAATCGGCATTAACATCCTGATGTTCCCGCTGAAGATTTCGAGCGTGAAATCCGCCAAGAGAATGCAGGCGCTGCAACCGCAGATTAACGCGATCAATGAACGCTTTAAGGGCACGTCCATGAAGGACCGCGACAAGCAGAACGATAAGAACGCGGAGATTATGGCTCTCTACAAGCGCAACAATGTCAACCCGGTGGGTGGATGCCTGCCACTCTTGATTCAGATGCCATTCTTGTACGCGTTTTACACCGTCTTGAGCGTGTCTATCGAACTGCGAGGTGCAAATTGGCTGTGGATTTCCGACCTGTCACAAGCGGAAAACATACCCCTTCTCAGCGGCATGCGATTCCTGCCGGTCTTGCTGATCGTGACGCAGTTCATGATGCAGAAAATGACGCCAAGTCCCGGCATGGACCCCACCCAGCAAAAAATGATGATGCTGATGCCATTGATGTTCGGTTTCATGTTCTGGGGAGCCTCATCCGGATTGGTACTATACTGGTTAACCGGCAACGTCGTGGGAATCGCGCAGCAGCTTCTGCTGAATCGCTGGATGCCCACACCGGTGACTACGCCGGTGAAGGCGCCTGCCGGCAAGAAAAAGTAAGCAAATTTCGAAGGAAGAGGAATCGAATTTGTCCAAGAAATATACTGTCGCCGAGACCGGGCCCCGCATAGAGCAGTTCCTCAAACAAATTCATACTCTGGCGGGCTTCGATCTGGCCTTTGCGGTGGCTGAAGGGGAGACGCCACACCCGGATTTTGAGAACCCCGATCTGGTGGTTCGCTTCACAGGACGCGATGTCGACCTGCTGCTGGGGAATAAGGCGGAACTCCTTCTGGCACTGGAACAATTAACAATGGAGGCTCTTGGACTTTCGTCCGACGAGCATTCACGTATTTGTTTCGATGCAAACGACCGCCGCATTCTGCGCATCGAAGAGCTGCGAATGAGCGCGCAGGCAGCCGCCGAGCGCGTGCGTAAAACTCGTGCGCCATTTCATTTCAGCCCGATGAACAGCCGCGAGCGGCGCATCTTGCATTTGGCGCTGCGCAATGAACAGGACGTGCGCAGTGAAAGTGTCGGTGAAGGCCCCATCCGCCAGGTAGTGATCGTCCCCGCGGATATGACCACTCTGCCGGAGCCGGTAATTCCCCCGCGGCCCAGACCGGAAGATGATGGCGGCCGGGGCGGATTTCGCGGGCGCGGCCGGCCGGGAGAACGTGGCGGCGATAGCCGTGGCGGTCCCCCGCGCGGCGGACGCGACCGCTTCCGTCGGTAACGCTTTTCGACGCGCCGCGACCTTGAACCTCCACGACACTATCGCCGCCGTGTCCACACCGCCCGGCCGAGGTGGAATTGGCGTGGTTCGGATCTCGGGCACGAGTGCACGTTCTATCGCGGATAGATTACTGCGATTCCCGCACGGATATTCATGGCAGCCATGGACCGCCGCGCTCGCGGAACTCACCAGTGAAGGAGATGGTGGAGCGGTCGACCACGTCGTGGTTACTTATTTCGCCGCGCCGCGTTCTTATACCGCTGAAGATCTGGTGGAAATTTCCTGCCACGGCGCGCCCGTTGTCCTCCGCTACGCCCTGGAACGCGCCTGCGCCCTTGGCGCGCGTCTGGCGGAGCCCGGCGAATACACACTGCGTGCGTACTTGAATGGACGCATCGATTTGCCGCGCGCCGAAGCGGTGCGTGATTTGATTGAAGCCACCACGCTCTATCAGGCTCGCATTGCCGCGCAGCAAGTGGATGGTTCCGTGTCCCGGCGTTTGAAGCCGGTGAAAGAACAGTTGCTGGAATTGATTGCCTTGCTTGAGGCCGGGATCGATTTCGCCGAGGATGACATCGACGTGGCTCCTGCAGATGAAATTCTGCGGCGGATCGAACCCGTGCTCACCGCCGTGCGGGAACTGATCGCGAGTTTCGCCTACGGCAAGCTTGTGCATGAAGGCTTCACGCTAGCTATCGTAGGACGTCCCAACGTCGGCAAAAGTAGTTTGTTCAATCGCTTGTTGGAGCAAGACCGCGCCATCGTCACCAACCTTCCGGGCACCACCCGGGATCTGGTTTCCGAGACTGCTTCCCTCGAAGGTATTCCCGTGCGGTTCGTGGATACAGCTGGTATTCGCACCGGTGGCGATGTGGTGGAAAAGCTGGGCATCGAGCGCAGTCATCAGGCCATGGCGGATGCCGACCTGACGCTAGTGGTGGTGGATTTGTCCGTGCGGCTCGATCCACAAGATTCCGCGCTGATTGAGAAAGCGCGGTCGCAAGGCAAGGTGGTAGTGGCGGGTAATAAGTGTGATCTGCACAAGGGTAGCGAGATGGACGACGCGCTGCCGGTATCCGCGCTGACTGGCGCCGGCGTGCCTGAATTGCGGAGGCGCTTGCTCGAAGCCATCGCACCGCAGGGCCGTTTGGAGCAGGAAGGCGGCTTCATCACGAGTCTTCGGCATGAACAGTTGCTTCGGGAATCGAGCCAGGCTCTGGAGCACACGCAAACCGCTGTCACTTTGGGGCTGCCGCATGAGATGTTACTGCTCGACCTCTACGCAGCCCTGCGCCCTATCGACGCGATCACCGGCGCGACTACCGCTGACGACATATTGAACCGTATCTTCTCCACTTTTTGTATTGGGAAGTGATGTCACCTGCTCAAGATGCACGGAACTGGCGAAATGAGCTTTCACCCATGCTCCGCCTTGCCGCCCCGCTGGCTCTCTCTGAAATCGGCTGGATGGCCATGGGCATCGTCGACACGATGTTCGTTGGCCGGCTGAGCGCGGAAGCGATTGGCGCGATTAGCGTTGGCACCACCGTATTTCATACGCTCGCGATCTGCGCGGGCGGATTGCTGTTGGGAATGGATACGCTGGTAGCGCAAGCGGCGGGTGCGGGAGATCGCCCGGGCAGCCAGCGTTCTCTGGTGAACGGCATATGGCTGGCTGCTTTTTTGATCCCGATTGTGATGTGGACGGTGTGGATCGCTGCGCCCGCTCTATCGCGCTTTGGCGTGAACCCGAGTGTGCTGGGTGACGCGTTGCCGTACATTCACGCGCTGAATTGGAGCACGGCGCCGCTGCTGCTGTTCTTTGCGTTGCGCCGGTACTTGCAATCATTCGGCGTGGTTCGCCCCATCATGTGGACTCTGTTCGGCGCTAATCTCGTGAATATTGCGGGTAACTGGCTCTTCGTCTTTGGCAATCTTGGCGCGCCGCGTCTGGGAGCTGAAGGCTCTGCGTGGGCAACGTTTTGGTCGCGCATGTTTATGGTAGTTTCGCTCGCGGCGATCGCCTGGCATCGTGAACATGAATTGACGAAGATCAGCTGGCGTCTGGACCTCAGCCGTCTGAGCGAGATATTGCGGCTGGGCCTTCCAGCCGCGGGACAAATGGCGGTGGAGTTCACAGTTTGGACGGCGGCCACCGTGCTCGCCGGCAGATTCGCGGCCGAAGTGCTGGCCGGGCATCAGATCGCACTTATGGTGGTTTCCACAACCTACATGATGCCCCTGGGTATAAGCGCGGCGGCCGCTGTCCGTGTTGGCCAAGCCATCGGCCGCGGCGACCCCCGCGGCGCCGCGCATGCCGGATGGACAGCAGTCGGGCTGGGAACGTTAGTGATGTCTTGCACTTCCGTACTGCTCCTCCTGTTCCCTGGTTTGATCGCACGTCTGTTCACCCCGGATGCGGCGGTGATCGCGGCGGCAACGCCCATCCTGCGAGTAACTGCGTTCTTTCAGTTGTTCGATGGATTTCAAGTGGTGATCACAGGCGCACTGCGCGGCGCTGGCGATACGCGCACTCCTATGCTGTGCCATCTCGGCGGGTATTGGCTGCTTGGATTTCCGTTTGGCATCTGGCTGGCGTTCGGTGCGGCCATGAATGCACTCGGAATGTGGATGGGGTTGTCTCTTGGTGTTATTACCATTGGCAGCGCGCTGCTGCTCTTTTGGTGGGGGGCCGCGCGGCGTTTTGAACGCGCCGCCGTGTTCTACCATTGAGGAATCATTTCCCCGCCCCGCATGTCGCTCACACGCACGAAGTCCATTGACGAACTGATCTCCGCTAGTGAACGTCACGGTAGCCGCCTGCGGCGCACGTTAGGTTTGTGGAGTCTGGTGGCGATCGGCGTCGGAATCGTGATCGGGTCTGGAATATTTACCATGACCGGCACTGCGGCCGCTGGTCTCAACTATGACGTTCCTTCCATCCTGAAGGCTCCGGTAATCACCCTTCTCGGTGGGAAGGGTGTGGGCAGTTACGGACGGCCAGGAGCGGGTCCGGCGCTTTCAGTTTCTTTCTTGTTGGTAGCGCTCACGTGCGGGTTCGCCGCTCTGTGCTACGCCGAACTCGCCTCCATGATTCCCGTTGCGGGCAGCGCTTACACATACGCCTATGCGACGCTCGGAGAGATTTTCGCGTGGATCATCGGATGGGATCTGATTCTGGAATATGCAGTGGCCGATATGGCTGTTGCGGTCGGATTCGCGGCATATTTTAACGATCTGCTGGACAATGTCTTCGGTCTTCACCTTCCCGCGCGCTTTGCGAATCCCGTGTTCGTGGAAGGACGCGCCACCGGCGCATGGTTCAACATTCCTTCATTTTTGCTGGTTCTGATTTTGACGTGCCTCCTGGTTCGCGGAGTGCGCGAGAGCTTCCGCGCGAACGCGGTCATGGTGGCGATCAAAGTCGCTGCGATTCTTGCCTTTATTCTCGGCGCGGCTCGTGCGGTGGACGCACGCAACTGGCAGCCATTCATGCCCAATGGTATTCCCGGAGTTCTCACCGGCGCGGCCATCGTTTTTTTTGCGTACATCGGGTTCGACGCGCTCTCCACCACCGCGGAGGAATGCAAGAATCCGCAGCGCGATCTTCCTCTAGGAATTCTCATCACCCTGGGATGCTGCGCGGTGCTCTATTCAAGCGTGGCGCTGGTACTAACTGGTATCGCGCATTGGACCACACTGAACAACGCAGCCCCGGTGGCCAACGCGTTGCAGGCGCTCGGATACAACCGACTCCGATTCGTGGTGACAACAGCCGCGCTGCTGGGTATGACAACGTCAGTTCTTATCGGGCAATATGGGCAAGCGCGTATTTGGTTTGCTATGTCGCGCGACCGTTTGCTGCCGCAGATGTTCTCCGCAGTGCATCCCAAGTTTCAAACGCCGCATATCAGCACATGGATCGCGGGACTTGCCGTCGCCATTCCAGCGGGCATTTGGGACATCGGAACGTTCGGCGATCTGACAAACATTGGCACACTGTTCGCCTTTGTGGTCGTCGCGGCCGGTGTGCTCGTTCTGCGGAGAACGCAGCCAGACCGGCCTCGCGCCTTTCGCGTGCCGTGGACCCCGGTTGTCCCCGCGCTGGCCATCGGCTGCTGTTTCTTGCTGATGCTAAGCCTTCCGCTGGAAACGTGGATACGATTTATTGTGTGGCTTGTCATTGGGCTTGGCATTTATTTTGGCTATAGCCGCAAGGCAGTTGACATGAGGCGAACATAAGGCGAATATAGAGGCGTGGACGGTCTGATCGGCATCGCACATCTCGCCGCGGAAAGCCCATCCCTTCTCGAAAAGAAGCGTGTGGAATACCTGGAGTTGCCGGCCCGCAGCTACCTGACCCGCTGTACCAGCTCACGCATGCCTTTCCGGTGGATGATTAACCTTTACCGTGGCTGTGAATTCGGCTGCAAGTATTGCTACGCGCGCTACACGCACGAATTCATGGAACTGCGTGACCCAGGCGCGTTTGAACGAAGGATTTTCGTCAAACGCTTCGACCCGCAATTGTTTCATGGCGAGTTGCGAAAACTACCCCTGGGAGAACACATAGCGATCGGCAGTGCGACCGATCCCTATCAACCGGCGGAGGCGCGTTAAGGCGTGACCCGCGCGATGTGGGAGCAGTTCACCCGAACTGCGGGGCTACGTGTCGGGCTGATCACGAAATCGGACTTGGTTGTGAGAGATATCGATATTCTTCAGGAAGTCTCGCGCCGCCATTCGGTGACCGTTATTCTGACGATCACTACCTTGGATTGTCATTTGGCGCGAGCGCTGGAACCACTCGCGCCCCGCCCGGATCTGCGTATAGAAGCCGTACGCGCACTTGCGCGAGCCGGCATCCGCGTATCGGTAAATGTCTCACCAGTGTTACCTCTCATTAATGACAGCGAACTCTCGATTGGCAAAGTCGCCAAAGCCGCGGCCGAGGCTGGTGCGGTGGGTCTGGGCGCGAACGTAGTGTTCTTGAAAGATTGCGCGAAGAGCGTCTTCTTCCCATTCCTCCAAGAGCGATTCCCCACTCTCGTCCGGCGTTATGAAGAGCGTTTTAGGGATGGCGCATTCTTGGGCGGCGCATATCCGGACGTAATTCGCGAACGCGTGCGGCGCATCCGCCGGCAACATGGTCTGGACGCGGCCGGCAGTCCGGCCCAGCCGGAATTGTGGCCGCGGGACCCCCAATTGACGCTATTCTCATGATGAATGGCTTCACTCGGTTACATGGAAATGGCGCTTCAACTTGCGCGGGAAGCGGACGCGGAGGGCGAGGTGCCGGTGGGCGCCGTGGTGGTGCTTGACGGCGTCGTGATCGGCGCAGGCCGGAACCGCACCATCGCGGCGAATGACCCCACGGCGCATGCGGAAATTCTCGCGATAAGGGACGCAACTGCGGCCCTCCGCAACTATCGATTGGACGGCGCCACGATTTTCTCCACTCTAGAGCCGTGTGTAATGTGTGCCGGCGCGCTGGTGCATGCACGAGTGACGCGCCTTGTATTCGGTGCGCGAGATCTGCGGTTCGGCGGCATTCGTAGTAAATTCCGCCTCGCGGATTCCGGTATCTTAAACCACCGCGTTCAGATTGACGAAGGGGAGCTCGGTGCGGCCTGCGCCGAGCTCTTGCAACGTTTCTTCGCTAAGAAGCGATGACAAGCGGGTCATGCCGCTTGGCGAAGCGGCTGAGGAAATCGTAAATGCAATGGCTGTAACCGGCCGGGGTTCTGCAATACCGGACGGGGCCCGAGGCGCGACGGACCGTGAAAATACTCGTCCAGTGGGAACAAAGGATAGGGCAGCAACTCGCGAAATACTTTGCCGAGCTTCTGTTCGATCCGATAGACAGCGTGAAAGAAGTTGCCTCGATCTAAACCCAGCTTGCGGCCGCATAGCTTCCAGTCCGCGCCCAGCAAAAAATGGTAACGGAACAAACGATGTTCTTCTTCGCTCAACGCACGGCGCGTAACCAGACAAAAATCGGCCATATACTCTTCGTCTTTTCTGCCCCACGTGCCGGGACGGCTGCGCCCCAGGTGTGGCTCTACGGAGACCCGGCTCAAATAGCGTTCTTGAGTCACGCACTTGACGAACCGCTCGTGGCAGATGCGAAAAATCGAGCGCAATACGCAATTGCAGGGCCCCATCACTCCATTTCTTCCAATGTGCAATCCTGATCCGTGGCATTGCGTACAAGCGTGCATGGCAAGCGCCAGTGTTTCCGAACGGGTCCATTCCATCTCTGCTGTGTCCTCCCAGACTCATCCGCGGCACCATAGCCGCCGATGAGGTATAGTACGGCTAGACCAGATTAATGTCAAATTGTTTTTATGGATATTCTTGATTATTATCTTCTTTAGCCAGCTACTGTGCGATAAATGGCAAGCACTTGCCGCGCGGTGGCGTCCCAGTGGAAGCGGTTCGCCTGCAACAATCCCGCAGCCGCCAATTGATTTCGGCGCTTGGGATTCAACAGCACTTCACGCAGTCCTCGCGCGATATCGAACACATTGTCGGGACTGACCAATTCCGCCGCGTCTCCAACCGCTTCCACAAGTGACGGCATATTAGAGGCGATTACTGGGGTTCCGCAGGCCATTGCCTCAAGGGGAGCGAGCCCGAAGCCTTCGTACAGCGACGGAAACGCGAACAGTTCCGCAGCCCGATAGAACACCAGCAGAGTATCAATTGGAACGAATCCCAGAAAGCGGACCGCGGATTCGGTGCGGGTCTGCGCAACCGCGCGGCGAACCGCTGGATTTTTGGATAATTCGTCACCGATAATGACTAATCGCAAGCCCTTATAACGTGGATGTTGCTCTAATTCCTGGCGTAATACGGCGAACGCTTCCACCAGGCGCGGGATGTTTTTGCGGGGACGTATCGTGCCAGCGTAAAGAATGAAGGGATGGTGAATGGAGTAACGGTCGAGGGTCGGTCGGTCAAATTCGTTACTTTGACCCGAATTAATGCTGGCGGTGAACACGGGATCCGGCGCACTATAAATCGTGGAAATGCGTTCCGCGGGCACGCGGAGCACTTCTTCTATATCCCGCCGGGTGGTGTTTGAGACCGAAATGACGTGCGCAGCCCGCACTGCGGCCCGGCGGAAACGGGCTTCGTGGAACAGTTGCCGGAAGTCTTTGCCTCCCGGGAACAAAAGCGTGCTCATGTCGTGAATCGTCAGCACATAGGGTCGCGGCATGCGCCAAGCCACCGTATTTAATGGAATATGGTATAAATTCGCTTTTAATGACCCCAGGAATGCAGGCATTTGGAGACTATGTTTCATGCCAAAATCAGCCTGAGCGTAAGGGGTTACGCGAAAATTGGGCCCCAGGCCCTCAATCTCATTCAGGTCGGCGGGAAGGGCCACCAAGGTATAGCGGTTCTCCTGGTCCAACCTCGCCAGGGCGCGCGTAATATTGCGGATGTAAGTGCCGATGCCGAAATCGCGAACACGCCGCGCGTCGATTGCAATGTGAAGCGGCGGCATAAGGGCGGCTGCGCGTCAGCGCTTCCAGGAATAGAGCGGGAACTGCTTCGTAAGGACTCCCACTCGTTGTCTCACTTCGGTTCGCACGGTTTCGTCGGAGATATTTTCCAGCACTCGCGTGATGAGTTTGGCGATCTCGCGCATTTCCGCTTCACCGAATCCGCGCGTCGTTACAGCGGGGGTACCCAGGCGGATGCCGCTGGGATTCAGCGGAGGATTTGTGTCGTAGGGAATTGCGTTCTTATTCGCGGTGATGTAGGCGTGATCGAGGGCTACTTCGGCGTCCCTGCCGCGAACCCCTTTTGCAAAGACGTCCACCAGCATCAAATGCGTATCCGTTCCACCGGAGACAACGCGGAATCCAGCTTGGCTCAGGGAGGCCGCCAGCGTTTGGGCGTTAACGACCACCTGCTTCTGATACGCCACGAACCCAGGCGACATGGCTTCCAGGAAGCACACCGCTTTGGCCGCGACAATATGCATGAGCGGTCCGCCCTGAATTCCGGGAAATACTGTTTTGTCGATGGCGGCGCCAAATTTCTCTTTGGCCAGAATCATGCCGCTGCGAGGACCGCGAAGGGTCTTGTGCGTGGTGGAGGTGACAATATCGGCCCATTCGCACGGATTGGGATGCACGCGGGCAGCGACCAGTCCTGAAAAGTGAGCCATATCCACCATGAACAGCGCACCGACTGCATCGGCGATCTGACGAAAACGGGCAAAGTCGATAATACGCGGGTAGGCGCTGCCGCCGGCAACGATGATTTTGGGCTTGTGCTCTTCGGCCAAACGCGCGACTTCGTCGTAATCGATACGTTCGGGGTCGGTGTCCGCATCCGGCTTACGCACACCATAAGGAACGATGTTGTACGTTTTGCCCGAAAAATTCAGCGGGTGTCCGTGCGTCAAATGTCCGCCGTGCGAAAGATTCATACCCAGAATCGTGTCGCCCGGCGTGAGCACCGCGGAGTATGCCGCCTGATTGGCTTGCGATCCGGAGTGGGGCTGCACATTCGCGTACTCGCATTGAAAAAGCGTCTTGACGCGTTCGCGGGCAAGGTTCTCCACGGCGTCGGCATTCTCACAGCCGCCATAGTAGCGCTTGCCGGGGTAGCCTTCGGCATACTTATTCGTGAAAGTACTGCCGGCGGCCTGCAGGATAGCTTCAGAGGTGAAGTTCTCACTGGCGATCAACTCCAGCCGCGTGTGCTGGCGGTCGGTCTCATTGCCGATCATCGCGAAGACTTCTGGATCGGCTTCGGCCAAAGGCCGCCGCATGCGTTGTTGTTCGGTGAGGGCAGGAGTCATTGTTTCTCCGGATTGAAATTTTCCAACTGCATCATTTTGTTCACGCGGCGCTCGTGGCGGCCGCCATCAAACGGTGTTTCCAAAAACAGTTTCACATACTGGCGCGCCGTATCGGCGTCCGTGTATTTCGCCCCGAGCGCTATAACGTTCGCGTCGTTATGCCGGCGCGTGAGCTCGACTTCTTCGAAGCTATAAGCGACGGCCGCCCGAATGCCATGGATCTTGTTGGCGGCGATGGACACTCCGATACCGGAGGCGCACACCACTATGCCTCGTTCGGCCGCACCGTTTGCCACGGCGCGAGCCACGGGCGCCGCGAAATCCGGGTAGTCGGATGATTCGGTTCCGTACGTCCCAAAGTCTTCCACTTGATGACCGTCTTCGCGCAAGGCGTCCGCGATTTGCTGTTTGAGAGCGAACCCGGCGTGATCGGCGCCGATCGAAATTTTCATGGGATACTCAAGTTTACCACTCGTGCGAACTTCGCCCGTAGGGTCCATTTTCCGCGTCTGCCCCCTGTGCGTGGACGACCGGGGCTTCCCGACCAACGCCAGACACCTAACCCTGCTGCTGCCTGGCGCCATTCTCTTGTTATTGATATTGCTGCTTTTTTTCGTGCGAAGAGAAAGCGGCATATGACGCCGGCCCCTCGGCCTGCGCCGTGGAAGATTGGCGCGCTATGTGTTGGCGGGCTTGCCTTCATGATCGGCGTGATGGCGGTGTGGTCTCCGGATCTTGTGCGCGACGCATGGCTGGGGCACAACGACTTCGTTCCCTCCTATATCGCCGCAAGGCTGGCAAGCTCAGCGCAGTTGTACTCGCCGGAGGCGACCGTGCGCCTGCAGAATGAGCTGCTGGGAATCCGCGCGGACTGGATGTTGTACATGAGGCCGCCGTTCTTCGCGGTTCTCATGAAGTCATTGGCGGCGCTCCCGTTTCAGGTCGCCTATTGGATCTTTCAGACGCTGAGCGTGACTAGCATAGCGGTATTTGTATGGTTGTTCGCCCGAAAGTCGATTGAAGTTGCCGTCTTGGCGAGTATTTCGGTACCGATTCTGCTTGCCGTGCTGCAGGGGCAGGACATTGGATTCGTCATGCTGGCATTCGCCGGTTTTTATCTGCTGTCCGAAAAAGGACGTGGGTTTGAGGGCGGTTTGGCGTTATCGCTCTGCCTTATCAAATTCCACTTGTTTCCGCTGACGGGACTGGCTCTGCTACTTCGCCGGGAATGGGCGGTGGTGCGCGGGTTCTCCATTGGCGCCGCGGTGCTGGCCAGCCTAAGCTTCAGCGTGGTGGGGGCGAATTGGCCCGCGCTATATTGGGCCGCGTTGAAGAATCCCGCGCTGCATCCAGGCGAGAAGGTGATGCCGAATCTGCATGGGCTGTCGGCCTTGATGGGCTGGGGCCTGATGACCGAGACGCTGCTGATGGCAGCGGTGACGGGCGTATTCCTGGTGGTGGTTGCGAGAGGCTGTCCGCGTCCGTTGACGTTCGCGCTCGCGCTGGCCGGCGGGTTGCTGCTGAGTTACCACGCTTACGCACAGGACGGCATGCTCTTGCTAGCGGCACTCGGCATTCTAGGACAAACGGAACGGACGACCGCTTTTCGGCGGCTCCTGCAAGTCAGCTTGACTCCTGTCCCCTACGCTCTATTGCCCCCCCAGAATGTCGGGAGCGCGGCGCTTACGGCACTGATTATTGCGGGATTCCTAGCCGGAGTGGCCGCGAGCAATCGGACTCCCGCGTCAACCTCAGTTGATGAGTATAGATAAACTATAGTTTAATAAAAGAGTGAAACTGGCGCTAAGCATCCTGCTGGTGACGGCGGGAGTTGTGGCCGCTCAAACCACGGGCTCACTGACAGTCAAAGTATCAGGACCGGATGGATCTCCTGTCACGGGCGCTTCGGTCAGACTGGAGAACCGTTCCACGGGATTTGAAAGGTTGATTCCCGAAACGGCAGGCGCATATACGCTGGCGAACCTTCCGCTGCAAACCTATCGTTTGACAGTAGAAGCGCCGGCGTTTCAGGCGGGTGTCCGCGAAATTGCAGTGCGAAGCAATGTGCCAGTCGCCGTGGGATTGACTCTGGAACTCGCAACAGTGCGAGACACCGTCACAGTTTCCGCCGGAGGCAGTGCGGATTTGATAGACGTGGAAGCCACGGGCACGCGAGTTGGCCTGAGCGCCCTGGCGATGAGTGAGATGCCCGCGCCCATGGGCAGCCGCGGCATCGAAACGTATCTGCTCAGCTTTCCCGGTTTCGCGATGAACGCGAACGGCGCCATTCACCCGCGCGGCGCGCACAACCAGATGACGTTCGTGATCGACGGCATGGCGGTGAGCGATCAACTGACCGGCGCATTCGCTACCGCTCTCGACCCGAATCTGGTGGATAGCTTGGAACTGCACACCGGCAACGTGCCGGCCGAGTTCGGAGCCAAAGTATCCGGAGTAGCTGCCATCACAACCAAGAGCGCGGCCGGTTCCGGACGACGTCTTTTTGGAAATACTCAGGCCGGTGCAGGACGGTTTGACACCCTGGAGAGCGTAACGCAGGCGGGTGGCGAAAAGGGCCGATTCGCTTTCTATGGTTCCATATTCGCGGTAAAGACGCACAGGTTTCTGGACCAGGTCTCACTGGATAACCTGCACAATGGTGGCAATGCGCAGCGCGGTTTTCTACGGCTGGACTATCAACCCAATGAACGCGACACCTTCCATTTAAACGCGATGACCGGACGATCCAGCTTTGAGCTGGCTAACCTGCGATCCCAGCAGGCCACCGGAATGGACCAGCGGCAGGCGCTGCGGGACCTTTCGGTCTGGTTGCGCTGGAACCGCATTCTGGGACCCACTGCGGCATGGGAATCCACGCTGGCCTATCGCACCACGGTTGCACAATTTTTCCCCAGCTCCGGTGATACCCCAGTGACAGCAGCCCAGGCTCGGCATCTATCGACCGTGATTCTGGCGAACCGGATCAGCAAAGTGGCGGGCCGCCACACAATCCGCGCCGGCGCCGACCTGCAGGTCTTCCCAATCAGCGAAAATTTTTCGATGGGCATCACGAACCCGGCATTCAATACTCCCGGGGCACCGGGGTTCAATGACGCGTTGCTGCCCCATGATCTGACGCGCGGGGGCCGGATGTTCACTTTTTCGGATAAGGACACTGGGATGCTGGCGAGCGCCTTCATACAGGATTCCATTCGCTGGGGCAGGTTTATTTTGACCCCCGGGTTGCGTTTTGATTCGTACCGCCTGCTGGTCACCGGCCAACAGTTTCAACCGCGCGTGGGTGTGGCGTTTCACTTGAAGGAAACAGGCACGGTGTTGCGCGCTTCATACAATCGCAATTACCAGACGCCGCCGAACGAGAATCTTCTGCTTTCCAGTTCAGCGGAGGCAGCTCGTCTAGCGCCCGCTAGCGTCAGGAACGCACTGGGAGCCAGTTTCAGCCCCATGCAGCCGCAACGCGAGAACGTGTATGAAGTGGGCATGCAGCAATCTTTGTGGGGACGGGCCAGCCTGAATGCGTCTTTCTATCACAAGAATTCTCGCGATCAGCAGGATAATAACAATTTCTTCAACACCGGCGTGATTTTCCCGGTAACGCTGGCGGGAATCCGAGTCAACGGCGTGGAAGGCCGGCTACGGCTGCCTACGATACGGGGTGTGAGCGCGACCATCAGCGCCACACACGCGCGCGCGATTTCCACTCCGCCTTTCACGGGTGGCCTGTTCCTCGGACAGGACGCAGTGGATCTGTTAAGCTCCGGCCCATTCGTGATCGATCACGATCAGAAGTTGAGCCTGCAGACCACGGCGCACTACACCGTGAACCGGCATTGGTGGATGAGCACGGCGGTGCGCTATGACAGCGGGCTAGTTGCGAATCCGTCGGACGCGGGCGTGGTGGCCGCCGATCCGGATTTCAACGACCTGCTGCCGTACGTCAAGCTGGGACAACGGCCCGCACGAGTTCGCCCGCACACGGTCACCGACGCGGCGATCGGATATCAGAGCTATCGTGCCGGAGGGAACACGGAAAAGGTCTGGGATGCTCAGCTTCAGTTCAACAACCTATTCGACGTGACGGCGCTGCACAATTTCCAATCGGTATTTGTGGGAACGCGTGTGGTGGCGCCGCGTTCGGTGGGCGTAAAGCTGCGTTTTTACTGGTAGCCGCGTGTGTATGATGGGCGTGATGGGACGCATGTTGATCGCCACCGGATTAGTACTGATAATACTGGGAATTCTGATCCTCGTGGGCGAAAGGCTTCCCTTCAAGCCCGGGCATTTGCCCGGTGACCTTATCGTGCGCGGGAAGAACACTACATTCTACTTTCCGCTGGTCACAAGTCTCTTGCTGAGCGCGATCCTAACGCTAGTGATGTGGCTCTTTCGCAGGCGCTAGCCGCAGTGTTTCTATTTCATCTCAAGAGTTCTGTGTCTAAAGTTTTGCACCTTAGGGTGACACTAAGAGAAAAGTTCTAAGGTATTCGCCACGTCTCCTATCAAGGCTCTCGCGCAAAACATAGGAAATGAACAGTGCTGAATTCGCTCCGACTTTGGCGACGCGAATGCACGATTTTGCGAATCCCTGTAGCCACTCTGCAATAGGCCCAGGTAAAAGAAATTGGAGGAATGTGATGAAGGCTTTCGTCCTGGTACTTACGGTACTTGCCATCTGTTTGTCCCCACTACATGCCGGCGTAGTGATTGATTTTGAGTCGCTGCCTGGCGGCGACCCCGGCTTGGCTCCGGGACCGCCCTTCCTTGCCAGTACACAGGGATTCGACTTTTCCTCGCCTGCGTCCTTCGGCATTACCGATACCGCTTCGTCCGTATTGATCACCAACAATGGAGGTAACGTCCTGCTCGATATCGGCGGTTCGGCAGATCCAGTCAGCATGGCGCACGGAGGAGGCTTGGTCTTTGATTTAGTGAGCGTTTCGAGCGCTCCAGGGATCGGTATCCCCAACGACCCCGCGAACGCGACGACATTGAACATCGTAGGCACCTACTTTGGAGGTGGCGCGCCGACTCCGGTTACCTTCACTTTGACGGACGGAATTTATTCGACGTTCGCACTGCCCACCGGATGGACGAACCTGCAATCGGTTTCTTTCTTTGGGACCGGCGGAGGCGCGAACTTTATTGCCGTGGATAACATCAGCGTGAACGTGGTTCCGGAACCTAGCTCCATCGCGCTATTGGCCACGACCGCATTGGGTTGCATGTACTGGATCCGGGCACGCCGTAAGCGCAACGCGTAGGACGCAAGGGCACGGCAGTGGTGGGTGGCAGTGAAGCACTATGGCACTAGACCTAAGCGCTCTAGCGGCCAGTAGACGAATGCCGCTTTGCCATAGATAAAGTGCCGCGGAACCGTGCCCCAGGTACGGCTATCGTTCGAAGAACTGCGGTGATCGCCCAATACGAAGTACTCGCCGTCAGGCACCGCAGTTTCGCGAGTTGAGATCTCGTCGCGGTACTCCTTGGGCACATACTGCTCCTCAAGGACATGTCCATTCACGGATACCGTTCCGTGATTGATCTTCACGCGATCGCCAGGAATACCGATGACACGTTTAATGTAGGACTTGCTGGGATCGCCTGGGAACCAGAACACCACTGTGTCACCCCGGCTGATCTCCGTAATTCCGAAACGATAAGCGAATTTATTGATGAAGATGCGTTCCTGGTCCACTAGCGACGGCATCATGCTAGTGCCTTCCACCTTAACCGGCTGATACAGAAAAAGAATGACAACCACGGCGATAAACACACTCAGGGACAGATCGCGCAACCAAGCCACAGCGGCAGCCGTGGAGGACTGGTGTTCGTAAGCCGGTGGTGGTGGCAGTGGGTTTGGAGATTCCATCTAAGGCTGATTATATGACGTGGCGGATGCTATTGGGTTTCGAGTTCCAGCCATTCACGTGTTTTGGGGCGGCTGATGGGATTTGAACCCATGACATCCAGAACCACAATCTGGCGCTACTACCAGCTGAGCTACAGCCGCCACAGCAGGAGGGTACGAATTCAGTTTACCACCGAAGAGCGTTCTAGTTCGTTTATTTGAGTCCTGCCCGCTTCCACAGTTCGTCCACACGCGATTTCACATCCGCAGGCATGGCAATCACATCCGGCCAAGGACGCGTGAAGCCTTCGCCGGGCCATTTCTTCGTGGCGTCGACACCCATCTTAGAGCCGTAATTGGGCAGGCGGCTTGCATGATCCAGTGAATCGACGGGGCCCATGACGAACTGAATGTCGCGTTCGGGATCGATATTGTTCAGCGCCTTCCAAGCCACTTCGCTGAAGTTCTGCACGTCCACGCTCTCGTCGACGACGACGATGACTTTTGAAAACATCGCTTGGCCCAAGCCCCAGATCGCGTGCATCACCTTACGGGCGTGGCCTGGATAAGACTTACGGATGGAGATGAGAATCAGATTGTGAAAAATGCCTTCGGCGGGCATGGCGATGTCACGGACTTCGGGCAACTGCATCCGCATCAGCGGCAGGAAGATGCGTTCAATGGCTTTGCCCATATAAAAATCTTCCATGGGCGGCGGGCCGACGATGGTGGTGGCGTAAATGGGATTCTTGCGGTGCGTGATGCATTGGACATGGAAGACGGGATAATCGTCGTCGAGCGAATAAAAACCGGTATGATCGCCAAACGGTCCTTCACGGCGCAGTTCGCCGAGTTCGACGTAGCCTTCCAGAACGATTTCCGCCTGCGCGGGAACTTCCAGATCCACCGTTTCACACTTGACCATTTCGACGGGCTTGGAGCGCAGGAAGCCCGCGATCATCATCTCGTCGAGATCGGGAGGCAGCGGCAAAATTGCCGAATACATGGTGGCGGGGTCCGCGCCGATGGCGACGGCGACTTCCATTTTTTGGATGTTGCCCGCCGCGCGGAGTCTTCGAAAATGCTCCGCGCCTTGTTTATGCGTTTGCCAATGCATGCCGGTTGTGCGCTCATCGAAAATCTGGAGACGGTAACATCCGCAATTGCGTTTGCCGGTATCCGGATTGCGCGAGAAGACCATGGGCAGCGTGATGAAGCGGCCACCGTCTTCCGGCCAGCAATGCAGGATGGGAAAGTGATCGAGACTGAAGTCGTCACGACGGATCACTTCCTTGCAAGGTCCCGTGCTCACGATTTTTGGAAAGAAGGAACCCACCTCGGCAAGCATCGGCAGCATTTTCAGTTTGCCGACGATGCCTTCCGGCATTCGCATCTCCAGAAACTGCGAAATGCGAGCGGCGATTTCGTCAATGGAATCCACTTCCAGGGCCAGCCGCATGCGTTTCTCGCTGGCAAACGCGTTGATCAACAACGGGACGCTGGAGCCCTTCGGCTTTTCGAAGAGCAGCGCCGGCCCTCCTGTTTTCACGCTGCGGTCGGCGAATTCGGTTATCTCCAGGCGCGGATCCACTTCAAAAGAGATGCGCTTCAGTTCACCTTGTTTTTCTAGGGCGCGAATGAACTCGCGCAAGTCGGCGTAGGCCATAGGAACTCTTATTAGACCGCACCGGGCGCAGCGCGTGCCGAATGCGCGCTATCTTAAGATGGACTCATATGACAAATAGGACCGCTTTCGTTACGGGTGCGAGCCGCGGAATCGGACTCGCCTGCGCGAAGGCGTTGGCGGCAGCGGGCGCGCGCGTGGTGCTGGCGGCGCGCGACACCGCGAAGCTTGAGGCAGCATCGGCGGAAATTCCCGGCTCGACTTGGGTTCAGATTGACATAGCTTCCGCCGAATCCATCAAAGAAGCTTTCCTGAAAGCCGGCAAGGTGGACATCCTGATAAACAATGCCGCGATCACCAAAGACGGACTCGCGCTCCGCATGAAAAAGGACGACTGGGACGCGGTGATTGGCGCGAATCTGACGGGGGCGTTTCTCGCGATTCAACAGGTATTGCAGCCGATGATGAAAGAACGCTGGGGGCGCATCATTAACATTTCCTCCATCGTGGGTGAGACTGGCAACCCAGGGCAGGCGAACTACGTAGCCTCGAAGGCTGGTTTGATCGGACTGACGAAATCGCTTGCGCAGGAAATGGCGAGCCGCAACATTACCGTGAACGCCGTGGCGCCAGGCTTCGTGGATACCGATATGACCGCTGCGCTCTCGGAAGAATTAAAGAACCGGATGCTGGAACACATACCATTGCGGCGCTTCGGAAAACCGGAGGATATCGCAGCTGCGGTAACGTTTCTGGCGAGCGAAGAGGCGGGGTATATCACTGGAGCCGTTCTCAATGTTAACGGCGGAATGTACATGTGACGGCAGTGATTCGGTCGAGCACATCCGGGGCGTTGCCATCGATTACGATTCCGCGGGGGCGCCAACGAGCGGCCATGCGGTCACTGACGAAACCTTTGGCAATGCTGATCAACGGGACTTCGCATGCGCTGGCAACGTGCCCTCCGGCCGAATCGTAACCGACGTAGAGCTTGGAACGTGCGATCTCGGCCGCAAAGGGCGCGAAGGCGCCTTTATGAGTGCGAACCCCGGGACGGATGACGCTTTCCACGCGCGCGCGTTCTTCGGGGCTGCCACCCGTGTCGACAAGGACGGACGCGCCGGTTGCCGCTAACGCGCCTATCAGGTCGCGCTCAAAATCGACTCCGATGCGCTTGGATTCGTTTTCGCCCACGCCCAGGCTCACCGTGATGTCCGCAGCCTCGCCAACCGCGGGCAGCGGTGCAATGTATGGCCTGGCATTCTCAACGTCGAAGACCTCGCGAGCCCAATGGGCCGCGAGGTCGGGAAGGCGGCTATCGCTATCGCTCCCGTATGCCCGGCTTGGGAAGAAGAAATAATTCGAATCATCGCAAACCCGCAGCAGGCCAAGTTGCGTCAGGCGTGAATCTGGATCGAAAACCAGCCCATCGTCGAGCCATAAAGCCGCAGATGAGCGCAGCCGTTCGACCAATGCGCCCGAACGTGCGTAAGGGGCGGTTTGATGCCGGACACGTGGATCGGCCTCAAACAATTCGTACGATTTCCGCGAGCCGACAAACACAATCTCGGCATCGGGGTATCGGCGTTTCGCGGCATCGATTAAGACGCTGGTCACTGCAACGTCTGCGCCTAGCGTTACACGTGACAACACGTAGACACGGTCAGACGAAGGGGGGGCCTGCGCGGATGACGCCGCGGGCCGAACGCGGGGTATCAGCTCCGGCGCGACTCGAGCAATCACCTGCGTGAAGAGACGATCATAGACTTCGGAGAGGTGCGGCTCAAACAAATCTCCAAGACGCTCGACGACGACCGTAAGCAGTGCGCGCCCGTCGTCCTCGGCGATGGCACGGGCGAGCAGTGCGCCGGACCAGACGCCGTCGCGCAGGCACGCTTCGAGCAAGTCGTTACAGATACTTCCCAACGATCAGCTCCAGCTTCTTGCGCGTCGCGTCGGGGATGGTTTTCCGGTCCGTGATCAGCGCGTGCGCCAGCGCCGATCCGCATTTGCAATCGCGCCCGGCAGGCATCGTGCGCACTGCTTCCGCCACCAGCGTCGCTGCGTTGGCAGCATTTTGGGTCAGGTTCGCGATGATGTCATTGACGGTGACCGCGTCGTGATCCGGATGCCAGCAATCGTAGTCGGTGACCATTGCGATGGTCGCGTAACAGAGCTCGGCTTCACGCGCCAGCTTGGCCTCCTGAAGGTTGGTCATTCCGATCACATCCATACCCCAACTGCGGTACAGATTCGATTCGGCCAGGGTAGAAAACGCCGGACCTTCCATACACAGGTACGTCCCCCCTAGTTTCGCTGTGACTCCCACGGTCTTCGCTGCGTGATGCGCGACGTCCGCGAGCTGCGAACAAATGGGATGGGCGAAGCTCACGTGCGCGACCAGGCCCTCCCCAAAGAACGTGGAGATGCGGCCGCGCGTGCGGTCAACGAACTGATCGGGGATCACGAAATCGAGGGGCTTGTGCTCTGCCTTCAGCGATCCCACCGCGCTGAGGGAAAGGATTCGTTCGACGCCGAGCGACTTCATCCCATAAATATTCGCGCGGAAGTTTAACTCCGAGGGCGAGAAGCGGTGTCCGCGCCCGTGGCGCGCCAGGAACGCCACGCTTTTCCCGGCAAGGCGGCCAACGACATATGCGTCCGAGGGCGCTCCGAAGGGGGTTTCCACAACACGCTCTTCCTGCGCTTCAAATCCCGGCATGGAATACAATCCACTGCCGCCAATAATTCCAATCGTAGGTGTCATTGTTTAGAGGAAGACTGAATTAATTCTAATAACACACCGCCGGTCGACGCCGGGTGGACAAAGACATAAAGGTGTCCACCCGCGCCTGCGCGTGGTTCGTTGAGCAACTTGGCTCCGGCCGTTTTCAATTGCCCGACTACGGCGTTGAGATCAGGCACGGAAATGGCGACATGATGCAATCCCTCGCCGCGCTTCGCAATGAACTTCGCGATCACTGAATCCGGCTCGGATGCCTCCAGCAGTTCGATTCGCGATGCACCCAGCGGGAGTATTGCCGCATGAACTTTCTCAGTATCGACAGTTTCGCGCAGCGAGACCTGCATACCGAGCAGGCCCTCATAAAATCGCAGCGCTTCGTCGATCGAGCGTACCGCGATACCCAGGTGATCGATTCGCGCCCCGGCTTGCTGCAACGGTGCCCGTGCTGCATGGCGGCGCTCAAAAGCGGCCGCAAGCACCTCTGCGATGCCCTTGCCTTCGTTAGCCACGGCCTTCACGATCTTGCGCTCACGGCCCGCCAGGTGCATCTGGGTTTGCAGTTCCTGTTTCAATTTTTCCACTCCAGGCTGATCTGCTTTATTAATCACGAAGACATCGGCCACTTCCATCACGCCGGATTTCATGGCCTGAACATCATCGCCCGCACCGGGAACCAACACCAGGATCGTCGCCTGCGCCAAGCGGACGATCTCGACTTCGCTCTGTCCGACGCCGACAGTCTCAATGATGATCACGTCCCAGCCTGCCGCGTCGAACAATCGCGCTAAATCCGACGTAGCGCGCGCAACTCCTCCGTGGGCGCCGCGCGCGGCCATGGAGCGAATGAAGACGCCCGCATCGCCGGAATGCCGCTGCATCCGAATACGGTCGCCCAAAATCGCGCCTCCGGAAAATGGACTGGAGGGATCCACCGCTATGACTGCTACTGTCTTGCCATCCTGACGAAGCTGCTGAATCATCCCGTCGACAAGCGTGCTTTTGCCCGCGCCCGGCGGACCCGTCACGCCGACTGTGAGCGCATGACCTGCGGGAAGTGATCGCAATAGCGCATCCGCCTCCCAGCCGCCGTTTTCCATCAGAGTGGCGGCGCGCGCAAGAGAACGCTCGTCGGTCAAGAGCGTATGCGGTTCAGGCATGCGGCAGATCGCTTTTCAAAAGCTGCCGCGCGATCACCAGTTTTTGGATTTCGCTGGTGCCTTCGCCAATGGTGCACAGTTTCACATCGCGATAGAATTTCTCGACGGGGTAGTCCTTGATGAAGCCGTAGCCGCCGTGAATCTGCACTGCTTCGTTGCAAACACGTACCGCAATTTCCGAGGAAAATAGCTTAGCCATCGACGATTCTTTGTTCACGTCGATGCCATTATCTTTCATCCAAGCCGCGCGTTGTGTCAACAGGCGGGCCGCGTCGATCTCCGTTGCCATGTCCGCAAGCTTGTGCTGGATCGCCTGAAACTCCGAGATGAACCGCCCGAATTGCTTCCTCTGTTTCGAATAATGCAATGCGGCGTCGAACGCCCCCTGCGCGATGCCGACCGATAGCGCTGCGATGGAGATTCGTCCGCCATCGAGAATGCGTAACGCATCCACGAAGCCTTCCCCTTGTTTGCCGCAGAGCTGCGACGTCGGCACACGGCAATCCGTGAGGATCATCTCATTCGTCGGCGAACACCGCATCCCGAGCTTGTTTTCTTTCTTGCCGGGGCGAAAGCCAGGAGTGCCCTTCTCCACCAAGAACGCGGAAATACCGTGCGTTGAGGCGGAGCGTTCCGTCATTGCCATCACCACGCACACGTCCGCGATCTGGCCATTGGTGGTAAACGTCTTGCTGCCGTTCAACACCCATACATCCCCGTCGCGAACCGCTTTGGTGTGCGTGCCGCCGGCGTCCGACCCGGATTCAGGCTCCGTTAAAGCCCACGATCCGATCCACTCACCGGTAGCCAGCTTGGGAATGTATCGTTTGCGCTGTTCGTCATTTCCCGCGACAAAAATGTGATTCGCACAAAGCGAGATATGCGCCGCTACGCTCAGCGCAATGGAGGGATCCACGCGCGCCAGTTCCTCGACGATGATCGCGTATTCGGCGTAGCTGTACGCCGCGCCACCCAGCTCTTCGGGAAACACCGCGCCCAGCACTCCCAGCTTGCCCAAGGCCCGGAACACTTCTATAGGAAACTCTTGTGATTCGTCCCACTCCATCACGTGGGGCTTCATTTCGGCTTCAGCGAATTTGCGGATCGCGTTGCGAAGCTGGCGCTGGTCGTCTGTATATCCAAAATCCATAGCGAGTGAGTGACGCGGCGAGGTTACACGATTTCTTCGCGAGCGGTATCCCAGCGCACGGTGCGCTGTTGCCGGTAGCTTTCAACCGCCATCTGGCACGCGATAGAGACGCGGTACCCCAGATTGAAGGGGCAGTTAGGCTCGCGGCCCAGCCGAATGGAATCGAGGAAGTTCTGCATGTGCCCGTGCGGGGCGTTCGCGGAGCGTCCCGGGATCTCGACTCCGTCGGGGCGATTTATCTTCTGAGGAACGTAACGGACCTGACTGGATCTCAATATAGTGCCGGCCGAACCCAGAAGATCTTCAGAAATACCCAGTTGGTTATTGCCAAAGCCGGAGGACCAGCTCACCAGCATTCCTTCGGGTTGTGTCAGCGCCACATCCATGGTGTCCGGTGTTTCGCGGCCGTCGTCCCACAGAAAATTGCCACCGGTCATTGCCGCCGATGCGGGAATTTCGAGTTGCAGAGCGTGGTACCAGAATGCAAGCTGCTGGCTCATATACTCAGCTACACCGCCGCCTGAATATTCCCAAAAGTAGCGCCAATGAATGAAGCGGTGCGCGTCGAATGTATCAGCGGAATTCGCGAAAGCAGCATAATCCACATTGTTCGGCGTGAGATCGTGCGTCATCAACGCCGGTCTTGCCCATTGCGCCTTGCCGTGCGGCATGTTCCGATAGTGGCGCATCGCAAGCGCGGAGATCCTGCCCATTCTTTCCGTCCGCGAAAGAAACTGGCGCACGTCATTCATGTGGCCGCCGGAGCACGCCTGATGGCCCACCTGAATCACATGCTCCCCGGCGTCATGATGGGCAGCATCGCGCATTCGTTTTGCCTGCTGCACGGAATTCGCTAGCGTCTTTTCCACATACACGTGCTTGCCCGCTTCGAGTGCCGCGCAGAACTGTTCCGCGTGCGCGTGAGGCGGAGTAGCGATGATTACGGCGTCAATCGAAGAATCGTCCAATAAAAAGCGGAAATCGGCAGCGATCCCGGCAGAGCGCGCTATAGCTGAGGCCTTTTCGCGGCGTCTGGAATATATATCCGCGACGCCTCCGACCTCGGCATTGCCACACGTGCTTAGTTGATGGATGAGTTCCGTTCCACGGTCGCCCGCGCCGATGATACCCACGCGGATGCGTTCATTGGCACCCAGCACTCGTGCGGGGACCACGGCGAACGTGCCGGCAAGGCCGGAAACCTTACCCAAAAAATGGCGTCGGGAATCCATCGAAAAACCTGATTTGAGTGTACCAAGGCCAGCCAGGCAGGCTTTGAATGCCCTGACGCTACGCGATTTTTCTGGCCGCTTCCATTTCTTCGGCCGCGATCTGAAAGCCCGTATTTGCCGCAGGAACACCCGCGTAGACGCCGACCTGTAATAGTAGCTCTTTCAAATCGCAGCGTTCCAACTCATGCGCCAAACCGGCGCGCACGTGCAGCCGAAATTCTTCCCAGCGGCCCAGCGCAGCCATTGCGGTCAGCACCATCATGCGGCGGGTGAGAGGTTCGACACCGGGCCGCGTCCACACCGTCCCCCACGCGAAACGCGTGATCATTTCCTGAAATTCGCGATTGAATGCCGTAGTGTTGGCGATGGAGCGGTCCACATGTTCATCACCGAGCACCGAGCGGCGCATAGCCATCCCAGCGTCATATGGATCTCCTCTCGCCGGCGCGTCTAGAAAATCGAATAGGGCCGCCGTATAGGATCTCGGCATTTCCATGTTGGAAAGATGCGCCGTAGGCAAGTGCACCACGGCCGCGCCCGGAATTGAGTTGGCCAGTACTTCGCCCGCGCTGGACCACGGCGTAGAAAGATCGTAGTCGCCGCTAATTACCAGCACGGGGACCTTGATCCGTGGCAACAGCTCCCGCTGATCCATGGCGAGGATCGCGGAGCAGCACGCGGCGTATCCGGCAGGATCCATTGAGAGCAACATCCGCCGCGCCCACGCCACATACGGAGGGTTTTTCTCCAATGATGCACTGGTGAAGAAGCGCTGCATCACCAGATCCGCCACTGCGGACATTCGCTCGGTCCGCACTTTCGCGCGGCGTGTTTCCATTGGGGATTTGTCCGCGTAATACGGCGACGTATTGGCCAGGACGACACGCGTTGCCCGTTCTGGGGCGTGCGCCGCCAGCCACTGTCCGATCATTCCTCCGAGCGACAATCCACAAAAGTAGAATTCGCGAATGTTCAATGCATCCGCCAGCGCCAGAACATCGCGGCTTAGTTGCTCAATGGTGTAGTCGCCGGGAGCAGTATCCGACGCTCCATGGCCGCGAATATCGTAACGCAGCACCTGGAAGCGTGTGAGCAGGGCCGGCATCTGCTGATCCCATTGGCCATGATCGAGCCCCAAAGAATGCGATAGAACCAGCACGGGCAGGTCTTCGCGGCCTTCCAGACGATAGTAGATGCGAGTAGTATCAACGGCGATAAAAGGCAACGGCGTTTCTCCTGAGACTATTTTCGATTCGCTTCCAGCAATCGCCGCCGGAACGCTTCGGCGGAACCCAAATACGCTTCCGGAGAATCGATGTCCTTCGTCACGCGCGGAATGGTTCCCTGGCGCGCCGCTTCGGTCATCTGATGGTGGGCCGCGTCACGCCCCATGTCTTCAGCCAGAATCATCATGGCCCGCTCGGCGAAAATCAGACCGTGCGTCGATTCGATATTCGCGCGCATTCGTGCGGGGTCCACGGTCAACCCTTCCGCCACTTCCACCATAGACGCCAGCGCCAAGCCCGCGGCTTCCACTACGCCTGTAACGGTGGCCCATTCGGCATGCCAAGCCCCGGCGGCGCGTTCATGTTCGTGCGGCATCCCGGAGAGAAAGTTCGCAACCAAGCCAGGCACACGATTGGCGCACGCCAGAGTGAGAGAACACGCTGTCGGATTGCGCTTATGCGGCATTGTGGAAGACCCGCCGCGGCCATCCCCACCGGGCTCAAACGCCTCGCCGACCTCATGCTGCATCAGCAGCGCGACATCGCGCCCGATTTTCGCGAGACTGCCCGTGTAGACGCCAATCGCGCATAACAACGCCGCAAGACAATCGCGATACGCATGCCACGGAGCCGGCGGGCACGTGAGTCCCAGTTCCCGCGCGAGGGCTTCCGCGACTGCGATGCCTTTGTCTCCGAGTGACGCCAGCGTCCCACTTGCGCCGCCGAATTGGAGCAGTTGCGCCTCTGCAAACCGGCCGTCGACGCGCCGCCATCCGCGCTCCTCGGCGCCGAGCCATCCCGCGACTTTGAGTCCGAAGGTAGTAGGCGGCGCTGGTTGCAACAAAGTGCGGCCCAGCATCACAGTGCCAGCATGCTCGCCGGAAAGCCGACGCAAAGCTGCCGAGATTCGCGCGTGATCCGCCGCAAGAATTTCGCGAGCGCGGCCGAGCAACAGCACCAAGGCGGTATCCGTCACGTCCTGACTCGTCGCGCCCCAGTGTACATAACCAGCGGCGTCGGCATTCACGGCGCGCACCCGTTCGGTCAGTGCTTTGACCAGCGGGAGAGCAAGCGTCCCCGCACGCAACCCCGCTACCGCGAGCGATGCCGCATCAAAGTTTTCCGCGCGCGCCGCGGCGGTGATCGCATCCGCCGCGGACTGCGGAATCACTCCCATTCGCGCTTCGACACGCGCTAAGGCAGCCTCGAAATCAAGCATGGCCTGAAGAACGGAATTGTCGGCGAAGAGATTGGCCAGCGGCTCAGTGGTAGCGAGAGCGTCCTTCAGGCGAACGGGCATGCAACTATCTTACTGAGTGAAAGTGGTGGGCGGTCACGCGCTTGGAGGTAACTCATAGTGGCCTTCCGGTCCCGTTACTAGGTAGTGAGGCTTGTATCCCAGCGCGGAAGCCCGGTTGATCACGCTGATGGAAGCGACAATGACATGATCGGCGAGTACGCGGAGCGGTGCTGCGTAACCAGCGTATCCACCAATGATGAGCGTCTCTAGTTCGACAATATTTTTGTCGATGGTCCAGTCTTCGTGGCCGAGACCGGACTGCTCGGCTAAGGTGCGAATGAGATTGGAATAACTGTACCGTTGCCCAAGGACAGCCACGGCCAAACCACGTTTGACGAACTCCCGAAGAGAATATGACTTTCCCTGTTTGCGATGATGTGCCCAGATCTCGTCGATGGTCATCGTACTGAGGTCTATCTCTGTCGCTTGGTCAAGTTCGTCGACCATGGGAAGAGGAAATGGTAGATCTGGCAGTGGAGCAATATTGTAGCACAAGTCCAGTTCGTCCATCAGATCGAGGAGCAAGGGCTTGTTCGTCCCGAACTCGCAAACCAGTATACGAAGAATGCCTGCCAGAAGCTTGTACCGGTCAGGTTCTCTTGCAAGCGCGTGAACTGCCTCGCGAAGAAATTTCACCTGGCTTTCCAGGTCCGTCACAAGTCGGTCTCCAGATTTTGCGATTTTCAAGCTACTACGCAAATTAGAGCACATCTCAACTATCGCGTGATCTCATTCGGCTTGTTTGGCGTAATGCCACCGCATCCCGTTGATACCGTCTATGTTTTTGCTGTCTGTCTCCTTACATTGTAGACAGCAAATAGTATCTTCTAGTTATGGCGAGACAAGACCTTGGGCTACTAGCTAAGCTATTGAACAAAACGCCGGACGAGGTTCTTTCGGAAGCACTCGACCGCTACGTGAGGCATGCCCTGAAACCCGACCATCGGCCATTTACACCAACTTCATTGAGGCTATTGCCCAATCAACCCCTCCGGAGGATAAACCCTCAAAAAAATGTCATCGGCTTGCCCCACGCGCTTCGAGATTGAAGCTGACCCCGGGTAAATCGAAGGGCCGCATCATCGAGGCTCTAGCGGAACTCGGCGAATTTACGAGAGACGATTTTTGGGAAATCGTTGCAGAGACTCTGTCTTGGAATCCCACTGTCGGCACCTTCGGCCATCCCACAACCAAATTTCAGTCAATTGCCGATGCAGATAGAGCGTGGTGGGGGACACTCAAAGGGCGCGACCGAGGACGGTTACGTCACAATCCACGTCACACAAACCGCCGACCTACGGAACGCTGGACGTCCGGACCATCATGCAGTTGTCCGGTAAGCAGTCGGCCCCAACCAATCCGGGCCATGTTTTGGCGGCCCGCCATTTTTTTGTATTCACTCGGTTAGTCGCGACTGTAGTCCATTACAGTCGCGACGCTCGGCGTTCTCACAAGGGAGTGGCGGTGCAAGTCCTGTAATCCGCACCAATAAAATCGGGTAAACAATAGAGGGTGCCAGAGTTGCCCCAGCCCTGTAAAAATGGCCGCTCTCCTGAAGAATTTCGACGGGTGACCACTCAAAATGCCGGAATGAAAGATCAGGACTATGGCATTTCGCCCGATCAGCCTCCGCGGGGGCCCTCCTTTCTATACATAAGGCCATATAAGCCCAGCGTGGAGTTCCGGCAATGCAATCACTCTAATAATCGGGTTACCCCGAGTTGGCCTTGCCTTCACGCCAAATTTCTCGCTGGCGAGCTAGGCTGGCGGAATCCAGAAACTTGGATAATGTCCTCACGGCGTCAACAGCCTGGTTGAGATGCTCTTGCGTTACGATGAGCCGTGTTCTAAAAACTGGCCCGTGTCCTGCCCACTTCGGGTCGCCGAACGATGACGAAGGATACTTCGCCCGATGCCTCTCATCCTGGAAGGTGCCCGTGCTGTAGAGTTCCCCACCGTGCTGGGAAGCGTTCCTTGTTAAGATCATGTCTTCCATAAAGTCTAGATTCGCTCCGCTGAGGGACCAATCCAGAGTTTGGTCAGTCGCATAGAGTGCACGATAATTCCCGAACCAAGATTTCTGATTCATTTTAGAAGCGGCGGTTAGCGCCTCCTTTCCCCACATACCTTCCGTGAAATCACGCAGGAACGTGTGCAGTGCCGTTTGAATGTGGCCTAAGCAGGACATGCCAAGCAAGTCAAGCGCTGTATCAGCCTTCTCCCATTCAGCAAAAAACAAAGGCTCACTGCTGTCATCGTCTGGATGGCGCGCAGCATTGTAGGGGGGCTCCGCAGCTTCGATCTTCCGCTTGATCTCTTCGAACGTGGGGGCCGAATTATCGTACAGATATAGGATCGCCTTCAGCCGATCTTCCAGGAAGTGAGGGTAGTTCATGGCATAGTGACCGTGCAGCGTTCAAGTGTCAATGTTAACGCCAGACGCAAACCCTCGGCTCTTGATGCTAAAGGGGGCTCGCGTGGTGAGCGTGGCCCAGGGGGTAGGAGAGCAGATTCTCCTACTCTTAGACGTGCGGTACGTGAGAAACGCAAGGTGTCGTTTCGAGCGGCTGCGAAAGCAGAATTCACGAGTCTCGCAGCGGTCCGCCGCTATGTTGGAAGTACGTTGAGGCAATCGAAGACCGTCACCCATTGCCAGAGATCACTCACAGTAAGATGCTGTTATTAACTACAGGCCAGCAAAGCTCTCGCCGGTCAGGATGGCTTAGGTTACGACGAAGTACTTCCTCGAACCAGTTCGCGGCATCGCGAAAGAAGCGCAGCCTCTGAAGGCTAAGCGCTACGTTGTACGCGGCGGCGGAGTCCTTTGGATTAAGTTGTGCCGCATCAAAGTTTTCCGCGCGCGCCGCAGCGGTGATCGCATCCGCGGCGGACTGCGGAATCGCGCCCGTTCGCGCCTCGGCACGCGCTAAGGCAGCCTCGAAATCAAGCATGGCCTGAAGAACGGAATGGTCGGCGAAGAGATCGGCCAGCGGCTCAGTGGTAGCGAGAGCGTCCTTCAGGCGAACGGGCATGCAACTATATTAGTGAAAGTGGTGGGCGGTCACAGGATCGAACTGTGGACCTCGTGCTTGTAAGGCACGCGCTCTAACCGGCTGAGCTAACCGCCCGGAGAAAGTGCCGAGAACGATCGTACTCAGGATAACACCGCACATTAGGCTTGGAACCAAACCCGCCACCCCGGCATCCAAGAGATGAGGCCAGCTATGAAAGCCATCGCAGAAGTGAGCGCGCAACGCCGGGCGATATTGGACGAATACCGCATCGCCTTACGGCTGTGGAGTGAAACCAAAGCACTCTACCCGACCGATTCCGACGAGGTGGCGCGCGTGACTAAGCATCTGATGGAACTGGAAACCATGGCTTTGGCGCTGCGGAATGAGAAGTTAGCGGCCAACTAACGCCGGGTTCGCGCGCGCCGCCCGCGGCGTTCGCTGTGCGATAATCATGCTTCCCAAGTACCCGGGGCGGTTTTCTCCGGCAGCGTAAGGCAGGTGCGTGTGGATTTCCTCGCGATGAACTGGTGGAGCTGGCTGATCATCGGCCTCATCTTGATGGCCCTCGAAGCCGTCACGCCCGGCGGATTCTTCGTCATTTTTTTCGGCGTGGGCGCGGTGATCGTAGGCCTCATGGAAGCCGCCGGACTGCACATGCCGCTGGCTTTGCAGGGCGTGGTCTTCGTGGCCACTTCCGTGGCTGCCATTTTGGTCTTCCGCAAGCCTCTGCTGGCGCGCTTCAACAAGACCACCCCCAAGGGACACGTGGACGCCATCGCCGGGGAAACCGCGCACGCGCTGGACGATATTCCGGCGGGCGGCTTCGGCAAGGCGGAATTGCGCGGCACGGCGTGGAATGCGCACAACGTCGGCGATGCGCCCATCGCGCGGGCTTCCCGGTGCCATGTGGAACGCGTGGATGGGCTGACCTTGAACGTGCGCGCTTGAACTTCGGAGGATACACATGTTGGATAGCGTGAGTGGAAGTATCGTCGTAGTAGCGGTGTTGATCCTGCTCGCCGTCATCATTTTGGCCAAGACCGCCATTGTGGTGCCGCAGCAAAGCGCCTTCGTGGTGGAGCGGCTGGGCAAATTTGCCGGCGTTCTCGATGCGGGCTTCCACATTCTGACGCCGTTCGTGGACGTGGTGCGCTACAAGCATTCGCTCAAGGAGCGCGCCCTCGATATACCGGAACAGATCTGCATCACTCGCGATAACGTTCAGGTGGGCGTGGACGGAATTCTATACCTGAAGGTGCTCAATCCGGAGCGCGCCAGCTACGGCATCTACGACTTCATCTTCGCCATCACCCAGCTTGCGCAAACCACGCTGCGGTCGGAGATCGGCAAAATCGATCTCGACAAGACATTCGAAGAGCGCGGGGCGATCAACGTTTCCGTGGTAGGCGAGCTGGACAAGGCCACTGAGCCATGGGGCGTTAAAGTGCTTCGCTATGAGATCAAGAACATCAACCCGCCCCAAGACATTCTGTCCGCCATGGAAAAACAGATGCGCGCCGAGCGCGAAAAACGCTCCGTCGTATTAACGTCGGAAGGCGTGCGCGACGCCGCTGTCAACACGGCCGAGGGCGAAAAACAGAAGGCCATTAAGGCGTCGGAAGGCCGCAAACAGCAGCAGATCAACGAAGCCGAGGGTCAGGCGGCGGCGATTTTGTCGATTGCCACCGCCACCGCCGAGGGCATCCGCCGCATCGCGGCCTCCATCCAGGACCCCGGCGGGTATCAAGCCGTTCAGTTGCGCGTGGCCGAGCAATATATCAACGAATTCGGAAAGCTCGCCAAGGAAGGAAATACGCTCATTGTCCCGGCAAACTTGAGCGACGTGGGTTCGCTGATCGCCACCGCGATGACCGTGATTCGCCGGGGCGACGGAAACGCGTAGGCCGTTCAACGCACGCGTTTGAGCCAAGCACCTGGCCAATAAGTTACGTTTTTCGTCAGAGGACCCGCGCGATTTGCCCAGGCGGGCTGCTCTTCCACGAAGTCAGCGTGCCGGGCTGCGAATTCACGCGCGGCGGTTAAGGGGTTGTCGGTCGCCCACTCGGGCTGAGCGCGCGGGACGTCGGCCAGATCGTGCATGATGCCATCGGTGGCGATGATGTAAGAGCCGGGCGTCACCAGCGGGGCGTACTTTTCCAATTCGCGCGACACGTGCTCCCGCGAATGGCCGGAATCCAGAATCACAAGCACGGGCGCGGCTCCGGCCACTTCCGCGGCAACTTGGGCGACAATCGCGGCGTCCGCGGAATCCCCTTCAATAAGCCTGATCCGCTTGGCGAGTGCATGGGAGCTAAGCGCTCCGCTCACGGCTGCGGGAATCTCGCGGTCAATGCCGATGACGCGTCCAGCTCCGAGTGCCTCCATGAGGGATGCGTGAAACAGCAACGAGCCGCCCTGGTACACTCCCGTTTCCACGATCACCTCGGGACGCAGACGGTAAATAACTTCCTGCAGCCGGAGCAAATCCTCCGGCAACTGAAGAATGGGCAGACCGAACCAACTGAAGTTGTGATAGTAGGCCAGGCTCCAGCCCACACGCACCCATTGACGCGAGATTTCCTCGAAGGCTTCTTTGGTGTAGAGCCCAAAATTGGTTTCTTCGCCGTCTGAAACGTACGCGAGCGTAGCGGCGGTAGTGTCAATGACGATTTTCATGAGCTACGCGTGCCAGCCGGAGGCTTACGATTTCTTGACCACAACAACAGTGATGTCGTCGCCCTGCGGTGCGCTTTCGGCGAAGCGTGTGACTTCCGCATGAATGGCGTTCATAATGGCAGCGGCCGTGCGGTCCTTCATGCCGTTGACGAATTCCATCAGATGCTCTTCTCCGAACTCTTCATCCTTCGGGTTTGCGGCTTCAGTGACACCGTCGCTATAAAGCACTAGGACGTCGCTGGGCTCCATTTTTACCTTGGATTCCGTGTATTGCGCCATGGGCATAATTCCCAAAATCATGCCGCCGCCTTCCAGTTGCTCCACCGAGCCATCTCCGCGGAATAGCAGTGGAGGATTGTGGCCGGCGTTGGTGAAGACGATCTCGCCCGTCAGCGGATCGGCAATCAGCATGAAGAACGTGATGAAGCGGTTGTCGGGACAGCTTGCGGACGTCGACTTATTCAGGCGCGTGATCTTCCGCGCCAGATCGTCGCCCTCTTCAAACAGCACTTTGACGCGAGCCTGAAGGCTCGACATCAGCAAGGACGCGGGCATGCCCTTGCCCGCCACGTCGCCCACCATCACAGCAATCCGGCCGTCGGGAAATGTCAAATAATCGTAATAATCGCCGCCGACCGTGCGGCACGCCAAGGTACGTCCGGCGATGTCCACGCCATTGATTTTGGGCGATGCAGAGGGCAATAGCCCCATCTGAATATGCGCGGCCTGTTCCAGTTCCTTGGACATGGCGCGCTCCATCACTTCCACTTCATTGAGGCGCGCGTGTTCGATGCGGATAGCCGCCACGTTGGCCATGACGGTGAGCAGATTCAGGTCCTCTCGGGTAAAGGCGCGAATGAGGTCGGGCGAATCCAAGTAGATGAGACCGATCACATGTTGGGTGGTTTGCAGGGGCACCGCGATCATGCTGCGCACCTTCTGCTGCACGATGCTCATCTGATCTTTCAGACCCTGATCGAGCATCGTGTCCTGCACCAGCACGGAGGCCTTATCCTTCATCACGCGGTGGCGGACGGTGTTGGAAATTTTGAAGCCCGCGCCGCGGGAGGCCCGGACGACCAGATCCTCCCCTTCGAGCGTCATCAACACGCCGCGCCCGGCCATGACGGCTTCCATGGAGAGATCCATGATCACTTCGAAGAGCTCATGCAAAGGACGATGTCCTGCCAATTCCCGCCCCGCGCGGATCAGCGCCTGCATTTGCGGATTGCCTTGAATCAGGGAGGTCTTGTCCAGGGCTCCGGCGCCGCCTGGGCCCAGCACCACGTCCAGATTCGCCACCACGGTTGTGGAACCGCTGGAGAATGTATCCTGCTCCACGAATTGGACTTTATTGGGCTTACGAACGGTGGTAATGTCGGCATCGCCTGCCGAAAGCTCTAGCGTCAAATGCCCTACGACCACCCGATCCCCAACCTTGAACGGCATGGGTTGTTCCAGCCGGTCGCCATTGAATACCGTGCCGTTCTTGCTACCCAGATCCTCCACCTGCCAACCGCTGGGGGTGCGGCTGATGGCCATGTGCTGTCGCGAAAGGCCGGAATCGTCCGGATAGCAAAGCTGGCAAACACTGGAGCGGCCAAGGGTAATTCGGTCCCGGTCGAGCGGAACGTAAATGACCTTGCCCTCCGAATCCCGAACGATGATATCGCGCGGCGTTGCGGTCTCAGTCTGCGCGGTAGGGGCCACGGACCTAGATTATCATCCATGCGCGTATTCCGGAAATCTTAAACCCGCCGATAGTACTTGGTAGCAGAAGAGGACGACCGTCTGGAGTACCGGCAGTTTGTACTTGACCTGGCGGTGACCGATCCTCCAAAATAGCGGTACCGGGTAGAGACGCAGTTGGCCAGAAGGAGAGCGCTTGCTTTTTGAAATCTCTAGGCGCTTGGCGCGTTACACGTTCATTGTGATGGCTGCGCTCTTAGGCGCGACCGTTTGGCTCAATGCCGCGGTTCCAGTCAAGCATGTCTCCCGTGGCGTGAAGTCCTCGGTGCGCAAAACCTCCATCAGGCCCAAAGGCGTGGCGCTTGCGTTGCGGCGGGGGCGGGCGGCAAGAACCGGGGTGGCGCCCTCCAGGCGAGTTCCATCGCGCGGACCCTGGCGTGTTCCCACGTATGCCGATTCCGCGGAAGGCGACCGCACCGACGGTGAGGATCTTCTCGTCCGGCGGGCCGCTGTCGAAGGCTTAGGTGAATTCAATGGGACCGTGGTAGTGGCGGAGCCGCACACGGGGCGGATCCTGACCATTGTCAATCAAAAGCTCGCTTTCAGAGATGGCTATCAGCCTTGCTCGACGGTCAAAGTTCCCGTGGCGCTCGCGGCGTTGAGTGAGGCCGTCGTAGAGCGCACAACACCGCTTCGCGTCTGGGGTCACCCTCCTCTCGCGCTGACACAAGCGCTGGCGATTTCGAACAATCAGTACTTTGCGAGCCTGGGTGAGAAGCTCGGTTTCGAGCGCATGAGCTATTACGCGCGGCTTTACGGGCTGGGCGAAAAAGCGGGTTTGGATATCGAAGGCGAGCAAGCCGGCATTCTGCCTTCCGCGCCTCCCCGCAATGGCATGGGCATGATGACCAGCTTCGGCGATGGCATCACGCTGACGCCTTTGGAACTCGCGGCCTTGGTAGGCGCCGTGGCCAACGGCGGCACGCTGTACTATTTGCAGTACCCCCGCACCCGTGAGGAAGGCGAGAACCTGATACCGCGCGTGAAGCGGCACCTGGATATTGAACCGCTCATCCCCGAAATCACGCCTGGCATGATGGGCGCCGTGGAATACGGCACCGCCCGCCGAATTGGTTTCGACGCACAGCATCCCATTTACGGTAAGACGGGCACGTGCACGGACGCGCGCTCCCCCACGCACCTGGGCTGGTTTGGGTCCTTTGCCGACCGGGACGGCCAGCGCCTGGTGGTGACCGTGCTATTGACCGGCGCGCATGGTGTTAGCGGACCGGCGGCAGCCGGCGTGGCGGGAAACGTTTACAGAAATCTGGACGCCGCCCAATATTTCTCCCGCAAACGTGAACAGTCGCCTGTGGCGCTGATCGGCAATCCGGCCCCCTAGGACCTTTCGCGCATCAACTCCGCCACTTCCCGAGCTTCGTCCGAATCTAGGTCTGTCAATGCCTCGATGACTCCAGCGCGGTCTTGCGCCGGGCGGTTCTGACTCATCTTCCACTTGCCTTCCAAGCGCTCAATCACAATTTCTACGCCGACGATGGCCCTCAGCAAGCTCGCGATGAAGTCCGCAGGCGCGTCCTCAACGCTCCAAGGCATCGCGCGGCCTTGTTCCTGGGAAGTGGTAAGCGTACGCACGTTCTCCAGCAGCCACGCAGGGTCTTCGATGACCCGCAAGGGGCCTGCCGCTTCCACCAAGACATAGTTCCAGGTGGGCACCCCTTTACCGTGCTCCTGTTTCGACGGGTACCATGCGGGCGAGATGTAATGCTGCGGTCCGCGAAAAATCGCGAGTGCGGACACGTGCTGCTGAACCGTGCTCCACTGGGGATTGCTCCGTGCCATATGCCCTCGTAAAATCCCGTGCGGGGCGCTGCCGGGATCATGCAGCAGAGGGATGTGACTGGTGCACAGCCCGTGCTCGCCCAAAGTCACCAACGTGGCCAACGGATGCTGCGCGATGGCGGCTCGCAGGACTTCCGGACGCCTTTCGCGGAAGTGCGATGGATTGTACATGTTCATGCGCTCGCTTCCAATTCGGCCGAGAGTTGTTCCCACTCCGCGACGCGCGTCTCAAGTTCAGCGCGGCGCTTTGCGGCCAAATCGTTCAGCCGCACGGATTCTTCCACGCTCCTGAAATCGGCCAGTGCGATCTCGTGCTGCGCAATCTCGGATTCGAGCGTCGCGATGCGCTCCTCGGCCTGCATGAGCTGATCCCGCATTTTTTGCAATTTCATCGGATTGACCCGTGGTTTGGTCTTAGCGGCCGCGGGTTCGGGCTCCGGTGCGGAAGCCATGGGCGCGGCCTGCTGAGCGGTCATGGATTCAGGACCTCCCGCCTTCCGCCACCGATAATCCTCATAGTTGCCAGGATAGACATGCACGTGTCCATCTTCGATCTCAAAAATGCGCGTGGCGAGATTGTCTATGAAGTAACGGTCATGCGAAACGAAGACGACCGTCCCGGTGTAGTCCTTCAGAGCTTCGAGGAGCACGTCTTTTGCCCGCATATCCAAGTGATTGGTCGGCTCGTCGAGCAACAAGAAATTCGACGGCGCCAGCAGCATCTTCGCCAGAGCGTAACGGTTGCGCTCGCCGCCGGAAAGCACGCCAATGCGCTTGAAGACATCGTCGGCGCTGAACAGAAAGCTCCCCAACAGGCTGCGCAGTTCGGTGTTAGTCGAGCGCGGCGCGGCATCCCCCAGATCGTCTACCATACGCGCTTCCGGGTTCAATTCCTTGTACTGATCCTGCGCGAAGTAATCGGGCGTCACGTTATGCCCCAACGTGTACGTGCCGCTCGAGAGAGGCTCCGCGCCGGAGAGCAGCTTAATCATCGTTGACTTCCCGGCGCCGTTGACACCCACAAGTGCGATGCGATCGCCGCGCTCGATAATGCAATTCGCTCCGCCGAAAACGAATTTCGATCCGTAGCTCTTCGAAACATCTTTGAACTCCGCCACGATTCGCCCACTGGGCTTGGGTTGCGGGAACTTGAAATGGATGGTTTGTTCATCGGGAGGCACTTCGATGCGCTCGATTTTCTCCAGTTCCTTGATGCGCGATTGCACCTGCTTGGCTTTCGTGGCCTGATAGCGGAAGCGGTTGATAAAGGCTTCCAACTGCTCGACGCGTTCACGCTGATTTCGGTAGGCAGCCATCAACTGATCGCGGCGCTCGGTTTTCTGGGCCAGATATTTGTCGTAATTGCCACTGTAGAAATGAACGTGCTTGTTCCAGATCTCAACCGTCTTGTTCACGGTGACGTCCAGAAAATAACGGTCGTGCGAGATCAGCACGTACGCGCCAGGATAGTTCGTCAGGTAATCTTCCAGCCAATTGCGGGCTTCCAGGTCCAGGTGATTCGTCGGCTCATCGAGCAGCAGCAGGCTGGGCTTTTCCAGCAGCAATTTAGCAAGCGCCAGACGCATCTGCCAGCCGCCGGAAAACTCTTCCGTTCGACGCGCCCAATCGTCCTTGCGAAATCCGAGGCCGTTGAGTACGGTGCCCACTGCGGCCTCGATCGCATAGCCGTCGCGATTGCGGAACTCCGTGTCAATGTTATGCGCGCGTTCAGCCGCGGCTGCGTACTCCACGCTCGCCGGATCCAGTTCCCCCAGCTTGTGATGCAGGTCTTCCAGCTCTTTCTCCATGGCGCGCAGGCTGTCGAAGACGGTCATAGCTTCCTGAAAAACCGTGCGCCCAGACAGCGAAAGCCCGTCTTGCGGCAGGTAGCCGAGCGTCATTCCCCGGGTGAACGAAATAGAGCCGTAGTCGAGCGTCTCCATGCCGTTCAAAATCTTAAGGAGCGTGGACTTACCCGTACCGTTGCCGCCGACCAGCCCCGTGCGCTCACGCGGCGTGACCAGCCAGTCACAGTCTTCGAATAGGAGCTTTTGGCCGAAGCGTTTCCCGGCGCCCTGGAGTTGAATCATTGCGGAAGGGGTTCTACTACGATTTTACTTCACCGAATCTTCAAACCCCATCCAGCGTTTCGACATTTCCGATCCCAGCACCGAATCGGACGTGTATACGAACCCATGCCCTTGCGGGCACATGATTTCTTCGCCGGCAGTTTCGAGCAGTATCTGTCCGGGAACGCCGATGCGAAGCGGCTGACGCATGGGTTGCAGGCATACGCGGCAGCGGCCCCGTTGGTCACGCCAGGCCCACACGAAGATCCCGGCGGTGCACAAAAATGTCCACCACATCAGCAGCGGGCCGCCACGAGGGCCCTGCAACCCACCGGTCATCCCTAGCGTGCTGACTCCCGTGAATTCAAACAGCCACACAAACAGCCCACATAGCAAGAGCAACGGCTTCGCGGCGAAGAATCCCCAGTAGCGCGCGGCCAGTGCCAGAGATCGGCCTTGGCGGTAGTCCATCGCGAAACCGAAAATGGCCCACGCCAATGTAAGTCCCACCGCGATCAGCAGATCCGACCCGTAAGAGCGCACTTGTGCGAACACCAGGTCTTCAACGGGCGTGGCTTTCATGGTGAAGTTGCGGCGCGCGATGCCCGATTGGACCTGCAATTGGTGCAATTCCCGGGCAGTCTCCGCCGTTGACACTCCCGGGCGCAAGCGTGCAACCGCACCTTTTAATCCCAGCCACCACCGCGATGGAACAGGAGCATGATCGGCGCTGGCGGGAGCCCAAATGGCGATGGAGGTTGAAAGAAACGAAAACTCCTTTGGCAGCACCCCCGCCAGACGCAGAGTGCGACCTCCGATATCGAAGTGCTGGCCCGATGAGCTGGGATCGCTGCGCAAGTATTTGCGCCAAAACGTTTCGCTCGCCAGAAATTCCCCCTCGCCAAGACGTGCGGGATACGCCCTCAATACCTCAAAGAAATTCGGACTCACGTAGGCGATGGGAAAGTCGCCCATGGAAGCGACACGCCCCGTGCGCCAGACATACGACGCCATGCTCTCGAGCATTTTCGATTTCGATTCGAACTCGCGCAGTTCCCGATCGTTAAAACCGATTCGCACGCCAAATACGGGCGGCCCCTGCGCCAGCAGGATCACGCGCGAGGCGTCCGGATAGGGTAACGCGCCAGCCAGCCCTCGCAGATTGCGGAGAACGCCGCTGCCAAGTGCCAATAGGACGAGCGGGAGCGCACACAGAGCCAGGCAGAAGCACGGATGCCCAAGCAATTCGCTCACGCCCGCCGCACCAGGGTCACTGCGAAACCGGGCTGCCCAGGCGTCGCGAACCGCCTGTTTAGTATGGCTGAGCAGTGCAAAACGGCCTTCGGAATCACCGGCCTCCGCAGTACTCAACATCCATCGCCACAGATCGCCCCGCCACTGCTCATGCCACGTCTCACGCAACGCTTCTGGGACCAGCTTCTCGGAGGCTCCGAGAATTACGCGGCATGCGAGTGGCAGAACAAATCGCATTACTCTTACACTAACGCGATTCCGCCTCCATGTCTGCGGCTGGGTTATACCGTCTTGGTCGCCCCGCCGTCCATATCGATCAATGAGCCATGAAATAGCCGTCCTTCGGGACCCACGATGAAAGATACCAGCGCGGCGATTTCGCCAGGATCGCCGATTTTCGTCACGCGGGCATTGGCGGCGAATTGTTGTTCGGCCGCGTCAATTCCGACGCCGTTTTCCATCGCGATCGTTACCAGGCGCTTCTGAAAACGCTCCGTGCGAATCGCTCCCGGATTGATCGCATTTACCTGCACTCCATCGCGGATGCCCACATCGGCCATTGCTTTTGTGAAGGTAGTCATCGCCCCGTTTACTGACCCGCCGATTGTGAACTCCGCGCCCGGGGTCCGGCCGCCGACGCCCGCGATGTTCACCACGGATCCTCCGGTAGCCTTCAAATGCGGCCATGCGGCACGCGTGATGCGCACTGCACCGAAGAACTTGAGCGCGAAGCCGTCCTCCCAATCCTCATCGGTCAACTCGAAAAAATCGGCGCGTTTCGTAGCCCCGGCGTTATTGACGACAATATCGATGCGCCCTTGCGTGGCGACGGTGAATTCGGCGAGTCGAGCGGGCGCGTCCGCTTCGCGCAAGTCCAGGGCGAACGCGGCTGCCTTGCCGCCCCCTTGCGTGATTTCAAGAACTGCGGCGTCCAGCGCGTCCCGGTCTCGCGCGCACAGAATAACAACCGCTCCGTCCCGCCCTAAGCGCGTGGCAATGGCGCGTCCAATACCCCGGCTGGCGCCCGTGATGATGGCTATTTTCCCCAGAAGAGTCTGCACAGACTCTATCGTGACATAGCGAAGGCGTTCACTTCGCCGGCCGACGCTGTCAGCCGATCCGTGCTTTTTGGTCCTTGGCCGGATCACAACGTCCAGGGCTAAACTACGTACATGAAGAGTCTGGCCCTGTGCGCGGCTTTGACGATGGCGGCTAGCACCGCCTGTGCATCCAGCGTGTCCACGTTTGTCGGCACGGGCGTGGCTGGTTTCACCGATACGCAAGTCGCCAATCCATATGGCATGATCATCGGTCCGGATGGGGCCATGTACTTCTGTGATCTGGACAACTCGCGTATCCGGCGCTTGGACTTGAGGACAAAGAAGATGACCTTGATCGCCGGTAACGGCAAGAAGGGTTACGCGGGCGACGGCGGACCCGCTACGGAAGCTTCACTCGCGGCGCCCCATGAGCTGGTTTTCGATAAGAAAGGCGACCTCTACATCGCCGAGCGTGACAATCATGTGATCCGCAAGATCGATATGAAGACGGGCATTATATCCACCGCAGCTGGCACCGGCATGCCGGGATTTGCAGGAGATGGAGGCGTTGCAGTGCGTGCGCAACTGCGTCAGCCCCACTCGATCATTCGTGATACGGACGGCACACTGCTGATCTGCGACATCGGAAATCATCGTATTCGGCGACTGCATCCCGATACGGGCGTGATCGAAACGTGGGCCGGCACTGGACAGCAGTTAGCGACACCCGAAGGTGCCCCAGCAAGTTCCGAGACCCCGCTCAACGGCCCAAGAACCATGATCATCGCTCCCAACGGCGACATCTTTCTGGCGCTGCGCGAAGGTAACGCAGTCTACCGCATCGACGGTAAATCTAAAATGCTGCACAAGATCGCAGGAACAGGCGAGATCGGATTCAGGGGCGATGGCGGCAACGCGCTTCAAGCCAGATTCGGGGGTGCGGCACGTGGAGGAGCGGCGGGGCCCAAGGGCATGGCGTATGCGAAAAATACGCTCTACGTCGTCGATACGGATAGCCACGCCATCCGTAAGATCGATCTCAAAACCAATATCATCACGACCATCCTGGGCACCGGCGAAATGGGAGACGGCCCGGAAATCGATCCTGCAAAGTGCAAGTTGTCGCGCCCGCATGGGGCCTTATTTTATAGGAGTGTGCTTTACGTGACCGACAGTGAGGCGCATCGGATCCGCGCCTACCGGCCGTAACGTTCAATTCGGAGTCTTCGACACGAGCGCCGCAACATCGTGGATTTGTATCCAACCATCCGCCGGCAAGCTAGCGGCTGGCAAGCCATTGTGGGCCGCATGAATCCGAAAACGATTCCCTTTTCTGGGCACTTCGATTTCGACTATGCGCCCGGCTGCGATTTTCGATTCGGCCACACCAGTATCGAACTCAACTGAGAGATTCGCCGTAGCCGCGCCGTCCAAGCGGATATAAAGATTCCCGTCGTCGCAGCCATAAAACATTTCGCGCGCCACCACAAAACCGCCATGCATGGAGCCCGATCGTGGATCCGGACGGTAACGCCCGGCGCCCATCCACTCAAAGTATGAAGTAACGTTGCCATCGATCACCGGGCGAATCGGATTCACCGGATCTTCGCGCTGCTCACCCTCCTGTTGCGTCCGCAGCAGAGAATGGATGAGCGCTTCCGGCGGAACCAAATCCAGCGCGCGATACACGTTGGCAAGATGATCGCGGTAAAGCTGATCGAATTCTTCGCGATTGTCGGAGCCGTGTTCCGGCCCATACCACCAGTTCCAGTCGCTCCCCTCCGCGATCAACAATTCTTCATAGGCAAGTTTTCTGGAGGCATCGGGAGCCCCGGGGGTCGCGTCGTACACTTTGCGAGCGTCCAGCAGCAGTTCCCACGCGCGATTATCTTCCTCAGCGCCAATCCAGATGTCGAAGTTAGCGTTGATCCAGGACCCTGGAAAGATTCCTTGCAGCGGCTCAGGCGTGAACTTCGCAAGCGCTTCCGAGACGGTAAGCGCTTCCATCTGGGTGTCTTCGGAGATGCGGCGGTACAATTCGCGCAGAAAAGGCCGGCCGTTCTGCTCATACCATTCCCAGGCGTTCTCGCCATCCAGGACAATGGGAACCAGCGCATCACGCCCCGCCGCGTTTTGGCGGATACGATCCAAAAAGTGGGCCGCGGCATCGGAGGCGCTCATGCGCGAGTACTCGAAACCAATCAGATCGCTCAAATAGTGATCCCGGAAAATCATCCGCATCGCGTGACCGCTCTGCTGCCACACATACGCGCGATAGGTGACGTCCACTCCCGGCTCTCGATTCAGCGTCCGGCCCAGTACGCCGTTATCGCTCGCGGCCCATGTAAAACCGCATTCGGCTGCGATCGTCAAAGCTTCGTCGGACACGGAGCCTTCTGAAGGCCAGAGGCCCACCGGCGTCACTCCGAATTTCTCAGCAATGTGAGCACGGGCGCGCTGCAACTGCACGCGAGCGTCGTCCGGATATAAGAAACGCGGTGGCAGAGGTAAACCAGAGTGCGGGACTGCCCCAATATCGGAATCGCAAATCAGGGGCAGGATGGGATGATAAAACGGAGTGGTGGAAATTTCGATCTGACCTTGCTTTGCGAACTCGCGATACACCGGGAAGACGCGCTGCAGCGCTTCCATCTGCTTACGCGCCATCACGGCCTGGTCTTCCAGTGAAAAATCCCGCCCTTTTCGAATGAGGGCCGCGAGCTCAGTATCGTGCGCCAGAACATCTTCGTCGAACCATACCAGCTGGTTCCAGATTTGCAGATCCCGTATATCCTGAGTGGTAAAACGTTCCTTCCTTTCGTTTTTTTCCAACAGCTCCGCATAGCGCGGGTAGCGGCGAATCAGGCGCGGGACATTCGCCTGGAAAAAATACTTGAGGATAAAATTGCGCTGCGCCTCGCTCAGGTCTTCGGCGCGCGCCAACGCACAGTCCAGAAATGGGTCCGACGCCGTGCCTAATGCGTAATCCTCAATTTGCGAGACCATCGACGGCACCAGATTGAACGTCTGGTGAATCCGAGGGAATTCCTCCAGGATCTGCACCATGCCGGTGTAGTCTTTCAATGCGTGCAGGCGCGTCCATGGCAGTTTGTACTCACCCGTCCACAAATCTTTGTAAAACGGCTGGTGCATGTGCCACAGGAAACAGAGGGTAGTCATCAATCTTTGCGCGTCATGGGCCGAAGGCCGAGCAACGCTTCCACTTTCCGCAAATCGCCCGTGATCACTTCCGTGGCGGGTCCAAACTTGCTGTTCTTCAAGGCCGCTTCAACGACGTCTGAAGGGCCCGCGGGCATCACGACCAGCCGGGGCATATCACCGGCCTTCAAGTCATCGAGGAAATTCTTGGTCCAATCCACACCGGTCTGAAGCTGGCCCAGCTCCGTGATCCCATAGTTCCGAACCACGATCCCAGCGGCGCGTGCGTTCGTCCAGATATAACCCGCCGGCGGAGTATTCGCCGGTTCGCGCCCGTCAAAATCATTGACCTTTTTCCTGCCTGCCATGAACGCGGGTGCGAGTTTCATGGTGTAGTCCGGCGCGAGGCCCGACATCGCGCGCATGGTTTCCACCGGATCGCCAGTGGGAATTCGGTAAATTACATGCGATGCCGCTCCCGGCTTTGGTGGCGTCGGCGGCGGTGTTTCAGCGTCGAGCGTCCGGCCCGGCCCCCCGCGCCCATTGATCGCGACCACCTGATCCGCGATCACTCGCACGGCCGTAGGATAAGAGCCCGTGGGGATGAATTCTTCCAGCACGCCACGCCGGTCCGATACGTCCACTGCCGCCACTACATCTCCATCCGAACATGCCACCAGCAGCTTCTTCTGATCGGCGGTCAACGCGAGGGCACTGGGCGTCATCCCCAGTGGTGACAGCGTCTCGGGAGCAATGCTGATGGTGTCCACGATGCGCATGGTCTTCTTCTCGCCGATGCCGACCGCGAACACGCTATTGGTGTTGGCAGCGGCCACGAACAGGCGGTATTTCCAAGATAGGGGCTCCTGGCCTTCTTCCACCTGGGGCTGATAATCGCTCAGCACCATGTCGGTGGTGTGCGGTCCCAATCGGAGGCGTCCTATTTCCTCCCCGTTCGCAACGCTGTGCTGATACACTGCCGCATCGGCCCAACTGGAGACGAAGTAAGATTGTCCGTCGGGGTGGAACAGAATTCGATAAGGCCGCCGTCCGGTCTTGAATTGATCGATGACGCGGCCGGAACGCGGATTGATCACGACGATTATGTTCTTGTAGAGGTCCGCGGCGTACAGCAACCGTCCGTCGGGCGAGAGCGCAACGTCACCGATGAAATCCGAGGCCTTCATCTCGCGCGTCTGTTTCAGAACACCATCGGCGGAAAAGCTCAATTCGTAAACCGATCCGCGCGATCCGCCTCCGGCATACACCGTTTTTCCGTCGGGCGTGAACGTCAGACCCAGCCAGGCATCTTCCAGCGGAACTCGTGAAATCTCGCGAAGTGGCGGCGGCGTCATTACGCTGATCGATGTCTTCGCGCCCGCATTCAGCACCAGAACGAATTTTTGATCCGGCGACACAGCCATAGACATGGGAAAGTCAAGCGCACTTTGCGCGAGGCACGCCGTCACCGAAGCTAAAAACAACACCAAACGCTTCATCCTGTAAACCTCTGCGCGATCGGCACTCGCCGCCCGATCCCAAACGCCTTGGTGGTCACTTTCAGTCCGGGCGCCGCCTGCTGCCGTTTGTACTCATTGCGATCCACTTTCTGGATGATGCTCTGGACCAGCTCGCCTGAGACGTTCAGCAGCGCCGCGATTTCACTCGGCGCGCGGCACTTTTCGACATACTCTTCGAGGATAGGGTCCAGAATTTCGTAGGGCGGCAGAGAATCACTATCCTTCTGATCCGGTTTTAACTCGGCGGAAGGCGGCTTTGTAAAAACCCGTTCGGGAATGGCGTTATGCAAGCGCCGGTTGGCGATGCGGGAAAGCGAGTACACCAGAGTCTTCGGCACGTCGCTGATCACGGCGAGTCCACCGCACATGTCGCCGTAGAGCGTGCAATAACCCACCGCGAGCTCGCTCTTGTTGCCGGTTGTGAGCACCATCGCGCCGGTCTTATTCGAGAGCGCCATCAGCGTGACGCCGCGCAGGCGAGCCTGCAAATTTTCCTCGGTCACATCGCGCGGCAGCCCGCGAAACGCCGGCGCAAGCTCCTGTTCGAAGCGCTCGCACACGCCGGTGATGGAAATGGTCTCAAAGCGGATCCCCAGATTCTCCGCCATTTCGCTCGCATCGGTGATGCTGTGCTCAGAAGAATACGGACCGGGCATGGCCACGCCGGTCACGTTCTCTTTACCGATGGCTTCCACCGCGACCGCCGCCGTAAGGGAGGAATCAATGCCGCCGCTCAGCCCGATCAATACGCGCGAAAATCCACACTTCCGAATGTAATCGCGGGTGCCCAGCACCAGCGCTTCATAAGCCGCCTCACACTCATCTTGGCAGGTGTCGTGCCGATCTCCTTCGCTGTTGTCGAAATCGCACAACACCAAATCTTCTCTGAACGAAAGAGCGGAAGCCACCACCTCGCCCGCGCTATTCATCGCGAAGCTGGAACCGTCGAAGACCAGATGATCGTTACCACCAACTTGATTGACATACACGACCGGCTTTCGGTAACGCCGCGCCGCGGATGCGAAAATCTCACGCCGGATGGCACGTTTGCCCATGTTGTATGGCGAAGCGTTGATGGAGATCAGCATCTGACCGCCTTGCCCAAACAGTTCTTCCACGGGGTCTCGTTTATACAGACGCTGTTCCCAGAATTCGCGGTCGTTCCATGCGTCTTCGCAAATCGTCAGGGCGATGGGAACGCCGCGGAGAGTGCACAAGAGTTCACTATCCGCGGGCCGGAAGTAGCGCGCTTCATCGAAAACATCGTAGGTGGGCAGCAGCATCTTGCTCTGCCGAAACACAACCGCGCCGCACTCGATCACCGCCGCACTGTTCAGCGCACGCTTGCCGGTTTCGGCCTGGGATCGCCCCACATAGCCGCAAATCACACTCAGTTTCAAATCGGACGTTTCTCGGGCCAAACGCGCCAAGGCGCTCTCGCTGGCCTCCAGAAAGCTGGGCTTTTCCACAAGATCGCGGGGTGGGTAGCCAGTGATAGAGAGCTCCGGGAACACAACAATGTCAGCGTTGCGAGCGGCCGCATCTCGCGCGGCACGCGTCATAAGGTCGACGTTGCCCGCCAAGTCTCCCACTGTGGGATTGATTTGCGCCAGAGCGATGCGCATGAGACTTCTATTGTAGCTGGGCTGGGACTGCAAGCTGCTGAAATCTGCCTTGGAGGACGGGGTCTGCCCCACGCTTAGTCGTGCGTTTCAGCGTTCTCACAAGTAGAATATCTTCAGGAGTGCAATGCGTAGTTTTGGCGCCACGATTCTGCTTGCCGGTCAGCTCTTTTCCGCCGACATGGCCGGCTTCTGGGAATTCAACATCGACCTGGGCGGCCTGGAAATCGGCGCCAACTGCAATCTGATGGAGAACGCCGGCCAGTTGAACGGCCGTTGTTGGTCGACGTCCGGAGCCTTTCGCTATGACACCGAAGCCACAGGCGCCGTCCAGCAGGAGCGTATTGAACTCAGCTATAGTTTCCCCACTGATCGAGGCAAGATCACGTTCCGGTACAAGGGGCAACGGGAGCCCGATAAATCGCTGAGCGGCGATTTCATCCTGACGCCCAGCGATGGGAGTGCTCCATCCAAGGGCCTTTTCGCGGCGGCCAAGTCAAGATAAGCGCCGCGCGTTCGAGCGTCTCACTGCGACGAACGCATTCGCGTCACGCTACACTAGTTTCACGCCATGCCCCAAGCTCAAACAACCGTAGACGCCGCCGCCCGCGTCCTTGCTGACGCCCGCACGCGCAACCTCAAGATCGCTAATTTGCCGGAGTCGTGCCGGCCGCAGGATATTGATACAGCGCTCGCCATTCAAAAGCGCACCCTGGAGATGATGGCCGACCCCATCGGAGGCTGGAAATGCGGCATGCCAGCCAAGCCTGGAATGATCATGCTTGCACCGGTTCCGGCATCCTCGATTCACACGCAATCCCCGGTGGCAATGGTCGGCACACCTGGGAAAATCGAGCCGGAGATCGCGTTTGTGCTCGCCCGTGATATCCCCCCCCGCGCCACCGAGTACACGCGGGAGGAGATCCTGGCGGCGGTGGGCGATATAAGATTCGTTCTAGAACTAATAGGCGCGCGTTTTGTCGACACCACAGACGTCACATATCACGAGTTGCTGGCCGATTGCTATAACAACTACGGGTTATTCCTGGGCCCTTCGGTTCCCAATGCTCTCGATGGGGCGCTCGAAAAGCTTCACGTGAAAATCAGCGGACCGGAAGGCGCCATCCTCGACCGAGAAGGCCCGCACCCCAGCGGCCACCCCATGAATTCCTTTTCGTGGCTAATCAACTACCTCTCCGCGCGCGGCGAAACCTTCAAAGCCGGCCAGGTGATCACAACCGGCTCCTACGCGGGCATCGTGGATGTGCCCACTGGCGTGCCGCTGCGTATACAGCTCGGCAATCTTGGGAGCATCGATGTGGAAGTGGCTACCGGATCGCGGTAGATTTTTCCAGCGGCGGGCTTCTTTAGTACGAACCTGTAAGTTATTCATTTAAAGTTGGATCTGGGGCTCCAATCCAGTGGCCCTCGCCGTGCATTTCATCCGTCCGCAGGCCGATCCGGCCGGAAAGAGATGCAGGACAAAAAAGACATTATGGACAACCCACAACTGGATACCCCACATCGCAACCCATATAAGGCGGCATTCGCGGTACTGGGCGTAGGAATGGCCGCAGCGCTGGCAGGTGATGGCTACCTGCTGGTCAAGACCAATCATCTCCGTGACGAACTCAATTCGACACGCAACGGAGCTCATTCGCAAGTGTCGCAGCTTGGTGACGCGACGAACGCGCAGCTGGCGCAGCAGAATGAGCGCTTCGAACTGCTGGCCCAGCAGGTGAAAGGTGTTGACAGCAACGCCAGTGCAGCCATCAAGCGCGCCCGTCTGGACGCGCAGCGGCAGAACGAGGAAATGGCGCGGAAGGTCACGGAAGAGCACTCCAAGGTGACCGGTGAACTGGCTCAATTAAATGAGTTCAAAGACACCGCTGCGACGCGTTTCACCGCCGTGGCTACGGATGTGGATGGAGTGAAGGCGAACGTGGAAACCGTGAAGGCCAGCGTCGCCACCACGCAGTCCGAGTTGGAAAAGAACACTACGGAAATCCGCGCCGACATGAAGCGCGCCCTGGGTGACATGGGTGTGATGAGCGGCCTAATCGCCACCAATGCCAAAGACCTGGAATCGTTGCGAGCGCTCGGCGAACGCAATTACTTTGAGTTCGACCTGACGAAGTCGCTGGGTCCGAAGCGGGTGGGTGATATCACTCTGGTTCTCAAGAAGTCCGATGTCAAACGCAACCGCTTCACGGTCGAGGTGCTCGCGGATGACAAGCGTGTTGAAAAGAAAGACAAGACGATCAATGAACCGGTGCAGCTCTACGTCTCGGGCAACATGCAGCCGTACGAGATCGTCATCAACCAAGTCAAAAAAGACCAGGTATCCGGATACCTCTCGACGCCCAAGGTCAAACTGGCTCGCCGCTAGACTTTTCTCTCACTAGCGGACCCGCGCGCCATCCCAACCCCCGGGATGGCGCGCGTTTTCACTTGTAGCTAGCTCACGGCACCCTTGGGCATCGATAAGAAACCGTGCATGGCGTGCCAGAACAGCTCCCGATTCGTGCTAAGGATTAAATTGTGCGCGATACCCGGAACCACAACGAATTGCTTGTCCCCGCTGGGCAGCTGGTTGTAGAAATCCATCAGGTCGTTCATCGTGGCGATACCATCGTATTCGCCACGGATCAGCAGCACAGGTCCCGAAACCCTCTTGGGATCCACCAGTGGCAGCTTTGAAGTCATGTCCAAGTACGTACCCGTAGGGACCTGATCGCCGAATTTCAATTCCTGCTCCGCCAGAAATTCCGCTATCGAAGGATCGGTGGTGCCGGGTTTATCACGCGTAAAAATGCTTTGCACCATGCTGCGGTCCCGCAGACGCCGGTTGTGAGTGCGGTAGTAGTCGAGTTGTTTGGCCCGCTCTGTGAGGGTGGGCGAATTCTCGCCTTTATATGTAAACGCCCCTAGCACCAACCGGTCCACTCGCGCGGGGACGGCCTGCGCGTACGCTCCGGCGCGAATCGCGCCTGAAGACTCGCCAAACATGTGGACCTTCGCCTGACCGGTTTCCTTGGCGATCACCTCGACCGCAGCCTTCAGGTCTTCGACGCCGCTCGCTATATCGGAATTTCCATCGGTCTGGGTGGAGCGCCCGTAGTTTTCATGGTCTAGCGTCCAGCAATCGTAGCCCAGCCGGGCGAATGTGTTCATTAGGGAGTACTCGCCCTTGCCGGGCGTGGCGAGGTCGAAGCTCGACTGCGCGGAATTTGACGATCCGTGCACCATCAGCAGCACCGGGAGCGGCCTTTCGCCGGCCTTGGGCGGCGCGGTGCGCTTGCGATACATGGCAAGTTTGACTTCACCCTTGGGGGCGCTTTTCACAGCCCAGTATTGGCTGGCCCAAAATTTATTCGCGGGTTTCGATTGCGCGAAGGCGGCCGCGGGCGCAAGGAACGCTCCTGCAACCAGGCCACGGCGGGATATTTGCTTCTTCAAGGGTTCACCTCTTTCATCTTTCAGGCTCTCGTAATTATATCCCGCGCGGCGCGGACATCATTTTTGTTATGCTCCGCTGGTATGCCGACGATCATGACGCACGCGGTGGCAGCGGTCTCCATCTCTCACGCGCTGGCGCCGCGTTCCTATCTGCCCACGACGTCAATGCTCGCCGCTGTGGCGGCCATGGTCCCAGACACCGACGTGGCGGCCTTTCGCTTCGGAATTTCCTATGGCGGCATGTGGGGACACCGCGGGATCACGCACTCCCTAATGTTCGCGCTCATGATTGGAATTGCTGTCTGGGGATATTTTGGCGAGTTGCCGCAGCGTGAGCGATTGCAATTGGCGGCGTGCGTCGCCCTCGCAGCGGCGTCACACGGCATGCTCGACGCTTTCACCAACGGGGGACGCGGAGTGGCGTTCTTCGCTCCATTTGACCACACGCGCTTTTTCTTCCCATATACACCGATTGATGTGTCGCCCATCGGCTGGGCCTTTTTCTCCAACCGAGGCGTACGCGTGCTGTTAAGTGAGATGAGATGGGTGTGGTTTCCTGCGCTACTTTTGGCTATAGCGTTGCACGCTATTAGAAGGAAGCCGGCAGGACTATGAGGCTTCGCCGGGGGGCAGCCGCGTAAGATAGCCTCAGCGCTGCGCGATCCTCCGCGCTATTGGCTGCCCCGCGATAACAGCATGACTTTAAGTGTATTGAAAATGATGTAGGCGTCCATCGTGAGCGAAAGATTCTTGATGTAATAGAGATCGTATTCCAGTTTCATCATGGCGTCCTGTATTGTTTCGCCGTAGCCATAATTGATTTGCGCCCAGCCTGTTATGCCCGGCTTTACGCAAACTCGTTGCTTGAATAAAGGAATGCGTTGCTCCAGCACCTCTGAAAATTCGGGACGCTCCGGTCGCGGACCTACCAACGCCATCTCTCCCCGCACCACGTTGATGAACTGCGGAAGTTCGTCGAGCCGCAGATAACGCAGCCACCGTCCCACCGGCGTGATGCGCGGATCGCCTTTGCTGGCCCATACCGCGCCCGTACGCGCCTCAGCGTCCTCATACATGGAACGGAATTTGAAAATGGTAAAAGGCTTGCCTTGCAGCCCCATGCGCACCTGGCGGTAAAACACGGGCCCGGGAGATGACAGCTTCACCAACAAAGCGACGACAGCCATCACGGGCAGCGTGATCAGCAACCCGACGACTCCCAACAACGGGGAGTAGATCCTTTGCATCGTCAGATTGAAGGGCCGCGGGACCAATTCAGTGGCAAACAAGAGTTGAGCGGGCCGAAGTTCGTGTATTGCCACGCGGCTCAGCAGGGTTTCGTATAGCCTGCCTGCTTCCTCCACATGAATGGTTCCGGAAAAACGCAGGTCCAGCAATCGCTGCACCGGGAAAGAACCGTCTTCCGCGATGCGCCCTACCACCACGCGATCGGGACGGTGGATTTTAATCACTTGCTCCAAATCTTCCACCCGGCCAAGCTGGGGAACTGGCCAATTCGGTGCGGGGACCGCGTCCAAGTAACCCTCTACTCGAAGGCCAAGCTCGGGCCGCTGCTCCAATCGAGCCACAATATCGCGGACCACCGGTGTAACTCCCACAAACAGCAATTTACGCGGAACGCTCGCCTTCCGCATGAGAATTCCAAAGCCAATGCGCCATGCCGGCATCAGCACCAGCACCGCAAGGCTCCCCACCATCATGTTTAATCTGGGGAGTTGCAGGGGCGACCGGGCATAACCAAGAAAAGCTTGAAATAAGAAAGTGAGACCAACGCTCAGGCAGATCTGCTGCAGCAGGAGCGTGCGCGTGTGTGGGGCGAATGAATCGTACAAATCGCTAAAGTAAAAGCCGAGCTGGATCACTAGAACGACCATCAGGATCTGCTGCAGACCGCCTTCATACAGCAGAAACGTCGCCGGCTCGAACCAGGCAAAGAATACGCCGGTGACAAAGTAGCAGGTCAGCAGGAGAACCGTGTCAAGCAACACCAGCGCTAGCATGCTGGTGGGGATCGATACGCGAAACAAACGAATCATTCGTATTTGGGTGCCAGTTAAGACCGAGCGTAGCACAACCGTGTCGCCACACCCGGCAACCTAATTGCTGACGAAAAGCGCCCTTTCGGGCCTCGCCAAAACGATGGCGATCAGCTTTAGTACCTTTAAGGACTTACACGGGTTATCGGCTTGATTCTAAAAATCCTTTACTACCTAAAGGCGATCCATGGATACTGGGATAGCATGCGTTCCCTCGCCCCTCCGCTGCACTGGTTCCTGCGTGCGGCTGCGGCGCTAGGTCTCGCCATGCTGACCGTCACGGCCACGCCCCTAGTGTCTTGGTGGGCTACCATGCTGGCAAGCCCCTGGGGCGATCCCACCGGCGATGTCTTGATTGTCCTCACCGGCTCCAGTCTGGATGAGGTAACCATGGGGTTAAGTTCTTACTGGAGAGCCGTGTACGCGGCTCGTATATTCAAGGCCGAGCACTTTCAGGAAATGATTATCTCGGGTGGGCCGCCACAGATGCCTGCCGCCCTTTCGATGAAGGCCTTCATCGTGGCTCAGGGCGTTCCATCCGATTCCGTGCACGCGGAGGTAGAGTCTTCCACCACGCGCGAATCGGCTTTGCATCTGAAAGCCTTGTTTGCGGCAGAGCCTGCGCGCTACGGCAACCGGCGCATGGTCTTACTCACGAGCGACTATCACATGTGGCGGGCGTTCCGAACGTTCCGGCACGCCGGGATCGCCACGGATCCCAGGCCCATACCCGACGCGCGAAAACGCTACGGCAAAGCGTGGGAGCGTTGGGGTATTTTTCTGGAATTGGCGCAGGAGAGCGCCAAGATCGCCTATTATTGGACGCGCGGCTGGCTCGGCTAGCCGATACAATGATTCCAAGGACTCTCCTCTCCACCGCGTCATGCAGCAAGTGATCCGTAAAGGGCTGAAGGACATCATCGTCGATGAAGTGCCCGACCCGCTTCCCACGCCGCATCACGTGGTGGTGCAGCCCGTTCGCTCCCTGATTTCGAGCGGCACCGAAACCGCCAGCATTCATCAGGAAAGCGTGCTCAAAGAAGTTGCCGATCGTCCTTCGCATTTGCGCACGGTTTGGAACGTGATGAAGAATACGGGGCCACGGGCGACAATCGCGGAGGTTCGCGCCAAGCTCACCACGGATTACGCCGTGCTGGGCTATGCGGGCGCGGGCGTCATCGCGGCCGTGCATGAATCCGTTCGCGATCTGGCGGTGGGCGACCCGGTGGCCTACGGCGGCGAGGGGACCGGACACGGCGAGCGCATTCTCACCGGCCGCAATCTGGTCGCGCGTATCCCCCCCGGGGTTGCGTTTGACGAAGCGGCGTTCACCACGCTCGGCAGCATCGCCATGAACGCAGTGCGCATCGCGTCCATCTCGGTGGGCGACGTAGTGGCGGTGATCGGCCAGGGCCTGGTGGGACAGCTGATCGCGCAGTTGGTTCGCGTGCAGGGCGGCGTGGCGATCGCGATCGATCTGAAGAATGACCGCGTCGACCTGGCGCGCCGTTTGGGCGCCGACCACGGGCTGCCCGCCGGGGAAGGCTTGCGCGAAGCGGTTGCCGCCATCACCAACGGCCGCGGCGTGGATTGCTCGATTATTGCCGCGGCCACCAAGAGCAACGGGCCGGCGCTGCAGGCACTTGAAATTTGCCGCGACCGCGGGCGCATTGTGGTAGTGGGCGCCGTGGCTTTGGAGTTTCCCTGGAACGACATGTACATGAAGGAAATCCAGCTTTCCATGGCCCGCGCCTACGGTCCCGGCAGCTACGATCCCGCCTACGAACGGCAGGGCCAGGATTACCCGGCCGCCTACGTGCGCTGGACGGAGAATCGCAACATGGAGGAATTCCTGCGGCTGCTGGAGCACCGGCGCGTGGACGTGCAGCCGTTGATCACGCACCGCTTCCCTTTGGCGGAAGCCGCGCGGGCCTACGGGACGATCCTAGACGCCACCTCCGGCAGCCTGGGCGTTGTGCTGGAATACCCGGAGACTCCGGTGGCGCGAGGATCCGCCCCGATCACGCCTAAGACCGTGGTCACGGTTAGTGGCGCGCCCAAAGCGGCTGGCCAGTTGGGAGTCGCGCTCATCGGGGCCGGGAACCTGGCCAAGTGGGCGCATCTTCCTGCTCTCAAGAAACTGCCGGGTGTCTCTTTGCGGGCCATCTATTCCGCCCATGGAGCGCGCGGAAAGAGTTACGCGAAGCGTTTCGGCGCAAGCTACTGCGCCTCCGATCTGAGCGAGGTGCTGGCCGACGCATCGGTGGATGCCGTGTGCATCGCCAGCCGCAACGCGGAGCACGCCGCGCAGGCGGAAGCCGCCTTGCGGGCGGGCAAGCATGTTTTCGTCGAAAAGCCCATGGCGCTGACGGAGGCGGAATGCCATCGCTTGCAACGCGCCGTGGAGGAAAGCGGCAAGGCGCTTGCGGTTGGATTCAACCGCCGTTTCGCGCCTTGTTACATCGACCTGAAAAACGCCGTGGCGCGCCGCAGCGGCCCCGCCGTAATCGCCGCGCGCGTGAATTCGCCCGGCATCTCCGGCGCATACTGGATGGCCGATCCCGCTATCGGCGGCGCGATTCTGGGCGAGGCGTGCCATTTTGTGGATCTGTTCCGCTGGCTGCTGGATTCAGAGATCGTGTCGGTGTCCGCGTATTCCCTGCCTACCGAAAGCAAGGAACCCATCGGGCAAAACAACATCGCCGCTAGTTTCCGCATGGCCGATGGCTCGGTGGCGAATCTGACGTATTGCACGGTGGGCAGTAAGACCTCCGGCGGCGAGCGCGTGGAAATCTTCGCGCAAGGCGTGGGCGCTTCGACGGAAGATTTTAAGGCATTCACTCTTTCCGGCGCCACGCGCAGCCATAGGAAAGCGTGGTTCGCCGAAAAGGGCTACCTCGCGCAGTTCGCCGATTTCACCCAGGCCATCGCGGCCGGCCGCTCCCCGCAAGTCACGGTGCGCGATGGAGCGCTGGCCACCATCGCCTGTCTGCGCATGCTGGATTCGGCGCGCGATCTGACTCCCAAAACCATCGCATGAGAGTCCTTCAGCTTGGTCCGTACCCGCCGCCTTACGGAGGCGTGCAGACCAACCTGGTCGCCATTCGCGATCACCTGCGTGCCCACGGCCACCAGGCCCCGGTGATTCACCTGACGCGCCACCGCGGCGCGGAGGCGGACGAAGTGTTCTACCCGGAAAGTGCTTTCCAAACCGCACGCCTGTTGTTGCGGAAGCCCGCCGACATTCTGCATCTTCACATCGGCGGCGTACTCACGGGCCGTCTATTGGGCCTGTGTCTGTTCTGCTCGCTGCTGCCGGGACGCGAAACCGTGCTCACGTTTCATTCGGGCGGCTATCCATCGTCGCCAGAGGGCCGGCGCGTAACGCGCCACGGCTTAACAGCGTTCGTGCTGCGCCGCCTGGATGCGGCCATTGCAGTGAACGAAGAGATCGCCGGTTTCCTGTGCCGTTGCGGGGTCCGCGAAGTCCGCGTGATCGTGCCCGCCGCGGGAAAGGAGATCGCCGCCGCCCTTCCCGCGCCGCTCGAAGCCTTCTACGCCGCGCATACTCCGGTGCTGCTGAGCGTGGGTTTGCTGGAACCGGAATACGACCTGCCTCTGCAAATCGCCGCGCTGGGCAGATTCCGCGAGTCCCACCCGAATGGAGGCCTGGTCATCATCGGATCGGGAAGTCTCGCTGCGCAACTGCGCGAACAGATCGCCGCACAACCGTGGGGAAGCCATATCCTGCTGGCGGGCGACGTCCCGCACGCGGCCACGCTCCGGGCTATCCGGGAGTCCTCCGCCGTGCTCAGGACCACGCACTATGACGGCGATTCCATCTCGGTTCGCGAGGCGCTGGAACTCGGCACGCCGGTTATCGCAACCGATAACGGCATGCGCCCCCCCGGCTGCCACTTGATCGGATTACCGCCCGCCTTGGATGCCGTGATAGCGGCAGTGGCGCAGGCATTGGTACGGACTCGCGTTGAACCCGTGCGCGCGGACAATACGCGAAATCTGGACGCAGTGCTCGAACTTTACGAGCAAGTGCTCAAGCCGGGCGCACGACCACGTTAACCAATTTCCCCGGCACGACGATGGTCTTCACCACCTGCATGCCCGTCAAGAACGGCTGGAGCTTCGGATCCGCCAGCGCGATCTTTTCAAGATCTGCCTGCGACGCATCGAGCGGGGCGGCAATGCGCGTGCGCAGCTTGCCGTTCACCTGCACCGGAATATCCAAGGCGTCTTCCTGAGCCAGCGCGTCATCCCACTGGGGCCATGCTTGCCGGAACACAGGGCCTTTGCGGCCGAGTTGCCCCCACAACTCCTCCGCCATGTACGGCGCGAAGGGGCCGAGCAGCAGCGTCAAGTCCGGCAGGATTTGATCCAGCGCCGCGCGTGATAAGCCGGCTTCCTGATCGTAGAGTTCGTTGATCAGCTCCATCATGGCCGCGATGGAAGTGTTGAAGTGCCAGCGGTTGTTGAAATCCTCGGAGACCTTGCGAATCGTCTGATGCAGCTTGCGCAAAGCCTTGCGATCCGCGGCGGCGTCACCTGTGCCTTCCCGGTCCATATTGCGCGTGACGAAGCGCCACACGCGCTCCAAAAAACGGCGCTGGCCGCCGACGCTCGCCTCGATCCACGGCATGTCTTTTTCCGGAGGCGCGGCGAACAGAACGAACAAGCGGCAGGTGTCCGCGCCGTACTTGCCCACCATTTCCTCCGGGTCCACCACATTGCCCTTCGATTTCGACATCGCGCTGCCATCGGAACCGAGCACCATGCCCTGCGTAAACAGGTTGGCCGCGGGTTCCGCGTTTTCAATCAACCCCAAGTCGCGCATCACTTTGGTGAAGAAGCGCGAATAGATCAAGTGCAGAATCGCGTGCGTCACGCCGCCGATGTACTGATCGATCGGAAACCATTTCTTGATGACTGCGGAATCGAACGGCGCAGTGGAGTTCTTCGGATCACAATAGCGGTAGAAATACCAGGACGAATCGACGAAGGTGTCCATGGTGTCGCTTTCGCGCTGCCCATCCGCGCCGCATTGCGGGCACTTCACGTTCATGAACTCCGGCACTTCCGCCAAAGGCGAACGGCCCTTCCCGGTGAACTTCACGTGGTAAGGCAGCTCGACAGGCAGGTCTTTTTCCGGAACCGGCACCACGCCGCATTTCGGGCAATGGATCATGGGGATTGGAGTGCCCCAGTAGCGCTGGCGCGAAATGCCCCAGTCCTTGATGCGGTATGTGACCGCGGCCTTGCCGAAACCGTGCTTTTCCGCGTGTCCGTTCATACGGCGGCGGGCTTCTTCGCTCGGAAGGCCTGAAAACTCCCCGGTATTTTCCGTAATTCCATCCTCAGTGAACGCAGCTTTTGGATGCTCGCCCAACACGCCATCCATGGGGCGGATCACTGCCCGGATCGGAATCCCGAAGGCCGTGCAGAAATCGAAATCGCGCTCGTCGTGCGCGGGGACGGCCATGATCGCGCCGGTGCCGTATTCCATCAATACGAAGTTGCCGATCCAGATGGGCACTTTTTCGCCGCTATACGGATTGACGGCGTGGTGTCCGGTGAACGCGCCGTCTTTGATCAAATCGCCAGGGCCTTGCTGTTTGCGCGCGTCGATCATCTGCTTCGCTTTCGCGCGGCCGGCGTTGTCCAGCAACTTCTGCGCGATGGGATGCTCCGGCGCGAGAATCACGCACGTTGCGCCATAAATGGTGTCCACGCGCGTCGTAAAGACACGAATTTTCTCCCCTGTCTCCAGCGCGAAATCGACTTCCGAGCCCTCGCTGCGGCCGATCCAGTTGCGCTGCATGGAGAGCACGCGCTCCGGCCAGCCGCCTTCCAGTTTGTCGTAGGTGTCGCGGAGCAATTCATCGGCGTACGCAGTGATTTTCCAAAACCATTGCTCCAGCGCGCGCTGTTCCACCGGCGTGTTTTCGTGCCGCCAGCAACAGCCGTCCACCACCTGTTCGTTCGCCAGCACGGTGGCGCATTCCGGGCACCAGTTCACCAGCGCCTTCTTGCGGTACGCCAGGCCCCGCTCGTACATTTTCAGGAAGAACCACTGGTTCCACTTGTAGTACTCCGGGGTGCAGGTGGCGATTTCCAGATTCCAATCATAGGCAAAGCCCATGCGGTGCATCTGGCGCTTCATCTCTTCAATATTCGCGGTGGTCCAATCGCGGGGATGCATGTTGCGCTGGATGGCGGCGTTTTCGGCGGGCAGGCCGAACGCGTCCCATCCAATGGGATGCTGCACGTTATAACCACGCATCCACATATAGCGCGCGAGCGCGTCGCCAATAGAGTAATTCCGCACGTGGCCCATGTGCAGACGGCCGCTGGGATACGGGAACATTTCGACGACGTAATACTTCGGCGCGGACGAATGCGGATCGGCGCGATACAAATTCGCATCGTCCCGCCAGCGGTCATGCCACTTCAATTCGATGAGGTCGTGATCGTACGGAGTTTCCATGGGAACTAATATTGTTCCATGATAGCCGCCGCTCACGTGATTTTCGGCGCGCAACCGCGTTACGATCAACAGAAGACTATCCTCCATGCCTTCGGCACTCTTTGATCAATCCGGTTTCGGCCACCAGTTTGGCGCCGAGGCAGATGAGCCGTTTCGCAAAATCTCTTCCTGGCACCGATGATCCCGTATAGCTGGGTGGAATCCGCGAACGATCCGTCCGCCGATTTTCCGCTCCACAACCTGCCCTATGGCGTTTTTGACCGCGGCGAAGGCGCGCGCATCGGCGTAGCCATCGGCGATCAAATCCTGGACTTGCGGGAGGTAGCGGCGGACGTCCCTTCGCCGGCACTAGTGCAAGCGTGCACGGCGACCTCTTTGAATTCTTTCATGTCGCTTGGCCCCGGGCACTGGACTGCGTTGCGCAACTGGATCACAGAGCGACTTCGCGCCGGCGCGGCGACGCGGCCCCTGATCCCCATGACAGACGTTACGATGAAGTTTCCCGTTGAGATTGGCGACTATACGGACTTCTTCACGTCGCTGTATCACGCCACTAACGCGGGCAAGATATTTCACCCCGATCAACCCGTTAGGCCGAACTACAAGCACATGCCTATCGGGTACCACAGCCGAGCTTCATCCGTTGTGTTAAGTGGCACACCTGTTCAGCGCCCGTACGGCCAGACGAAACCACCAACTGTGAATCAACCATCCTTCGGCCCGTGCCGCCTGCTCGACTACGAGCTCGAAGTTGGGTTCTTCGCCGGTCCTGGCAACGCACTGGGCAAACCTGTATCTATTGACGCGGCGCCCAGCCGCATTTTCGGCGCATGCCTGTTGAACGATTGGTCCGGGCGCGATATTCAATTCTGGGAATCACAGCCGCTCGGACCATTCTTGTCGAAAAGCTTCTGCACTAGCATCTCGCCGTGGATCGTTCCGATGGCCGCGCTTGAGCCCTTCCGAATTCCGGTATTTCCACGACCGGCAGGAGATCCTGCGCCGCTCGCTCACCTACACTCGCGCGAAGAACAGCAGCGCGGAGGCATCGATCTCAACCTGGAAGTGTATCTGTTCACGCCCCGTATGCGCAGCGTAGGAGCGTCACCTATGTGTCTCACGCGCGGAAATTTTCGCGATATGTACTGGACCGTCGCGCAGATGCTCACACACCACACAAGCAATGGCTGCAACCTCCGCCCTGGAGACTTGCTCGGCAGCGGTACTGTGTCGGGCGGCACTCCCGATTCGTTAGGATGCCTGCTGGAGCTAACACGTGCCGGTACTGAAGCGATTCATCTGCCCAACGGTGAGGAGCGCCGCTTCCTTGAAGACGGGGATGAAGTGATTCTGCGCGGGTACTGTGAACGCGGTGAGCCAGGCAGCGCGGAACACCTGCGCATCGGCTTCGGTGAATGCCGAGGCGTCATTCTGCCTGCTTAAGCGCCGGGCTATATTACTCGCCGCCCTTCTTAGCAGGGCTAGCGAGATAGGCCTTCGACTGCTCCTCGTTCTTGAGCGGAACGGCCCTATCCGGATCGATCCGAACCATCAGATACCGGATATGATCGTCTATCTTTGTAAATAAATGTCCAGTGCCGGCCGGAATGATAATGGAGTCCCCAGCCTTCAACTGGTGCGTCACGCCATTACGAATCGCCGTTCCATTATTGCCAGGCCCGTTGTATTCAATCACCGTCCGCAGCGTCGCTGGTCGCCGCTGCATACCTACGATATCCGGACCCGTTACCAGCGTCGCGCTGCCCTCAATCACGTAATACACTTCACTAATCAGATCATGCTCGGCCACAGCAGTAGGCCCGGGTTTATCCAACTTTCCCCGATACACCACTCCAAGACCCACCTGGCTCTTCCCCAAGTCCACCGAACGAACCTGCTGGTCAATGATATTGTTCTGGATCGCCCGCTGGGTGTAGGCCTGAAGTTCTTGCGCGCTCACGTAGGTTGCGGAACAGCGGGTGCACGTAGGTTGTTGCGCGAGCGAAAGACATACCGCAACGAACGCGCCCACCAGGACTTTGGATTTTGTCTTCACGTCAATCTCCTTTTCATGCAAACCGAACAATAAGGAACGGCGCAAGCGGCGTTTTCACCACCCCATCATAGTGACGGGGCCTGGATAGTGTCAACGACTTTTGACTGCCAGCTACTTAGTCGGCACCGCCTGCACTGGCTTGGTCGCGTCTCCAAGGTTTCCACCAATGACAGATTGGTTGGACTCCACCCACGGAGCGACACCACGTTCCTCATCCGGCCGGTTCATGATGTTCCATCCGCCTAATTTTTATTTTTCGCTTTCAGGAAGGTTCCTCTTTCCAACTCGGTGAACGCCTCTCGCAATTGTTCCTGAGTGTTCATCACAATGGGCCCGGACCAAGCCACCGGCTCCTCTAAAGGCTTCCCGGACACCAAAAGAAAACGGATGCCTTCCTCTCCAGCACGGATCATAACCTCATCACCGCGATCAAACAAGACCAGTGAGCGATTATCAGCCTCCGACGGAGGTTTCGCTTCGGCCGAGCCTACCGTTTCCGTCCGCACCGGGAGCGGGCCAGACGCGTTGCCAAACTTGCCGCCACCAGAAAAAACGTACGCGAAGGAGTGGTGGCTGGTCTCTACTGGGAGCGTCTTAGTGCGGCCCGCCGGAATTGAGACGTCAAGATAGATGGGATCGGCAGCGATGCCGTCCACTGGACCAGTTGCGCCCCAGAACTCCCCGCACACGACGCGAACCTGGGTGCCGTCGTCATCGGTGACCTCGGGAATGTCCGTCGCTTTCACCTCCTGGTAGCGAGGCACCGTCATCTTGAGCGAAGCCGGAAGATTCGCCCATAGCTGGAATCCATGCATTCTGCCCGCGGTGTCACCCTTGGGCATTTCCTGATGAACGATTCCGCTTCCCGCGGTCATCCATTGAATGTCACCTGCGCCAATCACTCCGCGATTCCCCATGCTGTCGCCGTGTTCCACCGTGCCTGCCAGAACATAAGTAATGGTTTCGATCCCGCGGTGAGGGTGCCACGGGAAACCAGCCCGGTATTCTTCGGGAACGTCATTGCGGAAATCGTCTAGCAGTAAGAAGGGATCGAAGTCGGTGGTGTTACCGAAACCGAAAGCGCGGCGCAAATGCACACCCGCGCCCTCGATAGTCGGCTTGGATTTGCTGAGGTGTTTGACAGGACGAAGAGACATGGATTCCCTCCCAGTGCGCGTCTACCTCTATAGGGTATCTTTTCGCGTTCCCGCACATTGGTAGTGCCCCACGGATCGCCCTAACAATTCACCACATGAAGCAGAGGCGAAATTCAAATTTTTCTATCCGACTCTTACTTGCCTGCTACAATCGACAATGTCGGGGCGTAGCGCAGCCTGGTAGCGCACCTGCCTTGGGCGCA
>CADEFM010000010.1:0-132280 GCA_902826605.1 uncultured Acidobacteriota bacterium
AGGACGAAGCCCTCTCAAGGCTTAAATACGGGTTCGATTCCCGTTAGCGCTACCAATCCTCATAGACTTACGGGCAATGCGCTGTGACTCGATGTGACGTACAGTGAGCTGGCGCCCGATGGAGTGGGAACACGCTGGTTCCTGCCCAAGAACGACAGCCCAATCCGGGGAGTCGCGATTCTCGTAGGGAAATCGCCTGACCTTCTGCATCTCTCCGTACGTCTTCCGGAGGGCATAGCGTCGTCGGCGATTATTCAGCAGTTGGAGTTTGAAGCGGCGCACTTGCCGCATGCTTCCTGGGTCATTTGGGACAGGGCACGCTCCGAATTTGCTCTAATGAATTTGGATGCGATTCGCGCTTCTAGTCTCTCTGTTCGCTTCTCTGCCAATCCGCGCGGCCGACACCTGTAGCGTTTTTCCTGATCCTAAATATGGCACCACCGTCACAGTCAGTGTCGAGCTCTACTCGATAGATGGTTCATGGTGGGGGGAGAGCCTCTGTAACAAGAGACACGTCCGAATCTTCAGTGGCGATGGGCTTCAGAACGATGCCTGGCTCGCCCGGCTCAAACTCGAACTTCCTTCCAATTTGTCGCGTACTCTGTCGCGGCTCACTAGGGAAAGTAGGAGAGCCGAGAAACGGGGCGGTTTTCTATACGTCACAGCCACCGTCACTGGCACCATCCGGCCGCTTGAACCAAGAAAGAATCAGGCCGAGCTTGCCGTAGTCGCGATCCAGAGCCTGAAGTTAGCTGAACAACCTTCCGCAGCCAACCTGCCAGTGATCAGTATGTGTGAGCTCTTCAAGAATCTTCCTTCGTTTAACCGCAAGCGCGTCGCTATCCGCGGCGAGTTAAGCGGCAACCCTGAAGGGGATTGGCTTGCGCCTACCGAAAAATGCACTGAACGCTTCGTGACCAATATGTACCCCTGGGGGTACGATCTCTGGTTTGACGGCTCTGACATCGAGCTCCCAGCATCGTCGCGGTCGAAGGAAACCATTTCGGGAGTCTTTGTCGGTGTCGTCGTTCTTGCGGATGACTATTTCGTCCGATGCCGGTTCGGTCGACTTGAAGGTGTTGGCTTCGGCCACCTGGGCGAATCCCCCGGTGTTTTCTGGACAGAGACCGTCCTCAATCCCGTAGCTGGCCCTCCGATTTATGCCAATAATGACGAGCGGGTGATCCCCACCTGTGCGGTCAACGCTCCCCCATCTTCAAAACAATAGTACAAGGGGAGATAGCCGTCGCGGCACTCCGACACGGTAGCGCTACGATGCATGTTGGCATTTCGCCCCCAGCGGGCCAGCAGAATTTCCGAAAACAAGACCTCGCTTGTTGCATGTCGGTCGTCTTGAGACGAGTGCTCCAAGGGCCGTATTCCGCAAATCTCCGCTCGCAAAATCCAACTCATCCGGGTGCCCTTCATTCAAGCCTTGCGGAATCCAACGGAAGTGTGTCGCGAACGGTCGCTGTGACACAAAAGACCTGTCCGATTTGACGGCTCCGCCCAAGCTCAAGGTGGTCCGGGTTCGAGGACGTATTTCAGACACCGCTGGACTCCCGCCCAAGGACCACCCGCAGGTTCGTATTAAAGAACCAGGACTATATGGACAAATCGAAACCCAAGCTTTGACGGTCGATTCTGAGGGCCGCTTCGAAATTGAACTTTGCGAGGGCGTACGCTACTCGGGGTTCGCATTTAGTGGTTTCCCGGGAAACACCTCCTATAGAGAGCCAATCGAATTTACGGCCGGCGCTTCAGAGCTGCACTTCGTCTGGATAGGACGCAGCAACAGTTCAACCAGCTAAGCCGGAAACTCGAAGGGCAGTAACGGTAAGTCCTCAGGCTTGATGTCAGCATTAGATCATATCGACCTAATGCGCTTATTCCAATTCGACCGCTTGTGCCACCGATCGACGCGTACTACTCTTCAAGAACCCCAAAGGAGTTTTGCCTGTCTCCGGAACGCACTGGTAACTCTTCGTCATGTTCACTCGTCTGCTGAGTTGCCGCAGGCTTGACAGGTGGTGACAGTAGGCTTATAGTGCCTGTTGTGCGAACTACCGTGGCGGCTCGCAAATTCCCCTGGAGGACAGACACATGAAATTTCTAGTGGCGCTCACTGCATTGCTGACAATGGCTGTTCTGATGACGGGAGCTGGTCCTTCATCGGCCGTCACCTATGTCGGCCACGACAAGGTAGCAGAAGCGCTGGCCAAGAGTGGTCCGCTGGTCACCGCGCCGGATCTGGCGGTCTCGGGGACCCACCGTACAATGACGGCTGCGCCTGAAGTGCATGAGAAAGTAAGCCATGTTTGGTATGTGACGGACGGAACGGCAACCGTGGTCACTGGCGGCACGCTGGTGGGCGGCAAAATGACGAAACCCGGCCTGACTGTCGGTTCTAATATCCAAGGCGGCCAGACCCAGCGCTTGGTCAAGGGTGACGTGATCGTTATCCCGGCAGGGTCGCCTCACTGGTGGAAGGAAGTTCCGCAGTCGGTCACCTTCTATGGAGTGAACGTAACAAAGCCGTAGCTAAATACGGACCGGTGTGGACGGTTCATCGGAGATGAACCGTTACTTGTCACTCACTGATTGCCGGTCCGGCCCATAAGTCGGACCGTGCACTGTGCGATGCGACACATACAGCCAGTGGCCGTCGCGCTTCTCGTAGACACGCACGAACCAGACCGAAAACCAGGTATTGCCGGGAGCGGTGGTTCTGTTTTGCGCCACGTAGCGGCCATAGGTGATGGCGATGTCGCCATGCATTTCAACTTTGACGGAGTCGAGGTCCCGTACGTTGTACTGCTTATTCCTGACTCTGCTTAGAAAAGCTTGCCGATCGTCGACCGATCGTGGTTCGCCACCAGTGGTCCAGCCGTCCCCATGCGTAAAGCTGAGGTCCGACGCGCTGATTCGATCGATATAGGTGACATCGCCTCGCACCACGGCGGCTTCCATCGCTTTTTCGAACGCCAGTACTTCAGCCGCCGCGTTGGATGCGTCAGTCGACACCAATACATCTGCCGCCAGCGCTACTTGCGACGAATTTGTGGATAGGTACAGGAAACCAGTGCACAGGAGCGCAGCAGCAAGGAGACCACGTGAAGAGAATGGCCTAGACATAGCCGGAAGTTTATCACAACGTGGCTGGTCAGACTGGCCACCGAGGAGACGGTCCCGGCCCTTTGTCAAAGTTTGGTGCGACGCAGGCGGCCCCGGGCAAGAACGCCCAATAATCCCAGACCAACTAACATCACGCTTGAAGGCTCCGGAACCGAGCTGGAATTGAAGTTGATGTTATCAACGCCATAGGGATGAAAATCGGATCCTGTGCCGGACCAAGTGATCGTATCAATTCCAGACACGCTAAGACTGAGGGTTAACCATGTGTTTATTGCGCCCAGTGTTCCTGATGTGCTCCCGAGCAGCGTTGATCCATTGAATGCAGACAGCGTAATTGTCCCGTCCGATGAACCGCCGCTGCGGGAGAAATCCGCCGAAAAACCATTCACAGGAGAAAGGAAGGTGAGCGTTTCAGAATAGGGATCACCGTTAAAACCCAAGAATTGATTCCCGTTCGTGCCTTCCAAACTCCAACCTCCGGGATCGCCATTGCTCATACCGCTCCAAATACCGGCGTTCGTGCCGCTGAAAGTAACGCCCAGAATCGTCGCGCTGTATGGAGATCCGTCGTTGGAGGCCGGGGCTTCGTCAAAGGTGATCGTAGCAGCAGTCGCCATCGGCAAGATCAAAAACGCCAGGATTAGCAACCGCCTTAGTGTTGGCATATTCCTAAATCATCGCACGAAATACCTCCAGGATGATTCGGGGTAGTGACAAATGTGGTCCTGATCCTGACGGTGATTTTTCCCTACGGGACGGTACGGCGGAACCCTGGTAGTACTGCGATACTAGAAGTATGGAAGTCTCAAAAGTAAAGACCGCAGCGGGCGCCGATCGGACGGCCGCCTACGCAGACATGTTTTCCGCTCTGGGGGCAGAGCCGCGCTTACGGATCCTGCGAGCGCTGCTGGCCGCGCATCCCGATGGAATGGTGGTGGGTGAAATTCAGAACGAACTAGGCATCGCCGCCTCCACTTTGTCGCATCACCTGGAAAAGCTCAAGAATGAGGATCTGATCGCCGTGCGCCGTGAAAGCACTTTCCTGCGATATACCGCCAATACCTCCATTCTGGAGGAGTTGCTTGGCTTCCTCTACGCCGAGTGCTGCACTCGCAACAAGGCGATCAAACCGGCCAACATCACTCAACTGTGCAAATAAGGATCCGCCCAAACAATGACTCGCATTGGAATTAACGGATTCGGACGTATGGGCCGCCTTGCGTTCCGCGCGGCATGGGATTCGAACGATGTGGAAGTCGTGCACATCAATGAAATCCAGGGAGGAGCGGCTACTGCTGCGCATCTGTTGGAATTCGATAGTGTCCACGGGCGCTGGTCGAAGTCGATCCAGGTTGAGGCGGACGCGCTCACGGTGGAGGGACGGTCGATCCGGTTCACGGCGGCATCCAGGCCGAACGAGGCGCCTTGGGAAACCAGTGATGTGGATATCGTGCTCGAATGTTCCGGACAGCTCCTAACGCCCGACGTATTGCGCCCATACTTCGAACGTCAGGTGCGCAAGGTGATCGTCGCCGCGCCGGTGAAACATAAAGACGCATTGAACATCGTCATGGGCGTCAACGACGGCTTGTATTCGCCGGCCGAACACCATATCCTCACGGCCGCCTCCTGCACAACGAACTGTCTGGCTCCAGTGGTCAAGGTGATCCACGAAGGAATCGGAATCCGGCACGGAGTCATCACCACCGTACACGACGTGACGAACACGCAGGTGATGGTGGATCGTCCGCATAAGGATCTGCGGCGGGCACGGTCCGCCCTGATGTCCCTGATTCCGACGACGACGGGCTCCGCGACGGCCATTGGACTCATCTATCCGGAGTTACAAGGGAAGGTGAACGGCATCGCCATCCGCGTGCCGCTGCTCAATGCTTCGCTGACGGACTGTGTGTTCGAGGTGGCCAGGCCGACCAGCGTTACTGAGATCAACCAGCTCTTCAAAGAGGCCACGGAAACAACGCTCCACGGAATTCTCGCGTACGAGGAAAGGCCACTGGTCTCGATTGACTTCCTAAACGATCCACATTCCGCGATTGTGGATGCGCTCTCGACGATGGTCATCGACGGAACACAGGTGAAGGTTCTCGCCTGGTACGACAACGAATGGGGCTACGTGAATCGAATGATCGAGCTGGCGGCAAAAGTCGCGCGGCAGCTGCCACCGCGATGAACAGCATTCGCAGTTACGCACTGGTAACGGCGGCTTACTGGGGATTCACCATCACCGATGGCGCTCTCCGCATGCTGGTAGTTCTGCATTTTTACAAACTCGGCTACGATAGCGTTTCCATCGCATTCTTGTTCCTCTTCTACGAAGCCTTCGGCATCGTTACGAACGTATTCGGCGGGTGGATCGCCTCCCGCTCCGGCGTGAAGGTAACGCTGTATGGCGGATTGGTATTGCAGATCGCCGCCCTGTGTATGCTTGCGTTACTAGATCCGCGTTGGCCGGTTTTCCTCTCCATGTCTTACGTGATGGCGGCGCAGGCGCTCGCCGGGATCGCGAAAGATCTAACGAAAATGAGCGCCAAGAGCGCCATCAAAGTCATCGCACCGGACGCGGGCGGGGCATTGTTCCAATGGGTGGCGCGCTTGACTGGCTCGAAGAACGCCCTTAAAGGTGTGGGCTTTTTCGTGGGCGGCGCGTTGCTTACGGCGTTCGGATTCGCCGGCGCGTTGCTCGCAATGGCGGGTGCGCTTGCCGTGGTCCTGCTTGCCGCGGTGGCTTCCCTCCCGGGTGATCTGGGACGTTCCAAGAAGAAGACGAAAGTCGCGGCGCTCTTCTCAAAGAGTCCCTCGATAAATCGCCTTTCCGCCGCGCGTCTGTTCTTGTTTGCCGCCCGGGATGTATGGTTCGTGGTAGGTTTACCGGTATTCCTGAGTCAGCTGGGATGGACGTTCCATGAAGTAGGGGCGTTCCTGGCGCTGTGGGTGATCGGCTACGGTCTGATCCAGGCAGGCGTTCCTGAAATCCTGCACGCCATCGGAAGGCGTGATTCTATTGACGGTACCGCCTTGGCCCACTGGGCGTTCGTACTGCCCGTAGTCCCGCTCTCCATGATCGGGGCGTTGCAGTTTGGCCTGGACCCAGGGTTCACGCTTATGGGGGGGCTTGCCATGTTCGCGGTGCTGTTTGCGATCAACTCGGCGGTCCATTCCTATCTGATTTTGGCCTACACGGATGAGGAGAGCGTGGCCTTAGACGTCGGATTCTATTACATGGCGAATGCTGGAGGCCGGCTCCTCGGCACCCTGCTCTCCGGCATCGTCTTCCAGCTCGCGGGCTTCCCAGGTTGCTTGTGGATCTCACTGGCACTTGTGTTGGTAGCCGCGGCGTTGTCGCTGGGCCTTCCCCGCGGACGCGCCGTATCCCTGGCTACGGAAGATCTAGCAACCAGCGACTGAGCGCCTGCCCGGGCGTGTCATCATCGGATGGTGCAGGAAATCGTACGTCGCCTCGGTGCGCATCAGCGTGTCCTTGATCTCGGCTGTGCCACGGGAAGTTTTCAGAGCGACGGTTTAGCCGCCACGGTGATTCGCGCCGATCTTGACACTCCCGCCCGGCACATGGGAGACCGCTTCGTTCAATGTGATGCAAGACAGCTTCCGTTTGCGGAACCAGCGTTTGATGCCGTCATCCTAAACCATAGCCTGGAGCACTTCGAGAATCCAGCAAACGTGCTGTCCGAGATTCGCCGTGTGATTCGCAAACCGGGTTATTTGTGGATTGCCGTGCCGGACGCGTCAACCATGACGGACCGTTTGTATCGCTGGTTGGGGCGTGGGGGTGGTCATGTGAACCTGTTCACGGACGTGGATGCGTTGGTGCGGCTGGTGCAAGAGCAAACCGGACTCCCGCATGTCGGCACCCGGCTGCTTTTTAGTTCCTTGGCGTTCATGAACCGCCAAAACAACAAGGGAAGGAAGCCCCGCCGCATTTACCTGGTGGGCGGTGGCTCCGAGCGGCTCTTGCGGCTCTCTATATTCCTGTTTCGGAAGATAGACGCCCTCTTCGGCACGCGCATCAGCGTCTATGGGTGGGCCTGCTGTTTCGGCTCCACAGTTGAGTTCGATCCGCGTCCGTGGAGCAACGTCTGTGTCCGGTGCGGTTCCGGCCATGCTTCAGATGAATTGCTGAAGTCCGGTCGAACGAGGCGTGGGGTGCTCGGTCCGCGCTATTTTTGCTGCCCGTCTTGCGGCGTGGAAAATTATTTCACGAATGATTCGGCATACCTGGGTATGCGATGAGGCGGCGGTATTCATAACGCCTCCCTTCTGGAATCGTCAATACCGCGAAGCCTGGATCCAGGCGTCGGACCTGGCCCACGCGGCGTCAAACTGCTTGGCCACATCGGCGGAAGGCTGTCCCTGGCCCTCCAGCGCGGCCTTCAATCCAAAGAGCGACCATCCATTATTCGGATGTTTCTTCAACTCTTCGCGATAGACTCGCTCGGCATCGGGATAGCGCCTCGCCTCCAACAACGCCGCCCCCAGCCAGTGCTGCGCGGCGAACGGCAAAGGCTCCGGTTCATCGTAAATCAGATTGTTGTAGAGAGCCACGCCACGCTCGAGTGACGCGATGGCTTGATCCAGATTCCCATCGGCCCGATGGAGTTCGCCTTCCAGGATCCCGCCCAGCGCGCCGATGAGGTTGTTCGCCGGATGTCCGCGAAATTCCGCTTTGGATTCCGCCGCGGTCTTGAGGACACGTGCAAGATACGGACGTGCGAAATCCTTTTCGCCGGTCCGCAGCCGGGCATAGCCTTGACCAAAATCCCACACCGCCGCGGGAATCGGATCGGTGGGACGCTTGGTCACTTCCAGCACCTCGTCAAAGCGGCCAAAACGAATCAGCGTGAGTACCTGCAGCATGTTGTTGCCATCGAGCCGCGTGTAATCCTTGGCGGCCTGATTCGCCACCGCGCCCTGCCCGTCCATGGACGCCGCGAACAGCAGCATGTGCAGATTGTGGGACGGATAGATGGCGAATCCCTCGCCGATCGCCGCCTTCTGGTCGGAGTGCCACGCCTCAATATTGGCGCGCGTCGAATCCGCCCACCGGCCCAGCAGGTTCCAGGTGTGCGCGGGCATGTGGTTGAGGTGGCTGGCCCCCGGGATCTGATAGCCCAGCGTATCGGCGCAGGCCTCGGCGCGGCGCGGCTCCGTGGTGGCCTCGGTGAGATGCACGTAGAGGTGGCAGGCGCCCACGTGGCTGGAATCCATGGCAATGATGCGTTCCAGCTCTTTCATAATGCGCTGCACATTCGGAGAATTGATGTCCCGCGAACCGCGCCGCGGCTCCATCACGAAGAGCGCATCGGCGTACAGCGTACCGGCGTCGAGGTCCATCGGAAAACGCTCGCTAACTTTGCGCATGGCTTCGGCGTAGGCGGCATCCTGAACGCGGCGGGTGGCCGGATCGAAATGTTCCACGTAACGCGCGGACATGGCTTCAATGAGAGCGGCTTCCAGGGGCGTCGAGTGCCCGGGCGATAGCTGGACGGCCTTCTGAATGGCCGCCCATGCGTAAGGCGCTTCGAACGGGCGCATGGGGCCGTTCAGATACGAACCCCAGGCCCACGCTTCGCCCCAGTAGCAAATGGCGCAATCGGGGTCGCGCTTTTGGGCTTCTCGAAACGCCCGCGCGGCGTCCAGTTTTCCGAACGCATACATCAGCTGAAAGCCCTGGTCGAAATACGCCTGGGCTTCCGAATTCTTCGAAGAGATCGGGCGGGTGAACTTCCCAAGCGCCTTTGGGAATAACTTCATGGGTTCGTTGAAATCTTTGGGCAGTCCGGCCGGAGCCATGTCGTTATCGTGAGACATCGGCGGAGCCTGCGCGAGCAGCGGCAAGGCCATCAGCGGAAGGGCAAGTAACAACGGGCGAATCATGCGTAAGGTCTCCTCAGGCTACGGACTGTCGGTATCGTAGCGAGACTGGGTAGAATTTGCAAATTCGTGGGTGGGCGATGAAATGGAACGGTCGAGCGGATTTATATTGTCAGTTTACACTGCTGGACAAATCGTGGTATCTTTGAAGGAATATCGTATGTCGAAAACGAAGGGCGATAACGAAACGCGAGGAAATGATAGTTCCGCCTACCGCGACTTGTACTCCGGGTTCATCCGCCTTCACGTGCTCCATCACGCCTCGGAAGAGCCAGTGTTTGGCCTCGGGATGATCGAAGAGCTCCAACGTCATGGGTATCGCATCAGTCCTGGCAGCCTGTACCCAATGCTTCACGGTCTGGAGGAACGCGGCTATCTTCGATCCAAGGCGATCCACGAAGGGCGGTCGCGGCGAAAAGAGTACCGCGCCACAGCTGCCGGCAAGAAGGCTTTACGGGCAGCTAGGCAACAAATCCGTGAGCTCTTCCATGAGTTGGTCGAGGAAGCGGACTAAAAGTGATTCTCCGATACGCCCTCGCCCCGGCCCTCCTTGTCCTCACATTCACAGGCGCATCCGAGGCGCAAACCACTCTGAGCCTCGAAGCTGTCGTGAACGCCGCCGAACGGCACCCCTCAGTCGACGTGGCCCGCAGCCGCTCCGCCGCCGCCGCAGGAGCAATTCGCACGGCCCGAACCGCATTCCTGCCGCAAGTAAACATGATTGCGCAACTCAACCGTGCCACCACGAATAACGTCTTCGGCATGCTCCTGCCCCAACAGGTGATCGGACCCATTTCGGGACCGCCCGTGCCCGAGAATCGCGCCACTAACGTGTTCGGAACCGCCATCGGAACACTCGTAAGCTGGGACGCATTCGACTTCGGCCTGCGGCAGGCAACGGTCGCGATCGAAGAAGCCGCAAAGCGACGTGCTGACGCGGCACTCGATGTGCGCCGGTTCGAACTGACCACAGCGGCGGCCGACGCATTCCTCACGGTACTTGCCGCCGAACAGCAGGAAAAAGCCGCACGCGCGGGGGTCGAACGCGCCGATGTTTTCCTTCAGTCCGTATCCTCCCTGGCACGAGCCGGACTGCGGCCAGGCGCGGAAGAAGCGCGGGCACAGGCCGAGCGCGCCGCAAGTGAAGTCCGGTGGATTCAGACCAAACAAGCCATCGCGATTGCGCGAGCCGCACTCAGCGAGTACATCACAACTCCTGACCTCCCGCTCGATGCACGACAGCTTCTTACAGCCACGCCCAGCGATACGGCAACCGGACAAATCACGCATCCAATGCTCCAGGAACAACAACTGGCCATCGAACAATCGCATGCGCGAGCAAAGGAGATCGGCCTCTCGACGCTACCTAAGATCACCCTGCAGGGCACCACATACGCCCGAGGAACCGGCGCACACCCGGATTTCACGACCGGAGGACCAGCAGCGGGACTCGCACCGACCTTCGTAAATTGGGGGTTGGGGGTTTCCGTCAACTGGAATTTAACCGCGCGCCATACTGCAACCGAAAAGATGCACGTGGAAGAGGCGCAGGAACAAGGCGAACGGGCACGCCTCGCAACCATCCAGCGAGAACTCGAAACCGGGCAACGAAGAGCTCTGGCTGCGCTGGCAGGAGCGCGTCAAATCGCAGCTGCCATGCCTCAGCAGGTAAGCGCGGCACATTCCACAGAGCAGCAGGCGACAGCTCGCTACCGCGCCGGGCTTGGAACAATCAGCGACGTCGCCGAAGCCCAGCAGCTCCTCACGCGAACGGAAATCGATGATGCGCTTGCGAAGCTCGCCGTGTGGCGAGCCGCTCTGAGCGTCGCCGCAGCGCACGGCGACTTACGCCCATTCCTGGACGCAGCGAGGTAAACCATCCATGTGGCTCGTACTCTCTGCGCTACGACGACCCATTACTGTCTTGGTAGGCGTGCTCGCACTCGGACTCGCGGCCTGGCTCGCGCTGCGCCAAATGCACACCGACCTGTTCCCCGACGTCGGTTCACCAACCATCTACGTCGCCCAACCGTACGGCGGCATGGACCCAAGCCAAATGGACGGGTTCCTCACGTATTACTACGAGTACCACTTCCTCTACATCACGGGCCTCGAACGCGTCGAATCCAAATCGATTCAAGGCGCTGCCCTCATGAAGCTCATCTTTCATCCGGGGACGGAGATGAACCAGGCCATGGCGGAAACCGTCGGGTACGTCAACCGCGCACGTGCATTCATGCCACCCGGAGCTGTCCCTCCGTTCATCACCCGGTTTGACGCGGGAAGCGTGGCCATTGCGCAACTTGTATTCTCCAGCGACAGCCGCACGCCTGCGGAGATGCAGGACTTTGCGATCAACCGTGTCCGTCCCTTGTTTGCCACCCTCCCCGGCGTCTCCGCACCACCGCCCTTCGGCGGCAACCAACGAACTATCGTTGTGCGACTCGATCCTGACAAGCTCCGCCAGTATCGCGTCTCGCCTGAAGAAGCGATCCGCGCCGTGAATCAGGCATCTGCCGTCTTCCCATCTGGGGTCGTTCGCACCGGTAATCTCGCCCGTATCGCAAGCACCAACGTCGTCATCGGCGGCAATCTGCGCGAGCTTGCTGACGCTCCAGTTCGGACTGCCACCGGACCAACCGTCTACTTACGGGATATCGGCGTTGTGGAAAACGGAACGGATATCATCACTGCCTATGCGCACGTCAACGAAAGACGAACGGTCTATATCCCCGTTACCAAACGAGCTGACGCCTCCACCATCGACGTTATAAACGCTGTGCGCGGAGCGCTTCCCGCCATGCAAGCGGTTGTCCCGGACGACGTCAGACTAAGCATCGAATTTGACCAAACCACGTTTGTCGAACACTCGTTGAAGGGACTGCTCAACGAAGGCATGCTCGGAGCGTTGCTAACGGGACTTATGGTGCTCATGTTCCTCCGCGACTGGCGCGGCGCAATCATCGTGGTCGCAACCATCCCCCTCGCTCTGCTCGGCGCAGTCTGCGGGTTGTGGCTTACCGGTCAGACCATCAATCTCATGACGCTCGCCGGACTCTCTCTCGCGGTCGGTGTACTCGTGGATGAAGCCACAGTAGAGATCGAAAACATTCACGCCCACCTAGCAACGGGCCTGTCGCGTGCCCACAGCGTCGTCGAGGCGTGCCGCAAGACCGCTATCCCCCGGCTGCTTGCTATGACCTCGATCCTCGCGGTATTCCTCCCCGCGTACTTCATGACGGGCGTCGGCAGACAGCTCTTCGTTCCACTTGCACTCGCAGTCGGCTTTGCCATGATCGCGTCCTATGTTCTCTCCAGCACCCTCGTACCAATACTCGCCATCTGGATCATGAGAGGGACACATGGTTCAGAGCAGGCAGCATGGCGTCGCGCGTATCGGCGAATCGTTGGTGAACTGACGAAGGCGCGCTGGGTGGTCGTTGGCTGCTACCTTGCGGGCATCGCGCTCTTACTTTGGTGGATTACGCCGCGCCTCGGCATCGAGATCTTTCCGCAAGTCGACGCCGGTCAATTTCAGTTGCGCATGCGCGCTCCAACCGGCACGCGTATCGAGACCACGGAAACCGATACTCTCGCCGTACTCGATCTCATTCGCCGCACTGTCGGACCACAAAACGTCGCCATCACCTCCGCATTCATCGGCGTTCACCCCGCGAATTATCCCATAAATCTCATTCATCTCTGGACGAACGGACCACATGAGGCGGTGCTCAAGGTAGCACTCAAACCAGAAGCGCCACTCCGCGCGGACGCCCTCCTGGAAAAACTCCGCGCCGAGCTCAAACACAACTTCCCTGACCACGAATTCACTTTCGAGGGAAGCGACATCGTGAGCCAAGTCATGAGCTTCGGATCACCAACTCCCATCGAGGTGGCGATACAAGGACCGTCACTCGATGAAAATAGAATCTACGCTGAGAAAATCGGCCATCAACTGGCGAAGATCCCTGAGCTCCGAGACCTCCAACTTGCACAACCATTGAACTACCCGACTCTCGACATCCGCATCGACCGCGACCGCGCCGGACAATTCGGTCTCACTGCGGCACAAGTAGCTAGATCCGTCATGGTCGCGACATCCAGCAGCCGCTTCGTGGACGCGAACTACTGGCGCGACCCCGTCAGCGGCAATGGCTTTCAAATACAAGTCGAAATTCCACAGCACCGTATCCAGTCCGCCACAGACCTGAGCGAGCTGCCAGTCATGAGGGATGGTGGCGCACGGCCATTGCTCGGCGACATTGCAAATTTCCAAAACGGCACTACCATCGGCATGGTCGAACGGTACAACGGACAACGCGTCCTCAGCTACACTGCCAACGTCCACGGCACGCCACTGGGACAGATGAGCCTCAAACTGCACGACGCCATTGCCCGCGCAGGAGCGCCCCCACGCGGTATCACTGTCGGCATCCGCGGACAAATCCCCGCTCTTGATGAAACCTTCGTGGGACTCCGCACTGGTCTGGCCCTCTCGATAGTAATGATCTTTCTCTTGCTCGCGGCGAACTTCCAATCCTTCAAGCTCGCACTCACGGTGCTCTCCGTAACCCCAGCGGTCCTTGCAGGTGTGGCAATCGCCATCACGACAACGGGCCACACCCTCAACGTTCAGTCGTTCATCGGCGCAATCATGGCCGTAGGCATTTCGGTCGCCAACGCAATCCTTCTAGTGAGCTTCGCCGAACGGGCGCGGCTTACGGGCAGCGATGCCCGCCAAGCCGCCACCGAGGGAGCCGCCGGACGTATCCGGGCGGTGCTGATGACTGCATTTGCCATGATTGCTGGCATGATGCCTCTTGCCATTGGTGCAGTGGAGGCCGGTGAACAAACTTCACCCTTAGGCGTCGCTGTCATCGGAGGGCTCTCGGCCGCGACGATCACCACATTGCTTGTGCTGCCGTGCGTTTACGCAATCGTCCAATCGCGCGCCTCTCGCAAATCCAGTTCGCTCGACCCAGCCGACCCGGCCAGCAGTCACTACAAGGCATCTTAACCATGAACCGCCTGCTCATTACAATGCTCGCGTTAGCCACAGCGCTTGACGCACAATCGCTCGACACCGTGAAAGTGGTGGAAGGACCGGCCAGTCGGGTGTCACGACTGCCAGCCGAACTCGAACCGTTCCTGAAGACGACAATCCGCGCCCGCGTCAACGGATTCATCGAACGAATGGACGCCGATGTCGGTACACAAGTGCACACGGGGCAAACCCTCGGCAAATTGTCCGCGCCCGAGCTCGCCGCGCAGATTGCCGCCGCTGAATCCAAGGTGACGGAAATCACGGCCCGGCGTGCAGAAACAGAGGCACGCCTTATCTCCGCACGCAGCACCCTGGAACGGTTGCGCGAAGCAGCGCGCATCCCAGGTGTGATTGCCGCTAACGAACTGGTAGTCGCCGAAAATGAAGTCAAGGCACTTGAAGCATCAGGAGCAGCAGTCGACTCTGCCGCGAACGCCGCGAAAACAGCAATTCAACCCCTGCGCGACATGCGATCCTACCTCGACATCACCGCACCCTTCGACGGCATCATCACCCAACGATTCGCCCACCCCGGCACCCTGGTTGGTCCAGGAACCACCGACACAGCACTCTACGAAGCAGCACAAGTTTCCCAACTGCGGCTCATCATCGCCGTACCCGAACCCGCCGTATCCACTGTTATTCGGGGAACTGTCGTGCGATTCCGCGTTCCCGCCCACTCCGACCAGGAGTTCAGGGGGACCGTGGCGAGGATTCCTCCCGTACTCGACACCAAAACGAGGTCCATGGCCGTCGAAGCCGACGTGAACAACACGAACGGGGCGCTCGCACCCGGAATGTACGCCGAAGTGAACTGGACGTCACGAACCGCTCGCCGCCCCATGCTCGTACCACCCTCAGCAGTTGCCGTCACCACCGCACGCAGCTTCGTTATCCGCGTCAAATCCGGCAAGGCAGAATGGGTGGACGTCGTCAAAGGAAATACCGCAGGCGATCTCATTGAAGTCATGGGAGCCCTCGTCGTGGGCGACGAAATCATCCGCCGAGCGTCAGACGAAATACGACCCGGCAGCATAATCCGCTAGCTCTGAATGGTAGCGCAACGTCCGAAATGAGTAAGTTGGTGTTGTCCTAAAGTTTAGGACAGCACCAGTAAGTTATTGGTGGAGGCGGCGGGAGTTGTGCTATCTGCCCCTACTCGTTCTACACAACTTATTGATTTTTCGTTTCGCTAAATTCGCACAAAACGCTCCTCTCGCAAATCCCAGGTACGTAAAAGGTACGTGGAACCTTTGCAGTTATGAGGCAGCACTCGGCAAGGCATTAAGGCCAGCCTGCGGTTTTATCTCCGTTATTCGCAATGACCTGTGCTAGCCATGCTTGTATTCACGGAAGGCGCGCCAGAACCGTACCACCTGCGCAGCTTGGCCTCGTCGATGCACCAAATGTTAATGTGAAAGCCATGATTGGGTCCCTAAACGTGACTATGGTCTTCATGTTTGTCGCAGCGGTAGCGAACGCACAAGCGAATCTCTCAGAACTGTTCTCAATCGTACGAACTGAGGGATCGACGACCTCAGAAGGATCCAGAAAGCGAATGTTTGAAATTCTGGAACTCTACTCCACTGGTGAGAAGACCCTCGCCTCCGAGTGGCCAGTGATCGATGGGGCCTTGGGTGACCCCAGCCCGTTTGTGCGGGATCAAGCCTGTGCAGTGCTTGCCACGATTATGGTGCTATCGGCAGCCAGTCCTATTGAATTGCCGGAAAGTACCAAGCAACTCGTCCTCCAACGCTTCAGCGAGGCGAGTCCCAATCTTAGGGAAAATGCTGTAAGAGTTTTCGCACTAATGGCCGGAGGGATACCTGCAGCGGTCGTGCCCCGCCTGCTTCAACTAGCCCGGGCTGATCCTGGATTCAACGTTCGAGGCATAGCGGTCGATGCGTTGGCGTCGGTGCGCGTTCCTACTCCCGAGATCACGAACTTTTGGGTTCAGAGCTTGAGTAGGGAGCAGGATACATCTCTCCGCGGACAGGTTTTGCACGCCTTCGGCTTTTACGCTCAAACTGATCCGGAGATCATTCAATTGATCATCAACTCGCTCCGAGACAAAGATCGGTTCGTTCGCCAGGAAGCCATCGCGGCGGTCATACGGATTGGCAAACCCGCCTTGGCCGCGCTACCGTTACTACGTGGAATCCGTGACGCTGACGCAGATGAGGGACTGCGTCTCAACGCCGAAGGTGCGATTCGAATCATATCTGCCCCACCTGCCAAATAGTACGGCTTGTCGCAGAAGACGTGGCTCTGAAAACTGTTGGGCATCAATCACTCAGACCTAGTTGCGTAGTGTAGACTTTCCTGTGATCACAAGGACGAAACGCGCTAGTCATTGCAGCGTGGAAGCGAGAAGCGGTCCCGAAGTCAATTTGCGGGAATCCTCGGACTGCAGTGTGTTCTCCATAAAATACTGACACCAAATAACATAAAAAGTGGAGGCGGCGGGAGTTGAACCCGCGTCCGAGAAAGTCAATCGCAGAAAGACTACGTGCGTTTCCGGTTCTTTATTTTTCGTCCACCTCATGCGGAGCCCGGCAAGAGAGAGGCGGCTTAGCCTGATTGATCTCGGCTTTCAGCTCCAGACGGAAGCTTTACACCTATCCTGCAAAATGACGCTCTTAGAACCGGTGCAGGCCCACGGCCCCAGAGCGGCTGCTTAATTAATTAAGCAGCGTATGCAAACTGCTGATTGGCAGTTGTTGTTTTCCGATCGTTTAACGGGAGCTCGGAACCCGGCACGACTTCCCACGACGGATGCAATCCCGTCGAATCCGTTGCGCCCCCTTTCTCATCTATTCTACCATTTGATGGTCACGCTCCTTTGACGATGCCCGCCCCTGCTACGATTCACGAATCCGGAACTGACCAGGGGGAAGCGCGCTCGCCGTTGTTCCATGTGGTCCTTTTAGACGATGACGATCACACCTACGACTACGTGGTGGAGATGCTGAGCAAGTTATTTTTCATGACGCCGGAGTCCGCGTTCCAACACGCCGTGGAGGTGGACACGCGAGGCCGTACCATCGTGATCACCTGCGAGCGGCCGGAGGCGGAGTTCGCGCGCGATCAAATTCATGGATATGGCCGCGATCCGCGGATGCCGCGTTCGAAGGGATCCATGAGCGCGATTCTGGAACAGGTTTACGCAGGGCCGGGGTAATGGGCCCACGTCTAGAATTGGAATCCGGCTAGTGGTTTACTCTTCTCGCTTCCGCGACCGCATATATAATCCTTCCCAGCGTTGAACACCGGGAAATCTTGCATTCCCACACGCGGATTACCTTCCATCCTTTTCGCCGAAGCTTTCTCGAAACGTGCCGATCTCTTCGGCGGTTTTTCTCGATCTTGCTTTTCCAGAACGCTCTATTGCTCCGAGGAAGGTACTTACATCTGGTGCAACCATGCCAAAAGCAACCGTCGACGAATACGGCTACCTTGAGCCCGGGCCAAGCGAAATCCGGTCTGCCGTCCACACGCCAATGCTTTCTATACCCGAATATGCCTGCCGACCATATCAAACGTCCCAGTGCGACTTCCGTTGTTCGGTTGGCTCTGGAACGGACAGAGGCCATGATTTTGGAACGGACTTCTTTGGATACGTGATCCATGAGCCTACCTTGCGGCGTAGAGTTTTAGGTCGTCCCCACTTATTTCGCCGGATGGAACTAATCGGTAGTGCTTCTCTTCGACGATTTTCAATTCGTCCTGCTGGACCGCAAGTTCGAACATGGCGATCACGTCGTCGCTCATGAATTGCGCCGAAACGGCTCGGCAAGAAAGCATCGGAAACTTCTGCCCCGACCACGCGATGTCTTGTTTCGTCTGAGCGGCTCCAAGCCGATCCGGACCACCCTTCGCCTGTACGGGAACAATGAACTGCTGACCGTTGCGGTTCACCCCTACATAGGCTTCATCTATCTCAATCTGGCCGATGCTTTTTACTGTGGTACGAAGGTGGTTCTGGAGTGAGTATGCGGTAATTCCCAGGAACACGTCGATCAGCCGGTTGTAGCGCACCTTTGCAAGAAGGGCTTGCTCGTCGCTCAAAGCATAGCTAGCGATTATCTCCGGTGTCGCGTCCGGAATCTTAATGGCTATGAGATCCGGGCGAGGAAGGATTCGGTTGATGCCTCCCAGAACGAATCGATACTGGCCCCTGCCGGCAAGCTCGATGCTCCATTCCATTCCTTTGGGCGCGGTGCTCGCCACTTCGTGGGGCAAAGCTGCGCGGAATCGGAATGAGTAAATCGTATCGCCGAGATTCTTGGGAAGTTCAATGCGGAGCGCGCGAGCAATACCGGCGAACTCATCTCGCGAGAATTCGAAGTGGGTTGTTCCCGGCTTGTAGTGGCGTTTGAACAGCGTGCCAATAATCGCACCGTAGCGATTCGTCTTCCTAGCCATATCAGGCATACACACTTCTTTCCGCCGTGATTCGAATTCGTTTCGGTATTACGTCGGACGGCACACCATATCTTTCCGCAGCTTCGGACATGTCGAAGCTAAGCAGAGCTTTGTCGCCGAGCTTCAAGATCCGGTTGGACTTTTTCGGCACGTAGCCGAGCGCCTTCCCCACCTCACTCGCCACTCCACGAGCGAGTAGCGGGGGGACGGAGTTCCCGATCTGACGAAATCCGTGCCACTTCGTGATGTGAAATCGGAACCAGTCGGGGTACGAATGAAGGCGTGCTGCCTCGCGTACCGTGATGCAACGCGAGGAGAACGGGTGAATAGGCCGCGGAGAGGTAAATGCGCCGTGATCGCTTGCCGTTCCTGCTCGAATCGTATTACAAATTCCCTGGGGATCCAGCTTGTGAAACCGGCTCACAGGTTCGGTTTCTCCGTGTGGCGTTTCCGCGAACCTCCTGCGAGAAAGCGGCGTGTGGATGGTTCTGCGGCTCGAGGTCAGAAGAGTGGTTTCGAATTCGCGCGGAATCGAATAGTCACTATCGTCCTCCGTACGGCCCCGCAGAGGAGCGGAGTAGGAGGAAGGTGTCTTGAACTTCGCTCGGACCCAATCCCGTTCCAGCAGTTCTTCGTAATCGTCGGCCTCCGGCAGATCCCTCAGCGCTTCCCAAACATTCGGGGTCCTTGGCAGAAAAAGGTGCGGTGCATCTCCATCAACGGACCTCGGGGAGTAATGCGTTTGTTCCGGATAAATCGGGAGTGCGCATCCGTGGCGAGCCCCGAAAAGAAAGAGTCTTTGTCTGTCCTGGGGCACGCCATAATGAGCGGCATTCAACACACGGTAGTCCTCGCCCACTTGATACCCACGTTTTCGGAATTCCGCGATGATCTCTTCGAGAAACCCCCGATGTTTGCCAATCGTCAGTCCTCGAACGTTTTCGAACACGAAGTATCTCGCTTTGAGTTCCACGACCAGCCGTACGAAATGGTGTACGAGGGTGTTTCTCGGATCGTCGAGCGCGCGCTTGCCGATCATGCTGAAACCCTGGCACGGAGCTCCTCCAAACACAACATCCACATTCTGATCTCCAATCCGGCTCTCGCGCCGCAGGTAAGACGCATCAATATCGGCGACGCTGCGGCAGATGGATGCGCAGCCGGGGAAGTTAAATTCGTGAGTCGCGGCGTGGATTGGATCGTACTCAATGGCAGCGGCCACATCGAAACCCGCTTGCTCGAATCCCAAGCTCATGCCGCCGGCGCCCGCGAAGAGATCTACGCCGATGGGCCGCCGGCTTGGTGTCGCTCTCATCAGACAATTGTACGGAGGGGCGAGCATCGGCGGCAAGGCGGGTTCACGCGGGCCTGGGTAGCGGTTACTTCTTCGCGCCTTCGGGCGTTCCGGCCAGGTAGTATCCATCGCGCGTGCGCACGGTGAGACCTGGGCGAGATACCTGCACCACGATATCGTGGAAACCGGCCTCTTCCTGGTTATTCGGCGTATAGGTGAGCAGATACTGGCTGTGCATTTCCGCGCCAATATTGGAAACGGCGCGGTCCAGTTCCCGCTGCGTCTTGAAGTTGTATTCGCGTCCGCCAGTGTAGGTGGTGTAAACCTCCAATGGATTCGACACAAAGATTGCTTTCGTCGCCAGGAAAATTTCTTTGAAGACGGGCACCCAGTTGCCGACATTCTGCTGCGACTGAGTCGTGGGTGTCTCCACGACGCCAGCCGGCAGATGAACCGCGCCCGGTGGACGGTTATCCAACACGGAGCGCGTCGCTGGCGGCGATGCGGTGAGTGACGCGAGCAAGTGCGAAATATTGACGGAGTACATGACCACGCCGGCGAACTCCGCTTCGGTCAACACCTCGCGGGCTCGCAATTCGCTGCCACCGTCTCGTGATTCGCTGATCAGAAGTATGGCCCGGCGGCGGCTGGCGGGGCGGCGTCGTAACATGCGAACGCCTTCGATCGTCGCATCATTCAGGCGGGCACTGTTGCTGCCTGGCTTGAGCTTTTTCAGCGCCACGGTGATCTTGTCGGCGTCGGACGTGAAATCGCTCAGGACCTGAATCCGGTGATCGAAGGTGATGATGGCGGCTTCCCCCTCGTCCCCCAACACCTGCGCCTGCAATAGCGATCCTATCTTTTGGATCTGCGGCAATATCTTCTCGACCACTGCATTCGATTGGATTACAACCACCAGCGATACGGGATGCGAGGTGAGATCTTCGGTGACGTTCTGCAATTTGCCATTGTCGAACAGGCGGAAGTCTTTTGGTTGCAAGCCGGAGACGATTTCGCCGTTCCTGTCAGTGACGGTGACGGGAGCCATCACAATCCGCACCGTGTCGCGAAAATCGGGGGGAATCGCATCCTGCGCGAGCAACGTCCCTGCGACGGCCAGTGCGAGGAGATGAGACTTCACACTATGTTGGATGCGCGATGTCGCTGGATGGTTTCGCAAGATGCTCGGTCCTTCCATGCAGCAGGTCGACGGCATGCGGGATCAGGCCCGCCACCGTCTCTAATGACTCTAGCGCACCTTTGGGCGAACCGGGGAGGTTGATGATTAACATTTCGCCCCGCGTGAACGCCCCTCCCCGGGATAGGGGAGCGAAGTGCGTTTTTTTCAAGCCCTCAGCCCGCATCAACTCGCCGAAGCCTGGGATTTCGCGGTCCGCGACGGCGCGGGTGGCCTCAGGAGTCACGTCGCGGGGCGCCACACCGGTGCCGCCGGTGGTGATGACCACATCCACCATTCCGGAGGCTGCGATCTCCACCAGCAGCGCTGAGATTTTCGCGGCGTCGTCGGGCACAAGGGCTGCCTGTTCCACAAGCCACCCTCGTTCCGTGGCCCAATGAACCAGAGCCGGGCCAGAACGGTCCGCGCGAGTGCTGGCCACGGCGGAATCGCTGACGGTGATGATGGCAGCCCGGATCATGATCGTTTGTAGCCGCCGCTCTTGCCGCCGGTTTTGGACATCAGATACACATCCTGGATCTCAATACCCTTGTCGAGCGCTTTGGTCATGTCATAGACCGTAAGAGCGGCAACGGAGACGGCGGTGAGAGCTTCCATTTCGACTCCCGTGGGACCCGTGATGGTGGCGGTCGCCGAAATGCGCACGCCGTTTGATTCCACGGCGCAATGAACGTCCACGTGCGAAAGCATGAGCGGATGGCACATGGGGATCAGTTCGGACGTTTTCTTGGCCGCGGTGATTCCGGCGAATCGAGCCACTTCTAAAGGATTGCCTTTGGGATTCTTAGGCAATTGTTTCAGGACGGATGGCTTTATCTTCACGAAGGCGTGCGCCGTGGCGGTGCGTTTAGTGGCGCTCTTGGCGGAGATGTCCACCATGCTGGCGCGTCCTTCGCTGTCGTAATGCGAGAGCTTTTTCATTTCAGAAGCACTTGAATGTCATCACCAGCATCCCACGATTCGCGCTCGGGATCGGCCAGCAGAAACGCATTGCAGCGGGCGAGTGAGACGACATCGCCGGAGCCGTGCGATGTGGCGGCCTCCACCGTCGAGCCGTCCGCGCTCAAATTCGCAGTCAAGAATCGGGTGAGACCCGGTTTGTGGCGGAACGGTTTAGTTAGGCGCGAGCGCAACAAGGGAAGCGCTGGATCTGCGATGCCCTGCATACGCTCAATCGCGGCGCGAGCGATGGTTTCGAAAGTGATCATTGTCGATCCGGGATTGCCGGGGAGTCCAAAGAAGAATTTTCCTTGCGCGCGGCCGAACACCAGCGGCTGGCCGGGCTGAATCAGGACCCGGTCGAAGAAAAACTCCGCAGCGAATTCGGCCAATATTTTTTCGACAATATCGTATTTCCCGGCGGAGACGCCGCCGGAGAGCAGCAGCATATCGGCTTCCAGGCCGCGTTGGATTTGCATGCGAGTGGAGGCTGAATTGTCGCGTGCGATGGGCAGAATTTGGGGGACCCCACCGGCGCGGCGCACCTGAGCAGCGAGCGATGCAGCGTTTGAATTACGAATCTGATGCGCCTGCGGCTGCTCACCCGGTTCGACGATTTCGTCGCCGGTGGGGAGAATTGCCACACGCGGCTGGCGCGCCACGCTCACTGACTGGAGGCCAACGGTAGCCAGCAGCGCCACCTCCGCGAAGCCGATCGGTTTTCCGCGGCTTAAGACCAAATCACCGTGCCGCGCTTCGATGGCACGCGGATTAAAATTGTCGCCGGATTTGGCGGTGCGGTCGATGTGAACTCGATCTCCTGAACGGATGGCGTGCTCGATCATCACGACTGCGTCGGCGCCATCGGGCAGGGGCGCGCCCGTCATGATCTCCACCGCTTCTCCTGGCTGCACGGAACCGCTATATACTTCACCGGCGCGGACTTCACCCGTCACCCGCAGTTCTCCTGGCAGGTCGGCGGCGCGAACGGCGAATCCGTCACGGGCGGAGCGCGGGAAGGGCGGGTAGTCGCGGTCGGCGCGAACTTCCTGGGCGAGCACTCGGCCGACGGCGTCGGGGAGCGGCACAGACTCCGCGCCCATATTGGGTTTGACTTCACGGCACACGCACGCGCGGGCTTCAAGGAAGGTTAGCGTCACGAATTTAGCTTAGCCTGTGAAGCGGGCGAACTTCACACGGTGGTGTAACGGCGTACGGCGGTGGCTTTGCCGGTGGTCTCGTCCACTTCCACGATTACGGCGTGCAGTTCGGCGCCATGCCGCGCGGCTTCCATGCGGACGGGCATCTGGGTGAGAAAGCGGTCGAGGATGAGTTGTGTTTCCACTCCGATGACGGAGCGGTAAGGGCCGGTCATGCCAGCATCGGTTTGATAGGCGGTGCCATTGGGAAGGATGCGCGTGTCGGCGGTGGGGATGTGCGTGTGGGTGCCGACCACGGCCGATACCTTGCCGTCCAGAAACCAGCCCATCGCCATCTTTTCGCTGGTAACCTCGCAATGAAAATCGAGGAACCGAACGACGACGCCCGGCGGTAGCTCGGCCAGCAGTTTTTCGGCCTTACGGAATGGGCAGTCCGTGGTAGGCATGTGGACTCGACCTTGCAGGTTAAGAACCGCGCAATCCACGCCATTGCGTGCTCTCACAACGATCACGCCCGCGCCAGGAAGTTCAGCCGGATAATTGGCGGGCCTCAGCAAGCGAGGCTGTCGTGGAAGGTAATCGTAAATCTCGCGTTTGTCCCAGATGTGATTGCCGGAAGTGAGCACGTCCAGGCCGTAACCGAATATCTCGTCGGCAAGCTGAGGCGTGATGCCGAAGCCACCCGCCGCGTTTTCGGCGTTTGCGATCGCGAGGTCGATTTTTTCGGCGGCGACAATGTCTTTGAGATGGCGGGCTACGATCTGCCTGCCCGGTGACCCGAAGATGTCACCAATAAAGAGGATGTTGGTCAACGAGGACGAAACTTTCTAAAGGGAGCGCACCGCGCCGCCGTCCAACTCCGTCATTTGACCCCGATAAAAAAAAGGGGGGAACCCTCCGCACGCCTTCAGGCTTCTCCATGGCGGCTTTCACCGCCGGAGCATGCTCACCGGCGCAAGAAACGAGTTAGGTTCCATGACATTGACTATCGGATCAATTTTTAGAAGCCAGACGAGCGTTACAGGAACACTCCCACCATGATCATACCAGAGGTGGCAAGAGGCCTTAGGCTCTTGGTCACGTTCCCTTGAGCACTTCCGCGATGTCGCGCTCCGCCACGGCGCCTTCCCGGATGACTCGCCAGTAGGGCTCCGTAATATCAACGGTGGTCGCACCGGTTCCGGTGGCCAGACCGGCATCGAGAACCAGGTCGATCCTTCCATCCATGATTCCGAAAACATCAATTCCCCGTGTGCACGTCGGTTGACCCGAAAGATTCGCGCTGGTGGAGATGAGTGGCTGATTCAGGCGCTCCAGCAGAGCGTTAGCCACCTTGGAACGAGATTGACGCATGGCGAGCCTGCCGGTATTGCCGGTGACTCGCAGCGGCACTCGTTCCGAGGCCGGAGCGATGATGGTCAGCGGACCTGGCCAGAATCGGCGCGCTAAAAGATAGAAACGCGTCGACATCTCACGCGCCAATTCCTCCGCCATGACAACGTCGCTGACCAGCAGAGGAAGGGAGCGCTGGGTCTCGCGGCCCTTGGCCTGAAAAACGCGTCCGACGGCGTGGAGATTGAGCGGGTCGGCTACCAACGTATATAGGGCATCGGTGGGAATCGCGACTACCTCGCCACGGCGAACGGCGGCGGCGGCGCGCTCAATCGCCATCACACTGGGATGCTCGGAATCGATCTCGATCAGATCCGTAGCCACCTGATTAGTGTAGCGAAACGAGGCATGGACTTTTGGTAAGCGATCTCTAGATCTAAAAGATTGAGGAATTAGAAGGTAAGGCGGCGCTGCGCCTCTGCACGCACGCCTGCGCTTTTGTCACCGCATTTTTTGCATCGCGCTGAGCGATTGAGCGAGCGAAGGCGGGGCTTCTCCTTTGCCCCATCGCCCTGTCCATCTCGGCTTTTCGTTGCCTTCTTTCGGCGCATGTGTGGCCGGGACGTAAACACGCCGGCAAACATTGCGGTCCGAATTGCATTGACTATCCGAACGGCAAAAGATAGGATCAAACTTGCATTGCACCGATTTAGGTGGGAGATCCGATAACCGAAGATTTTCCTTTCAGGCTTGCGCGGCTTCACCGTTTCAGACGTTCCCTCTCGTTGCACTGCGGACGACCTTATGGCTGAAAACAACTCCGCCGAAGATCAAGCCTGGGCCACAGCCACAACAAAGCCAGATGGAAATGTGAAGTCGACACCGTCTCCGGGCGTTATCGGGGAGTTGGAGCCGCTGGAGCAGTATCTGGATGATCATTTGCGCTCCGCAGGTCTGACGTTTGACGAATGGATGGGCACGTTCGGCCAAGGGCAGTATCAAGAACGCAATCAGACGATTCTACGGTTTCTGAAACCTCATCAGCCGAGGAGAATTTTTGAATTCGCATGCGCGGGCGGTTTCCTGGCGCGGCTGTTGCTAGAACATGTTCCTTCGATCGAGCGTTACACTTGCACCAACTTCTCGCCCCGAGTGGTTGCATTTTGCGAAAAGCAACTATTGCATTTCCGCCAATGCGATGTGGGTCGGATCAATGCAGACGTTATGAGTTCGAGCGATATCGCGAATTTGCGCCTGGCAGACTATGATACGTTCCTGACGACAAGTTTTGAACATATCGAGCATGATCTCAAACTCATCGCCCGGCTTCCTCCTCACCGGTGCTTTGTGTTCGGTGTGGCGGGCTTCGATGACCCAGAACACTACCGCGTGTTCAATTCTGCCGCAGAAGTCCGGGAACGCTATGAGAAGGTACTCACCGTCGGTGACATCGAGGAACTCGGTCAAGAAATTCGTAAATATGTGACCATCACCTGGACGAAATGACGACTCGTTCCGAATCGAGAGAACCGGGTTCTGTACCTCGCAATCGCAGATGGCCCTCATGACTTGCAAGTTGAGCGTCATCATTCCATGCCACGGGCCGGGACCGCACCTTCGGATGCTGCTCGATTCACTCGCGGAGCAAGAGTTCAGCCTTGGCGCTGCCGCAGGATTTCCGCGGCAAGCTGAACCAGGGATTCGAAGAACTGAAGCGAGTGGATCTGCGGGAGCGCGTCAAGGCTTCGAAGTAGTTCTGGTCGATAACGGGCGCGGATCGGGAATTCGAAACTGGGTCGATGGCTACTCGGAGCGCCTGAACTTGAGGATCGTAGAGGCCAAGGCCAAGGCGAACGCTTCCTATGCCAGAAACATGGGGGTGACTGCTTCTCATGGAGAAATGGTTTGTTTTGTGGACTCCGACGATGAATTTGCTCCGGGCTACCTCGACGCAATGGTACGGGCGCTGCAGTCCCGGGAGCTGGTGACGTCCCGCGTAGACACCAGGAAATTAAACGCCGAGTGGGTCGTCCAGGCCCAAGGTCCGGATTGGCAGGATAGCGGAGTATCGGTGGCCTACAACTTCTTGCCTTCGGCAGGCATAAATATCGCTTTGCGCCGTTCGTTGTTTGACGCTCTGGGCGGGTTCAGGGAAGAGTATTCCGGCTCGCAGGACATTGAGTTTTGTTGGCGCGCTCAGCTGGAGCAAGGCGTTGTCATTCACTTTGTCCCAGACGCCGTGTACCGTTACCGCCACCGGGATACGCTCTTCGGAGTGTACTCGCAAGCCATGAACTGGGGGTTCTCTAACGTCTTGCTGTACTCTCAGTTCCGCAGACTCGGTATGCCAGGCCGATCCATGGGTGAATCCATCCGAGAATGGGGCGGAACTTTGGGTCACCTGCTGCAGGCGCGTTCAAAAGCGGACTTTGGGGCACTGATGATGCGTCTTGGCTACTGCGTGGGACGACTGAAGGGCAGCGTGTACTACAGAACGATGTATCTGTAAGACGCTTTCGAAACACCTGAGATCAAACGGATAGGCTAGGCAGCTGCCATGGAGCCGTCCATACCGGCCCACAGATTCATCGTGTTTAGCTGCTCCTGGCCACTGGCCTTCAAGTAGCCGAAGAGCTGGGATCGATATACGGCATGACCGCCCAGAACCAGGCTAACCACTAAGGTTCCGCGCGAGGACTTGTTGCCGAACATGTCGATCTCTTCCCGGAAATCGGCTTCGGTCCAGCCGTTCAAGAGAGTCGCGTACGTGGCGGATTGCTGCTTGATTGCGGAAATCGCTTGATCGAAAGTCATGGTTTTCGCAGCTGCTTCGGCCGGACCCCACGCGGCAGACATAGCCCCCCGATCTATCGCTCCTCCTCTGATGACCGCAAGTTGCGTGGGTCCCATGATCGCCAGGTACTGCAGCAGTTCGAGCGTGCTCCGCTGCTTGGGCGTGGGGCGGTAGTCTAGTTTGGATGGATCCACCTTGCCCGCCAGGTGGAGCAGGATGCGTACTTCGTTTTGCAGGGATGAGATGAGTTCTTCTCTTGTGAGGACCATAACGAAGGCAATATTAGCACCTGGCCGCGGTGGACGATAGCAGGCGTTACGATTGTGCCGCAGGTTCCACCCCGTTCCACTACTACTTAGAAGCAGTGTTTCTTCGAACTCCAGGCTACGTGCCCCACTACCGGAGCGCGTGCCGGTATACTACACACTGCCCATGGGGATGTGGAGACGCGGGTTTTCATGCCAGTGGGCACGCTGGCCAAGGTGAAAGGGCTGCTTCCGCGGGATTTGCTGGACGATCTGGACGCGAAGATCATTCTTGGCAATACCTATCATCTGTTTCTGCGGCCTGGACATGAAACCATTCGCAAGCTGGGCGGGTTGCACCGGTTCATGAATTGGCCGCGCGCGGTCTTGACGGACTCTGGCGGATTCCAGGTGTTCAGCCTCAGAGGCCTTCGCAAGATCACCGATGAGGGAGTCATCTTTCAATCGCACACCGCTGCGGCCCGGCATTACTGCAGGGCCGTCACCGGAGTGCGGCGGCGAGGATCTCAGAGCGGACTGGTTCGCTCCACGAGAGAAGGCTCTCGATCCCCGGACTTACCCCGCAGCCCGCGGTGTTTGGCCATCAGATGATCCCATTCCACGAACATCTTCGAGCCGAGTGTCTCGTACTGTCTTTGCCAGCCATAAAGCGCGTCCATGCAGGCATGATCGATGTGCTGAAGGTTCTGGATATGCACGTGCATTTCCGCTCCCGGAGGGATGGTATCGAGCAGCGCGGCAAGCCGGGGCAAGGCCAGGAACGTTACGGAGCCTTCCAGGGCCAGCTCTGCCCGATTACGTTCCGGATCCATTTGCAGGGAGATCTCGGCGTGTGTCAGCGTGTAAATCAGATGGGCTATACTGAGCGCCACTCCAATGAGAACGCCCATGAGGAGATTGGTCATCACGATTCCAATTACTGTCGCAAAGTAGGTCGCGATCGGGAAACGTCCATACCTGGCCAGCTCACGGATATTGTCCAGGTTGACAAGCTTGTACCCGGTATAGACAAGCAGAGCCGCCAGGCTTGCCGCCGAAACCATCCGCAGAAGGGCAGGCAGGGCGACTACGATCGCCAGCAGCCAGACTCCGTGCAGAATCGTGGAAAGGGAGGTCCGCGCCCCCGCCTGGACGTTGGCCGAGCTTCGCACGGCGACGCCGGCCAGCGGCAAGGCGCCGATCGCGCCGCAAACCAGATTGCCGATGCCCTGGGCCTTCAGCTGGCGGTCAAACTCCGTGCGCGGTCCGGTATGCAGACGATCCACGGCAATTGCGGACAGCAGAGTTTCGGTGGTGGCGATCAGCGCCACCGACAGCGCGGTTCCCAAAATCGCAGGATCGAACAGGCGAACCAGCGCCCCCACCGATGGCCAGACCGCTACTTGCAGCAGGCTGGACGGAACATCCAGGTAGCGGACCGGATACTTGAACGTGAACGCCACTAGCGCAGCGGCCACCACCCCCACCAAAGTGGCGGGCACGAACGCTAGCCGCACAGGGCGAAACTTGGCCCACAGGACGATCGATCCGATCGTCACCAGACCGAGCACGGCGGCCCAGTGGTGAATGGCTCCCTCTCCAAACGTCATTCCCTTGGAAATCGCCTGGGGAATGGAGAGAAGATTTTGAATGCCGCTTCCTTTGGGGGTGTCGTCCACCATCACGTGAAACTGGCTGGCGGCGATCAGGATGCCCAGGCCCGCCAGCGTCGCGTACACCACAGGCGGCGCCACTGCGCGGAAGTACTGGCCCCATTTCAGCGAGCCCGCCAGAAGCTGCATGAGCCCGGCGGCCATCACGACGGGACCTAGCATTTCGATACCGTGTTTTTCCACCAGTTGCCAGACCAGCACGGCCAGGCCTGCCGTGGGACCGCTCACCAGAAGGGACGATCTAGCCATTGAGCCGACCACCAGCCCGCCCACCATGCCCGAAATGAGGCCCATCGCCGGCGGCACTCCGGAGGCGATCGCGACGCCCATGCATAAAGGCAGGGCCACCAGGAACACAACAATCGACGCCAGAAAGTCACGTGCGAACAAATCTTTGCTCATACATTTTAGCGGTCAGAAATTCTTGCCGGCGGATGCCGCAGGTTAGTCCAGATTGCCTTTCCGCAATCGCGCCACCGGTGTGGCGTGGGGCAGGGACGTGCCGTCCAGACGGACGTAACGCTGCCGGCCTGCGTCAAAAGAGTCCACCTGTCCCGTCCCGATATCGTAGATCCAGCCGTAGAGGCTCAGATCGCCGCGCGCGAGCCGCGAGGCAACCGAGGGGTGCGTTTCCAGATTCTTCAATTGCACCAGAACATTTTCGTGGATCATCGCGCTGACCAGTTCAGCCTCGCCGGCCGTCTCGTAGTTCTCCCGAACCAGCCGCCGCGTCGCGTCGGCCTGCGCCAGCCAGGCGGCGACTGTGGGCATTTCCGTCAGACGTTCGGGGTGCAGCAGACCCTTCATCGCGCCGCAGTCCGTGTGACCGCAAACGATGATATGGCGAACCCCCAGAGCCACTACCGCGAACTCAATGGTCGCGGTGACTCCTCCCGGCTGGCGTCCGAATGGCGGAACGATGTTGCCCGCATTGCGGATCACGAATAGTTCGCCTGGCTCGGATTGAGTGAACAAGTCCGGCACCACGCGGGAATCCGCGCAGGTAATGAATAGCGTGCTGGGCCGCTGCCCCTGCGCCAAATGCTGAAAGAGTTCCTGCTTGGCTGGAAAAACCTCTTCCTGGAATTTCCGCAGACCCTGGATCAGTCTTTGCATCCGTACGTATTCTCCTTGTGGCTTTGCGGCGGACCGCGGCAGATCGTTCAGCCCGCGCATGTTCACAATTTAGGGCAGAATCGTTACATTTACAAATAGATAAAATCTGACTATTACATCGGTAATAACGATGTATCGTAGTGGATATGGAGTGGCTGAACTACCATCATCTCTATTACTTTTGGACGGTCGCCAAGGAGGGCAGCATAGCCCGTGCATGCGGAAAGCTGAATCTGGCGCAGCCCACCATCAGCGGGCAGCTGCGGCAGCTGGAGGAATCCATCGGCGCGAAATTGTTCATGAAATCGGGGCGAAATCTCGTTCTCACGGACACCGGCCACCTGGTCAACCGCTATGCCGAAGAAATCTTCGACGCGGGGCGCGAACTGCTCGACGTCCTGCAGGGCCGCCCTCGCGGCCGCCCGATGAGGTTTCTGGTTGGCGTGTCGGATGTTTTGCCCAAATTGATGGTGTTCCGCATCCTGCAAGCTGTCCTCAAGATGCCCGAGCCGGTGCGTCTGGTGTGCTATGAGGACGATACGGAAGGCCTGCTGCTGAAGCTATCCTCTCACGGCCTGGACATGATTCTCACGGACGCACCGGTGCCGGCCTCCGCGCGCACAAGAACCTTCAATCATGACCTGGGGAGCTGCGGAGTGACATTTTGCGCCACTCCGGGCGTCGCCGGCGGCATTCGGCGAAACTTTCCGGCGTCGCTCGATGGCGCTCCATTCCTTCTGCCGGTGGAAGGCTCCGTCTTACGCCGCTCTTTGGAGCAGTGGTTCGACCGGAACCATATACGGCCCTCGATCATCGGAGAGTTTGAAGATAGCGCGCTGCTCAAGGTGTTCGGGCAAGCGGGAGCGGGCGTCTTTGCAATTCCCTCCGCGGTTGAAAAAGACGTCCAGGCGCAGTATGGGGTCGCGGTGGCGGGAAGGACCGGCCAGATCGTGGAACGCTTCTACGCGGTGTCGGTCGAGCGCCGCCTGAAGCACCCGGCAGTCGTCGCCGTTTCAGAAGCGGCCCAATTGCTCTTTGACGCCGCCGCGAAGTAGGGTCCAAAGCGGCGATCTACAATGAGAAGCAGTGTTTCATTTCGAACTCCAGGCTACGTGCCCCACTACAGGAGCGCGCGCGGGTATCCTGCACACCGCCCATGGAGACGTGGAGACGCCCGTGTTCATGCCGGTGGGCACTCAGGCCACGGTAAAAGGACTGCTGCCGAGAGATCTGCTCAACGATCTCGACGCCAAAATCATTCTCGGCAATACGTACCATCTTTTTTTGCGGCCCGGGCATGAAACCATCCGCAAGCTCGGCGGGCTGCACCGTTTCATGAACTGGCCGCGGGCGATTTTGACGGATTCTGGCGGATTCCAGGTGTTCAGCCTCAGCGGACTTCGCAAGATCACCGATGAGGGAGTCATCTTTCAATCGCACTTGAATGGAGACCGGCACATGTTCACGCCGGAATCGACCGTCGACATTCAACTGGCGCTCGGCAGCGACATCATGATGGTGCTCGACGAATGTCTGGAGTACCCGGCGAGCCATGAAGCGGCGCGCGTGTCCATGCAGCGGACGGTGCGGTGGGCGCGCTCGGCTTTCGATCATTTCAAGAAACAAGGTGCGGATGGCCAGCGAGCGCTATTCCCAATTGTGCAAGGGTCGATGTACGCGGATCTGCGCCGCGCGTGTGCCGATCAACTTCTTGAATTGAATGCCGACGGTTATGCAATCGGCGGCCTCTCCGTAGGCGAACCTCGCGCGCTCAGTCTGGAGATGACAGAGGTCACGACGCCACAACTACCCGCCGACCGGCCACGCTATGTAATGGGCGTGGGCATGCCTGCGGAACTGCCCGAGTATGTGGCTCGAGGGGTGGACATGATGGACTGCGTGCTGCCTTCGCGCAACGCGCGCAACGGGTACTTATTCACTTCCACGGGGCGAGTGGTCATTAAGCAGGCGCAGTACACGGAGGATCCCCGTCCAATTGATGAAGCCTGCCGGTGCTACACGTGCCAGAATTTTTCACGTGCCTATCTTCGCCATTTGTTCCTCGCAGGCGAGATTGTCTTCTCCACACTGGCCACTCTGCACAACATCCATCGATACCTTGACATCATGAGGGAGATCAGGCAGTCTATATTACTTGGGCAGTTCCCGGAACTGCTGCGATCTTTGCGCGAGCGTCCGGTCGAAGCGCGGATCTAAAATTTCCAACCCGATGTCCTCTTTTGGCTTCATCCTACAGAGCGCCGCGGCTCAAAACCCGCTGCTGCAATACCTGCCGCTGCTGGCCATTGTGGTCATTTTCTATTTTCTGGTGTTCATGCCGATGCAGCGCCAGAAGAAGCAACAGGCGCAGATGCTGGCAGAGTTGCAATCGGGGAGCGAAGTAATTACAACAGGCGGAATCGTGGGAACAATCGTGAGCATTTCAGGGGACACCATGATCCTGCGCATCAAGCCGGACAACGTAAAGCTCCAGGTGGCGCGCAGCGCCGTATCGGGTGTGGTAAATCAGGAGAAGTCTTCGGAAGACAAGAAGTAGCCAAGCTGCGGGTGCAATAAACATGACTAGCAACCTCAAACTCAAGTTCCTGGCGATCTTCGTCATTATTGTGGGCTGTATCTACGGGATCATTGGAATCCCCACATCCACCGCGGAAATGGCGGCCAACTGGAACAAGAATATCCATCTGGGACTCGATCTCAAGGGCGGCAGCCAATTGGTGCTGCAAGTTCAGATCCAGGACGCTTTCAAAGCCGAGGCCGATACCGTGATCCAGCGGCTAAAGGATCAGCTGGGCAAATCCAACATTCAATACGTGGATATGCAGCGGAATGACCCGCCCACGATTCAATCGGCCGATTCCATTCAGATCGACGTCAAAGGCATTCCGGCCACCTCGGCGGGCAATTTCCGCCAGACCGTGAATGATACTTTCGGCGGCGTGTGGAACTTAACTCCGGTGAATCAGACCGATTACAGGCTGACGATGAAGCCCACCGAGGCGCTAAAGCTCCGCGCGGACACGCTGACGCAAAGCAAGAACACGATCGAGAAGAAGATTAATGCGCTGGGGCTCGCGGAATCGAGCGTGCAGGAGCGCGGACGCAGCAGCGCCGAGGCGGAATTACTGGTGCAGCTTCCGGGCGTCGACGATCCGGCACGCATCAAGCAGATTCTAAAGACGGCCGCGATGCTGGAGCTGTATGAGGTGGTAGGCGGTCCGTGGGCCTCCCGCGACGAAGCTCTTTCGAGTAAGGGTGGCGTGCTTCCTCTGAACAGCCAACTGGTGGGCGCTCCGGCGCGAGGCGGCGCTCCAGCCGAGGTTTACCTGCTTGCCAGAACACCCGTGATTACGGGGCGCGACCTACGCAACGCGAGTCCATCTCAGGATCAGAATTCCCGCTGGGTGACGAGCTTCGTGCTCACGCAGGACGCCGCGAAGCGTTTCGAACGGTTCACCGCCGCGAACATTAATAACCGGCTGGCGATCGTGCTGGACAAGAACGTCTTGAGCGCGCCCACCATTCAATCGAAGATCAGTGACACTGGGCAGATCACGGGCGCCAACAGTTATGAAGAAGCGTCCGACTTAGCGCTGAATTTGCGCGCCGGATCGCTGCCGGCGAGCGTGGAATATCTGGAAGAACGCACGGTGGGTCCTTCGTTGGGGGCGGATTCGATCCGTGCGGGCGTGATTTCCGGCATCGCCGGCGTCATCGCTGTGGTGGTGGTGATGCTGTTGTACTACAAGAAGAGCGGTGTGAACGCAACTTTGGCGCTAGTACTAAACGCTTTGATTCTGATTGCCGCATTGAGTTACTTTGGAGCGGTGCTGACATTGCCGGGCATTGCCGGAGTGATTTTGACCATTGGTATGGCAGTGGATTCCAACGTGTTGATTTTTGAGCGGATCCGCGAAGAGCTGCGGTCTGGGAAAGCTGTTATTGCTGCGGTAGACGCGGGATTCAGCAAGGCATTCTTAACGATTATCGACACCCACGTGACCACGGTGGTTTCGTGCGCCTTCTTGTTCTTGTTCGGCACCGGCCCTGTGAAGGGCTTCGCTGTGACGTTAGTGATTGGTCTGATCGCCAATGTTTTCACGGCTGTATTTGTCTCGAAGGCGATTTTCGATTGGGAATTTGGGAGGCAGCAAAAGGTCTTGGCGCTCAGTATTTAGCGGGTTGCTGCCCGCCGAAGTTGCGGCTTTTGATTCGGCCTGTTTTTGTGTTACTTTGGAAAGCCGTTATTGAGAAAGATTTTTGGGAACTTTTAGGTAGTAGCCGGTGTCTGTACGCTCTGGCCGCCTGCTGTAGGGTCGATGCAATTATTTAACAACACTCACTACGACTTCCTTGGCACAAAGTGGCCGTTCATCATCGCGTCATTGATCCTTACGGCTGCGGGTCTGGTCAGTATTGTGGTGAAGGGCGGACCGAAGTACGGCATCGATTTTGCCGGCGGGGCTGTGATGTACCTGCGTTTCAACCAGGAACCTCCAGTGGATCAAATCCGGGCGGCGCTTGAAAGCAAGATCCAGGGAGAAGTTTCCGTGCAGCAGATCACCGGCGCTCCCGAAGTGCTGGTCGGAACCCAGATTAAGGACGAGAAAGAGCTAAACGTGAATCGTCAGGTCATTGAAGACACTTTACGATCAACGTTCGGCGCCGGTGGCGGCAAGCTGGATCTGAATAATGCCAGTGGCGATCAATTGGCGAGTAAGCTGCGTGAGCCATTGCTGCAAGCTGCAGTGGCAATGTCCGAGCAGGAATTGCAGACAGTGGTTAAGGCAATCGCCGATTTCCGAGCTTCCAAGGGGGGCTTACTGACCTCGCTCGACCAGTTGAGTGGAGTGCCGGGCGTGACCCCGCAAGTTCTGAACGCCATCAAGCAGGAGTGCGCGTTGGGTCCGTTCACTATTCTTTCGGCGGAAGTAGTTGGGCCGAAAGTCGGACGCGATCTGCAAAAACAGGCGATTTTAGCGACACTCTACGCGCTTGCCGGAATGCTGGTTTATATCGCGCTTCGCTTTGAATGGATTTACGGTGTTGCGGCGGTTGTCGCGGTGTTGCATGATACGATTCTAACCCTGGGTTTGTTTTCGCTGTTTAACAAGGAAATTTCATTGACTGTGGTCGCGGCCCTGTTGACGCTGGTAGGTTATTCGATGAACGATACGATCGTGGTATTCGACCGGATTCGCGAAAATCTGCGATCGATGCGGCGGGAATCTCTGCCTGAGATCATCAATCTCAGCGTCAATCAGACACTCAGCCGGACCATACTGACTAGCGGTTTAACGCTGCTGACTGCGCTCTCCCTATGGCTGTTCGGCGGCCAAGTCTTGAATGGCTTCGCGTTCGCCTTGGTGGTTGGAATTATCGTGGGAACGTATTCTTCGATTTACATCGCCAGCCCGATCCTGCTATTCTCGCAGAACGTCCTTGAACGGAAGCGCGGAACGAAGCAAACCCCGGCGGTGTCAGTAAAGCAAGCGGCCTCGTCTCCAGCGGGCGGCGGCCGGAAAGCAGTGCGGAGTTGAAGTGATCATGGAGCGTAGTAGGAGCGTTTCGCAAGAAAGGGAAGAAGATGTTTAATCAAACCTTCGTTGATGGCGTGGGAAAGACCCACAAAGGTTGGACGGTGATCGTATCGACACTGACTCAATTGGCTCTGACCGCCATCCTGGTGCTGATCCCGTTGATCTATACGGATGTGTTGCCGAAAGCGTCGTTGGCCAGCTTCCTGACCGCGCCGCCGCCACCGCCGCCGCCCCCCCCACCGCCTCCTCCCACACCTGTGAAAGTGATTAAGGTCGCGCCGCGCCAGTTCGACGCGGGCCGCCTGACGGCACCCCGCGAAATCCCGAAGAACGTAGCCATCATTGAAGAGGACGCCCTTCCGCCTAGCGCCGCGCAGGTTTCCGCGGTCGGCATCCCCGGCGGCATTCCCGGTGGCATGGGTGGTTTGGGTGGGCTGGCTGTCGCCGCGCCGCCGCCGCCTCCTCCTCCTCCGGTCGTGAAGGAAGTTGTGCGTTCGATCAAAGTCGGCGGCAACGTGATCGCCGCGAATTTGATCAAAAAGGTTACTCCGGTTTATCCCGCGCTGGCGAAGTCGGCGCGCATCCAGGGAACCGTGAAGTTCAACGCGGTTATTTCCAAGGATGGCACCATTCAAAATCTTCAGCTGGTCAGTGGCCATCCGATGCTGGTGCAGTCAGCCACCGATGCGGTGAAGCAATGGGTTTACAAGCCTACGCTGCTCAACGGCGAGGCGGTAGAAGTGATTACTCAAATTGACGTAAATTTCACTTTGAGTCAATAGTCCGGGGCGGGCCTTCGGCCCGCCTTCAAATTCAACTCGCAGGAGAAAATCATGGTCTTACAGTTGCAGGTATGGGCGTTCATGCTTCTTCAGGAGGGCGGCGGAGTCAACTTCGATCCGCGCTCCATGTGGAACCAGATGGGTTGGTTGGCCAAAGCCGTCGTTATTGTTCTGTTCATTATGTCGGCATGGTCCATCGGTGTGATGATTGACCGCTTGCTCGCCTATAGTGCGGCGCGCACGCAGTCCCGGCAGTTTGCTCCGGCCGTGGCCGGCGCGCTGCGTGAAGGTAAGCTGGATGATGCGATCAAGATCGCGGACCGTTATGGCAAGAGCCATTTGGCCAAGGTCGTCGTCGCCGGGCTGCAGGAGTTCCGGGCCCACCAGATGAGCAATGAGATTTCCGGTGAGGAGATCGAAGCTTCCAAGCGCGCTCTCGAACGCGCCGAAGCCATTGTGCACGCCGAACTGAAGCGCGGCGTGTCGAGCCTTGCCACCATCGGTTCCACCGGCCCGTTCGTTGGTCTGTTCGGAACAGTGGTCGGCATCATCAACGCGTTCAAGGGCATTTCCACGGAAAAGTCCACCGGTTTGGGCGCCGTTGCCGGCGGTATTTCCGAAGCCCTGGTGACCACCGCCGTCGGTTTGTTCGTCGCGATTCCGGCCGTCTGGATGTACAACTACTTCAGCGGCAGAATTGAAGCGTTCGACACGGAAATGGGCAATTCCAGTTCCGAACTTGTCGACTACTTCATTAAGCGCGTGGGCAACCGGACCGCCGCTGGAAAGTAGCGTACTGCCGCGAGTTGAATCCTGGCGCGCCCCGGTTCACCGGGGCGCGCTGACGGACTCGCCTGCGGCTTGTGGTAAGTGCAGGGCGGGGCCGCCCGCCATGGCGAAAATCTGTTGGCGAGGAGTTTGTTATGAAAGCACCCAAAGCGCCGGACGTTACTTCGGATATCAACGTCACACCGATGGTGGATGTGATGCTCGTGCTGCTGATCATTTTCATGGTCATCACGCCCATGTTGACCAAAGGCGTGAACGTGGATATGGCGAAAACAAGGAACCCCATCGCCATGAAGGACGCCGATAAGGAGGATGCCATTTTGGTGGCTATCACCCGTAACGGCCAGATCTTCTTGAGCCCCGGCAACAAGCAGATTACGACAGAGGAACTGGCTCCGAAGATTCGCGATCTGCAAACCAATAAACTCGATAAGACGGTATATGTGAAGGCGGATGCCCGCGCCAAATACGAGCGCGTCACCGACGTGGTGGATACGCTGCGCAGCGCCGGCGTCGATCAATTGGGTCTTATTACGGAACAAGTGGCGCAAGATCGACCGGTACGCCCCGCTGGGCAGTAAACGTTCCAAAGGTTTTTTAAGGAGATACTCATATGTCCATGGCAGTTGGCGGTGGTGGTGGCGGCCCAAAGGCCGAGATCAACATGACGCCTTTGATTGACGTACTCTTGGTGTTGCTCATCATTTTCATGGTGATCACGCCTTTGACGCCGCACGGACTGGAAGCGCTGGCGCCTCAGCCGCCTCCGCCGAATCAGCCACCTCCGCCTCCCAATCAGGACCGCACCGTGGTGATTGTGATCGAGAAGGACCGGTCGATTAAGCTCAACCAGGACCCCATCGAAGAGTCCCAGCTGGGTGCGCGCCTGACGGACGTGTTCAAGACTCGCGCGGAACGCGTTGTGTTTGTAAAAGGCGATCCCGATCTCGATTTCCAGACGGTTGCCCGGGCGATTGACATTGCCAAAGGCGCCGCCATTGACAAGATCGGCTTGATGACGCCCAAGGCGGAGTTAGGACAATGAAGCAGGTGCTGGCGGGGCGGCGGTAGCGACACCGTCGGAGGCCCCGGCAAAGCTTGAAAGGACGAATTCTTTATGCTGAATCTACGATTGCCGGGCGCTCTGCTGGTGGTAAGCACGCTGGCCTTTTTCGGCACGGGATGCCAAAAGCTGAAATCCCGGGACGATATCAATAAGGGCGTCAGCGCATTCCGCAACGCCAAATACAGCGAGGCGGTCGGCTTTTTTCAGGAAGCCATCGAACTGGATCCGACCAGTCCGAACGCGCGTGTGTATCTGGCCACTGCGTACATGATGCAGTGGATCCCGGGTGCGACATCTCCCGAGAACGAAGACCTGGCGAAGAAGGCCCGCGATGAGTTCAATAGGGTGCTTGAAATCAACGCCAATGAAACCACTGCTTTGGCGTCGCTCGCGTCGCTTGCCTATAACGAGGCGGATGCGCTGCCCACGGAACAAAAGATGGTGAAGCTGGATGAAGCTGCCAGCTGGTATAACAAGCTGATTGCGGCGGACGCCAATAGCCGCGACGGTTACTACAGCCTGGGTGCCATCGCGCAGAAGAAGTTCTATCCCGCCCTCATGACGGCGCGGGTCGAGATGAACATGAAGCCGGAAGAGCCCGGGCCGCTGAAGGACAAGAAGGTGAAGGACGCGTTGAAGGTGCAGTATGGCCCCATCCTGGAAGATGGCATCGCGAAGCTGCAGAAGGCGCTCGAGATTGACCCGGAATACGACGACGCCATGGCGTATATGAACCTGCTGGTGCGCGAACGCGCCGATCTGGCCGACGATAAGGACGCCTACAAAGCGCAGGTTGAGGAAGCGGATAAGTGGCTCCAGAAGGCCCTCGACACCAAGAAGATCAAGCAAGAACGCTTGGAGAAGAAGACCGGAGGCGGAATCGTCCAGGAGTAGTCTCCCGCTGGATCCCCGCCGCCAGACTTCTTGATCTGGTACAAAATACGGCGCCGTTCCTATTCGACAGGGACGGCGCTTTCTTGTCCGCGCAGATCCTGGCTTCCTCCGGAGGCGAGTACCTGGTCCGTCTGCGTGGCGCGGCTCTCAACCCGCCGGAAGGTCCTGGCCCGCTCGAATATTTCCAGATCTGCCTGGCCGCCCATTTTGCCACGGTGGCGACCTATGTTCCCACCGATGTCGACACCAAGATCCGCGGCATCCTGTGGCGCGAAACGCGGGACCGCGAAGTGCTGCGCGCCATGTGTGATTATGCTTTGGAAGCGGCGGACTGGGACCTATCTCCGGTATCCAGAAGAATCGTCCCGGTAGAGGGAATCGGGAAGATCAGCGGTCATAACGGCGAGTGGCTCAGCGTAATTGCGGGAGCGCACGGGCGGTTTCTGGCCCTGGGTGAGGCTGACTACGCCGATAAAACGGCGTTTGCGATTGACGCCGAACTGGACCGGGAGGCTCGCGGGTGGCGTGCCGCTCTGGCCACGCCTGGCGCGGAACTGGACGCTTTGCGTCTGGCGGCGATACTCACCCATAACTGTGGAGACATCGATCAGGCCGTCAGTTTTTGGCCCAAAGGAGAAATCCATTCCGCGTCACGCGCCCGTTTCCACCGGCTGGCGCATGAGAATCGCACGCCGTACGGAGGAGCGTTCCAGCGCGCGGCGCGGCTGTACAACACCGCTATGGCCGCCGAGGGGCATCGTAACTACCCTCTGCGCGCGGTTCGGGGACTCCGGCGACGTTCCGACCTGCTGCTTCCCCTGGCGCCGTTCCTCGACGACTGGGGGGCTCTATTGGCCTCCCACGCGGCACTTACGGCTGAAGACCGGGTGGAGGTCCTTTCCGCGCTGGTGTCCGGGTGTGGCAAGGTGCCGAATCAAGCGGGCTATCAGCGTGCGCTGGCTGGTTTCGTAGCGACGTCGCAACAAGCGTTTGACGCGGCGGCGGATCGCCTTTCCGCGCCTCTCAAGCGTGACTTAAAGTCCTTGCGGAAGCAGATCGATATACCGCGCATTTCTTTCGAGTCGGCTTTCCGGAAACGCGTCACGGCCCTGGCCGGAAGCGCCAGGCACGGCGTCCGCGAGGGCGGTCCGGTACACTGAAGGTGAGATGGCTGACGCCCAGGCCGTGACGACCCCGCCTCCGTCGGCGCCTTTAGAGGCTGCCGCCGTTGGCCTCCACGAAGCCGGATCCGTGGATGCCCTCTACCGGGAGTTGGAAGCGAGTGTCCGCGAACGCCGCCCGAACGAGGATCTGGAGCCGTTGCGCAAAGCCTTCCAGTTCGCGGCAGACCGCCATCGCGCCCAGAAGCGTGCCACCGGCGAGCCTTTCATGATGCACCCGGTCCAGGTGACGCAGCAGCTGGCCAGCATGAACATGGACATGGTCTGCCTGCAAACGGGCCTGCTGCACGACGTGGTGGAAGACACAGCTGCCACTATCGCCGAAGTAAAACGCGAGTTCGGAGACGAAGTGGCGCGTTGCGTGGACGGCGTCACCAAGCTGAGCAAATTGAATCTTGCGAACCGCGAGGAGCGCCAGGCCGAGAGCGTCCGCAAGATGCTGCTGGCCATGGTCAACGACATTCGCGTCATCATGGTCAAGCTGGCGGACCGGCTGCACAACATGCGCACGCTGGACGCTCTGTCGCGCGAAAAGCAGGAACGTATTTCGACGGAGACGCTGGAGATTTACGCACCCATCGCCAACCGGTTGGGCATGGGAAAGATTCGCGGAGAATTGGAGGATCTGGCTTTCCGTTACTTGGAGCCGGAAGCTTCCGCGGGCCTCCTCAAGGAGTTCGCCGCGCAGCATGATGCCAATGAGGCGTTTCTGAAGGAAATCCGGCACACCGTGGAGGTGCTGCTGGCGCGCGAGGGGATTCCGGCCCGCGTCGATGGCCGCCTGAAGCGGGCCTATTCGGTATTTCAGAAGCTGCGACGGCAGAAGATCACGCTCGATCAGGTTTACGATCTGCTGGCGGTGCGCATCATCACGGACTCCGTGAAGAACTGCTACGCCGCGCTCGGCGTTATTCACAACGAGTGGCATCCGATTCCAGGACGCATCAAAGACTTCATCGCGATTCCACGGCCGAACCTGTATCAATCCCTGCATACCTCCGTGATGGGTCCGGGAGGCCGCCATTTCGAATTGCAGATCCGCACGGAAGAGATGCACCGCGTGGCCGAAGATGGCATCGCCGCGCACTGGAAGTATAAAGAAGGCCGGCGCGGGCCGGGCCAAGACGATCAGAGGGTAGCGTGGCTGCGGCAACTGGTGGATTGGCAGCGTGAAATGCGCGATCCCGGCGAGTTCATGTCCACCCTCAAGGTGGACTTGTACCCGGAAGAGGTCTACACCTTCACGCCCAAAGGCCGCGTAATTGTTCTGCCGCGCGACGCCACACCCATTGACTTCGCTTACGCGATTCACTCCGACATCGGCAATCGCTGTACCGGCGCGAAGGTCAACGGGCGGATCGTTCAATTGAAATACGCTCTGCGGAACGGCGACGTGGTGGAAATTCTAACCACCACCGGACATCTGCCGAGCAAGGACTGGCTGTCCATCGTCAAGACAACGCGCGCGCGGCAGAAAATCAAGCACGTCATTAACACTACCGAGCGCGTGAAGGCAGTGGAAATTGGGCAGAAGTATCTGGAGCGCGAAGCCCGCCGCTTCGGTGTCTCGCTCGGCCGAGTGACGGGAGCGCAGATGGATGCGGTCACCGCCGACTACGGATGCAGCAAGATGGAAGATCTGTACGCCGCGTTGGGCTACGGCAAGTATTCGGCGCGCCAGGTACTGCAGAAGCTTGCCCCGGAAATTGTGGGCCCGGAGACGGCTGAGCCAGTGTCGCCCACGGCCCCCACCTCAGCCCCTGCCGCGCCCGGCAAAGGGGAGCAGGACCTGGTGATCCGGGTGAAGGGCGCCGACGAGTTGCTGGTATATCGCGCCAAATGCTGCAACCCGATTCGCGGAGAGACCATAGTCGGGTACGTAACGCGCGGCAAGGGGGTGGCCGTGCATTCCGTGAAATGTACCAACGTTCAAAATCTGTTGTACGAACCCGAGCGCAAAATTGAAGTGGAATGGGCGCGCAGTGCATCAGAGGTGTTCCTGGTGAAACTTCTTGTGTCCACGGAGGACCGGCCTGGAATTTTGAATCAATTGACCAGCGTGCTGTTTCACGAACAAACCAACATCCGAAGCCTGGAAGCTCGCAGTGATGAAGAAAAGGGGACGGACAGCGCGATCATCGATATCACGATCGAAGTCCGCGACAAGAAGCAATTGGAGCGCTTGGTCTCCGCACTGCGCCGCATTTCAGGAATCCGTGATGTCGAAAGAGCCAATCCTTGAATCCAACCGTACTGCACCAGGCCGCCGAACCCGAGCACATCGCGATCTCCAAATCCAAGGGCATTAAAATCGATTGGAAAGATGGCCATCACAGCGATTACCTGCTGGGGTATCTGCGCGACGAATGCCCGTGCGCTTCTTGTACTGGAGCCCACGGAACGGAACCGCAGAAGACTAACTACGCAGCGGAGGACGCGGCCCCAAAAGACTTGTTCCCGATGTTCAAGCCGGCGCTCAAGATGTTAAGCGTCGAGGAAGTGGGCAGCTACGCGATCAAGATTTCCTGGAGCGACGGCCACAATACTGGTATCTATTCCTTTGATCACTTCCGCAAGATTTGCCCTTGCGAACAATGCAAGGCCGCGCACGGCGGTTAAGCTACCACGTCATTCGCTGTACACCCTGAACGCGGTCGAAGTGCTGATCCCGGCTCAGCAAAGGCAAATTGTGCTCCCGGCACAAGGCCGCTATCCAGGCGTCGTTTGCGGGAATGGACTTGCCGGACCGCCGCAATTCCGAGCGGAGGGCGGCATACTCAAGAGCGGTTTCTTCGCTAATTGCAAGGATACGGAACTCAGATAGATATCTGTCCAGCCAAGATTCGTAGGCGGGCCGGCGAACCGAGTGTGTGATGCCGTATCGATACTCGCCCAGCACAATGACGGGGACGACCATCTGGCGCGCCGATCTCACGGCGGCCCCCACCAATGGCACACCATCCACGAAGGCAGATAGTGCATTCGTGTCCAGAATCATAACCGGTCTTCCGGTTCAATTTGTCCAAATTCTTCTTCGATGATTCCATTGATGCGCTCCGTTTCCCTGTGAAGATGGCGCAGCTTGCCGAAACCCTTCATCCAGGGCTTTGCGGCCGGAGTAGGATCGGCGGTGAGTTTCAGTTCGACTGCCTCCGTGATGAATTGGCGCAATGGAATACGCAGTTCGGCGGCCTTTACTTTAGCCTTCTGGAATACGTCGTCTGGGATTTCCAGGGTTGTCTTCACGCTCAATATTCCCATATTTATGGGGAAAGGGCAATTTAGCGGGAAGTGGCTGCCGAGCCGCGGGCCGACAGCAGCAATCGGGTGAGTTCTTCGGGCTGGTCCAGCATTATGTCATGTCCGCAAGGCATGGTTACGGTCTTCCAGCCCTTCCGCCTGGCTAGCTCGTGGAATTGCGGAAAGGGGGATCCGGCGAATCGAGTGGCCAGGATATGAGTAACATTCGTGATCCGGTCAATCGCGCCCGTGAGCGCCATCGGTTGCTCAAAGGTCGCGAGCGGCTGCATCGTGCACTGCCGGTTTACCCACCCCACGTCAGCGGCATTTACGTTGAAAATTTCGGCTGGGATGGGCGGAACTTTCCAGCCCTCTCCCACACCGCGTGCGAGCAGGAGTTGGCCGTCGCGCTGATCAGGAGGCAACGTGTCGTGCACATTTTGCCCGTTCTCTAACACGAACGCGTCCACGTATACCAAGGCGCCGATACGGTCCGCCATGCGGTCCGCCACGCCACTGATCACACAACCGCCATAGGAATGCCCGCATAGAACCACATCGGTGAGTTCCTCCCATCGGATGAGGTTCGCTACGTCCGCGATATGTGTGTCCAGATTCACTTGCGGCGAAAGCAAATGGCATCGCTCGCCCACGCCGGTTAGGGTCGGGGTAAAAACATCATGCCCTTGTGCTTGCAGCGCCGTGCGGACTCGCTTCCAGCACCAACTGCCGTGCCACGCTCCGTGAACTAGAACGAACGTGCTCATGATTACCTCCGCCCCGCGCTACTGATCCATCCGCCAAACGATTTCTCCGGCTACTACGGTAGCGCACGGACCTCCCTGAAATGTTTTACCACTGAAGGGGGAATTGTGGCTCTTGGAAAGGGATCTGCTGACATCGTAGGTCCAGCTCCGCGTCGCGGAGAATATGGTGACATCGCCCGCCGCGCCGGCCGCGAGCGTGCCGCGCTGTATGCCTAATATACGGGCGGGATTTACCGTGAAGAGGGCGATCATCTTCGGGAGACTGATCCGCCCGGGGTGCACCAGTTGTTCCAGCGCGATACCGAGGGCGGTTTCCAGACCAATGATGCCAAACGGACAGCGCTCGAATTCCTGCATCTTTTCGCTGCCCGGGTGCGGAGCGTGGTCGGTGGCGATAGCGTCAATCGCTCCGCTGACCACCCCTTCCAGCACCGCGTTCACGTCGTCTGTTCCGCGCAAAGGAGGCTTCATTTTGTAGTTGCTGTCGTACGGTTGCATGTCCGCGTCCGCCAGCAAGAGGTGATGAGGGGTGGCTTCGGCGGTCACATTGAGACCGCGTGCCTTGGCGAAGGCGACCATCTCCACCGAATGCCTTGCCGAGATGTGCGCCACGTGATAACGAGCGCCGGTGACTTCGGCGAGCAGAATATCGCGGGCTACCATCACATCCTCGGAACATCCGGGAATACCGCGCAAACCCAGCCGCACGGACGTGGAACCCTCGTGCATGTCACCGCCTGCGCTCAGGTGCAGATCTTCGCAATGGTTGATTACAGGAATCCCGAAACTGCGCGCGTACTCCATGGCGCGCCGCATCACGCGGGCGTTCATGACAGGGCGTCCGTCATCGGAGATGGCGACGGCTCCGGCCGCTCGCATGGAGCCGATGGCGGCAAGGTCTTCTCCGCCGCTACCCTTGGTGATCGCGCCGATGGGAAACACATTGACCACCGCCCTCCGCCGTGCTTCGTCGACAATGTACCGGGTCACTGTGGCGTTGTCGTTCACCGGCGAGGTGTTGGGCATGGGGCAAATAGAGGTGAACCCGCCTGCAGCCGCGGCGCGTGCGCCGGATTCTATGGTCTCTGCGTGCTCGAAGCCCGGCTCACGCAAATGCACGTGCATGTCGATGAATCCTGGCGCGACGATCAGACCCGTCGCGTCGAACACTTCCGCGCCGGCGGCGGTGAGATTCGGGCGTACTTCAACGATGATTCCGTCTCGAATCAGGACATCCGCGATGGCGTCGTGTTCGGAAGCCGGATCGATGATACGGCCGTTCTTAATGAGCAGCGTTGGCATTCATTCCCCCGCCGAGTACGCGCTCCAGGACTGCCATGCGCACTGAAATTCCGTTTTCTACCTGATTCAAGATCGCCGATTTTTGGGAATCCGCTACCTCGGAAGAGATCTCTCGGCCGCGATTAATGGGGCCGGGATGCATAACGATGACTTCCGGCCGTGCGGCCTTCAGATGCTCCAATCGCAATCCATAAAATTGAAAATATTCATCGGCTGGAAACGCTGCCTCATGTTGGCGTTCTAGCTGAACGCGCAACATCATGATGACTCCTGCGTCGCGGATGGCTTCGTCCATGCTGGTGGTCAAGGTCACGCCTGGGGCGAGATCGACAAGCTCGGACGGAAGCAAAGGGGCCGGACCGCACAATACGATTTGCGCCCCAAATTTTGAGAGTAGGTGCACGTTGGATCGCGCCACGCGGCTGTGCGCGATGTCGCCGATGATGGCGACGCGCAAGCCTTCGAGCTTGGCCCCGCGGTCGAGAATGGTGCGTGCGTCAAGGAGCGCCTGCGTAGGATGCTCATGCGTTCCGTCGCCCGCGTTGATGATGGGGATTTCCAAGTGTTGCTGCAGAAAATGAGGTGCGCCGGAGGCCGAATGGCGCATGATAATAGCGTCGGGCCGCATGGCCGCCAGAGTGTTGAGCGTGTCCACCAAGGATTCGCCTTTGGACACGCTGGAAGCCTGTGCTGTGATCGAAATGGCCGACGCGCCCAGCCGCCGCGCGGCCAGTTCGAAACTGGTCCGAGTGCGCGTGGACGCTTCGAAAAAAAGATTCACTAGGGTCCGGCCGGCCAGCGAACTGAAGGTGCGGAAGCCTTGGCCGGGGGGCGCTTGAAAATCGCGCGCGCGATCAAGAATTGCCTGGATTTCTTCGCGCCCAAGCGTCGCGATACCGAGCAGTCCGTTCACGCCGTCTGGGCTCCTGTCACTTCCGCCAACAGCACTTTTTCCATTCCGTCGATCTCTTGGAACTTCACTTCGATGATTTCGTTGGCGGCGGTCTGCACGTGTCGTCCTACATAGCTTGCCTCAATCGGCAATTCCCGCCAGCCGCGGTCGATCAGCACAAGAAGCTGCACCTTGGATGGGCGACCGTGATCGAAGAGCGCGTCAAGCGCCGCCCGAACCGTTCTGCCTGTGTACAGCACGTCGTCGGTGAGCACCACATGCGTGTCGGTGACGGGGAACGGAATGTCGGTTGCATTGACCACGGGCTGCTGGGAAACGGTGGAGAGGTCGTCGCGATAGAGATTGATGTCGAGAACGCCCACGGGAATCTTGTGATTCTCAAGCAGCTCGATTTTTTTAGCCAGCCGGTCGGCCAAAGGCACTCCGCGGCGGCGGATGCCGATGAAAACGAGTTTGTTGATATCAGAAGATCGTTCCAGAACCTCATGCGCCAGACGGACCAGGGTTCGATCGATTTCGGACGCGCTCATCAATTGAGATTTTTCACGGGTGGAGGGCATACGGCTAAGTACTTCAGATTAGCATTCGGGTAGTGCACGTGCGCATATGGCATCTGCGCGGCCGTCCGGCTCAATAGCGCTTTAGGCGGCCCTTCACGTCTTTAGCGAGTTTTTCGATACGTTCGGCGGCTTTGATGGTCTTGACATCGACCACGAAGACGCCATCGCGGTTGAGATCCATCATGAGGTCCCTGGCCAACGTCAGGATCTCGGCGGCGTCTTCGCGGTTGTGACGGAAGTCATCTTTAGCGATGGCGTCTTCCTGACGCCGGATCTCGCCGGGACTTCTCATCCCTCGCCGCTGCGCGAAAGCGCTTCCGAGGTCTGCCAGGAACGTCAGTGCCACCAGGACACAGAGCGTGAGGAATATGCGTCTCATCACCTACAATGATAGAAAGATCCAACCTTCCCTATGCACCCAGTCAATTTAGAGCCAGGCGATCAGCCGTTCGCCGACGCGACACCTCGAGCCGTGCAGCCGCTCGCGGCGCAATCGGTTGGGGTTGGGGTGATCGGTCTCGGGAATGTCGGTTCCGGCACGCTGGCGATTCTGGCGGAGAATGCGGATCAAATCGCACTAAAGCTTGGCTTCCCGCTGCGTGTGGAGGCGGTGTGCAGCCGCAGCGTCGCGGATAAACAGATCCCCGCCGCATTGGGGTCGCCCGTGCGCACCACGAATTGGCGTGAAGTGGTCGATCATCCGGATGTGCAGATCGTCGTCGAGCTCGTGGGCGGGACAACCGTGGCTCGCGAGATCATCGAAGCGGCCGCCGCGCGCGGGAAATCCGTGGTCACCGCAAACAAAGAGCTCATGGCTTTGAGCGGCGCCGATCTGTGGGACAGTGCCATCGCAGCGCGCATCAATATGGCCATGGAGGCGAGCGTGGCTGGCGGCATTCCCATTCACGCCGTATTGCGCGAAGGGATTTCCGGCGATCGTATCAATACTCTGTACGGTATCTTGAACGGCACTTGCAATTACATTTTGACGGAGATCGAGCGCCGCGGCGCGGGCTTCGATTCGGTATTAAGGGAAGCGCAGGAGGCGGGCTATGCGGAGGCCGATCCTTCCGCCGATGTCGACGGGTTTGACGCGCGCTCCAAGCTGGCGATTCTAGCGGCGCTGGCCTTCGGCGAACGCATTGTGCCGGCGGACATTTACACCGAAGGCATACGCCGCATCACGCCCATCGACTTTGGCTACGCGCACATGCTGCGCCATACCATCCGCCTGATTTGCGCGGCGCGCCAGACGCCGGACGGCTTGTTGCTCTCGGTGCGGCCTTCTTTGATACCGCAGTCGACGATTCTCGCGGGCGTGCGAGGCGCTTACAACGCGGTATGGGTCCGCGGCAAATACGGCGCGGACACATTTTATTACGGGCGAGGAGCTGGGCCGCATCCCACCGGTGTTGCAGTGGTGAGCGATCTAATGCGCGTGGCGCGGGAGATTCGTTCCGGAAGTCCGGAACGTGTTTCGCCCTTTGCGCACGCGCGGCTGGGCGAGTATCTGCCGATTCCCATTTCGCTCAACCGCGCTGCCTACTATTTGCGATTCCGTGTGAAGGACCGCCCGGGAATCATCGCGCAACTGGCCGCTGCTCTGGCGGCGGAGAGCATTTCCATTGAGGGCGTGCTGCAACTGCCAGACGAGGACGCGAGCGATTTGCCATTCGTCATCACAGTGGAGCCCACCACGGAGCAAGCGCTTCGCGATGCATTGGCACGGATGGCGAAAATGGAATTCCTGATTGAGCCTCCGCTGGCGATGCCGATTGAAGCGTCCTTGTGAGCGCGGTTTACTCGTAGCGTAAAGCTTCCGTGGGATTGAGACGCGCGGCGCGGTTAGCCGGCAGGATTCCGAACACAAGGCCCACGATCAAGGACACCGTGAATGCCACCAAAATCGAAATGGGAGAGATTGGTATCGCGAATTCATCCGTGAAGTAACGCACGCTCAGCGGAACAGCCACGCCGATCACAATCCCGGCCACGCCCCCGGCCAGACTGATCATCACAGCTTCCGCCAAAAACTGCTGCAGCACGTCGCGGCGCGCGGCGCCAACGGCCATGCGCAGACCGATTTCGCGCGTGCGCTCCGTCACCGTAACCAGCATGATGTTCATAATGCCGATTCCGGAAATGATGAGAGCCAGTGCGGAAACCATCATCAAAACGATGGTCAGAACGGTGGCAATCCGCCGGGCGGCGTCCAGAATGGCCGCCAGGTTCTCCACCCGATATCTGGCCCCTTCGCGGTGGCGCGCTTCGATAATGGACTTCACGATCTGCGTGATGGGCAAGACGTCATCAGAGTTTTTCGCCTGGACGTACATCGGATCGATGCGTTCAATCGGGGAGAAATAGCGGAGAACCGACATCGGTATCAGTACGTTCTCTCCGGAAAGTTCGGAGAGTCCAAAACTCTCGGTTTTCTCTTTAAACGTGCCGATCACGGTGAATTGCAGTTCGTGCAGCTTGACGGTCTGCCCGACCGCGGCGCTTTGACTTCCAAATAGGCGGCGTGCCAGGCGTTCCATGAGCAGCGCCACACGGCGGCGCTGGGTGACGTCGGAATCGTCGAAGAAACGCCCGGCCAGCAGATCCAAATTGCGCACCGCCGGGTAATAATGATCGGAACCGATGATGGCAACGTCTTCCTCGCGCCCCTGAATGCGCATCTTGTCGAAGCTGTTCATAACGCCGGTTACTGCCACGGCGCGTGCGCCCAGTTGCGCGCGCACGGCATCCACGTCGGCGATTTTGATGTAGTCCGCCGCGGCAGCGGCCATGGAAGGGTTGTTGCCGGCCTCATACTGCGCATAAACCAGATTGGAGCCGATACGTTGAATTTGATCCAGAACGTAATCGCGGCTGGTGAGTGAAATAGTCACCACCAGGATGACCGACGCGTTGCCGATGACCAGACCGAGTGCCGTGAGAAATGCGCGGAACTTGTTGGCGCGGAGCGCCTGAAAGCTGGACCGCAACGCTTCCCCGTGAAACATCAGGCCCCGGTTTTCTTGAGGAGGGCTTCCGCTTCCTGCCGCGACGGGTCGTCCGGCTTGAGCGGCGAACGCAAATAACGTTGTAGCAAGCGCCTTGCTTCATCCAGATTGCGCTGAGACTTGATGTAAGCGCTCGCACGTTCAAACAAGATACGCGGATTTTCTGGTTCGATGCGCGCGGCTTGCGCAAACAGCGCTTCGCTTTCGCTCATCCGGCCCAGGCGTCCCATGAACTTGGCTAGATCGATGACGTGGCCGACTTGCTGGGGTGCCAAATCCATGGCTGCTCGCAGGTGTTTTTCGGCGAAATCGAATTGTTTGCGGCGTTCGGCGAGAATGGCTTCATAGTAGTGCCCTTCGGCGGGATCCGTTTTTGCGACGCGGGCGGCTAACGCCTCGGCCTTGCCGGTGCCGCCGCCCAGAAATCCAGGGGCTTCCAGATAATATTCGAAAAGATCGCCGAGAGCTTCGCGATTCGTCGGATCAAGAGATACCGCCTTTTCAAACAACTGACGCGCCTTTGACGCGTAGCCCGGAGCGGTAAACGGGCTGGATATCTCGGCGCGCCGACCGTAGGCCCGGCCCAACCATAGGACAGCGTCAGCGCTACGGGGATTCATTGCGGCGGCTTTTTCCAGGAAGTCGGTGGCTTTCTTATAGTCACCCAGCATGAAGAAATTCTGGCCGATCAACTGCAATGTAGCCGCATCGCCAGTAGCCGCTTCGGGAAGCAGCGCCTGCAATGACGCTTCATAGTTGGTGGCCTGATAGAGGCCATGCGCCCTAACCCATTGGGCCGAAGCGGCCCAATTCAACTGTGCTAAGCCCAAGGCGACAAGCGCGATCAACCCCATCGATATGTGACGTTTACGGAGCATCCCCAGCATCGCCCAAGCGGCAATCCCAATGCCGTCAATTCGCTTTCTTTCAGTTTACTACAGGCAATTGGACGCAATAGTACAAACATTGGATTCGGTATTTCAGGTTATTTTGAGTCGGAAGGGGTCTGTGGAGAGGGCTCCGGTGTATCGTCCGTGCCCCAGGTGATTCCCCGCTTCTTCAGCCAGGCCCGCGCGCGCCGTACCAAATGGTGCTCTTTGCCCAGGAGCGCGGCGGCCGCCAGAAAAAAAGGCACCTGCGGAACCACGGGAAGCATCAAGCCGATGATTCCCAACACGATAAAGAAATATCCGGCGGCGATGCGAAGCTTGGGTCCCATGACTCTCATCCCATCATACGTGGCCCCCAATGCATGGGTTCCCTCCGAAGCCTGGTTGACTCTAATCGCTGGATCAAATACGATTGCAACCAGGCTTGAAAGCCCGAAAAACTATTTCCAAGAGATCATGAGGTTAATCCAATGCAGAAGACCCTGATGTTGATAACGACGGCCCTAGTACTAATGGCGGGAGTCCTCGCAGCACAGAGCGATGCCGATTATCAAGGTTGGATGAAAGGCATTGCCGCCAGCAACGGCGCGATGGGGAAGGCCATTGAGGCCAAGGACGGTACGTTGGCGGCGGCGGAAGCCCAGAAATTAGTTGGGTTTTTTAAGCAAGTGCAAGCGTACTGGCAAGCGAAGGGGGCTGCGGACGCCGTCGGTTTCGCCCAGAAGGCTGGAGCGGGCGCCGACGCGGTTGCGAAATCCGCCTCGGCCGGCAATTTCGATCAGGCCGCGGCAGATGCCAAAGGAATCGGACCCAACTGCGGCGGCTGCCATATGGCTCACCGCGAGAGGACAGACGCTGGTTTCAAGATCAAATAGTTCCGCCCGCACCCCACCGACGCGCTAAGTGTCGCCCTCCTCCATTTTGAGGAGGGCGTACAATGAAGTTATGGCACGCGGATGGGAAAGTAAGTCCGTCGAGGCCCAGATGGAATCCGCGGAGGAATTCTCTCGCGGGCTCAAACCCAGGCTATCTCCCGCAGAACTCGAGCGCGAGCGGAAACGCGACGCGTTGCTGCTGCAGCGCACACGGGTTCTGCATGATCTGGAGCACTGCAGCGATGAACGCTACCAGAAGACCCTTGCTCAAGGGCTTAGCTACCTGGAAGCGCAGTTGAAGCTGCTGGGCTGGGATAAACAGTAGCGGCGGCATCTCCCCGCCGCTCAGGACTAGAAGCCTGCTCCTCAATTCTCTGAGTTCCCACAAAGGCAGAAAACGCAAACATCGTTGGTCATAGCGCCTTGCAGGTTGTAAATCGCGGTATGGCGTCCCCAGGGGGATTCGAACCCCCGTTACCGCCGTGAAAGAGGGATTGATCGGGTTTTGCTCTGTTTGGCCTAATTCGCCAGATCGAACACAAACCACTCAAGCCGTGAGAGTTCCTGCGTTATCACACCGACACCAGTTGGCATGACTTCGCATCACTTTGCGTCCCCGTTAGTCCCCGTAGCGTCCCCGGCGCAGAAGCAAGGCCGCATACCGGCGGATCAGTTGTCCACGATGGGAGCCGGAGTACGGTCGCGGCACGTCTATGGATTATTTCGCGCCTTCCCGGATGTGGAATATCCTAGTTGCAACTGTGAGTTTAAGGGGCCAATCTTAAGCCTCATGGCCTAGCCAGGGCCGCTTCCTCGGCGATGGATTCGGTGGAACACGCTAATCAATACGTTGCCTTCGCAAAGACCGCGATCTCGCTCGGCTTGATCACCGCCTTGAGCGCTCGCACCTTCGACTTATTGACAACTCGTGACGGGTCCAATGCAGCCTTCAGTTTTATTGACGTGATCCAGTCGTTGTTCCACACGTCTACTAATTTGCCCTTTACTAGCTGGCACAACTGCTCTTTGTAGCCAAGTTTTGGCTCGTAAGAGTGGCTAATACGCTGTAGCCAGAGCTCCATATGTCCCGTGTTCGGAAGCTGCGAGAGCTTTCGGTAGATCTTCTTGATGACATCCACTCGCTCGGCTTTGCTACTAATTGCACTCAAAAGTTTGCTAATGATTGCCGCACACACTGGGAACGTTCTCGGACTACTATACGCTACATCAACAGCGATGCTGATTAGAACTCGCGGGTTTTGGATTCGCTTGCTTTCACTAGTCGCTCGTGGAATTGCGTGAGAGCGACAGTGAGACTGCCTGAGTTCGGGTAATCGATACCATGCGCATGAATGATCAATAGGTGCTTCTGCAAATTCTGCTCGTTTTGGGAAGCACGAATCCAAGCCCGCTTATCGGCCTTGATAGAAGAGGCCACGACTTGCAGAGAGCCGGAAGTCTTGCCCGAATTCAGTTTCAGCCCGAGGTCGATCAGTACCTCTGTCAGAGCCTTCAGGATCCTTTCTCCAGCCTCCGGGCTTTGCACAAAGATTCGGTAATCGTCCCTGTAGCGAAGCACCTGAAATTCGGTGATGCTGTCGACTTTCAGCCGGTTGCTGAGTTCAAGGTCAGCATAACCGAGCAGCAACTCGGCGATGAAATCCATCAAGACACAGCCCTGCGGAACGCCGTTCGTCTGCCCGTGTCGCATGTCTTGAATATGCGAGTCGATGATATTGCCAATCAGTGATTTGTCGGTCTTTTTCGCCTTGGCTAGAGGCTTCGTATGCACTGCCCAGGAGATTGAATGCGTGTAGATATCCGCGTAACAATCTGTTATGTCTGCATGGAACACATAATTGAATTCCAAGGCAAGCTCGATCGAGCCCTGTTCGATTCCTAACCACCAGTTCCGGATTTGTGCAGCCTTGTCAACTCCGTTGGCCGATGTCTCGAGCGGAATGCTGAGGCACTTGAAATTGGCGGGCGCCTGAAATTCCTTAAATCTGTCGCACACCATCTTCCAATTCGCAGGCTTCGTGATGTGCTCAACGAGAGAGACATAGAGCGCAGGGTGGATCAGTTGGAACGGTCTCCACGCATGGCGACCGTCTCTGTTCGATAGCATCGAGTAGTTGACACCTTCGTGATCGCGTGGTTTGGATGACATGCTTGCAACAGACTTCCCGAGCAACTCTTTCGATACTGCGGAAAGTATCTTCGCGAACGTGAAATACGGAGGAAGATCAAGGCTGCAATAACTTTCCGGTTTCAAGAGGAACGCGCGCGCCTGCTTCGCGGTCATCTCAAGGATCGACCGACTTGCATTCTTCGCGTGGATCCCACTCACGCGCACCCCACCACGATATGCTCCCGGTCCTTCACTCGCAGCCCCCGGAGATGCGGTTGGGCAGTAGAACGTCGCGCATGGTCGCGAGTTCGCGCGCCTCTGCCAACAGGGCTTCCATTCGTCTGCAAAAGGGGCGCGAAAGCCCTGCTGAAAGCATGTAGAGATCTCCGATCTGGGAACCGATTGTTCTTGATTATTCCACAGGCTGCCGGGAGGCCGCTTGCAACGCAATGTCAGCGCGAAGAAAATAGTTTCCATCACGCCAAACCAACTTGCGGTGGCGCAGACCATCGCCGTGAGTGGAAGCCGAGCACGGGAAATTCGTCGCTTTTCGGCTCCTCACGCCATGTTCTCGCTCCATCGGGTGGACTCCGCTGATTGCCCTGCATTCGCGGAAGCCTGCTCCTCAATTCTCTGAGTTCCCACAAAGGCAGAAAACGCAAACATCGTTGGTCATAGCGCCTTGCAGGTTGTAAATCGCGGTATGGCGTCCCCAGGGGGATTCGAACCCCCGTTACCGCCGTGAAAGGGCGATGTCCTAGGCCGGGCTAGACGATGGGGACCTTATAGAGGAAGGACTCTTTGTAGTCTAGCATCGCGCTGTAACGCGATGCTAGTTTTTATGCACAAGCAGAACGGGCACGATTCGAGAACAAAGTGCCGAGGCAACCTTTGGAAGGCGTGCTAGAGGGTCTTCAAGTACGCGATCAGGTGATCTTTGTCTTCCGCGCTGATCGCATCGCCAAAGCCGGGCATGGAGCCGGTGCCATCGGTGATCAAAGCCTTTACGTTTTCCTCGGTCACCGGTTTGCCGGTCACCAGCTTTTCTTTCTTAAACAAACCCTTCAGACCGGGGCCCACTTTCGCCTCCGTGCTATCGGCGTTGTGACAGATGCCGCAGTTGTCGAACGCCGCTTGGCCCTTCTTGGCGTCGCCGCCTTGGAAGGCGGTCATTGGGAGGCTGAGTCCTAACACAAGCCCGAAGCTGACGGTAGCGAACAATGCATTTTTCATTGCATCTCCTTATTGACTAGTAGTTATAGTCTACAATCTTGACGTATGCTGATCCAAGCAGGCGACAAGGCCCCCAACATTAAAACTTCTGAATTTTCCCTGGCCGGTGCGCGCGGGAAGAAGGTAGTGCTGTTCTTCTACCCAAAGGCGGACACGCCGGGCTGCACCAAGGAGGCCTGCGAATTCCGCGACGCCTCGAAGAGCTTCGCCAAGCGCGATGCCCTGATCGTGGGAATTTCGCCCGACAAAGCCCCCGCACAGCAGAAATTCGCGGCGAAGTACAACCTCCCATTCGCGCTGGTGGCGGACCCGGAGCATGCCATCGCAGAGGCTTACGGCGTCTGGAAAGAGAAAAGCATGTATGGGCGCAAGTACATGGGGATTGAGCGCTCCACATTCGTGATCGATGAGAACGGCAAAATCGAGAATGTGTTCTCGAAAGTGAAGGCGGAGGGCCACGCGGCCCAGGTGCTGGAGGCGCTGGCCGGAAAGTAGGCCCGGCGCTTACTGAGTCGGCGTCATGAGTGCGACCTTCTTAATCCCGACGCCGTGGGCGATGTCGATCACCTCTGCAATCTGTTCGAAATAGAGATCCTGCTCGGCACGCACGAAAATCGTGTGATGCGCGGCGTTCTTGTAGAGCGCCCGTAAGCGGTTTTCCAAGCCGCCGACGGCGAGAGGCGCTTCCTGATTCAATCGCACTGTCGAATCTCCGAACACCGTGATTACCAGCGGGCTGTCCAAGGAGGGTTTCTGATCCGCAGTGGCTGGCCGCGGAACTTCGGCGTTCAGACCTTCCGACTGATTCGGCATGATCACCATGAAAATGATGATCAGAACCAACAGGACATCGATCATTGGAGTGACGTTCATCTCCGCCTTCATCCGCCCATTGCCACCCGCAAGCATCGACATGGTTGCACCTCGCACCCATAGACACTGCACGGCGCTAAAAGGTTCCTTACCAGTATCCGATGAGCTTCCACCACGCAAAGCCAACCGTGCTCCAGATCACCACGTTCACCACGCCGATGATTGCGCCGGTTTTCCACCACGTTTTCAATTCCACGTAGCCATCGGCGTAGAATATGGGGCCGGGCGTGGTGCCAAAGTGCGTCAGGCCGGCGGCTAAATTGGTGAAGCAAGCGAAGCCGTACACCACTAGTCCGGGGGGCGCTCCCTTGGCGAGCAGCACAGCTAGAAACGGAGGAAACATCGACACCATATGAGCGGTGATACTTGCAAATCCGTAATGTGCGTAATAGTAAACGGCCAGTGCAATCGCAAATAGAGCAGGCCATCCCAGCCCCCCGAACTGGAGGGCAACGCCGTCGGCCAAGGCGCGCGTCACACCGGCTTCATTCAGCGCGGTGCCCAGGCGGAAAAGACCGCCGAACCAGATGAATACGTCCCACGCGGCCTTCTCGCTTTTCACGTCTTCCCAAGAGAGGACGCCGGTCACCAGCAGGAGCACAGCGCCCAGTAGTGCGACCGCGGTGATGTCGATGCGAGTCCAGGAAGACGAAATCCACAAGCCACATACCAGCGCGAAGACGCAGGCCGTCGCTCTTTCGTCGCGGTTCATGCTGCCCATTTTCTGGATCTCACTGCGCGCGAAGGCTGCTGCTTCCGGCGTGTGAGTGATCTCGGGGGGATGCAGTTTCATCACGATCCATGGGATCACCAACAAACAGAGAGCGCCTGGAACAATCGCTGCAATGAGCCAGCTAAGCCACGTTACGTTGTAGCCATACTGTGCGGCGAACCGCGCGGCCAGAGGGTTGCTTGCCTGGCCCGTGTAGAACATCGCTGTAGAGACACATACGGATTGGTACACCGCCGTATATAGATACGACCCCAGCTTGCGCGAGGTCGGCCCCGGCGAGGAACCGTAAATTTCAGCGATCGCCCGCGCAATGGGCCGGATCACGCCGCCCGCGCGTGCGCCGTTGGCCGGAATCATCGCTGCCAATACGAAATCCGATAGGCCGAGGGAGTAACACACGCCGAGCGAGCTTTTCCCGAACATTCGCACGAAGCTGAGCGCAATGCGGCGTGCAAGTCCTGTATTGATTAAGGCGCGGGATAGAAAAAACGCCGTCATCACGAGCCACACGGTGCGATCGGCATATCCACCCAGGGCCTGCTCAATAGGTAGAATGCCGGTCAGCGCCGATATCGTGATGGCGATCAGCACCAACGCGGCGGCAGGAATCGGCTCGACAATAGAGCCAACGATGGTCGCGAGGAATAGCCCCGTAAGGCTCGGACCGTTGGCTTTGATGGTGGCTGGCCAAGGGATCGCGTAAACGACGAACAAATAGACAGCCAGCAGCAGCGCAAAACCCCGCGCGGCCCGTTTGATATCGTATCCCTGGGTCACTTCGGACAGAATATACGATTTCGAGCACGTAAGACTTTACGTGCCGTCTAGATGCCGAGCGCGACCGTGTATATTTCGTCCTTTGCGCGAATTCCCTGGCGTTCAGATCCGGCGGGTGGATGCGGCTGTCGAGGTTGGCCGGAATTCTAGGCCGCGACTTTGGACGAGGCCAGATTCAGCATTACGAGTCCATCCCGCACCTGGACGGAAAATGTGCGGACCTGTGGAGTGCCCTCCACGCAAGGCTTGGTGACCAAACCCGTTTCCAGGCAAACGCGCCAGCCATGCACCGGGCAAGTGACCGTAGTGCCCCCCACCATACCCTCGGCTAACGGACCACCCTGATGCGGGCAACGGTTTTCCAGCGCGAGAAAACGGTCACCCATATTAAACAAAGCCACGTTAAGAGCGCCGACCTGCACCGCGCGGCCCTCGCGCGGTGGAATAGTTTCAGCTTCGCTGATCTGTATCCATTCGGCTTGTGTGGGCGGGCGCTGCATAGGGGGACATCTCCATGGGTTGAATCTCGACGAGTTGCGTGGGACGCGGGGTGTGATCTTCCCACGCGTCATAAGAGCTGCCTTTCGACGTTTGCAGGCCGTCGAGCACTTCACGAAGGCCGCGGGCTGCTGCCGGACCTAGCAGCCCGCCTCCGATTGCGGCCTTCCCTCCAGAGCGGCTTCTTCCCAGCATTGCCCGGGTTTCTTCGCACGTGTGGAACACGGCCCTATTTGCGAACAAAGAATTGTGGACGGTGGTCATATAATTCGTTCGTGGGCAAGGCTGTGTTCCATGCGGGAGCAGAGCAGAGACAAGTTCAGGTTCCAACAAAGTTCGGCAGGAGAACTACGGAGTTTGGTGTCGAACTAATGCGAGTTTATCAGGCTTTCCGCGCGACGGGAAACAAAAAGAATCTATCGGGGCGATAACGTGGAACCATCTCCCCATGGAGTTAAACCGGAACCACTTTTGCGATGACGTGGGTTTCGCGCTGTGCTGGCCGCCGTACGGATTTGTTCCCAGTAGAATCTCCGGCAAGCAGGCGTTCTAACTGGTTGGTATACAGCGGCGCGACACTTGGACCCGTGAAACGGATTGCATCGAGGTCCCTCAAAATCTCTCGATGCAACCGCTTTGCCTCCACGCGATTCCAGGCCTTGGTTCCGGCTTTGGCATACGCGCGAAGAGCGCGGCCGCCCATCGCCTGGACCGCCGATGTGGCCTGGTCTCTGGTAAATCCGGCGGCGCGCAGGCTTTCGGTGGCCCCGCAAATCCACGGGAAAAGCATATGCCGGGCGAGGAATACGCCTGACAAATAGAGCGGTTTACTGACAGCGTGCAGCTCGATCAACTGGCGGCAATCGCGTGCCAGAAGCTTTCGCAGCTCGGCAAGCACGTCGCGATGACCTTCCGCGACGAACGCCTTTTCGGCGGTGTCGGGAATGCAGTTCAGAGTTGCCACCCGGGCACCCTCCGCTTGCAAAGGGCTGGCTATGAAGCTATCGCAAAGCACATCGCAGACGACAACCATCTTTCCGCGCAAGGGCACCGCACGGCTCATGTCGGCGCACACCGTGCTGACCATACTCTCGGGAACCGCGATCCAAATAAGTCCGCAGTCGCGAAACGCGAAATAGCCGTCGACGCCCGCGCCGGCTTTGAATCCATTGGCGATGCGCCGCGAAACACGCAAGGAGGAACCCTTTACGGGGCCCAAGGAGCCGAGCAACGCGGGAAGACGAGCCAGAAATGACTGGTTGACGCCGCCCGCGCCGACCAGTCCCGTGGTCAGCGGGACTTTCATTTTGGTGGTAACGGACTAAGTTAGCACGTTCGTGACCGCTTTGCTGCGCAGTTCCTTCAAGCGGTCACGCAGCGCCGCCGCGTGTTTGAAATCGAACTTGCGCGCCGCTTCTCGCATCTTTTCTTCCAGTTCCGTCAGGTATTTATCCATTTGTTCGGGAGGGACGGACTCTGGTTCATCTTCCACATCCAACGGTACGGTGATGTAATCGCCTTCGGCGATGGCCACCAGATTGATGTCGATGGGCTTAATGATGGATTGCGGCTCAATGTCATTCGCCTCGTTGTAGGCCCGCTGCAGGGTGCGCCTTCGATCCGTTTCATCAATGGCACGGCGCATGGACGCGGTCATCACGTCCGCATACAGAATTACTTGTCCGTTTAGGTTGCGCGCGGCGCGCCCCATCGTCTGAATCAACGAGCCGGCCGAGCGCAGAAACCCCTCTTTGTCGGCGTCTAGGATTGCCACCAGAGACACCTCCGGCAAATCCAATCCTTCGCGCAGCAGATTGACGCCAATTAACACGTCATAAGTCCCGCGCCGCAGATCGCGCAGAATTTTCACGCGATCCAGTGTGGAGACCTCAGAATGCAAATATGCGCACTTCACGCCCGCTTCGGCGTAGTGTTCGGCCAGGTCCTCCGCCATGCGCTTGGTGAGCGTGGTGACCAGCACGCGTTCATTGCTCTCCGCGCGTATGCGGATTTCGTTCAACAGGTGATCCACCTGGCCGCGGATGGGACGCACCGTGACTTCCGGGTCCACCAATCCTGTGGGACGGATGATCTGCTCAATCACCGCACCGCCCGTCTTGGTGAGCTCATAAGGGCCGGGTGTGGCGGAAACATACATCACCTGATGCACGCGATTCTCGAATTCTTCAAACGTTAAGGGACGGTTGTCGAGGGCGCTGGGCAAGCGGAATCCGTACTTGACTAATTGCTCTTTGCGGGAACGGTCGCCGTGATACATACCGCCCAGTTGCGGAATGGTCTGGTGGCTTTCATCCAGGAACATCAGTGCGTCATGCGGCAGATAATCGAGCAACGTGGGTGGCGCCTGACCCGGCAAGCGTCCCGAAAAGTGCCGCGAATAATTTTCGATGCCGTGGCAGTAGCCGATCTGCTTGATCATCTCCAGATCGAACATAGTGCGCTGCCACAGCCTCTGCGCTTCAATGCGCTTGCCTTCCTTTTCCAGTTCGCCTTTCCACCAGTGCAGTTCGTTCTCAATACCGCGCATGGCGGTATCGCGGGTTTCCTGCGACATCACGTAATGGGTCTTGGGGTAAATGGGCAGCCGCAAATAGGTCTGCTTCACCTGGCCGGTAAGCGGGTCGATTTGCTCCAGTGATTCCACCTCATCGCCCCACAACGAGATGCGGTAGGCGTAGTCGTCATAGGTAGGGAAAATTTCAATGACATCGCCGCGGACGCGAAAAGCCCCGCGCCTGAAATCGCCCTCATGCCGCTCATACAGGATCTCCACTAGTTTGGCCGTGATCTGTTCGCGCGCGATGTGCTGCCCCTTTTCGAGCATCAACAGCATGCCGTAATAAGCTTCCGGCGAACCCAGGCCATAAATGCAGCTCACGCTGGCGATGATCACGCAATCGCGGCGCTCAAATAACGTGCGAGTGGCGGAAAGGCGCAGCTTATCCAGCTCATCATTGATGGTGGCTTCTTTTTCAATGTAGACGTCACCGGATGGGATGTAGGCCTCGGGCTGGTAGTAGTCGTAGTAGCTGACGAAGTATTCCACCGCGTTCTGCGGAAAGTAGGACTTAAATTCTTGATATAACTGCGCAGCGAGCGTCTTGTTGTGCGCCAGCACGAGCGCAGGCCGGTTGGTGGCTTCAATCACCTTAGCCATCGTAAAAGTCTTGCCGGAGCCCGTGACGCCAAGCAGCACCTGATGCTGGTCCCCGTCGCGAATCCCGCGCAGAAGCGATTCGATAGCAGTGACTTGATCGCCTCGCGGCTGATAATCGATCCCGAGCCGGAAGGCCATGTCTTCAGTATAGAATCTACGGCTTCGAACGCACGTCCAACGCTCATCAGATTCCAAGATGTTTGAATCAGCCAGCGTGAAGCATCCGTGGGCGCACACGTGCGAGACTGGTGGTCATCTGACGCGTGAACGCATCCCAACTCCGGTACGCGCGAACGTCAGCCTGTCTCACTGAAAATCCGCCATTGGTGAGCTTTAGCTTTTCCACCAAAACCCACATGGTTTGTGCAACCTCACAAGCACGTGGATAGGCTTGACGTCTTGGTATGAACTTGGAATCGATAAAGCCGCGCCTTATGTAGTCGGGTCCGCGTCTAGCATTGTCTTGCCAAAAGGTCTCCTCGCGTCCTCGTTTGGGTCGCTGTCTGCCCGATGCAAAATCAGAAGCCCAGCTGTTGAATTCCGCCCCAAGTTGGCCGAATAGCCCCTCGGAGACCGTAGTGAGATCGAGATCCGACCTCTCGGAGAATGGCAATCCAAAACGATCAGGTGACAAAGATTGACCGAGGCGAGCACTGCCGATCAGTGTTATTTCCTTCGGATCGATTCGGATTTGCGAGCCGAGCCACCGGCGGATCTCTTCATATAAGCCAGGATTCTCGCGGAACGCATACGGAATACCTTCTGAAAGCCAGAGGCGGGCTAGAGAGCGTCTCTCGGTATCACTCCCATTAATACAAAGCCGGGCCACTTCATCAGCTGATGGATAGCAGTCTCGAAAATTGCGTAAATGCGGAGAAATATCAAACGGTTGCATACTGAGTGGTTTCTGCTAGCCCCCGATACTCTCGCCCCTTACGGTGACTTGTGTAGAGCTTGAGTAAATGTTCTGTGCGTCGAGAGAGTTGCGTCACTTTGACAAGGGACATCTTGCTCGCCTCGGGATACTTCAATCGCGCAACCAATCCAGCCGCGTGAAAAGGACTCATGGAGTATTTCTCTAACCTCAGTTTTGAACATGCAGAAGGGAAATCATTCATGCCGTTGCCATAATAGGCAATGCGTAAGTACAGTGCGGGAATTGAATGTTTAGGGACTGCTGACACGAGAAGAGTTGCAAGACCGGCCTCAAGAATTTTTCGCCTTAACGTCCGTTCGAAACGTCCACTTAGCACTCTCACCAATTGCATCTCGATCGTGCTGGCACCTTCCCGACGTCCGAGAGTCAATCGTCGCCAAATTGCTCGAGCGACGGCGATGAAATCGATACCTGCGTGGTCGAAAAACCGATGATCTTCACCCGAAATAAGTATCGCTTGGGCAATCCACGGTGGGCCGTCCCCATTTTTGTGTAGGTGCTCCCGATAGAGAGTAAGGAGCCGTATGCGCAGACGTTTCCATTGCGCACGAAATAGCACCGATGCGGTCGTCGAAATGACACATCCGACAGCCATCATCCACAAGCGATTACAATCTTGCACGTTGCAAGTAAAAGTCTTGCCGGAGCCCGTGACGCCCAGCAGCACCTGATGCTGGTCCCCGTCGCGAATCCCGCGCAGAAGCGACTCGATAGCAGTGACTTGATCGCCTCGCGGCTGATAATCGATCCCGAGCCGGAAGGCCATGTCTTCAGTATAGGAAGTGAAGTTGGGTTGCGTAGAGTCGAGCGAAGCGGCCGCCTTCTCGATTGCTTTTTGCGGGCGTCCGGCATCGACTGCAATCCATGAATCTGGGCAGTAAGTTGCGTTCAATCGGCGCTTACAAATCCTCAGAAACCTGCACCCGGTGTGTGACGGCCAAATCTTCACCTATGAAGCGCTCGACGGCTCCACGGATGGCCGCGATACGAATGGGTTCTATGGTTTGAAGGGCGCGTGGAGCAGATCCATCATCCGCGGCGGCTCCAATTATCCAGCCACACGCGTTGCAGGACTTGGTGGCGCGGTCCCCTGAGGCGGGAACGGTCGCAGGCGCCTGATCCACCAGGAAATTCTACGCCACTTGCGAGAAACCGCCCGCACTTCCTGCTTGACGCGTGTTCCAGCAGGATTCTTCTTATTCCGCGTATTCCTAAGCGAGCATTGTTAGTTATCAGCATTCGGCTCCCGTTTGCGCACTGGCATTCGGAGTGCTTCTAACTTTCGGGAAGGAGACGTAATGAAACAGTTCATTCTTGCACCGCTGGCGTTAGCCGCACTGGTGCTTCCGCTAAGCGCTCAAAATCAACGCCGGGCAGAGATCAATGGTGACGGCAATCCTAACCGCGGCAAATGCACCGTGGAGGTTTACGTGGATGATGCCGCTGAAGTTCAAGTGCGAGGCAACACGGCGACCGTGCGAAACCTGCAGGGCCAAGGCGCCCAACTGCGTCGCTTCCAATGCACGAGTACGATGCCCGCGAACCCAGGAAATTTTCGGTTCGAAGGTGTAGACGGCAGGGGCCGGCAGCAGTTGGTTCAGGATCCTCGTAACGGGGGAGCGGCGGTAATTCAAATTACCGATCCAGACGGCGGCTCGGAAGGCTATACATTCGATCTTATCTGGGACAACACTCAGGGCGGGGGATTCTTTGACGACGGTAGCCGCTTAGGCCGGCAAAATGGCCGTGGTTTCGACGGGCGGCCGGGCCCTGGAGGAGCGTTCGGTTCCGAGCAAGCCATTCGGTTATGTCAGGACGCAATTCGTCAGGAAGCAGCCCAGAGGTTCGGGCCGGTGCGCATTTCATTCCGGGATACGAACATTGACAACAATCCGGGCCGCAGCGATTGGATTCTGGGTTTGGTTAGCGTGGACCGTTCGCGGTGGCGGAGAGCGGAGGTTTACCGATTCTCGTGTTCAGTGGATCTTAGGAATGGTACCCTGCGCACGGCGCACATCGGCGTTCCCAACTTCTAGGTTTGCGAACGAGCTCACGCCGCGTCCACGAGTGCCTCGGGACGCGGCGGGCTTCTCGCGGCCAAGGCCGTGCCGTCCGACCGTGCCGCATTCTTCTGTAATAGACTGCGAGTATGCAGCGATTCACGATCGTAATTCTTGCGGCCGTTCTGACGCCGATCGTTGCCCAGCAGAAGTCTAATCCCTTCGTGGGTAGATGGAACTTCACTATCCGGACGCCGAGTCAATCGAGCGCCTCTTGGCTCAGCGTCACCGAGAAAGACGGCAACCTGCAGCTGTGGGCCCAGCCAGCCACGGGCAATGTATACCAAGTCCAAGATTTTAAGTTAGAAGGGGCGCATCTGACGCTTACGTTGTCGCAGGCCTCAGACAGCCGCCCAGCCACGATTTGGGAGTTGGACCCTGCGAGCGGTAAGCTGATCGGTTTCCAGAAACGCGGTGAAAGCGTTATCGCCTTGACGGGTTTGCGCGCCCCAGAGCTTAAGCGCAGCGTTCCGAAGACTTGGACTAGCCCAGCCATTCTTTTCAATGGGAAAGACCTGGAGGGCTGGGAGCCGCTCGGTGATCGAGCCAACAGCCACTGGGTAGTGGAAGATGGGCTGTTAGTCAACAAGGATCGCGGCGCGAACCTGAAGACCACGCGCAAATTCGATGATTTTAAGTTGCATTTCGAGGTGAACTGCCCGGATGATGCCAACAGCGGCTTTTACCTTCGGGGCCGTTACGAAGTTCAGCTCGAAGATGAACCGTTGGCGAAGAACCCGCCGGAGCGCCGCATAGGATCGATCTATGGGCGAATCACTCCCAAAGTCGATTTGCCGCGCAGGCCGGGCACGTGGGAGACTTTCGACGTGACATTGGTGGGCCGCACGGTGACCGTGGTGCGCAATGGCATCACGACTATTGACCGGCGGGAGATCGAAGGCATCACCGGAGGCGCTTTGGATGCCGATGAAGGCGAGCCTGGCCCTTTTTATATTCAGGGCGACCACACGGGCGGCCTGAAATTCCGTAATATCACGATTTCACTGCCTAAACCCTGAGCAGCAAAATCTCACCCCAACCCGCTTTTTCTGAGTGCGTAGGCTATGGCTTCTGGCGGAACCTTAAAATCCCTCATTCCTTTATTCCCCAAGTAACCTAGGTCTTTGATGCCAGCGGCGCTTGTGTAGTAGGCATCCACGGTCATTCTTCTCGCCCAATCGAAGAAGCGGATGCCGGCCGCCAACTCCGGCGTTTGGTTGCGGCGATATGCAATTCTCTCGAGCAGCGCGGTCTGTTGCGCCGGCGACGAGGCCAAGAAATTGAAGGAGTACTCGCGCTTCATGGCAAAATCGATCCACGCCAAGCCCCCGGTGTAAATCGCCAGCATCTGGGGGTTCTGGCTGGAAAGCAGATCGATGAATTCGGCAGCTCCGCCGTTGGTTGCTCCAGGCACGATCAGTTCGCATAGCTTCTTAAGAGTGTCGAATTCGTGTTGCGTAAGTGCTTTGGGGTGGTAGACGCCCCCGGCTGCCGCCGCGTCTGCCCTGGCTGTCGCATGCACGTGCTGCGCCGCCTCCAGCCCCAGTGGTCCGGTCAATGCCGCCGCGGCAATCCTGAAAAGCGCCTCTCTGCGATTAAACATTTCCTTTCCTCAATTCCTCCGCCAGATACTCGGCGGTTCGCCAAGCTAGTGCACAAATCGTCAGTGTTGGATTCTTGTCCGGGTTGCTGACGAAAGGCGCCGCATCCGCTACGAACAGATTCTTCACATCGTGTGCCTGGCAATACCGATTCAGAGCTGAGGTCTTCGGGTTGTCGCCCATACGAATAGTGCCCACTTCATGGATAATCTCCCCACCCACCGAGATCTTTTCTTTGATAGAACGGGGCGGCGCGGGTTGGGTAACCGTACCTCCCATCTTTTCGATAAGGTCCGTAAAGGTTTGTTCCATGTGCGCGACTTGTTTTAGCTCACCCTCGCTCCACTGGAAATGGAACTTCAAAACCGGGATGCCCCATCGATCGACCACGTCCGGATCGATCTCGCAGTAGGTTTGCGGGTTGGGAATCATTTCGCCGCGTCCGGAAAAATTGACACCCGTGCCGTAGTCGGCATGGATCGCTTTCTTGAGAGATTCGCCGTATCCTTCCTCCCGTTCGCATACGCCGTGAAAACTTCCGACTTCGGGCATGCGGTATCCGCCGCCGATCTCAATGTGATATCCGCGCGGGAAATCCAGCTTCTTGTCCCACAGCCACCACGGCATGTAGACATGAGAGCTCCCCATGCCGTCACTATCGTGCCGCGGCATCCCTTCGAGTGCCGGAACACGGCCGCGCAAACTAAAACCCGTGCTATCCGTCAAATACCGCCCCACCACGCCTGACGAATTGGCCAGCCCACTGGTGCGCCCGGGCGCGCGCGAATTCAGCAGCAGCCGCGTGGATTCGCAGCAACTGGCGGCGAGCACCACGGCCCGGCAGTGAATCTGTTTTTCGGTGCGCGTGGTCTTGTCGATATACGAAACCGCTGTCACTTTCCCAGCCGCATCCGTGATCAGCTCGCGCGCCATTGCGTTGGTGATCAAATTCAAACGTCCCGTCTTGAGCGCCGGAAAAATCTGCACCTGGCTTGATGAATAGTTCGATGCCGTCGCACACCCGCGCCCGCACTGCCCGCAATAGTGGCAAGGTACGCGTCCATTGGTCGGCTGAGTAATGACCGCAAGACGCATGGGGATACACGGAATCCCCAATCTCTCGGACGCTTTCTGGATCAAAACTTCGTGCACACGGGGCGGCGGGCACCGTTGGAAAATTCCGTCGGGCGCGCTACGAATCCCTTCCTTCGATCCAGTGACACCGATGAAGCGCTCAACCTTGTCGTAAAACGGCGCGAGGTCCTGATACGAAATAGGCCAGTCGGTCCCAATTCCGTCGCGGGTATACGGCTTGAAATCGTAGTCGGCATAGCGAAGCGAGATACGTCCATAGTGGTTGGTTCGCCCACCGACAATGCGGGATCGGAACCACTGAAATTGAGAACCCTCACCGGTTGTATAGGGTTCGCCTTCCAGCTGCCATCCGCCGGCATGCGCCGAAAAGAATCCGAAAGGTCTCCCACGTCCGAAATAAGCGGCGCCGCCGAGGCCCGAGCCGCGGTGCGGGACTTGGTAAGGCCACATATGCTCTTTGAAGTCCACAGCCGGATTCAGCATCGGTCCGGCTTCCAGCAACGCCACGCTGACGCCCAGGTCGGTCAGTACCTTGGTGACCGTTCCGCCACCCGCCCCAGACCCGATCACGACGACGTCATGGACTGGCCTGCTGCGCTGGATTTGAGGCATGGATTAATTATAGAAGCCGAATTCAGCGTTAGCAGTGGGCTGTTCGCTGTAAGGGCGAAGCGGCTCATGCACGTCTTCAGCGCGGCTCTCTGATAAAGTGATGGGGAGTTTAATGCTTCCCGAAGCCAACTTAAAAGGAGCCAGTGTATGAAATTGTTCCATGCTTCAGGACTACAGATGTCGAGCCTGCTATTGTGGGCCGCTACCATTGTTCTTGCTCAAACGGCACCCAAGCATCTCAATCCGGTGATCGAAAAACTTGCCGCGGGCAAACCCATCATCGGCTTTCAAACGGGTGACCTGTCGCTTGAGATGGCGCGGAACATGGCCCGCTCCGATATCGATTACGTTTACCTTGAGATGGAACATGGTCCGATGGACTTTCAAGGGCTCCACCATTTTGCCGTCGGCATGATCGACAAAGCCGCCATCGTCAAGAAAGGCAATGCTCAGCCCAATGTCGCGCTTTTCGCGCGTTTCGCGCCCTCCGGAAGTGAACCGGGCGGCGGATGGGTAGTCAAGCAGGCGCTTGACCTGGGTTTGATGGGCGTGATCTTCAACGATATTGACACTCCGGAGCAGGCCACGCGTGCTGTCCAGAGCATGCGCTACCCGCAGATGAGAACGTCGAAGTATCCCAAACCGGCAGGGACACGCGGCGTCGCCCCTGGCTATGCGCTATGGGTGTGGGGCGTCTCCGGCGAGGAATACGAACGCCGCGCCGACGTGTGGCCCTTGAATCCGGATGGCGACCTCATCGCCATCGTCATGATCGAATCCGCCGAAGGTCTGAAAAATGTCGACGCCATCGCGGCGACGCCGGGCGTCGGTGCGCTCTTTCTTGGCCAGGGATCCGATCTATCGCACAATCTGGGAGTTCCCAGAAATTCACCCGAAGTGGAGCAAGCCTTCCAGACAATTCTCAAGGCCTGCCAAGCCCACAACGTCGCCTGCGGCATCACCGCCGTGACCGGTGATAACATTGCGCGGAGGCTTAGGGAAGGCTGGAAGATGATCCGCACAACTCCGGACGCTCTGCGCCAATGGCGCGCCGCCGGAGGCCAATAGGAGGACACCATGAAATCCCGAATTGGACTACGAGTCTTGATGGCCCTGGTGTTAGCGGGAGGCGTGTGGCTCTTCGCCCAGGTTAAGGATTTCAGCCCCGTCACAGAGGCGATGCTGCGCAACCCAGCGCCGGGCGACTGGCTGAACTGGAGGCGCACCGATAATGCCTGGGGCTATAGCCCGCTGGATCAGATCAAACGCGACAACGTTCAAAAGCTTCAGCTTGCGTGGTCTTGGGTCATGGAGGACGGCGCGCAGGAGGCGACGCCGTTGGTCCACGATGGCGTCATGTACTTGCCAAATCCACACGGCGTGATCCAGGCACTGGATGCCGCCACGGGAGATCTGATCTGGGAGTACAACCCCAAGGCGCGGGAATCGGCGGCCCCGACTGGCAGCGTCATCGGGGGCGTTCAGCGCAACATTGCCATTTTCGACGACAAAATTTTCGGGACCACCAACGACGCTCACATCATCGCCGTGAACGCTCGCACCGGGAAGCTCGTGTGGGAAACCGTAGTCGCGGATTCCAAGCTCGGTTACGGCTATACCTCCGGCCCCATCGTGGTACGCGGTAAGGTTATCGCCGGGATCAACGGATGCAGCCGGTATAAAGAAGACGTCTGCTTCATCACCGGCCATGACGCGGCCACAGGCAAGGAGCTGTGGCGAACCTCGACTATTGCCCGTCCGGGAGAACCTGGTGGTGAAAGCTGGGGTGATCTGCCGTTGCGTTTTCGCGCAGGGGGTGATGCGTGGATCGCCGGCAGCTACGATCCGGAGACCAATCTCATCTATTGGGGCACTGCGCAGGCCAAGCCATGGGCACGTGTGGTCCGCGGAACGGAGGGCGACGCTCTCTATACCAACTCCACGCTGGCGCTTGACCCCGATACAGGTAAGTTGCGTTGGTACTATCAGCACCTGCGCGGTGAAACGCACGACATGGACGAAGTCTTCGAAAGCGTGCTGATCGACTTCAATGGCCGTAAATCGCTTTTCAAGATGGGCAAGCTGGGTATCCTCTGGCAGATCGACCGCACTAACGGAACGTTTGTTCACGCCACCGATCTCGGATATCAGAATTTGATTGAAGTTGGGCCGGAGTCGGGAAAAGTCACATACCGGCCCGAAAAGATTCCTAAGATCGGCGTCGAAGTCGATTTCTGTCCCAGCACGGCGGGGTTTAAGGACTGGCGAGCGATGGCCTTCAGCCCGCAGACCAATGCGTTATACATCCCGATGATGCTCACCTGCGAGCGCGGCACGTTTGGCGAAGTGGAAAAAGTGGTGGGCCGAGGCGGTAATGGTCCAGTCAAGCGTATCGACTACAAATTCCCGGCAGGGGAAGGGAATCTGGGTGAATTCCTGGCTCTGGATCTCAAGTCGGGCAAGGTGTTGTGGCGTCACCGCATGCCGACCCCGTTCAACACTGCTGCCCTTACCACGGCCGGTGGCCTGGCGTTCGGCGGTGACTGGGATCGTCACATGTTCGCGTATGACGTCTCTACAGGAAAGATTCTCTGGCAGACACGCCTGCTGACGTCACCTCAGGGATTCCCCATCAGCTATATGGCGAAGGGGAAACAATACATCGCCATCCCGGTGGGGACCGGCGGCGGGAGTTGGGCGACCTCCGTCCCGGCGTCACTCGCCCGCGAAATACGTCCGCCCAAGCCGGTCAATGCAATGTTGGTTTATGCGCTTCCCTAAGCGACGAAGGGGCACACCAACACCTACGAGCAGACTTCTGGACTTGAACTGGGTATGATGGGAAATCATGAACCGGCGCACGCTGCTCAAATTGCTTTCGGCTCCCGTCGTTACCGGATTCCCGCTCGGAGCCGCCGAACCCAGACCCAACCGCGTAGTGATCTCAGGGGCAGGCATCATCGGCGCCTCCATCGCTTACCATTTGGCGCAACGCGGCGCGCAAGTGACGATTCTTGAGAAGCAACGCCCTGGAAGCGGAGCCACTCGAAATTCTTTTGCCTGGCTCAATGCCGCCAAGCAGCCGCAACCGTATTACGAATTGAATCTGATGGGAATATTGGGCTGGCACCGATTGAGCACGGAGATTGGCGCCGAACTTCAAATTCAATGGGGTGGCAGCGTACATTGGGTGCCACCGGGAGCCGGCGTCGCTTCCTTGCGAAAACGCGTGGATCAGTTCGAGCAGTGGGGCTACCCGATCAGCGTCGTGAACCAGGACGAGGTAGCCCGATTGCTGCCCGGTGTCAGCCCCGGATCATTCGGCTCCGCGTCTTTCACTTCTCTCGAAGGCACCGTCGATCCGATGCACGCTCTTATCGTTCTCCTTCACAAGGCCCAGCAGTTTGGCGTGAAAGTGGAGTATCCCTGCGAAGTGACCGGCCTGGAGATGGCGGACGACCGAGTGCGCCGCATCCAAACCACGCGTGGACCCATGGAGGCGGACGTTGTGGTGCTCGCGTCCGGCGTCGACACGCCGCGGCTTGCACAGATGGCTGGAATCACCGTTCCCCTGAGGGAATCTTCCGGGCTTCTTGCGCACACGACTCCGCAGGCGCGGATTCTTGATCGCGTCGCTCTAGCCCCAGGGGCAGATATTAAGCAGAACCTCGACGGGCGAATCGTTACCGGCGTGGACTTTGGCCCTTCCGGCAGCACGGATACCAGCCATGAGTCCGGCCAGAAGCTGCTAAAAAACGCCGAGCGGTATATCGAAAAGCTCAGTGGAATTCCACTGGAATCCGTCACCCTAGGCTATCGCGTGCTGCCGCAGGATGGATTTCCCATTGTCGGGTTCCCAGAACGCCGGCCGAATCTGTACATCGCGGCCTTGCACAGTGGCATGACAATGGGCCCGATTATTGGGCAACTTGCTGCGATGGAAATCCTGGACGGCGCGGCGGTGGATCCCCTGTCCCCCTACCGCTTGTCCAGATTCAGCAAGCGCACGCCGGCTTAGAACTCTATTTCACGTTCGCGGCCATCCATTTATGGAGCGCGGCGGCGATGTCGACGCTGTTTTTCTCCAGCATCATCATGTGGCCATTGCCTCGGATTCCGGCGTCTTCCAAACGCAGCAGGGTATTTTTCACCCCGGCCTGGGTCAGATACTTGGCGGTGCAGTGGTCGTACACCGCGTGGTAGGAAGCCTCGGCGGTCACAATCACGACCGGAATGCCCTTCAGATTCGACAACTGGCGCGGCGGATCGGTTTGCTTCCAACACGTCGCGAGGTCCGGTCCGTCAGGCGCTGCATCGCGCACATATTTTATGTCGCCGGCGGCTTTCGCTGGAGGATCGTATACGAGTGGAATATCGGTGATGCCCCAGGGGCGCGCCTTGCCTTCGGCGTTCACCGTGTTCTCAAAAGGCGGCCCTTGCGGCTCGGCGGCGATGATGCCCCTCACCAGCTTCGGTCTGGCATCCGCCAGTAGCCACCCGAACGGTCCCGCCTGCGAGTGCGTCAGGACTATGGATGGGCCGATTTTATCGAGCAGCGCCGTGCCCGCAGCCTGCATTAGTGTTTGCGTCTCGATGGCGCCGGCGATGTACTCCACCTGAGTTGCGTAAAAGGCATCGAAGATTGGGTCGCCCTTCTGTCCCTTACCTGGACCCGATCCCGGCCACTGCGTGTGTTTCTTCGCCTGCGGCCAGTTACCGTTTACTTCGGGTGCGGTGAATCGCTGCGCGATGATCGCGGGGGAGAAACCCGAAAGAGCGGCGTTGGTTGACGAATGCCAAGCTGAACGCCCCCGCGCGGGTTGATCGACCATATAGACCACATAGCCCTGGGAAAGAAAATAATCAGCCCATCCCGCGCGCCCATCGGGCGTGCCCATCCAGTTGGTCGCGGTCTGCGCGGCGCCGTGGAGCAGGACCAGTGGATATTTCTGGGTGACACGCGCGGGGCGCAAAAACTCAACATACATCTGGCCGGTCATCACCTCGCTTGCGTTAGTGCCCGCGTAGTGGCCGCCCACGTAGAAGAACCCGTGTTGTGCAGTGGGCTGTTGTTGCCCCGGCGCGCCGAGGGCCGCGATAGCGGCGACGAGAGTAATGAGAGCCGATTTCATCGAGATTTCAGCTTACTTCCCGGCGGCCATCAAAACAACCGCTTCCGGTGAGCGATTGTAGCCGGAGCGCAGGCCGCTGAGAAGCTGGCGGAACGTACGGCAGGCATCGTGTACGCTTCGGGACTGAAACAATATACTGAATCCATGCGCCCTCTTCATGCTCTCGTGGCCGTGGGTCTAGCCGTTGCTATATGGTCCCAACAAGGGGCCGCGCAACCACCCACTGCATCTCAACGCGCAACGCTGTTCGAAGGTGCGCGACTCATCGCCGGGGATGGCCTCGCTCCAATCGAAAACGCGGCGTTTTTAGTGGAAAACGGGCGCTTTATCCGCGTCGGGCGAAAAGGGGAGATTCAGGCGCCAGCAGGTGCAATTCGCGTGGATCTGACAGGCAAGACAGTGATCCCCGCGCTAATCGACGGGCATTCACACATCGGGTACATGAAACACCTGACCAGTGGAGCGCAAAACTACACGCGTGAGAATATCCTCGATCACATGCGGCGATTCGCGTATTTCGGCATCGCCGCGAGTCAGTCGATGGGGAGCGATTTCGGTGAGCTGCCGTTCCAACTCCGCGACGAAACGGCGGCGGGGAAGTATCCGGATGCCGCGAGATTTTTCACCGCAGGCCGAGGTTTAGCGCCACTGGTTGAGATCAGCGCAGATAACATGCGGCAGGCCGCCTTTCCGATTACGACCGTGGCAGGCGCGCGCGCGTCGGTGCAGGAATTGGCTCCGCGGAAGGTGAAATTGATCAAGACCTGGGTGGACGACCGCGGTGGCGCAATCAGGCCATTGAGTCCTGAACTGTATCGCGCAATTTTCGATGAGGCGCACCGGAACAACTTGCGTGTCGCCGTTCATGCGACTGATCTTGCGCAGGCCAAGGAGCTATTGCGCGCCGGAATCGATGTGTTCGCACACATGATCAGCGACGTGGACGACGAACTGATCGATCTCTTCAAACAGCACCCGAAGACTGTGATCCTTTCGGCGCTTGGGGGCCCGCGGCGTGTGATTTTTGCGCCCTGGTTGAATCCGGTGCATCCACTTATTCGCGAGACTGTACTGCCCGAACAGATTGCGCGCTTGCAGCGCCGGATTCCGCTAACGGATTCTGCGCAACTCGCCACCTCGGCCGCAAGCTGGGAACGGCTGGCACGCGGCGTCGCGAAGCTATCCGCCGCAGGAATCAAGATCGGGGTTGGGACTGACGGCGGCGGCCAGCAGGGCGATCAGTTCCTGGGATGGACCATGCATACGGAGTTGGAAAATTTGGCGGCGGCTGGGATGACTCCGGCGCAGGTGATCGTCGCGGCCACCCGCACGACTGCGGAGATTCTCGGAATTGACGATCTCGGAATGGTGGCTGTGGGCAAGAGCGCGGACTTCGTGGTGCTCGACGCGAATCCGCTGGACGACATCACGAACTCGCGAAAAATCTCTCAGGTCTATTTGCGAGGCGTGGCGATTGACCGTGCCCAACTCAGGGCAGGATTCATGAGCATGGCTGCGGCAAATTAACGAGTTTCCTGGCGCAACCTGCACGGGGTGCGCACTAGCCATCGCCCACGGCAGCGATCATGCTTTCGATCAGCGACGCACGCGCTGCATTTCCAAAAACTACTCTGTGGTCAAGAAACACTAGCTCTAATCCTTATTGTCAGTCGGGAGACATCAGAGCATACTTCGGGCAGATCTTAAATGATCCATCGAATTTCCGGTGACAGCAAAAGTCGTGCTACTCCAGATTGGCGCGGCCTAGGCGAAACCCGAAGGATAAGCAACAATGAAACTCAGATGTCTCGCTCCTAAGGCTGCCTTGATCGTTGGCCTTGGTTCCTTCTTCCTGGCTGCCAGCGCCAGTGCCGGCCCTATCTTCTTCGATACCTTGTCTTCGGGATTCGTGGGGGGCAGTGCGTGTGTCCCGCCTGCCTTGGGTTCAACGTGTTTTAACAGCACATCTGGCGCCGGGGCGACGATCGGGTTCATAGCGGACCCGCCGGCTGCTGCCCTGGGCAACGTCAATTACGGGAATTTTACTCTCGTATGTCCGACTTGCACGACTACGGCAGGCGGCATAGGCGCGTTTTTCCCCGCCCTGACGTTTAACCTGGTTGTACACGATATCACCGACAACACCTTCGGGACGTTTGTAGGTACCGCAGCCGCAGGGTCGGTCTTCCTTGATGCTAGTACGATGACCTTCAATTGGGTGCCGCTGCAACTCGGACCGGGCACTGCCGGCGCATCAGGGGGCAGTGGCAGTTTCGGCACTACCTCGTTCAATATCATTCTGCAAACGAGGATCGTCAATCCGACGTCAGGCGCGCAAATCGGGAGTTCGACGGTTCAGGGATCGATCGATGATGGCGTCGTCCCCGAGCCGGCGACACTTGGCCTGGTCGGCAGCGCGCTTCTTGTTCTGGGTATCTTCCGCCGCAGGATTCTTCCGCAGGCAAGCTGAATCGGTTCTATTGCGCGCGCTTGAAATGCGCCACGAACACGGCTGTACCCAAAATGTGCCCGTCGAGCGCTTTCATTGCGTCAGCACGGGTCGCCTCAGCGCTCAGGTCGAGTTTCGTATCCAGGGCATACAATTCGAAGGTGTAGTGATGGATGAGCGCGGGAGGTGCGCACGGCCCGAAATAGCCGGCGGTCTGCCGGATATTCTTCATCTGCTTCGCGCCATTCGGCAAATCGCCATTTTGTACGCCCTCAGGCAATTCGGTCACGTTCGCCGGAATGTTATAGATGAACCAGTGGGTGATGTCGTAGATGCTCTTCTGCGGATGTGGTTCGGGATCGTGCAGCAGGATTGCGAAGCTTTGCGTGCCCGCCGGCGTGTTGGTCCACTGAATTCGCGGCGAAACACCCGCTGGTGCATTGCTGCAGGAGAACTTTATTGGTAAGTCTCCACCGTCCTTTAGATCGGGAATCATCATCGTAAGAGGCGGCGCCGGTGGCGCTTTTTTCGCTTGCTCCTGGGCCTGGATGCCGCAGGCACCCACCAGAAGCGCAGCGCATAGTAAGAACTGTTTCATTTCAGAAATTCTCCTTCGTTACATGATAACGTGAGACCGTCGCTGACAGATCTCCGCCGATCAGGCCTCGGACTGGGTGGGATTGCTCCTGTTACCGCCGGCCGCGTAGCGACTGCTCCGGTACCCGAAGCAGTGCCCTGGCGAGGGTTCCTTCTTTCAAGCCGCGAGCCGCGCACCAGAACCTGGGCTCCCCGACTATCGTGTCAATCAATATTTTGAATGACGCCGGGGTGTCGTTCTCTGCGAAAATCAGGGGTGGAAGCGTTGCTCGCGAGGGGCAACACATGCAGTTCAATACTTATCAAACCGAGAACTTTCACGATGAAATGTTCGACGAGAAAGGCGTGGCCCGGCCAGAAGCGCGTTTGCTTCTGGAAACCATCCAGTCCCTAGAGGACGGCCAGCTGGAGCGCTGCCAGCTCTCGGCCGAGCGCCTATTGTTACAGTTGGGAATCACGTTCAACGTCTATGGCGATTCCTCCGGCACCGAGCGCATTTTCCCATTCGATCTGATCCCCCGTATCGTTGATGCAAAGGAATGGGACTGGATCGAGCGCGGTCTGAAACAAAGAATCCACGCGCTAAATGCCTTTATCGATGACATTTACCACGACCAAAAAATCCTGAAGGACAGGATTATCCCGGAAGAAGTAATTCATTCGGCGGCTTTCTATCGTTCGCAGTGCATGGGCATCAATCCGCCCGGAGGGGTCTGGTGCCACATCACCGGCACCGATCTGGTCCGGCACGGCGATGGGCAGATTTACGTTCTTGAAGACAACCTTCGCGTACCGTCCGGGGTCAGTTATGTGTTGGAAAACCGCGATCTGATGAAGCGCACCTTTCCGCAGGTTTTTGAAGGCTTGCGGGTGCGTCCGGTGGACGACTATCCCAGCAAGCTGCTGGAAACGCTGAGCTCGATCGCGCCGAAGGGCGCGACGGACAATCCCACAGTGGTGGTGCTCACGCCGGGAATCTTCAACTCCGCGTACTTCGAACATAGTTTTCTGGCGCAGAAAATGGGCGTGCAACTGGTGGAAGGCCGGGATTTGGCGGTACAGGACAATTTCGTTTGGATGCGCACAACCAAAGGATTGCGTAAAGTAGACGTGATCTACCGCCGCATCGACGACGATTTCCTGGACCCCAAGACTTTCCGCGCCGATTCCGTACTGGGCGTGCCAGGCCTGGTAGAAGCTTATCGTGCCGGAAACGTGTCTTTGGCGAACGCGCCCGGTAATGGCGTCGCCGACGATAAGGTGGTGTACGCGTACGTACCCGACATGATCCGCTACTACGAGGGCGAGGACGCGATTCTGCCGAACGTGCCCACGTATCTGTGCTGGCGCGATCAGGATCGCCAGCACGTGCTGCAGAATTTGGACAAACTTGTGGTTAAAGCGGCCAATGAGGCGGGTGGCTATGGGATGCTCATCGGTCCGCATTCAACTGCCGAGCAGCGCGAGGATTTTCACGCAAGGATCACCGCCAATCCGCGTAACTATATCGCGCAGCCGACGCTTGCGCTCTCGCGCGTGCCCACGCTTGTCGACGATCACTTGGAAGGGCGTCACGTGGACCTGCGGCCCTACATACTTTACGGCAAGGAAATCAATGTGCTGCCGGGAGGCCTGACGCGCGTGGCCTTGCGCAAAGGGTCGCTGGTCGTCAATTCCTCGCAGGGCGGGGGAAGCAAAGACACGTGGGTCCTCGCCGCGGCGGAAGGATCCAAGGCATGACCGGCGTGACCCGTCCGCTTTTGAGCCGCGTTGCCGACGCCCTTTACTGGATGGGGCGCTACATGGAACGGGCGGAGAGCGTCGCGCGTTTCATCGGTGTGAATCTGAACCTGCAACTGGATTTGCCGCTCGATCCGGCGCGGCAATGGCAGCCGCTGATCGACACCAGCGGAGACACGGAGGTTTTCAAAGAAAGGTACGGCGCCGCAACCCAGGATAGCGTCATTGAGTTTCTGGCTTACGACACCGAGAACCCCAATTCGATCTATTCCTGCCTGACGTCCGCCCGCGAAAACGCGCGCTCCGTGCGCGAGACCATCTCATCGGAAATGTGGGCTCAAGTCAACAGCATGTACCTACAGGTGCAGTCCCAGCGGGAGATGCCGGACCCCGAATGGCTGCCCGAAGTGTTCCGCAGCATCCGTCTTGGTTCGCACATGTTTCAGGGCGTCACCGACGCCACGATGTCGCACAGCGAGGCGTGGCACTTTGTCCGGCTGGGCCGTAAGCTGGAGCGCGCGGATAAAACATCGCGCATCTTAGACGTGAAATATTTCATGCTCTTGCCTTCCTTGCGCGACGTGGGAACGCCGTATGACGATATTCAATGGTCCGCCGTGCTTCGCTCCGTGAGTGCGTTCGAGATGTATCGCAAGAAATATGGGCGGATCGCCCCGCGCGAAATTGTGGAGTTTCTGGTGTTGGACCGTGAGTTTCCGCGCTCCGTGCACTATTGCATCCGCACGGCGGATGAATCTTTGCATGCGATCACCGGGGCGCCTATGGGATCGTATAGGTACCCTTCCGAGCAGTACATTGGACTGTTGCGATCGGAACTCGATTTCATGTCGGTGGAATCCATCATCGGACAGGGAATCCACGAATACCTCGATGCCCTGCAAGTGAAAATGAATACCATCGATAGCAGCGTCGCAAACGATTTCGTGGCCCGGATTCCACAGGACCAGACTGCACCATCGCAGTCCCAATCCCAATCCCAAGCTCAGGCCGGAAGAAGCAGCCGCTGATGGGGATTCGAGTCGCATTGCATCACAAGACGGTCTATCGATATGACCGTTTGGTCACGCTTTCGCCGCAAACCGTCCGCCTGCGGCCCGCGCCGCACAGCCGCACGCCTGTTCCGAGCTACTCCTTAGGCGTCCTGCCCAAGGGGCATTTCATCAACTGGCAGCAGGACCCGCAGGGCAATTTTCTGGCGCGTCTTGTGTTTCCCGAACCCACGCGCGAGTTCTCCGTGGAAGTGGATCTGACTGCGGAGATGACCGTCATTAATCCGTTCGATTTCTTTCTCGAACCGTATGCCGAAACGTTCCCGTTCCGCTATGAAGGCTGGCTGGAGCATGAGCTTGCGCCGTTCCTGATCGCTGCGCCAGCGGGTCCGCGCTTGCGAGATTTTCTGGCATCGATCGACCGGACTCCAGCTCAGACCATCAACGCTTTGGTGAATCTGAATCGTCTGGTGCAGAATGCCGTGCGTTACCTGATCCGCATGGAGCCGGGCGTGCAAAGTGCGGAGGAGACGCTTGAACTGGGCTGCGGCTCCTGCCGCGATTCGAGTTGGCTGCTGGTGCAGGTACTGCGTCATCTGGGGCTGGCGGCACGTTTCGTTTCGGGATATTTGATTCAGCTCAAACCCGACGTGAAGCCGCTCGAAGGTCCCGAAGGGCCGCAAACGGACTTCACGGATTTGCATGCCTGGGCCGAAGTTTATTTGCCGGGCGCCGGCTGGGTGGGATTAGATCCGACTTCCGGATTGCTGGCAGGCGAGGGGCACATTCCATTGGCGGCGACGCCGGAGCCGCACTCCGCCGCGCCCATCTCGGGATTGGTGAGCCCTTCCGAAGTCGAATTTCACCACGAGATGAAGGTAACGCGAATTCATGAAGATCCACGCGTCACCAAACCCTATACGGATGAACAGTGGCAGCGCATTACGAAATTGGGCGAGCAGATCGACGCTGAACTTGAGGCGGGCGATGTGCGCCTCACTATGGGAGGAGAGCCGACATTCGTCTCGATTGACGACATGGACGGCGATGAGTGGACCACTGCGGCGTTTGGCCCTACGAAGAAACGGCTGGCGGGAGAGTTGCTCGGCCGGCTGCGGCAAAAGTTCGGCCCCGGAGGCTTGCTGCATTTTGGACAAGGCAAATGGTACCCGGGCGAATCCCTGCCGCGCTGGGCTTACACCTGTTACTGGCGAACTGATGGACTGCCCGTGTGGTGTGACCCGCAATGGTTTGCGGACCCGGACCGCGACTATGGCTTTGACACGGAGCATGCTCGGAAGTTTGCCCAGGGATTGTCGGTGAGGCTGAACCTTGGTCAAGAGCATTTGATCCCAGCCTATGAAGATGCGTTTGTTTATGAGCAAAAGGAACGTCAACTTCCGGTAAACGTCAACCCGGAGGATAGCAAAGTGGACCGCCCTGAAGAACGCGAGCGTCTTCGCAAGGTCTTCTCCCGAGGGTTGAAGGAACCGGTCGGATTCGTTTTGCCTATACAGCGTGCCGACGGCAAGGACGGGCCAGAATGGCAGACTGGACCATGGAAGCTGCGGACGCAGGATCTATTCTTGATTCCAGGCGATTCCCCGGTTGGGCTGCGTCTTCCTCTGCAGAGTCTTCCGTGGGAACCTCCGGAAGAGGTGCAAGAAGTCTGGGAGATTGATCCGATGTCACCGGTTGTTGCCTTGCCGGCGCCGAAGCGGCACAGCCTTGAAAGCGATCCCGCAGCGCGAGATGGAGTTGCCACTCAGATGCGGCCCGCGCCGCCGAAGCACGTAGTCCGAACGGCATTGGCCTTTGAAGCGAGGGAAGGCAGGGTATGTGTTTTCCTTCCCCCCGTGAAGTCCGCGGAAGACTTCGTGCATCTGCTTGCCGCACTCGAAGACACAGCGGCGCGCCTGCAGATGCCGGTTCTGATAGAGGGCTATTCGCCACCCTACGATCCGCGCCTGCAATCCATTAAGATCACGCCGGACCCCGGCGTGATCGAAGTCAACGTGCATCCCGCCAGGAACTGGAGCGAACTCGTCGACCATACCACGACGCTTTACGAGGAAGCGCGTCTGACCCGGTTGGGCACCGAAAAATTCATGCTGGACGGACGCCATACCGGCACGGGAGGCGGCAATCATCTGGTGCTGGGCGGCGCGACTCCGCAGGATAGTCCATTTCTGCGGCGTCCCGATCTACTCAAGAGCTTTATCGGATACTGGCTGAATCACCCTGCGTTGTCTTATCTTTTTTCAGGGATGTTCGTGGGGCCAACTAGTCAGGCGCCGCGTGTGGACGAGACTCGGCCGGATGCCATCTACGAGTTGGAAATCGCGTTCGGTCTCTTGGAAGGAAAGGAAGGGAAGTGCCCGCCCTGGCTGGTGGATCGCCTCTTCCGGGATCTCTTGGTGGACGTAACCGGCAACACACATCGAGCCGAATTCTGCATCGATAAGCTCTATTCGCCCGACAGCGCGACGGGCCGGTTAGGCTTACTGGAGATGAGAGCCTTCGAAATGCCGCCTCATGCGCGGATGAGTCTGGCGCAGCAACTACTGGTGCGCGCGCTGATCGCCTATTTTTGGCGCAAGCCATTCGAGGACAAGCCTGTGCGCTGGGGAACTCGATTGCACGACCGATATCTGCTGCCCTACTTCGTCGAAAAAGATTTTCGAACAGTGATTGAGGATCTGCGGCGCGGCGGCTATTCGATGGAAGCCGAATGGTTCACTCCGCATTTGGAATTTCGGTTTCCGGTGCATGGCCGCGTGGATTATGAAGGCATAGAGATCGAACTAAGGCAAGCGATTGAACCGTGGTATGTATTAGGCGAGGAGCCGGGTGGCGGCGCGACCGCGCGCTACGTGGATTCTTCGGTGGAGCGTCTGCAAGTGCGCGTGAAAGGTTTGACGGAACGCTACATCGTTACGTGTAACGGCCGGCGATTACCGCTGCAATCCACCGGGACTCATGGCGAGTATGTTTGCGGCGTGCGCTATCGGGCCTGGCAACCCCCGCGTTGTCTGCATCCGACCATCCCGGTGCAGGCTCCTTTGGTGATCGACCTGGTGGATGCTGTGGCAGGACGTTCCATCGGAGGCTGTACCTACCATGTGGCGCACCCAGGCGGGCGGAACTACGACACCTTTGCGGTAAACTCCAATGAGGCGGAGGCGCGCCGCAAGACGCGTTTCTTTGCCTTCGGCCATACGCCGGGTCCCATGCCCATTCCCGCGATAGAGGAAAATCCGGAATTTCCGTCGACCCTCGATCTGCGCTGGCAGAGTGGCCGGCAGGCGGCCGCGAACACCCGGAGTTGACGTGAAGAATACGGCCCTGCGGGAACCCAAAACGCGCGAGCACGAATGGCGCTACCAACCTACGGAAGGCCACTGGGATGAAGCGCTTTGGCGCAAAGGCTTTCCACGCAGGCATTGGCGTGAATTGATGGTTTCGCTGGGGCGCATGGGCTTTCAACAGCTTAGCCGCCGCTGGCGCGCCGGCCAGCAGCTGATCCAGACCAACGGCATCACTTACAACGTTTACGGAGACCCGCAGGGCAAGGAACGCCCGTGGCTGATGGATCCGATTCCGCTGGTGCTGGACGCAGCGGAGTGGGCGGGGATCGAAAGCGCTCTCATGCAGCGAGCGACGCTTTTGAACGCGGTTCTGGGAGATCTGTACGGAGCGCAGACCCTGATCCGCAATCGTGAGCTTCCTGCCGCGTTACTGTTCGGTAATTCCAATTTCCTGCGCGCGTGCTCGGGTATTGTTCCGCCGCAGAGTGTCTATCTTCACAATTACGCGGCGGACCTGGCACGTTCTCCGGACGGCACGTGGTGGATAATTTCAGATCGCACGCAGGCCCCTTCTGGAGTGGGGTATGCGCTTGAAAACCGTCTGGTGAGCGCGCGCACTCTGCCTTCGGTTTTCAGCCAATGTAATGTGCGGCATCTGGCCGGATTTTTCAATGAACAGAGAGACGGACTGCTGCAATTGGCTCCCAATCATCGCAGCGATCCGCGTATTGTCTTGCTCACGCCTGGACCGCACAATGAAACGTATTTCGAGCATTCTTTTCTGGCGCGGCAATGGGGCTTCCCGCTGGTGGAGGGTGCTGATCTCACCGTTCGCGACAACCGTGTTTTCTTGAAGACTCTGGCCGGACTGGAGCCCGTGGATCTGATCTTGCGGCGCATGGACGACGGCTTTTGCGATCCGTTAGAATTGCGCGGGGATTCGCTGTTGGGTATTCCAGGTTTGGTCCAGGCCGTGCGGTCAGGCCACGTGGCGGTAGCCAACGCGCTGGGCAGCGGATTGGTGGAATCAGCCGCGCTCATGCCGTTCTTGCCTGCGCTTTCGCGGCACCTGTTGGGCGAAAAGCTGGGCATGCCTTCGGTTGCGACGTGGTGGTGCGGCGATCCGCAACCCAGGCAATACGTACTGGAACATCTGGAACAAGTGGTGATCAAGCCGACATTTCCCCGTGCCGGCCCGGGCGCTGAATTTCCAGCGCGGATGAGCGCTTCGGAACGTGAGAACTTGGCGCGGAGGATAGAAGCCCAGCCGGAACAGTACGTCGCGCAGGAGCAGGTAGCACTTTCCACGACGCCGGTACGCACCGATGCGGGATTGGCAGCGAGACACGTGGTGCTGCGCGTCTTCGCTGCCTGGAATGGACACGGCTACTCAGTGATGCCAGGGGGACTCACGCGTGTTTCCACCGAAGACCGTTCTCTGGTTGTTTCCATGCAATTGGGCGGGGGGAGCAAGGACACCTGGGTCCTGAGTGCACATGAACAGGCGTTCGCGCTGCGCGCCGGACCCGTTCCGCTCTCCCAGCCGCGGGGGTTCGGGGAGCTCCCCAGCCGTGTGGCCGACAATCTGTTTTGGCTGGGCCGCTACGCGGAGCGTGTGGAAGCGGGCGTACGGATGGCACGTGCACTGCTTCCTGGCCTTTCCGGAGAAGAGGACTTTGGACGCACGGCGTCGATCGATACCATTGTTCATTTGCTGGCGGGACTTGGATTCTTGCCGGCTGAGCTGCTGCATTCGTCTATAGGTCACCAGCGCTGGCAAGTAGAGCGGCTGTTGGGCAACATGGTATTCGATCCTAGCCGGACGTCGGGGATTGGATGGAATCTCAAACACCTCCGCCGCGTGACTTGGCCACTGAAGGAACGGTTATCGCAGGACACTTGGCGGGTACTGCAGCAATTGGAACTGAATTTTTCCACGGCGCCGCCAGCGAGCCCGGAGCACCGATTGGTGATGGCGATGAATCTGCTGGATCAGTCTATCGTCACGCTCTCCGCGTTCGCAGGCCTGCTGATGGAAAATACCACGCGAGGTTACGGGTGGCGCTTCTTGGACATCGGACGACGGCTGGAGCGTGCACTGCAGATGACGGAGTGGCTGCGCGTCGGTATCGCACAAGCTCCTTTTGAGAATGAGCCGCATTTGGAATTGCTGCTCCAGGTTGCCGATAGTTCCATTACCTATCGCACCCGCTACTTGACGAACATGCGCACTGAGCATGTTCTGGACTTGCTGTTGGCGGATGAAGCCAATCCACGATCGGTGGCATTTCAACTCGCGACGCTGCTGGAACATGTTCAAAATTTGCCGGATCCAAGCAATGGCGAAAGCACGCCTCACGATTATGAGGTTGCAGGCCGGCTGCTTAGCTCTGTCCGGCTCGCTCAGGCAGAAGATTTGGCGACTCGCGATGCAGACGGCAATATGGGCGCACTGGAGGAACTACTGGGTCAGATCAAGACAGATCTTTACGATGTGTCCAACGCACTCACTGCACGCTATCTCAGCCATCTGACGATGTCTCGCATGAAGTCCTTCTAGTCGGCGCCATGCTCTATCAGGCAACCCACATCACCCGCTACCGCTATGACGAACCCGTTTCGCATTGCCTGAATGAGGCCCGGCTGACGCCTCGCAATTTCCCCGGGCAAGTACTGCATCAATCGCGGCTGCATGTGGAGCCCGAACCGGCGATGATGGAGCGCCGCAAGGATTATTTCGGCAACGATGTGACCACGTTCGCGGTGTTTCGCACGCACGATCTTTTTTCGGCCACGGCCACCAGCGTGGTGGAGGTGCAGGCCCGGCCGTTTGCCGATACACCACGAATCCCTTGGGAAGATGCGCGCGATCAGTTGAGCCATCACGCCACGGATGATTTGTTGGAAGCCTATGAATTTGTGTTCGACTCTCCGTTCGTCGCGTCCGCGCGTCCGCTTCTGGAGTACGCTCTGCCCAGCTTTACCACTGGCCGGCCGTTGCTCGATGCGGCGGAGGAACTATCACACCGCATCCACAGCGACTTCCGCTACGAGCCAGAATCCACTTCGATCGATATGCCTTTGCTCGAAGTCTTCGAGCATCGTCAAGGTGTATGTCAGGATTTTGCCCATATCATGATCGGAGCGCTACGATCTTTGGGTCTGGCCGTGCGCTATGTGAGCGGATATCTGCGCAGTGGCGCAACTTATCAGGGCGCGGACGCATCCCACGCATGGGTGTCCGTCTTCGTCCCAGGCGCTGGATGGACGGACTTCGATCCCACCAATGACGTGCGGCCCTCCGAGGGTCATCTTACGCTCGGCTGGGGCCGCGACTACAGTGATGTTACTCCCATGAAGGGAATTGCACTCGGGGGCGGGAAGCAGATCGTGGAAGTGGAAGTGCGCGTGGAGCCATTGGCGCGAACGTCCGAGTAGTGCAGCGACGCTCTCATGCACCCAGTACTACGCGTTGATGCGCGATGCGAGCCACGGCCGGGCGGTGCGTGATGACAATCGCGGTACGCCCTCTTAGAGCAGCTTCCAAGGTGTCCGCGATGGCTTGTTCATTCACGTCATCAAGGGATGAAGTCGGTTCATCAAGGATAAGGACTTTGGGGTCCGCCAGCAGTGCGCGGGCCAGCGCTAGTCTTTGGCGTTCGCCTGCGGAGAGCGTCTGCCCTCGTTCAGCAAGCGTGGTGCGATAACCCTCCGGCAGTAACAGAATGCGTTCGTGAATTGACGCGGCCTGCGCGGCTGCGGTGATTTCATTTTCGGTTGCGTCCGGGCGGGCGTAGGCGATGTTTTCCTGGACGGTTGCGTGAAATAGATAGGGGTTCTGGTCCAGCAGCATCACGGAACGTCGAAGGTCTCCCAGACGCAACTCCCGAAGATCTGTCCCATCCAGGCGAATCGACCCCGAGTCCGGATCGTAGAGACGGATCAGGAGATCCGCGAGAGTGGATTTGCCGATGCCGCTTGGGCCCACAATCGCGCAGATGGACCCGGCTGGCACGTGGAACGATAAATCACGGAACAACTGATGGTCGCGATGACGAAAGGCGAGAGAATCGCATTCTATTTCGCCGCGCACGGAAATCAAACCTCGCGCCCCTGGAATTTCCAAAACCTCGGGAGTCGCGTCAAAAAGCTCCCATACGCGTGATAGCGATACACCGCCAGAAATCAAACTGCTATAGAGGCTCATCAGATTTTGCAACGGCGCCAACAGGCGCGCATGGTAGGCCATCAATGCGACCAGGGTGCCGGTGGTGATCTGGCCGTCGATCACGAGTTTGCCGCCATACAAAAACAAAGCAGCGGTGCACAGCGTGAGGACGACACCCGGCACGGCGCCGGATAGAAACGATGTCAATTGCATCTTTAACAGCGCATCTACGAACTCTCGATTCCGGCTTTGAAAGCGTTTCACTTCCCGGCTTTCCGCGCTGGTGGCGATAACGACGCGCATGCCCAGCAGTGTTTCCAGAAGGAAGCTGCCGATCTCCGAGCTCCGCTCGCGAACCGTGCGGACGCGATCCGCCAACCGTTGCTGATAGTGCGCAAGCGCCCATACACTGACGGGCAGGAAGGCCACGCTCACCAGGAACAGCTTCCAATACAGGGACGCCATGATCGCCGCACTGCCTACAAGAAACACAATATTCGAGAAGATACTCAACACGGAATCGGCGGAAACACGCTGCACTTCCGCTACGTCGTTGTTGATTCGAGACACCACGTCGCCCAGCTTCATAGTCGTCCAAAACCGTGGTGACAGTGTTTGAAGGTGCCGATAGAGCGCCAAACGCATATCGAAAAGGACTGCGGCCGAAACCCGCACATACTGGTAGCTGGATAAAATGTTGAGCGCGAAACTGAGAATTGCCGCGACCACCAGCAAAACGCTGATTTCAACGAGCGCTCCAAAATTCCGCCGCAACAGCGCCTCGTCAATGAGAAGCTTCGATATGTAGGGTTGCGCCAGCCCGAAGGATGTCGCGACGATCCCTGTGAACATCACCAACGCAAGCTTAGGCCAGTACGGAATCGCGAAGCGCAGCGCCCGGCGATAGCCCGCGAGAGGGAATTCATTCTGCATGGGATCTCCTGAGTAATACCTTTGTCACTCAGGCGAGGAGTGCGATTGCGGCGCGCGACTAGGCGCGAGTGCGACCTATGATTTCAGGGTAGTGCGCGTGTACGGCCCCGTCAATACCGAGAGCGAAATTCGAGGTTTTCAGCGCATCGCAACGATAGAAATTATCGATTGGACGGCGCAGGAGCCCGATGATAGGCTGAGGTTGTCAGTGGGTCTGATCCCAGCAAACGATCGCTGATCCTTCCTCGGCCACGTCACGCCTCATATCCCATCAGTACTACGGAGGAGTGATGAAGAGCTATGTCCTTATGTTCTTAAGTTTGGCTATCGTCTCCGGTCAGGATCATACGGTTGCGGTCGAAAGCGATTGTAGAAGGGCCTGGCTGCGAGGGACCGAAAAGACGATCTCCGTGACGCGTTTGCGCCATAGACCACCGCGCGAAGCTGTTTCCGCTTTCTTCCGCGCTCTAGCCCAGGCTGACAAGCGCCGATGGCGTTCTGCGGCGAGCTATCTTGAACGTGCTATCGTCTTGGATCCAGAATTTTCGGAAGCATACTCGAATCTGGGCGTCCAGTACATGAGCCTGGGCAGGGCAGAAGACGCTTTGGCTCACTTCATGCGAGCCATTGAGCTCGACGGATCCACATCCCTCTACCATTCCAATTTGGCGTACGCGCTTTTTTCACTGGGGAAGTATGCCGAGGGTGAACGAGAAGTACACAGCGCCTTGGCCCTGGACGCTTCCAATCGCACTGCACGCTTCTTGTTGGGATGGCAGCTGGCCCGCCACAATGAAATAGACGAGGCGATCCGGCATTTGCAATATACGTCTTGTGCTTTCCCCGAAGCTCATGAAATTCTCGCGGCCGTCTGGACACTAAAAGGCGACAAAGAACGCGCTCGTCAGGAATTGAGTGAGTACCGTAAAATGGGCGCGGAACAAGTGGGGATTAGCAGCGCAGGGTGGGTTTCAGGCTTTGCGCCAGGAATGAAATGAACTTTGCTATTGACACTTTTTTGGACTGCGTGGTAAGATCGAACACCTGATCGAAGCAGATCAGCCTTCCTTGAAGAATTTGCACTTAGTTTAGTGCGCTCCTCCTAGTTCAGAGACAACCTCCACGAGTCCGGTTGATGCGCGGGGTCGTTATCCCGCGAACCGATACGCTTCACCGCTGCCACGAACGGCAAGGGAAGCATTCACCGATTCCTGCGCCCGCTCAGCTATCGCGCAGGAACTGCAAGTCAATCCTTGGGAGGAGATAAATGTCCACAAGTTTACGCATAATATGTCTGTTTTTCTGTTGGCTATTTGCCACCGCTCTGGCCGTTGCGCAATCCACGTACGGGACGATTTTGGGAACTGTAAAAGATCCTTCTGGATCCTTCGTGGCGCAAGCCAAGGTGAAAGTAGTGAATCAGGGCACCTCAGCCGAGCGCTCCGCCACCACCGATGATAACGGCGCGTACCTGGTGCCTAACCTGGAGCCTGCGATTTACAAAGTGACCATCGACGCCACCGGATTCGCGATGCGCACTGTTGAAAAAGTTGAGCTTGGCGCACGGCAGACTTTGCGCGTGGACGCAGCGATCGATCTGGTTTCTGTTACCGAGTCGGTGAACGTCAACGCCTCCGCCGGGCCGATGATCAATACGGAAACTTCGACGATCGCTCAGACCAAAAGCGGAAGCGATCTCATCAACCTGCCGGTAACGCTGGGCGCTCGCGCGGCTGGCTCCACCAGTCCGATGTCTACGCTGACAGCCCAGCCGGGAGTTCAGACCGACGCGCAGGGCAACATGTCGGTGGCGGGCGGGCAGCCCAGCCAGCTCTCGGTAAGCGTCGATGGCATCAGCAGCGTGGGCGTGCGTACTAGCGGTCCGCTGAACGAGTTGTTCCCATCGATGGACACCATCGCGGAAATTCGCATCAATCAGGTGAACAACAGCGCGGAATACGGATCGGTATCCGACATCACGACCATATCGAAGAGCGGAACCAATCGCTTCCACGGCGGGGGCTTCTGGAATTTTCAGAGCTCCGCGATGGAAGCGCGAAATCCTTTCGCCGCCACCAAGCCGTTCAAGGTGATGAACGACGTCGGCGGAAGTATTGGCGGACCGTTGATCAAGGACAAAACCTTCTTCTTCGCGGCGGTTGAGGGCCTGCGTCTCCCCAATCAGCGCCTGGTGGTGCAGAGCGTACCGTCCATGGCGTTCCGTAACGGCGATCTTTCCAGCATCGCGACGGCAATCTACGATCCTTCCACCGGTCTGCCGTTTCCGAATAACCAGATCCCGGTCAGCCCGGTCGCGGCGAACCTCCTGAGACTGGTGATGCCCGTCCCGAACACCGGCGCGGCGAATCTGCAAGCCAATAACTATCGCGAGCTCTTTCGCATTCCCATCAATACCAACCAGGGCGATATTCGCGTCGACCACACCTTGAGTGACCGCCAGAACCTGTTCGTGCGGTTCACCTACAAAGACGTCGATTCCACCACCAGTCCCGGGCAGACCAGTCCCACCATCTCGGCGCTGGCTGGCACAATTCGCGTTCCCGAGCAGGTCGCCGCCCTGACGGTGGCGCACAACATGGTACTCAAACCTACGCTGTTCAATGAAATTCGGGCCGGCTTCACCGGCCGCAATTTCCTGCGTACTTACGAGCAAGACGCGGCGACGTTGATTAGTCAGATGGGCATCACCGGCCTAGCTGCGCCTCCTGCGGGCGCGGCTCTTCCGGACGTTCAAATCGCCGGATATCAGAGAGTCGGCGGCCTTGCGGAATCGGCCACTCGCGACCGCACGTTTCAGCTTCTGGATAACGTCACCTGGACTAAGGGTTCGCACACGCTGAAGTTCGGCGGTGATATCCGTTACATGCGCGGCACGTCCGTCAACGTATTTGGCACGCGGCGTCTCGGGGTTTACATTTTCGATGGTTCGGTGACCGGCGTCGCCGCCAGTGGGCAGAATCATCCCTTGATCGGCAACACGTTTGCAGCGTTCCTTCTCGGCGTGCCGGATTCCACGTCCAATGCGGATGTAAAGGTCGCGGACTTGCGGGCGTACGCGACGCACTGGGCGGGCTATGCGCAAGACGACTGGAAGGTCACTTCCCGGCTCACTTTGAACTACGGCTTGCGCTGGGAATATCATCCGATGTTCAAGGACAAGCTGCTGAACGTCACCAACTTCATGACCGATTACGTCGGTTTCAATAACGGCCAGCCCGTGCGTGGAGCGGTGGTGGTGCCCAACGAAGAATCGCGCGCCCTGACGGCGCCCGGGTTCGCCACCTCAATCGGCAATACCCCGATTCTGACAGCCGCGGAGGCGGGCATTCCGGAATCGCTGCGGTTTACGCAGAGGACCAGTTTCGCGCCGCGTTTTGGCTTTGCATGGAGGCCGTCCAGCGACGAAAAGACAGTGATCCGCGGCGGCGTGGGCCGCTACATCGTCACCCTGATGGGCGGCTTGGTCGGAGCGCAATGGGGCGTGCACGCCTCCAACGTTACGCTGTTCTCGCAGCAGGTAGTGAACGGCGCGCCGCTGCTGCAATTTCCGTCGCCCTTCCTCACGGGATCGGCCACTGTCGGTACGCAAAACTTCCAACAAGCGCAGCAAATTGATTACAAAGACCCGTACGTCTATCAGTGGAATCTCACGATCGAGCGAGAAATCGCACGCAACACGGGGATCCGTCTTTCGTACAACGGCTCTCAGGGAAACCGGCTCTCCGTTCCAGTCGACTACAACCAGGTTCCCGCGAACACCATCGGGTATAACGCGGCGAAGCTGAGCCGGCCCTTTACGAACTGGGCAAAGGTACAGGCCATCACGAATGGCGCGGAAGCCCGCTTTCATTCGGTGACCATTGAAGGCAATCGCCGCATGTCCGCAGGAGTGCAGTTCCAGGCATCGTACTCGCTTTCGAAGAATCTTTCGAACGTGAACGGCATCGCGCCCACCAACTTCGCGACCGAGAATGGCAACATCATCAGCGACCGGTTTAACCCTGGTATCGATATTGGCAACGTGGCGTACACGCGCCGTCATCGGTTCCTGACTACCTTCACCGTGCAGCTTCCATTCGGCAAAGGCCGGCCGTTGTTCGGCAACTCGTCGAAACTTGTGGATACCGTCATCGGGGGATGGGACGTGGCTGGCGTAACCTTGATGCAGTCCGGTCCTTTTCAGACTGCCCAAATCAACGGCGCCGATCCCTCCGGCACGGGTTTGCCGACCTTGTGCGCGTGTAACGTCCGTCCGGACATCGTGAGCGGGATGACGGGCAATCTGCCGGCCGATCAGCGCAGCATTGACCGCTGGTTCGATCCCGCGGCTTTCGTCCGGCCCCCGAACAATATCGGCCGTTTCGGAAGCGCGCCGGTGGGCAATCTGATTGGTCCGGGCACCGTGGTGCTGTCCGCTTCGGTGAGCAAGAAATTCGTGATCTCGGAATCGATCGGAGTGATGTTCGCGGCACAGGCGACCAATCTGCTGAACCACCAAAACTACGACGTTCCGAATACCGTTGTGGGCACCGCGAATTATGGCCGCATTTCAAATCTGCAATCGGCAGAAGGCGCGGGTCCAAGGGTGATGCAGTTGGTACTGCGTCTTACGTTCTAGATAGCCGTTTAACGGAGAAACAGATGGATCTCAATCACAAACAACTTCGATTCGTGGCTCTCACGTTCGTGGGGTGCATGACTCTTCTTCCGGTGGCCGCGCAAACCGCGGCTCCGGAGGGAATCCCCATCGACCACCAGCTCACCATTCAGAAATGCGGCGGCTGCCATCAGCGCGATTCCAGCGGCATGATGCGCAGGCTTTCGTATATCCGCACCAGTCCGGAAGTCTGGGAACAGGCCATCAAACGGATGGTGCGTTTGAATGGGGTCAGCATGACCCCGGTGGAGGCGCGCGAGATCCTGAAGTATCTCACCACGAACAATGGGTTGGCTCCCGAAGAAGTAAAGCCCATCTTCTGGGAAGCCGAGCACCGCATGTCGCGCGATCAATCGGACAAGATCCCGAACGACGCGCTGCAACATACCTGCAACTTCTGTCACAACATCGGGCGCGTTCTATCGCAACGGCGGACGCGGGACGACTACCAAAAACTGACGGCCATGCACGTGGGCATGTTCCCGGGGGCGGAGAACGTGTTTCGCCCGCGCCGGCCCACGGGGCGCGAGCAGGAGCCTCCGGCCCGGACCTTCGCGGTGGGCAGCGGGAATCCCGCCGCTGAAGTGCTGGCCGGCCCAACCGCGGCGAGAGCCGATGCGAAGTACCCGGTGGATATCGCCATCGATTATCTGGCGAAGGCGCAGCCGCTGATGACGCCGGAATGGGTTGCGTGGAAATCCGCGATGAAGGCGCCGAAGCTGGCTGGAAAATGGCTGCTGACCGGCTATCAAGTCGGCAAGGGGCGGATCTTTGGAACGTTGACCGTCGATCCAGGCCCTTCACCGGAAGACTTCATAACCAAGTTAGAGATCGAGTACGCGTCGACGGGACAGACGTTCACGCGGACCGGGAAAGGTCTCGTCTACACCGGTTTCAACTGGCGCGGCCGCAGCACCATGCCGAAGACCGATGTCGACCCTACCCATAACCCCGCGGAGTGGCGCGAAGCGCTGTTTGTCTCGCGCGACGGAAACAGCATGGATGGCCGTTGGTTCTGGGGCGAATATCAGGAGTTCGGCATCGATGCACACCTGGTGCGGATCGGAACACAGCCGCTGCTCGCGGGAGCTAGCGTCTTTTCGCTCATGTCGCCCTCGACCACCGAGATGAAACTCTACGGCGCGAACTTTCCGGCAACGCTGAAGCCCGCGGACTTCGATTTCGGAAGCGGTGTGACGGTCAAGCGCATCGTGAAAACCACTCCGGGCGTGGTGACCGTGGAAGTGGAAACCGCCGCGAAACTGCCGACCGGAATTCGAGACGTGGCCCTGGCGCACTCCGTCGCGGAAAAGGCGCTGGCCATTTACGACAAGCCGGCCTATATCAAAGTGATGCCCGACGCGAATATGGCGCGGCTGGGCGGAATCACCACCGGGAAGCAATTCGCTCAGTTTGAGGTCATCGCGTACGCGGCCGGCGCGGACGGGAAGCCGCAAACCGCCGACGACGTGCCGTTAGGCCCCGTCAAGGCCAACTGGGGAATGGATGAGTTTCCTTCCACGCCCGGCGATGACGATGTGAAGTTCGTCGGCAACGTCGATCAAGACGGCATGTTCACGCCGGCGGTCGAAGGTCCGAATCCGGAACGCAAACAGCAATCGAACAACTATCCGACCAACAATTGGGGTGACATCTGGGTATCGGCGACCTACGACGCGGGCGGGACGAAGCTAAAGGCCCGCTCTTACCTGGTGGTGACGATCCCAACTTATGTTCGCTATGACCAGCCGGAGGTGGGGCAATGAGCACTGTAGCCGAACTGGCGCCGTCGTATCAGCTGTGCGAGCATCACGCGTTCGAAGCGGCGGGGACCGAATTCCTGTACCTGGTTCCCAGCGGCGCCATCTTCGCGCTGGATCCACTTGGAAAAGAAGTCATCTCGCGAGTATCCGAACGCTCCTACACGCGTGAGGAACTCGTCGGCAGATTGAGTGACCGCTACAAGCCGCGCCAGGTGGAAACCGTGCTCACCGAACTCGAGCACTCCGATGTCATCTCCTTCGGCACGCCCGAGATGCAGCTCCCCAAGGTGCCTGAACGCACCTTCCCGCTGCAGCGCATCGTGCTGAACGTGACGAACCAGTGCAACCTGGCATGCACCTACTGTTACGAATATTCGGCCGACAGAATCAGCCAAACCGAAGGCAAACCCAAGCATATGAATCACCAGGTGGCCGAGGCCGCCATCGATCTGCTGATTCACGAATCAGGACAAAGGCGTGCGATTCACGTGACGTTCTTCGGCGGCGAAACGCTATTGAACTTTTCCGTCATGCGAACCTCCGTCGCTTATGCAAAACGAAAAGCAGCGGAGGCTGGCAAGTACGTCGAGTTCAGTCTGACCACGAACGCGACGCTGCTTACCGAGGAAATCGTCGACTTCCTTTCAGAGCACCACATTGGCGTCACAGTGAGTATCGATGGCGACCAGGAGCTCAACGACAAGATGCGCGTGTTCAAGGACGGGCGCGGCAGCTACGACGTGATCGTGCCTCGCATTAAAATGCTGCTCGCACGGCACCGGACCAACTCCATTGGAGCGCGCGTCACACTTAGCTCCGGGGTATCGCATGTCCGCCGCATCTACAATCACCTGACGCAGGAAGTAGGCTTCGACGCGGCCGGATTCTCGCCGGCCACTGCGAATCCAAGCCGCCTCTATTCCATCGGCACTCAAAAGATGGAAGCGGTACTCGGTGGATTCGAAGAGCTGGCATGGGAATACCGGGACTTCGCGGTTGCGGGGAAAGTTCACGGCTTCACCAACGCGAACGACACGATCAAGGAATTGCACTCCGGCATCAGCAAAGCCTACCCCTGCGGAGCGGGGCTCGGGCTGTTGGGCGTGGGTACGGCAGGCGACATCAGCTTGTGCCACCGCTTCGTCGATTCGCCGGTCGGCAAAATGGGTCACGTCATGAACGGAGGCGTGGATCACGACGCCCGAGGGGAGTTTTTGACTACCCACCACTTGGGCGCGCGCACGGATTGCCACACCTGCTGGGCCCGGCCGGTTTGCGCGGGCGGCTGTTACCACGAGGCCTATATCCACTATGGAGAAACTTCCGCGGCGACGTTGCACTACTGCGACTGGATCCGCAACTGGAATGACTTGTGCTTACGGATTTACGGCGAGATCAGCGTCACGAATCCGTCGTTCTTGGACCGCTTTAACGAAAACTAGCTCGGCAAAGGAGACCGACAGATATGAATTCCATGAGAGCCATCAATCGCAAGGCACGCAAGGTGGAAGACCTGGTGATTGCGGAGACCGGGGAAGTGCAGGCGCTACAGGCCCGCGGAGGGGAAGGCAAAATCTACTATCCGATGGGCTGCACGCTGAACTTCACGCCCGGCTGGGAAATCGATGTTTCCGGCGGAACCGCCGGCTTATGCCAACCCGTGGAGCGCGATCTCTTCGATTGCCACCTGGGTTGTGGATGGCCCGCGCAGGTACCGGATCACCTGAATAACGCGGCGCAGTGGACCGACAAGTGCGCCTCGGCCGCCAATGACTGGCGCAAGGTGGATATCGTTTTTCCGTAAGGGAAATAGCTTTTGCAATAGAGACGCGAATGGAGGACTCCTTTTCATGAGACTCACTGCCAGAACATTTTCCGTGGCTTGCTTGCTGGGCGCGCTTTTGTGCGCCCCCGCAGCGTGGGCAGCGGACCTCTTCGCTTACATCGGCACGCTCGACAAAAAGCTGCTGGTGATCGACGAAGACAAAGAAGAAGTGGTGGGCGAGATCCAGCTGGGCGGCATTCCGCGCACTGCCGCGTTGTCCGCGGATCAGAAGAAGCTGCACCTGTTCACCACCCAGATGCTGATTGAGACGGTGGATCTGGAAGCCCGTAAGGTGACCAGCAGCTTCAGCATCTCCGACCCGCGTAGCCGGCCCCGGATCATCGCGAACGCCGCCGACATGATCAGCTTTGGCGGATCGCTGCGCTATTCGGGCGTCGCCGTCGATCCGAACGGGCGCTACCTGTATACGACGATGCGGGTGGCCTACAAGGACATCGATCAATACCGCCTAGATCCTCCCAAGTTCGTCGCCATCGATTTGCAGGACAAGAAAATCGGCAAGACGTTCGATTTCCCCAAGGACATGGACCAGGGCTTCGGCTTCGGCGCAACGTACAAGGTTTCGCCGGATGGCAAGCTTCTGTACGTGTTCCAGGAAGACATCCTGGTGTTCGAACTGGACACCTTCAAGATGGTGGACAAAATTGAACTATCGCAACCCGAGTATCCCGGTGCATCGCCCTATAGACTGGCGGCGATGGAAGACCCCTATGACGCCCCCAATACCGCTACTTCGGTGTTCACCTCCGTGGACAACATCGTCCGGAAGGGCACGCTGGGTCTCGCCACCATCGACCTGACGGCGAAGAAAGTGGACTATGTGCCGATTGGGCCATCGCTCCCCATGATCGGCTTCATGGTGTCGCCGGACCGCAAGCGGGGCTATTCCGTGATGCCCACCGTCGGCACGGGCGGCAACCGCATTACGGAGTGGTGGGTGTGGGACATTGCGAGCCACAAAGTAATTCGCAAAAAGGAATTCGAATCGCGCCCGACGTTCCGCTTTTCCATTGCCAGCGACGGCAAGAAGCTGTACCTGTTCGGCGCTGGCTCCACGCTTGAGATCTGGGATGCGGACAAGCTGGAATCGCGCAAGCTGATTTTCTTGAACAAAGACACGACCACCAACCTGATCACGATCGCGCAGCGTTAAATCGGGTTGCATGGATCTTTATAGAAAGGAGCATGGCAAATGGAATGGACCCTGCATGTCTCCCAGCCAGGAGATGTAAGGGCCGACTTTCTGCCGTCGGAGTGCGCTCGCCAGAGCGCTTCCTCGGCGGATTCCCGGATCCAGAAAACCATGAGCGTACCCTTCCGTCTCATGGACGAAGTCTACGGCCGGATCCACGCGTCGCGCATCGCGTTTGGTACGGAGTTCTGCGAGAATCTGATCGGCGATCCCCACCCGCTGACGGCCGTGCTCGCGGAAGTCCGCCGCCAAGGCCTGGACTTCACATTTCTAACGCCTTACGTGAGTGACCGCGGCATCGCGCGGCTGCGGCCTTTGTTCGCGGTGCTGCTCACTCACGCGGAGCGCGTGGGACGCCCCATGGAGGTCGTTTTTAACGATTGGGGCGTGCTGCGTCTCCTGCGGAGGGAGTTTCCGGAACTGGAGCCTGTGCAAGGCCGGCTCCTCAACAAAAGCCTGCGGGATCCGCGGATTACCGGGCTTTTGCCGGACTCTCCCTCTGGACTGATTCAACTCAGCACAACCGCCGCGCTGAAGCAGACCAACCTCGATTCCAGCGGCTATGTTCAATTGCTGCTCGAAATGGGGGTGGGGCGAGTCGAGCTCGACAATCTCCCGCAAGGCCTGGATTTGGAAGCCGTGCCACCGGAGCTGAAGATCGGAGTCTATGTGCCATTCGGTTTCGTCGCGACGGCTCGTGCTTGTATGGCCGCCGGACTGGGATATGAGGCGGCGCAGAAGTTCGTGCACGGGGCGTCGTGCAAACAAGAATGCCAGACCCATCACCTGATCTACACCTACACGAATTCGCCGTTCCCGAACCGCGATCAGGAATTTTATCTGAAAGGCAATACCTATTTCTACGGCCACACCGACAAAATGTTGCGCAATATCGACGCACACGCGCTCGAAGGCCGGATTGACCGGTTCATGTTTCAACCACACCTGCCCATGTGGAACTGAGAGCTGCCATGAAGATTCTTGCCCCTATAAAATCGCATGATGAGCTCGAAATGCTGGTGGAGAGCGGCGCGGAGGAGCTGTACTGCGGCATCACGCCGGAAGAATGGCAGCAGGAATATAGCGGAGCGGCCTGGCTCAGCCGCCGCAGTCCCAAGGGTGGCGGATTTGAAAGCTGGAGTGAGTTACGCAAGACCGTGGACGACGCGCATCGCGCCGGCTTGCACGTCTTCATCACGTTGAACGCGCCGTTCTATACCACCGCGCAGATGGATTCCGTGGTCAAGATCGCGCATCGCTTGGACGACGAGATCGGCGCTGACGCGTTGATCATCGCTGACCCGAATTTGTTGCTGCGCATGCGTCAGGAAAAGATTCGCGCCGCGTTGCATGTCAGCTCCGTTGCGGCGGCATTAAACTCGGAAGCCATCCGGTTTCTGCTTGATTTCGGAGTCAAACGGGTGGTGCTTCCCCGCAGCGTGGGCCTCTCGGAAATCGAAGCGATCGTGAACGCAGTCCGCGGGGAAGTGGAGATTGAAACGTTCATCCTGAATGACGGATGCGCTTTCGAGGAAGGGTTTTGCTCCACCACGCATCATCACGCCGTAGGTGCGTTCTGCACCGGCCTCTCCGGCATGGACACGGAGTTCGAAGGCGTGGCCGGGCAGGATTTGACCTATTCGCAAACCGTCAAGCTGAAGCGCAATCTTCTGGATTATTGGAAATATATCTGGTATCTCAACGGAAATGGCTGTTCGACGGCTCCGAACGGCTTGCCGTACGGCCCATGCGGCCTGTGCGCCATCAAGGATCTGATGCGCATCGGCGTCGATTCGCTGAAGATCGTCGGCCGCGAGTCCGGACCGTTTAAGAAATTGGCCAGCGTGAAGATGGTGGCCGACATCGTTCGCAAAGCGCGGGCCGGCGCGGACCGCTTGTATTTGATCGAGCGGGCACGCTCGCTGCGAAATACGCAGGAGCATTGCGATGCCGGATTCATGTGCTACTACCGCGGTGAGAGTCCGGTTCCGGAAGAGGAAGCGCTTCTGGAGCAAACTGCATGAGCATCCGGATCGCGGTGGTGGATAGCGGCGTTCATCTGCAGCACCCGCACATCATTGCCCGGACCCACGGCGTCGCGATCGGCGCCGAAGATTCCGATCCATCGTTCGCGGACGGTTTGGGGCACGGCACCGCAGTGATGGCTGCCATTCAGGAAAAAGCTCCGCACGCGGAATATTACGCCGTGAAAATCTTCGGTGATTGTTTGCGCACCACCGTGGATCATCTGGTGCGCGGCATCGATTGGGCCATCGAAAATCGTATGCACCTGGTCAACTTGAGCCTTGGCGTCACCGGTCCGCAGTACCAGCCGCTGCTCGCGGACGTAGTCCATCGGGCCCGTGCAGCAGGCGTGATCCTGGTCTCGGCCTGGGAAGCCGGCGGCAAGCGCGCGATGCCTGGCTGCATGGACGGAGTGATTGGCGTGGAACTCGATTGGGACTTGCCGCGCAGCCGCTTTCGCGTGATGGACGGCGGCCCTGTTCGATTTGCCGCTTCGGGTTATCCCAGAACTCTGCCGGGAGTCCCGCCGGAGCGCAATCTGAACGGCATCAGTTTCGCGGTCGCCAATATGACCGGCTTCGCCGCACAGGCCCTGCAGCGCAGAGGTGCGGCATCGGTGGACGAACTGATCGAAACCCTCCGCGATGGGTCGCGGATTTTCGACGACGTGCCGGAACTCGTGAATTCATGAAGCAGCTCATCGCAGCCCTTTTCCTTTGTGCTCCGCTCACGTTCGCCGGCGGTGCGCCCTTTTCTGTGGAAGCGCGGGAAGACGTCAGCGCCGATTTCCCGGGCGCGCCGCGTCTGCACTCCTTCGCGTTCGCGCAGTGGCAGGGCAAGTGGGTTTTCATCGGAGGCCGCACGAACGGGTACCACAGCGTGGGCGGCGGTCCCGCCGAGTTCATGCGCGCGGATGCGAATGACCAGGTGTGGGTGATCGATACCACCGTGCATCCCGCGCGCACTTATCACGCGCCCGTGGCGGATCTGCCCGCGTCGCACGTCGCCGTCAAGGATCAGTGGATCGCCTCCGCGTTCAGTCGCATTCAGGTGGGCGACAAACTCTACATCGCTGGCGGCTATGGTCAGGATCACACGGGTAGCTGGGTCACCCATGCGCTTCTCTCGGTGGTATCCATCCCGGCTTTGGTTGAAGGAGTGATGCACGGCAAGGTCCCTCCTGAAAGCGTCCGCTTTCTGGAAACGCCATGGGTGCAATCGGCGGGTGGCGGGCTGATCAAGATCCCCGGCGGCAATTTCTATCTGGTGATGGGTCACGTGTTCACCGGAAGCTATACCGCATTTGAAGGCAACGCGGAAGAAAACACCAAACATGCCAGCCAGATCTATCTGGAGGAAGTCCGCGAACTGAAGATCACCGAAGGCGAAGAGATCGCAGTGGAGCTTCTGCAACGATTTCACGATTCGGAATTCCATCGACGCGATCTGAATGTAGTTCCACTGTACTCTCCAAAGGGTGCCGGATTCGCTGCCTACGGTGGCGTCTTCACGCCGCGCACCCAGCTGAACTATACCAAGCCAGTCTACATGGTGCCCGGCCAAGGCCTCTTCGTCGATTCCATCTTTGAACAAAAAATGCACTCCTACAGTACCGCCCGCTTGCTCCTGTATGACAAGGCGAAAGCCACCATGTACACGACATTTTTCGGAGGCATCAGCCGGAACTTCTGGGACGCATATGCAAAAGCATTTGTGGAGTATCCGACGCACGGCGACCGCAATGCGGCCGTCTATTTGGACGGTTTGCAGTGGAATGACCAGATTTCCTCGTTAGCGCGCGGAATGAATGAGTCGGATGGCAAGACCGTCGAATGGGTCCACGCGGCTGAGTTGCCAGCCTATCTGGGCACGGATGGATTCTTTATTCCTCGGGATGACCTTGCCGAAGTTGACCCGGGCACGCAGATCCTGGATCTCGGCCCGCTGCGCGGCAAGCGAACGTTGGTGGGGTATTTATACGGAGGCATTCGCGCCTTTCCGTATCGTTTCCCCTACGACAAATCGGCTCAGCCGTACAACGCGGGAACGATTCCAAGCAAGGCGAGCGAGTCCATTTTAAATGTGTATTTGACGGTGCCCGGCGAATAGAACCCGGACCGTTTTTAGGGAGGGAAGACATCTTAAAGCCGTAAGTTGTATACTTCCAGTAGGTTTGCGCCATGTTTGCGCGTCTACTGGCAATTGTTTGCCTGCTCTGCGTGAGCACTAGTTCGGGAAGGGCTGCGTCGCTCCCTCGGGTGGAGACTACGCTAGCTGTGCATCTGCAGGCGAATGCAGCATTTTCACCCGAAATACGCAATCAAATGAAAATGGAGTTGGACTCCATCTTGGAGCCCGCCGCTATCCGCATCTTCTGGCTCGATGCTCAGGAATCCCGCGATTTCAGATCTATGCGTGTTGAGTTAAAAGGATCGTGCGGTGTGCCCAATCATGCGGACGGACATGCAGTTCTTGGCGCAATCCCCGCTTCGGCTCTGGCATCCACGTCTGTTTACAAAGACAGCATTCTACCGTCGAGCTGGGTAAACTGCGACACGCTGAATCGTTTGCTGCTCAGTTCCATTGCATTACAGCCCAAGTGGATTCGTGATTACGCATATGGACGCGCGATGGCCCGCGTGCTCGCGCATGAAATTTATCACATTCTGGCCCAGACTCAAGTGCATACTTCGACCGGAGTCGCCAAAGAATCGGTGAGTGCGGCGGACCTTGTCTCCTCTCGGTTCGTATTTAACTCTGAAGCGATTATTGGACTCAGATCGCACAACCGTGTCCTGCTTGGCGCTGCGAAAAACTAACCTCAGTTCCGCAACAAGCATTATTCATACCAGTCGGAAACGCCCAGCCCGATGGGGCATCTAATAGGGGACACAATCGCCCGGCGCAATTGACCTCCCGATTTTCGTGAGGACTCGTTCGAAAGGACTTATACCATGTTCGGATTTTTGGGCTGGATTCTCTTTGGGTTAGTCGTAGGTATCATCGCGAAACTTTTGATGCCGGGGAGGGATCCCGGCGGCTTTATAGTGACGATCCTTCTAGGAATGCTGGGGGCGGGACTGGGCGGGTGGCTTGGCCGCACTCTGGGACTCTACGCACCCGACCAACCCGCCGGGTTCTTCATGGCGCTTGTGGGAGCAATCATTCTGCTGGCACTCTATCGAATGTTCACGCGCCGCCGCGTCACGTCTGGATAGACACGTACCTGGCGAGCGACGGTCCACATGACTTTGCGAACCGTCGCTTACAAGTTGGGAGAGTTTTGCTACCTCTTGCCCTTAGCCCCGCCATTCGAGGATTTTCGGCCGACACCGGCAAATTCTGCTTCCTCTTCTTCGTCGGAGTTATCCATTTCCTGCGAGTCATACAACTCGAACGCCACGTCGGTCAGTTTGGAGTCCGCAGCCTTCTCCTCGTCCTCGGTCATTTGCAGAAGCTTGCTTACCTTTTGATTCCCAACTTTCTCCGCGATCGTGCGCGCCGTGCCGTATCCGGAGATTTCATAGTGCTCAACCTTTTGCGCCGCGGCAATGATGGCCAAATCCAACATTGCGCCGGGTTCTTCTTCGCTTAAGGCTTCGCTGCCTTCCGCGAGTAGCCCGCGCATTCCTTTGCAAGGTTTGCTCTTCGCAGTCTCACCCATCGCTTCAAAGGCCTCTTCCAGCCGGGTGACCTGTTCTTTGGTTTCCTCCAAATGACTGGCCAGTCCGTCTTTGAGATCGGTATTTGTGGCAGCCTTGACCATCTTAGGGAGGGCTTTCACGATCTGTTTCTCGGCGTCGTAGAGATCACGCAAGCACTCGGTTAATAGTTCTTTCAAAGTTTCTTGTTCCATGGTTATCCTCTCGGGAAGAATCGATTCCTGGGGTTAGATCGGAGATTGCAGAAAGTGTTTCCGCTTTCCGCGGATACGCTAGTCAGGGTTGCATCCTCGCGAGCAGCGCACTAGGATTGGTCCCATGCACAAAGTTCCCATCCTCACAATTTTGACCCTGTCATTCATCGGTCTAGCCCATGCTCAGCAGCAAGGCTCCATGGCGAAGAATATTCGGACGACCAGGGAGATCAAAGTCATTTCCAGTGCCGGTGCACGTGCCTTGGCGGACGCCTGCACGACCTGGGCCGAGCAAAATAAGCAAACGGTGGCGATGGCAATTCTCGATTGGGGCGGAAACCTCATCGAATCCCATGCCATGGAAGGCGCTGCGCCGAACGCGATTGATACTGCGCTATTGAAAGCAAAGTCTGCGCTGCGATGGCGGCGCGCCACTTCGGAAACCAACAAGATGGTCCGGAACGGGGAAAATTTGGCCCCCACTTTTATGAACGACTTCCCTCAGCCGGGCGCGCTTCCGATCGTTCTAAATGGCCAAGTGATTGGCGCAATGGGCGTTTCCGGTGCCGACGGCGAGAAATGCGCCAAAGCGGCGATCGACACCGTGTTCAACGGGCAAGCGGCGACCGCCGCACGCTAGCTTCGCGGCGGGCCTGCGCTATACTGAAGGCTCTCATGGCAGACGACAAACTCTACAAAGCCGAGTATGTGGGCAGCGGCACGTTCATCATCTCGAAGCCCAAGCGCAAGGCGGCCAAGCGGCGGCAGTCCAAGTTAAAAGGCACCGTTCGCGGCGCTCGCAAATCCTAGGACCTCTGCGCCCCTAGCGCGGCTGGGTCACCACATCCACCATCGCCGGCTCGCCCTTAGCCACCACATCGAGCGCTCGTTTGATGGCTGGTCCCAGATCTTTCGGGTCCGTGATGGGTCCTTCGCCATACACTCCCATGCTCCGGGCTAGCGCGGCGTAATCAATGTTCGGATTCTTGATGGTGGTGCCGATCTCGGCCGTGTCAATCCCCCGCTGATGACGATTCGCCATCCGTTGCAGATGCATCACTTCCTGATGATAGGCGCGGTTGTTGTGCATCACGTTCAACAGCGGAATGTTGTGGTGGGCAGCAGTCCACAGGACGCCCGGCGCGTACATCAAATCGCCGTCGTTCTGAATGTTCACTGAAAGCCGTCCGTACTTCTTGTTCGCGAGCGCAGCGCCCACCGCGGCCGGAGCGCCATAGCCCACGCCCGCGCCCCCGGAGCCGCCAATGTACTGGTAGTGTTTGTCGAAATTCCACAGCCTCTGTGGCCAGCTCTGATTCGACACGAGCGACCAGTCCTTAGTCTTCACCTGCGCCCATATCTCAGCCGACAAGCGCGCGACGCTGATGGGGCTGGCGTCCCAGCCATAACTTGCTTCCACACGCATGCGTGCATCCGCGTCCGCGCAGGCTTCCGCCAGTTTCTTCCCGCGTTCCGCGAAGGCGCGCTTGCGGTCGGCTGTGATGAGTTTCTTGCAGGCTTCGGCCAAGGCGGGTAAGGTAGCTTCGGAATCCGCAGCCATGGAAATATCCAGGTCGGGGAAGCGCTGGAAGTCCTGATAATTGCTGCGCGTGTTGAGATCCGTCGCGGAGATGCTAATGAACTTCGCGCCGGCCTTCGTGATGGGTCGCGAGGTGCGGTGCAGTTGATCGCGGAAGTTGTTGACTGTGCCCCAGAAATCCCATACTTCCAGACCGAGAATGACATCGGCGTTCGCGATCAACGCACGGCTGCGCTCGGTGTGATTCAGGGGATGCTTCGTCGGAAAATTCATGCGGCCAAATTGATTGATGACCGGCGCTTGCAGCGTTTCCGCCAGTTCGACGAGCGCCTTGATGCCGGCAGGGGTACGCGCGCAGCGATCGGCGATCAGCACTGGGTTTTCGGCATTCACCAGAAGTTTTGCCGCTTCAGCGACACTGCCGGAATCACCTTGCGGCGGCCCGGCGAGTGTGAACTTTGGAATGCGCGGATTTTCGCCGTTGCGCATGGGGTCTTCCTGCAAATCGCCATCCACCACGAGCAGCACCGGCATCATGGGAGGCGTGACCGCGATCTTATAAGCACGCACCGCTGATTCCGCGAAATGCTGGAGCGACATCGGCATGTCATCCCATTTGGTGAAATCCCGCACCAGGACTCCGGCATCCTGCACGCTGTGCGCCCACTCGACACCTGGACGCCGTGTGGCTGCGTCCAAGGTGTTGCCGATTACCATGTACACCGGTGCGCGGTCGCAGTAAGCGTTGTAGAGCGCCATGGAAGCGTGCTGCAGTCCCACAGTGCCGTGCGCGAACACGCATGCGGGCTTGCCTTCGATCTTGGCGTACCCGTGCGCCATGGCCACCGACGATTCTTCATGACAGCAAGTGATGAACTCCGGGGCTTTGTTTCCACCGTAGTTGACCACCGATTCATGCAGCGCCCGGAAGCTGGACCCGGGATTCGAAAAGACGCACTCAAATCCCAGAGACTTGAGCACGTCGACCATGAAGTCCGACCCAGGGTGATCCGCAGTGAGCACTTCGGCGGATGACGCCGGATCGCGCTCCTGCGGCGCCACGGGAGCGGTAGCAGAACGCGCCGGGGAGTCGGCTGAGCGAGGCTGCTGCGCGGCAAGCGGCGGAGCGGCGGTTACGGCCAGCGCTGCGGCTGCTCCCTGCAGAAAGCCGCGCCGTCCTACGGGGACCTTTTGCGATTTCACGATTTTTTTTGACACGGCGCCCTACTTGTTCTTGACGAATTTCACAACCGTGAGCAGGCCGGCGTCACCGCCGTAAATCGCGTTGCCGTTTGGCGTAACCCCAATACCTTCCATATTGGTGCGGTCCGGCCCCGCTCCCTCCCAGACCGAGTTTGGCCTGACTTTCGGGATAAAGCCGGTTACTTTGCCGTCTTTGGCGCTCCCAATGTAGATGCCGTTTTGGAAACCAGGACGGTCTTTGGTCGACTGCGTGTCAGTGACGTACAGCACGTCGTTCTGGTCAATGGCGAGGCCGCTCGGCCGGCCGAACTGCTTCCACTCCGTGACGAACTTTCCATCCTGGTCGAAGATCTGGATGCGGCCATTGGGACGGTCGGCAACGAACACGCGGCCCTGGGAATCCATCGCGATCGCGTGCGGGGCTTCGAATTGGCCGGGGCCTGCTCCGCGCGTGCCCCACTCTTTGACGTATTTGCCATTCTTGTCGAACTTGACGATACGAAAGTTGGTTCCCACGCCGTGGCCATCCGCCACGAAAATGGAGCCGTTGCGCGCAATAACAACGTCCGACGGAGCGTTGAAAGTGTCTTGACCCGACTCCGCCACGCCCGGCTTCCCAAGCGCTAGCAGGACTTTACCGTTCTTGTCCACATGCAGCACTTGATGCCCTCTTCCGGGGTTGTTTTTGTCAATCCCATTGGGGGCCGTGGCATCGGTCAGCCACATACTCAGATCCGGCCTCACATCGATTCCGTGGGGCCATACGATCAAGCCCGCCCCGAGGCTCCTGACAAACTTGCCCTCCGGGGTGTAGACCAGAACCGGCGGCACGTCATTGTGGCCGGTGCACGAGTTTTCCACGCAGCGATGAAAAACATAGATGTTGTTGTCCCGTCCCGCTTTCACGCTGGACACCGATCCCAAAGACTTCATGCCGGGCGGCATCTCCAATTTGAAGCTTTCGTCAACGTGATACGGATTCGGCAATGGCAAGGGACTGGGCGCCTGCGCGCCGGCCCAATCCGCCATCAGCGCCATCAAAGCAAGCACCGCTGCCATCGTCGTCACGCGGACCCGATTTATTGGGGACATCAAACCCTCCCTCATCTCTGCTGAAGTATACATTCAGGAACCGTTGGAAACAACTGAAGCACTCCGTGGGCGCGAAACGACGCTATCCTGTGTAAATGAAACGCGTCATGGTGTTCGTACTCACACTGGCTGTATCCACAAGTGTCGCGTTCGCCCAAAGCGGCGGCTCGATCACTGGCACGGTTTCCGACCTGGCGGGAGACAAAGTCGCGAGCGCTCCCATTGTGGCGACGAATGTGACTACCAAGGCGGTCTATAGGGCCACCAGCTCCGCCGCCGGCGCCTATACGTTGGAAGCGCTGCCAGCGGGCGCGTACGACGTGGCCGTCACGGTGCTCGCCTTCGCTCCTTTCGCTCAGAAAGATGTGGCCGTCGCCGCGGGGCAAACGCTGCGCCTGGACATCCACCTGTTCGATTTCCAGCTCAATACGCTGGGCGACGGCAGGGAATTTCAGACGGACCGTCTGAGCGCCCATCCTGCGCCCACGGGCCCCGCGCCACGTACTCCGGAAGGCAAGCCCGACTTCACCGGCGTCTGGTACGCGCAGCGCCCCGTGGACCCGGGCACGCCGCAGATGCTGCCGTGGGCCGAAAAGCTGTTCAAGGAGCGCGTGGCGAACAATGCCAAGGACGCTCCGGGCGCGCGCTGCCTGACGCGCGGCATCACGGCGGCCGGCGCCTTGTTCCCGTATGAGATGGTGCAAACCCCGCGCCGCCTGGTGATGATCTTCGAGGACGACATCCCCAGCCACCGCACCGTCTATCTGGACGGACGCGGCCATCCCAAAGATCCGAATCCGAATTGGATGGGCCACTCGATAGGCCGGTGGGAAGGCGACACGCTGGTGGTGGACACGGCAGGGTTCAACGATAGGACGTGGCTCGACAACCTGGGCCATCCGCACACGGAGATGCTGCACGTAACCGAGCGCCTCCGCCGGGTCGATTTAGGGCATCTGGAAATCGAGTTCACCATCGAAGACCCGGGCGCGTATACGAAGCCGTGGATCATTAAGCGGGTCGCGGAGCTCGATACCGATGACGAGGTCGGGGAGTACGTGTGCACCGAGGGCGAGCGGGACGCGCCGCATATGGTCGGGAAGTGAGGGGGGGATAGTGTCTTCGGATCTGCTACTTAGTTGGTGAAGACCTCGGACTAGTTTCCAATGATGCCCTCCCGTTCGAGTACGCGCCGGATCTCCTCGAAGCTGGCTCCAATACTGCCTTTCGGAAATCGTATTTGACCTAGACCCTGGATATTGGTGAACTCCTCACAGCCTTCTTCGAGGAGGATAATAGCCCTCGTAAAGCCGAGCCGTCCCTGGAATAGGCCGGCCTCGTGGATAACGTTCATTCGAGCTTGCAGTTTCCCATCTGCTTGCTCATCCTCTGCAGTGAGAATAATGAAGGCGATAGAGGCCGCATCCAGCATCTCGGATAAACGCGCTATATTCGTGATTCCTGCAACGGGAACTCGATTGAATTCATCCCAAGGTAAGCGCAAGCGTTCATTGACGAAATCCTTCAAGTCTTTCCAAACAGAAGATCTTCCGTGGCCGATGAATACATTCGTGCCAATCCTGTCTAAACGGCGTTGACTGTTCTCCATCCGGCCGAGGTACGCGGCTGCGTTGCGCGCGATCCGATGGAGTTCCTTGCAAGCTCGATGCGAGTCGCGCAGAAAGCTAATGTCGGCGATGATATCCAGGTGGGGCGGTAGGAAAAGGCCCTGGAGGACTGCCTCCGAATCGCGCGAAACGAGTTGTCCTTTCGGTTTCCATATTTCAACAAAATCGCGCTTCTGTAGGAGTCGAAGTCCACCGATATCTTCCAGAAGCTTGCTTAGATAGTGATCGTTACGCGTGGCGGTCGCCGAGTGCAAAATCGAAACCACCTCATCGAAGTTCGTCTCGAAAACTTGTGCTCCCTTTTCGCGCATCCGTTCCGACTCCGACAGATCAGGGCGACCGCAAGCGTTATTGATAAAGTGCTTGACTTCCTCGGCGCTATACTGCCTCCAATCTCCGCGGCTACCCATGTCTCCATATACTTCTTTCAAGCCCCACTCGACACTAAAACTCGAGTTAGCCGGTGGGTGTCGAAAGCCATCGTAGTACACGCGCGCGTGATAACCCATCCAAGAGCCACTCCATGATTCACCGATTCTACGGGCGCTGTCCTCAAGCGAATTTAAGGTAGCATCGACTCTTGACCATTCACTTGCGTTGAGGAAATCGTTTAGCCGATCCCTGATTCTCTGTAACTCCGATGAAAGATTACTCATGTTCTCGCGCACTATTGCCAGAAACGGCTTCGAATATCTTGTAATCGCCTCAGCAGGTAGAACCGAAGGCAAGGGCCTCGGGTCATTATAAAGAAAAGAAATAGGCGCTCAGCGTGCGCCACTACCATCCTACCTTCCGTTTCTCCCGATCACTGAGTGTTTCGTGCAACAGAGACTTGATATAAGTCTGGTACGGCAGTCCCTTGCGCTCCGCCTGCTTTCGCGCCAAAGCCAAATCTGCTTCTGGAATCCGCAAGGAGACCACGGGCGCTGGCGTCCTTCGGGACGCCGCGAGCCGCGCCTGCAGTTTTTCTTTCGTCAACACCTGAGCTTGGCCGCTCTTCACAGCCGCGAGAAACTGTTTGCCGTGTCTTTCACGATTCCGATACCACCACTCCGCCTCTTCCGCCTCGGTGGCGAATTTCGGCACTACAATTGTGGATTGTCTTTCGATCTGCTTCTTCATCTTAATTTCTCCAGGAAGAGTTTCCGGTCGGCAACGCCTGCGGGAAAAGCTGTTATGGCCCGGATTTTGCCATCACGGGCCGCCCATGCCACCGTCAAGAGGCGGCCTCTATTCGTCAGGCCCACCGAGCGGTACCGCTCTTCGTGGTCGACGATCTCGCATGCCAGATCCATGGGTTCGTTGTTCATCACCTCTTCGAATTCGGGGGACGATACCCTGTGGACGGCCAAGTGTTTTCTGTTCTCGTCATCCCAATCGAAATCGAGGCGGCCAGTCACAATGATAGTGTAGCGCAACGTATATACGCGGCGGGTTACAGCCCTTGTGAAACAATATAGGCATGAAACGCCAGTTCTCCGTCACGGTTTGGAAAGAAGAAAACTGGCACGTCTCTCAATGCCTGGATCTGGATGTTGCCAGCCAAGGTGAGACGGAAGATGAGGCTCTGGCCAATCTGAAAGAAGCACTGGAATTGCACTTCCAAACTCCACGTGCGACCCTCCCGCCCAAGGTTCGGACGATTGAGGTTGAGGTTGGCGCACTCGGATAGACAAATTTGCCGCGACGGCCTCCCCATCTGCTATACTCCAATTTCATGCTTTCCGCCCGCCATCATCACGGACGCCATCATCACCACGGGCATACCATGCCGCGGCGGGCTCACGACTAACCAGACATCGATTTCAAACGATTTCGAGAGCCCGCCGGTTGATTCCGGCGGGTTTTCTTTTGGGGCAACAACTTTCTTAGGACATGACATGACGCAACTCGATTTCAGCAAGCTCGACGGCCTCCTTCCGGCGGTCATTCAAGATCACCAGACCGGGCGCGTGCTAATGGTCGGCTTCATGAACGATGAGGCCTTCCGCATCACGGTGACGACCGGGTTCGCTACCTTCTACAGCCGCTCGCGCAACAAGCTGTGGCTCAAGGGGGAAAGCTCCGGCCATAGACTGGTGGTGAAGGAGATCTCCACGGATTGCGATCTGGACACGGTGCTGATCAAGGTGGAAGCGCAGGGTCCGGGCGTGTGCCATGAAGGCTACCAGAGCTGCTTCTTCCGCAAGCTGGAGGGCGGGGAATGGCAGGTGAGCGAGGCGAAGACTTACGATCCCGGCACGGTGTACGGAAACTAACATGAAATTGAAACTCGGCATTCCCAAAGGCAGCCTGGAAACCGCGACCGTCGATCTCTTCCGGCGCGCGGGGTTTCAGATTACCGTGAGCAGCCGCTCGTACTTCCCGGCGATTGACGATCCGGAAATTGAATGCATGCTGATTCGCGCGCAGGAAATGGCGCGCTACGTGGAAGATGGCATCCTGGACGCTGGACTCACCGGCCGCGATTGGGTGGAAGAGAACAACGCCAAGGTGGAAACCGTGGCCGATCTCATCTACGCGAAGCAAAGTTTCGGCAAAGTGCGCTGGGTGCTGGCGGTGCCGGAGTCGTCGTCGGTTCGATCGGTGAAGGATTTGAACGGCAAGATCATCGCGACCGAGCTGGTCAAAGCCACTGAGCGTTATCTGGCGCGCAACGGGGTCACTGCGAAAGTGGAATTTAGCTGGGGAGCGACGGAAGTGAAGCCGCCGACGCTCGCCGACGCTATCGTGGAAGTGACGGAGACTGGTTCGTCACTGCGCGCCAATAACCTGCGCATCGTTGAAACCGTGCTGGAATCGAACACGCAGTTGATCGCGAACGTAGATTCCTGGAAAGATGCGGAAAAACGCCGCAAGCTGGAAGACATGAAGATGCTCTTGCAGGGAGCGATTAATGCGCTGGGCAAGGTGGGTCTGATGATGAACGTGGAAAAAACGAATCTCGACCGCGTGCTGGGCGTGCTTCCCGCGCTGAAGCGACCTACGATCTCCGCATTGAGCGATGACGGGTGGATCGCGGTGAACACGATCCTGGATGAAACCACGGTGCGCACCATTATTCCTCGGCTCAAGGAAGCCGGGGCGCAGGGCATCGTGGAGTATCCGCTGAACAAGATCATCATGTAGCGGGGTGCATAAGTGATCCGGATTCTCACACCCAAAGACGCACAGGCGCTGATTCAACGCAAGGCCGTCCACTTGCAGGAAGCCGAACGGATCGTAGCGCCTATTCTCGTGGACGTGCGCGATCGCGGTGACGCGGCTCTGCTCCATTACGCCCGCAAGTTCGACCGCTTCACCGGCGACAGCGTGCGTCTGAAGGTTGCTGGTGCACTAGAGCCTGAGTTCCTTGAGGCAGTGGAAACGGCGGCGAAGAATATTCGCGAGTACGCGCAAGCGCAGTTGCCAAAGGAATGGTTCATCGACTATCCGGACGGTCGGCGGCTCGGTCAAATCATTCGTCCCTTGGATGCGATGGGCGCGTATGTGCCAGCGGGGCGTTACCCGCTGCCATCCACGGTGTTGATGACAGTGATTCCGGCGCAGGTAGCGGGCGTGCTCACCACGTGCATCGCGTGCCCGCATCCGAGTGCGGAGATTCTTGGCATTGCGCACCTGCTTGGCGTCACGCACATGTTTCAGATGGGCGGCGCACAGGCCATCGCTGCGCTCGCGTATGGAACGGAGACAGTGCCGAAGGTCGATCGAATTGTCGGTCCGGGTAACATCTACGTTGCTGCCGCGAAAAAGTTGATCGCGGGAGAAACCTCCATCGATTTCGTCGCGGGGCCCACGGAGATCGTCATCATTGCTGCCGAGGGAAACCCGCGCTGGATCGCGGCGGACCTGCTGGCGCAGGCTGAGCATGATGTGGACGCATCCGCGATTCTATTGACCACATCTCGGCGGCTGGCCGAAGGAGTCGCGCGGGAAGTGGAATGGCAAGTGGAAACGCTGCCCACGGCACAAGTGGCACGGCCCGCGATCGATAACAACGGAGCTATCGTCGTGGTGGATTCGCTTGACCAGGCGGTAGAACTCTCAAACGCCCTTGCGCCGGAACACCTCGCTCTGCACGATGGAAACCTGCTTGCGAAAATACGCCATGCAGGCGCGGTCTTCATTGGTCCGCACAGTCCGGAATCGGCTGGAGATTACGCGTCTGGACCGAATCACGTATTGCCTACGTCGGGTGCGGCGCGGCAAAGGGGTGGGCTCTCGGCTGCGGATTTTGTGAAGGTGATTGCCGTGCAGGAGATGACCCCCGCGGGTCTGCGGCAACTCACGCCGACGATTGTCCGTTTAGCGCGCGCGGAAGGATTGGAAGCGCACGCCCGATCCGTGGAGGTTCGCAATGAGTAATCCGCTGCAGCCTCGCCCCGCGGTGAGGAACATGGCCCCGTACACTCCGCCGACGGGCAACCGCGCGGGAAAACTGCGTCTGGATTTCAACGAAAATACCATCGGTTGTTCCCCTCGCGTGATCGCAGCGTTGCAACGCTACCTCAGCGCCGATGCGCTCACGGTGTATCCGGAGTACATGGATGCGATGCGTGAACTGGCTTCGTTTTTCGTGGTCGCCCCGGGTGAGTTGCTGTTGTCGAACGGGACGGACGAAGCGATCCAGGTTCTGATCAACACCTTCATTGATCACGGTGACGACGTGCTTTTGCTGAAACCTTCCTATGCCATGTATCGCTTCTATGCGGAAGTGGCTGGCGCGGATGTGCGCGAAATGGAGTACCGCGAGCACGACTTGGCGTTTCCGCTGGAAGAACTGCTGGCGGCCGTCCGGCCGGAGACGAAGGCAATTCTGATCGCCAACCCGAATAATCCCACGGGAACCGGAGTCAGTGTGGACGGTGTGCGCCGCATTCTGCAAGCGGCCCCTGATGCCGCCGTGCTCATAGATGAGGCCTACTATGAATTCTCCGGTGTAACGGTGCTGCCGCTGCTGCGCGAATACCCAAACCTGTTCGTCAGCCGGACCTTTTCGAAAGTCTATGGCATGGCCGCGATGCGCTGCGGATGCTTGTTCTCGAATGTGGAAAACGTCCGCTGGATGCACAAGGCGCAGTCGCCTTACAGCGTGAACATGCTGGCGGCAGTGGCCGCGCGGGCGGCGGTGCAAGATCGTGAGTATGTGGCAAACTACGTGAAAGAAGTCCTGAGCGCGCGCGACTTTGCATGCGATGGATTGCGCAAGCTGGGGATTCCGTTCTATCCGAGCCAGGCAAATTTCGTCCTGTTTCAAGCAGGGGAACGCGCCATCCCCATCCGCGACGCGCTGCGTGAAAAAGGCGTGCTCGTTCGTGATCGTAGCTATGAGATCCCAGGTTGTGTCCGCGTGACCATCGGAACACGCGGACAAATCGTACGATTCCTGACCGAGTTGGAGAGCCTGTGGATCAAGTAATCGTATTTGACATGGACGGCGTGCTTGCCGAAGTGACCGAATCCTACCGCGAGTCGATTGTTCAAACGGTACGCCACTTCACGGGTAAGACCATCGAGCGAGATCTGATTCAGGATTACAAGAATCGGGGGGGCTGGAACAACGACTGGGCGCTCTCGCAAAAAATTTCTGCCGATTTGGGCGTGGACGTGGACTACAACACCGTAGTCGACCAATTCAACGTTTTTTTCCTTGGTCCGAAGGGCGACGGCCAGGGACTGATCCTCCGCGAGCAATGGTTTCCGAAGCCCTGGCTGCTGGAACGCCTGGGGAAGAAGTACGAGCTCTCCATCTTTTCGGGCCGTATCCGATTTGAAGCGGATCTGACGCTGCGCCGCTTCGCTCCGCAGATTCGTTTTGATCCCACGCTCTACGCCGATGAGATCGACGCGGGCAAGCCAGCACCGGATGGTCTGATTGAAATCCAAAGCCGCCGCCCCGCGAGCACGCTTTGGTACATCGGCGATACCGTGGATGACGCACGCTGTGCCCGGGCCGCCGGAGTTCCTTTTATCGGTATAGCAGCGCGGACACACACGAAACGCGGCGAATTGGTCGCGCTGTTTGAACAGGAAAAGGCCGTCGCGATATTTGAAAACGTAAATGAGATCGAGGAGATTCTATGAAAGCGCGCCGGGCCGCCGTGGAACGGATCACCAAAGAGACGCAGATTCAGGGCGCTCTCAACATTGATGGCCGCGGCACGTACGAAATCTCCACCGGAGTGCGTTTTCTCGATCACATGCTGGAATTGTTCGCGAAGCATGGCGGCTTCGATCTGAAGATCAAAGCAACCGGCGATCTCGATATCGATCAGCACCACACCGTGGAAGACGTCGGCATTACACTCGGGCAGTTGTTCGCGAAAGCGCTCGGAGACCGCAAAGGTATCAATCGTGCAGGATACTTTGTCTTGCCCATGGACGAGACGCTTGCCGTGGCGGCCGTGGATCTGGGCGGCCGCCCCGCATTAGTGTACAAGGATCTGGTCCGGGTACGCTTGGTGGGCGACCTCCAAGTTGAGCTAGTGGAAGACTTCTTCGGCGGCTTTGTGAATCACGCCGGAGCGAATCTGCACGCCAAGATCTTGTACGGCCGCTCCAGTCACCACAAAATAGAAGCCATCTTCAAGTGTTTCGCCCGTGCGATGAAATACGCCTGCTCGAAGGACGCGCGATTGAAAGATCAATTGCCATCGACCAAGGGGCTTCTGTGATCTCCATTTTCGACTACGGTGCAGGCAATCTCCGCTCAGTGGAAAATACGCTCGGCGCGATCGGCGCCGAGTACCAGCTGATCCGGACTGCGGACGAATTGCGCCTGGCGACCAAGGTAATTCTCCCTGGCGTTGGGCACTTCGGCCAGATGATGCGCAAGCTCGATGAGATGAACGTGCGCGCGGCGCTGATCGACACCATTCGCGCGGGTGTGCCCTTTCTTGGAATCTGCCTCGGCCTGCAGGCACTGTTCGCGGCCAGTGAGGAAGCGCCCGAAGAACGCGGCCTGGGAATCTTCGAAGGGCAAGTGAGGCGATTTCAAGGCGACATGCGCATCCCGCATATGGGATGGAATCAATTGGAGCGCGTCCGCCCATCGCGCCTGTTGCGAGACACGGGTGAAAAGCCGTACCTATATTTCGCCCACAGTTATTACGCCCCGCTCGTGCCCGCCACGGCGGCTTCCTGTGAGTACGCCGTGCCGTATACCGCTGTGCTGGAGCGCGACAATATCTTGGGCGTCCAGTTCCACCCTGAAAAGTCTGGCGACTTAGGTTTGAAGATTGTGCGTAATTTCGTCGAGAGCTAATGTGCTAGCTAAACGCATCATCCCCTGTCTGGACGTCACCGGCGGCCGCGTCGTGAAGGGCGTAAATTTCGTTAACCTGCGTGACGCAGGTGATCCAGTGGAACTCGCCGCGCGCTATAACCAGCAGGGCGCGGATGAGCTGGTGTTCCTCGACATCACCGCTTCCAGCGACAACCGCGACACCATGGTGGATGTGGTAGTCCGCACCGCGCGCGAAGTGTTCATCCCGCTTACGGTGGGCGGCGGAATCCGCACCGTGGATGACGCGCGCAGGATTCTGCACGCGGGTGCGGACAAAGTTAGCGTAAACACGGCGGCAGTACACAGGCCTGAACTCATTAAGGAACTCAGCGAGGAATTTGGCGCACAGGCAGTGGTCTTAGCGATCGACGCACGCCGTCGTCCGTCAGGAGGCTGGAACGTCTTCACGAAAGGCGGCCGCTACGATGAGGGCATCGACGCCGTGGAATGGGCCGCGCGCGGTGAAGCACTGGGCGCGGGCGAGATTCTGCTGACCTCCATGGATACTGACGGCGTGCAAACCGGCTTCGACTGCCCGCTCACTCGCGCCGTGCATGATGCCACCCGCATTCCCGTGATCGCCTCCGGCGGCGCTGGAAGACCGGAAGACTTCGCGGAAGTATTGCGGAACGCGGCCGCCGACGCTGCGTTGGCCGCTTCCATTTTTCACTATGAGACTTACACCGTGGCCGATCTAAAGCAGTTTCTCGCGAAGCAGGGAATTGAGGTGCGCCCGTGATTTTCCCCTGTATCGATTTAATGGATGGGAAAGTAGTGCAACTGGTCCAGGGCCGCGACAAAGCTCTGGAGGGTGATGCGCCGCTGGAAATGCTTCGCAAGTTCGCAGCTTTTCCCGAAATTCAGGTGATCGATCTGGATGCCGCCATGGGCAAAGGCGAAAACGATGCGCTTGTCGAAATGATAGCGGCGCGTGCGCGATGCCGTGTGGGAGGTGGCGTCCGCACGCCGCAACGCGCTCGCCGACTGATTGAGCAAGGCGCTCACCGCGTGATTGTTGGAACGGCGGCGTTCACTCCCGTGATGACGCAGATCGCCTCCGCTGTGGGGCCAGAGCGAATTGTGATCGCCCTCGACTCCAAAAATGGAAAAGTTGTCGTCAAGGGGTGGCAAGAAGCGACGAATCTAACGGCCGAAGCCGTTATCCGCCAGCTCGAACCCTTATGCAGCGGCTTTCTCTGCACGTATGTCGATAAAGAAGGCATGATGCAGGGGACCGATCTCGATTGGTTCCGGCGTCTCCGCTCGGCAACCAAGCACGAAATCACCGCGGCGGGCGGCATCACCACGCTGGATGAGGTACACGCGCTGGGCGAGATGAACGTGCACGCAGCGCTCGGCATGGCGATCTATACGGGCCGGCTGGACTTAGCTGAGCTGGCGAGGGCCAATCGCATATGACCGGATCAATGTCGTGTTTCCAGAATCGGCAAAGTCGTGAACGTGCCGGCCGGTGTGAAGCGTAGCCCGATCATACTAATATTACCTCCCGGGGGCGGCGCTGCTTCAATCGTGCCGCGCCGTCCGGCTGTAATTCCGAATCGGTCTGCCAATACGAACGATGCGTGTCCGTAGGGCTCAACAATAAAGTCCGAAGTTCCCAACAACGCACCCGCCTCATCCCGGAAGGTCAGCCGCACATACCCGCCCACTGCTGTGCTGTTAGCAAGCGCGAATCCAGTGGCCATGGAATTGGTGTTGTCGTAAGTCAGCCAATAGGAACTGGCGCTGCGGGCTTCCAAAGGAACAACGGCTTCTTGACCGGTCGCATGCAGCCCGAGAATTGCGAACCCGCTCACGTCGCCGGTGAGTGTTGCGGAACCCACAATCAACGCTTCGGGGGTTTGCTGCGAATCGATCCACAACGAAGATCCGGACGGAAGCGTCTGCACAAGACCAGGCACTTGGGAAAATATCGCGCCAGTCTGCGCATCACTGAGCGTTAAGGGCAGCGGGTTTCCAGACGGATCGAAGAAATTCAGCGCCGGGTCCGCATTCGCGTTCGTACTGTTCACTATGGTTAAAGATGTAGACCAACCGCCCATGATTGCGAGGTGCGCGATGGACGCTGGCAAGCCGGCGGAAAAAGCGGGCGACCCGGAGCTCAATAACGGCAGTGTCGTTATCGCTTGGCCATTCACGCGCAGGCCAATGGCGTCCACGGGATCCCCGCTGGCGGAGTAAAATTCCAGCGTTCCCCGCTTGTCCAGGGTGGCCGGATAAAGTGTATCCAGCATCACGGAAGTATGTCCCAACGGCGCCAGATCGATGGACCCGTTGGCCAGCAAACCGCTGGGGCCGTCGCGCACCACGGTAGTGACACTCACTGGCGCGGTGGAAAGATTCGCTAGCGCGAACCCTGTGCGTTTTCCCGACGTGTTGTCGAAAGCCAAAAATTGCGGACGGGGATCCCCCCGCCGCATGGGAACCGCAGCCTCTTGGTGCGTTGCCAGGTTCGTGATTACCACATAGCCCTCAATATTGCCGGCAGTGACGAGCTTGGCCCAGCCCTCCAACAAATTAGCGACATTGACCGGCGAAGTCTCCAGCACCATGACTGCTCCCGGTTCCAGCATTTGCGAAAGAGTGGCTCCCAGCACGGGAGCTGACATCATCACCGGGTATTGCGGGCAACTTAACGGTATTGGCAGTGGCTGTCCGGCATTGTCGTAAAAATCAAGTTGCGCCACTGCTGGTGTCGATCCGGTATTCAAAAGCGTAATGGTAGTTTTCCAGACCCCGCCAGTAACTACATGTGCCATCGACCCGGTCTTGAAGACTGCACCCGGCGGAGTGGGCAGCGGATAAGGCGCCGGCAAGGTGATTGCGCTCCCTTCTCCCTGGAAGGGCAATGCATCGCCGGCCGCGGACGAAGCCACGATGTTAGAAAGCATGGCTGGAGCTGTGAACCCTGATAATGCGAGTGCACGCAGCCGCACGGTTGCAATGACACCATCCACCACAGAGTCCGAATTTGCACCAGCCAGAACGCAGCGAACCAGTGCGTACTTGCCCGAACATTGCAGCGCTTTCCCGGCGCCGGAGGGGCCCGCGATCACACTTTCCAGTTCGGCGACCGGAAAGCCGACTGTCCATTCAACCGCGGATGGCTGAGTGCCGCCTTGTGCATTCAGGGTGATATCAAGGGAAAGAATTTCGCTCGACGCATCCCAACCCGCAGTGGGAACCAAGCCAAGGGTTTGAGAGTTGGCCTGCGGCGTTACAGCGAAAAAAAACAAGAAGCACACGACGGCGTGCAACAGCTCCCAGCGCGTCATCGCTCAATTATATCGGCATCTCAGCGATGTCCCAATAGCGTTAGGGCTGTTTCCCCTAAGAATTAGGCGGGTTGAGGCCCGCCTTCGAGCATTCCGGGAAGCCGCGCTGGAGGCGCAGTGGGTTTAATCACTTGCTGTTCCCCGCCGCCGTCTGGCTTTGAGGAAGGAGTGTTCACCGCCTTCAGCGTTTCGCCCGCGATCAGCTGAAGTACTTCAGCGCCATCGAGTACTTCCCGCTCCAGCAGCGCCATAGCGATCCGCTCCATGGCGTCGGCTTTCTGTTCGATCACTTTACGGGCTCGGTCGTAACCGTCCTGCACAAGTTTTTTCACTTGTTCGTCGATGCGAATGGCGGTTTCCTCGGAGTAATCGCGATGCTGTGCGATTTCGCGTCCCAGGAAGATCTGCTCTTCGCGCTTTCCGAAGCTCAGTGGACCTAACTCGCTCATGCCCCACTCGCAAACCATCTTGCGGGCCATATCGGTGGCGCGCTCAATGTCATTGCCCGCGCCGGTGGTGATATGATGCATGAAAATTTCTTCGGCGATGCGTCCGCCCATAAGAATTGCCAACTGGGCTTCCAGGTAGCCCTTGTTGTAGCAATGCTTGTCGTCAAGCGGGAGCTGCATGGTTAGCCCCAAGGCCATTCCGCGTGGAATGATGGTGACCTTGTGCAGTGGATCCGCGCCAGGCGTTAGCGCGGCCACCAGCGCGTGGCCCGCCTCATGATACGCGGTATTCTTTTTCTCTTCCTCGCTGATGATGAGGCTCTTGCGTTCCACGCCCATCATGACTTTATCTTTGGCGAGTTCGAAATCGAATTGCGTGACTACTTTGCGGTTTTGCCGCGCTGCCACCAGCGCCGCTTCGTTCACTAGGTTTGCAAGGTCCGCGCCGGCGAAACCCGGGGTGCCGCGCGCGATGGTGAAAAGGTCCACGTCATCGGACAACGGAACTTTCTTGGTGTGTACTTTGAGGATCTGCTCGCGTCCCTTCACGTCAGGACGTCCCACCACCACGCGGCGGTCGAATCGGCCGGGACGCAGCAGCGCCGGATCCAGCACGTCTGGGCGGTTCGTCGCAGCCACCAGGATCACGCCCTCGTTGGATTCAAATCCATCCATCTCCACCAACAACTGGTTGAGGGTCTGTTCGCGTTCGTCATGCCCGCCGCCCAGGCCCGCGCCCCGATGGCGGCCCACGGCGTCGATTTCATCGATGAAGATGATGCAGGGAGCGTTCTTCTTGCCCTGTTCGAACAGATCGCGCACACGGCTCGCGCCCACACCGACGAACATTTCCACGAAGTCCGATCCGGAAATCGAAAAGAAAGGAACATTGGCTTCGCCCGCGATCGCCCGTGCCAGTAGAGTCTTGCCCGTGCCGGGGGATCCCACCAGCAGTACCCCCTTGGGAATGCGCCCGCCCAGCTTTTGGAACTTTTGAGGCTCACGAAGAAACTCGATGATCTCCTGCAGTTCTTCCTTGGCCTCTTCCACGCCCGCGACGTCCTTGAACGTCACTTTCTTCTGCTGCGAAGAATGCAGACGCGCGCGGGACTTTCCAAAACTCAGCGCTTTGTTTCCGCCGCTCTGCATTTGGCGCATCATAAAAATCCAGAAGCCCAGTAGCAGCACGAACGGGATCGCGTTGAACAGGATGGAGACCCAGTTGCCACCGGCATCCTTGTCCACTGTGATCGATACGCCTTTGTCGATCAACAGGGTCGTGAAGTCGTTGTAAGTGTGCGGTACCGTGGAGCGGAATTCATCGCCGTTCTTATACTTGCCGTGCACATCGCCAGTAACGCTGTTGACAACGATCTTGTCTACTTTGCCGTCCTTGATGTCTTTGACCAGTTCGGAAAATACGGGCTGAGCGCCGGGCGGTTTGCTGGTTCGGAATACGGTCCAGACCAGCCCCACCAGGACCAGGATCACCACCCACAAGACTACATTTCGCACGCTTGAATTCATGACGTCTCCAGAACTACCATCGGCTCGCACACGGCGCGATAAGACTTGCCCATCCCGCCACTACATATAAGGACGAAAGATACAGGGTAAAAGATTCACCGGTTTCCCTCAGCGGTCTCGAAAATCCGTAGAACCGGGCTTTCACCCGCGTTCGCCGCGAATTCTGCTGCCGCGCCGAATTGTCTCGCCCACAGGATCCGCCCTCCTCCTGTAACAATCGGCCAATCCAGCCGCAGCCAAGAGGGTATACGCGCCTGTTGAAACAAATCGTGGATTTTCCGGCCTCTCTTATGCCCCAACGGACAATATTGATCGCCTGGCCGCCACCCTCTCAAGCGAACAGACGCGGGCAGGCGTTTCAGACTCAGTTGCGCCGCTTTCAGCGTAGCACAGGGAGCATCAGCCACCTCGAACATCACTGTGGGCCCCCCTTCCGCCATTGTGATCCGGCTCGGAATTGCTACTTCCATTTCCCCTGGTGCAACTCGTAAATCCAATGGTTCCATTCGAATCCAATCGAACGAGCGTGTGACGCGGAGGCCCGGAAGCGTTACCTGTCCTTCCCCGGCCCTCAGCTCCACCAGTTCCAGTACCCTCTCCACGTGCTCGAATTCGGTTCCTCGGACGTCGCCTTTGATACCTGTAATTGCCCGGCGGATCAACCGGCGCGCCAGCGCGCGAGGCAAGGCGGCCAACTGGTGAGTTTGAAATTCGATACCGTCAGCGCGTTCCACCAGGTATTTGGCCGCGCGCCGTTCGATGGCGGCGTTCCACCAGCGTTCCTCGTCATATGCCAAGTCAGCCAGTTGCGACAAGGCTTCGGACACGTTCGGATTCCACTCCTGCTCTAGTTGCGGCAGCAATTCTTGACGGATGCGATTCCGGGCGAATCGCAGCTCTGCGTTTGTACTGTCCACGCGCGCCTCCAGGCCTCGCTCGCGCATGTACGATTCCACGTCAAAGCGCGTGACATTGATGAGCGGACGAATCAACCCTTCGGCTGTGACTGGCAAAACCCCCGCAAGGCCAGCAAGACCCGACCCGCGCAAGATCCGGAATAGCACGGTTTCAGCCTGATCGTCACGAGTGTGGCCCAATGCGATCAGATCCACCGCGTCTTCCTGCCGGAGCCGGGCGAAAAAAGCGCGCCGCCCATCGCGCGCGGCTTGCTCCAGATTCCCAGTAAGCGAAAAGGGATCAGCCTCCGCCCGGTACATCGGCAGACCCATCCTGTTCGCTATTTTCGAAACGAAGCCTTCGTCATCATCGGACGCCGCGCCGCGAAGCTTGTGATTGAAATGCGCGACCGATAGAACCACTCCTAACCGCGGCGCGCACTCCGCGAGAACGTGCAACAAACACACGGAATCGGGTCCACCCGAGACGGCCACCGCCACACGGGTTGGTTGCCGGTCCGCAGCCGGCCGCGCCGAGCTAACGCGGCCCGCCGGAGCCAGCATGTTATAACGGGAAATAGTCTTAAGCACTCTGTCGATCACAGGGGCCTGCATTCTTAATGAATCCACAACTTCTTCAACGCGCTTCACGCGTCCGTCTCTTGTTGATGGACGTCGACGGAGTCCTGTCGGATGGGACGCTCTATTATTATGCGTCCGGTCCGGATGGGAAGATCATCGAGACCAAAGGATTCAATGCCCAGGATGGCATGTCTTTGCAATGGCTGCACTGGCATGGCATCGACACGGGAGTCATTAGCGGACGGGTTTCCCCGGCAACCACGGAGCGCGCCAAGCAAGTGGGAATGAAATATGTCTATCAGGGTCACATCGAAAAGATCCCATTGCTCGAAGAAATCATCGTGAAAAGCGGGCTGGCGAGTGAGCAAATCGCTTTCGCCGGCGACGATTTCACCGATATCGTGGTCATGCGGCGAGTGGGCCTGGCGTTCGCGCCCGCGAACGCCCGGCCGGAGGTGAAACGCGCGGCGCATCACGTAACGGACGCATCAGGCGGAGCGGGCGCAGTCCGCGAAATGGCCGAGATCCTGCTTCAAGCCCACGGTCACTGGGCGGATATTCTAAAGAAATACGAGGTGGATTGAGTGGCGAAACGGAAATTACCAGACGAGCCTGAAAAAGCCGCACCCCGCAAACTGGGCATCGCCATTCAATCGCGTACGGGTCCAGGTATTCTGCATGAAGTCACCGGTGTGATTGCGCGCTATCGCGGCAACATCACCAGTGTCGAAATCCTGGAAGGCCGCCAGAAGAACACGGAGGATGTATATTTCGAAATCGAATTTTCTGGCGATCCTCTTCCGATGATTGCGGATTTGAAAAAGCTTCCGGTCGTCCGGCGAGTGGCGCCGGTTGACACGATGGAGAAAATCTACGGAAAGCGCATCATCATCGTGGGGGGCGGAGCGCAAGTAGGGCAAGTGGCTTTGGGGGCCATCCTCGAAGCGGACCGTCATAATATCCGCGGCGAGCACATCTCCATCGACACCATACCGCTGGTGGGCGAGCAGCCTTTGGCGGCAGCCGTGCGTGCCGCGGCACGTCTGCCGCGCGTGGAAGCCATCGTTATGGCTGGATCTCTCATGGGCGGCGAAATCGAAAAAGCGGTCCGTGAAGTTCGCGCCCAAGGGCTCCTGGTTGTAAGTCTCAACATGGCGGGCAGCGTCCCGGATGCCGCCGATCTAGTGGTGACTGATCCCGTGCAGGCTGGCGTCATGACGGTAATGGCGGTGGCCGATACGGCGAAATTTACGGTGAAGCGTTTGAAACGCAGGCTCTTTTAATTTCCACTCGCGCTTGCGCGCTCTGGAGTCAGCGCCTCCAGCGTCTGAATCTCATGCCTCAACGTCTCCAGATCTCGAATCGCGGTTTCAAAATCGCCGCGTCCAGCCGCTTGCTCGATGCGCTGTGCGCATTCTTCTAGGGGCCGTGACGCAAGCTGCTCAGCCGCTGCCGCGATCTTTCGGGCTTCCGTGCTGAGTGTGGTTGCATCCTCTTGGCCAGCGGCAAGTTTCAGCTTCTCCATGCGATCGGGTGCGAGCTGTAGGAACACGTGGAGTAGGTCGTTAACCATCTCTGTTTCCTCGCGCATGAGCCGGTCCGTCAACTCCCGTTCCAACGGGCTCGGAGGCACGGCGGGGGGCGGGTCCACACCCTGTTCCATGTATTGGTCTATTGCCGCCAGAAACGGAACCGGCTGAATGGGCTTGGAAATATGGCCATTCATACCTGCCAGCAGGCAGCGTTCCCGGTCGCCCTGCATCGCGTGGGCTGTCATGGCGATGATGGGCAGCCGTTTCCAGCGCGGATTTTTTCGTACGATTCGGGTGGTGTCCAGACCATCGAGGACCGGCATCTGTACGTCCATAAGAACCAGATCGTAGCCCTCCTTCGATGCCTCCAGCATCTCCAAAGCTTGCTGGCCGTGATTGGCCACGTCGATGTGATAGGCCTTCTTGCGCAGAATGGCTTGCACGACTTTCTGATTGACCAAGTTGTCTTCGACCAGCAATAAGCGTCCCCGCGCGGGGGCGCCGTCCGCACGCGCCGTCATTACAGGTCTGGCCGGCGCCTTCACGGTTTCCCCGCGTTCGTAGGGCAACGTAATGCTAAATGTGCTCCCGACTCCCACATCGCTTTTGAGCGAAACGGCTCCGCCTTGCATTTCCACCAACTGTTTGATGATGGCCAGACCCAATCCCGTGCCGCCATACTTGCGGGTGATGGCGCCGTTCGCCTGGGTAAATTTCTCGAAGATCTCCGACAGCTTAGAGGCTTCGATACCGATGCCCGTATCCTGAACTTCGATGCGCGCCTCCAACCGATCCTTCACGGTTTCGACAATGTCCAGCCGCAGGCACACGCGACCGCGCTCCGTGAATTTGATGGCGTTCGAAAGTAGATTCGTTACGATCTGACGCAGACGCAGGGGATCTCCAAGCACATCGCACCGTGCACCGGATATCTCGAGATCCAAGCTGACACCCTTTTGCGTGGCTCTGGCATGGAAGGATTTGCCACAATCTTCCAGAACCCCATGCAAGTCAAAAGGAATTTTCTCCAGTACTAGCTTGCCTGCTTCAATTTTGGAAAGATCCAAAATGTCATTGAGCAGCGCCAACAGCGAAAACGCGCAACGTTGGGCCGTTTCCAGTTGATCCCGCTGCTCAGCCGCCAGCGGGCTATCCAGCGTGACGTCCAGCATGCCAAGGAGTCCATTCATTGGCGTCCTGAGTTCATGAGAGGTATTAGCGAGGAAGTCGCTCTTCGCCTGGCTCGCTGCGACCGCCGCCTGCAAGGCTTTTTCCAATTCTTCGGTTCGCTGGCGGATGCGGTCTTCTAACAACTCCCGATGCTGCTGGATTTCACGGTGCGAAGTGGATAGTTCCGCGATCATCAGGTTAAAGCTGCGGCCTAGTTCTTCGATCTCATCTCGCGTGTCGCTCACCTGGATCGGTTCGAATTTGCCCTGGCCCACCGATGTGATACCTTGCTGCAGCAACGCGAGAGGACGAGCGAGAATCTTCATTGTGAAGCGGGAAATCGCCCCCACCACACCCAACACCACCAGCGACAAGCACAGGGTTTCTATTAAGTCGAATTTGTGACGCAGGACGTCCAACGACATCACAACCATCAGCACCCACCCCAGCAGTACGGCGGTGAAAGTGGAGAATTTGGATGCCAGGGAGCGGTACTTTGTGCGTTTGAGCGGAGGAGTCTCGCTCACCGCATTGAGCGGCACCTCCGGCAAGTGCGTTGTTTCGGCGGAACAGTTCTCCACGTATTCATGGTCTGATGATTTCGCCTTCTGCGAAATCAGTTGGATACCTTAGTGCCTCACCCGATGCCCAGTAGTCTTCATGGAAATAGCGAACTAGGCAGTATCCATCGTAACCGTCGGATTTCATGTGGCTTCCGTAGCGTCGTGACTGGTATGCTGTGTCCAAGTGTCCTCCAGGTTGGCCATATCTTTATGCGGGATTTCTCTTAGGACTCCGGTACTTGCCGCTTCCGGAACCTATGCCTACGGGGTGGAGTTGCGGGAGATCGTGGACTTGTCCCAAGTGGGTGGCATCATTACCAAAGGTCTATCCCGTGAGCCGATTGAAGGGAACGCCGCGCCCCGTCTGTTTGAAACCGAGTCCGGCATGATGAATTCCGTGGGTCTGCAAAATATTGGCGTCCGCGCCTTTGTCGCCGAGAAGTTGCCGGAGTTGCGCGGCATCGGAACGCCAGTATTTGCCAATGTGTTTGGGTATGCGATTGAAGACTATGTGGAAGTCATACGAGTGTTGGAGGATACCGAAGGCCTGGCGGGATATGAGCTCAACGTTTCTTGTCCAAATACCAGACACGGCGGCATGTTCTTCTCAAACGATCCCGTATTGCTTGCGGAAGTGGTGAGCGCCGCTCGCATGGCGGCGCGGCGGCCTATTGTCGTTAAGCTTTCCCCGAACGTCGCCCGAATAGAGACGCTGGCGAGGGCCGCGGAAGACGCTGGTGCGGACTCCCTTTCCTTAGTGAACACATTCGTGGCGCTCGCCATAGATGCGCGTACACGCCGGCCCAGGTTGGGTAACGGCTTCGGTGGCCTTTCGGGCCCTGCCATCAAGCCTATAGCGCTTCGTATGGTCTATGAAGCGGCTCAAGCGGTGAAAATTCCCATTATCGGTCTGGGTGGAATCACTACGGGCGAAGACGCCGCCGAATTCCTGATCGCTGGTGCGAGCGCCGTGGAAGTGGGCACCGCAAATTTTTGGGATCCGCAAACGCCCGTTCGTGTAGCCCGCGAGCTGGAACAGTTTTTAGCGGAAGAAGATTATGCGAACGCCCGCGATGCCGTGGGCATACTCGATTTCCCAAAGGACAAGAAATGAAAAAAGTGATCGCCACAGAAAAAGCTCCAGCCGCGATAGGGCCCTACTCGCAGGCCATCGTTTCTAACGGGTTTGTTTTTTTAGCGGGCCAAATTCCGTTGGACCCGGCCACCGGTCAAATTATCGAGGGTGGCATCGCGGCGCAAACCGAACGGGTACTCGAAAACGTGAAAGCAGTACTTGAAGCCGCAGGATCGTCGTTGGCGAACGTCGTCAAGACCACCGTGTTCCTAAAAGACATGAGCGAGTTTGCGAAGATGAACGAAGTCTACGCCATCTATTTTTCGGAGAATGCTCCAGCGCGCTCAACGGTCGAGGCAGCGCGCCTTCCGCGCAATGTGCTCGTGGAAATCGATTGCATCGCTGGTGTCGACTAGCAACTGGCAAGAAAGCTAGTGCACGGAGTATTGCGGTTGTGGCGGGCTTAATTTCACTTCGATGGTGCGCTGATCCTCTTCCACTTCATACGTTTGTCCAAACGTCTGGAAATTCTTAGCGATCACTTGCACTAGAATCTTGCCCTTGGGTAGTTCCGGAATGTTGGCGACACCGTCCTGTGAGGACCGCATTTCCCAAGATGTCTTGACTTTGCGGCCGAGCTTGACCATCGAGCGCCCTTCGAACTTCACGATCACATTGGCTCGATCCACGGGCTTTCCAGCGGCGCTGATCACAACGACCTTGATTCTGGTAAGATCGTCCGCGAAAATCGGCGCTGCAAGCAGCAGAAACAGGAGCAACTTCCGCATGGCCTGTATTATCTCACGCAGCATGATCTCATGCGATGTCTGGAATCAGAAAGCGCTGGGGCGCGCCCGCTGCCGCAGTCACCGCTTCCGCCGCCAAATACCCGCTTCGGACCGCGCCCTCCATGGTCGCCGGCCAGCCGGACTTCGTCCAATCGCCGGCGAGAAATAGATTCGGGATACGAGTCTTGACCGCGACGCGGTGAGCTTCCAGGCCCGGCTTTGCCGAAAACGTAGCGCGAATCTCCTTAACCACGTGCGCTTTCTCCAACTTGGCATCCCTGACGGCAGGGAAAAATTCGGCGAATTCGTGGAGGGCCAGCGCGATCACATCCGCGCGCGGCATCTCCGTCAAACTCCGCGACGCACTGACCACCAGCTGTACATAACGCCCCTCATGTTTGTCGAACATCCATTGGATCGTACGATCCAGCAACGCAGCATGCGGCAGATCCGTCACTGGACGGTCGAACCACAGATGAATTCCAGTGATGGGCGAATGTGAAAATGCGCTCATATCAAGATTCAACTCGGGCGCCACTGCCGCGACACGTTCAAACGGCAAAGCGCCGACGTAGTAGTCGGCGTGCAGTTCCTGATTTCCAGCCATCACGCCTCGCACAAGGTTACCCGCGATCTGAATTCGGGAAACCGGAGTGCGAGATCGCAGTTCCACGTTGCCCAGGCGTTGCCACGCGTCTTGCCCGTAGAGATTTGCAAGCGGAACCGCAGGCACGCCCATTTCGTAAGAATCCGAGCGCGCCAGGAAGCCCAGCCGGAACACTTGAAAAGCGTGAGCTGCTGCCATTTCGTCCAACTCTTCATTGATTGCGCTCACCAGTACTTGACGCCAGAAGCGTTCAATGGCGCGCGGCGGCTGGCGCTTTTCCTGCAGCCATTGCTGCATGCTGATGCTGTCTAAATCCTCTCGCAAGTGTTCGCGATCTATGGCACGCATCGCGCTGGCCACCGCCAGCTTCTCGCGAAAATTCAGGAACTTTAGGCGCACAAAGGATTCGGCGAAGTGCGCCGGCGCGGGCAGCAAGCCGCGGCGCAAGACACTGCGCCGGCCGCCTGGCTCGATAAACGTGAATTGGCGATAAAAGGTAATGTGCCGCTCTACGCCCAGCCTGCGATAAAAGTCGAGCAGATTGTGGCAGCAGCGCAACAGGACATGCTGGCAGTTGTCGATGAATTCGGCTTCTTCACCGTTACCGATCTCATAGGAGGTTGCACGTCCGCCTAAAAACGGCCGGGCTTCCAGCAGCTTCACGGCATGCCCCGCATCTGCGAGCGCAGCAGAAGCGGCAAGTCCGGCAAGTCCACCCCCGATGACGATTACGCTGGCCATGATCCCGCTTTCAGAGATCGGGCCTTACGCTCTATGGCCTGACAAGCACGCGAGTGCGGCGTCCGCCGCCTCCTCCTCCGGTATAGGTGAAGACTATACACAGCACCAGTGCGAGGAAGAGCGCGTCGGAGGGTTGGAAGTCCATGCGGAGACTTAGTATGAGCCATCATGTCGGCAAGGGGCAAGTCCTGTAGCCTACAGTACTTTAGTGTGGCTCACAGGTGCAGCTCCATGAAGACCGTCGAGTCCGTCGGGTTGAAGTAGTAACCCGGCATACTACGAACAGTTCGGAATCCAAAGCTCTTGTTGAGCTTGATCATCGCCACGTTTCGCTTCCGGCAATTCGTCACCAGTCGCCGAAACCCGTGATGACGCGCGAAGGCGATTTCCCAGGCCTTCAACAACCTGCCCAGGCCGCCGCGTTGAAACCTGGGCAAAACGCCGGTAGTGGCGATGTAGAGAGTAGCGTGTTCTAAATGCCGCTCGAATGCGCAGCACCCGACTTTCACTTTGTCCACCACCATCCAATACGATTCCAGAGTCTGCCAATAGTCCTTATCGAAACGGTCGGACTCGCGGAACACCTTGCGGTCGAAAATCAGCAGGCTCCGGAGTTCTCTGGGCAGTTCCACTCGCCGAAAGACAGTGTGCATTGCATCAACGGGGAACGCGTACTCTCCCTAGGGTGCGCACCACATTTTCCATCAGCCGTAGCCCGCAGTTTCGGTCCAACGTCAGTATAGATTCCGGATGGAACTGGACCGCCTCCATGGGAAGCTCGCGGTGACGCACCCCCATGATGACGCCGTCTTCGCTCTCCGCCGTGATTTCGAGCACGCTTGGAAGCTTTTCGCGAATCGCATACAGGGAATGATAGCGGCCCACTTGCATCTGTTCCGGCAGACCTTCGAAAACACCAATGCCGCGATGCCGAATCATTGACGGTTTACCGTGCACCGGATAACTCAGCACGCCCAGCTCGCCGCCGAACGCCTCCACCATGCCCTGCAGACCCAAGCACACGCCGAACACGGGCACGCCGAGTTTTGCGGCGTGCCGGACCAGATCGGGGACGCCGAAGTCGGACGGGCGGCCGGGTCCAGGCGAAACCAGAATGAGCGAAGGATCAAGCTTTTCGATCAGATGCAGCGGAAATCCGGAGCGATAGGTCATCACCTGCGCGCCGGTCTGCCGTGCATAATTCGCCAGGGTGTGGATAAAGCAATCTTCGTGGTCGACGAGCAAGAGCCGCACGCCCGAGCCGTCCTGGGCGCGTGGTGCGTAGACGGGATCGCTTTCCTTTTCGGCGTTCAGCGCGCGGAAAAAGCCGGTAGCTTTCATCCAGCATTCGCGGTCTTCACTGGCCGGATCGGAATCGTACAGCAGAGTGGCGCCGGCGGCATAGCGGGCTTGGCCGTTCTTCAGGTGAATAGTCCGGATGGTGATGCCTGTGTTGATATCGCCGTCGAAGGAGATCATCCCTACTGCTCCCGCGTACCACCCTCGGGCTTCGTTCTCCAGGTTCTCGATCGCCTGCGCGGCCCATTTCTTGGGCGCGCCGATCACAGTCACGGCCCACATATGCGTGAGAAACGCGTCAAGGGAATCGAACCCCTCGGCAAGCGTGCCTTCCACATGATCCACGGTATGAAATACTCCCGCGTAAGATTCGATCAGCCGCCGGGCGATGACCTTCACCGAGCCCGGCACCGCGATGCGCGATTTGTCATTGCGGTCGACATCCGTGCACATGGTCAGTTCCGATTCTTCCTTCAGCGAATTCAGAAGCTGTTTGATGTTCTCTGCATCCCGAAGAGGGTCGCCCGTGCGGCGCGCAGTGCCGGAAATAGGGCACGTTTCCATCCGGCGGCCTTCCACGCGCACGAACATTTCCGGCGACGCGCCAATCAACTGCTCTTCGCCTAACTGGAGGAAAAATTCGTAGGGACTGGGACTGGCAAGTTGAATCTTTTCAAACAACTCCGACGGACTGGCGTTGTACGGAGTCTGGAAAATCTGCCGGAGAATGACTTCGTAGTAATCGCCCTGGCGCATGCCTTCACGCACTGTTTGCACTTTGGCCATGTATTGCTCAGGGGTGTGATCGCTAGTGATGGTGGCCGAATGCGGCGCATTTCCGCGCGGGCGTTTCAGGCGTTCGTTCGTGCGCGGAAGTCCGGCCGTAGTGACGCTGCCACTCTCGAAATCGAACTGGTAGCGTTCGATCCGCTCTGTCTTGCGGTCCATGAAATAGATGTCGTCGCACAGGAACAAGTGCAGGTCCTTGACATCCTCGCGGGGCAGCTTCAGTTCGATCGGATCGAATTGCAGCAGCAGATCGTAGCCGAACGCGCCCACCAGCGACAGGCGCGCGGCCAGCGGATGTTTGAAATCCTCGATAAGCGCCCGGAGTATCGAAAATGCCGACGGCTGCTTGCTGCGTTCCTCCTCTGGAAACAAGGCCGGCAAGGACTTCAGCATGCCGTGCAGCGCACCGTCTTCGTTCGCGAATATCTCCCAGTGTGGATGCGGCGCGAGGACCGGTTCCAGCATGCGGTTCAGTGCGCGGCCGCGGTCATTGAGGGGCCGGATGAGCACGTCGCGCCCGCGCGAGATGATTTCGACCGGCGGGGCAACCGCGGCGATGTCCCACCGAGAGTAGCGCCCTGGAAATTCGTAGCCCGACGAAAGATAGATGCCGCGTTGCGTGTCCAGTTTCTTCAACAAGCCGCTTAAGCCGCGCGCGAATGGAACGTGGGAAAGGGTGCGGGTAACGACAATACCGCTCGGCGTGGTGTAGGATTCTGGGCGCATAAAACCGGGGAGGGGCGCTAAATCTGAGGATAACACCTGTGCGCTTGATGGCTGCTAAACAAACGCCGCGAAGACCTCGTTCGACAAAAGCACCCCGCGCGGCGTCAAGCGAATGCGATCATCGTGTTGTTCGAGCAGGCCATCGCTGGTGAAACGGCCGATGGCTTCCGCGAACGGTGCGGCCTCCTGATCGATACCTTCACTCAGGCGAAGCCCCAGGTAAAATCTCTCCCCCACCGCGTCGGCGGCCGTCCGCTCCGGCGGCGCGAAGCCCGCGACATATTCCGCCGCGCTCTCCGGGTTCTGCCAACGCATGCCGCCATTGAATGAATGCGCATCCGCGCCGAAACCCAAGTATGGCTCGCGTTTCCAATATTTGAGATTGTGAATCGATTCGAAACCGGCCTTTGCGAAGTTGGAGATCTCGTACCGCTTGATGCCGATGGCTCTCAGACGCTCCACGGCCTTTTCATAGAGGTCGGCGATGGCGTCCTCGGTTGGCACGTCCGAGGCGCCATAGCGCGATCCATTGTGCAGAATCTCAAGGCCCAGACGGCTGTCCGCATCCACTTCAAGCATGTAGACCGATACATGCGGCACCCCTAGCCTTTCGATCCAATCGAGCGACTTCTCCCAACTCGCGGGCGTTTGGCCGGGGAGGCCCGAGATGAGGTCGATGTTGATGGAAGCGATTCCGGCATCCCGCAGCAATGTGACCTCGCTTTCAACTATTTCCGGCGTGTGCTTGCGACCGGTGCGAGCGAGTTCTTGTTGAATGAACGACTGCACACCCAGGCTCACACGGTTGATTCCAGCCTCACGCCAAACCCTGATCTTTTCTCCCATTAGGCCGCCCGGGGCAGCTTCAATCGTCGCCTCCCGCCAGGGCTTTCCGGGGACGCACGCTAACACTGCCGCGAGCGCATCCGAGTCCATCTGGCTGGGCGTTCCACCGCCCAGGAATACCGTTTCCG
>CADEFM010000010.1:132380-172431 GCA_902826605.1 uncultured Acidobacteriota bacterium
AGCGCATCCGAGTCCATCTGGCTGGGCGTTCCACCGCCCAGGAATACCGTTTCCGGAGCCCATGGCCATTGCGTTCGGAGCAGTTCGGTGCGCAGGGTCTCGATATAGCGCGGCTCCAGTTCCCGGGGGAATACGCCGGACGCGAAGTTACAGTACGTGCACTTCTGTGCGCAGAACGGATAGGAAATATAGACGCCGGGCACGTTTACAGCTTTACTTCCTCGCCCAATTGTTGTCCGATTGCGTTCCCGATCAATTGCGCCAGCGTTTGGCCGCCGGTCGCGAACTCGCCGCGTGCCGCGTCCCAATCTAGCTTGTGGCTCTTGAGGTGCGCGGAGACCCAAATCTGCTTTACCGGAGAATTGGGGCTGACGACGAACTTCGCGGGTGGCGCTTCGAACTCAATAGTCAGCGCGCCGGAGTTAAAATCGGCCTCGAAGTCGTGGTGCTCCGCTGCTGCGGTAAGGCGGCGGTGGAGGTCCCCCAGGGCCTGATCCGCGCAGTCGCGAAATTGGTGGTCATCCATAAAAGTGAACGAAGTAATCCTACCTCAATTATGCACCGCTGGCGCACCTCTAGAATTCAGTTGCGCCTTTCCCCGGCCCGCTGGCATCTGTTACCCTTGGACCTGTCTGCGTCCATATAGCCTGCTATGCAACCTGCGTGTATCCGCCATACCGAGCTGCCAGGTACGTCCCGGCTATTTGCCGACTTTTCCTATCATTTTGAGAAAGTTGCGAAGTTTTACAGGCACGATCCGAATGCTGCTTCCTCGTTGAAACGCGCCGTTGCGGAGATCGACTACCCGGACGACCGGCGCGCGGCGCTGGTGAAGGCTCTCGAAGCCCAGAACGGCCCGTCAGAATCGCTGCGGCGGTTGGCTGAGCCGGGCACGGCAGTGGTAGTCACCGGACAGCAGGTCGGTTTGTTCACAGGACCGGCATACACCATTTATAAAGCGGTCACGGCGGCGCGCCTCGCCAGGCAGCTGACCGAAATCGGCACCCCAGCGGTGCCCGTATTCTGGCTGGCCACGGAGGATCATGATTTCCCGGAAGTAGATCATGTCTGGGTATTCAACACCTCGGGCGAACCAGTCCAGGTCCGCGTAGACGCGCCCGTGGAGGCTGCGGGACGCCCCCGTCCGGTGGGCGGCATCACCCTGCCCAACCCGCCCATACAGCTTTTACAAGAGGCGCTCGCGGGCATGCCTTTCGTCGATGAAGTGCTGGAGGCCGCAGAGAAAGCCTACCTTCCAGGTGTGACGATGGGTGCCGGATTCCGCGCCCTGATGCAAACGATCGCTGGCAAACTGGGCTTGATTTTCCTGGATCCTTTGGACCCGGCCATCCGCAAAATCGCCGCGCCGTTTATTGTCAAAGCCCTGCACGCCGCGCCGGAACTGAAGACCGCATTGCTCGAACGGACTCGCGAATTGACCCATGAGGGTTACCACGCGCAAGTGCACGTGGACGAGAAGACGTCGCTGTTTTTTCTGCTCGAGAATGGTGAACGCACAACGCTACGCCGCAAGGACGCGGAGTACGCGGAATTGGTGAATCGCGCCGAAAGCATTTCTCCCAACGCTCTGCTGCGCCCAGTGATGCAGGACTACCTGCTGCCCTCAGTGGCGTTTATCGGCGGGCCCGGAGAACTTGCGTATTTGGCGCAATCGCACGTGCTCTATGAACGCCTGCTGGGACGTATGCCGGTGATGTTCGCGCGCAGTGGATTCACATTGCTGGACGCGCGGTCGGCGAAACTGCTGCATCGTTATCGAATGACTACAGCGCAAGCATTCGTGCCCCAGGATGCCCTGCGGCAGCAGATCGCCCGGGAACTGGTGCCGGAAGCGATTTCGAAGTCGGTAGATAGCGCCAAGACGGGGATTGCACATCATCTGGATGCTTTGCATTCGGAACTCAAGACGTTTGATCCGACGCTTGCCAGCGCCCTCGAGAAAAGCCGCGCGAAGATGACCCACCAAATGGACAAGCTCGCTCGGAAAACCGCACGCGAATCGTTGGGCCGCGATCACCGCGCCATCGCCGATGCGCGCCATTTGGCCAATTTGCTCTATCCACACCGGCACTTGCAGGAGCGCTTCTATTCCATTCTGCCGTTTCTTGCACAACATGGCCTGGATCTGGTGGATCGTCTATACGATGCCGCCGAGCCCGGCTGTCCCGACCACCGCGTATTCACGGTGTAGCCGGCCCCGATCTTATGCGAACGAACACCGTTAAACAAGCACTCAAAGCAGGTAAAACAGTCTTCGGCTGCAGCACTTCCATGATCCGCTCGCCGGAAATCCTGCGCATTCTAGCCGCCGCCGGTCTCGACTGGACGTACATCGATTCCGAACACGGCGGCTTCGACCTGGAGACGCTTCAAGATCTGATTCGCGCGGCCAATGAAAGCGGCCTGTGCCCGATCGTGCGCGTCGGAGATTTGCAGTATCCATTGATCGCCCGTGCACTCGATTGCGGCGCGCAAGGCGTCTTGTTCCCGCGTGTGGAATCCCCGGAGTTGCTCGCTCAGGCGATCTCCTGGACACGCTTTCCTCCTGAAGGTGTGCGTGGATTCGGTTTGCAGCCCGTACACATCGGTTACGAAACCGCCACCATGCCGGATATCATCGCCCACATGAACGCAAACACAATGGTGGTGCTGCAAATCGAAACCAGGACCGCGCTGGATCGAGTAGACGATCTGCTCGCAGTTCCTGGCGTGGACGCCGTGATGGTGGGTCCGGCCGATCTTTCCACGTCGCTCGGCGTGCCCGGCGAGTTCGACCATCCGAAGATGGTGGAAGCCATCGAGCGCATCAAGGAAAGCTGCAACCGTCACGGCGTCGCGCCGGGGGTGCATTTCCGGCAACAAGCGCTGGCGCTCAAATGGCGCGATCGAGGGTTGCGTTTTATCAGCTGCAATAGCGAGATAGGATTCTTACTGGATCAAGCCAAGGCGACGGTCGCGGCACTCCGAGGATAGGCCGGCAATATTGGATCAAGCAAAGTCAGTGCGGAAGGCAAGGCGCGTCAGGGAACTGCCGGTCTTAGATTCGCCAACCCCGAAACCAGTTTGTCGGCCATGGTTTCCACCGCCTGATGGAACGTTTCATTGAAACGCAGATAAAACCAACGCGCCGCTTCGGATTCTGCAAATTCGACGTATTGCTTCATTTCATCGTCGGTAAGCGAAGCGTACCCATAGAGACCGGCGGCCCTCACCACGCGGGCCGCATCTTCGAAGCTTTCGGCGCGCACACGTTCCAGAACCTTTTCAAGTTCATCGCTGGAAATCTCCTTTCCCGTTGGCAGGATGCGATTCAGGGCGAGGACGGCTCCCCGCGTGGCGGCTACTTGCGACTCCACCCGGCATTGCACGGAATCGGTAGCCCGCTCCAGCCTTTCCATGAGGCGATTCCGCGCCGGGGATGCCGCTATTTGCTTCGCACCGGCAGCTGCATACCTTGAGTATTCGGCCCTGGATTTGGATGATATGGATTCGGCTGACAATGCCATCACGCGTTGCAAAAAGGGCTGATGCAATTGTCCGATCAAAGCCATGATCCGCGCATCTTCCGCGATACCTTCGAAGTGCGCACGAATGGGGGCATACAGCACGCCAGGACGATTCACCCGCTCGAAGACCTGCTTGAAGCGGGGGTCTTTTTCGTCCATCCCCCCCAGTTTCATCAGGGAGCGTGTGCCTTCTGCATCGGTTGCATTGTAAATCATCCGCGTCACACCCGCCGCCATCAGAAGAAGATCGATTTTGTCCCAACGTGCCAGACCCGCAGTGAGCTTTGGCGCCACGGGCGCATCCACGGACGGAAGAAGCGGGACCGCTGGCTCCAGGTCAGAACACTTCACAAATCCGCTCCGCAGGGGTTTGCTTCTCCACGCCACGTCCAGCCAGCATCCTGTGCTGTCCGCAACTGTCATTTGGATGGTAACTGCCTGGCCTTTCTGCAGGGTTGTGGCGACTTCGCTTGTGACCGACATGCGAGAGTAGACGCGCACCCCATCGGCGACCGCGGCCATTTGTGGCGCCCCTGCGATCACATTTCCAGTCCATGCGAGCGTCAGGATGAGGATTTGGCCCGGCGCGCGCCGCATTCGTCTGTTCACACAAGGTTGCATATGGATTCCGTTATTCGAACGCGTTCGCCTCACTGGTGGCAAGTCAATTTTACTTCAATGCCGCTTCGATTGCGGACATGACTTCGCGCGATCCGGGTTCGATGGCAGGTTCAAATCGCTGAAGCACCTTGCCGTTGCGATCAATGAGGAACTTGGTGAAGTTCCACTGGATCTCGCCGGCCGTCTTGGGATTCGCCGCTGCGCCGGTGAGGAACTGATAGAGAGGGGCTTTGCCGGAACCCTTCACGGAGATCTTCGAAAACATCGGAAACGTCACTCCGAATTTCGATTTGCAGAATGCGCCGATCGCGGCATTCGAACCTGGTTCCTGGCCGCCGAAATCATTCGCTGGAAAACCCGCCACAACCAGGCCCCGATCCTTGTACTTCATGTGCAGCGCTTGTAACGCTTCGTACTGATATGTATAGCCGCACTGGCTGGCGACATTTACCACCAGCATAACCTTGCCCTTGAAATGAGCAAGAGGAGTGGGAGTGCCGTTGAGGGCGTCCAACGTGAATTCGTGCACGGTAGACGCTCCAAAAGAACAAGCTGATGCCAAGCAGAAGGCGGCGAGCAGGGTTTTCATGCTGGATTTCATTTCACTTGTTTTGCCCGCACAAGCTGACGATTGAGTGCATCGTCTCGGTATTTTTTCCATGTCTCCGGGTCCTCATTGCACACATTCGGCGCGAATTCTTCATTCAATTTCTTGTAATAGCGGTTGAACGTATAGGCCGAAGTGAGCGCATGCCGGTCTTCCATCACCACCTTGTTCTCCAAAAATTTTCCGCCTGCCACGTTCCGTATACGCTCCGTCATGTGCACCTCTTCAGTGTGCGGCTGCATTGCGGACATTAGCCAGCTCTTGTCGTTGAATCCCGTCGAATCCACGATCAGCATGTCGTCTTCCCAGCGCCCCACCGAATGACCACCCCACGTGGGGAGTAGATTCATGGGATGCTGTTGGTTCAGATAGATTCTGCGCACTCCCGTAGGATTCAGTTCCCAAAAGCCAGTATGACTTTGTCCGGTGCGGGAATCCATAGGAACCTTCCCGCGACATTGGGATACCGGAAGATGCCGTCGGGAAGGCACAGCGCGCCCGTGTCATCAGCTACACCGTCGGTCGCTTCCATCTTCATCTTCGCCCACGGCGCCAAATGGGCCACAATGAAATCGTTCAACTGCGCGGTGCTCATCTGCTTGATCCCAGCAGTCGCTAGCTCGCGCGCGGTCGCGATGGCGTAATAACCGCCCATATCCGAGTGCGGAATGTCCGCCGGCTGGCTGGATAAGAGAGCGCTCGCGAGAATATACGCGGCTGCTTGGATCCCTGCCATTGCGCTATTTCTTGCCTTGTTCTGGAGCGTCCGACTCGCCTGAACCCAGGAACAGCGTCTGACCATTGGGCAGAGTAATGTCGCGGCCGTTGGCGCGCAGGGAGCCGTCCTTGGATTGATATCCGTCCACAATTACTTCGGTGCCGGCTTTAAGGGAGTCCTTCGTCAGCCCGCGCCGCAGCAGCGTATTCGGCGTTCCCGTTTCGATCATCCATTCGTCGGTGCTGCCGTCGGCTTTCTTCACGTCCACATGAATCCAGGCGTGCGGGTTAATCCATTCCATCCTGGTGACGGTGCCCCGCAGCTTTATCGGTTTCTTCGCGTCGAATTCGGCGGCGAAGGCGTGATGGGCCCATATCGGCGCCCCGAAGACAATCATGGCGATCGTGACAGCGGTCAACGTCTTCATTTTGCTTCTCCCTTTCTTTCGCGCTCGCGCGCGCCCATCAGAAAGTGCACGATGTCGTAGTTGTCTTCGTGACATGCGTATTCGTACATCTGTTCCTTGGGATCGATCTTCGTCCACGGAACGACGGCAGTCCAAGGCTTGGTCCACGTAGCAGGATCGTTGATGGTGAATTCATAGTTCAGCGTTGTCGCGTCCACGCGAGTGAAGCGTTCGGTGATTTTGAACGTCTCCCCGTTCGCTCCTTGAAACACGCCGCCGGAATCTGGCCGGAAGTTCGTGGTTTCCACTACCAGCGTCGGACCGTCCCAGTGGCCGCGCGCATCGCCCAGCCATTGCTTCAGGTCCTTCCCCAGATGTGAACTGCCGTCGACCGGAATGACGCGCGCGCTGTGTATCATCTCGGGCGATATCACCACGTAGCCGGGGCTCTGGAAAATCTGAAAATCGTTATTGTAAACGGTGGGCAAATACGGAGGCGAGTCGGTACGTATAATACATCGCACCGGGAGAGACATGTCGGCGTAAGTTTCAGGGAGGCCGGCGTTGAAGCGCGTATTCACAATATTGCGCGCGGCGCGGAGTTTCTCGCGCTCCGGTGACAACGGCGCCAGAGGAGGCATTCTGCCATCCGGCGGGTCTACGATCAGCGACGTGCGCTTATTGTTGCTAATCTTGAGCCGCCGCGCGTCCATCCAATGCTCGTTGTAGGCGCGGTTGACGTCGGCCTCAGCACCGCCATCGCGGCGGTCGCGGCTCAACTCGGTGGCAAGCTGCGATTGGAACTCTTCAGCTTCTTCACTCGTGAGAACATCTTTCGAGGCGACGCCGCCAGGCCGCTGCAGAGGGGTGCTGGTGGCGTCATTCCACACGCCCTGGAGATCCGGATCGCCCCACGGGGTGCGCAGGATAAGTGCTCTTTTCGCAGCGGTCGTGACCTTCGCAGCCGGCTTGGGAGCAGTCTGGGCACACACGAAAGTCGCCACGAAACCCGCCAAAATCGCAATCGGAAAGGTATATCTAAAGGTCATGTGAGCCGCCTCCATTGGCGCCAACTTCATTTCGCCGCTTGCTTGCCGAAACGGCCAAACAACATCTCCTCGGTGAAGGGCACGCACTTGAATTCCAGCAATTGTACGTTTTTCTCCATGCGCCGGTACAGCGGAAAGCTGATTTTCCAGGGGCGCGTATAAACTTTCGGATCTTCAATCGTCGCCTCGTACATCATGTGATACGGACTCACCAGTGTGTAGCGTTCGACTACGTGGAAATCCTCGCTCTGAAAATCGCCTGCACGATCAAGCCAGGATTCCGGTCGTTGTCCTGTGACGTCAATCACCAACGTGTCGCCTTCCCAGCGCCCGCGTGACCAGCCCATCCACGAAGGTGTGGGCGCCTCTCCCTTCCAGTTCATGCGAACAATGCGAGTGGAACTAGTGAATTCGTAGGCCATAAGTATGTACGGGCTGGAACCCTGCACAATGCGGAACGGGAACGGCATGTAGTTGGCGCGCGGCACGCCCGGCATATAGCACTTGAGCTCGGGATCGCCCAATGCATGCCAAGTTTTGTCGCTGGAGACATCCACCTTCGTTCGATTCTCGAAATTCCTATTCTTTTTTTCGAGCGCCCACGCCTGGTATGGAATTTCACCCCCCTCAATGACGCTTTGTCCTGCGGGTCCCGCGCCGTACGCACCGTTGATTTCCGGATGGGGTCCGGGTTGCGCTTCATGGTCTCGCAGGTCCCAGTTGGCGGTGACAAGGGCTTGCCAGAGCCCATTCAGATCAGGATGCCCATCGGCTATGCGCGGCGCTTTGTAAGGCGGAAATTCTCCGGGTTTGGGGGGCTGTTGCGCAATCGCGATGCCGCCGAGCAAATAAACCACTGCCACGGTCATCATCACTGCGTCGCCAATGATCCGAAAACGCTTAGGTATCAATGTCCAATCCCTTGTGGCGTATTAACTTGCCACTCAGTATACACCTCGGAATCGCCCGAATTCACGGTCCGGGAACGGCCATTGCCCGTTCCCGGTGAACCGCGCGTATAATCTCTTCATGTGTCACAGGCAGCGATGATGGTGATCTTTCATCTCGACGTCACGCTGGTGGACGCGCGCAGGCAAGCGGTCTTGTGCGATTCGAACATCAAGCTAAACGACCCTAGGTCCCTTCGGTGTGCCGAAGGATCGGTGATGCCCGAACCCATTCGGGCTTAGCTATGGGTGAAACTTCACGCAAGCTTCTCTTGGGCCTGATCGGCGCGGGAATTCAAGCCTCCCGCACCCCAGCGATGCAAGAACAGGAATCGGCGGAGCATGGTATCCGCTGCATTTATCAGCTGATCGACATTGAAAAGCTCCACCTTCCGTTGGGGTGGCTGCCGGAGTTACTGGTTGGCGCGGAGCGGATGGGATTTTCGGGATTGAACGTCACCCATCCTTGCAAACAAGAAATCATGCGGCACTTGACGGACCTCTCCGGCGATGCCCGAACCGTGGGCGCTGTGAATACGATCCTGCTGCAGGATGGCAGGCGGATCGGGCATAACACGGATTGGTGGGGATTTGCGCAAGGTTTGCGTTTTGGCCTGCCGAACGCGGGCCTGAATCGCGTAGTGCAGCTAGGCGCCGGCGGCGCTGGCGCCGCCACTGCCTACGCTGCCTTGCGCCTGGGTGTCAAACATCTTACCGTCTTCGATCTTGACAGTGATCGCGCAGAAGCACTTGCCGAGAATCTGGAGTTGCATTTTGGCGGTGACCGCATCCATGCGGGCGAGAATATTGCGGCATCCATGAAGGGCGCGGATGGCTTGATCCACGCTACACCCACGGGAATGATCAAATATCCAGGCCTGCCGGTGGAGGAAGCACTCCTGCGCTCGGATTTGTGGGTGGCTGACATCGTGTATTTTCCGATGGAGACCGAACTGTTGCGAACGGCGCGCCGCATGGGATGCCGCACGCTCGATGGAGGGCGTATGGCGGTGCATCAAGCCGCAAAATCGTTCGAATTGTTCACCGGCTTGCCTGCGGATGCGGAACGTATGGGGCGGCACTTCGCGGCGTTTGGGGGTGGGTCTGTGTGAATCTAGCTCGTGTTGAAGCTGCGCTAGTTGCAGCGCCGCGGCTAGCCCTTTATCGGAGTGCATACGACAGTGGACCCGGCCATGTAGTAATTTGCCGGGGAAGAGAAAGCATCGAATAAAGAAACTCTAGCGCTGGGCAAGGTTATAGGTCACCCTGCTGCCGGAGAGCGATGAACCACGCTAAGGCAGACGTCCGGCCAAATCCAGCGCCAGCACGTCGGCTCGCCGGGCCAGGTTGACAGCAGTGACCAGGTCTTGCTCGCGTGTTTGCTCGGCTTGGCGTAGGAAAGTCCGGATTCGATTGGCGGCCTCGGTCTGTTCCGCGTTCAGATTCTTTCCCATGATCACGGCCAACGTTCTCCTGACTCGTTCCAGACTCTCATCGAGCGCTTTATTATATTCCCTCAGCTGTTCCGCGGTGAAAATCTGTCCCAGTCTGGGCGTCGCTAGCGGCTCTGGTTCCGGTGTCGGCGGTGGTTGGACCTTCGGCGCGGCGATTACTGGGCGCTTTACAGGCGCGGGCGGCGGCGGCGGAAAGGAAAGCGCAGGCAAATTGTCGGCATATTCCGGCGGACGAATCTCCGCATCGAAATCCACCGTTGGTGGCTCGGGCAGTTCCGGTTGGGGAGGAAGGCTCACCGTACGGACACGCACCGGCGGCGGCACGAATACACGCGGCGGTTTCTTTCGGAAAAGGCATCCCTGCATTGCGATCGCAAGCATCAATACGCTGCAAATGTGGTAGCGGCTAGCCATGGCGCGCGAGGGCGGGGAAGTGCAGGCGGAAAGTTGTCCCCTTTCCATTTTCGCTCGTAAACTCGACAGTACCATTATGGAGTTGTACGGCGCGGAACGTCATGGCCAAGCCTATGCCCGATCCTTTTTCCTTAGTCGTGAAGTAAAGTTGAAACACTTTGTCGCGCAAATCGGGAGGGATCCCTGGACCGTTGTCGGAAATTTCCAGCACCACCGACGAGCCACCCTGCTCCCCGGCGTGCCGAAGGGCATCGTACAGCTCTACGCGTAGTCTGCCTGCAACCTCCACGGTTTGGGTGGCCTTCATGGCGGTCATCGCTTCGAATGCGTTTGTGATCAGATTCAATACGGTTTGCTTGAGGAGGTCGGCGTCTCCTTGAATGTGAGCAAGGTGCGCGGGGATACTCAATTGGACCTCGATACCGGCGGTACGCGCCTGCGGCCTGACCAGGTTCACGACGTCGGCCACCAGCGCGGCCAGATCCACTTCGGTGAAGCGGACGTCCAGAGGACGGGAAAAATCCAGGAACGTCTTCACAACGCGATCCAAACGCCGGACCTCCCGCGACAGGATGTCAATTTCCGGAATCATTTCGTGTTCGGAATCCTCGGCGCGTGCTCGCAGCAGATCCAAACGCAGTGAGATAGCGTTTAACGGATTCTTAATCTCATGAGCCACTCCGCCAGTCAGCCGGCTAATGGCAGCCAGCCGGGTGGCGACGTCCAACTGGGACGCCATACGGTCCACGAGTTCATCCAGGCTCGGCTTGGAGGGTGGCGAATCATGACCCACATTGCTGAACTGTTGCCCCAGCAGCTTGAGTTTGCTTTCCACGGCTGCGAACTCCTTGAGTTCTCCACCGCTCTCAGTGGCAGTATCTTCGCCGCGGAAATTACCCTGCGCGATGCGGTCGATCGTTTGTTCAATACGCCGTACGGGACGCAGCACGTGGCTAGTGACAATCGCTGTAAGCAAGAGAGAGATGAAAAGAGCGCCACCTGAAATGGCTCCCAATTTCTGCAACTCGGGCAGCACCGCGCTGCGTAATAGCACACTGGAGGTGACCACCTGGATCGTGAAAACAGGCTGTACCTGCCCCGCAATGCCCAGCGGGACCACCACTTGGTAGTCCCGGCCCTGACTGAGCAGTTCCCTCCAGCGCCGATAGAACGGAAGTGCCTGCCAGCGGACAAAGTCGCCCAGCTGCGGCAAAGGCTCTCCCACGCGTGTCGGGTTCGAAGACGCCACGATCCCGCCGTCCTCCGCCGCGATGTTGATCTCTACCAGCGCGGGAGAGAGCGCCATGGTTCGCTCGAGCAGCGCCGACACATCGCGGTCCGCTGCGGCGATGGTGCGCCACATCGTCTTGGTTTCTTCAAGCGTGGTGGGGGGCGGGTATTCACCGGAATGTTGCCGGATGTGGTCGATCAGGAACGCGTTCACTTGCTGGCTGGAAAGTTCACCGCGCTCCAGCGCGTTGGCCGATAGGGTGTTCACTAGACTGTTGAGATACAAACCGGAAAGCGCCAGCGCCGCCAGTGTCACCAGGACCACGGTGAGCAGAACTAGTCGGACCCGCAGTGACATGGGCTAGCCGGCGTCCTGCGTGCCGTATTCGCGCAGCTTGTTAAAGAGAGTTTTTTGGCTGATACCAAGGATGTCGGCGGCACGCGTGCGATTGTTCTTGGTATGTTCGAGCGTTAGCTCAATCAAGCCGCGTTCTGCTTGCTCAATGGTAGATCCCACGAGAACACGAAGCTCGTGCGCCGCGCCTGTAATGCCCGCCGGACCTTCCATCGCAATCCCGGCCGCGGTTCCGCTCATAGACATGCCCATGGGAGCGGCTACGGCGAAAGCCTGTCCGCCGAAGTTCGGGGGAAGATGTGCAGCCTTAATGGGGCCCTCCGCCGCCAAGATCACGGCACGCTCAATCACGTTGCGAAGCTCACGCACGTTGCCCGGCCAGGCATACGCGGTCAGCCGGCTCAGGACTTCCGCATCAGCTTCCGTGACTTTCGTGCCATGCTTGCGGTTGATGTCGGCGAGCAGTGCGCTCAGCAGTGCCGGGATGTCCTCCTTGCGTTCCCTCAATGCTGGGAGAGGAATGGGAAACACGTTCAAACGGTAAAACAAATCCTCGCGAAACTTCCCATCGCGCATGGCGGCGTCGAGTGGAGCGTTGGTGGAGGCGATCACGCGCACATCCAGTTGAATTTCATTTTTTCCGCCCAGCCGCCGCACGCGCTGATCTTCCAGAACGCGCAGAAGCTTGGCTTGCGTGCCCAGTGGCATGTCGCCGATTTCATCCAGCAGAACCGTGCCATTCTGCGCCAGCTCAAAGCATCCAGCCCTGCGTTCTAGAGCTCCGGTGAACGCCCCCTTTTCGTGGCCGAACAATTCGCTTTCGATCAGCGTATCCGGCAGCGCGGCGCAGTTGATGGCGACGAATGGACTGGCGCGGCGCGGGCTGAGTGTGTGAATCGCACGCGCCGCCAGTTCTTTTCCCGTTCCGCTTTCGCCCGTGACGAGAACCGCTGCGCGGCTGGGAGCCACTTGCTGAATGAGAGCGAACACTTCCTGCATGCGCGGAGAGGCGCCGGTCATTTCACCCAAGACGCCGTGGTAGCTGAGTTGGCGTTCCAATCGCTCTGCATGCTCGGCCAGCCTCTCCTGCGCCGCCGCGCGCTCGATGAGCATACGCAGCGCTTGGGACTGAACGGGTTTTTCCAGGAACCAGAAAGCTCCCAGATCGTGAATAGCGGCCACGGCGCTTTCCAGATTGCCGAAGGCGGTTTGTACGATCGCGGGGGGGCCGCCGCCCTGCTCCTTGAGCCGCTTCAGGAGTTCCCGTCCGTCCATGCGCGGCATCATCATGTCGGTGACGATTACGTGCACGGGCGTGGCGGCCAACCGATCGAGCGCTTCCTGGCCGTCGGCGGCGGTTTCCACGGCATAGCCCCACAATGCCAGCATGCTGGCGAGCGCGGTACGCTGGCTCTCTTCGTCGTCTACGACCAGGACGCGCGTGGTTGCTCTTGAGGTTTCCATCTTATTCTATTGTGCCAGCCGATGCCGCATAATACTGGAGAGGGAGATATTGTGCGATTCAAATGGATGATTTCGGTCTGCGGACTGTTGCTTTTCTCGATGATTTCTCGCGCGCAAACGTTACCCCGCCGCGCGTCCATCAGCGGCGACGGTCAAGCGCGGGAAGGCAAGTGCACCATCGAAGTGGTAGTGGATGAAATCGCCGAAGTGGAGATCCGCGGCGAAAACGGCCTGCTCCGCAATTTGTCCGGCCGCCCCGCGCAGTGGCGCCGTTTCCAATGCAATGCGCCCATGCCGCTGGTTCCGCTGGGATTCCGCTTCCAAGGCGTGGATGGCCGCGGAAAGCAGCAGTTGGTGGAGAACCCGTCTTCTAGTGGGACGGTAATCATCCGAATCGAGGATGACAAGGGTGGAACAGAAGGTTATACCTTCGACGTGATGTGGACCGGCGCTGGCGATCCCCGGCAGGCGAAGGGCGGTTTCGGAGGAGGCATTGGAGGTGGCCGGGACTCTGACTTCAACCGAGATCGAGGAGGCCGCGGCTTTGGCGCGCGCACTGGATTCGATGAAGGAATGCGATCCTGCGAAGACGCCGTGATCGATCAGGCGCTGGATCGCCTCCACCCGCAGGTGATCGTCATACGCCGCACGGCGAGCGACGACAACCCGGGCCGTAACGACTGGATCGTGGGTACTTTTGAAGTGCGCCGCGGCCGCGATTGGGATCGCTATCGGTTTGAATGCTTGGTGAATTTCAACAGCGGACGCGCGAGGGACGTGAGCTTTCAACCGGCGGGACGGCGATAGCCTGCCCCGCGAGCCGCATCCTTAGCGGCTGTTGCTTTCGAGATGCACCTCTTGCGCGCAATCCGCCGACGAAATAGTTTGTCCATCCTAGCGGCGCGATTTGAATTCTACTCCCATCACTTCCCTGTTTCCAGCGGGAATTGGCATGCGGATGACTGTGCAAGACGGGCTGTCCCAATCATCTTGCAGGCCGACCTTTTCCTGCTCATTTCGGAGGCGTCTTCGGACGATATGGTGATATGCTGTAAGTGAAAAGAGGACCTGTTGGACGATCGTCTGAAAGATCTGATGAAGGAACTCGGTGAAGCGATTAACGAGTCGCTTTCGGATTCCGATCGCATCGCCGCCGCAATTGGTGAAATTAAACGGGCCGGATACGATGTGTTTCTGGTCCTTGAAGCGACGATCGGCTTCAACAAGCGCGAGGAAGGTGATGAAACGGAGGAGGGCGAAACCGTTGAACTCGATCATGCCCCGGACGCTCCTGCCCGCCGCAAGTTGAGCAAAATCAAGCTCACCTCGCAGGATCAGAAATTCCTCCGCGCGATGAAAATTTCCATCGAAGAAGAGAAGCACTAGTTACTGTCGATTCTATACTCCGCCGGATGCTAGCGCCGTTCCCAACGCCCTCCGGCGAAGGGGAACTCGAGAAGTTGGCTATGAGTTGCCTGTAGAGGGTGAGTTCTAGAGAGTCTTGGAAGGCGACAGGATCTCGAAATTCCCAGGCGTCAGCAACACAGTTCGAACTTCGCCGCGTCCACCGATCGGCCCTAAGGATTTCCCGTTCCAGCGGATTTCCACTCCCCCAGCGTTGCCGATCCGAAGAGTAGCCTTTTCCACGCCCGATACCGTCTTCGATTCGCTGGCATGCAAGACGCCGGAAAAGATCTGATGGCCACTGGACGTGATAGAGAGCCAGGTCTGTTCAGTGGCGGAGAGGCTCAATTCCACGGAGGATTCTGAGGTGGGAACGACGCTCGCAACGGGCGCTGGCGGTGGACCGCTCTTTTTCGTTTCAGGGATTGCATCACCATTCGATAGGCCCGTTGCATCGGCGCCAGCGGCGGGGAGCTCTTCGCTGACGGCAGGGGCAACTACGGCGCTCGGCGCTGGATCAGGAGCCTGGTGAACAGTGGCCGCCGCGGGTATGGTGGCGTCGGAACTTCCGTTCCACCACGCATAGACTCCGGAACAACCCACCAACGCGAGAATCAGCAGCGAGACCGGCCAGCGCATGCCCAGACGGGAGAGGTATGACTGGTTGACCGCTTCCACCAACGGATCTAGTGTTCGAACCGGGGCTGGCTCCGCCGCCGGCTCTTGCGCGGCGTGCGCGGGAGCGTCTGGTTCCGCGTTAGCTCCGCGAGTCATTGCGTCCACGGCCGGCATCAGGCCTTCCAGGTTTACGCCAAGCAGAGTGGCATATTGCCGTACGAAGCTACGATAAAAAAAAGTACCTGCTGGAAGATTCTTCAGGTCATCGTCTTCGATGGCATGTAAATAACGCTGCATGAGACAGAGTTCTTCGGCGATATCCACCACCGCCCGATTTTGGCTCTCTCGCGCCGCGCGGAGCAGTTTTCCAACCGAAACCAGCAATTCAGGGCTGGTTAAATTCGTATGGGACGGAACAGCAGAAGGTACCATATGCACAAGGATCGGCGGCTTACCGTTGCGGCATCGACTGTTTTGAGATATTTTGGACGGTTTATTTTGACCTAGAACAAAATTAAGTTGTTGATCTTAGGCTACTCTAAGAGTCCGCCATGTCCGCATTCAGTATCGTTCGCCTGCAGGCGCGACCATCCAAAGCGTAGTGCCGAGCTCGTTGTTATTTTTGCTTCGCGGGCAAGATCCTTAGTTCTTGATAGCAGGTCTTGCTTTAACTGCTTCAATCCGCTCACCTGCTGAGCGGGGGGACTTCAGTCTGCGCGGTGCCGAGTACGGCAGGAGCGCGGCCATCTTGGACTTGTGCCGTTCGTCTGCCCGTACGGGTCGCTAGAATGACCAGCAAAGCGACTATGTAAAGCGTGCCTCCAGCGAGTAGTGTCATACGCAGCCCTGCATAGATCGCCAGCATAATCGCGCCCGCCGAGCCCAGCACGCTCGCGGCTGCGTTCAAAGACCAAGCCCACCGTACCGATGGTGGATGACGTTGTTCCAACCGCTGTAGTCCGCTAGGGAAGGGCATGCCCATCAGAAACGCCGCGGGGGCGATAGCCAAGGCAGTAATCGCCATCTTGGCCGTTAGCGGCCAGCCTGCAGCGGCACTCACCAGAAGAGGGGCGCCAAACGCCAGGGCGGCAACCAGGGCAGCCACACCTGCCAGCACTCGCATAAGCCGCGCGTCATTTCCGGCCACTATGCGGCGGCTGGCGAAACTGCCCGCCCCGCTGGCGACCAGCATCGAAAACACGATCACAGTCAGCGCATAGGTGGGTTGTCCCAGCAGCAGGACGAATTTCTGAATGAGTGCAACTTGAACCAGGATGTAACCCGCGCCCAGGCACAGAAAGTACCATAGGAACGTCATCACGCCGCGCTGTTTGGGTAAACGTGCGCCGAGAAGCAGCCGGGGTAGCAGCAGAATCAAGGCGGTGGCTGCGATGCTCACGCCCATGAGAGCGAAGAGTAACGGCACGGCGCGGTTCACCTTGTAATCCGCGCTTTCCCGGTTGGCTAGCCAGATGAAGTTTGACAGATCCCGTGGCTGCACGGTGTAAAAGAAAAACGGACGGTCATCGCCGACAGGGGAGACATCGTAGGGATACGTTCGCAGATATGCCGTTACATTCTTGGTCGAAAGCAGCTGGGCGAAAGCGTTTGCGCTCACATCACCCGGCAAATAGACCGATTCAAGTTTGGATTGCGTCAAGAAGGCTCGCGTTCGCATCACATCAATGGCGGTGAAGGGCTTGCGTGAAATGAGTACTGTATCTTGCGCGCCCCAACCCTCGATCTTCGCCGCGTCGTCCCGCACCACCATCACATGACTCGCGGGATTGCTTTCTCCCAGCCGCGCCAGCGCATCCATTGCCAGCGTGACCAGCCGCAAGGATTCGCGCGGCGGATCGAACCCCCAGCGCGTGAAGGTAAGCACACCATCATCGGTAAGATGAGTCAGGTAGTCGTAAAACGCGTCCGTCGTATAGAGATTATTTTCGGAGAGCGCGAAAGCGCCAGCTGCGGTGGAGGCCCATGTGTCCACCAATGTCGCCTGCAGCACCTGATATTTCTCACCGCTGCGGCGCACAAAACTCCGGCCATCTTCCACCACCACGTGCACTTCAGGCCGAAAATACAATCGATGACTTTCCGCGGCGTAACGGTTTCGCATGATTGTATTCGCGATGATGGGATTGATTTCCACGGCGGTGATATCGTGGCTTCCGGAGGCCAGCGCACGAGCGACGTCATATCCGCCGCCCGCTCCAATCACCAGCGTTTTGGCCCCCGGTCGCAGGAAATAAGGGAAACCAGGGCCTCCCCCCGCTAGGTCGCGGCGGTCTTTCTCAGTGAGGTGATCCCAGTCCTGGGTCGCAATCGCCGTGCTCGCATCCGCATCGATAACAACCGCCAGATATCCGCGATGTCTGGTGATGCTGACCCGCGAGAAGCTGTTCCATGCGGAGAATTCCTCGTCCGATACTTTCTCCGCCTTGGCCGCGCGCAAGTCCAGCAAGTGAAACTTGCCATTGGCCACCATCAGCATCACCAACAATAGCGCCACCAGTACGGAGGTTGCGCGCCAGCGTACCCAGCCTGCCAGATGAAACCAGAGTGCGGCTCCCGCGCCATAGAATACTCCGGCGGCGATCACGGTATTCGGGCCGCCGAAAACGTTGAGGAAAGGAATCAACAGAAGGCAGCCACCCGCCGCGCCCGCCAGATCGAAAAAATAGGCACGGTCCACACGCTCGATCGCTTCGGAAATCGCGATGGAAACAATGGTCCCTGCCAAGAAAAAGGGCAGTGCAGCCGCGAAGTACACGGCGGCCAGTGTCGCGTTGTTCGGCTCCACGCGCCGGGTGAGGATAAACCATAAAGCACCCACCACGCATGCGGCATTGGCCAATCCGATGGCGCCTAGCTTCGCGTAGACGTTTCCGGCGCGCGCGGAGATGATATAAGAAAACACTCCTCCCGATCCCAAGCCGAATAGCGCCACGGAAATCGCCAGAAACGCAAAGTGGTAGTAAAAGACGACCGAGAAAATGCGTGTCAGGGAAAGCTCCAGTATCAACGTCGCCAGCGTGGTGAATGCCAATCCGATGTACAACTGATTCCAGCGAATATGGACGGGCGCGTCGATTGCCGTGCTGCTGATGCGGGACAAGCCTCTACTTTAGCAAGCTTGGCCTTCACTCCATTCTTTCGCTGCGGCATCAAGTGTGCTGAAATTACGGGTGGATATGAATATTCTAAAAATGTTCGCTATCGTTCCACTGCTGCTGCCCATGACCGGCGTGAAAGCTCTGGCCCAGAGTCCGCCCGCGCAGGCGACGGTCACCGTCAGCGGCAAAAAACTCACCATCGTCTATTCCGCACCAGCCGTGCGCGGGCGCAAGATATTTGGAGAGGGCGGCGTCGTGTCCAAAGATCCTACCTACCCCATATGGCGCGCGGGCGCGAACAACGCCACCACCTTCCAGACGGAGGCTGACCTTGCCATCGGCGGCCTCGCGGTGCCCAGAGGCACCTACACCCTTTACGTGCTGGTGAAAGATCCCAACGCATGGGAATTGATTATCAGCAAGGAAACTGGCCAGTGGGGACTGGATTATTCGGCCAACCGAGATCTGGGACGCGTTAAGATGCAGATGTCGAAGCCGCCCGCTCTAATCGAGCGATTGAAATATACCCTAACCAGCGCGGGCGCGAACGAGGGGAAACTTGAAATCGCGTGGGAAAATCACATTGCTTCGGTTCCAGTGCTGGTACACTAGGAGACTTTTCAGAGAGGAATCGCTATGACCAGCATCACAAGAGTAGTGTGGACAGTCATCGCACTCACCGCGCTGTGGGCGTTGCCAGCCACCGCCCAAGCCCCCAAGCAAGAGGAAAGACCAAAAGGTCCCCTCAGTCCCTCTCAGAAGGTAACGGCCACCATTGCGGGCGCTAGCATTGCCATGACCTACGATGCTCCCTCCATGCGCGGGCGCGAAATCTTCGGCAGGCTCGTGCCTTATGGCTCAGTCTGGTGCCCCGGTGCAAACTGGGCCACCACGATCAGTTCCCCGGAGGCGGGCATTCAAATCGGCACTCTCAAACTGCCAAAGGGTGTCTACGCCCTATGGGTCCTGCCGAATAAGGATGAATGGGAACTCATCGTGAACAGCGATGATAAGGCTTTTCACCTCAATTACAACAAGGAGAAAGATCTGGGACGGATGAAGTTGAACTTGAAGCACTTGGAGGAACCGGTGGAGCAGCTGCGGTTCGAAGTGCGCCCGGGATCCGGAAATCAAGGCACTCTCTCGCTGCTCTGGGAGAAGACCGAAGCCTCCATTTCACTGACCGTTTTGCCGTAAGTCAGGATTTGGACCGGAATCCTCATCCACCTAATATCCCCCGCGTGATCGCAGCCAACGGCTTAACCGAGTTCATGCTCATGCGGAATGCCACCAAGCAGGCCGGTGCGGCACCCACCCACGGACGCATCGGTAGTTCTTCCAGCGCGACGAAGAACATGAGTGGAGCGAATGCGCGCCCAAATCCATAGGCATCTTCCCAAATTTCCCGCGTGCCGATGAACATCGCAAGAGCGGCGAATGCGTACATCGCCGCTTGCCGCGTTCCCCATCGCCGTCGCAGCGCAGCCGCAGCCGCGATACCCAAAGCTATTGTCATACCGGCCATGGCCGCATAGTCGCCGGCTACCGCGAACGCGTTTTCGAGCGGTGGAAGTGCATAACTTTCCGCGTGCAGCCAGCGCTCGGCCCAGCCATACAGGGGAATCGCACTCAGGAGGTTCCTGACTCCTTCCACCGGCGTATGACGAACCACGAACCAGCGCCAGGCAAGACAGGGAAGCGCCGCTGCCAGTGTCCACATGCAGCCAAAGTAGCGGCGCATGAAATATTGCTGCGTTAGACAAGCCAGAATCAGCAACGCGCCGACCTCGCGTGTGAGCGTCGCGGCTGCCAGCAACCCGGCCGTGCGCCAGGAAACGGTCTCTTCCGCGAGCAGCAGGACGCCCGCTGCCAAAGCAAGAAACGGCCCGTCCACCGTCATGCGATCCATCGAAGCGATGGAGGCGGGGTTCACCAGAAACAAGAATCCCCACCACACGCTCCGACCCGCTCGTTGCGCCAACCGCGCGGCCGCGTACACGCCGAATGAAAGAAACGCGTCCACCAATGCGAAGTACGTGGTGTGGACCCATTGGTCGCTCCCAGCCGCCAGCAACCATGCCACAGCCGGAACGAAGATCCTCTGGTAGCGGTAGCCGGCGTCCCCCATATTTTCATAAACCCTGCGGTGCATCCAGGGATCATGAGCCATCAGATGGAACGTTTGGCCGTCGTAGCCCATGATGCCTTTGAACAGGTAAAACCGTTCCCCGCGTAAAATGGCAGGAACCGGCATGTTTGGTGAAATCCAGAACAAGCCCGTCGGGTTACCCCCGTACTGATAGTGGACGGTCAACGACTGCCACCCTATGATTGCGGCCAAGGCGGCCATTGCGAAAAGGACCGGGCCCCGGTTTGCGGTCAAAATAACGCTCCCGGATACGGACTACCACTGAATCGCGGTGCGACGCTCGAATCGGCTTGCGAGATGGTCATGCTCTTGCGGCATTGTATCAGGCACACCTCCGCCGATTCCGGTCTTGCAGGAGAGATCAGAGCGGCCGTGGCTTTCTAATGCGGCTCGCGCATTGCGGCAGACGCACCTAAAACTACCCAGCTCTTGCCGCGCGTACTATACAATAAAACCAGCATGGCTGCGGAAAGCATGTTTAGCGTGCACCCAAATCTCAGCGTTGAGATCAATCGCAATATCATTCAAAGCGAAATAGAGGGCGGCGTTTACCTGCGGGATCTGCCTGCGGAGAGCAAGCTCGAAGTCGAAACTCGCAACCGTTTTTACACCGTGATCGTGCAGCATGATGGCAAGGCGCTCATCTCCGGCCATCCGCAAATATGTCCGGATCCGGTGCTGGTGCACATCAACGGCTCGAATTGGGGCGGATCCATGATCAAGATGAATTTCATAGGGCGTGGCATGCATCTGGAATTCCGCCATCCCGATTATTCCGGGGTTGTAATTACATCGCCCATCATAGAAGTGCGGCTGATTTCCGTAGCGGACGGGCCGTGGAAATCCGAAATCACCCCAGTCGCGTAACCAAGGCATGCAGCAATTTCACTAGCGTGTCTTGCATCCGGCTGGCGATTTGCAGTACATCGCTATGAACCAGCTTGCCCGGGAGGATCCCCGCCGCCATATTCGTAACGCAGGATAGACCCAATACTTTCATTCCCATGTGGTTGGCCGCTATCACTTCGGGAACCGTGGACATGCCAACCAAGTCCGCGCCGATCGCCCGCAGGAAGCGGATTTCCGCAGGCGTCTCATAACTGGGACCGCGCATTCCGCAATACACGCCCTCGCGCAGGTGCAAGCTCATTTCCTCACCTGTTTGCCGCGCGATCTCACGGTATGCGACTGAGTACGCCTCGCACATGTCTGGGAACCGGGGCCCCAATTCGTCGTCGTTAGGTCCGGTGAGCGGGTTCGCGCCCGTGAGGTTGATGTGATCGGAAATCAGCACCAAATCGCCCGGCTGATAGGCCAGATTGATGCCACCAGCGGCATTCGTCAGAATCACGCTCTGCGCCCCACGCTTGGCCAGTTCGCGCATGCCGACGACTACCTCTTGCGCGGTGTAGCCCTCATAAAGATGGGCACGGCCGGAAAGGACAACAACTTCACGCCCGCTCGCGCGTCCAGTGACTAGCTTTCCCGCGTGCCCTTCCGCAGTGGATGGCGGCCAACCTGCAATATCCCGATAGGGCGTTTCAAAGCGGTTCTCCAACGATTCCGCGAACGCGCCCAGACCGCTGCCCAGGACCATGCCTATAGGGCCTTCAGCTCCCATGCCGCACTCCTGTTTTCATAGCAACATTCCCGCAATACATGCCGACATAAAGTTCGCCATTGTCCCCGCCGCCACCGCTTTTAGACCTAACCGCGCAAGATCGGACTTACGGGATGGCGCAAGTGCGCCAATGCCGCCGATTTGAATGGCGATCGAACTCAAATTCGCGAACCCGCACAAGGCATAGGTCGCGATCGCGAAAGATTTCGGATCGATCGTGCCCGCCAGTTTGCCTAGATCCACGAAGGCTACAAATTCATTCAATATGAAACGCGTTCCCAGTAGATTTCCCACCGCCGCGCAGTCGTTCCACTTCACGCCCAGCAGCCACGCGATTGGCGCGAAAAGACGTCCCAGAAAATCCTGCATTGTGCTGGGCAGCCATCCGAATCCCGGCGCGCCGTGCAATGCGCCGAGAATGCCGTTCAGCATGGCGATCAATCCCAGGAACGCAATGAGCATCGCGCCAATGTTCAGCGCCAGATGCAGGCCATCGCTCGCACCGCGCGCGGCTGCGTCAATCACGTTCACTCCGGGTTTCTCCACTTCCGCTTTGACGCTGCCTGCCGTCGCTGGTGTTTCCGTCTCGGGGATCAGCATTTTCGCTAGCATCAAAGTTGCCGGGGCCGTCATGATCACCGCTGTGAGCAGGTGGCGAATCTCCACGTGTGCAATCAAGACGTAGGCGGCCATTACCGCGCCCGACACATGCGCCATCCCGCTAGCCATCACGGTGAACAGCTCGCTCTGTGTCAGGCCTGCCAGGAACGGCCGTATGGTGAGAGGCGCTTCCGTCTGCCCCATGAAAATACTGGCGGCAACGTTCAGCGATTCCGCGCCGCTGGTGCCCATCACCTTTTGCATGAAGATCGCCATCATCTTCACGATGAACTGCATCACACCCAGGTAATACAGAACTGAGAAAAAAGAAGCGATGAAAATCACAATGGGCAAAACCTGGAATGCGAAAATAACTCCGAACTGATCGCTCTGCGCACCCAGCTGATTGCCGAACACGAAGCGGCTGCCCTCCACGGAATAAGTCAGCATGTGATTGACCCCGGTGCTGACGACCTGAAATACCTTCCCGAAATCCGTTCGCAATACCAGAAAAGCGAATGTGAATTGCAGCCCTAAACCCCACAGCAGCACACGCTGTTGTATGGCGCGGCGGTTCGTGGAGAATAGATATGCCACGGCTACGATCACGGCAAGGCCCAGCAGGCCCGTGAATCGTTCCATGGGGGCGGCCTTAGCCGACGACTTCGAGAATCAACTCGCGGTTCTCGGGCGGCGTAGATGAAATTCTGAACGCGTCTTCCACCAGTTGCGCGCCCTCTTCCACGTCATCCTCGCGTGTGTAGTACAGGCGGCACAACACTGCGCCCGCGTCCACTTTCTGGCCCACCTTCACTTCCAAAATCACGCCCACGGCGGGATCGATGGTGTCTTCCTTAGTGTTGCGCCCGGCCCCGATCATGGAGGAAGCCTGGCCGATATATTCGGCGTCGATGGCGCTGATGTAGCCCGCCCGTGGCGACATGATTTCACGCATACCTGTCGCGTTAGGCAGCAGGTCAAAGCGATCCAGCACGGCCGGATTTCCACCCTGCGCCGAGATCACATCTTTCAACTTGCGGTAGCCCGATCCGTCGAGCAGTTTCTTCTGGGCAAGTTCCCGGGCTTCGTCGAGCGTCGCCGTGATCTTGCCCAGGAAAATCATGCGCGCGGCCAGTTCCAGTGAGAGCCGTGTGAGATCGGCCGGACCAGCGTTCTGCAGCGTCTGCGAAACTTCCATCACTTCGAGCGCGTTGCCCACCGCATAGCCCAGGGGCTGATTCATGTCCGTGATCAGCGCCGTTACGCGCTTGTTCATACGGCGTCCGATACCCGCCATCATTTGCGCCAGACGCCTGGCATCCACCTGCCGTTTAATGAATGCCCCTGCGCCCACTTTCACGTCGAGCACGAGTGCGTCCAGGCCCACGGCCAGCTTCTTCGCCATGATGGAGGACGCGATCAGCGGAATAGATTCCACAGTCGCGCTAGCGTCGCGCAGCGCGTAAAATTTTCCGTCCGCGGGGGCTACTTCCGGAGTCTGTCCGATGAACGCCAGCTTATGTTCCAACAACTGCGCCTTAAATTCATCAATGGTCAGACTGGTGCGGAATCCGGGAATGGATTCCAGTTTGTCGAGCGTTCCGCCCGTGTGTCCCAGCGCGCGCCCTGAAATCATGGGGACCACGACGCCCGCCGCCGCAGCCAGAGGAGCTGCGATCAAACTGGTCTTATCGCCCACGCCACCCGTGGAATGCTTGTCTACTTTGATACCGGGAATCGACGAAAGATCAACGCTTTCGCCGGACGCCACCATGCGCCCCGTAAGTGTGTCGACTTCCCGGTCTGTCATCCCGGAAAAGAACACCGCCATCAAAAATGCGGACGCTTGATAGTCAGGTATAGTACCGTCCGAATACCCGTCAACAAGAAAGGTAATCTCTTCGGCCGACAGTTCTTCGCCGTCGCGCTTGCGGTGGATCAGGTCGACTGTACGCATGAATCCTTACAGGGTAACATCTTATTTGCTTGTAAGTAAAGGACCTGAAAGGTTTTGGCTTACGCTAATAATGCCAAAATTTGCTGGCCGAAACGCTCGGCTTTGCGTTCGCCGATCCCTGGCACTTCAAGAAGTTGGTCCTGGGTTCGGGGGCAGCGGCGGCATAGGGCATCGAGCGTGGAATCGTGCAGGATGACGTAAGCGGGCACCCCATGGCTGGCCGCTATTTCGCGACGCCACTTACGCAGACGCTCGCGCAGGTCGGGATTGAGGGGCGTTGCGCCTGCGGCTCCGTCCTCCACCTCAGCCGGCCGTGTTCCCGAAACCGCCGCCCGAGCGGTTCTCAACCGCTTTCCAGCCGGCTTCAGGGCGCGTAGCTGGAACCAATCCAGTACCACGCCGCACACGTCGCAGGCGGCGCACTCATCCCATTTGGGAGTCTCGCCGAAATGCAGACAGATCTGACGGTGGCGGCAGCGCGTTTCTTCGACGAAGCGGCGGATCACGCGGTAGCGCTGCCAGGCGCGGTTGCGTTCCGCTGGGTCCTGTACCTGCTCGATGAAATAGGTAAGCAAGCCGATGTCGCGCTTCTGCCATAGCATCACGCAATCCGCCGGCTCGCCATCGCGGCCCGCACGCCCGGCTTCCTGATAGTATTGCTCCACCGATTTCGGTAACGATAGGTGGATGACGGCGCGCACATCCGGCTTGTTGATACCGAGGCCAAACGCGATGGTGCCAACCAGCACCCGCTTTTCCCCCGCCATCCACTGTTCCTGATGATCCTGCCGTAATGCGGAACTCATTTGTCCGTGATACGGCACCGCTGGATGCCCTTTTGCTGAGAGCCACGCCGCCGTGGCTTCCACCGCCTTGATGGTCGGCGCGTAGACTATGACATTGCCCTCATCGTAGTATTCGAGCGCGCCTATGAGCAGCCGTTCCTGCTCGTCGGCCTTTGTCTCGCGAAGAATGTAGCGCAGATTCGGCCGGTGGAAGCTCATCACGAACTTCGCCGGGTCGCGCAGATTGAGCTGCGCCAAAATGTCGTGCCTAACTTGTTTGGTGGCGCTAGCTGTAAAGGCGGCGATGGGAATATCTGGAAAGCGCTCCCGCAGCGCCCGAAGCTGCCGGTATTCGGGGCGGAACTCATGACCCCATTCAGAGATGCAGTGCGCCTCGTCGATTGCGAAAAAACCTAGCGGCAGCCGCCGGAGCCATTCGAGCGTATCTTCTCTAACAATGCGTTCCGGCGATAAATACAAGAGACTCAGCCCGCCACGTTCCGCGCGCTGCCGCACATCGCGCAGCGCGGGTCCATCTTGGGTGCTATTGAGGAACGCCGATTCAATTCCGATCTCCCGCAATCCTGCCGCCTGATCCTGCATCAGCGCGATCAGGGGGCTTACCACCACGCAAGTCCGCCCCAATGCTGCGGCGGGTAGTTGGTAGCACAGCGACTTACCACCTCCGGTGGGCATGACGACAGCAGTATCGCGCCCATCCAGAATGGCCCGGACGATGGCTTCCTGCTTGGGACGGAATTCATTGTAACCCCAATGCTTCCGAAGCAGCCCGTGAAGATCGGGAGCTTCCAATAGTTGTGGAGATGTGAGGTTCGTTTTTCTATTGTACGTGGGAATGAATTGCGATTACGTACTTTAGAATCACCTAAAAGGAGTCGTCCCGGGAGCCGGCGGCGTTCCGATACCACCGGATGACGGCGTTCGCAACGGAAGCGCCGTCGCCGCGATAGTCATGACAAATATCTGTTCATCCAAGGCGCGCGATCGAATTGCGGGATCCTGCGTGGCCGCGCCGATGTCTTGGAGCAAAGTTACGGTAGCCGTACTCGACTTGCGATTTGCTTCCACCATAATTGACCGCGGTTTCTCATAAGCCTTGTGAACGATGTCTAGAGCCGTCCGCATTTCCGCGTCGGTTAATGGGCCAGGAGTTTTCAATATCTCCAAAATGTAACCCGCCGCGCGATCGCCTAATCTGTGCAACTGGACGTTCCCGTTTTGCAGCGGGCTGGGGAATGCCAGAAGATATTTGACCACGTCCCTGCTGTATTCGTCGGCGGTCTGATACCGCTTCACGGGACGACTCGCATAATCCTTCCCCAGAACGAAGTCCTGGGCGCACACTACTGTCCACGGTACCGCTAGCAACAGCATCCGCCCAATCGTCATAGGTGGCCTCCCAACGCGTTTCTATTCTAGCTATCCACGGTGCACCCCATGTTATTCTGAATGCGCAGCCCGCCCTTTATGCGTTTTCGCACCGTACTCACTGCCAGCATACTCGGCCTCGCCGCGTGGGGCGCGTTGCAGGCTCAGAAGCCGTTCAAAGAATATCCCGCGATTGAGTACGGGGATTTCCCCATCCCCCCGGATGCCACCACCTCGCATGAATGGACGCGCGCCCGGCTTCGTTATCCCGACGTCGCGGGATATCCCGGCCGCACCTTCGGAGACTTCGGATTTCCCGGCTACTGGACCATGGATTACCCGCGAGCCGACCGCCACACCCTTACTGGCGTGCGGCGCTTAACGCGCATTGATGCACGCTCTGTGGAGCAGGTGGTTTCTCTCGATGGCTCCGACGACATCTATAACTGGCCGATGCTGTACGGCGTCGAAGTAGGCTACTGGAACCTGCCTCTCGATCAAGCGAAACAGTTGCGCGAATATTTGGACCGCGGCGGGTTTCTTATGGTGGACGATTTCCACGGCACGCGGGAGTGGGATATCTTCATGTCAAGCCTCGGGCGCGTGTTCCCGGACCGCCAATGGGCGGACATTCCAGATACCGACCCCATCTTCAACACACTTTACGATGCGCGTGAGCGCGTGCAGATTCCTGGCGCGCAGTTCCTTCAAACCGGACGCACCTACGAGCGCGATGGCTATCAGGCCCACTGGAGGGCAATGTATGACGACCGGGGCCGTGTCGTCGTCGCTATCTGCCACAACATGGACATGGGTGACGCCATCGAGCATTCCGACGACCCCCACTATCCCGAGAACATGGCATCGAACGCCTATCGCATCAATATGAATTACTTTGTGTACGATTTAACACACTAATGCGATCCCTCGAACCAGCGTGTGTCGGGCAGACGATCATTTCCTTGCATTAGCCTCGCGCACGCGGCGTCTTAATCGACATAAGCCTTCCGTCGCAAAGCCCGTGTTATCCTGAAGCCGACTAGAGGGTTATCGTCTCTCGAATGACATGGACGCGCCTCCGCCCCGTACTCACGTTCGGGCTCCTCGCACTCGCTGGTTGGGGGCTTCTCCTCGCTCAAAAACCCTTTCATCAATACCAAGGCCAGGAGTATGAGTCCTTCCCGATTCCCTCCGATTGGAACGCACCTTTCGAACTCACCGTCGCCCGCCTGCAGTACCCTTCCGTGTTCAACCTGCACGGCTGGCGCGATGGTTACAAGCAGTGGACCGTCGATTACCCCCGTTCAGACCGGCATTTCTTGACCGGCCTTCGCCGCCTGACTCGCATCGACGCCCGCTCCGTGGAGCAAGTCGTTCAATTGGACGGCGATTCCGATATCTACAACTGGCCGTTCTTATACGTGGTGGAACCTGGCTACTGGCGCTTGAGCGACGAGCAAGCCGCCCAGCTCCGCGAATATCTGCTCCACGGCGGGTTTATGATGACCGACGATTTCCACGGCACCGTGGAATGGAATAACTTCCTTGTTAGCATGCGAAAGGTCTTCCCGGATCGCGGCATTGTAGATATTGACAACAAAGATGCCATCTTCCACGTCATATATGATTTGGACGACCGTTATCAGGTTCCCGGCTTACAGTACCTCTATAGCCGTTCTCGTTATGAATTCGACGGCTTTGAAGCGAAGTGGCGGGGCATCTATGACGACCATGGAAGGATCATGGCGGCAATCTGCCATAATATGGATCTTGGCGACGCGTGGGAGCATTCGGACAACCCCGTGTATCCGGAAAAGTATTCGGCGCTGGCGTACCGGATCGCAGTGAATTACGCCATGTATGATCTGACACATTGAACCGCCGGATAGGGAATTTGCTGGAGCGCGGCAAAAGGAAACATGTTCGAGTTCTTCTTTAAATATCCGTCGCCGGTTTTCTCCAAAGGCTCGTTCGTCCTGCTGAGCGGTTGGCCTCTCTGGTTGTTGTTCGCTCTGGCGGCGGCAGTGGCTGCGGGACTCGGTTTCCTGGTTCTCAAGCGGGCCGCGAAGGGTCATGTAACTGGTCTGCCTGCGGTTGCTATCTGGATCATGCAAACGGCCTTAGCCGCCATCCTGCTCTTCATGCTCTGGCACCCAGCATTAAGCATCGCCACTCTCAAGCCTCAGCAAAATATTGTCGCGGTAGTAGTCGACGATTCCGCCAGCATGGCGCAGAACGACGAGGCTGGCGGCGCGACCCGGAAAGCGGCCGCGGAAAACGTTTTGAACTCCGGTCTTATCAACGCTTTACGGCAAAAATTTCAAGTGCGTCTTTATCGTATGACCGGCGCGCTGGATCGCTTTGACAAGTTGGAGCAACTCACCGCCACCGCCACTTCAACCCACATCGGCGATGGCCTTAAACAAGTGGTGGCGGATGCCGCCAGCCTCCCCATAGGCGCGGTGGTTCTAGTCAGCGATGGCGCGGACAATACGGGTGGAGTGGATCTGGAAACCATCGCTGAGATTCGGCGCCAGCGGATTCCGATTCACACCATCGGTTTCGGCAAGGAACAAGCCGAGCGAGACATCGAACTCAGCGACGTCCAGGTACCCGCGCGCGCTCTTCCGGATTCTCGTCTTTCGGCGGTCGTCAGTTTCCAACAGCGGGGTTTCAGCGGGCAGAAAGCCAAGATCACTCTCAAGGATGGCGGTAAAGTTCTTGCGCAACAGCAGGTCACTCTAAAGAATGACGGCGTGGCGCAGAGCGAACCGGTGTTGTTTAGCGCAGGCACGGCTGGAGTCCGGGCTGTGGAAATTTCAATTGAACCCCTGTCTGGCGAAGTCAACGCCAAAAATAACCTCGTGACGCGCTTGGTGAACGTGGATGCCCGCAAACCTCGCATCCTATATTTGGAAGGCGAGCCGCGCTGGGAGTTCAAATTTCTGCGCCGTGCAGTGGAAGATGACCGCACCATCGATCTGGTCACCATGCTGCGCACTACGCAGAACAAGATCTATCGCCAGGGAATCGCTAACGCCGATGAACTCAAAGACGGGTTTCCCACAAAGGTCGAAGAGCTCTTCGCCTTCGATGGCTTGATCTTCGGCAGCGTCGATGCGCCGTATCTTACTCCCTCGCAGCAGACTTTGATCAAGGACTTTGTCGATCGCCGGGGAGGCGGCGTATTGTTCCTGGGTGGCCGCGATGCGCTCGCCGACGGCGGGTGGAAACAGTCGGGCGATATGGAGCTGCTTCCCGTAGTCTTGCCAGATCGAAAGAACACCTTCGTCCGTGTCGGAGCGACCGTGGAGCTTACCGGTGCCGGCCGCGACAGCCTGATCACGCGGCTGGAAGAAGACCCGGCCAAGAATTTCGAACGCTGGAAAAAGCTTCCTTATGTAATGAACTTCCAGGATCCCGGTGAACCTAAGCCGGGCGCAGTCGTATTAGTGGACGCGATTCCCACCACGGGCGGGCGCGTACCCCTGCTGATCACTCAAAATTACGGCCGCGGCCGCACAGCGATTTTCTCTACGGGTGGAAGCTGGCGCTGGCAGATGTTGCAACCCCTGGCTGACAAGAGCCACGAAATGTTTTACCAGCAGTTGCTGCGCTGGCTAGTGGCCGACACGCCGCGCCGTGTGACCACGTCCACACCCAAGCAAGTCATCTCCGACGAAAGCCATGCCACCATCCGCGCCGAAGTCCGCGACCGCACCTACTTACAAGCTTCCGACGCTAAGACCGAAGCTCACGTTCTTGGACCAGGGGGAATAGCCGAGACCATCGAAATGCGCCCCGATCCCATCGAGCAAGGCGTATTCACGGCGGATTACACTACTCCCAAGCCCGGCTCATATCTGGTAGAGGTCGTCGCCACCCGTGGCACCGAAGAACTGGGCCGCGATACGATTACGCTGCGCCGCGAAGACGGCGTAGCCGAAAATTTCCACACGCAGCAAAATCGCGAGCTTCTCGAGAAATTGTCGTCGGAGACCGGCGGACGCTACTATAAACCCCAGGACGCGCAGAGGCTAGGAACGGACATTAGTTATTCCGAGGCGGGCATCAACATCCGTGAAACGCTCGACCTCTGGGATATGCCCATTCTGTTTTTGCTGCTCATCGCCCTGCGCGCCGCGGAGTGGGTGTTCCGTAGAAAGTGGGGTGTGATTTGATCAAAACGCTCCTGTGTATAGCGGGCCTGGCCTGCTGCGCATATGCCGAAACGTTCTATCTCACCGTCGCAGGTCTGGGTGGCGAGCAGGAATACGAGCAACGCTTCAGCGGCTGGGCCAAGGAACTCGAACTCATTCTCAAGAATGAGCCTGGGTCAAAGCTGGAAACGCTTTCCGGCGCACAGGCCACGCGCGCCGGCATCCAAGCCAAACTCGCCGACATCGCCAAGCAGTCCAAACCCGCCGACAATTTTGTGCTTTTCATGATCGGCCACGGCAGCTTCGATGAGAACGATTACAAGTTCAACGTCACCGGTCCAGACATCAGCGCTACGGAACTCGCCGCCGCGCTCGATAAAATCCCCGCACAGCAGTTGATTGTCAATATGACCAGCGCCAGCGGTGGCGCGACGGCTTCTATCCAGAAAGCCCGGCGCGTTGTTATCAGCGCCACGAAGGCCGGCACCGAGACCAACGCTACTGTTTTTGCGCGTTACTTCATTGAAGCGTTGCGCGATCCGTCGGCTGACGTGGATAAGAACGAAGCGATCACGGCGCTTGAAGCCTTCCGCTACGCCGAAGCGAAGACCGCGAAATTCTTTGAAGACCTAAAGCGCCTCGCCACGGAACATGCGCTCCTTGAAGACACCGGTAAAGGCGATGGCGTGAAGCTTCCATCGGCGGAAAACGGCCAGGGGCTCATCGCCGGCCGCTTTGCGCTGCTGCATACCGGAACCTCCGCCGCAGTCGCCAAAGACCCCGCGAAACTCGCTCTTCTGAAGCGCAAGGAAGAAATCGAAGCGCAAATTGACGATCTGAAGTACCGCAAGGCCGCGCTTTCCGTCCAGGACTACCGCGGCCAATTGCAAAAATTCTTGCTCGAACTCGCCAAAACGCAGGAGGCGCTCGACAAATGAAACGCGTGTTACTCCTCGTGAGCTTTGTGGCCGCGCCTCTGCTCCTTGTGCCGCTTGCCGAGGCCCAGCCCGCCGAAGCGCAGCCCTGCTATTCCCTCAAGCACAAGGGAGATCCCGGCACGCGCGCCTGCTTCCAAAAACTTACCCGCGCCGCCAACGCCGCGGTGCAAGCCGAAGGTTTCTGGGGTAGCGGCGATTTCAAAGCCGCCAATGACGCCTTCCGCGCCGCCGTCAAGCAAGCTGAAAAAGATCCCGCGCCCCGCACCCGCTGGGGCCGCATGTTCCTGGAGCACTGGCAGCCCGCCGATGCAGCCGAATTGTTCGGTGAAGCGCTTGGCATCCAACCGGACTACGCCCCCGCTCTCCTCGGCCAGGCTCTCATCGCCGGAGAGAATTTTGAAGGGAAGGCCATCGAGTACGCCGAAAAGGCTCTGAAAGCCGATCCGAAGCTTTTCGAAGCGCACGAACTCATCGCGCGCGTCGCGCTTGAAGATAACAATCCCAAGAAATCCGAGGAAGCCGCGCGCAAGGCTCTGGAAATCTCCGGCGAAGCTCTCGACGCGCTCGCTGTCCTGGGCGCCATCGATCTGCTGAACGACGAAACCGATACACCCTGGATGAATCGTATTCTGCAAATCAACCCCCATTACGGGGACGGCTTCGCCATGGCTGGACACTTCTTCACCATCAATCGCCGCTACGACGAAGGCATCGCGATGTACCGCAAGGCGATCGAGCTCGATCCCGCGCTAAATAGCGCACGCAGCGAGCTGGGCGTCAACCTCATGCGCCTCGGTCACGACGAGGAAGCCCGCAAGCATCTGGAGCAGGCCTACAATTCCGGCTATCAGGACCCACAGACCGTCAATACCTTGCGCCTGCTGGATAGTTATAAGGATTACGTCACCACCAAAACTCCTCGCACCATCCTGCGGCTTCATAAGAAGGAAGCCAACCTGATTCGTCCGTACTTTCAATACGAGTTCGAACGCGCGCTGGCCACCTACGAAAAGAAGTATAAATACAAACTCAACCAGCCCGTGCAGGTTGAGGTCTATCCGAATCACGAAGACTTCGCCGTCCGCACCATGGGCATGCCCGGCTTGGGAGCGCTCGGTGTGACGTTCGGCTATGTGGTCGCAATGGATTCTCCCAGCGGCCGCCCGCCCGGCCAGTGGCATTGGGCCAGCACCATGTGGCACGAACTCAGCCACGTTTACGTCATCGAAATGACGAAACACCGTGTTCCACGCTGGTTCACCGAAGGCATGGCTGTATATGAGGAGACTGCTGCGTCTCCCGATTGGGGTGACCGGCTGGACCCGCCAACCATCGACGCCATCAAAACCAAGAAGCTGCTGCCCATTGCTGATCTCGACCGCGGCTTCATCCATCCCACCTATCCGCAACAAGTCATCGTGTCCTACTTCCAGGGCGGACGGATCTGCACTTTCATCGCGGAGAAATGGGGTTTTGACACTTTGCTCGCCATGATTCAGGACTTCGGCAATAAGATGACCACTGTCGAAGCCGTGGAAAAGGAACTTCACGTCAAGCCCGAGGAATTCGACCGCCAATTTTTAGCCTGGTTGGAACCCCAATATAAGAAGACTATCGACAATTTCGACGACTGGCGCAAGCGCATCCGTGGCATGTCCGATAGCGCGAAGAAAAAAAATTGGGACGACATCATCAAAGAAGGCGAGGCAATTCGCGACTTTTATCCCGATTACGTTGAGACCGGCAGCGTCTACGAATTTCTGGCCATGGCATGGCGCGAAAAAGGTGACAAGGTCAAGCAGGCCTCCGAGCTCGAACGCTATTCGAAAGTGGGCGGCCGCGATCCCAGTCTCCTGAAGCAGCTAGCCAATCTGCAAGTGGAGCAAGGCCGCAAGCGCGAAGCAGCCGCCACTTTGGAGCGCTTGAACTTGATCTACCTCCAGGATGACGCCGCCCACCAAAAGTTGGGTGAGTTGCATTTGGAACTCGGCAACCCGAACGGAGCGATACGCGAGTATCAGGCCGTGTTGGCCGGCAAACCCATCGATGTGGCGGGCGCAAACTACGGGCTTGCCAGGGCGTTCGTAGCCGCGAAACGCATCCCCGATGCCCGTGAAGCTGTCGTATCCGCGTTGGAAGCCGCGCCGGGTTTTAAGCCTGCGCAAAAATTGTTGCTTGAACTGAGCGAGAAAGAATAATCAACCGAATGTCCACATCCATCCAAACCATGGCGCAGCACAATATGGCGGATACCGCCGGATTGCAGGAACGAATCGAGCGTTTCTATAAAGCTCAGGAAGCCATCCTGGGTCAAGTACGGCGCATTATCGTCGGCCAGGACGAAGTGATCGATCAGGTGATGGTCGCTTTGTTCGTTGGCGGTCACTGCCTGATCACGGGTCTGCCCGGCACCGCCAAGACTTTGCTGGTGCGGACGCTCTCCCAGGCTCTAGGCTTGGAGTTTCGCCGCATACAGTTCACGCCGGATCTCATGCCGTCCGACATCACCGGCACCGATATCATCGAAGAAGATAGTTCCACGGGCCGCCGCACTTGGACGTTTGTCCCCGGTCCCATCTTCGCCAACGTTCTGCTGGCCGATGAAATCAACCGTACGCCCCCCAAGACGCAATCCGCGCTCCTTGAAGCCATGCAGGAGCGTTCGTGCACCGTGCGCGGCAACATCTATAACATCCGTCCGCCGTTCTTCGTGCTGGCCACGCAGAACCCTATCGAACTCGAAGGAACCTATCCTCTCCCTGAAGCCCAGCTCGATCGCTTCATCTTTAATGTGCTGCTGGACTATCTTTCGGCCGAGCAGGAAATGAAGGTTCTCGATCTCACCACCACCACGCACCAGGCGCAGGTGGAGGCCGTGACCAACGCGGAAGAGATCATTGATTTCCAGCAGATCGTGCGCATGGTGCCGATCTCGGATTCCACTGCGCGCTATGCCATCGATCTGGTGCGCGCCACCCGGCCGAGCGATCCCAGCGCCCCCGATTTCGTCAAGAAGTACGTCAACTTCGGCGCCAGCGTGCGCGCCGCGCAGTTCCTGGCGCTCTCCGCGAAAGCCCGCGCGCTGATGAAGCGGCGTTACCACGTGATGACGGAAGACATCGCCTCATTGATGCGCCCCATTCTGCGTCACCGCATTCTTCTCAACTTCCAAGCTGAGTCCGATCACCTGACGCAGGACGACATCCTGAAAAGAATCCTGGAGGCCGTGCCCGCACCCCGAGATTAGAAAATGCTGCAGCGCTTTCTAGACCCCACGGTTCTCGCCGGAATCTCCGGTCTTGACCTGGTCGCTCACACCGTCGTCGACGGCTTCATCTCCGGCCTCCACCGTTCGCCGGACTTCGGCTTCAGCCAGGAATTCGCGGAATACCGCGCGTATCATCCCGGCGACGATCTCCGGCACGTCGATTGGAACGTCTTCGCCCGAACAGAGCGCGCATACCTGAAGCGCTACCGCGGCGAGACCAACTGCCAGCTCACGATCCTGCTGGACGCCAGCCGGTCCATGAAGTTCACTTCGCACAAAATCGACAAGCTCGAATATGCGCGCTTCATGACCGCTTCGCTCGCTTATCTGGCTGGACTGCAACGTGACGCCACGGGATTGATCGTGTTCGACGACGAAGTCCGCAACTTCGTGCCGCCCTCCACGCGTCAGGGCCAGTTGGCCCGCTTGCTGCACGCGGTGGAAAAAGCGGAAGCGGGCGCGCGCACCGATTATGCCCGGCCCTTCGCCCACTTGCGCGAATTTCTGCACCGCCGCGGCCTCATCGTATGCATTTCGGATTTTTGGGAAACGCCGCAAAAAATTATCGATACCATCGCGCCGCTGCGCTATCACGGCAATGAAGTGATCCTGTTCCACTTGCTGGATCCGGAGGAAATCCGTCCCAAGCTCAAGAATTCCGTGCTCCTCGAAGATATGGAATCCGGAGCGACGCTCGAAGTCTCGCCGGACTACGCGCACCACGAATATCCCGCAAAAATCGATGCACACCTGGAGGAATTAAAGAAAAAGGCTCAGGGCGCGGGCTTGGACTATTTCTTGGTCGATACCAGCCGTCCCCTCGACGGCGCGCTGCGTGAGTACCTGGCCATCCGGAAAGGGAGGATGTAAATGGGCTTTTTCGCTCCCTGGTTCCTGGCCGGTATCGCTGCGGTGGGCCTGCCCATCTGGGTGCACTTGCTCAAGCGCCATAAGACCGACCCTAAGCTCTTTCCATCCCTCATGTTTTTCGAGCAGCGCGAACAAAGCTCCGTGCTGCATCGCCGCCTGGACTACATTCTCCTGTTCATCCTGCGCACCGCGATGATCCTTCTTCTCGCCCTGCTGTTTGCGAGCCCTTTCATCAACCGCACGCCCACCGCGGCCGATGGCAATAAGATCACCGTCGTCGCCGTGGATCGCTCTTTCAGCATGCGCGAGTCGAATCGCCTAGCCCAGGCCAAGGACGAAGCGCAAAAATTTCTCACTGCGGTGAAGCCTGGCTCACAAGCGCAAGTGGTCGCGCTGGCCGGAACTGTGCAGGTGCTCACGCAGGTGGTCACCGATCCAGCCGAACTCCGCGCGGCCGTCGCTTCCATCCAGCCCGGTGACGGCCGGGCTTCTTTCGGTGAACTCGCGCGCTACTTGCGCTCGCTTTCGGAAGCGCAGAAGCTTCCCATCGAAGTCCACCTCGCTAGCGATCTGCAGAAATCCGCCATGCCTCCGGGTTTCATCGATCTGCGTTTGAACCCCGGTACGGACCTGATCTTCCATCCCGTGGGCGTAACCGCTCCAAACTGGACAGTTGAAACCGTGAGCGCGCCACGCCGCGTCTACGATCCCAAACGCGTGCGCATGCAGGCCACCATCTCCGGCTTTGGCGCAAAAGCCGCCGAGCGCTCGGTCACGCTGCAGCTCAACGGCCGTACGCTGCAAACCAAAACCGTGATGGTTCCCGAAGGCGGCCGGGCGCAAGTGGAGTTCCTGGGTCTGGAAGCGCCCTACGGTTTCAGCAAAGGAGAAGTTCGCATCGACGCCGCCGACGCCCTGCCCGCCGACGACCGTTATTTGTTCTCAGTGGAGCGCGCCGATCCGCGCAAGATCCTGTTCGTCAACGACGGACGCCGTGCCCGCGCCGAACAGTACTATCGCGCTGCCATCGATTCGTCTGGCGATGGCGCATTCCAAGTGGACTCGCAACGCCCTGAAGCAGCCGCGGCAGCGAATCTCTCCACTTTCGCCTTGGTCGTGCTCTCCGATCTGGGCACGATCCCGCAGTCTTTAGAAGCCGCGCTGCAGCGCTATGTCTCCGCCGGTGGCTCGGTGTTCGTCGTGCTCGGCCCCAGTTCCGCGCTTTTGCCGCGAGTGCCCGTGCTCGATGAAGCTATCCAGGCATCCAATTACGCCACCCGCGAAGGCGACCGTTTCTTAAGCGTGACCGATCTAGACACCGGCCACCCCGTGCTCCGCAGCGTTGATCGCTTCAACGCTGTCAAATTTTATCAGACCGTGAAGATAGCGCCCACCAAATCGCGCGTACTCGCAAAACTCAATGACGGCTCGCCGCTGGTGTTGGAGCGCTCCGTCGGAGAAGGCAAGGTCTTCGTCTTCGCGTCCACCATCGACAACGTCTCGAACGATCTGCCTCTCCACGCGGCGTGGGTGCCGTTCGTCGCACAGTCGGCTTTGTACCTGGGCGGAGGCGGCGCAGAACAGCCCGTCAACCTCGCCACGGATTCCTACGTCGAACTTCGCGCCGGAGATCAGCAGGGCGCCGCCGCCGAAGTGCTCGATCCCGACGGCAAACGCGCACTGTCCCTGGCTGACGCCACCAAAGCGCGCAATTTCGCCGTCGACCGCGAAGGCTATTTCGAGATTAAGACCGCCAGCGGCCGCCGCAGCCTGATCGCGGTGCATGCCGACCGGCGCGAATCGGACCTCGCCCCGATTCCCAAGGAAACTCTGGATCTGTGGAAGGGCACCGGAACCACTAGCACAGCCGATGCGGCGCAGGTGGCGGGCGGGGAAGAGACCCGCCGGGCCTTCCCTCTGTGGCCTTACATATTATTGCTATTGTTAGGAGTAGCAGTGGCCGAATCTGTGGTCGCAAACGGTTATTTGCGCCCGGCGGTCGCCGCGCCGCAAACTAGGACCGCGACTACCGAGCCGCGACCATAGGGAGCGGTGGAAGCGTTGTAGGAGGCAGCATGAACACGCGTGACCAGCTGAATCAATACCTGCAAGGTCTTGAAAAGCGACTACGCTGGTTGACTGTTTCGAGGGGCATCGCCGTCGCCTGCGGCGTAGCGCTTGGCGCAACCGTCGCGTTGGTTCTCATCGCCAACGCCTTCTCCTTTTCCCCCACCAGCCTCACCCTCTCTCGCGCCGCGCTGTTTCTGGCACTGGCGGCGGCAGCGGGCTTCGCGCTGGTCCTCCCCCTGCTCAATCTGAATCGCCGCAAGACCGCGGGCCGCGCGGAAACTTCTTTCCCGGAGTTCAAGGAACGGTTGGTCACATACGTGGAACGCAGTGACCGCCAGGATCCCATGCTCGAACTGCTCGCCATGGACACCCTGAAAGTGGCCAGTCATACCGAGCCTGAACGCATCGCTCCTCCCAAATCCATCTGGGCCATGGCGACCGGCGCGGGCGCCGCCGGTGCGATCCTTATCTGGCTGATCGCCGCAGGCCCGGGTTTCCTCGGTTACGGCGCCAATTTGCTGTGGGCCGGTGCGCCCAAGGCAGGCGTCGCGAAGTATTACGACATCGTCGTTCAGCCCGGCAATAAACTGGTCCGCCGCCGTGCGGATCAAGTAGTCACCGCACAGCTGACCGGTTTCGAGTCCGGAAGAGTCCGGCTGATGGCGAAGTACCAAAGCGCCACCAAGTGGGAAGAAGCCGTCATGGTCCCGCGCAGCGGCGCGAACTTCGAGTTTCTTTTCGCCGGCCTGCCGGAACCCGTGGAATATTACGTGGAAGCCTCCGGTGTGCGCTCGAAAACCTTCAAGCTCGATGTCATCGATTTGCCCGGCATTAAGCACTTGAAAGTGACGTATCACTATCCATCGTGGCTCGGCCGTAAAGATTCGGTTGAGGACCCCGGCGGAGATCTCCGCGCCGTGCAAGGAACGACGGCTGAGCTTACCGTGGAAACCGACCGCCCGCTCAAGAACGGCGTGATTGAAGTGGATGACGGCTCCAAGATACAGCTCACCGCCACTGCCGACGGCAAGCTGACCGCGAAGATTCCGATTCAGAAAGACGGAGTCTATCACTTTGCTGCACTTGAGCAGGGCGAAAGCGTGCGCCTCAGCGAAGATTATTTTATCGAAGCACGCCAGGACAACGCGCCGGTCGTAAAAATCGTCACGCCGCGCTCCGACGCCAAGGTAAGCCCGATCCAGGAAGTAAACGTGACTGTCGACGCCAGCGATGATTACACGCTGAACGGCGTTGAATTGCATTTTTCCGTGAACGGCGGGGATGAGAAGATCATTGCCATCCCGAACTCGCGCGGTGTGCCCAACGCGAATGGCCACGCCATGATCGCGCTCGAAGATTACAAGATGATCCCCGGCGATGTCATCGCCATGTACGCCGTGGCGAAGGATGCCCGTGCCACTTCGCGCACGGACATGATGTTCATCGAAGCCCAGCCTTTTGAGCGCAACTTTTCGCAGTCCCAGCAGGACGGCGGGGGGGGCGGCGGTGGTGGCGGCGACCAGGATCAGACTGAAATCTCCCAGCGTCAAAAGGAAATCATCGCCGCGACATGGAATGAAATCCGCGGCAATAGTAAGCAGAAATCCGCCGAAAACGCGCGTTTCCTGGCCGAAATCCAATCGAAACTGAAGGAGCAGGCGCAGTCCCTGGCGCAGCGTTCGCGCAGCCGCCAGTTGGCGGGAGCCAATCAGGAATTCCAGAGCTTTGTGAAAAGTCTCGAGGCCGCTGCGGCGGAAATGGGCCCTGCCTCGGAAAAACTCTCCGGACAAAAGTGGAAAGACGCGCTGGGTCCGGAACAGCGCGCCTTGCAGCACCTGTTGCGCGCGGAAGCGACATTCCGTGATATTCAGGTCGCCTTCGGAGCGCAGGGCGGTGGGGGTGGTGGCGGTGGCGGCGCCGGCCGGGATCTGGCCAGCATGTTCGATCTCGAACTCGACACCGAAAAGAACCAATATGAAACCGGCCAGCACGCCGGGGGTGGCGGCGGTGGCGGCGCTGAACAGCGCCAGAAGGAAATTGACGAAGCGCTTCAGAAACTTTCTGAGCTGGCGCGCCGCCAGCAGGAACTCGCGCGCAATCAGAACCAGAGCAAGCAGCAATCCTTCGAGCAGCGCTGGCAGCAGGAGATGCTGCGCCGCGAAGCCGAAGAACTCCGCAAACAAATGGAGCAGCTTTCGCGCAACGGCCAGCAAGGGCAGCAAGGTCAACAAGGGCAGCAGGGCCAGCAGGGTCAACAAGGCCAGCAGGGTCAACAAGGCCAGCAGGGTCAACAAGGCCAGCAGGGTCAACA
>CADEFM010000010.1:172531-187980 GCA_902826605.1 uncultured Acidobacteriota bacterium
AAGGCCAGCAGGGTCAACAAGGCCAGCAGGGTCAACAAGGCCAGCAGGGTCAACAAGGCCAGCAGGGTCAACAGTCCTCACAACTTTCCCGCAATGGGCAGCAAGGCCAGCAACAGCAGAACAGCCGGCAGCAACAGGCTGCCAATCAGCAGCAGCTGCAGCAGGCGCTGGACCGCCTGAATCAAGCCATGAATGACATGCGCTCGGCTCAGGAACGCGCTCAGCAAGGTGCGCAGAACGGCGATCAAAGCGGAGCGCAAGCGGATGCCCGCCGCGCCGCCGAGCGCCTCGCCGAAGCCCAGCGCATGATGAACGGTCTGCGCCAGCAGCAATCCGGCTCACAGCTGGATGACCTTTCTCAGCGTGCCGATCAACTTGCCGGGCAGCAGCACGATTTCGAAAATCGCCTGCGCCAGACTTTCGGCGCCGATCCAACGGGCCGCAACGGTCAACCCGGTGGAGCGCAGCAGCGCCCGAGCGCCGCACAGCAGCGCGCCCTCGCCGAAGAAAAGGACAAGATGGCGCAGGAACTCGACAAGCTGGAGCGCGACATGCAGCGCGCTGCCCGGGAACTCGCCGGAGCCCAGCCCAGTTCGGCCGCGCGCGTTCGCGACGGCCTTTCCGATATCCAGCAGAATGAAACCAAGATGCGCATGCAATATTCGGCGCGCTTTATTCGCGAGGGCAGCGGCCAGTTGATGGTGCCGCGGGAAGCCCCCATCACTCAGGCGCTGGATGAGCTGTCGAAAGACTTGCAAGCCGCGCGCTCCGCCATCAATCCGAACGCACAGCAGGCCAACCAGCAGGGTTTGGAAGGCTCCATCGCGCGCCTGGAACGTTTGCGCGAACAGATGCAACAGATGGCCCAGCGAGGGCAACAGAACGGTAGGCAGGGTAGCCAGCAGGGCAATCAACAGGGTAACCAGCAAGGCGGCCAGCAGCAGGGGAATCAGCAGGGCCAGCAAGGCCAAGGTGGCCAACAAAGTGGCGGCCAACAAGGCGGCGGCCAACAAGGCGGTCAAACCGGCGGTCAGATGGGTGGCAACGGGACCGCCGGCGGTCGCGGTTCCATGCTGGGCGGAGCCAACCGGGCGGGCGGCAGCTTCGGAGCCTTTGGCCGTTATCAACCCGAGGGCGTCTACGACACCAATAACATCCAGTATGCCGATCCCGGCACGATAGCCCGCGACGCGCAGTTGCAGTTGAATGAACTGCGGGAGCAATTCAAGGACAATCCCGATCTCGCCGGTGAGATCAACGACATCAGCCGGGATCTCTCGCGCCTCTCGGTTGGCCAAACGGCCTCAAACGAACTGGACGCGCGCATCAGCCGCCAGATTCTGCCCAAACTGGAAACACTGGAAGTCCTCCTGCGCCGGGAAGCCGCCGAAAGCGAAACTGGCCAGGTCCGTAGCGGTTCGGCCGACCGTGTAGCCCCTGGCTTCACCGACGCCGTTGCCGAGTACTTTAGGAAACTCAGCAAAGGCCGCTAGTTTAGGCCCGGCTCGAGCAGCTCGCTCGTCTACCTTGGGTAGGGGTGGCCTCGCAGCGTAGTGAATGCCCTGTAGATTTGTTCGGCCAATACCACCCGAGCTAGTTCATGCGGCATGGTCATCGGCGAGAGCGCCATCAATATGTCGGCGCGCGATCGCCATTCCGGCGGAAGGCCCTCCGATCCACCCAGAATAAACACGACGTCGCGCCCTTCACGTTCGACTTTGCCGACAAGCGCAGTAAACGCGGGCGAGTCGAACTTGTGTCCGGCTGGATCCAGCAGAACCTTGGTCGCGCCGGCGTGCCGTGTCCACGGGTCAAATCGTGCGGGCCGAATCTCCCGCATTTCGCACTTGGCGAAGCGGGTGGAGCGCTTGATGTACTCGGCTGCCATGGCGTTCGCATGATCGTCGCGGGCTTTGCCAATATAGTAGAGGAGGAGCTGCACGGTAACTCCTGGGGGTGGAGCGGCTTAGCTCCCCTTGTGGATATGATTAGGATAGCCCTGTCAGCGTGTTGCACGTTTGGCCGCGCGGAAACGTCATGAGGGTGTGGGGCAAGGCCCCATTACACCAATGCGCGTCATGCCGGCATGGGAATCGACGATGAGCGAATCACCGGGAAATTCCACCCGCTATGACGCCCTGCCGCTATCCTCGGAAGAGCAAGCCAGGTTTGTAGCTGAGAACATGCGCCGCGTGTTTCTCCTGATCTTCAGGATCGTGGGCAACGTGGCGGATGCGCAGGATCTGACGCAGGAAGCCTTCATTAAGGCCCTGCAGCGGCAGGACCAGCTGAAAGACCTGAAGAAAGCGGCGCACTGGCTGTCGCGCATCGCCAGCAATACCGCCATCGATTTTTTGCGCCGTACCGGACGGATTACATTTTCGGAACTGGATGAGATGCCGGATATGGTGGCGGCGTCCAGCTATGAGAGCCCGGAGCAGGCTGTTTTGCGCCTGGAACGGCGGGACCATTTATCGGCTAGTCTGGCAATCCTTACCGAGCGGGAACGCTCGGCATTGCTGCTGCGCGACATGGAAGGATTGCCAGCCGAGGAAGTGGCTGTGCAGTTGAGTTGCTCCAAGGCAACGGTCCGGTCTCACATCGCGAACGCCCGCGTGAAGATACGGAAACACTTTGACCGGCTGCAGCGAAGGACGACGTGAAACACGCACTTGAAACCGATCTGGCGCTCTATGCCAACGCCGACCTCACTTGGTGGGCGTGGCCTTACGTGCGCTTCCACGTCACGCGATGCGCAGTGTGCCGTGGACGAGTGGAAGCGTATCGAGCCGATCACGAACGGGTCCGTGCACTGGCGGAAGAAGTGCCAGCGGGCGTGGCCTGGGATCGTCTGTCCGCGGAGATGGTCGCCAATATCCGCGTGGGTTTGGCGGCCGGAGCTTGCGTCACGCCGCGAACGGCCCGCCGCTCCATTCCCTTGGGATGGCGTGTGGCGGGAGCGAGTGCCGGATTTACAGCCCTGCTGGTTTCCGCCTGGTGGATCAATATGCCTCCCGCACAGACTGCATCACTGGAACGCGCAATGAAGGCGATTACTCATGGACGAACCTGGCAAGGCGGGTCATGGCGGGGCGCGGAGGAACTGTCGCCGCTGGTACGGGCTTCGTCGGCAGGTATCGAGTTGCGGGAAAGCGGCGGAATATTGGGAATATCCAGTGGGGCTTCGCCACGCGGCGACGCGCGTCCGGCTTCGGTGACGCTGAGCGTGCAAGGCTCGGCGCAGGCGCATTACGTGGATTCGGAGACTGGGCAGGTAACTATTACGAGCGTCTATGCGCAATAAGCTGATTTACGTCTGGGCGGCGAGCGTCTTGGCGGCGCATGCGCAGAGCTTTCAGCAACAGACGTTTTCACAGCAGGGATTCACGCAGCCCTCGGTTTCACATCGTGTCGACTTACCGGGGGATGCGCCCGTTTCGCTGGCCGGCGATGAATGGGGCGGGTCGGCCGCCGTCATCCGTGGCGGCGCCTATCAGATCGATGTCCGGGTGAGTTTGTCCTTGCGCAATGCAGGCCAGCGCCGCATTCGAGGCATCACGCTGACGGTGACCGCGGGCGGCGCATCCCAAGATGCCGTGGCGGGCGGGCGCGGATCGATTTCCGTTCCTGGTCTGGATGCAGGCCCCGGCGACACGTTTACGGTGCGCGGGGATCTCCACTTGCTGCGGCCGATCGGATCGGGTGGCGGGCCTCTCGTGGAAGTGGGCCTGGACGGCATTTTGTTCGACGACCTGAATTTTTACGGTCCGGACAAACTGCACTCGCGGCGTTCCCTGATGGTGTGGGAACTTGAAGCGCGCCGAGACCGCCGTTATTTCAAAGGTCTGCTCGACGGCTCAGGCAGCGACGCGCTGCGGGATGCCATGCTGGCGAGCCTCGCGCGGGACGGCAACCGGCCGCGCGCCAACGTGCAATCCGTGCGCGGCAGCGCCACTAATTTCGATGCGGAGCGAGAAGTAAAATTCGCGTTTTTCAAATTTCCGAATGCTCCACTGGAACCCGTGGACGGCCTGGCGCGCGTAGCGGGCAACGAAGCGCGATCTCCCAAGCTGGTAGTGCGCAACAAGAGCCTGCGGCCGGTGCGCTTCTTCGAGCTTGGGTGGATCGTCCGAGACCAGCAAGGGCGCGAGTTCCTGGCGGCATCGGTGCCATCCGACATGCGGCTGCTGCCGCGCAGTTCCGCGCAGATTGTTCCCGAAGCTGCGCTGCGCTTCGATCCACGAACCACGATTGAAGGCATGACCGCCTATGTTTCGCAAGTGGAATTCGCGGACGGAACGCTATGGATCCCAAGCCGCGAGGAGTTGGATGAACCGACCCTGCGCCGCTTGACCGCACCGTCGCCCGAAGAGCAGCGGCTGGTGCAAATCTACAGTAAGCGCGGACTGAACGCAGTGATTGCTGAATTAAAAAAAGACGAGCCAAAGAAAGACGAGCTGAGAAAATTTTGAAGACCGCCGTTTCTCTGCTCGGCCGCCCGATTGATGGCCTGACGCTGGCAGAGCGCCTGCATCATACGGGCCGCTGGATCGCGCTGGAGCTGTACTCGCCCGAAACCCTCCCCTTGCGCGAAATCGCCGCTGAGGGAGCCAGCGCGGGTGAGTGCGCCGAGCAGCTTGCCGCCCGCGGACTGAACCCTGCGAAATACGAATTTCAAATGGTGCGGCCGCCATACTAACGTAATATGGAACGTAATGACGTTCTATCAGAAACCGGCCTGTTCCACCTGCCGTAAAGCCAAAAAATGGCTGGCCGAAAACGGAGTGAAAGCCGAAGAGATCGATCTTAACCGCGGGCTATCGGAGGCGGAGATCGAAGCGCTCATCGGAACGCGTGATTATACGAAGTTCCTCAACTTCCGCAATGAGCTGTATCGCGAACGCAAGATGAAGACCAATCCGCCCTCGCGCACCGAAGCCATCACGCTGATGGCTAGACACCCCAACCTCATCCGCCGGCCTCTGCTGGTCAAGGGAACGAAGATCGCCATCGGTTTCGATGAAGATCAGTTTCGCGCGCTGAGTGGGTTGTGAGACGGGATCGAATTCCGCATTTCCTTGCCGGGGCGGCCGCGGTAGCCACGGTGGTGTCCATCGCGGCGTTCGAAATCCTGATGGCGCTCGCGCTTGCCGCCATGCTGCTCACGCCTGAAGCGCGGCGCGCTTGGCGGTGGCCCCCGGTGATGCTGCCTCTGAGCGCGTGGATTGCGCTGACGGTCATCTCCGCGTTCGCCTCTGGCGATATAAGCGCGGCTATGCCGCAGCTCAAGAAATTCTATATCTACTTGATGTTGTTTCTGGTGTTCGCGGCGTTCCGTGAAGTTTGCGAAATCCGCTGGGTGGCGGCAGGCTGGGCGCTAGGCGCGGCGCTTTCGGCGCTGTGGAGTGCCGTGCAGATCACGCAACAATTCACGGGCTATACGGCTTACGTGAGTGCGGCGCGCGCCACGGGATTCATGGGCCACTGGATGACCTTCGGTGGAGAGATGATGATGGCACTGCTATTTGTGGGCTCCGCCGTGCTTTTCTCGGCGTGGAGGCGCGCGAGACCGTGGCTGGCCGCGGCATGCGTCGTGATCGCGTTCGGATTGCTCGCCAGCTATACCCGAAGCATGTGGCTCGGTGCTTTAGTGGGCGGAACATACCTGATGTGGGTTTGGCGTCGCTGGTCGGTGCTGGCGATCCCGGTGTTCGTCGGAATTTTAATGCTGGCCGATCCCTTCGCGGTCCGCGAGCGCGCGCTTTCGGCGTTCCGTCCCACCCAATTCGATTCCAACGAGTTCCGTGTGGTGACACGCGAAATTGGATGGGAGATGGTGAAAGCGCACCCCTTGTTCGGGATTGGTCCGGAGCAGGTGAGCCGGCAGTATCAGCGATACATTCCGGCGAGCACGCCGCGTCCGCTGCCAACCGGTTTCTATGGGCACTTGCACAATATCTATATCCATTACGCGGCCGAGCGCGGCATACCGGCGTTGTTGGCTCTGTTGTGGCTCATAGGACGGGCCATATGGGACTTCGCTCGTGCCGTTGGCCGATCGAGTGGAGAAGTGCGTTGGGTATTACAAGGCGCTCTTGCTGTTACCGCCGCTGTACTGCTGAGTGGATGGTATGAACTGAATTTGGGCGATAGCGAAGTACTGGGCATGTTTCTTGCAGTAATGGGCTTGGGATACTCAGCGGTTCATACTCCCACGCCCGCTGCCGATAAGCCGTGATGTGGACAGCGGTTCAAAGGCGTACCTAACGTTCCGCGTCGCTCATAAAAACTTTGCTATCGAAGCTTGTCACGTGCGGGCCGTCCTGCCGATGGAAGGTTTCACTCTATATCCAGGCATTGGACCGGCGGTCCTTGGACTTGCGAGCCTCAGTGGCCAGTTCTTCCCCGTCCTGGATCTGCGCGCCAAACTTGACTTGCTCCAGGGAAGCGGCGGCAGGGACCCTCGCATCGTCGTTATCGTTGTAAGGGACCACCTGGCCGGCTTTATCGCGGACCGCGTTGCCAGTGTTCACACATACCACGCGCGTCATTTGCGCAACGGATCTCTGTTCGGCATCGGCCGGCCGAAGCGGCTGCTGCGGATGGAAAGTATCGTAAACGAGCAGGATTTGGCGAGCTTCTGTTTGATACGATAGGTGCTCAGAAAGAGGAGCGCCATGAAAAAGAATCGCCGAACCTTCCTAAAAAGCGCAGGAACCGGAGCGGCAGTGTTCGCCGGAGGCTCAGCCGTCGTGGAAGAAGCCGCGGCGCAGCAACCGCAAACGACGCCTCAAATCACCGCGCAAACTCGCACCATCACGCCGATTATGACCGCGGCGGTCGAAGCGAAAGCGCCCGAAGCGCTTGAGGTGCTCGACAATCAGCGGCCCGGCTCGGACTTCATGGTGGATGTCATCAAGGCTCTCGGCTTTGAGTACATGTGCTCGAACCCCGGTTCGAGTTTCCGGTCCCTTCACGAATCGTTGATCAACTACGGTGGGAACAAAGCGCCGGAATTTATCACCTGCTGTCATGAAGAATCCTCCGTGGCCATGGCGCACGGCTATTACAAGATCGAGGGCAAGCCGCTGCTGGTGCTGGCGCACGGCACGGTAGGCTTGCAGCACGCGTCCATGGCGATTTACAACGCATGGTGCGATCGCGTGCCACTAATGGTGATCTTGGGCAACACTCTGGATGTCACCGTTCGACGGCCCGGCGCGGAGTGGCAGCACAGTGTCCAGGACGCCGCCGCCATGGTGCGCGATTACGTCAAATGGGATGACAATCCCGTGTCACTGCAGCACTTCGCTGAATCCGCCGTGCGGGCCTATAAGATTTCCATGACGCCTCCGCGCGAGCCTGTGGTGCTGGTGGCAGACTTGGGTCTGCAGGAAGATCCCATCAAGGACGAAAAGGCGCTTCGCATTCCCAGAGTCACTCTCCCCACGATTCCCGTCGGCGATCTTAGCGCGGTGAAGGAAACCGCTAAGTTGTTGGTGAACGCGGAGAATCCGGTCATCGTTGCAGATCGTTCGGCAAGGACTCCGCACGGCATCAATTTGCTTGTGGAGCTTGCGGAATTGCTGCAGAGCGCTGTGATCAGCCCGGGCGTTCGCATGAACTTCCCATCGCGGCATCCTCTGAATCAGACTGAAGCACGGGTGCGCACCATCGCGGGCGCGGACGTGATCGTGGGTCTGGAATTGACGGATTTCTGGGGCGTCGTCAACGAATATCGCGATGCTCAGGTGCGCGATTTCAAGCCCATCGTGAAGTCCGGAACGAAGCTGGTGAGCATCACCGCGGGCGATCTTTACGTGCGCAGCAACTATCAGGACTTCCAGCGCATGCCGGATGTAGACATTGCCATTTCAGGCGATGCCGAAGCCACATTGCCGTCTCTCATCGAAGAGTGCCGCAAGCTCGTCACTGCGGATCGCAAGCGCGCCTTCGAGACGCGCGGCAGAAAGCTGGCGGAAGCTCGCACGCAGCAGATGGAGGCCGCCAAGGTCGCTGCTTCCTACGCCTGGGACGCTAGTCCCGTCGGGACCGGCCGCATGGCAGCGGAGCTATGGAACGTCATCAAGAATGAAGACTGGTCCTTCGTTTCCGATACTGAACATTCCAGCCGCTGGCCTCTGCGTTTATGGGACTTAAGAAAGCATTACCACTACATTGGCGGGGCGGGAGGTGCGGGCATTGGATATGGCGCTCCCGCTGCTTTGGGCGCCGCGCTTGCCAATAAAAAGTATGGCCGTCTCACCGTGGCTATTCAAGACGACGGCGACTTGATGTATGCACCGGGAATTCTGTGGACCGCCGCTCATCACAAAATTCCCCTGTTAAGCGTAATGCATAACAATCGCGGCTACCATCAGGAGATGATGCATATCCAAAAATTGGCGAACCGCCACCAGCGCGGCCTGGACAAGATGGATATCGGCGTCACACTGAAGGACCCACCCATCGACTACGCCACTGTGGCTAAAGGTATGGGTGTATACGGGGAGGGACCGATCAGCGATCCCAAAGACTTGGGCCCCGCGCTACGGCGTGCCGTGGAAGTGGTAAAAAAGGGCGAGCCTGCGCTGGTGGACGTGGTGACGCAGCCACGTTAGAAATTCTGGCTATCGTGCCGTTCGCGGCTTCAGCGTAATTTCATAGTGGTCCGCTTCAACAGTGTTGCCAGTTGTGGTTTGCAGAATATCGAACGGCCCCAGATGCAACGGCGGCGAATGTCGGTCTGAGAACGTGGCTTCGACGAAGTACGATTCCGGGGAAAGATTACGCAGGATTGCGATGTCACCGGCGGGTACTGTCGCGGTGTTCAAGGCCGTGCTGCGATTGCGTGCCGTGCTGATGCGCAGCACCGCTTCGGAATTAGTCTGGTTATGGATTTGAATCTCACCGGCGCCGGTCCGGCTTCGCATCGCTTCACCGGTAGCAGGCATGGATCGGATGGGCCGCTTCGGTTGACGCTCCACTGCAGCCTCCCGTGAAGCCTCCGTTTGTGGCAATGGGTCTTGTGGAGCATCTCCACCAGGGGGAACAAGCCACCATACGATCAACAAAATCACGGCGAGCGCCGCAGAGCCCCCGGCGACCTGCAAACGTGGGTCCCGCAGCAGCGGAGTACTCGTCTGGCTGGCCGAACTGGTGGTTGGCGGGACGCGCGCCGCCGGCTCTCGCGCGGCCACGGCCGGCGCCGGCGCTGCGGCAGGCGCTCCGAGCAGCGCTTGATACGCACCGGTAATCTCCATCATCTTTTCTTCCGCCACTCTGCGAAGCCGCTCGTCGTTGACGAAGCGGTCCGGGTGCCAGACGCGCGCCAGATCCAGATACGCCTGCCGGATTTGTTCCTGCGTGGCGCTGGGTTTCAGGTGCAGGGTTTCATAATGGCGAATCATGAACAAAACGCAATCCTGCGTGCAATCGCATTATCGCAGTTTGGCGTCTACGGTGTACCTCACGTTATACTTGCTGGAGATCCCACACATCAATTCGCATCGCGAAATGAGGAGAAAATTCAATGAGTGAAGTGCTCACAGGAGCGGAATTTAAGCGGCAATTGCGCGCTGGAACGCCCAAATATGGCCTGTTCGTGAACTCTCACAGCCCCACCGTCGTGGAACAGTTGGCGCATAGCGGATACGATTGGATGCTGATCGATACGCAGCATGGGCCAATGGGCAATGAGAAGCTTTCAGCGATGCTGGCCGGGGTTGCCAACGGCGGCGCGAAATCGATGGTGCGTGTGGGCGGATATGCCGATCGCATCGGCATTCAGCAGTCGCTCGACATGGGCGCGGATGGGGTGCTGATCCCGTACATCAACACGGCGGAAGAGGCCCGGCAGGCCGTGAGCTGCGCGCGCTATCCCACGGCGGGCACTCGTTCTGTCTATTTTCCGCAGCGCAGCATGAACAAACGCGGACTACTGGGCTACGCGGGTGCCGCCAACGATAACGTAGTCGTCGCGCTGCAGGTGGAAACCGCCGATTGCATCAAAAATATGGACGAGATCGCTGCAGTTAAGGGCGTCGATATGCTGTTCCTGGGCCAGAATGATTTGTGCATGTCGATGGGGCTGTATGAAAAATACAAATTTCCGGAGATGTACACGTCGCCCGAGCTCGCCGAAGCTACTAACAAGCTGGTCGCGGCGGCCCGCAGGAACGACATCATTCTGGGAATTTTTCTGTTTGGCCCCTCGCGCGTGGGCGAGTTTCTGGAAAAAGGCTTCACCTTCATGAGTCTGGGCAACGATTTGCATCATATGCTGACGCAGACCGGCGCCTACGTGAAGGAACTGGAAGAGATTTCGAAATCCAAGGGCAAGGCCTGGACGCGCCGCGACACCGCTTTGTTCTAGGAGAAGACATCACTCCGTTCGGTCGTGCGTCGGCGCGGATAGCCGGCACGCCCTCGTCCCCGTTTTCCGTCAGGAGATCAGTATGCAGTTAGCTCAAAGAATGAGCCGCATGGGTGTGGAATCGGCATTTGAAGTGTTGTTGCGCGCGCGGGCTCTGGAAAAACAAGGCCGTAATGTCATTCATCTGGAAATCGGTGAGCCGGATTTTCCGACGCCCGCGAACGTGGTGGAAGCGGGCCGGCGCGCGCTCAGCGAGGGCTGGACGAAGTACGGACCGCCGCAAGGGCTTCCCGATCTGCGCGAGGCCATAGCCGCTTACATCTCCCGTACGCGCGATATCAAGGTGGGGGCGGAGCACGTATGCGTGGTGCCGGGGGCCAAGCCGATCATGTACTTTACGATGACCGCGCTGCTCGAACCGGGCGACGAAGTCATCCTTCCTGACCCCAGTTTCCCCATTTTTGAATCCATGATCCGCTTCCTCGAAGCGGTGCCCGTAAGAATTCCGTTGGCACAGGAGCGGGGATTCTCCTTCGATTTGGATATACTGCGCTCCAAACTTTCGCCAAAAACGAAGATGGTAGTGCTCAATTTCCCAGCGAATCCAACGGGCGGGACCATCCCAAGTGCGGACGTGGAAGCAATGGCAAGGATGTTTCGCGAACGCGACATTATCATTTTGAGCGATGAGATCTATTCGCGCATTCTGTATGATGGCGCGCACGTATCCATCGCCAGTTTTCCGGGGATGCTGGAGAAAACGGTCATCCTGGATGGATTTTCGAAGACATATTCCATGACGGGGTGGCGGCTCGGTTATGGCGTGATGCCCACATGGCTGGCGGACGCGGTGGTCAAATTGATGGTGAACTCCAATTCCTGCACGGCGGGTTTCACGCAGCGCGCGGGGTTGGAGGCTCTGACCGGACCTCAGGACTCCGTGGACGCAATGGTCGGCGAATTCCGGCGGCGGCGGGATGCCATCTGTAAAGGACTGAATGAAATTCCGGGGTTCAACTGCAGCGTTCCGGCAGGGGCTTTCTATGCGTTTCCGAATGTAAAGGATACGGGGCTGCCCTCTAAGAAACTGGCCGACATGTTACTCAACGACGCCGGCGTGGCGTGCCTGGATGGAGCGGCGTTCGGGCAGTGCGGTGAGGGATTTTTGCGATTCAGCTACGCCAATTCTCTAGAGAACATTCTCGAGGCAATTCAGCGCATCAAGGGGATCGCGGATCGTTGGAACCGTCGCTAGTCGAAGTCGACGGACACCGACCCCACAGGGCCGAACTCGGCCCGGATGCGGTCGCCGGCATGGGCCTCATAGACACCGGTCGTCACTCCGGTGGTTACGTATTGGCCGGCCTGAAGGCCCAAGCCTTTGGCGTTGAGCGTCTCCACCAGCCATTGCAGCGCGTTGAGCGGGTGCCCCAAAACCGCCGCTCCGCTGCCTTCCTTAAGAATCTGTCCGTTCACGATCAGCTTCACGGTTTGCGCCGCTAGATCGAAGGCGCGCCAGGTTGGAATTGCATCGCCTTTTACCCATGCCCCGTTGCAGGCATTGTCGGCAATAAGAGAGAGGACGCCCACGGTTGTCCAACTCTCGTAGCGGCTGTCCACGATTTCGATGCCTGGGAGTACGGCGTCCACCGCTTCCGCGACTTGCTCACGTGTGCGCACAGGGCCGGGCGGCAAGTCGCGCCCCAGGCGAAACGCGAATTCGGCTTCGATCACCCGCATGGAGAATCGCGAGGCCGCGATTCGCGCCGGTGAATCGAAGCACAGCGGGGCGAGAAGGTGTCCATAAAATGGGCCATTGACGCTGAGCTGACGCTGGGCCACCGCGTTGGTGCACGCGATCTTGTAGCCGATTGTCTGGCCGCCGTAGTGAGCCAGTATCTTTTCCACCAAGCTTGACTGGGCAGAGTAGGCGGCGACCTCCGTGGCCGGTCTGATCGGAGCGGGCAGTTCGGGGATCCGGTGTAGCAAAATGCGGGATTCCGCGAGCAGGCTTGCCGCGTCGATCGGTGCGAGGTGTGAGGACATCAGTACATGGTAGCCGATGCGCGGAGGCCACCGCGCCACCGTTCCCACTCACAGGTTGCAATGATGAAAGAAAGGCCACGATTTTGTCTGCAGTCCTTTCGGTTGTGAATCTCCGCAAAAACTACGGCGACACGATTGCCGTGGAAGACGTGTCTTTTGAAGTGCGCCGCAAGGAAATCGTTGGCTTGCTGGGGCCGAATGGGGCGGGGAAGACAACCACTATTAATATGATTCTGGGCGTGCTGGAGCCTGCTGCGGGTACGGTTCACATTGCCGGCGTGAATCTGGCCACCGCCCGCTCTCGAGCGCTGACATCGACAAACTTCGCCGCAGTGTACGCACCACTTCCCGGAAATCTGACGGTTTACCAGAATCTGACCATTTTCGGAATGCTGTACGGGGTCGCGAAACTGAAGCGCCGGATCGAGGATCTGATGCAGGAATTCGATCTCCTCTCTTTCCGCGACACCAAGTGCGGTCTGCTTTCTTCCGGAGAGCAAACGCGCGTGTGCCTGGCGAAGGCCATGCTGAATCGCCCAAAACTTCTGTTGCTGGATGAACCGACTGCGTCGCTCGATCCGGCCACTGCTCAGGAAATTCGGGCGAAGATTCGAGGATTCACTCAGCGCGATAACGATTGCGGAGTACTGTGGACGTCCCACAATATGCATGAAGTGGAGGAAGTCTGCCACCGCGTCCTATTTCTTTCGCATGGCCGTATTTTGCTGGAAGGCGATCCCAAAACATTGCCGCGCGACTACGGTAAGAGCACGCTGGAGGAATTATTCATCGCGGTAGCGCGCGAGCCTCTATCGCTTGAAGGAACGGCGGCTAAATGATTCCGCGCCGCATGTTCGCCATCGTGCTGCGCTATATCTATTTGCTGCGTGGCAGTCCGGCGCGGGTGCTTCCCTTGTTCGCCTGGGTGGCGATCGACATTGTACTGTGGGGCTTTATTACCAAGTATCTGAATTCGGTGGCACAATCCGGATTCAATTTTGTTCCAGTGCTGCTGGGCGCCGTGCTCCTATGGGATTTCTTCACGCGCGTGATGCACGGGGTCACTATGGCGTTCTTCGAGGACGTCTGGTCGCGCAATTTTTTGAACATTTTCGCATCGCCGATTACTATCGCCGAATATCTGGGCGGACTGGTGCTTTCGAGCATCATGACCAGCATGGTGGGCCTGATCGCGATGCTGGTTCTTGCCTCGGCCATTTTCGGATTGTCATTCTTCGGAGTTGGACTGGTGTTTATTCCGTTTCTGTTGATCTTGTTCGCTTTTGGAATCGCGATTGGCATAGTAGGGAGCGCGATTGTCTTGCGGCTGGGGCCGGCGGCGGAATGGTTCATCTGGCCTATTCCCGCCCTGGTGTCGCCGTTTGCCGGAGTGTTCTATCCCCTCTCCACCCTTCCGGAGTGGATGCAAGGTGTGGCCCGCATCGTGCCCGCTTCTTACGTATTTGAGGGAATGCGCGCGGTCATGGTGGGAACGCCGGGACAATACCGGCCCGGTGTAGCGTTGGCTTGGGGCACCGTCCTGTCATTGGTGTATTTAGCGGGTTCGGCCTGGTTGTTTACGTCCACGTACAGGCGCGCGGTTCGAACCGGATTGATCGCGCGCTACAGTTCCGAAACCGTGAGTTGATACGCGCTGGTGGCTAAGCGAGCGTACGACCTATTGCCACTTTGCGGGTGCTCTGCCTGACCGAAACGCGAGCTCAATTTCACCCCTCGTCACCACATTCTAAAGCGGTTCGTAAGCCACGACATTGGGTAAGTAGTCGCCTGCAACGGAAAGCACCAGCCCTGAGTTGTTCACCCTAAGCCCCCGGCTTAAGAGGTGACCTCGTAAGCTGAATAGGCCTCGGAGTAAGGATTACGGGTACCATGTGGTACTATTTGAAAAGGCGAGAAGAGGACGCGCCAGTAACGAAACGCCTGATGCATCTATTCAAACCAAACGTCTTAGTTGCGTGTGTGTTTCTAGCTGCGTCAACTGCATCTGCTGCTACACTTTTCGTCAATGGCGATTTCGACTCAGGGAATACTGGCTTTACTAGCGGATATTCGTTTGTCGCTTACGCTCCTTCCAACTGTATGCCAGAGGGCGTGTATACGATCGGCCCTAGTCCGCAGTCGTGTCATCCAGCGTGGCCGTCGTCATACGGTGCACCTCCGGGTGCGTCGGCGAATACGATGATCGTAAACGGGGCGACGCTGGCGGGCGTTTCAATCTGGTCGGAAACCGTTACCGTCCTGACGAATACCGATTATTATTTTTCGGTGTGGGTCGCGTCAAACTACGCCAATCCCGCGGTGCTTTCCTTCAGCATCAATGGAACACAGATCGGAAACAATATAACGGCTAGTTCGACGCTGGGGTTGTGGACGCAATTTTACGCTCCTTGGAACTCCGGATCAAATACCACCGCTGTGGCGTCGCTTTTGAACCAGAATATAGTGGCGTCCGGCAACGATTTTTCTTTGGACCTCTTCGCTTTTGATACGGTGGCTCCCACGGGAGCGACCAGTTCAACTCCCGAACCGGCGACTCGGATATTACTTGGCGGCGGGCTCATCCTCCTCTCGCTCCTCCAGCGCTATCGTAAACGGGCAAGGGAATACGCTCCTTCCGTGCCCTCTGAGCGCCTGAGTTCGCACAACAACAAGTAGTGCTCTGCGTGTCGTTCTGGCAGGGGATGCCTCTTGAATTAGGTAGCAAGCGTGATCGGACTGCGGCCGGGCCGGGGGGGTGTTAGCCTGGGGTGCCCCCTCTCAGTGTATTTGGCGGGTGCGGGCTTAGTTTTTTACGGCCTCATGACGGCGCGTGGTTCGAACCAGATTGATGCTGCTGCACAGTTCCGAGACACGATTTAATACACGCTGCTCGTCGTGTTGGGGACGCGATGCTACAATAAAAACATTCTAGTATCAAGACATTCAGAGAAGGCCAGGTAGCTCAGTTGGTAGAGCGCAGCCCTGAAAAGGCTGGCGTCGGCGGTTCAATTCCGTCCCTGGCCACCAC
>CADEFM010000011.1:0-162500 GCA_902826605.1 uncultured Acidobacteriota bacterium
TTCGAATCCCACCCTCACCGCCAGATTTCTAAATTTCTATTGACGGGACCCTAGGACGACATGGGTCTCGGATCGAGCCTCCCCCGCTGAACGTACCGATAGGAGGCCCGATTAATGTCGTGTTCAATCCATTCTGTGCGGAATTCGGCTTTGGCGTGGACTTTCTCAGAATATTCAATGCCGCGATCACTATTGATTTGGGCGGTTGCAATATTTAGATTCAGTATCCAGTGTGCCGCACTGGAGCTGTAATGTGGGACCCGTTCTCGCGCACCGTGCTCGGACTAATGGTTATCTGGACGGCTTGGGGACTTGCTGCCGACAGTGCTATCCAATGGTGGGGGCGTCGAGGCTCATTAAAGTGGCCATGGGTCGAGGGAACATTCCAGAAGGGTTCGATCAACTTAGTGATAACGCATCCTCAATCGGGGTCCAAATCACCTCAGCTCGAAGTTTGGTTTTCGTATCAAGTCGCTGCTGAAGTTTACTACGGAAGCTACATCGAAAAATTCGGGGATCTACCGGAAGCTCAGCAGATGCTCGAAAGTATGAAACAAGGGCCATTGTTCGTGCGGTATAAGCCTAGTGAGCCTTCGGTCTATTTCATCGATCCGTATCGAGATGTACGATTGAAAACATGAAGCCAGGTATCAATCAGTTTCCAATGCGGATCTTCCGGAAAGGAACGACCATATTTTCAGGCCTAGGATCTTGCTGATTTCCCTGACATCATGCGCAAAGAATCACTCTCTATTTTTTTCGCCGTCGCGCTCGGTTGGGCGCAGACTCCAACGAACGACGCCGCCTCGATGGCTACAGAGGCCGCCGTATTTGCGCGAGACGCCACAAGTTGGCTCGCAGAAGGCCAAATGACCGTTACCGATTTAGATGGCAAGGAACAATCTGCGGAACGGTTCCGTATTGCCTTTCAGAAGAGCGCACGCACCCGCGCACGCCTAGAAATAACCACCGGTGCGAATCCCTTCATTCGTGTATGCGATGGCATTTCGCAATGGAACTACTACACGAAGAGCAACACTTACATTAAAATCCTTCTACCCCAGTTCAGTTCTTGCGCATATCCGATTACGAAAATGGGCCTCTTGAATTTACTTCAATCTTCGGTGGTTGCCGGAAATGAACGTGTCCTGTTTGAGGACCGCCAGCGCGAATGCAAAGTTCTTCGCGGTCAAGTCGCTCCAACGTTCCCCAGCCAGACAACGCGGACATTCGCAGCGTGTGTTGAGCCTTCCACGAAACTCATACTCCGGTATCAGATCGAAGGCGAGCCAACGAGCGGAAGAAAGACCATCTTTACCTTTACTTCGATTCGGCGGAATCCCCAATTGGATTCTAGTCTCTTCCAGTTTAGTCCTCCGGACGGAAGCAAAGAGATTGGAGTGATCAGCTGGCTCGATCCGATGGCCCGACCTACCAAATCCGCAGTCCAGGCTTCGAACGAATATTTCCCGCCGAACCTGGTAAGTATTGTGGCGCCAGAAAGAACCAGGGAAGCATCATCAAAGACCATTCAGGGAACCGTTGTCTTCCACGTGGAAATTCAAACGGACGGTAAACCGAGTAGTGTGCAGGTGATTCAATCCCTCGGAACGGGCCTCGACGAGAATGCTGCCAAGGCGGTACGGCAATGGCGCTTTTCACCTACCGTTAAGCCGCTGGTGACGGTAATCGGCGTGAATTTTCAGGGTCCGTAGATCCGCGAAAGCGGTACACCTATAGAGCAAGATCGGCGTTCCTGGCCTCCGATGGATGTTGCACACTGGATTCCGAGGCCGGTTTTTGAGCCCGCGCACATACCTCTACCGGGAACCGGGGATCATGGTTTTCCAACTCCTCTCTTAGGAATTCTCTCGGTATTACCTCGAATTTCACCGGCCGCAGTCAGTGAATTGCCGTAAGAGCGAACAAGGATCTGATCGGGTCCAAACGAACGTGACAAGAGAACTTCCATACCCTTCGGGGTGAGCCGGCATAAATCCCGGCACTGCAGGCCATATCCGCTAACTAGGGGTACGGCAATCAATAGCACACCGCCGGGTTTCAAGATTCGAAAGAGTTCGGCAAGCGCCGGCTCGACGTCGATGATCGTTTGGGCAGCATGAATGCAAAGAATGCAGTCAAACCGGTCGCTCGCGGCTTTAGTTGCGGCTGTGCTAGGGCGCGTTCACGTGTGGATGGCAGGCGGCGACGGAAAGAATCGCTTGAGATCGAGGAACCGGCGCTCTAAGCCGTGCCAGACGGCCACCGCTACGGCGTAGCTCAGTGCCCAAACGAGGAGGCTGTAGAGCACAAATGTCGGGACGATTGTGCCGCCGGTCGCGTCGATGATCGGTCCGGCCGGCAGGAGCGCAACGACGACGCCAAGCAGCGGGTAGTGTACGATGTACATGCCGTAGCTGTGCCGCCCGAGGCGCGCCCAGATTCGGTGCCCGATCACACGAGCCAGCCGTGGGGTGGAATTGGCCGCGAGCATGACGATCAGGCATCCCCACATCACCGCCGCGATCGTGTATCCGGCCAGGTAGTTCCACGGATCGAGCCGGTTCAGCTCGCCTTCCTGCACTACGATGATCGCCATCGCTGCCAGCGTGATCCAGAACGGCCAGACGCAGCGCCGCGCCAGGCCTCGCAATCCTGCTGGATCGCGCGACAGGATCGCCAGCAGGCCGCCGATCGCCAGAGCATCGAGTCGCCCGGGCGTGAGCACGTAGACACCGAGCCCTCCGTAGTAAACGTGCAGCCACAGACGAAACGCGATCGCGATCGCCACGCAGGCCACGCACAGCCGCAGAATGCCGCGCCGGCCAAGGAACCACAGGAGCAGCGGCCAGACGAGGTAGAATTGCTCTTCGACGGCGAGCGACCAGAAATGTGACGTGTGCAACGGCGTGCCCAGGCCGAGCGTCGTCGCCAGCAGGATGTTGGTGGTGTACGTCCAGTACCAGGCCTGGTTTTGCAGCAGCAGCGCGTAGTTGGCGGGCAGCGCGATCGGCAGGTGCGGCACGACGACGAATATCACGATCAGCGCCGCGTAGTACAGCGGAAATACGCGCAGGCAGCGTCGGGCGAAGTAATTGCGGAGATAGTTGGGCCCCGTTTTCGCGTCGTAGAGCAAGCCCGTGATGAGAAACCCCGACATCACGAAGAACATGTCCATCCCACTGAATGCGAGCGACGTCACACGAAGAATGCCGCCGCGCATGGGCGCGTCGGGGAGGTCCATGATCACGTGTCTGATCAACACGAGGGTCATGCCGATGCCGCGCAGTCCATCAAGGGCACTAACGCGCGCCGAGTCCGTCGCCGGTCTGGCGGCCGAGGCTCGAGGCTCCACGAGAGCCTTCACCGGTAACCGTCCCGCCGCAGCGCCGCGGGTTGAAGCTGTTGCGCGGAAATACTTTGACTGGATTCCGGTCGTATTCTCGGCAAGTCGAGCAAAGCGTCGAACAGCGGTTCTTCCAAAGACTGCGATGAGTTGCCCATAATAGAAGAATTTCCCAGCGCGCCTGCCTTCGGTTGATAGGGTGGGTCGCGGTCTCCGATGAAAAGCACCGGAGACTCTGGAGGATTATGCCATGATGTGTCCTGGCAGTTCAACGGCGCATGGTACTAGGAGCGGAACCCTCAAACTGTACGCCAATCTCTTCCAGTCTAATCCTCCGGACCGAAGCAAGGAGATTGGAGTGATCGGCTGGCTCGATCCGATGGTCCGACCTCGGAACGGCCCTCGACGAGAACGCTGCCAAGGCGGTACGGCAATGGGGGTTTTCAGCTATCGTTAAGCCCTGGTGACGGTAATCGGCGTGAATTTCCGGGGTCTGTGAATCCGCGAAAGCGGTCCACCTAAATCGCAAGATCGGCGGTCCTGGCCTCGGATGAAGGTCTCACGCTGGATCCCTAAGTTGGCTTTTGAGCCCGCGCACACACCTCTACCGGGAACCGGGGATCATGGTTTTCCAACTCCCCTCTTAGGAATTCGCTCTCGGTACTACCTCGAATTTCACCGGCTGCAGTCAGTGAATTGCCGTAAGAACGAACAAGAATCTGATCGGGTCCAAACGAACGCGACAAGAGAACTTCCATTCCCTTCGGGGTGAGCCGGCATAAATCCCGGCACTGCAGGCCATACCCGCTAACGAGGGGTGCGGCGATCAAAAGCACACCACCGGGTTTCAAGATTCGAAAGAGTTCGCCAATCGCCGGCTCGACGTTGATGACCGTCTGGGCAGCATGAATGCAAAGAATGCAGTCAAACCGGTCGCTCGCTATGTGATTTGATTTCGTCAGGTCCTCGATCCAGGCAACTTCAAGGAGGGAAGCGTCAATGGAAAGGCCACCGGTATCGGAGGTTTCCACCAAACCCGATTCGCTCTTGCCCCGGACAGCTAGGCAGTGTCCATGAACGTCAGCAGCGAACTCTGTCAGAAATTTGTCCAGATAGTATTGATGAACGGATCGGCCTCCGCCTTCTCGGCTGGAGCCGTTTGCGGGATGCGTGCCGATATCCATTTGCAGGCGCCGGTGTAAAGCCATCGGCGCAGGCACCACGCGTTCGCCACCGGGTATCCGAACAAGTAAGACATTGCGAATCTCTACGGAGATCGCAGTTCCGCCCATATCAAAATGGACGCGAGCCTGGTCATCTGTCGACGGCGGAAGAAACTCCATCGCGAAGTCCTTCCACTCAGGGGTCAGGTCGATTTCGCGATATAGGCCGAGGTTATCCCAGGCGCCACGGGCTCGGCTGACGCCCACAGCCACTTGGCGCGCTGCATCGGCCCTTCCGCTGAAGCGCAGTTCATAGTGTTGGTGTGATGCCAGCGAGAAGCGATGCCGGTTCAGTTGGACGTGCCAGGATACCGGGGCGCCAATTGCCTCAATGGCAACGCGCACGGTCTCGAGATTGTTCTCAGGGAATTTCAATTCCGCCAAATTGCCGTCTTCGACCTTGAAATTCCAGTGGGACGCAAGTATGCTTTCACTCACCAGCAACTTCACGAAGATCGCCGAATCCGTTCCCAGATTCAGCCAGGTGATGCCGGCCCAGAGGATGTCGAAGTCAATATAGTAGAGGCCGCAGGCAGATGGCGCATTCACCCACAGCTTGACCACGCGAGACTCCCCGGGCGGGAGGGGTTCCTCGAAAAGTACTGAGGCGTTGTCAAACTGGAGAACAGCGCCGTCGGCTCCCAGGAGGCGATAGGTCAATTCCGTGGCAAAGTCCTGGGCGTGGAACCCGACAGTTGAATCGTTCACCACCTTGACGTTAAAACAGACCGATTCCCCGGGCCGGACTGTTGCCGTGTTGACGTCGAGTTCGAGCCGCGCCCCTAATCTGAATTGGCAGGCTTGATTCGGATCGTGGATTCCTGTCGCTTCCATGACGACCTTGGCACAAGCCTGTGCTTCATTCGTCAGACCCAATTCCATACACCGGCTATACAGCAAGCGCACGTCATCGATAAACGAGCGAACATTTGGATTCTGGAAATCAAGGGCGGACGATTTGATATGTCCAAAGATCAGTGCCGCCCCGCGGGTGACTTCGCTGAGCAGGAACTTGTCATCCAAAATCCTCACGTCTGACAGGCTGTTCGGAAGGCACCTCATATCTGTGAGGAAATTCTTGTGGTGGTAAAGCCGTGGCTGAAACGTGGCCAGGCGGACATCATATTCTATGTCTTCCCATTGCGGAAGGTCAGTCCAGGGACCGGTCTTATCGCACAAACTCCGCCGGTAAATGGGAGTGGATGTGCACCAAAACCGCTTGGCCAAGAATGTAGGGAACATGGAGTCAAACGTTTTGCCGGTCCACTCGACTGCATCGTCTTCCGGGACGGTGCCGATGCGATACCTTCTGGTGTAGCAATAGGCGATATCGCAATCCGGGTGTTCTTCCAGGGCCGCAACCATTTCGGAGAATTTGGTCGGCATCAGCAGATCGTCGCTATCCAGGTACTGCAAATATTCGCCGCGCGCTGCCCGGCGCCCGAACTCCCGCGCCAATCCGGCTCTTCCCTCATGGAGCTTGTGGATCACTTTGACGTTGGAATGTGCCCGCGCGAGTTCGTCGCACACGGCGGCAGTTTCGTCCGTGGATCCATCGTCGACAATAATGACCTCGATCTTGTCGTAGGTTTGCGCGAGTACGCTACCCACTGCTTCGCGGAGAAGTCCAGCGCGATTATAGACGGGAATGATGGTGGTCACCATCCCGGGGATCACCCCAGCGCTTTCGTTCTCAATTTGAGAACCGGGTGTCGCTGGAAAATCACGCGGACCGCTCGGGAGGAATTGTGCCGGAGCCAAGCTGGCGGGAATCCCGTCTTCAAGACTTCGCAATTCCACGGTGGAAACCTTTACCGAAATATCGCTGCCGGCGAGGTCGAAGTGGACACGAGCGTCTTCATCGTTTCCAGTGTGGGTAAACTCCTCCTGGAATTCTTGCCACTCCGGGGTAAGCTTGATCAACTTGTACAAGCCGAGATTCGTCCAGGGCTCATGGGATTTGGCCACTCCCATGCCGATATTTCGCAGGTGGTCTGCCCGCGCTCGGAAGCGAAGAGCATAGCGGCAATCGGGCTGTACTTTCAATCCCGCTCGATCCAACTGCACTGCCCATGGCGTGGCAGATCTTGCCTGATCGATATTGACCGACACCGTATCCAGGTCATCGTCTGAAAATACGAGATGCGCCGCATTGCCTCCGGACGTGTGGAGTTGCCATCCGTTCGCTTTCTTGTAGTCCTCTAGCAGGCCTTCTTCCGGCGACTCGCATAACCGTATTCTCTTTTCCAACGCGGCAAGGGCCTGATCCGCCAGGTCCGGCGTTTGGGATTGCTCTTCTAGCGCGGCAAGAAACCGCTTCACTTCTTCGCGGATCTTTGGCCACAGATCGATCCAGGCCCGTGGCGGCTGGCAAGACGGTGTGGGAACCGCTTCGAAGAGACACGAAGCGATCGCATCAGGATCCAATTCCGCGAAGCGATCGTCCTTGACGATCTCAAGCAGATGCCTTGCATCGCTGCCACTTCCAAGCAGCAGACCGGCGCCCCAACAGAGCAGATAGAACTCCTGATTTTCCACCGTGGGTGTCTGAAGCCCGTTTACATGATCTGGATGCGGACACCGCACTCTTGGATCTGGGGCGTGCCCGCGTTTCAAAACCGTGAGCATATCGCGAAAGAGTTGCTCCGCCCCGAGTGAAGACGAGTTTGGCGTCATACGGTAGTACGCGAGCACTTCCCGGACGGCGCCAAACTGCGCTCCCGTTCTGGCTACGCGCTGCCAAAAATCCCAATCCGCGGCCTTCTTCAAGCTCGTATCGAAGTCTCCGACTTGATCGATGAAGGATCTTCTGAGGACACAAGCGTGGACACAAAAAGCAACATGGCAGGCAAGGATCGGAAACAAATCTCCAGTGGGAACCTGGTAGTCGTCGGAAACAAGCGTGCCATCGAGAGCAACCCGGACTGAAGCGCAATGAACGGCATCGAGCTGTGACCCGGATTGAAGCTTTTCGGTCATGCGTTCAAGATACAAAGGAGAAATCCAGTCATCGGCATCGAGAAATGCGAGCCAGTCGTAGCGGGCATAGCGGAGGCCCGTGTTGCGCGCTGCGCTCTCGCCGCCGTTGGGCTGGCGGAAGAATCGGATTCTTGTATCGCGAGCGGCATAGCGCTGGGCGATCTCCGGAGTTGCATCCGTGGAGCCATCGTCGACTATGATCGCCTCCCAGTGCGGGTAGGTTTGAGCCAGGACCGAATCAAGGGCTTCCGCCAGGGTCAGAGCGGCATTGTAGGCCGGAATGACGATAGAGACGTTTATTGTCATTAGGCTGCCAGTTCTGCGCGAATGCTACTGATGAAACGTTTCTTGTATGAACCCGTCACTTGTCGGATTCGTCTTTGGACTCCACGGCTAAATGGCGCGGCGGATGTGTCAACCCCCGCCGGATGGATGCAACACAAACGACAGAAACACCATGCAGCAAGAAGGTTCATGATCCAAGTAGATATCGTCAATCGTCGACGGGTACTTGAGGGCCAAATTCTTGCTGGTCCGGAGTTCACTTCCCTGCTTGTGAAACGCGTTTGAGTCGACGGCTTCCCGCGCCGCGACGCAATCCGCTGATGGAAACGGATACGGAGAGGGAATTGTCTGTAAGTTGAAGGATAACTGAGTGGTTATCCTGAAATTTGCGGGAAGAGTACCGTCACACGAGCGTGAGCGTTCGACTCCCTCACCGCCAGAAACGAGTCGCTATACCCGTGGCGGCTTCTTGGAAGGAACTATAGGGTCGTATTCGCGGATCGGGGCCGTGGCGTTGCCGCTGCGGTCTCCACAGCGACGGCATTTTCGGGCATATTGGTCAGCCACCAGTCTTCCGCGTTTTTGACGCTCCATGAACCGGTATCAATTCCGTCATCGAGCATTCTCGCCAACGCCTCGGCGCTGTCCGGCCGAGCGGACGGGTCTTTGGCCAGGCACATCAGGACGATGCGGTCCAGCCACTCCGGCACGGATAGTTCGCTCTGCTGCGAGGGTGGGTTGGGGGTATCCCGGACATGAGCCAACATGGTTGCGGTCACGCTTTTTTCCTCAAAGACCAAGCGTCCGGTTATTAACCAATAGGCTACGCAGCCGAGCGCGTATAGATCGGTACGAGCATCAATGGGATTGCCCAGGGACACCTCAGGCGCCATGTATGCGGGGGTGCCGGTTGTGACACCTTCGCCGGTGAGCCCGGCTTCCTCTCCGTCCAGCACCTTAACCAAGCCAAAATCCAGCACCTTCGCAAAGTCGTATTCGCTTCCCATACGGCACAGAAAGATGTTGCTGGGCTTGATGTCGCGATGAATCATGCCGTGGCGGTGCGCATCGGAGAGCGACCGGCATACCTGGCGCAGGATACTCGTCACCCTTCCAGAGGGTTGTGGACCGAATCTCTTTACGAGCGTCTCCAGATCTATGCCATCGAGCAACTCCATTACGTAGTAAAAGACACCGTCTTCGGTGACGCCGAAGTCGTATAATTCCACGGTGTGGGGCGATCGCAATAAGGCCGTGGTCTTGGCCTCCCGTTCGAAACGGCGTTGAACCAATGCCGCGTTCTTGCCGGATTTGCCGCTCAACATTTTCGGCAGGATGAGCTTGATCGCGGCATCGCGAGCCAGCATGCGGTGACGTGCTCGCCACACTTCGCCCATGCCTCCATTGCCGAGCATGGAGAGCAGACGGTAGCTCCCCATTTCTCGCTCCTTGCCGACCTGCTGGCCAAGCCTGGTCACCACACGTGAAATTACGATGGAGACACCCACCAAGAGGAAGTCTGGGTAGTGCATGACGATCACGTTGCTTGCAGGGCCGAAATTCCAGGTGCCGCGAGCTCGCGCCACCAGCATCGCAATGGGGTTCATGGATGCAGCGAGCAACCCCGCAGCCAGCATTTTCGGCGTGGAGTTGGGGACGATTGCCGCGAACATGAGGACGACCGCGCCGATCCAGGTGACCGTGGGCGTCACCGGGGCACCCTGCGGCACTGGTTCCCAATGCATGACGAGAGCGATTGCCATCGCGGTGAGCACCAAGTATACGAGACCCAAATCCAAGATGAACTTCGGATCACAGTTCGCCTTTCGGGTGTAAAAGAACAGCGCCACTGAAACGATCGCAGCCGCTACGGCGATGGTGTCCGTGGGCGACAGTTGCATCCATCTTGTATCGCCCGGTGACGCCAGCGCACGCATCGCGAAGTGATAGAAAATCGTGCCCAACGCCCAGAGCACGGCGCCCAACAGAGACATGATTCCCAATCGGTCCGATGCTTCCTGCAGCAGATCGTACGGCAGAGTTCGCCCGCCGGACGTCAACCTCAGAACGTCGGTTGTGCTGCTCGCGCGAAGGGGGCCTATGAGGCGGGGTTTGGACATGGTTACGAAGAAGCGGACGTGCCGCGTTTCTCAGAGCCGATCTATACACGCGAGTGTACACTACGCCTTCGCAAGTTGTGTGGCGGCACAGTAGTTTTCCTTGCCAGGAGCTGTTAAGGAAGGCTTCCTACGAACAGCAACGGAGAGCGATGTCTAGATCAGATGACTCTACTTCCCACGCACAGAGCGCAGTGGCGTTCATGATTGCTTCGATTGGGAATACGCCCGTCGTACAGCCTAGAAAGCCCAGGTTTAATTCGACCGGGTCGGAGCCAAGACCCCCGTGCTGACATCAGCAGGATGATGGAGCCCGCCACAACAGGCGGTCGCCAAATGCATCCGGAACAGAACCTTGCGAAATGTCGTGAATTAAATTTCCGCCCACATGCGGATGAGGTTATGGTAAATGCCAGTAAGTTGCACTGCGGAAAGATCGTTGCGGGAGTCGGCGGCGAGCCGCTGGATCGCCATATCCAAGTCGAATAGAAGGGTTCGCTGGGCGTCGCCGCGGATCATACTTTGAATCCAGAAAAAAGACGAGATCCGCGCCCCGTGCGTCACGGGCCGGACATGGTGAAGACTGGTGGACGGATACAATACCATGTGCCCAGCCGGAAGCTTCACCGACTGGGCGCCGTGGGAGTCCTCAATGACCAATTCCCCGCCTTCGTAATCTTCCGGATTGGTTAGGAAGAGCGTCGCGGAGAGGTCCGTACGGATACGGTGGCCCGTGCTGCGGACTTGGCGCACCGCGTTATCGACGTGGGTGCCGAAGGAATGGCCTCCATCATAACGGTTAAACAGTGGCGGGAAAACCCGTAGTGGCAACGCGGCGCCCATGAACAGCGCGTTCTTTTCAAGGACGGAGACAATATGCTCGCCCAACTCAAGGGCAAGCGGATGATCTTCGGCCAATTGCAGATTGTGCTTGGCGCGTGCTGATTGGTAGCCAGCGGTGGCGCGGCCATCAACCCAGTCGGCTTGCTCAAGCGCTGCTCGGCAACGGGCTGCTTCTTCTTCGCTTAGGACGGCATCGATGTGCAAGAGCATAGAGATGGCGCCTAAAAATGGAAATTGGTCGTGAACAGCGCATAGCGCGAAGCGCCAGGAACTACGTGCCCGCCACCCAAGCGTTCAAAGTAATAAGCGTTGTTTGCATTCGACAGGTTGAACCGAAGATCAAGATGCCGATTCACCTGATAAGAAGCCATCAGATCGACTGTCTTGTAACTATCCACGACTCGCGTATTCGTATTGTTTCCGTAACGGCGTCCCATGAATCGCGGTCCGACACCCAACGTGAAGCGCTTTGCACTGTACGTGAGCCACACGCTGGCGGCGTTACGGGGCGTGTTTTGAAACTTACGGCCTATCTCTCCTGGCACATTCGAACTGGCGATCCGAGCATCGATCAGCGTATACGAACCGAGCACGCGCAACGACCTCGTAATAGCCCCGGAGGCGGACAGTTCAAGGCCTTGCGAGACCTGCCTTCCGGACAGGACTTGTGGCGGATCTGTCGGCAGCAGTCCCGGCGTACGCGCATTGTCCTTCTTCACCTGGAACAGGGCGCCCGTCAATAGCAGACGTGAACCCGCTACCTCCCATTTGGTGCCGACCTCGGTGGTATAGGTCTTCTCCGGTGGTATGGCGGTATTGAAAGTGCTATACGACAGCCCTTCGAGTGACGGGCTGATGGACGTTCCATAGGAGCCGTAAATGCTTCCGGCTTGCGTGGGCTTGTAGATCAACCCGGAGCGCACACTAGCGAATTTAACGTTCTGCACGACGGGTAGCGGAGTGGTATTCACTCCATTGACGTCGAAGCGCTCCCAGCGCACGCCGCCCGTCGCTTCCCAATGCCGGCCAAATCTTGCGGTGTCGAATAACCACAAGGACTGCGTGGCCCCTTTGATGTTTCCAACAAAAGGACTGGTTGTGATTACCCCGGTGTAGATGTCGGCCGGGTTTGGATTGAGCAGCGTGGTGGGTGAGTTTAGCGCAGTGCGGTTGATGCGGATATTGCGCTCGTGCGTGAAGGCGGCGCCGCTCACCAGCGCATGCCGGATTCCGAATGTGTAGGCTGTTGCGCGCAGATCGGTCTGGCTATCCATGATCCTATCGTGGGCCACCCAGGAGCGCATTTCCCGGTTGATGACGGTCGTGTCGTTACCGCTGAAGCGGGGAGGAGTTGCAATAGAGTTGCGTCCCGACTCACCGATGCGAAATTGGCTGCGCAGCTGCAGGTTGTCCGTAAAATCGTGCTCGAACTTGACGGTGCCGGTGTCCTGATTGAGGATTTCGCGATCGCGGTCCTGGAAACCGTAAAACGTTTCACGCGGAACGGGCGCTGGCCTGTCGCGAAACGCGGCTAGCGCATTGTTCGTGGCGGGCACCCACGGGATGCCGTAGTCCGAGATATTGTCCTGCTTCAGCTTGTAGTAGCTGAGTGTCACGCGAGTTGGCGTACCAAGACCGAACGCAAGCGACGGAGCCAGTCCCCAACGGTCGTTCCTCACTACATTTCTGCCCGCCACGCCACTGTTGTGCACCAGGCCGGTGAATCGCAATGCGGTTCGCTCGCCCAGGCCGAGGCGCGATAGCGGCGCGTTCAAATCCACAGTCCCGCGCCGCGTATCGGCGTTCCCGGCTGCGAAGGATCCTCCGAGAATCCTCCCCAGGCCGGGACTCTTGCTGATCAGATTGATCACGCCGCCTGCAGAGCCTCGTCCGGTGATCGCGGACGTGGGGCCCTTGATCACTTCGACCTGCTCTAAATTGAATGGATCGCGGGATTGCGGACTCAAGTCGCGCACGCCATCCACGAAAATATCGTTGCGCGCGCTATTTCCGCGCAGCGTCAGGTTGTCGCCAGCGGCCACGCCGCCTTCACCGGCGACGATGGTCAGGCCCGGAACATTGCGCAGAACGTCGGTGAGGCTGGTAGCGCCCTGCTGTTCAATGATGGTGCGCGGAATCACGGTGATGGTCTGAGGAAGATCGCGCAAGGGCTGGGTGTAACGCGGCGAAGAGAGCGGCGCTCGCTCCTGCACCTCCACCGAGAAACGAGTCTCTTCGATGGCAAGCGAGGCTTGCATCGAACCAGTCATGCGGTAACGCAAGCCAGTGCCTTCCAGAATCTGATTCAAGGCCTGGCCGGCTGGCAGTACGCCGACCACCGGCTTACTGGGCAGAGTGCGCATCTTTTCATCCGGGATCTCCACTTTCCACCCGGAAACGCGTTCAAACGCCGTCACCGCCTCGGCGAGGGCCCCGGCTGGAATATCGAACCGCACAACGGGCAGGCTTTGCAGGGCTGAGGTCGAGTTGTTGTCAACACCCGCCGGAGTTTGTGCCGCCAGAGACCCCGAGCCGTTTGTAACGGCGTAGGCAGCCAGTGTTCCCACTGCAATCCATTTGCATTGTCTGGAAATTCTATCCCGACGCTTAGATTTCTTGATCTTGATCCTAATCCGCATGTTCAGCTCATAGTCCTTAAATATGCCACTGTTTTCAGGGCTTATCCCTGTCGAAGATTTATCACGCTGCGAATATTAAGCAGAGTATCTTACTTGCAAATGAATGTCAAATAGATTCTGTTAGATTTTTGCCAACCGGGGATGCATGACCGCGTTCCTCGAAACGACGAGGGGTTAAGATGGGCGATACAAGTGATTGCGTCAGCGGACGGACGATCATGGCTAGTGTCGTGCAAAATAAGCTTCGGGAGCAGTAGTTCGGTCATTTGCGCAGGTAACTTTTTCCACGCACGTGATCCTGGTGTTTGTAACTTGCTTGAATCCAGGCTTGGCGCGCCCTGGTTAACCATGTGCATTCAGCGTCGCTATGAGGCACATCACACTATTCTCATTGCTATCTGCAGCGACGTGCTGCCTTTTCGCGCAAGAACCGAACCCCACGCAAAGCGCGGCTACGCTCAGATCCGAACCCGGTGTTCCTACGCCAACTTTCCGCATTCAGGTAGTCTCGCGCTCCACCTCCGCCGTGAACTACCTACACCGCGGCCCGTCTACCAAAATCGATTTTGGAGGAACCCCTCTTATGCCTTCCGGCAACGGCAAGGCACAAGTCGAAAGCGAACGTGGTGTCATCCGAGTCTCGGCAGAATTTAAAGATTTTGTTCCTCCCAGCAGCTTCGGAGGGGAGTATTTGACATATGTGTTGTGGGCGATTTCGCCGGACGGACGTCCGGTGAATATGGGCGAGCTCACATTGGATCACTACGGTCAGGGGTCAAAGAGTGAAATCAAAACCACTAGTGAAATCCAAACCTTCGGCATGATCGTTACCGCTGAGCCGTACTATGCGGTCACCCAGCCCAGTGATGCAGTGGTGATGGAAAACATCGTACGAAATGACACTCGGGGCGTTATCGAGACAGTGGACGCAAAATATGAACTGATGCCGAGGGGCGTATATACCGGCGAAGGTAAAATCGGTGGCTTCGTGCCGATCCACGTCAACAAGAAAAATCCTTTCGAGTTGTACGAAGCAGAGAATGCCGTGATGCTCGCCCGGCTGGCAGGCGCCGAACTATACGCGGCGGACAGTTACCGAAAGGCTGTAGATGCGCTCGCCTGGGCCAACAGGAATCAAGCGCAAAAGCCTGGTCAAAAACCCGTGATCACCATGGCGCGCGAGGCCGTCCTGCGAGCCGAAGACGCGCGCGTTATCGCGATCCGCGCGCAACGCGAAGAAGCCCTGGCCCGCGAACGCGCGGAATCCCTGGCTCGTGAAACCGCTTCGGCCGCGAAGGCGGATGAAGAGATGAGGGAACGTCTGCGGGCTGACAGAGAGCGCGCCGAGGCCGATGCGCAACGTGCAAGGGCGGAAGCGGAACGAGCATCCGCGGAACGTGCGAGCGCCGCCGCCCAGGCCAGCGCTGAAACGGACCGGGCCGCAGCCATTCAGGCGAGGGCCGAGGCGTTAGTGGCGACCCAACAAGCCGCCAATGAGCGGCAACGGGCCGAGATCGCAAAAGTGGAAGCAGACCGCGCACGCCAGGAGGCGATCGAACAGCAGCAGAGACTGGCCGCAGAGGCGGACAGGGCACGCGAAACGACCGCGCGGGCGGAACAGGAAAGGGCGGAACTGCGCCACCAACTGTTAGTGCAGTTCAATCAAATTCTGCAAACTCGCGAAACCGCACGAGGTCTGGTTGTCAACATGTCGGATGTCTTGTTCGACACCGGCCAGCATCAACTGAAGCCGGGTGCACGCGAAAAGCTGGCGAAGGTTTCGGGGATCATTCTGGCTCACCCGGGACTCAACATCACCATTGAAGGGCACACCGATAGCATCGGAAGTGATTCCTACAATCTGCAGCTCTCCGAGAAACGCGCCAACACGGTGCGCGAATATCTGGTGGGGCAAGGTATCAATTCCGGAAGCGTCACAGCCCACGGATTCGGCAAAGAGCGGCCCGTGGCCGACAACCGAACGCCCTCTGGTCGCCAGCAGAATCGCCGTGTAGAACTTGTGGTGGCGGGCGAAGTATTAGGTACGAGCGCCACTCTCAAGTAAAGCGGAGTGTTTAATGGCGGCGAGGCTATTGGAGTCCCGCTGCCTTGAGGAATTCCCTTGCCACTTGGTCCACGTTTTGATGGTCAATATCCACGCGATAGTTCAGAAGCTGCATTTGGCGGTTGTTGAACTTCCCGGAAAGCGCCGTGAGGGCTTCCGCCAAACCTGGATTTGCGCGTAAAGACTCCTCTCGAACTGCAATGGAAATCTCATAGGGCGGAAATGCGTGCTTGTCATCTCGCAAGACCTTGTAGGCCGGCTCCGACAGAAGACCATCGGTTGCGTTTGCCGCGATCACTCGCACCTTGCTGTCTTGCAGAGCCTTATAGAGAAGGCCTAAATCCATCGTTTGTATGGATGCCGGCAATAGTCCGTAGATCTTTCGCAGAGCTGGCAACCCATCGGCTCGCTGTTCAAACTCATACCCTACACCCAGCGTCCAATCTTGCGCCGACCTGGCCAAATCGCTCAGCGAACTAACTGGGTCGGCGCTCCGTACAGCCATCGCGAAACCGTTGTCGATGCCCAACGGGTCGAGCCAAGTTACTTGAAAGCGCCGCTTATACTCGCCTCGCACGCGCTCGAACACCGCGCGTGGCTGGACGCCCGCATCTGAGGGGATTGCCTCCTTTAAGACAGCAGCCAAACCCGTGCCAGTGTACTCGGGGTAAAGATCGATCTGGCCGCCGACCAATGCTTGGTGCGCTAGCAGGGTGCCTCCGAGATTCAAGGAGCGCTCCACCGCGACCTTCAGCGTGTTCTCCAGATGCTGCGCGATAATCTCGCCCAGGATGACTTGCTCAGTGAAATTCTTGGATCCCACTCGAATGCTCGACCGCGCGCCACACCCGGTCAAGCCCAATGAGGCGAGTACTACGCACGCGACAATTTGCGTTCGATCCATCCCAGACCTCCATCCGCGAGCAGTGCCAGTAGCGCGGCGGGCGCCGCGCCAGCCAAAATCAAAGCCGTGTCAACAGACGCCACCCCACGGAAAATGAAGACGCCCAGTCCTCCACCCCCGATAGCCGCGGCGATAGTGGCTGTTCCAATGGAAGTCACCGTCGCCACCCGGATTCCCGCGAAGATACCAGGCGCGGCGAGAGGCAATTCCACCTGACGCAGCACTTGTCCGCCGGTCATCCCCATCGCGACGGCCGATTCTCGCACGGCCGCGTCCACGCCCGCGATGGCCGTGAAGGTATTTCGCAGAATGGGAAGCAATGCGTACAGCACCAGCGCAACGATAACCGTCCGTTTCCCAATCCCGCCGATCACTGGAATCGGAATCAGGAAACCGAACAGCGCCAGACTGGGTATGGTTTGCGCGATGTTCGCGAAACCGAGCGTCCATCGTCGCCACTCATGCTTGCGCGCCAGCCAGATTCCTAACGGAATACCGACGATCATTGCCACGGCCAGGGCCGTCGCCACCAGAACCAGATGTTCGCCAGTGAGGCGAGCGATATCCCGCGCGAGATCAGGCCGCATATTCCCTTAGGAAAGATCGTGCCTCCGCGGTTTCGGAGCGAATGAAATTCTCAGGCGTGGCGCTTATATCCACGCTTCCCTCCGCCAGCAACACGATGCGCGTCCCTAGCCTCAGGGCTTCGCGGACGTCATGCGTCACCAGGATCGATGTGACTTGAAGATCGCGGCGCAGCGCCAAGAACTGCTGTTGAAGATCGAACCGCGTGACCGGATCCAGAGATCCGAAGGGCTCATCGAACAAGAGCAAGGCCGGGTTCGCCGCCAGCGCTCTTGCCACGCCGACTCGCTGGCGTTGTCCGCCCGAAAGCTCACGAGGATAGCGCGCTCGGAATTCGCGAGCGGGCAGAGACATGGTCTCAAGCAATTCATCCACGCGGCGGTCGATCCGGCTTTGCTCCCAGCCTTCAAGTTTGGGTACTAGTCCCACATTGGCCGCCACTGTGAAGTGCGGGAATAGGCCGCCTTCCTGGATCACATATCCAGCGCGCCGCTTCAGCCCGATGGCGTCCCACGTTGTGGTTGCACGGCCATCAATCAAGACCTCCCCGCTGGTGGGGAAAAGCAGGCCGTTGATCATCTTGAGCGCAGTGGTCTTGCCGGAACCACTGCGTCCCAGCAGTACCAGCGTTTCCCCTGGCTCCACCCGAAGGTTAATTCCGGAGAGCACCTCGCGGTCCCGATTCTTGTCCGTCCCGCGGCCCTGAAAACGAAAAGCGACGTCACGAAACTCAACCGCAGCCGCCGGATTGGCCATCGACCAGCATTATTCCACGTTCGACTACTGCAGCGTCAACGCGAGCGTTTGGGCGCTTTGCCGCGAGTCGCATTGTCTCGTAGCCAAGCCGTAAATCCGGAGTCGTCCAAAGTGCCCGCCGCGAGTTCCAGTACCGCCTGTGCGGCGTCTGCTTCGGAAGCGTTCAGTAGGAAACCATTACGTGCCAAGAACGTATAGCCAGTCATGAATCCTGTGCGTTTGTTGCCATCTACAAACGGATGGTTACGCACGATGCCGGCGATGTAAGCAGCGGCCAGCCGTGGGATATCGCACTGCTCGTAATGAAAAATCTGTTGCGGCCGGGCAAGCGCGGATTCCAACAGGTTTTCGTCGCGCACCCCAGCTGAGCCGCCATGCTCCGCGAGTAGCGCGCCGTGCATCGCGTCGACAACGCGGCGCTGCACCCACAGTGGTTCCTTCATTTCGCAAGCGTACGAAGGGCGTTGCGGTAACGAGCCATTCCCTCTTTGGCGGCATCCATCTGCCGCTCAAATTCGGCGTCAGCGGGAGACAATCGATATTCGCCCGCGGGAGACTCAATCAAGAATAACCGCTCGCCGTCTTTCGTGCGAAGGCGCTGAATCACTTCCTTCGGCAAGATAACTCCCAGCGAGTTTCCGAATTTGCGGACTTTGACGGTAACCATTATTACTATTGTAATAACCTTCGCTTCAGCGCGCAAACGGTCAAAGTGGCCGCAGTTCGCCCAGAATGGTCGGCAGCAATTCGCACACCGTCGGATGAATATGCATGGCGCGTTGCAGCGTCGTGTATGGCGCGCGCGCATACATTAGATCCAGGACGCAATGGATGACTTCATCCGCACCCGGCCCCAGAATAGCGGATCCCAGGATTTCGTGGCTGTCGCCGTCCACCAGAATTTCCATGAATCCCTGCGCCTCGCCCTTTTCGACCGCGCGTGCCACGCGGGTCATCGGGCGATTTCCGACCAGCACGCGGCGGCCGCTTTTCCGTGCTTCCGCCTTTGTCATTCCCGCGCGGCCCAGCGGAGGGTCAGTGAATAGGGCGTACGTTCCGATGCGATCACTCACTAGACGCGGCCGTCCGTCCACGCCGCCGTCCAGCAGATTCGCCGCTACAATTTCGTAATCGTTGTAGGATGTGTGTGTAAACCCACCACGCCCGTTGCAATCACCGAGCGCCCAGAGGCCATCCACATTCGTTCGCAATTGGTCGTCCACCTGGATGTAGCCGTTGCGGTCCGTTAACACGCCGGAATTCTCCAGTCCTAGGTCGTCGGTGTTGGGCCGGCGTCCGGTCGCCACTAACAAGTGCGAGGCCGTGATCTTTTGTTCGCCCGCAAGCGAGTTCATCGCGACTTCGATTCCTTCACCGGACTTCTTGACGCTTAGACCACTCGCGTTCAGGTGCACGCGTACACCCTCTGCTTCAAGCACCCGCTGGATAACCGCCGATGTCTCATCATCCTCGCGCGCGATCAGTCGAGGCCCATTTTCGATGATGCTCACTTCACTGCCGAAACGGCGATACATTTGCCCGAATTCCAGGCCGATATAGCTTCCTCCGAGAATCAGCAGGTGCCCCGGCAGAAAATCCATGCCCATCATTGTGGAGTTGGTCAAATAGGGCGCCTGATCCAACCCTGGAATCTCGGGAATCCGAGCTCGCGCGCCCACGTTGATGAAGACCTTAGGGGCGCTCAGCCGGGTGGCTCCCACTTGAACCTCGTGCGGCGCTACAAAGCGCGCATGACCTTTATGGACGGTGCAATTCTGCTCACCTCTCAGTCCGCTCTCCACGCTGGTCCGGGATCGCTCGGAAATAGCGTCTTTACGCGCCTTTATTAGTTTCATGTCCGCGGTGACCGGGCCAGCTATGAAACCGAAATCCGCGCCACGCCGCGCCAAGTGCATCGCATAGGCGCTTGCGACCAGTGTCTTGGTGGGAATGCAGCCAGTGTTCACGCAGGTGCCGCCGAAAAGCTGGCGCTCAATAATGGCCACCCGCTCGCCGGATTTCGCCAGGCGCGTGGCCAACGACGGGCCGGCTTGGCCCGTTCCAATCACGATGGAATCGTACGATGCGGTCATGAAACCTCCGGTAGCGCGAAGCGCTTTGAATCAGCGCAGACCTCTTTGGAAACCCTTCATTTCGTCGAAGGATACCGCTCGCGCAACTTGATGGGCGCGCTGCTCGACTTCCTTATTTTCAGATTGAGCATTTCCACGAAGAGAGAAAAACTCATCGCAAAATAGATGTAGCCTTTCTGAATGTGCTGGCCCCAGCCTTCCGCGACCAGAACAACCCCAATCAGCAGTAGAAAACTCAGCGCCAGCATTTTCACGGTGGGTCGGTGCTCCACGAAGTCGCTCACGGAATTGGCAAAAACCATCATAAACAAAACCGCGCCGACCACCGCCGAAATCATGATGGCGATTTCGGTGGTCATGCCGACCGCGGTCAGGACCGAATCCAGCGAAAACACGACATCCAACAAAAGGATTTGAACAATCACACCGGCAAAAGTGGCTCTCGATCTGGACGATGAATGACCCTCCTCTTCACCTTCTAGCTTCAGGTGAATCTCGCGCGTGGCTTTGGCGATCAGAAACAGCCCGCCCAGAATCAGGATGACGTCGCGCCCCGATACTGCATGTCCGAAAATCGAAACCAACGGGGCGGTAAGGCGAGTGATCCAGGAGAGAGCGAACAGCAAGAGAATCCGCGTCAACATCGCCAAAACCAAGCCGACCAATCGCGCTCTGGCTTGCTGTGCCGCCGGTAATTTCGCCGCAAGAATAGATATAAAGACGATGTTGTCTATGCCCAGAACGATTTCAAGGCCAAGCAGTGTGGCAAAGGCGATCCATGCTTCAGGCTCTGTGATCCAGTGCATAGAACTATTATCCGATGCCTCGGTTCGCAAAAAGCGCGCTTCGCGAGAAAAGCGAAATTATTCCTGCTGCAACAATGGGATATCTTTCACCGCTTTGGGTGGCGGGAAAGATTTGATGTAGGCGTACAGGTCGTCCACTTCTTTGGCGGAGACCGTTTTTTCACGAAACGGGGGCATGGAGCTCGGTGGAGGATTGCGCAGTATTGAGGTAAATACGGCGAGGGGCAACTTAGTTTGCGCTAGCCGGGGACCGGCCATCCCGCCTTGTCCCACCCCGCCGTGGCATTGATAGCAACCGTTGCGGGTGAAGAGGCGCTTGCCGTTGTCGGCGTCCTGGGCAAACGCTGTCACAGCTACGATGGATAAGAGGAAAAATGAGGTCCGCATGTATTACCTGGGTTGAGTCCAAACGTCGATCAGCGCCGGCTCACCCTTCTTAACGCGCTCCAGCGAGCGACGAATCGCGGGGCCAAGTTCTTTGGGATCCGTGATAGGTCCCTCGCTGTACATACCGTAAGCCTTCGCCATGGTTGCGTAATTGATGTCGGGTCCGGTGAGCGCCGTCCCAATGTCGGAACGGTCGATGCCGCGGTCGAACTTCGCACCCAACAACGCCAAGTACATGCGCTCTTCGTGATACGCCTTGTTATTGTGCATCACGGTAAGCATCGGAATCTGATGATGCGTGGCGGTCCACAGCACGCCGGGAGCGTAGTTCAAATCCCCGTCGGTCTGGATGTTAATGCTCAAGCGCCCGTACTTCTTGTTGGCCAACGCCGCGCCCACCGACGCGGGAAGCCCATAACCAATGCCCGCTCCGCCCTGCGCGCCGATGTACTGATAGTGCTTGGAAAAATTCCAAAGGCGCGTGGGCCACGCACTCGACATGCGATCGTTTGAGACTAACGACCAGTCTTCATTCTTCACTTGCGCCCAAATCTCCGCGGCCAAACGCGCCGTGCTGATAGGGCTGGCATCCCACCCCACGGCGGCGAGCTCGCGATCCTGCGCGCGCCCGGCGCGGCCCATTTCGGCGATCTTCACGCCGCGCGTCTCGAACGCGCGTTTGCGGTCCGCTGTGATCAGCTTCTTCACGGCCTCCGTCAGAGCGGGCAAAGTGGCTTCAGGATCGCCCGTGATGGCCAGATCGGCTTCCACATAACGTCCGAAATCCTGGTAGTTGGACTTATGGCTTAACTCCACCGCGGAGATCGTGAGGATCTTCGCGCCGGCCTTCGTCGTGGGCTGCGTTTCCATCCCGAAACGGTTGAGCGGGGTCATCTTGTGCGTGATGCCCCACAGATCTTCCACTTCCAGCGCCAGAACCACGTCGGCGTCGGATACGTTGGGGACGCGCGGGGCCGCGCCAGGCTTTCCGTACAAAGGATGGCGGGAGGGGAAATTCATGCGCAGGCGCTGATCCTGCACGCGCGCCTGCAGCGTCTCCGCCAATTCCACCAGCGCCTCAATCCCCTTGGGAGTGCGCGCCATGCGCCCGGCGATGATCACCGGATTCTCGGCCGCCACCAGCAATTTTGCGGCTTCGGCCACGGCGGCCGCGTCGCCTTGCGGCGGGGCGCTCATCACCAGCTTCGGAATGCGCGGCTCTTTCCCTTCGATAGGCTCCTCTTGCATCACCCCATCGGCCACCAGCACCACCGGACCGTAGGGCGGCGTCATCGCGATCTTGTATCCGCGAATGGCCGATTCGGCGAAGTGCCCCAACGTCACAGGGGTGTCGTCCCACTTGATGTAGTCCCGCACCATGGCGGAGGCGTCCTGCACGCTGTGCACCCACTCCGGGCTGCCGCGCCGGAAATTGATATCCAGAATGTTGCCGAGCACGATGTACATCGGCACGCGGTCCGCATAGCAGTTGTAGATTGCCATGGAGGCATGCTGCAACCCCACCGTCCCGTGCGCCATGATCATCATCGGCTTGCCTTCAATCTTGGCGTAGCCGTGCGCCATGGCCGCCGACGATTCTTCGTGCAGGCAGGTGAGCAACTCTGGCTTCGAGTTGCCGCCGTAGTTGATCATCGATTCGTGGATGCCCCGGAAGCTCGATCCGGGATTGGCGGCGCAATACTCAATGCCCAGCGCCTTGATGACGTCCACCATGTAGTCCGAACCGGGCTTTTCATTGGAGTGAACCTCCGCCGTGCCGGCCGGGGCGGGTTTGGCGTCCTGGGCACGTGAGGTGCCCTGCGCCGCGAACGCGGCTGCACTGGACGCCGCGCCTGTCAGGAAAGTGCGTCTGCTCTTGCTGGGTTTCGCCACGTGTAATCCCTCCTGGCTTGGACCATTATCATACAGTCACTGTGGCTTGCTGACGGGAACGGTGGATGGCCGCCGGGGGCGCTGCTTGGCCGCTATCGATTTTATGATCATCCGGATCTTAGTTTTCTTGTCAAATCGCACGGCGGCTTTCTTCAGAGCGTGCGTCATGACGGCCTTCACGGCCGGTTCGCTGAGCGTCTTCGCATTATCCAGCACTACATGTTTGCCATTGCCCTTCAGTCGCTTCTCGGGATCCCGTAGTCCCACTCCGGGCAGGAAAAACAGGGTCACCCAACGGGGTTATAGGGCGATGGAAAAGATACACTCAGATGAGTGTTCGTCGCGGGCGAGCGCTACGATCTCCGGGGTGTACTTCGAGAGGCAGCCGTTCAATTGGTTCTCGGCGTTCGCGGCGGGGCACAATTTCTACGGTTTCCAATCCACGCTAAAGATATTGAATTCGTAGTTACTCTTGCCCAGGTAGCTGGAAGAGAAGATAAGTTTTTTTCCATCCGGCGAAAATTCGGGGAAGGACGTGAACTTGTTCCACTCGGTTACCTGCTCCAATTCTGAGCCGTCGGGATTAATCAGGAACAGGTCGAACTGGCCGGAATCGCATTTGTTTTTATTGGATGCAAACAGGATGCGCTTGTTATCGGGCGTAAACGTGGGTGCGAAACTGGCGCAGCCGAAATTCGTGATCTGTCGCTGCTTGGAGCCATCGGCACTAGCGACGAACAATTCCATCTTCATGGGCGCGGTGAGATTATCCTTGAGCAGCGCCAGCGCCGCGGCCTTCTTTTCGGGAGTGTCCGGGCGATGCGCGCGCCATACCATCAGTTTGCCGTCGTGCGAATATACCGATCCGCCGTCGTAGCCCTCGGCATGTGTTACCTGTTTTTTGCCGCTGCCATCCTCGTTCATGCTCCATAGTTCAAGATCGCCAGAGGCCAATGACGTATAGCTGATCTTTTTCGCCTTGAAGTTCACCGTTCCTTCCGCGTCATAGCCGGGCGCATCGGTGAGTTTCTTGACGATCTTGCCTTCATCGGTAGCCAGATAGATGTCGAACGTTGGGTGAACGCCCCACAGGTAGCCTCTTGCTCGATCGGGCGGCATGGGGCAGGACGGATTGCCTTCGTGAGTGGAGGCATAAATGATGTGTTTGTTGTCGCTCAGGAAATACCCGCACGTGGTGACACCTTTGCCCGTGGAAACCATGTGCTGGTTGGAGCCATCCGCGTTCATGATGTACTGCTGGTCACATCTGTTGCCATCGCGCGTCGACTGATAAATAATGCGCTTCGAATCCGGCGACCAATACGATTCGCCATTTGAGCCGCCCGTGGTGAGCTGCTTAAGATTCGCGAAATGGCGGGGCAGTGGCTCCTGCGCGAGCAGCGCAAAGGGGAGCAAAGACAACAAAAACATCTTCATAGACGCCCATTGTAGAACGAAAACTCACGGTAATCGGTCTTTGCGCAGACTCTGTCCGCTCAGGTGCGCGTAGAAGCCCATGTCGCGACCGGTATGCTGCTTCGTCAGCAGAATGATTTGGAAAGTGTGCCCGCTGAAGTGCTCCACTACGTGGTAAATGGCTTCGAGCACTGACACCTGATAGCCCTGGATAGTCACACGGTCCTGCAGCCGCGCGGGGGGAAGTGAGCCAATGATTTCGGTCGCCTCCGCGACGGTTTTCCGCAATGAGGCGAGCAGTTCGGCTGCGGGCTTTCCGTCTTGCGCAGAGAACTCCCCGTCCCGGTCGCGCTGGTCCGGCTGGCAGCTCAGGCCATGCAGAATCCATTGCCGGACGTTACCTGCCAGATGCAACAGCAAATTGCCGACGGCATTTTCGTTCGAGGATTGACGCAGCCACAGTTGCTCTGGCGTCAAGTGGCCGACGCACGTTTCAATGCGGCTCATCGACTGCGACAGCTTATTGGCGGAATGGCTTTGAAAAATCTCTTCTACGGTCATGGAATGTCTTTCGGCCGGCGTGTGGCGGCTTCCATTCGGCCGGCCCACTTTAGAAAGCGCAATAATTCAGTCCGTCTGGTCCATGCAAACTTCCAAAAATCCGCCGGCCCTATGTTTTCCGCATGCCAGCCCTGATACGTCTCGATGCGCCATCGCAAATAGGGGCTGCGCCACGGACAGAGGCGGTAGCCTCTTGACAACCTCCATAGAGCCCCTAGCATCGCGTTCCCGGACCGAGGAACGCCAGGAAGCGCCCGTTCATTTCTGATTCGGCGTCGCGTAATAGCCGTTACGTGTCCGAACGGTGGGACGTCCGGGCGCGTTCACGGTGACGGCCAGCTTCCGGAATGTTCCGTCCAGATTTGAGTTCGTGGGAGTATAGGCGAGCGTGTATTGATTGCGAATTTCGCGTGCCACTTCGGGCGTGATTTTTTCGATCTCTTCGATGTCCTTGGGATAGTAGTCGAGTCCGCCGGATGCCACAGCCAGGTCATGCAGAGCCCGTTTGGCCCGGCGCGCCTCGCGTGCTTCCTCTTCGTTAAGGATGCCGATCGAATACACCAGCACGCCGTTCTGCTGGGATTTACGGACCAGATCCTCCAGGCCTATGGTGCTGGTGTTGTCGTTGCCGTCGGTGATGACCACCAGAACCTTCTTATCTTTCTTGCCCTTTTCATTCGCGTAGTCCATAGACATGCTGAGGGCATCGCGCATCGCCGTGCCGCCTTTAGTGTCGAAGCGCGTCAAGGCTTCCTCTAGTTTCTTAACGTCGCTTGTAAAAGACTGGTCTAGATACGCGTCATCGTTGTAATTAACGATGAAGATTTCATCCTGCGGATTGGAGGCCTTGACCAATTCCAACGCCGCCGCCGCGACCTTCACGCGTTTGTCCCGCATGCTGCCGCTATTGTCGATGATCACTCCCATGGAAACGGGGATATCCTCGCGGCGGAAAAGTTTGATCTGCTGTTCGAGTCCATTCTCCAAGATTTTAAATGCGGATTGCGGCAGATTCGTAATCAGCTTTCCATTTCGGTCCACTACGCTTGCGTGCACCAGCACCAAACGCGTGTCGGACGTGAATACTGGAATATCGTCCTGAGCGGACAACGCGGATGCCGCCAGCCAGACCGTCAAGCCTGTCATCGCCAGCGCGGCAAACATTTTACTGAGTGGGTGCATAGTATCCGGTACGAAACATTGCGCGCAAAGGAGGCAGGCCGGTGGTCTTCACCAGCCTGACTTGTACACGCCTATACTTTCCGTCGCGCGTTACGTTCTTGGGTACATATCCGAGTACATATTGGTTACGCAGTTCAATGCCGATCTTGGCGGCCACGTCCGGCAACTCCGCCAGATTATCCACCGAGAAGTGCCGTCCGCCGGTCTGGTCCGTGATTTCCGCCAGCAGACCGGGACCACTCAACTCTTCGGCAGTTCGTCCCCGCGACATTGCAGGCTCGAAAATTCCGATCGCATATATCTGGACGTCGGCCTCGCGGACCGCGTTGCGAACTTCGGTTTCCGTATAGCGGCTGGAATTATCGCCACCATCGGAAATGATCAGGATCGCCTTGCGGGGATTGTGCGCTTTCTTCATTTGCGCCATACCCATATAGACGCCATCCAGCAGGGAAGTGCGGCCCTTGGCCTGCGTGAACGTCAAACGGTTCTGAATCTCTTCGGTTTCCTTCGTAAAACCCTGCACTAGCTCCGGACGGTCGGCGAACTGAATCAGAAAAAACTCGTCCTGCGGATTGGCCGTCTTCATGAACTGTGTCACAGCCTGGCGCGACTTTTGCAGCTTGGCGCCCATGCTGCTGCTGGTGTCGAACACGATGCCCACCGAAAGCGGTGCGTCTTCGCTCGAAAACTGTGTGATGTCCTGTTCCACTTTGTCTTCCATCAGCTTGAAATTGTCGCGTTCCAGGCCCGTCACGAAGCGATTCATCGGATCGGTAACGGCCACGGGAATCAGGACCAACGTAGTATCAATGCGTAGATCGGCGCGGCGGTCTGTGATGGATTCCCCTGCGTCCGCCGGCCGCCCCCGCAAGCGCGGCTCTATGTTTACGTTTGGCTGAGTAGGATTCGGCGGCTGGTTGGGACGCGGGGTCTCATCAGCGGAAAAAACCAGCACCGGCAATACGGCAACGAATAGCGTGGCGATCTTGCGCATAGATCCCCAATTCCTGACCTCAGTATAACAGCGATAGCTGATGCGGGAACTGAAAGATGGAGGGTTCCAAAAACAAAAAGCCGGTGAGTACTCGGAGGAAGATACTCACCGGCCGGCATTCCATTGCCCTAAGGTTTTGGCTTGCCGAACTTTCGGGCGGCTTTGAAACCGTCCTAGAGAAAGAGACGCGGTGGAACACCTAGATGTCCCACAACTGGACGCCCTAATATTAACATTGCTCAGTTCCTTTTGTACAGTGGAAAGCTGCGCAAAATGCGAATTTGGTACTAGGGCTAAGGTTGTTTTGTTACACTTGGCAGCACCACGCAAACACATCAAGTGGGGCAACTATTTGTTGACATGACCTGTTACCCATTCTGGGACTAGCGTGTAGCGGCCTTGATCAGTTGTTCCGCGTGTCTTAAGGCCTCAGATGTGACTCGTTCGCCAGAGAGCATGCGGCCTATCTCCCGTGTCCGAGCGGCTGGCTGCAATTCCTGCACTGAAGTTGTCGTGCGTCCACTCTGGGTGTGCTTTTCAACGTAGTAGTGATGGTCCGCGAACCCGGCGATCTGTGCCAGATGGGTGACGCACAGAATTTGGTGGGCCTCCGACAGTTTTTTCAGCCGTCGGCCGACCGCTTCCGCGGCGCTCCCCCCCACACCCGCATCTACTTCGTCGAATACCAGGGTTCTCGGCACGCCCCGGAAGGTTGCCGGCGCGGCTGCGGTTTTCAGTGCCAGAGCCACGCGGGAAAGTTCGCCGCCGGATGCGATCTTTTCGAGCGGCTTCAGTTCTTCTCCCAAATTGGGGGCAATAAGAAATTCCACGGCGTCGGCTCCGGTTGGCGACCACTCCGTGGGGGACACGCGAATCTCGATGCGTGTTCGCTCCATAGAAAGTTTTGCTAACTCCGCTTCGGTGCTCTTGGCCAACCGTTTCGCGGTTTCCTGACGAATATGACTGAGTTGCTCCGCGGCTTTTTCATACTGCAGCGTGAACTCGCCGATCTGTTTGCGCAAGGCCGCCTGCCGTTCTCCGGAAGTCTCCACAGCGGATAAGTGGCGTGCAACGTCCTGCTGGAATGCGAGGATTGCTTCGATCGAGGGGCCATACTTGCGCTTCAGTTTCTCGATCGCGGCCATTCGGGTTTCGATTTCCTCCAGGCGGGGGGGATCGGCCTCCAGCTTTCCCAGGTAGTGCCGTAAGGCATGCGCCGCTTCCTCCACGGCAATAGGCGCCGGGGCGAGCGCCGCGACAATGTCCGCGACGCTATCGTCGATACGGGCCAGTTCTTCGAGCTTCCGCGCCACAGTCCGCAGTTGAGCCGTGACACTTTCTGGAATTTCGTAGAGCGCGTCATAGGCCGCCGCAGCGGATTCCTGCAAACGCACCACATTGCGCAGTACTCGGCGTTCGCTTTCAAGCTGAGCGTCTTCGCCGGGTTGGGGCGCTACCCCTTCGATTTCATTTCGCTGAAAGCTCCACAAATCGGCCTGCTGGAGGCGTTCCTGTTCGCTGTGTTCCAGGGTTGCCAGCTCCGTGCGGGCGGCATTCCAATTCATGAACAGGGCGCCCACTTGCGCTACCGTGGTTGTCGCGCCCGCGAAGGCGTCCAGCATGTCGCGCTGAACGGCGGCGGAAAAGAGCTGTTGTTGATCGTGCTGCCCGTGAATATCGCCCAATCGGGGGGCCAACTCTTTCAACACGGCCGCGGTGACGGGCCGCCCGCCCAGGAAGGCGCGGGATTTCCCATTCGCAAGGATCTCGCGTTCGACAATGAGCTCGCCATCTTCCAGGTCCACCCCGTCTGGAACCGCTTTAGGATCGATTTCAAAAATTCCCGATACACGCGCCTTCTCAGCGCCAGTCCGTACCATCTCCGCGGAAGCGCGGCCGCCCAATAGCAACGCCAGCGCGTCCACCACAATGGATTTTCCGCTCCCCGTTTCGCCCGTCAGCAGATTCAGTCCGCGATGAAAGCGCACGCGCACCTTTTCCACGACGGCATAATTTTCAACGGCCAGCTCCACCAGCATCGATTCAAATTATAGCGGGCGCGAGAGAAGGTGCATGCGGGCGGCTAAAACAATTTTATGACTTTTTGTTTGAAGTCCTCTCGTTTTCATGCTCTCATTCGACTACAATAGGAGGCGTATGCATTCGGCCTCCCAACGGCCGCCACGAAAGGGAACGTGGTGATAGCCGGAACCGCAAGCGGCCTCCTCGCGCAGGTCAACTTCTGGGACATGGTCCGCACGTCGGATCCGGTGCCCGTCGCAGTCATGGCGACATTAGCCCTGGCGTCCCTATTTTCCTGGACCATTATTTTCTGGAAGTGGTCGGGCTTCCGTCGCGCGACGCATGCGAATACACACTTTCGGCGCGTGTTTCGCAAAGGCGGACGCATGGATACCATCGCGACGGCCACGCAGCAATATTCCGACGCTCCCATCGCCGCGGTATTCGATTTCGGCTACAACGAAGTCAGCCGCCAGGTGCAATCGCACGGGCGAATTACGAATCCCATTGCGCTCGAGCGGTCGCTGCAGCTCGGTGTTAGCGAGGAACTGGCCAAACTGGAACGCAACATGAATTGGCTTGCCACCATCGCCACCGTATCGCCGTTCATCGGATTGCTGGGCACGGTTTGGGGCATCATCGAAGCTTTTCAGGCGCTCGGCCTCACCGGCGCTACCAGCATGCGCACCGTGGCCCCGGGCATCGCCAACGCGCTGTTTTCCACCGCGCTCGGTCTAGTGGCTGCGATTCCCGCCGCCGTGTTTTACAATCATTTCGGGCACGTGCTGAAGGAACTGGGCGCGCGCATGGACGATTTTTCGCTTGAATTCCTCAACCTGACTGAGCAGGCCTACGATATCGAGCGAACCCTGGACCGCTAAGCGAGCTAACCGTGGCATTTTCTTTTCACAACACGGCGGGAAGAAGCGGAGCGGGCGGCACCCGCGGCCGGCGAGGTGCGAGCCAGGCTCTTTCAGAAATCAACATCATCCCCCTGGTGGACGTCGTATTGGTATTACTCATCATCTTTATGCTGACGGCGCACGTCATGGAATTCGGCATGGAAGTGAATGTGCCTGAAGTAAAGAGCGTTAAAGATTCGGCCGAAGAGTTACCCGTGGTGAGCATCGCGCGGGACGGCAAGCTGTTCTTGAATGAGCGCCCGGTCAACATCAACCAAATTGCGAGCGAAGTCACACGCCGGTTTAAAGGATCGAAATCCGTGTACCTGCGCGCGGACCGCGCCACCGTATTCGACCCCATCGCGCAAGTGATGAGTACGCTCAATGAGGCCAAGCTGCAAATCCGTGTAGTGACCAAGCCGGAGGATACGTCAAGCAGGCGATAGACGATGTCCCAGCATCTTGACATACTCGATCAGCGCGACCCGATGTCGCGGGCGTTCATAGTCGCCCTCGGCTTGCACGCAGCGATTGCGGGCGGTGTGCTTGTTTCCACATGGATGTCGGGCGTACGCGATAACTTCGGATCTCCGGACGCGGGCGGCGGAGCCATCGGTATTGAAGCCGTCAATTCCATTCCGCTCGCTCACACAGGTATGCAGAATCCGCTGGCGAATGACACGCAATCGCAAATCCCGCAGCAGCCGAAGCCGCGTGAAACTGCTCGCAAGGAGAAAGAATCGCCTACTGCGATTCCGCTGAAGAGCCGTGAAAAACGCCGTCTGTCCGATGTCGCGAGTGAGCGCCAGAAGTTTCGCCCTTTCAAGGAAGTCGACCAAAATCAGGTCTTCGCCAAGCAAGCACCGCAGGTGTCCAGCCCATTGTTCTCGGCGATGCCCGGATCGGGCCGCATCGGCACTGGAGCCAATACCACGCTCGGCACGCGTTTCGGCGCTTACGCGCAACAGGTGCAGCAGTTGGTCGCCCAGAAATGGCGTACCAGCGACGTAGACGCCAGCGTGCGAACCGCGCCGACGGTGATCGCAACATTCGACTTAATGCGCGACGGCCGCGCGACAAACGTGAAAATTCTGCAGCCGAGTGGCATTCCTTCTTTGGACTACTCGGTACAGCGTGCGATTTTGGAAGCGACCCCTTTCCCTCCGATTCCGGCGGGCTTCGATCGCGATTCGGCGAAAGTGGAATTCTGGTTTGAGTTGAAGCGATGAATACCAAACAATTCACAATCGCGTCGACCGTCGGCGCACTCTTGATCGCGGGCGCGGCCGCCGTCACCGGCCAGCAAAGCGATATCAACGCGGTGATCACCAGCGGCGAGCGGCCTTCCATTGCCGTGATCGATTTCCGCGGTACCGGCGACGCTCAGCGCCTGATGACCGGGTTCAATGCAACATTATGGGATGAGATTTCCAACGCAGGCGTGCTAAAGATGGCCGCGAAGAGCGTTTATCCGTTGGAAGCTCCGCAACGTCCGCAGGATTTCGTTCCGCCCACCGCCGCTGTAGCTCCCGCGCGGCGAGGTCTGCCGGTTCCGGCCCCAACTCGCAACGGTCCATGGCTCACGGATTGGTCGGGTCCTCCGGTGAGCGCGAACTACTTGGCTTTTGGATACACCGGTGTGCAGGATGGCCGTCTGGTGTTGTTTGGCTGGTTGTACAACGTAGGCCAGCCGGACGTGCAGAGCGCCCAGGTGATCGGCAAACTATACTTCGGCGCTCTGGACGCCGATGGAGCGAAAAAGGTGGCGCGCGAATTCGCCGCGGACGTCCTCCAGCAGTTTGGAGCGAAGAGCCTGGCGGGGACGAAGATCTATTTCGTTTCAGACCGCACCGGCGCGAAGGAAATCTGGTCCATGGACTACGACGGCGGAAATCAACGGCGCATCACGCAATACAATTCCACGTCGAATATGCCGGCGGTTTCTCCGGATGGAAAATTAGTTGCGTTTACAACGTATGCCGGCGGCAATCCGCAACTGCGCATTCATTCGGTCGAAACCGGCCGGCGGATGCCTTTTTACAACCCCGTATCGTCTGTCGTGGAAACTCCGGAGTTCACGCCGGACGGCAAGCAAATGCTATTCGCAGCGGCCATTAACGGCTGGGTGCAGCTCTGCGTCGCGGGCGTGGATGGCAGCAACTTCCGGCGCATTTCGAACGTGCGGGCCATTGAAGTTTCGCCCAAAGTGAATCCCAAGAATGCGTCGCAGATGCTGTTTATCTCAGGCCGTGGTGGCGGCCAGCAATTGTATATGAGCACCACCGATGGAACTGACGTGCAGAGGCTCACGTCCGGAGAGGGTGATGTGGCGAACCCGTCCTGGAGCCCTAACGGACAGACCATCGCGTTCGCGTGGACGCGCGGCTATGAGCCCGGAAATTTCAATCTTTTCGTGATGGACGTTGCTAAACGTACACCCATACAATTGACCCAGGGAACGGGCCGCAATGAGAATCCTTGGTGGGCGCCGGACGGCGTACACCTGGTGTTCAGTTCCAAGCGCGGAAGCACGACACAGCTTTACACCATGCTCGCGGACGGCACCAACGTGAAACAGTTGACGACGCAGGGAAATAATATTCAACCAGTATGGGCAAACGGTGTAAACTAGCTCATAATTACAGAAGTTAGGGTTTTTCGATTCACGCCCAAGGAGGCAGACTCAAGTATGCGAATGAACCTGAGAACACTGAGCGCAACAGTGTTCACCGTGGTACTAGCTTTGTCGGTTTCGGCCTGTTCTAAGAAAGTAGCGCCCCCGCCGCCGCCGCCGGTTGCGAAAGTGGAACCACCGCCACCTCCGCCACCGCCACCTCCGGCAGCCGCGCGCATCAACAGCTTTACCGCGGAACCGACGTCGATTCAACGAGGACAATCAGCCACGTTAAGCTGGGCTGTCGCCAACGCCACCGATATTCAGATTGGCAGTGGCATCGGCGCGGTGCAAGCCAATGGAACGCGGCAAGTTTTTCCGACGGATACCACCACCTACACGCTCACCGCCCGCGGCGCGGGTGGCACGGACACCCGCTCGGTGACCGTGGCTGTGACGGTGCCTCCGCCTCCTCCGCCTCCGAAGCCCGCACCTCCGAAGGTCACCGGTATCGACATCTTCAACCGTGAGATCGCGAACGCCGGAGACGTCCTGTTCGATTACGACAAGAGCGACATTCGCGATGACGCACGGCAGACGCTGACCCGTCATGCCGATGCGTTGAAGCGGATCTTTGCAGCCGACGCCAATTTCAGCGTCGCGCTGGAAGGCCACTGCGATGAGCGAGGCTCAGCCGAATATAACCTCGGTTTGGGCGATCGCCGGGCAACTTCGGCGCGGGACTTCCTGATTCAATTGGGCGTGCCCGCCGACAAGGTCCGAAGCATTAGCTACGGCAAGGATCGCCCAGTGTGCACGGACGCGAATGAGGCCTGCTATCAGCGCAACCGCCGCGCGCATCTGGCCCCGGCGCAGTAATAAGATGGAATAGGGGGACCGTTCTGATCGGGCCCCCTCTTTCGCCAGACCGAAGGAGGTTTGATGCTGCTTTCCCGCATCGCCGTTTCCGCCATTCTGCTTTCTATTCCGGCTCTAACCTTCGCGCAGCGCCGCGAGGATATCCTATCCATCCAGCGCGATGTCGCACAACTTCAGGACCAGATCAAGCAGCTCCAGGCTGGGCAAGATCAGAAACTAGCGGCGCTTCAGACGCTGATTCAGCAGGCGGTGGAGGAATCCGCGAAATTGAATGTCGCGCTGGGTTCCATGCAAAAAGGCGTGACGGAGCGGCTGACGGAACAACAGGCGCGAGTCGTAGCGCCTGTGGCCACCCTCGGCACGAAAGTGGATGAGATGTCGGGCGACCTGCGGGCGCTGCGTGAGAATGTGTCGGACCTGACGGCCCGCCTTGGCAGCCTCGACAATAAACTCACTGATATTTCAAGCGCCATCCGTACGCTGAGCCAGCCGCCGGTAGCGCCTCCGCCTTCCGCGTCCGCCGTTCCGGCCTCACCTGTGCCCCCGCCGGGAACCACCGCCGACGGCCTGTGGCAAAGCGCATTTCGCGACTATTCCAGCGGAAAAGATCAGCTGGCCATGAGCCAGTTCAACGACTTCCTGAAGTATTTCCCGCAGACCGAGAACGCCCCATCGGCGCAGTTCTATGTCGCGCAGATTTACTACCGCAATAAACAGTTCGACGACGCCGTGCAGGCTTTCGATGCCGTGCTGGAGCGGTACCCCGAAAATCCCAAGACGCCGGATTCCCTGTACTACAAGGGCGCAGCGCTCATGAACACTACCCGCCGCTCAGAGGCAGCGGATGAGTTCAAGGAATTTCTGGACCGCTATCCGTCACACACACTGGCCGCCAACGCTCAGGCGCACCTGCGGACGCTGGGCGCATCTGGAAGGCCCTCTTCTCGTACCAAAAGAAGGTAGGGCAGTTCATCAGTTCGCCACGCGCCAGCTAGCCGTCCCTTGCCACGTCCGTAACGCATCGCTTGCCCAATGCGTGCTCTTGTCTTTGTGGCACAGATTGCAAGCGTTGGGTACCTTAAGGCTATCCGTGGCGCTGGGCGGCGTGAAGCGGAATGTGTGGCTGCGCACGTTGACGTCTGCAATCGTCTGCTCAATCTGGGGCATATGGCACGCGATGCACTCGCTGCCTGCACTATCCGCCTTGTGATGGGTATGCTGTTCGAGCGTAGCGGCACGCGGCCCATTCTGCGAACCGGCTCCGTGGCAATCCAGGCACAACTGTTGCGCGGGCTTGCGCAGGATCGCATTGTTGCCGGTTCCGTGCGAGTCGTGGCAAGTGAAGCAGCTCACCCCATGCGTGTACATCGCGCTGGTCACGTAGTCGTTCCCCTGCATGCGATTCTTGTGCGCCGTACCGTCGGCGAAGTGCGTGAAACTCTGTTCGCCCAGTTTGTGTTCTTCGAGTTTCCAGTAGTCGCTGAGCCGGGTGCCCGCGCGGTAACCCACCGGCCAGTCGAAATATTTTCCCTTAATGGGCTGCGTCCGCGGCTGGCCCTGGGAGTGGCATTGAATGCAAACATCGTTGGCGGCGACGTGCTCCATGCGCGCCGGGTTCAGGATATTCCCGGATTGCGCATGCTTCACATGGCCTTCGCCTGGACCATGGCACGATTCACAGCCCACGTTCCATTCCGAGACCGCGTTGGTCTGGATGTTGTAGTTCACCGAATGACATCCGTCGCACAGTTGTCCGGTAGGGCGCTGGAAGTTGTCATCCGGGAAGTACTGGGTCCACCAATCCGTGCCTTTGGCTGCTTTGTACGGCCGCCACATTTTGTGCGTGACGTCCCATTGCGCCGGAAACGGAAAATAGTCATTGCCCACCTGCTTGAAGTACCGTTGTTTCCACTTGCTGCCGTACACAAAGGCAATGTCTTCCTTCGTGAAGTGCACCAGCGGATCGGGCTTGGAGAGATCCGGTAGGATGGCATCGGGATGCACCTTGGGATCCCGCACCACATTCGCCATCAGCGTTTTCGCCCAACGTTCGTAAATATCGGCATGGCAGGACCGGCACGCAGCGGAGCCGGTGTAGTTTCCGGTCGCGGTTTGTGTTGAAGTCTGCTCGGCGGGAGTCCCTTTGGGCAGAGCACGCAGATAAACCACCAGTTGCCAAGTCTGCTGATCCGGCAGAAACCAACCTGGCATGGCAGTATTGCGCACGCCATTGCGAATAAAGTAGAACAGTTCACCGTCGGTAAGCCGCTGGACAGCAGTGTCGCGGAGGTCGAGCGGTGGCGGGTAAAGTCCCCCGGAAATCTCGGTACGGCCGGCGCCGTCAGGTGCGTGGCACACCTCGCATTTTTCTCTATATAGCTTTTGTCCGGCATCCACGTGAGCGCTGTTGGCGTCAGCCGTCAAAGGATTTTTTTGTTCTTTCGCAGACCGAGGCATACTCAGCGCCACCAATCCGCGTGCGATTCGTGCCTCCCAAAGGGCAGGTGTTTGGCGTGCGACCATGCCGCCATGGGTGACGTACCCATAAAGGATTACGATCAACGCGACCAGGATCGCGCCGCCAACGATAAATAGTTTCCGCATCCTACATGCTCCGTTAAATATAGCAACTGTGATAATATCATAATACAACTGCCATGGAAGACCGGCGCTGGCTATTGCTTCTCCATCAGATTCCGCCCAAACCCGCCTATTTTCGCGCCAAGATCCTCCGCCGGCTAATCCAAGTGGGAGCCCTTCCCGTGAAGAATTCCGCCTACTTATTGCCTGACAGGGAAGACACGTTGGAAGACTTTGAGTGGATCTGCCAGGAGATCAAAGATCAGGGCGGTGCGGCATGGCTCTTTCGCGCGGAGACGCTGGCGGGCATGTCGTCCGCTCAGATAGAGGCGGCCTTCCAGGAATTGCGCGCTCCCGATTATGAGGAACTGATCACCTTGGCCCGTCATCTAGTGCAGGAAGCCTCGGCAACCTCCGGCGAATCCTCTGCCGCGCGTCAGAGACTGGCGCAACTGTACGAACGCGTCAAGCAAATTGATTTTTTTGAATGCCCGGCGCGCAAGGAGCTGGCCGGGCTGATGGCTGAGATCGATGCGCGTGATCGGCCGGTGATCGGGTCCGGTTCTGGCACCGTAGAATCAGGGCGCACGTGGGTAACGCGCAAAGGCATCAAAGTGGACCGTATCGGGTCGGCTTGGCTTATCCAACGGTTCATAGATCCGCGGGCGGAGTTTCGTTTCGTCAGTCCCGGTAGCTACCAGCACAAAGAGGGCGAAATCCGGTTCGATATGCTGGGGGCCGAATTCACTCACGAAGGCGATCAATGCACGTTTGAAGTGCTGGTGTCCAAAAGCGACTTGCTCAATGAGTATCCAGCGCTCCGCGCGGTAGCGGAAATGGTTCACGATATCGACCTAAAGGACGCTCGCTACCAGCGGCCGGAAACCGCCGGCCTCGCGCGCATGATCGAAGGCCTGTGCGCCCGCCTGCCTGACGACGATGCACGCCTGGCACAGGGCCAGTTGATCTTCGCCAGCCTGTATGAGAGTTTCGCCGGGTCGTAATGCGCCACCGAACCTGGGCACTGCTGATGGGATCGATGTGCGCGGGTATCGCGCACGGTCAAAGCGGTATTGTCGTGACTGCGCCGGCCGGCTCCATCCAATTGGATGGCCGTCTGGATGAATCCGTTTGGCGGCAGACCGCGCCCATACTGTTGACACAACAATCGCCCCGGCCTGGTGCCGACACTCCCTTCGGCACCGAAGTGCGTGCGCTGATTTCCGGCAACACGCTCTATTTGGGTTTTGAGTGCATGGACCCGGAACCGCAACGCATCGCGATTCACAGCATGCAACGCGATGGCGATTTCGCCGGCGACGATAGTGTCGCCGTCGTGCTGGACGCTTACGGCGACCGGCGTACGGGATACTATTTCCGCGTCAACGCATCCGGAGCGCGCGCCGACGGGATCATCGCGGGCGTGGAGGAGCCGTCGCTCGAATGGGACGGTCTGTGGAACGCGGTTACCGCGCGCACCTCCACCGGCTGGTCCGCTGAAATTGAAATTCCCGTGAATGCGATCAATTTCACGCGCGGTCTTGCGCAATGGGGAGCGAACTTTGAACGTTACGTGGCGCGCGAACGAACGGCGCTGCGCTGGACCTCTCCCACCCTCGATTCCTTTCTTTACGACCTGAGCCGGGGCGGGGAGCTTTCTGGTGTCGAAGATCTGCGCCAGGGACGCGGCATTTTGTTCAGCCCGTTCAGCGTGGGCCGCATGCTCAACAATTTTCCAGCCCATACACGCGCTCTCTTGGGCCAACCCGGCGCGGACGTTACGTGGCGCATCACCCCTCAGCTTGCCTCCGTATTTACTGTAAACACCGATTTCGCGGAGACAGAAGTGGACACGCGGCAGTTGAACGTCACCAGGTTCCCGCTCCTGTTTCCAGAGCGCCGGACGTTTTTCCTGGAGGGCTCCAATCAATTCCAGTTCGGCCTTGGCCTGGAAGAGCTATTCATTCCGTTTTTCAGCCGGCGGGTGGGGTTGCTGGAGGGAGAACAGATTCCTATCAACGGTGGAGTGAAGTTAAATGGCCGCATCGGCCGCATGAACGTGGGCGTGCTGGATGTTCAAACTCGCGACAAGTACGTGACGTCGCTCGATTCGCTGGTGCCTGGCACGAATCTGTTCGCGGGCCGCCTGTCGTACGATGTCACCTCAAAGTTTCGCGTGGGAATGCTGCTGACCAATGGGAGTCCCGACGGCATCCGGCGGAACACATGGACCGGCTTCGACGCGGTGTGGCGAACGTCCGAATTCATGCGCAACAAGAATTTCTTGATCGGCGGCTGGACGGCGTTCAGTTCGGGCGATGTCCCAGCAGGAAATCGGACCGGCTGGGGATTCAAGGTCGATTACCCCAATGACCGCTGGGATTGCTTCGCATCGCTCAATCAATTCGGGGAAGCGATGGAAGCGGCCCTCGGATTCCTGCCCAGGCCTGGCACGCGCCGTTTCGAGACAGCCTGCGAGTTCAAGCCGCGCCCGCGCAAGGACGGCCCGTTCGGATGGATCCGGCAAGAGTTCATGGAGCAGCGCTTCTACCGCGTGACCAACTACCGTGGCGAATTGGAATCGCAGCGGTTCTGGTGGGCGCCTGTGAATGTACTGCTGGAGTCCGGCGATCGCTTCGAAGTCAACTGGGTGCCATGGTTCGAATTCCTGCCCGCACCATTCGAGATTGCCGACGGGGTCATCCTTCCTATCGGTAAATATCGGTTCGACCGCTTCCGTGCGGAGTTCGAGACCAGCCGCCATCGGCGATGGGAATTCGGCACCACGACGTGGTTCGGAACCTTTTACAATGGCCGCCTGCTGCAGCAGACGAACTATCTGAGGTTCACGGATCGCGGGGGCCGCTGGCAGGCGGGGCTGGGCAGCGAGCAAAATTTTGGAACCCTCGCGCAAGGCAAGTTCATCCAGCGCCTGCTGCAAACTAACGTGACATACGCCTTTACACCCAATGTTGTGTGGACCACATTCCTGCAGTACGACACGGAATCGCAGAATGTCGGCAACAACATGCGGCTCCGCTGGATCATCAGACCCGGCAATGAACTGTTCATCGTGTGGAACCGTGGCTGGAAGCGCATCTTGCTAAGCCGGGACGATTTGAACTTGATTCCCGAGAGAGAACTGCTGGCGGTGAAGTTGCGGTGGACGTTCCGCAAATAACGTCAGTAGAATAGTCTTCATGAAGATATTTGCCACTACGATCACGCTAGCGCTGGCCGGCTCGGCTAGTTTATTCGCGCAGAGCAATCCTTTGAGCGCTGAGTTAAAGCAGCTCTACATGAATTCCAGGAACAACATCATGCGCGCCGCGGAGAAGGTTCCCGAGTCCGACTATAGCTTCAAGCCAGCCACTACCGTCCGCAACTTTGGCGAGGAAATTGGACACGCCGCACAGTTCCAGATGGTGATCTGCGGAGCGGCGAAGGGCGAGCAGCCCGCGAACCCTGCGGCAGGGAAGACCTCCAAGGCCGATCTGATCGCCGCGCTCAAGGCATCCTCCGACTATTGCGACACTGCATACGATGCGCTCACCGATGCCGCCGCCGCGCAACCGGTGAAAATGTTCAACCGTGACTGGACCAAACTAGGCGTCCTTTACTTCAACGTGATCCACAATAACGAAACCTACGGAACCATGGTGCCTTACATGCGCATTAAAGATGTGGTGCCGCCAACCAGTGAGCCGCGCGGGCCGGCCAAGAAATAGGAGCACATTCGAATGAACTGGACAATTCTCCTGACGGCCGTCTCACTTTCGTGCGGTGTCCTCCACGCGCAAGAAAATCGATTGAGCCCGGAACTCAAGAAAAGCTATTTGATGGGCAAGGATTTCATCATCCGCGCGGCGGAGAAAATGCCGGACGCTGAGTATGGGTTCAAACCCACCCCGCAGGTTCGAACCTTCGGCGAACTAGTGGCGCATGTGGCCGAAGCTCACGCCTTCATATGCGGTCTGGGCGTCGCGCCCAAGCAGGATCAAACCAAGCGCACCAGCAAGGCGGATTTGGTGAAGTATTTGAGGGATTCTTACGTGCTGTGCGATATCGCCGTCAACTCGCTCACTGATGCCAAAGCGACGCAGACTTTCAAGATGATGGGACAGGAACAAACCATCCTATCCGGTCTATGGGGAAACGTGGTCCATGACAACGAAACCTACGGAACCATGGCTGTGTATCTGCGATTGAAGGGCCAGGTTCCGCCGTCGAGTGAAGGCCCCCCGTCTGGGGACGGCAAAAAGAAGTAACGTTCTTATCCGCCGTGGACCGAAGTTGGCGACCTCGAAATCGCGCCGCGCCGATAGTGCTACACTGATAAGGCTTCTAGGAGCGTTGCTCCGTCCGGTTCTAGACTCGGCCTTGTGGAGGCTGGCTGGAAGCCAAGGCCAGCGAGAGACTCCGTCGCACAGAGACCGAGGAATCTATTTGAACGTACATTTGATCAATCCAAGCGACACTGCCTTCGGTACCGCTGTGATTACGCCCCGCTGGTTGTTCGTTCTGGCCGCGGCGACTCCTTCGATTTACGGTGATCCTAAGATCTGCGACGAGACCCTGGAAAGTCTCAACGTAAGCGATATCGCGCCCGGGGATGTGGTTGGTATCGGTATCCACACCGGTAATGCTCTGCGCGGATACGCCGTCGGGAAACTGGCGCGGGAACGCGGCGCCACCGTGATCTTCGGCGGCATTCACGCCACCCTTTATCCGGAGGAGACCCTGGAACTCGGCGGAGGCCATGCCGCCGTAAAAGGCGATGGGGACCTGATCTGGGCGGAAGTCCTGAAGGATTGTGTCAAAGGAACGCTCAAGCGGATTTATGACGGCGGCCGCGTGGAACCTGAGAATTTACGCGAAGCCCGTTGGGATCTATTGCCTCCGAACCGCTACATGTGGGCTTCGGTGCAGACCGTGCGCGGATGCGCCAAGCATTGCTCGTTCTGCTCGGTGTGGCGTACTGACGGTCAGCGTCCCCGGCAACGGACCTCCGATATCGTGATCCAGGAAGTGGTGGAGCTGCGCCGCAAGGGTTTTCGCTTCATCGCCCTGGCGGACGACAATTTTTACCCCGTTACTTTGACCGATTTGAAGCTGGCCGAGCGGCAGGGCAACCAGGAAAGAATCGCCACCCTGCGGGCCATACGCGCCGAGCGCTTCGAGCTAATGGAACGCATGTCGCACCTTCCACGCGACATGACGTTCTTCACGCAGATCACGATGGAAGCCGCCGAAGACACCGAATTCCTAGACGCCATGCGCAAAGCCCGGATTCGCGGTGCGCTGGTGGGCGTGGAGGCCGTCACACCCGAAGGCCTCAAATCCGTGTACAAGGATTTCAATCTTTCCGGCGAGAAATTGGTCGCCCAACTCAAAAAATTCCGTGAACACGGCGTACACGTGCTCGGATCTTTTATCTTTGGCCTGCCAACGGATCGCGCCGATACGTTTGAGGCCACGCACGCCTTGGCGGATCGCGCCGGAATCACCTTCGCGCAGTTCGTGATGCTGACTCCGTTCGCCGGCACCGTGGATTTTGAAAAGTGGGAGAAGGCGTTCGGCCAAGACATTCCCAAGGTGGAAGGAGTGCCGATTACCCGCTACTGGCTGATTCCTCCGGAAAAGCGGCCGAAAATGTTCATGCCGCATCCCACCATGACGTCGGAGGAAATGCGCCAGCGCACCCAGGGCGTATGGGACAACTTTTACGACTGGCGGTCGATCTGGAGGCGCTCCAGTTGCACCCCGAATCTGCGCGCGCGCCTGGCGTTCGTGCTGATCTCAAAGCTATACCGCCAGATGTACGCGAGCACCGGAATCGCCACCGACAGCGCCCGCCGCAACCGTGCAACCTCTTGGGCGCGCTGGATCGCGAAACCCTGCAGCAAGCTGTTTCAGGGAAAACCCATGCCGGAATTGCAAGCTCCGCCGAGGACCGAACACGCGGATCAACTGGCGGCAGCCGCTCACGCGGGCGCGCTGCACGTGATCCAATAGACCGGGCCAACGGCGGTCGGCCTTCATGGGATATTACTTCCCGGCGTTAAACCGCTTCTCCGCTTCGGCCCAATTCACCACGTTCCACCACGCGTTGATATAGTCCGGGCGGCGATTCTGATACTTCAAATAGTAGGCGTGCTCCCAAACGTCCAGGCCGATCACCGGGAATTTGCCTTCCATCAGCGGGCAGTCCTGGTTTGCCGTTGACGTGATGTCGATTGCCGATCCCGATTTCACCAGCCACGCCCAGCCCGATCCAAAACGTGACGTCGCCGCTGCGTTGAATTTTTCCTTGAAGCCGTCGAAGCCGCTGAAAGTTGCATTGATCGCCGCGGCCAGGTTGCCGACTGCCGCGCCGCCGCCGTTCGGTCCCAGGATGTTCCAGAACATGGAGTGATTGTAGTGTCCGCCGCCGTGGTTGCGCACCGCCGTCTTGATGGCGTCCGGGGCAATCGCGCAATTGTTGGCCAACAGTTCTTCGAGACTCTTCGAAGCCAGTTCCGGCGCGGATTCCAGCGCCTTATTCAGGTTGGTGATGTAGGCTTGATGGTGCTTGCCGTGGTGAATCTCCATCGTCTGCGCGTCAATGTGCGGCTCGAGGGCCGTGGGCGCATAGGGTAGCGCGGGTAGGGTGAATGCCATAATCCATTGTCCTCTAGTTGGTAGATGCTCTCTCGTATGCTTCGGCGACGCGGAACATCGCCATTTCATTAAAATGCTTCGTCAGAATCTGCAGGCCCACTGGCAGCCCGCCGGGCGTCACGCCGCAGGGGACGCTCATGCACGGAATGCCGGCCAGCGATCCGGTGATGGTGTAGATGTCCGATAGATACATCGAGACCGGATCGTTCATCTTCTCGCCGATCCGGAACGCCGGGAACGGCGAGACGGGCGCGACGATGGCGTCCACTTGTTCAAAGGCCTGCGCGAAATCACGCGTGATCAGCCCGCGAACTTTCTGGGCTTTCACATAGTACGCGTCGTAGTAGCCGTGGCTCAGCACATACGTGCCCAGCATGATGCGGCGCTTGCATTCATCGCCAAAGCCTTCGTCGCGGGATAGGCGGTACATCTCGGAAAGCGTGTGCGCGTTCGAGGAGCGCGTGGTATAGCGCACGCCGTCGTAGCGGGCCAGATTCGCGCTGGCTTCCGCCGTCGCGATGATGTAGTAACAGGCTACCGCGTAGGGCGTGTGCGGCAAGTGGATGTCCCGTACTTCGCACCCCAGGTTCTTCAGCATGTCGACGGCGGCCATGATGCGGTCGCCGGTGTCGCTTGCCAGGCCATCGAAGTATTCGCGCGGCATGCCGATCTTCATGCCACGAAGATCGCCGCTGAGTGCGGCGTAATCGGGCACCGGCGCGAACGCCGACGTCGCGTCCTTTTCATCGCGCCCGGCCATGACCTGCAGCAGCCGTGCCGAGTCGCGCACGGTGCGTGCGAACGGGCCTATGTGATCGAGCGAGCTCGCAAACGCCGTTAACCCGTAACGCGAAACGCGGCCGTACGTAGGCGTAACGCCCGCCACGCCGCAAAATGACGCAGGCTGGCGAATCGATCCGCCCGTGTCGGATCCCAACGACAATACCGCAGTTCCCTGCGCCACCACCGCCGCCGAGCCGCCGCTCGATCCGCCCGGCACGCGGTCCAGGGCGGCAGGATTCCGCACCGGTCCGAACGCGGAATTTTCGTTCGAAGAACCCATGGCGAACTCATCGCAATTGGTCTTGCCCAGGATCACGCCGCCAGCTTCCTCGATACGAATGATCGCCGTGGCGTCATACGGAGGAACATAGTTGGCCAGCATCTTCGACCCGCAGGTGGTTTTCACGCCGCGCGTGACGATGACGTCTTTCACCGCAATGGGTACCCCGGCGAGCGCTCCCGGATCTTCGCCTTTGGCGATCTTCGCGTCCACGGCGCGCGCCGCGTTCAAGGCACGCTCGGGCGCGAACGTCAGGTAAGCATTGGTCTTGGGATTCTCCGCCTCGGCGTGAGCCAAAGCCTGGCGTGTGAATTCCTGGGCGCTGAATTTCTTTGCGAGCAAGCCCGCGCGGATGGAATCGATGGTATGGCCCGCCAAGCTCATCGTTCGATCACCTTGGGCACCTTGTAATATCCGCCGCTGGTCACCGCCGCGTTGGCCACGGCGTCGGCGTTTGAGAGCGGCGCGCGTTCGCGGTCCTCGCGCAGCGTAGCGGTCTCTTCCGCGTCGAACAGCACTTGCGCCATCGGCTCCACGCCGGTGGTATCCAGCTCGCTCAGCTTATCGATGTGCTGTAAGATCCCGTCCATGTCTTGCGCCATCCTGGCCACTTCGTCCTCGGTCAGCGCCAGGTTGGCAAGTTCCGCCACACGCCGGATATCGGCTTCGCTGATCCTCACGCGGTGTTCCTGTTTTTCGATTGCCGGTAGATCGCGGCAAGCACCGGGTCTTGAATGCCGCTCGCCGCCGTCGCCATCGCGCGTCGCGGCTGTGGGAAAGACGCGGTATCCGCTCTTCCCGGCTGGAAACGTGGCAGCTTCGCGGAATCCGGAGCGGGTCTGAAATCGATTTCCGTCACCAACGCCTCGCCTAGCGCTTTCGCGATGTTTCGCAGCAGGAAATGCCGCAGCGTGTTGAGCTGCCTTTGCCAGACAATGTCTTCCACTTCCACCACCAGCGTCCCCCGCACCAGGGAGCGCACGCGGCTATGCTCGGCAATTTTCTTGCCCGCAGCCATGTCCCAAGCGACACGCGCGCGCGTCTCAGGGTCGGTGGCGTCTTTAGGCAGTTTTACTTTTCCGATGAGGCGGCCGGCACGTTCCATGGGATCTAGCGTAGCGGGGGAATCCCAATTCTAACACGCGTGCGCGCTCAACCGAGCCGCCGAACGGGAGGCGGCAGCAACCTGCGCACCTCTCTTGATCTTTAGGCTAACCTGACAGTTGGCCCGGCTGATCCTAGCGTCCCAATCTCCCCGCCGCCGCGAACTGCTGACCTCCGCCGGCTTCGATTTTAGTACGCGCGTGCCGAATGTAGATGAAACACGCCACGAAAACGAACCGCCCGCAGATTATGTTCGCCGCCTGGCACGACTTAAGGCCGACGCTGTATGGCAAGACGACGGCGAAATCGTCCTAGGCGCCGACACCGTTGTCATCCTCGGAGATGTCGTGCTCGGCAAGCCCGTCGACTCCGAGGATGCCCGCCGCATGCTGCACACGCTTTCCGGGCGCGAGCATGCGGTGATGACCGGAATTTGCCTCCGCCACGCTCGCGGCGCAATCGAAGATCACGCCGTCACGCGAGTGCGCCTTGCCCGCTTGTCCGATGCCGAAATAGACGCCTATGTGGCAAGCGGCGAGCCTATGGACAAGGCTGGGGCCTATGCGATTCAAGGTCTCGCCTCGAAATTCGTCGAACACATCGACGGCTGCTATTTCAACGTCGTTGGACTTCCGGTACCGTTGGTGTACGGCCACTGGAAGACCTACCTGGAGCGGGCCTCGAACTCGTGATTTGAAATCGTAAGGGAGAGGCGTCGTGGTGGCTGGTTCCCGAATCCAACTGCGTGATAATATCCACGCATATGGCCATGCCATCCCTCTTCCCAAAGCCGCGACGCTGACTCCAGCCGTTCCTGAACACATCCCCGAATTGGGTCGCATCTGCTACGAGGCGTTCAAGGAATTACAGGACCGCCATCGCTTTCCCACCGACTTGGCCAGCGTCCAGGTGGCCAGGCAAGCGATTGGTCTGATGATCTCCCGGCCCGAATTCTACGGCGTCGTGGCGAAGGTCGGGGACGAACTGGCAGGGTCGAATTTCTTGAGCATTGACGGCGAGGTGGCCGGCGTGGGCCCAATCACGGTGGATTCTGCGTTCCAGGGCCGCGACATCGGCCGGCAGTTAATGCTGGACGTCATGCGTGAAGCTCGCGACCGCGGCATCGCCAGAGTCCGCCTGGTGCAGGAAAGCTTCAATGTGACCTCCATTTCGCTTTACGCCGCGCTGGGGTTTGAGACGCGCCACGGCCTGGCGTTGATGCACCCGCCCGCCGCGGCATCCGAAGACCCGAGTGTGCGCCCCGCTGTCCCATCCGATCTCGATGCGCTCGACGCGCTCTGCCGCCGCATCTACAAGGTGAGCCGCCGCTCCGAACTGGCCATGTTCCTGGAAATCGGGTTTCCACTTTTTGCACGGGCGCGGGATGGCCGCATTGCCGCGTACCTTTCGCCCGGAATCTTCGGACATGGCGTTGCTGAAACCGAAGAGGACGCCGTGGCGCTGGCAATGCAGGCCGCCCGGCTATTGCCCGAACCCACCACGGTCTTCTGCCCGGTCGATGAGCACCCCCTATTCCGCGCATTCCTCGGCGCCAAATTCCGAACGCTGAAAATGATGAACCTCATGACCATCGGCCCGTATGAAGTGCCGGAGCGGGTTTGGATGCCGTCGATCTTGTACTAAGGTGCGCCGCGGTGACAGTTCTTGTCTCAGAAAGCGTCGGGTTAGTCCATGCGCCAATTCGCCGCCCTGGCCGGGTGTCGTGAGCTGCGATAAGATCAGGACTTAAGGAATCCCATGAGCGCCAATCAAATTTATACCCCCGCCGACGTACAACGCTACTATGACGAGTGGACTGAGCGCTACTTGAATACGAGCGGCGATATCATTCAGGGCGCGCGTGCGTCGAGCATCGAGGAACTGCTCGGCTATACCGCGCTATCCGCGGGTTTCGAGCCCGGGGACAGGATTCTGGACGCCGGTTGTGGCGTGGCGGGGCCTGCGATATTCTTCGCTCAAAAAATCCCTCTGACGATAGAAGGTCTAACGATATCGGGCGTTCAGAAAGGCATCGCGGAGAGCAAAATCGATGCCGCCGGACTCTCCGGGAAGGTTAAGATCACGCAGGGCGACTACCATGAACTGGACAAGATCTACCCGGCTGACTATTTCGACCGGGCTGTCTTTTTGGAGTCGCTGGGTCATGCCGCTAATCCCCCGCTTGTGCTCAAATCAGCGTACCAGGTCGTGAAGGACAGAGGACATATTTACATAAAAGATTTCTTTGTAAAAGAAACTTATGATGAATCTTTGAGCACGAAGATACGCACAATAGTATCGAACATCAATAAACATTACAAATACAACACGCTCGACCTTGGCATTACAATTCATGGGCTTAGATCTGCGGGTTGGCACATCGTTTATATCAGACGCCCCAATTTTGTCCTAAACGCCGACGTTGCGGAGGAGTTCGCTATCAAGCACAACATAAACATCTTGGAGGGCGTGGGAGTCAAGATCGACCACGTGGAGTGGCTAGAAATTATGTGTCAAAAGGTGCGCTGAGCCGTGCCCGAAGACCGCCGGGATGTGGTAATCGTGGGCACCGGCCCCGCGGGAATTGCGTTCGCGCGGTCCCTGTTGAACCTGGGCTCCTCCGCGCGGATTCTGATGTTGGAGAAGGGCGTGCACCCGCGCGATAAAGTGTGCGGAGATGCCCTCACTTACCTGTCCGTTCCACTCGTTCAAGAGATTTTTCCGGAGCTGAGCGCAACGATTCCCACTCAGAGTTTCACGCGACGCTATCGCTTTTACTTTCCAAACGGCAGATATATCAGCGGCGGGGACGGCCAGTTGGATATGATGCCACGCTGCCAGTTCGATGCGGTACTTTGCGAAACTCTTCGCGGTAGGCCCATCGAGATCATGAGCCGCACTACCGTAGTTGGTCTTCTCAAGAATGGCGCTCGCGTGACCGGCGTGGTGGCTGAGCATGAAGGGAGCCGGTTCGAGATCGCCGCGGACCTGGTCGTAGGCGCCGATGGCTCAACGGGCATCGTGCGACAACTGGTCCGCGGAACGCGAGGCCACGCCCCCGGGGTGGCTGTGCGGCAGTATGTTCGACAAATACCGGAGACGGAAGATGGTCTTGTGTTCATCATCGACCCGGAGAACAACGGCTATTTCTGGATCTTCCCCTACCTTGCCGGAGCCGAGCAATGGGCGAACGTCGGATACTATGCACCAAGCGGAAACAGAGTGCGGCTAAAGGATCGGTTCCAGGAAATCCTCGCGTGGCCCACAGTGAAACGATATCTCGGCTCAGGGGAGTTTCAAGGAAAACTGGTAGGTTTCCCGCTCAACCTCATGAGTACACGGTGGACGACTATGACACTGGACGGACCGGTCTGGGGACCAGGCTACCTCCTGCTCGGGGACGCTGCGGGTCTCATTAGCCCTTATACGGGCGAGGGCATCGCTGGAGCGCTGCATTCGGGAAAGGTCGCGGCCGCTCTCTATGTCGCCGGCTTGCCCGAAGAGGAGCGCGGGGCTCGATATGAACGCGAAATCCTTCGGTTCGCGCGGTCCAACTATGAACTTGCAGAGGTCTTCGCCGTATTTCGACTCCCAAGCTTATTACCGCGGCCTCTCCGGAATCTGTACATGCGGGTGCTGCCTTCGTTGTCAGAAAGGCGGCAGCGCAAGGTTTCCGTCTCAACTGGCGTTGCTCCGCACGTAGCCGGTCGCGCATTCGACTACTGGGCTCTCCGGACGGAGCCGGGCAACCGGGCACAGCTAGAGCAGCCGAAAGCCGGCACGGATTGCGTTCGCGTTGTGATCAGCGCCGCTTCCAACAGCGCCCCGTGGGCAATCCAACTCAATCATGGTGGTTTTACGACGCGGGCCAGCGCTCGATATAAAGTTACCGTGCGCGCCCGTTCTGACCAACCGAAATTAATTTCGGTTGGCCTCGCGAAGAACGTCGCGCCTTGGGACGGCCTGGGATTCTACCAGGAACTTACCTTGAACTCGGCGTGGCGTCAATTCGACTTCGAGTTCCAAGCCCTCGAAGACTGCGGTCGGGCGCGTCTCCACTTCGATCTTGCCAAAAGCACCACCAGCGTGGAAATCGACGGCGTGACAATCCGTCTTGCGTCGTAGGAGCCAATTGCAGCCCCTTTTCTTCGCCGTACAAGAACCTGCGAGTCCTTCTGAAACTCATTCCTCTAGTTCGACTAAGACTGACTCTGGGAACGCCATGGTGAGTTCTTGAACTTCTACGCTGGTAGCGTCGCCCCCTAACCATAACCCACAACAGACACCGACATCATCTGCCTGGCTGGTGATGGTGAGCTTAAATGTGCGCCACTCGGTGTCGAGTTGCACCTCCTGAGTGGCGTCAATGGAGGCCCACGGTTCATGGCACTGCCATGCGCCCAGTACTGCCGTTCTCTTGCCGTCAGCCCGCGCAACAACCCGTATGCAATACTGCTCCTTATCCCGAATTGCCACACACGGACGAAAAAGCTGGATTGCCCACGTTTGTGAACCTGGATTCGCGATAGACACCCTCCAAGACCCATCGGCGACCTGCCGAACGTCGGCGGAAGCCCCGTCCGCGGTCCCTAAAGTTCCATTCCAGGGCTTGAAGACTTCCCACTCACGGATCTCGACAGCGGACCGGGCCCCCGGAGCCCATAGAGCCAATCGACAGGCAGCGTCGTCCGGGTCCGCGGCGCAAATTAGGCTAAAGGTCTGCCATTCTGGCGTAAGTTTCAGTTCGTGATGCGAGCTAACGGATGCCCACGGCTCGTGATTCTGCCATAAGCCGATGATCGTCTTGCGCGTAGTATCCGTTCGCGCCGTAAGCTCAATCAAAAACCGTTCCCCGCTCTTCACCGGTCTGGCGGGCAAGTAATAGTCCAGCTCCCAGGTCTCAAACCAGGGATCTTGAACCGCCCGGGCCTTGCCAGGATGCTGGATTTGGGCGGCGTCGGCGTCGGCGCTTGCCAGTGCGCTGACCAAGCATCCGTAGATTTTCATGGCACGAATTTCGATGGATGCAGCCTCACATCCCAACCACAAACCGAGCCTGCCCGCTGTGTCCGACCGGGTTGCGGCAAAAATGAAATCGTAAGACTGCCATTCTTCGGACAAGCTTAACTCCTGGAACAGTCCCAGGGATTCCCAGGGCGCACGGTTCTGCCAGAGACCCACGGATACATTACGGGGTATATCCGAGCGCAGGATCATCGACAAGGCCAGATCCTGGCCCTCCCCAACGGAAAGCGTTGGCCTGTAGATTCCAATCTGCCAAGGGGCCCCTCCAGGCTGATCAATCTCAACACGAACCACGCCATTTTCGCGATCCGCCAGGGTGAGCTGCGCGCTGGCAGCTTCGAACCCGCTTTCCTCGGAGACGGTAAAGGATCCTTGCCAACATTCCTGCACCTGCAGCTTGCGGATCTCCACCGAGGTGTTGTCTCCGCCTAGCCACAAGCCCGCAACCATGGTCTGTTCTTCGTTGCCAGGGGTGTTGAAACCCAGCCTCTGTGTTGTCCACTCCGTGGATAGCTCGATTTCCTGAAAGAGTCCGGCGGACTGCATCGGTTCACAGTTTAGCCACAGCCCTGCGATCACCTTTCGCGGCCGATCTGACCGCGCCGTCAGAGTGAATTCGCAGTATGCCTGCGTCAGGACCTTAATCTCCAAACCGTAGAGTCCCAAGGCCCAAGGAGGCTCGCCAGCTGACGATATCTCCACTCGGACTCCATTGCCGTCATCGGCCGGCGGAACCAGAGCCGCTTCTACTTTCCCGTGCGCCGCCCTTAACTGACCACTCCACCGCTCCCCGGATTGTTTCATTTCCAAGCCGCCAATCTCTATGGCCGTAGGATCTCCACCGGCAAAAATCCCGCATCTGGCAAACGGTTCATCCTGGGTGGCCTCAAACTGTAGCAGGAACTTTTGCCACTCCGGTGTTAGGCTGACCCGTGCGTGCAGTCCTAATGAATCCCATGGGGCGTCGCTTTGGCTCGCGGCTGCCACCACATGTCGTGCGCGGTCCGCGCGAGCCCGAAAACTGACGTTGTAGCGGGTTCCGCGTTGCACGGGCTTACCGAACCGGAACACTCCAACAGCCTCGGGCTTTACGCCGCATTTCTTGAATTCAATGCGCATGCCGCCAGTCGGCAGTTTCCTCATTTTGACTGCGGCGGCGTCGATAGTGCTGAGCGTGCCTTTCCACACCAGCTGCGTCCTGAGCATGGACCATGCAAACTTAATATCGGACAGCGCCTCTTTGCAGTTGCGAAGGAACAGCAAGGGCAACAACGCCGGGACAAGGAAGAGGATCGGCTCGCGTAGCCCCAGATGGATGCCTAACGCCAGCGGAAAGTACAGTTCATAGAATGGGTTACTGGTCCACACGATAGGAAGAAGCAAATCGCCATATTTGTCCCGGGAATAGATGTGTACGGCCGTCGTCACCTTCAACCAACTCATGCCGAAGAAGATCATCGCACTTGGCAGAACGATCGGCGCGACCCGGGACAGGACTACGGCAAAGACCAGGAATGCGATGATCTCCCATCGGAACAAACGCAACGACAGCTTCTTAATCCGTTCATAGTCGAGCTGTGCGGCGAAGGTTTCCACTCCGGCGGAAAGATCGCTCTGCAGATCCTTCAACTCGTGCATGATGATGCCCTTGAGGCCGACCATTGACGCCCAGAAAACCGCGGTTAATGGATAGAGCAGCGGTTCCATTGAACCGGCGTCCCACTCTGCCGAAGGGGCAAAGGCGAAGAGGGAGATAACAAAAAGGCACGGCACCACATGGGCGCCCGAAGCATCCGCCACCACACCCAGCCATCCCCGCTCCTTCAGCCGTAGCGGCGGAATGGAGTAAATCGAAGGCAAGGCGTATTCGGCTAACAGCAGTGCGACCGATACGCTGGAGTAGTCGAGCAATAGAGCCGGTGTAAAGCCGCAACCGAGGGTTAGCAGAACGAAGCCCCATCGTTGCCATGGCTTGAACGACTCGGCGACGTTCTTTTTGCCTGCTGCCCGGTCAGCTTCCAGATCGAAAATATCATTAATCAGGTGGCCGTAGGCGCCCGCACACATGGCGGTCAGGAGAATTGCCAGCACATAGGCAAGGCTTTCGTTCGCGGAAACACCATAGATAAGTGCAGCGCCGAATGCTAGGCCAAAGACAGGCGGAATTTTGGAATTCCACCAGTTATCTGAGCGAGCGATCACGGCAATAGAAGGCATTGTGCTTGTCGGAGGACGACCCGGCCGACGTCTTGTACCAGTCTGACAGAGAGAGTATATCGCGGGCAGGGGTTCGTCGATGTGGGCGACCCCTTCAGCCGCATCCCTTTGCCGGTGGACGCCCCGACGCCCAAGCCATGGCGACTTGTGCTTAAAGAGCAAGAATGCCAAACACGTTGCATTCCCCTTTTCTTCGCCGTACAATGTGATCATGGCTCTAACCAAACGCCAAAAAGATTTCCTGGCCTTCCTCGCGGGTTTCCTTGAAAAAAAAGGCTATAGCCCCAGCTATGAGGAGATCGCCGAAGGGTTGGATCTGGCCTCGCTGGCGACCGTGCACAAGCACGTGCAATCGCTCGAATCGAAGGATTATTTGCGGCGTGGGTTCAACCAGAGCCGGTCTCTTGAAATCACGCGCAAGTATTACGAGGAAGAGCGACAGAACAAGCAAGTCCCCGCCCCCATCGAAATTCCTATGCTGGGCCGCATCGCGGCTGGAGCTCCGGTGGAGGCCATCGCGGGCGAAGATACATTGAATTTCGCCGATTTCGCGGGCGATCCGGACACCTATGCGTTGAAAGTCCGCGGGGAGTCGATGATCGAGGATCATATCTGCGATGGGGATTACGTGCTGATTGAAAAAACCTCGCACGTGCGGGACGGAGATATTGTCGTGGCGTTGGTGGACGGCTTCGAAACCACTCTGAAGCGGCTTTATCGCGAGGGTGACAAAGTGCGGCTGCAACCGGCCAATGCCGCCATGCAGCCCATTCTGGTGCCGAAACAGAACGTACAGGTGCAGGGCAAACTGCTCGCGGTGCTGCGAAAATACTAACGCTATAGAGGAATACCAATCCTCCACAGGCCGTAAGCGATGGCCTGGCGGACGTACAACCATTGCTGCCGCCAGTCCTCGCGCACTTCCGAAGGGCGTGGCGACCCGTAGACGTCTATGCCGCGGGATTCCAGCATTTTCTTGACGCGGTAGATGTGGTAGCCGTCGCTCACCACGATGCACGATTTCAAATCCAAACGTTGCATGATCTCCGCTGCCGCAACGGTGCTTTCCACGGTGCTGGATCCCTGGGTTTCGCTGATAATGGCTTCCGATGGGATTCCGCGCCTGCTCAGATAGGCTCTGCCAACTTCAGCTTCCGTAAATGTGGGGTCTCCGCCCGCGCCTCCGGTGGTTAGAATACGCGGAGCCAGGCCCTGATGGTAAAGGAACAGTGCATGATTCAGCCGGGCTTCCAGCACCGGCGATGGCCGGCCTCTGTATTCAGCGGCGCCGAGCACCACGATAACGTCCGAGGGCCGCTCCACGCCCTCCATCGATTGCGCACGAATTTCGCCTGCGATCGCTGCAATTCGCCAAGCCACTGCCACGGCGGCCAGCAGCAGGACCAACCCGCCAGCGGCAAGCCAGCGCCTTTGCGAACGGCGGTTCATTTGCTCGAATTCATCTTTCGTTAGGGGCCGCCCTTTAGGGGACGCCCTGCCGCCATGTGCGCTATGCTGGGCGTTCAGAAATTATTGTAGTGGACTCCCTCAGCGATCAAAACCCGCTCCTCAAACAAATCCGGCGAGCTGTGTCGCGCGGCGCCCTCACCGAAGATGGCTTCGCCGTCGCCGAAGGCATCCATCTTGTGGAGGAAGCGCGCGCGGCGAAATGCGAAATCCGCGCGGTGATTGTCGCCGAATCCGCGCAAACCCGCTTTGCGAATTTGGAGGGAGCGCGCGCGGTTAGCGACAAGACGTTTCGGGATCTGGCCTCCACGGAAACGCCCCAGGGAGTTCTTGCGTTGGTGCGGCCCAGGAAATGGCAAGCACACGAATTGCTTGGTCCGAACGCAATGGTCATTGCGCTCGATGGCATTCAAGACCCGGGGAACGCCGGCGCGATTGTACGTGCGGCAGAGGCGTTCGGAGCGACCGGTGTGGTGTTTCTGAAGGGCACCGTGAATCCGTACAATCCCAAATGTCTGCGTGGCTCGGCCGGATCGGCGTTCCGCGTGCCGATCACCACCGAACTGGATTTTACGGGGTTGACGGTGTACGCGGCCATGCCGCACGCGGACATCACGATCGGCGATGTGGATTTTCGCGGACCCTGCGCCATGGTCATCGGCAGCGAGAGCCGGGGCGTGAGTCCGGACTGGGTCGCGCACGCCACCGGTGTAAGAATCGATACGGCGGGCGTTGAATCACTCAACGCGGCCGTTGCGGCAGGCATCTTGCTCTATGAAGCGCGGAGGCAGCGCACCCGATGAGCCTGTTCGATATCACGCCTCCGCAAGACGATGCGGGAAGCGCCAAGCGTCCTCTGGCCGAGCGCATGCGGCCGGAACGCCTGGAAGACTTTGTCGGGCAACAGCACATCATGGGCCCCGGCAAACCGCTGCGCGTGCAGATCGAACGGGACGAATTGCAATCGCTCATTTTATGGGGGCCGCCGGGTGTCGGAAAAACCACGCTTGCCAAGCTGATCGCGCGCCTCACGCGCTGCGATTTCGTGCCGTTCAGCGCGGTGTTGAGCGGCATGAAAGAAATCAAAACGGTCATGGTGGAAGCCGAGCGGACACGCCGCCTGGGACGCCGGACCGTGCTCTTCATTGATGAAATCCATCGCTTTAACAAAGCCCAGCAAGACGCGTTTCTGCCCTACGTGGAACGCGGCGATCTTGTTCTGATCGGCGCCACCACGGAGAATCCGTCTTTCGAAGTCGTATCCGCATTGCTTTCGCGCACCAAGGTCTACGCGCTGCAATCGCTCTCGGTGGAGAATATCGTCACCTTATTGGATCGCGCGCTGAAAGCGCTGGGCATCGCCGCTCCGGAAGCATTACTCAAGCAAATCGCCGTGTATTCGAATGGCGACGCGCGCGCGGCTTACAACATTCTGGAACTTGCGTCTTCCGTGATGCACGATGGCGTCATAGACGCGGACGCTGTGGAAGCCGTCACTGGACGCAAGACTTTGCTGTATGACAAATCCGGTGAACAGCACTTCAATCTGATTTCGGCGCTGCACAAGAGCGTGCGGTCTTCCGATCCGGATGCCGCCTTGTATTGGCTCGCGCGGATGCTCGAATCCGGCGAAGACCGTTTGTACATCGCGCGCCGCCTGATGCGCATGGCGATTGAGGACATCGGACTGGCCGACCCGCGCGCTTTGGAACAAGCGGTGGCGGCCCAACAAGCTGTGCATTTCCTGGGTGTGCCGGAAGGCGACCAGGCGCTGGCGCAAGTTGCCATCTATCTTGCGGTTGCGCCGAAATCCGATGCCGCATACCGGGCACTCAACGCGGCCCGTGAAACCGCCGCCAACCAGATCGCCGAGCCCGTCCCCATGCAACTTCGCAACGCTCCTACCCGCCCGATGAAAGAATGGGGTTACGGCGAAGGCTACCAGCACGCGCACCAGTTCGACGGCGCGCTCAACATGATGGAATGCCTGCCGGACCGCTTGCGCGGTACTCGCTTTTATCACCCTACGGAACGCGGGCTGGAACAGCGTATCTCGCAGCGTTTGCAGGAGATCCGCGCCAAGAAAGACCCCAGGGAGCCGGAAGCGTCCTAGGCCTCAGGTACTATTCTGAGGGCCGCCTGTACCACGAGAAAATGTACCACCCAAACTATTGCCCGGCTGCTGTCGGAGAGTCAAAATCAAGCATCGAGGGTGACGACATGCAAAGAGAAAAAGACAACCGGCGCAACACAGACCGCTTCCCTATTGAAAGGGAACTGCGATACAAGGTTATTAACAAGCGTGGCGGCGAGGAATCGGGTGAAGGCAAGACCCTAAACATCTCGAGCGGCGGCGTCTTTTTCACCACTGAGCACCTGCTGGTTCCTGGGCGCAGGCTGGAAATTTCGATCAGTTGGCCCGCTCTGCTGAATGATAAGTGCGCGCTGCGGCTGGTGGCCCATGGACGCGTGGTTCGCTTTGAGGAAGGCCGGGCCGCGCTTGAAATTCAGCACTACGAATTTCGCACGCAAGCGGCCAGCGCGGCCGCTGGCAAAGTCTCTGGCTTAACCGTTCAATAAGTTTTGGTTGGTATTTGATCTCCTCCTGTACGGCGCGCTGGCTGAGTCTGGCGCGCCTTCTCTTTTTGTTCCGCTCTTTCCTCGCGCATACCGGCCCTGCTAACTTGGTATTTGCCGCTTCAAAAGATCTACGCCCGATGGATGTATGACTGGGAGAACCGTCTGTGCTTCCGTTCCACGGACCGTGTGATTCGTCCGTTCGAGTGGGGAATTGGCGAGAGCCATGACTGGAGCAGAGAATGGCCCCAGGCCCGCCGTTCTCCGCGCAACGGCCACGACCCGGAATCATACTTGCGCCTGCTGAATCGATCCGCCCTCGATTCCAGTGCCGAATTTTTCGACTACACGCCGCCTGTTGACTTCCGCCTGGAAGGCAATCTGCTCAAATTCACGAGCGCGGTGAAGACGCCGTACCCGGAAAATAATCTAGTTCATGGTCAATGGTTTCCGGCTAAACACAAGCCCGGCGCCCGCCGGGTGGCCGTAATCGTGGTGCCCCACTTCAATGCATCCGTGTTGCAGCATAACGCTTTGTGCGCCGGAATCGCCAAACTTGGGATCTCCGCGCTGCGCCTGAGCCCGCCGTATCACGATTATCGTATGCCAGCCGAACTCACGCGCGCCGATTACGCGGTGTCATCGAACGTCGCTCGCACCATCGACGCCACACGGCAGGCGGTAATCGACACGCGCAGCGTGGCCGACTGGTTTCAGCGCGAAGGCTTCAGCCGCATTGGCATTGTCGGAACCAGCCTGGGTTCGTGCTATGCGTTCTTAGCCAGCGCGCATGACCCGCGGCTGGAGGTCAACGTCTTCAACCACGTCTCGACATGGTTCGCAGACGTCGTGTGGGAAGGCCTGTCGACGCAGCACATCCGAAAAAGTCTGGAGACGGCGGTGACGCTCGATCAGATTCGCGAAGCCTGGGGCGTCATCAGCCCGCCGCACTATATCGACCGCTACGCGACGCACAAGAAGAAGTCGCTGTTCATCTATGCACGTTATGACACTACCTTCCCCGTCCGCTTTTCCCAGCAAGTGATCGAGAAAGCCCGTGAGCTAAAGCTGGACCACAAATCCGTGGTGCTGCCATGCGGTCACTACACGGTGGGGGAAACGCCTTTCAAGTTTTTGGACGGATATCACATCTGCAGCTATCTGAAGCGGAATCTATAGGGCGCTCGATGCGCTCCTGCCTAATTGGTCCGAGCTGAAATTCCCCTGCACGCATGGGTGCGTCCCTTTCCTCCCGGCTATTGAAACGGGCCCTCCTGCCGATAGATAAGCTGATGCTGGGTCTATTGGAATACGAGCGCACACCCGTCGCGGAAGCCTCCTTGATCTCCGCGGAACCTTCTCTGTCCGACAACCCTCAAGGCAGCACGGCATCGCAGACGGACTATGAAATCGTGTTAGGCCGCCCGCAAATCGCGAGCTGGATGTTTGTGGGCGTAATCGCTTTGGGTGTGATTTCGGCGGCGGCGTTTTACGCAGGAAAAAATTCGGCGACGAAACCACTTACGGCGAGTCCCGAGCCCGCTGCTCCAGCGCCGGTTTCTCCGGCACTGATCCCACTGCCCGAAGCGACGATCTTAGAACTCCCCCCCGACGCCGTTTGGCGTCCCGGAATCACGGATGCCCCGCTAATCGCCCAGCCCGAAATGGGCAAGTTATATTTGCAAATAGGCGCAGTGAATAAAGGCATGGCGGTGATTCTGGTGGAAGGGCTGCGGAACCACGGCTTTCGATCGTTCGTTGCCCCTGGGCCGAACGTCAACATCTTCCGGGTATTAATCGGGCCGCTGCCGGATCAGGCCGCCTACCGCCGTGCGAAAACCGCGGCGAACGCCATTGACCTGGGCACGTTCGCCCGCCGTTTCGAAGTTACGGCCAGCCCCGCAGTGCGTGCCATACCAGCTCCGGCGGAAATCGAAACGCAGTCCGGTGTGGAGCCAGCCGCGGACCCGCTCTCTATCGCCACGCCGACCCCATTGCCCCCGTCCGCTCACAAAGAGTAGAATCAGCCTAGGTGGTTTCAATTATGCGTTGGAAATCCGTCTTGTGGGTGGCGTGCTTCGTCAGTATCCTTTTTCTCCCCGCTCTTGCTCAAAAGAAACAGGAAGCCGGCAACGAATCCGGTACTATTGCCAAGCCTATGTCTGAGAAGGACAAACGGCGGCAGCAGGAACGTTTGCGTAAGGAGCTGGAAACACCTTTCAAGAAGTGGCTTCAGCAAGACGTTGGCTACATCATCACCGACGAAGAACGGAAGGCGTTTCGCGCGCTGATGACCGACGAAGAACGCGAGCAGTTTGTCGAGCAATTCTGGCTGCGCCGCGATCCGTCCCCCGACACCGAAGAGAACGAATTTCGCGAAGAGCACTACCGCCGCGTGGCATACGCCAATCAGAACTTCGCATCCGGGAGACCGGGATGGAGAAGCGACCGCGGCATGATTTATATCAAATATGGCGCAGCGGATGAACGCAGGCAGCATGCCGGTGGCTCTTATAATCGCCCCATCGAGGAAGGCGGTGGTATGACGTCCGTTTATCCATTTGAAAAGTGGCGGTACCGGTATATTGAAGGCATCGGCACCAACGTCGAAATAGAATTCGTGGATCCCACACTCACCGGCGAATTCCGCATGACCATGAATCCCACTGAAAAGGACGCGCTTATGATGGTGCCTGGAGCCGGCCTGACACTGTGCGAGCAAATGGGGCAATGCGACAAGACGGCGCGTTTCGCCCGCACGGACGGCACTCGTTTGGGTATCGGTGGCGATGTGCCAGTTGCCAGCATGAATCAGTTCAACCGGCTGGATCAATTCGCCAGATTGCAGGCTCCTCCGGTGGTGAAGTTCAAGGATCTGGAAGCGGCCGTCAACTCCACCATCAAGTACAACCTGCTGCCCATGAAAGTACGGGCGGACTTTATTCCAATTACGGATTCGTCGGTGCTGGCGAACATCACCATTCAGTTTGAGCGCAAAGATTTGCAGTTCAAACAGAAGGAAGGCGTGTCGACCGCCAACGTAAATATCTATGGACGAATCACATCGATGGCGCGGCGTCCGGTGAACTGGTTTGAAGACGTGGTGAGCGTGGATGTGCCTACCGACTTGCTGCAAGAGGCGGTCAAAGGATCTTCGATTTATCAGAAGATCATTCCCCTGCCGCCGGGCCGCTACCGGTTGAACGTAGCAGCGAAGGATATTGTGGGCGGGAACACCACGAGTTTCGAACTGGCCCTGGACGTTCCCCGTATTGAAGATGGCAAACTCAGCAACAGCTCGTTGATTTTGGCGGATGTGATTGAAAAAGTTCCCACGAAGAGCATTGGTTCGGGACCGTTTGTGATCGGCACATCGAAAGTTCGGCCGAGAATGAGCGAGTCCTTCCGTCGCGATGAGAAGCTGGGAATCTACGTGCAGGTCTATAACTTCGAACCGGATGAAAAGACCCGCAGGCCGGACGGGACCATTGAATACGAGATCCTCAAAGCAGGATCGGCCGAAAAAGTATTCGAATACATGGAGCAATTGGATGCGATTCCCGACAGCGCCGCGGCGCAGGTGGTGGTTCAGAAGCTGTTACCCCTGCAAAGCCTGGAGCCAGGGCACTATACTCTGAAGATGAAGATCACCGACAAGAAGAACAATCAGACGCTGACGCCGTCAGCGAACTTCACGGTGACTTAGGGATGTTCCGCTGGGAAGCGACGCCGCCGCGGCGCCGCGGAACCCGTAACCGAGCCGCTATGATGAAAATGCGGTTGCAGTAAAGGTGGTTTGCAATATGAATCTGCGGACCCGTTGGCTTTGGGTCGTGTTATTGGCGGCAGCGTTTTCCGCGCCCGCCGCGCCACCCGTTCCTCTGGCAGGCGATATCCTCGGTCAAGTGCGGAATGGTGCGGGCATCGCGCAAATGGGCGCGACCGTCTTGCTTTATAACCGCTACGATGAACTTGTCCGCCAGGGCTTCACCGGAGAGCAGGGACGTTTCGGCTTTGACGCACTGGCTCCCGGCCTCTACTCCATCCGCGTGATTCTGGCGAGTTTTGTTCCGGCCGAACGCCGGAATATCGCGGTGCTGCCGAACTCAGAGAACCGGCTGGACATTAATTTGGCAAGCGTGCTGAGTTCGGTGGATCTTACGTCTTCCGCCAGCCAGCGGGGAACCCTGATGAGCGATGAATGGAAGTGGGTGCTGCGATCGTCGCAATCCACACGGCCTGTGCTGCGTATGCTGCCCGATTTGCATCGTGGCGCCGCTCAAACAGCCTCGGCATTCGCCCACAACACCACGGGTGTGGTGAAGATATCCGCGGGAGACGGCCAAACCCTGGCGCGCGGGCTGCAACAGGATTTAGGGACAGCATTCGCGATGGCGACTTCGCTCGCGGGGTCGGGCCGCGTACAGATGAGCGGCAACGTCGGCTATGGTCAAAATGCGTTAGTGCCCGCGGCAGGTTTTCGCACCAGCTATACCCGCCAGACCGCCGATGGCTTCAATCCCGAAGTAGTGCTTACCATGCGGCAGATGTCGCTGGCTCCGCGCGCGGGCGCCGGGCTTGTGATGGGCAGCGACGGCGGCCCGATGTTGCGGACCATGTCTTTGGCGCTGGTGGACCACACCGAAGTGGCCGAAAACGTCAAGGTGGATTACGGATTCGACATGCAATCGGTCACCTATCTGGACCGGCTGCATTATTTGAGCCCGTTCATGCGCGTCACCTATGACGCGGGTGAGAAAGGCCGCGTGCGAGCGGCCTACAGCTCCGGCGCTCATCCCACGGAACTGCTGGCCCGTGACGAAGCGGTGGAGGGCGGATTCGATCAGGATCTAGCCGCTTTGGCGCTGATGCCGCGGGTTTCGCTATCGAATTCGCACGCCGTGGTTGAGCGCACGCAGAATTTCGAAGTGAGTTATGAGCGCGCGGAGGGCAGCCGAACGTATTCCATGGGCGTGTATCAGGAGTTTGTCAGCAACGCGGCGTTCATGCTGGCAGGCGCGGAAGGGTTCATCCCCGCATCCGACTTGCTGCCGGATTTACGCTCGCAAAGCAGCATCTTCAACATCGGTTCCTACCAACGCATGGGCTATACGGCCGCGGTGAAGCAGTCCGTAAGCGATCGGTTCGATGTAGGCGCGGCGGTGGGCCGCACGGGTGCGTTGCTGCCGGGTGCGGTGGCGGCGGAATTGCCGATCGCGGAACCTCGGGACGCGAGCGCGGTGCGCGATGGTTTCCGGCAGGGACAACGCATGTGGGTGACGGTGCGCGCCTCCGGCCGCCTTCCCGGCACGGGCACGCGGGTGACCGCCAATTACGGGTGGACCGACTTCAGTGTGTTGATGCCCGCGCATGTGTATATGACGCAGAAGCAGACGCAGGATGTGGGCTGGAATCTCTACCTGCGGCAGCCTCTGCCTTCGATCAGCGGCTTGCCCTGCCGTATTGAAATGACCGCCGACCTCCGCAACCTGCTGGCGCAAGGTTACGTGCCGCTGGGCCCGCGGACCATCCTGACCAACTCCCCCCGCGCGCTGCGGGGCGGGCTGAATTTCATTTTCTGAACGCCGTGCACGCGGCTACGACGGGGTCGGGTTTGGGTACGATGCGTTCGGCCCGTTGTACCTCCAAAGAACGCGATGCTGAAACCGGCCTCGATTACTTCGGGGCGAGGTACATGTCAAGTGCTCAGGGAAGGTTCACAAGCCCTGATCCTACGTTTATGACGAGGGCCCGAATTAGCAATCCGCAGCAATGGAATTTGTACCCGTATACCGCCAACAATCCGCTAAAGTATATAGATCCAGATGGCAAGGACATGCGGCTTGCCAGTGGCGTTAGTAACAATGATCGAAACTACATCGTAACGAATCTCGCCCGTTTGTATATGACGGACAAAGGGCGCGCTTACGTCGAGAGAGTAAACAACAGCCCATACGTAGTCGACTTAAGCGTTGGCAAGCTTCCACGCGTCCAACTGGGCAACGGATCTGAGCACGTAACGGGCGGGAGGACGGTCTACCAAACCTCGACTGACCGGCAAACGGGCCAGAAGTTACTCAATGCTGCCGGGCAACAAGGTGCGCCGGATGCTTTCCCGTCCATTCAGGTGACCATCGACAAGGGTAATACTTCGGACATGAAGCTCGATCCGGCGGCCGCTCTCGCGCATGAGATTGGGGGGCATACATCTAACGTCATTGGGCTCGCGGAAAGAGACCCCAACAACCCTGTCATCACTGAACTTAACCCAGCCCAGGACGAAGCCGACTCAAAGCAAGCGCAGAATGTGGGTAAGATTCCCGGTAGGCCCACGCCTGAAGCGGTGAAGGCTATTGAGAGGATCCTTCGTAGAAAGGAGGATGAGCAATGACGAGGTCGCTCGTAATGCGCCACATAATGCTTGTTATCCTTGTCTTGGTCAACGCTTCTTGTTCCGGTCAAAGCAAATCTGAAAATGCGAAAACACTTTTGGCCGATTCGACCCCACAAGACCCCGAGAAAGTGCGGAAGTCGCTAATTGAACTGGGTGATTCCGCAGTTGATCCCATTCTTGAGGCGGTGGCGCGAGAGGGAAATGCCGCGCCAATGCGACTCGCACTGATCGTTTCTGTGCTGTCTTCGATCAAGACCACGAAGTCAGATCGCGCTCTCGGGAATTTGTTGGCCGACAACCGTCCCGCAGTCCGCGCGTACGCCGCTTCGGCTCTTGGACGCAATCGGGTGAGTTGCGCCACGCCGTTGCTGATTGCTCGACTCACGGATTCAGAGCAGTACGGCTCCAAGGTTATGACCGATCCGCACCGCGAGGTTCCTCTCACAGTAGCTGATGCCGTGCTGGGTGGTCTCGAAGAGATTACCTCCCAACGATCCTCTTCTGAAAATCCGTCCGACCAAGCTCAGGCATTCAGTAAGTGGTGGGACACGAATCGGAGCAAATTCGTTTGTACGAACTGGTAGTGATTTCCTCCAAAGAACGAGATGCCGAGATCGGGCTGGATTACTTGATCGTAAATCTCGCAGACCATCCGAACCAGCCTCGGGTCCATTTTGACACCATAGGCCCCGCCTCAGTATACTGATCTCCGGTCAGGCTGTTGTTTGAACACAGGTGACGAAGACCCACATGAAACCCTCGAATTCTATCAGCAGACGATCGGCAATCGGCGGACTGGGCGGGGCGCTGTTTAGCGGCGGCTGGCTCGAAGCGCAACAAGATCCATTTCGCGATCATAGCCGCGTGCCGGGGATGGATGAACTCACCACCGTCCAGGACTTCGAAGGCGTGGCCTTCGCCAAAATGCCGCGCGAATTTTTCATGTACATGGCCCACGGGGGCGAAGGCGAGTTTACACTTCGACGGAATCGCGAGGCGTTCGATTGGGTCGAACTGGTCCCCAAAGGCGTGGTGGATGTTAGCACGGTGCAGACCGCGACCGAGGTTTTGGGCACGCCCATGGCGTTCCCCATCATGACGTCGCCCACGGCGTTCCATATCCAGTTACATCGGGAAGCCGAAGCCGCCACTTATCAAGGATCGATGGCGGCGTCCAACACCCCTTACATCATCAGTCACAATCATTCCATCGCTTTGGAAAAGATCACGCCTGCTGCTAACAGTCCTTTGTGGATGCAACTGTACCCTCAGAGAAATCTCGATACCACGAAGGCGTGGATCGATGCGGCTGGCGTCGCAGGCGTCAAAACGGTTGTCATGACCATCGATCAGCAGGCTACGTTTTATGAGCGCGCCATCCATCAACGTCACTTAGTTGCGCAGCCGGTGTTCCGGCGGGAGGGTGCCGCGGCTCCAGCGGCGCCAGCGCCCGCCCCTGCTCCTGCCCCTGGTCCCCGCACTTATAGGGTTCCCGATGGACGCCTCTGGTACAACTGGCAATACGCCGAACAGGTGAAATCGATGCTGAAAGTGCCGATGGTCGCCAAAGGCGTTCTCACCGCCGAAGATGCCAAGCTTTGCCTCGAACATGGCTTCGATGCAATCTATGTCTCCAACCATGGCGGCCGCTCGGTCGACTACGGCCCTTCGAGCCTTGAAGTTTTGCCGGAAATCGTGGATGCCGTGCAAGGGCGCGTCCCTGTTCTCCTTGATAGCGGCGTTCGCAGCGGGTCGGATATATTGAAGGCGCTCGCTTTGGGCGCAAAGGCAGTATGTATTGGCCGCGGATGCCGCTGGGGACTGGCGAGTTATGGTCCCGCCGGCGTTCAGCGCGTTCTGGAAATTCTACAAGGGGAACTGGTGATGGCGATGGCGCAAACGGGAAGGCCCACGCTCGCTTCCATTGATCGCACACTGGTGAAAACAAATTTCCGATGAAAAGCAAAGACTTCAATCGACGCAAGGCCTTGGCGCGCTTCGGTTCGCTGGCGGCAATTTCCACGCTGGTGCAGCAGCCATCGGGCGCGCAGAATGTCTCCCAACAAAACACCGGACCGAAGCTGATGGGGGAGCCTGCCGGCCGCCTGGCGCCGCGCCAGGATTTGGCGAATACCTTGGAATTCGAAGACGCCTCCTCGCGCATGCTGTCCCCTCGGGTGCAAGCGGCCATCGCCGGAGGCGACCGCTCATTCTTCGAACGGATCACGCTGCGCCCGCGGATGATGGTCAGCACGATGGGGATGGATTTGTCGGTCGAGCTTTTTGGCGAGAAGATTTTCGCGCCCATCATCGTTGGGCCTGTCGCCCGGCAGCAGCAATATCATCCGGATGGAGAATTGGCGACGGCGCGCGGTGCGTCCGCGGCCAAGGCCATCATGGTGGCGAGCAGCGATTCCAGTTTTCCCATTGAAAAAATCGCTGCCGAAGCGAAGTACGGACTGTGGTATCAAACCTTCCCCGAAGCGGGTGTGGATGCCGCGAAGGCCGGGATTCAGCAGGCCGTAAAAGCAGGGTGTAAGGCGGTCTGCATTACGGTGGGCGCGCCTTTCCGATCCGCACGGCGCGCTCTCAGCCCGGCGCAACTTGCGCAGACGCCGGCTGCCGCGCTCAACTGGGGCATCATCGATCAATTGCGGCAAGGCGTCGGTGTACCGGTTCTGCTCAAAGGAGTGATGACGCCTGAGGAAGCCGATGCCGCCGTCAATCGTGGCATGCAAGGGATTGTCGTATCGAACTATGGCGGCATCCTGACCCCTGGCATGGCTACGTCGATCGAGGTGCTACCGTCCATCGTCGAGGCAGTAGCAGGCAGAGTGCCGGTTCTTGTCGATGGCGGTTTCCGCCGCGGCTCCGATATCTTCAAGGCGCTGGCCCTTGGCGCATCAGCGGTGATGCTGGGCCGCCCTCCCATGTGGGGCCTTGCGGCCTACGGCGCGGATGGGGTGCAATCCGTCGTGGAAATGCTGCAGTCCGAAGTGGGCCGCGACTTCGGCCACTGCGGAACGCCCACGGTGAAATCCGTTACCCGGGCTCACGTAAAAATTCATCAAGTGTAAAGCCGGGCTCGTGCTCGCTTGCGCGTATCAATTCAATGCGACAACGCATACGTTGCGTAGTTCACGCCGAGCCGGTAGGCTAGCGACGCGAGCTTTTCGGGATACCGCGGATAGTCCGACCATTCCCACGCATCGCCCACGTCCATGTTAAAGCAGATCGCCACCTGGACACGGCCCTTATCGTCGACTGCGGCGCGCCAGTGCGGCACGATGCCGCCGCGCTCATACGGCATGCCGCGGATCACTTGAAATCCCGATATTTGCACGCGCTGCGTAAGGTCATAGACGGTGTGAAAAATGGGGTCGCCATCTTCGATCTCGACGATGCGAAAGCCTGGATAGACCTGGTTCAAGCCGCGCATGAAGTTGGCCCATTCGAACTCGCCATGAAAATCGTCCACCATCAGAAAGCCGCCGCGCGCGAAGTATTGGCGGAGGCGCTCGGCCTGGGATGGGGTCAATGACCAGCCGCCCACGGATACAGCGTAGAGCCACGGCCAGTTGTAGATTCCGTCACTATCGATATCGACGACTTCTTCCACTGAGCGCGTCTCCACTCTCGTCAGCCGCCGCAAGCCCTGCATGAAAAGGCGGTCGGATTTGTTGGCATCCGTGCCCCAGCGTCCTAAGAACGATCCGGCACGTCCGGCGCGGTAACGCAGCCGGGCGAAGACGAATTCAGTTTCTTTCCAGGCATCTGGCGGGTCTTCGACGGGGTCCTGCATTTCATGCTCGTAGCGGGCCCATCGGCGCTGGAGAAATTGCGCGGAGGCGGTGAACGCGCCTGCCAACTCCAGGGATAATGTCGCGGCTAACAGAATGCGCCTGTGACTCATCACCTTGATCTTAACTGGTGGAAACTTAGCGCGCCGTCAGTTCCTTGTGCATCACGTACGTGATTTCAATCGGTGTGTCTTCCATAGAGCGTACGCTCAACACGATCTGGTAATAGTACGGCAATGAGCCATCGCCTTTGCGCAATTTTCCGGCGATCATCCGCGCGAGCGATGGGTCCGTGAAAGCTTCCACGCCAGCCGTGGGGCTGGAAGTGTGATTGCCAGATAAATACAGCACGTCGCCCTTGCCATTGACTCCAGGTGAGTGCGTAATGAGGGCATAGCTTTCATCCACGGTGCTCTGCGGACCGCGCGCTGGTGGGTTAGGCAGAAATGCCGGTTCGTTTTGTCCGGGATGCAGATTGCGAATGCCCCCCGCCTCCAGAATGAGTTCTTCGCGAATGGGCAGCGCCTGCAACTGGCGGTTACGCGCGGCGGCGGGACCCAGGACCACCAGATTTCCCATGACGATGTCGGGCATCGAAAGGTCGCCGCTTCCCATGACGTAGACGTTCTGTTTTCGATTTGCCAGAAACTGCCCCAGCAGGAACGCTCCATTGGCGGCTGAAAGTCCGGTCATGTTGCTGGTGTCCTGTGTTTCCAGCACGACCACTAGAGGACGATCGGCCGCGAGCATCGGCGCCCAAAGATCCTGCAATTCCTGCGTCCATTGCGGATCGCTAGCAACCACGCCGGGTGATTTTCGGGCGCTGCGAAGTTGCAACCCAAAATAAGTGGCGATAGCGAGCGCGGCGATCAGTAATACCGCAAGTACGATTTCGATTTTGTAGGAGGGCGGCGGCAGCGCGGGGAGCGCATGGATAACCTGTGGGGGGGCCTGCGCTGTGGGCCGTGGTTCGAAGGTTACTCTGAACGCCCCTTTCGGCAAGTCGACGATGATGGAATCCTCGGCGCCTTCCACACGGTAGTACTCATTCAGCTTCTGGCGGAGGCGCGCCATATGCATGCGCACCACCGATTCCTGGCGCGGATCGTAGGATGCGGGTTTGCCGAACACATCCAGACCAACGGTATATTCCTTAACCGTATCCGCTTCGCCCGCGAGCGACTTTTCAGACAAATAATTAAGGAGATTACGCTGGACTTCGGAAGTTCGGAAGGCCTTACTTTGCAGGATGCGCCGGACCTGAGTCTGATTCGCCTCGGCGCTCTCGACAAGCATTTCAGTCCGATGATAACACGGGCCTTCAGTGTTCCTGAGCGCTGCGGCTTGAGTAATAAGAGGACTAATTTCGCGCCGGAGGCAGGACGAAATCGTAACTTGCGGTCACGAACGGGGCCGTCGCGCCGAACTTCTTGGCAGACTCATCGTGCGTAGAGTGTTCTTCAAAATTCACGATCAGGGAGTCTTTCACGCCAAACACGACATCGGAAGTCAAATACTGGTCAATGGAATCGAACAGATGCGTGGTCAGGGGTTGGTAACCGGGGGCCGAGATCATGAAATGCGTGTGTGCCGGACGCCATGGATGGCGGTTGGTGGCGCGGAGCATCTCGCCCACGGGTCCATCGTTCGGAACCTGGTAAGCCACAGGCCGGGTGGTCTTCACCAGATAACGGCCTTCGGAGTCGGTGTGAAACAGCCCGCGCATATTCATGCCGCCGCCGAGCGTCGTGTCCTGCGAATCGTACAAACCGTCGGCACCCGCCTGCCAGACATCCAGAGCCGCGTGCGCTATGGGTTTGGCGTTCATGTCCAGGACACGTCCTGAGATGTAGGCCACCACACCGCCGCGAGAGTGGTCCACGATGGAGTCGCCGAATTCCTTTGCCGGTGGATCATCCCGATGGAAGGGGCCAAATACCGTGGATTCGGTCGCTCCCGCAGGCTTTGCATTGCTTAAGAGATCCGTCACCATCGAGAGGCCAAGCGTGTCCGATAAGAGAATGAATTCCTGGCGGCTATCGTTGCACATGTGCCCGACGCCGGTAAGAAATTGAATTCCGCGGAACCACTCCTGCTCGGTGAGGTTCACTTCATTGGCGAAGGCATGCAAGTGCTTGGTGAGGCACAACATGATTTCCTTCAGCCGGGGATCCTGCGTATTGCTGTACCGGCCCAGGGCTTCGGCCGTAATGTCCTCCACGGATTTGGGACGTGCGGGAGCGACTGTGGACATGGTGACTCCTTGAGTGTTGCGACGACAAAAAGCCTTTGCCGGCGCCCTTTATTATAGGCGAACATGCTTACGACGGCTGCTGCTGCGTCATACAATGGAGCGTGCCCAGCCCCAGCACCAGGTCGCGGCATGGAACGCCGATTACTTCGCGCTCCGGAAACAAACGCGCCAGAGTGATGAGCGCGGGGCGGTCGTGTGGATCGCCGAATGTGGGAACCAGCACGATGCCGTTAGCGATATAGAAATTCGCGTAGCTCGCGGGAAGCAGTTGACCTGCGAAATATACAGGCTCGGGGCAGGGAAGCGTCACCACCCTCAAGTCCCGTCGAGCGCGCAAACGGGCCAGATTCTCTTTCAAAGGCTCGTGATTCGCGCTGCTTCTGTCCGGCTCCGACACCGCCACCACAGTATCCAAGGAAGTGAAGCGCGCGATGTCGTCGATGTGACCGTGCGTGTCATCCCCTTCCAGGCCACGATTCAGCCAGATCACATCGGTCGCGCCCAGGTAACTCGCCAGCGCCGTTTCGATCTTGCGCCGCGGTACGCCCGGATTGCGTGCCTGGATGGGGGACAGGAGGCATTCCTCGGTAGTCAATAGCACTCCCGCTCCGTTGACGTCGATGCTGCCGCCTTCAAGCACAAGGCCGGGTTCGAAACGGCGCATGCGCAGAGCCCTGGCGATGGCGCGTGGTGCGTCGTCGTCATGTTCGTAGTTGTCATATTTGGCCCAACCATTGAACTTCCAGTCCGTGATGGCGATTTCGCCATCGCGATTCTTGACGAACAAGGGACAGAAGTCGCGAGTCCAACTGCGGTTGGTCCGATGATGCAGAAAGTCCACTGCTTGAAGATCCGCGCCGCATTTTTTCAAAATCCGGCGGACGCCCTGTTCGGCGCCGGCGTCCGCAACCAGAATCCGCACGCGTTCGACCTTCGCGAGTAAACGGACAATTTCACCATACAGCCACGGGATCGGCGCAAACTTGCCCGGCCAGTCCGATTTTTCATGCGGCCAAGCGAGCCAGGTTGCTTCGTGAGGCACCCATTCGGCAGGCATACGAAAGCCCAGGGCACGCGGCGTCGTCAAACGGCGGCTCACTTGTCGATCCAACGGTTCAGGATCGGTCCGTAAGCGTCGATGCGGCGATCCCTCAGGAACGGCCAATGCTGGCGGACTTCTTCCTGGCGTGCCGTGTCGCACTCGGCGATCAGAATTTCTTCATTGGCAACCGAGCCGTCCGCGATCACCTGTCCAAACGGATCGGCCACGAAAGAGGAGCCCCAGAACTCCAACCCGCTCTCCGCTGTTCCTTCATACCCAATCCGATTCACCGCCGCAACGTACACACCATTGGCAATGGCGTGCGAGCGCTGAATGGTCCTCCACGCGTCGAGCTGTCCCGCTCCATACTGTGCTTTCTCGTTGGGATGCCAGCCGATGGCGGTGGGATAAAACAGAATATTCGCGCCGCCTAACGATGATACGCGCGCGCCCTCCGGATACCACTGATCCCAGCACACCAGCACGCCCAGACGTCCGAATTCGGTGTCGAAATTCAGGAAACCAAGATCGCCGGGCGTGAAATAAAACTTCTCATAGTACAGCGGGTCATCCGGAATATGCATCTTTCTGTAAATGCCCTCGATGCGGCCACCCGTGCCCAGCACTGCGGAGGTATTGTGGTAGACGCCCGCGGCGCGCCGTTCAAACAAAGACGCGATCACCACCACGCGCAATTCCCGGGCGAGTTTTCCGAGGGCTTCCGTGGACGGTCCCGGAATGGATTCGGCCAGCGCGAATAAACTGTGATCTTCGGAGCGGCAAAAATATTGCGACCGGAACAGTTCGGGCAGGCAGATCACCTGCGCACCCTGTGAGGCGGCCTCGCGCACGCGCCGTTCGGCCTTTGCGAGATTCTCGTTGGGGTCCACCGAGCAGCTCATCTGCACCAGCCCGATCTTGAATTTCCCGGCAAATGCCATAAGCATCCATTCTCACCGATTCGCGCGGGGTTCGTCCATGCTTCATCTAAATCCAGGCCTTTCATCTACGATGGTATAGTGCGATCGCGGATCGTGAAAGACTTGGCGCGGGAATGCGGCTTTGAACTGGCCGGCGTCGCCCGCGCGTTGCCGTTGGCCGACGAAATCGAGCGATATGACGCTTGGGTGGCCGCAGGCTTCGCCGGTGAGATGCGTTACCTCACGGATCGCCGCGCTCAAGTTCGTCACGATCCGCGCAACTTGCTGCCGGAGGCTCGCTCCGTGATTTGCGTTGGTAAGCTCTACAACCAGCCGGTCCCGAAAGCGGAGGCCGACGACGCGGTGATCTCTCGCTACGCTTGGGGTCGCGACTACCACGACGTGTTGCGGCAAGGCTTGGAAGAGCTTGCCCGCAAGTTAGAGGCGGTGGAACCGCACAGATGGAAAGTGTGCGTGGATGCGGCCCCGTTGCTGGAGCGCGCCTACGCGCGGCAAGCTGGTTTGGGATGGATCGGCCGTAATACTTGCTTGATCAATGAGCCGCAAGGCTCGTGGTTTTTCCTCGGTGCATTGCTCACTTCGCTTGCGCTGGAAGCCGATGGGCCGCCGCCGGACCGTTGCGGAACCTGCACGCGATGCATTGAAGCGTGCCCGACACAAGCGTTCGTTCGTGCGGGTGAAGAATGGACGCTCGACGCCCGGCGCTGCATTGCATATTTGAACATCGAACTGCGCGGCGTCATTCCCGAAGAACATCGCGAAAGCATGGGGACAAATATCTTCGGGTGTGACATTTGCCAGGAAGTATGTCCGTGGAATTCGCGTGCTCCTGAAACAACCGATCCCGCCTTCTCGCCTAAGTTTGAAACGACCCCCAAGCTGGATACGCTCGCGTATCTGACGGAGGCAGAGTTTCGCGCGCGGTTCCACGATACTCCCGTGACACGTCCGAAATACGAAGGATTTCTGCGGAACATCGGTGTAGCGATGGGAGCGAATGGCGGCGGGCGGTTTCGGGAACCCCTGGAGCACTTGTCGCGGCACTCCAATCCGCTGGTGGCCGAACACGCGCGTTGGGCTTTGGAACGAATGGACGAATGCGCAGACGTTTCACAATCCTAATCCTGTTATCGGCCCTGCTTCCTCTCGCGGCGCAAAACAACGTCACCAAGGGCTTCGAGCATTTTTACAATCTGGAATACGATCAGGCGCTGGTGGCTTTTCGTGCGGAACTGCTGGTGAATCCGGCCTCGGCCGAAGCCCACAACCATCTCGCGCAGACTATTCTCTATCGGGAAATGTTCCGCACAGGTGCGCTTGAGAGCCAGTTAGTCACCGGGAATAATCCATTTCTTCGCCGTCCGGAGATGAAAGTGAGCGCGGAGGACGAAGCTGAGTTTGTCGGTACCATCAGCCGCGCTATGGATCTGGCGCAGTCCCGTCTGAGGTCCAATCCCAATGACATCGGTGCCCTTTATTCACTAGGGGTGAGTTTCGGGTTACGGTCCAATTTCTACTTTTTGGTTCGTAAGGCCTGGCTTGATGCATTGCGCGACGCCACTGCCGCGCGCCGCGCCCACAACCGTGCGACGGAGATCGACTCCACCTTCACAGACGCCCGGCTGTTGCAGGGCGGCTACGACTACGTCGTCGGAAGCCTGCCGTTCACCTGGAAAATGCTGGGATTCATCGCTGGCTATCGCGGTGATCGCGAGCGCGGCATTCAAACGATTCGGCTGGTGGCGGATAAGGGCGAGAATAATCGGTCGGACGCCGCCTTCATGCTGTGCGTAATTCTTCGCCGGGAGCGGAGGACGAAAGAAACAGAGCCCTATATTCTGGATCTGATCGGCCGTTACCCGCGCAATTTCTTGCTGCGCCTAGAATTGGTGCAGATGTACGGCGAGGCCGGAGAGAAGGATAAAGCGATGGCGGTAGTCGCCGAGGTTGAGAAACTGCGGCGCGCAGGTTCGCCGGGCTATGCGCAAGTGCCCGAAGCGAAGATCCGTTACACGCGTGGAAATCTGTTGTTCTGGTATGACGAACTGGATCAAGCGCTGGCAGACATGCGCGCCGTCACCGCGAAAGCCGACCAGTTGGATCTCAACACTGGCGTCTACGCGTGGCTCCGCCTCGGCCAGATTTACGACATGAAGCGAATGCGCAAAGAAGCGTTGGAGGCATATCGGCAAACGATGGCGTATGCGCCGGATTCCGACGCCGCGCGTGAGGCGCGCGCTTACACCTCAAATCGCTATCTGCGCTGACCACATCCGCGCTCGCGGGAGGGCTGTGACCGTTGTACCATCAGACACGGATGCTGAACGAAACCGCTTTCGAAATGGCTACCTCCTCCATCCGCTTCGGTGCGGGTGTCACGCGGGAAGTGGGGATGGATCTCAAGGATCTCGGCGTCCGCCGAGCGTTGGTCATCACGGACCCTCTGGTGCGTACTCTGCGGCCTCTGCAAGTAGTGGAAGAATCTCTTCATGACAATGACGTGCCCTATGAGATTTACGATCGCGTGCGCGTAGAGCCGACCGACGAATCCTTTCAAGACGCCATCGCTTTCGCCGAGCGTACGGAATTCGACGCCATTGTGGCCGTCGGTGGCGGGTCCACGATTGACACCGCCAAGGCAGTGAATTTGTACGTCACTTACCCGCCGTTGGATTTTCTAGATTACGTGAATCCGCCTATCGGCAAAGGCCTGCCTGTTCCCGGTCCTCTAAAACCGTTGATAGCGATTCCCACCACCGCGGGTACCGGCAGTGAGACCACTGGCGTCAGCATTTTCGATCTGCATCGAATGCACGCCAAAACCGGCATCGCCAGCCGACGCTTAAAGCCAACGTTGGGATTGTTGGATCCCGAGAACACGAGCACTATGCCGCCACAGGTTGCGGCCTCGAGTGGCCTGGACATCCTGAGCCACGCTATCGAATCTTTCACGGCTCTTCCGTTTTCAGGCCGCCCCGCGCCAGGCGGTCCTCTATTGCGCCCCGCGTATCAAGGCTCCAACCCGATCAGCGATCTCTGGGCCATGGAATCCTTGCGCATGGTCGCGCGCTTCCTCACGCGGGCGGTGGAAGATCCGGGCGACGACGAAGCGCGTTCGAATATGTTGTTGGCCGCGAGTTACGCTGGCGTGGGATTTGGCAATGCGGGCGTCCATTTGCCGCATGGCATGTCGTACCCCGTTTCCGGCAATGTGAAAACTTACCGCGCTCCCGGCTATCAGGTGGATCATCCGCTGGTTCCGCATGGTTTTTCGGTGATCCTGAACGCGCCGTCGGTGTTCCGCTTCACGGCGTCCGCGCGGCCGGATCGTCATCTGCAGGCGGCAGAGGCGCTAGGGGCAGACGTTACCCGTGCCCAACCCCAGGACGCCGGACGCATTCTGGCGGACCGCATCGCCTGGTACATGCAGCGCTTGAAAACTCCCAACGGTCTGCGCGAAGTGGGCTATTCATCGTCCGATATCGCGGACCTGGTGCAGGGAACCTTACCGCAGCACCGCGTCACTAAGCTTTCCCCGCGCCCGGCCGGCGAAGAGGAACTGGCGCGTCTTTTTGAAGACGCGATGGTGGCCTGGTGAAACTACCGCCCGCGTTTCACGCGGTAGTCTTCGACATCCAGTATGCGCACCAGGCGGCACATCTCAAACAGCCGCGATCTTGCTCGCGGGCCGATAGTTTCCGTCAGCGTTTTCTTGTAGACTGGCGTGCCACCAGGAGTTTTGTACTCGACCACTTGTCCCGCCAGATCCGGATCGGGCAGGTTGGTAGTGGCGATGAGCGGCTTACGGTTATTGCACCGGTAGGTGATAATTGCCGTCACCGTGTCTTCCACCCATTCCGTTACGCGGTGCGCCCCTAGATCGTCCAGCACCAGGATCTCGGCGTCCAAAGCCGAGCGGTACGCCTCACGGTCCGCCGCGCCCGAAGCCGCGTTGTAGCCTGACCTGATACGATCCAGCAGATTCTGATAGTCCCAGAACACGCATTCGTGCCCTTTATCGAGCAGCGCCCGCATGGCAGCCACGGCCAAGTGTGTTTTCCCCACCCCGTTAGATTCACTGAGCAGCAGCAGGCCCGGACGCTCCGCAGCCGGAAATTCGCGGATGAAGCTGCGCACCTGCATCTTTGCGGTATTCAGGTTCTTGCGGGCCATCGGCGGCAGATCGTCTGGAACGATGAAGGTATCGAGCGAAGCGTTGAGATACTGCGGCGGAATGTTCGAATGTTCCTTCAGCGCCTCCGTCCGTGTGGCCGCCGCGCATTCGCAGCGTGTCACACCGGAGAGGCCGGAGCGCTCCACGCGCTTCCACCCCGTGCCCTCACACAATGTACAAACCGCCTGAATTGCTGGAGTCATTCGATCACAACCAGTATCTGTCCGGCGACCACCGCGTCGCCCGCGCCAAAGCGCACCTCGATCACCTTGCCGCTAGCCGGGGCCTTCACTTCATTCTGCATCTTCATGGCCTCCACCACAATCAGCCCTTGCCCCGATTCCACCTGCTGCCCCGTCTCCACCAGCACGCGGATCACACGACCCGGCATGAGTGCGGCGATGCTTTGCCGCCCGCCCACTTGGCCGCCTGTATCGCGCGAGCGATACGCTCGCGGATCGACGATTTCTACATGGTCATACACGCGCCCATTCACCGCGACTCCGCCGCCGGGAATCGTGATGGCGGTGTAGCTCCGCCCTTCGATCAGGATGCTGTAGTAGCCACTGTTCATGGCCTGCATTTCAAATGCGGCGTCCACCACGGAATCCGACTCATAGCGCAGCCTTCCGGCTTCGATCGCGATGCGCGCGTTATGCCCGTCAATTCGTGCTTCGTACGTCATCGAAGTTGCTCGTCCCGGCCTGAGCGCAGCCAATGAGAGCCGCTTTGCGGCCGCGTCATCGCATCACTTGGTTTTGACGATGCCGCCGCTACCAGCGCGGCCACTGCCTCCGCCCCGAAGTTGCGAGGCATTGGCTGCCGCTGCATGAAGAAGTCGTCGAGAAACGCGGTGGAAAGGCGTCCGTCGCGGAACACCTTAGAGTTCAGAATTTCCGTAAAGAATGCCGTATTGGTGCGGATCCCGCCCACCACGTATTCGCGCAGCGCGCGTTGCATCCGCGCGGTCGCGACTTCCCGCGTTTCTCCCCATACAGCCAACTTCGCTAGCAGCGGATCATATTCAAACGGCACTTCCCAGCCTTCATACACGCCGGAATCTAGTCGTACACCGGGACCCGAGGGCTCCATCAAGCGCGTGATTCTTCCCGGTGACGGAAGAAACTGGTTGTCCGGATCTTCCGCGTAAATGCGGCACTCAATGGAGGCGCCTGCCCACCACACATCTTGTTGCTGGATGTCGAGCCGCCCTCCTGCTGCGATCCTCAATTGCCAGTGCACCAGATCGAGACCAGTGACCAGTTCGGTCACAGGATGCTCCACCTGCAAGCGCGTGTTCATTTCCAGGAAATAAAAATTACGGTCGCGGTCTACCAGGAATTCCATGGTGCCCGCGTTGTAGTAGCCAGCGCGGCGCGCGATCTTCAGCGCCGCTTCGCCCATGTGCGCGCGCAATTCCGGATGCTCCCGCATCAGCGGAGAAGGGCACTCTTCCACTACTTTTTGATGCCGCCGCTGGATGGAGCACTCGCGCTCCCCCAGGTGAATCATGTGGCCGTGCTGGTCGCCCAGCACTTGAATTTCAATATGACGTGGTTCGACCACTAGCTTTTCCAGATACACGTCGCCATTGCCGAATGCTCGCGAAGCTTCGCTCGATGCGTCGCGGATAGCAGTTTCCAGATCGTCCTCGCGGTCCACGCGGCGCATGCCCTTGCCGCCGCCTCCGGCCGAAGCCTTCAGCAGAACCGGATAGCCCAGGCCGCGCGCGACCCTCTGAGCGGCGCTTAGATCCGTGACCGCCGCTTCGGTGCCCGGAACCACCGGAGCGCCCGCCGCGATGGCCAGCTTGCGCGCTTCGGTCTTTGATCCCATCGCGCGGATGGCCTCCGCTGGAGGTCCAATGAACACCACGCCCGCGCTCTGGCACGCCTCGGCGAACTCCGCGTTTTCGCTTAGGAATCCGTAGCCGGGATGGATGGCGTCCGCGCCATGCCGCCGCGCGGCGTCCAGGATTCTGTCGATGCGCAAATAGCTTTCCGCCGCAGCCGCTGGACCCAGGTGCGCCGCTTCATCGGCCATCTGGACGGCGAGCGAAGCGCGATCGGCGTCAGAATATACCGCCACGCTGGCGATGCCCGCCTCGCGAAGCGCACGAATAATCCGCACCGCGATTTCACCGCGATTCGCGACCAGTACCTTCCGGAACATGAGCTTTGATTGTAACGTGGGGGAACACGCCGCCTCAGATGTTCCTGAGGCGGCGCAATTAGCAAGCTACGGGCGATTGGCAATCGCCGCTGATGATGACGCGTATGAGGTGTCGATCAAGGATTATCATTGGGAGCCACACATGGCTAAGAGCGAATTCGCACCAGTGACTCCGGGGACATGCTGAAGCATGAGTTCCTGTACGGGCTGTCCCGCAACCAGCTTGCCAAGTCAGCCGGCATTTCCCCGAACCGCATCGCGGAAATTACCCACAACCGCCGTCGCGTCAGGGCGAATACGGCGCTCCGGCTCGCCCTTTACTTCGGGAACACTCCCGAGTGTTGGATGAACTTGCAGATGCACTACGATCATAAGGTGGCGCCGCAGGTTTGACTGAAGCGTAACGCCGCAGGATCGCTGCGAACGGCAGCTTGAGGAATTGACGAGTGAGAATGGAAATCGCAAGCTCGCTTCGGCTGACTGACTGTCGGGCTGGAATGACGATGGAGTAGCAGATAGCTTCGGCGAGTGGGCGGCATCCTTGCGTTTTGGGTTATTTTCCCACTATTATTGTCGTCTCGACGTCCCACATGAAGACCCGAATTAGCGACGTGGAAGTCCTGTACAACTCACGGTACACGGAGTCATTCAAGGTTGAGTTATGGCACGACGGACTGAAGAAGCATCGCCTCATTCGAAGCCCTGAACGAGGGGTGACTGAGCGCAAAGCGAAGCTGCAGGCGTCCCAATGGGATGAGGAGTGGATTCGATTTCAGGGGCGTGAAAACAGTCGACTTGGCAGGGAAAGCAAGAAGCAGGACCTGGAAGCTGGGAAACGCGTCGCTGCGGATCTTACAGGGGAAGCTCGACGTGAGCTAGACCAACTCCGTAGTGTCTTGAGTCGAACGCTAACTGTAAATGATGCAATCGATTGGGAGACGTTGAAAGATCACACTGTTTTCCCGGAGCGCAAGCCCCAGAAACCAAAGCTGCCCATAAAGCCAACTGGCAAGGTTCGACCTCCCGAGCCAAAGCCAGATGATGCGGAATTTATTCCGAAATATGGTTTATTGGACAAATTGATCCCATCCCGTCGATCCGCACTTCACGCCATGCTTTCGCAGAAGCTTGCTGCTGCCCGAGACGAGTGGAGTAATACGATCCAGCGCATCGAAAAAGAAGATGAGGCAGTATTATCGGCTTATCAGACGCTCCTGGTTGAACTTGATCGTAACTATCAGGATGAACTGCGGGGTTGGGAGGAGAAGCGCGCGGTATTTTTGGAAGATCAGTGTGGCAAGAATGAAGCGATTGAGAAACGACGGGCGGCGTACTTCAGCAAAGAGACTGAGGCAGTTATCGAATACTGCGATATGGTGCTGTCCTTCTCGGCTTACCCTGACCACTTCCCCAAGGAGTTCGACCTAGATTACAATCCAGAAACTAAGATTTTAGTCGTTGATTACTCTCTTCCGCCCCCGGAGAATATTCCGAGAGTCAACGAAGTGAAGTTTGTGCGCGGTGAACTAGTCGAACAGTACTTGTCTCAGAGCCAATTCGACAAGCTATATGACGACTTGTTGTATCAGACTACGCTGCGGACTATTCACGAATTGTTTGAGGCCGACGTTGTTGATGCTCTCTTGGCTATCGCTTTCAACGGCATCGTCACATCCGTCGACCGTGCTACGGGAAAACAAGTAACCGCCTGTGTCCTTTCTATACAAGTTCGCCGGGAGGAATTTACGGCTATAAACCTTGGCAGCGTCGATCCCAAGGCGTGTTTCAGGGCATTGAAAGGTGTTGGAAGTTCGAAGCTGCATAGTTTGGCAGCTGTCCCTCCCATTATGCAGATTCGTCGCGATGACGGCCGCTTCGTGTCGGCATACGAAGTTGCGAATACGCTTGACGAGTCCTCCAATCTCGCGGCGATGGATTGGGAAGATTTTGAGCATCTCATTCGTGAGGTATTTGAGAAGGAGTTTAAAACCAATGGCGGCGAGGTTAAGATTACGCAAGCGAGCCGCGATGGTGGAGTTGATGCCCTTGCCTTTGATCCTGATCCGATAAGGGGTGGAAAGATAGTCATTCAAGCGAAGAGATATACGAATACCGTAAACGCCGGGGCAGTAAGGGATCTGTACGGAACGGTATTAAACGAAGGCGCTAATAAGGGAATCCTTGTTACAACATCAGACTATGGACCGGATGCTTATAGTTTCGCCAAAGGCAAGCCCCTCATATTACTGAACGGTGCAAACCTGCTTCATCTTTTAGAGCGCCACGGGCATAAGGCTCGCATCGATATCCAAGAAGCACGCAGTATTGCGATGAATCAAGCTCGCTGATGGGTGAATTCAGTACTTCGCAACGCTCGGATCCACCTTATCGCTCCAAGCCGTAATCCCACCCAGCATGTTCCGCACGTTCGTGAAGCCCTGCGCGCGCAGGAAATCGCAGGCTTTCGCGCTGCGGCCGCCCATCTTGCAGTGCACGATGGTCTCGACGTTGGGGTCCAGTTCGCCGATGCGCTTGGGAACGTCGTTCAGCGGAATTAGCTTCGCGCCGGGGATGCTCGCGATCTGGTATTCGTGCGGTTCACGCACGTCGATGAACTGGAACGGCTTGCCGCCATCGAGCTTAGCCTTCAACGCCACGGCGTCAATCTCGGTATCGGAAATATAACCTGCCATCGGGGCGGCCTCCTCCTTGATTTCTGACGGATGCGGCACGCCGCAGAATTGGTAGTAGTCGATCAGCTCGGTCTGCGTCGGGTGGTCGCCGCACACCGGGCACTCGGGATTGCGGCGCAGTTTCAACTCACGGAAACGCATGGCCAGCGCGTCGTACAACATCAGGCGGCCCACTAGTGTCTCGCCCACGCCCAGAATCAGCTTCACCGCTTCGGTGGCCTGCACCAAGCCGATGATGCCCGGCAGAATGCCCAGCACGCCGCCTTCGGCGCAGCTCGGAACCAGGCCCGGAGGTGGCGGCTCCGGATACAAGCAGCGGTAGCACGGCCCGCCGGGATACGCGAACACCGTGGCCTGACCTTCAAACCGGAAGATGGAGCCGTACACGTTCGGCTTCTTCAAAATCACGCACGCGTCGTTGATCAGGTAGCGCGTCGGGAAGTTATCCGTCCCGTCGATCACCATGTCGTAATCCTTCATGATGTCGAACGCATTTTCACTCGAGATGGCGGTCTCGAATTTGTCCACCTGCATGTACGGATTAATGTCGAGCATGGACTCGGCCGCTGAATCCAGCTTCTTCTTGCCGACGTCCTTGGTGCCGTGGATCACCTGCCTCTGCAGGTTGGTGAAATCGACGACGTCAAAATCCACGATGCCGATGCGCCCGATGCCGGACGCCGCCAGATACAGTCCCAGCGGAGCGCCTAACCCGCCCGCGCCCACCATCAGCACTTTGGCGTTCTTCAGCTTGAGCTGGCCTTCCATGCCCACTTCGGGCAGGATCAGGTGGCGCGAGTAGCGCAGGATTTCGTCTTTATTCAACGCAACCGGAGGAGCCATGGTCGCCATAAGGGTACCTCTTCTCTTCTTACAGGCCGCCCGCGATGCTTGGCACGATGGAAAGCGTATCTCCGGCCGCCACCGCCGTCGCGTCCTTCTTCAGGTAGCGGATGTCTTCATCGTTCAAGTAGACGTTGACGAAGCTTCGCATCTTGCCTTCGTCGTTAAAAAGCTGTTTGCGCAAATCGGGAAACTGCGTGGTCAGCGCGCCCAGCACCTCGCCGACGGTCGCGCCCGCCAGTTCGACGGAATCGTGCTTCTCAGCGAACTGCCGCAGAGGAGTGGGGATCAGGACTTTGGCCATAACAATTCTTCTTTCTTCGCTTCGGTCTGCTCGGCGTTCGGCAGAAAGCTGTTGGCGTGATCGAACTTGCCGCCTTTAATAGATAGTACGACGAACGAATACCAGGGGCACGAATTCTCCAAATCCGTCTTCGAAAAATACGCGTCGCAATCGGGATGCGAATGGAAGACGCCGATCAGGTCCAGCCCTGCCGCCCGCGCCTTCTTGTCGGCCGCCAGCAAATCTTCCGGACGCAGCTCGTAGCGTGCGCCCTGTGCACCATCGTAGGCATTTTCCAAGGGTTCGGCGATGGTCACGTCTTTCGTGTCGCCGTCGATTCGCCCGATCATTGCGCCGCAGCACTCGTTCGGGAATTTCGCTTCGGCATGCGCCACCATGGCGCGCCATGCGGTTTCGTTAATCTTGATCATTCCAAAAGGGCTCACTTAGGTACTTCGTAGCGCCATCACATAGCATGGTAACCACCACGCCGTTCTTGCCTTCGGCAGTCAGCTTCTTCGCCACTTCATGCGCCGCATGTACGTTGGCGCCGGAGGACATGCCTACCAGCAGTCCTTCATGGCGTCCCAGCCAACGCGTCATCCGATAGGCGTCTTCTGTTTCAATCCATACATTATCGTCGGCCAGTTTCGGATCGTAAATCGCGGGCACGATAGCCGTCGGCATGTGTTTCAGACCTTCCAGCCCGTGGAACCCGGACGACGGCTGCGCCGAAATGCAGCGGACATGCGGCACGTCCTGTTTCAAACGACGCGATGTTCCCGTGAACGTGCCGCTGGTGCCAAGGCTGGTCACAAAGTGCGTGATGCGCCCTTCCGTCTGGCGGATTAACTCCACACCGGTTCCTTCAAAGTGCGCGCGCCAGTTGGCGGAGTTGCCGTACTGGTCGGGATAAAAATACTTCTCGGCGCCTTCGGCAAAAATCTTCTGGCACAAGCGAATCGCCCCGTCCGAGCCTTCGCCGGGATCGGAAAAAACCATCTCCGCTCCGTAGGCCTTCAGAATTTGCTTGCGCTCATGCGAAGCGTTGGCGGGCAGGCACAGCTTCACTCGATAGCCCCTAATCGCGCAGATCATCGCATACGCGATACCCGTGTTACCGCTGGTGGCATCCAACAGAACGTGGTCCTTGGTCAGCTTGCCGGAGCGCTCGCCTTCCAAAATCATGTTCAACCCCGCCCGGTCTTTCACGGACCCGCCCGGATTGAAAAACTCGGCCTTGGCGTAGATTTCGACGCCCGGCAGATGCTGGTCCAGCTTCGCCAGACGGAGCAGCGGCGTATTTCCGATGCGCGAAAGCAGGGAAAACTCAGGTTTCACAGGGGTTTGCAAGGCGGCCAATGCCATGTTTGAGGGTACCTATTGATTGTAGAGACTCCCCCAAAACCAAGTCAACACGCGACGATTTCGGGGACACTTGCATTAGAATCACTGGGCGGGAAAAAGTCGCAAGTTTCCCGTTACCAAATAAAGATGTAACGGCGGAGTACTGAGTATACTTACGATCATGCCCGGGGAGCTCATCACAATCGGGTCATACACTACCGCTATTGAGGCCAATCTCGTCAAGTCGCTCCTGGAGGCATTTGGAATTCAGGCAGTCTTGGCGGATCATCACTCTATCAATGCCAACTGGTCGCTGTCACATGCGCTCGGTGGGGTGAAGGTCCGCGTTCTGGAATCCGATGCGGAGGCAGCTCGAGAGCTGATCCGTCCGGAAGCAGACTGGCATGACGACCAAGAATCGGACTAGGCCAGTCCAACATGCTGCTCTCGTGGGGATCGGGACTTAAGTAGCATGTCCCCTTATTTGTTAGTCTGAATAGCATGAAGAAAGACCCTAGTCGCCGCAAGCTTCTTTCGATGGGAGCCGGTCTGGCCGCGCTCACCGCTTGCACCGCCGAGAAACAAGAAGCACCCAGTCAAGTGGGTAAGGCTCTATCGCCCTACGGTGAGCGCTCGTCGCGTGAGACGGCCAAACGCCTGGTGCCCGCCGATTCGAAGACGCCCTCCACTGGAGGCTCCCGTACCCCTCTGCAAGAATCCTACGGTACTATCACGCCGTCGTCTTTGCATTTCGAGCGGCACCACTCGGGCGTGCCGGATCTCGATCCCGCCACGCACGAATTACTGATTCACGGACTTGTCGAGCAACCCCTTGTTTATTCTCTAGCGGACCTGAAGCGCTTCCCAGCCACCACGCGCGTGCACTTCGTGGAGTGCTCGGGCAACGGCACCTCCGAGTACACAGCGGCGCTTGGACCCACTGCGCAGGTGAGCCACGGTCTCGCCAGTTGCAGTGAATGGACTGGCGTTCCCGTCAAACTGCTGCTCGCCGAAGCGAAACTCAAGCCTGAAGCGAAATGGGTGATCGCGGAGGGCGGCGATGCCTGCAAGCTGGCGCGTAGTATTCCGCTTGCGAAGTTGATGGACGACGCGATGATCGTATACGCGCAGAACGGGGAAGCGATTCGGCCCGAACAGGGCTATCCGATGCGTCTCCTACTGCCGGGCTTTGAAGGCAATACCAACGTGAAGTGGATTCGCCGTCTGCACGCCACAGCCGAGCCCGCGCAAACCACGCATGAAACCGCCTACTATACGGACTTAATGCCCGATGGAAAGGCGCGCCAGTTTTCCTTCGATTTGGAAGGCAAGTCCGTGATCACGCACCCATCCGGCGGACAGAAACTGACTGGCGGAGCGGGTGCATTTGAAATCACGGGACTCGCGTGGAGTGGCCGCGGCAAAATTACTCGAGTTGAGGTTTCGTCGGACGGCGGCAAAACGTGGAAGGATGCCGAACTCAACCAGCCCATCCATTCGAAAGCCTTTGTGCGATTCCGCATGCCTTGGAATTGGGACGGCGGCGCAGTCACATTGCAATCTCGCGCCACTGATGACAGCGGCTACACGCAAGTCTCGCAAGACGAACTGGCCGCCGCGCGAGGCCGCAACTATCGCTATCACAATAATGGAATCAAGGTCTGGTACATCCAGCCCGATGGGAGCGTCACGCATGCTGCTCAGGTTTAGTTTCATTACGCTGCTGGCGTGTGCGCTCGGCTTTGGGCAGGGCCGCATCGGCCGCCCCGCGCCCGAAGAAAGGATTAAGGCGATGGACATCACCACCATGTCCAACGGCGCCGGCCTGCCCGAAGGCAAGGGCACGGCTGCTGCGGGGAAGAGTATTTACAAAGAGAAGTGCGAGACCTGCCACAACGAAAAATTGGAGGGCCGCGAAGGCCAGTACCCGGGTTTGGTCGGCGGAATCGGGTCCATCAATACCCCGAAGCCGGCAAAGACCGTTGGCAGTTACTGGCCGTACGCGACTACGGTCTTTGACTATATCCGCCGCGCCATGCCCTACGATCAACCGGGCAGCTTGTCCAGTGACGAAGTCTATGCCGTGGTCGCACTCATCTTGAGCGCCAACGGCATCATCGGAGAAAACGTCGAAATGAACAAGACTTCGCTTCCTAAAGTGAAGATGCCCAACGCAGGCAATTTCGTGCCCGACGCACGTCCGGATGTGAAGGCCAAGCGATAGGAGATCCGGGCGCGCTACGCCATCACACGCGGTCCATCGCCAAAAACTCCTGCACATGTGGGTGCTCGCACTTTTCCAGGTCTTTCACAGGTCCGAAGTAGATCGCCTTGCCCTCATGCAGCACTACAACCCGATCCGCCACCTTACGCATCAATTCCAGATCGTGAGTAACTACAACGCTAGTCAAGTGAAGTTGTGTTTTTAAGCGGAGCATCACGTCGCTCAAGTGCTCGCTCATGATCGGGTCCACCATGGTTGTCGGTTCGTCATAGAGAATACACTCGGGCTGAAACGCCAGCGCCCGCGCGATCGCCACGGCGCGTTTATAGCCTGTGGAGATGTCGGCCGGGTACACGTCCCTGTATTCGAGCAAGCCCACGAGCGTCAGCAATCCATCTACTACATCCTCTTTGTTTTGTTCGTTATAGTCTTCGCGCAATTCCAGGGAAAACAGGATGTTCTCGCCTACTGTGAGCGAATCGAACAGCGCGCCGGACTGGAACACCATGGTGACCTTCTTGCGAATCTTCCGAAGTTCGGCCTCGGTCATCTCAGTGATGTCTTCGTAGGAAACGATCACGCGCCCCGAATCCGGCTTTATGAACCCCATAATGTGCCCCAGGCTGACGGACTTCCCCACGCCGCTTTGCCCGATAATCGCCAGCGTTTCGCCCGCGTCCAAGTGAAAATTGACATCGACTAAAACCGGGTAGTCGAACGTCTTATATACGTTGCCGAACTCGATGTAATGCTGGCTCATGTATGGGAAACTTCCCATTCAGCGGGAGTGTTTACGTTCCGCAGCAGGATAGGGTTGTCCACCGGCCAGGGAACGGCGGCGACGGCCGATAGAAGATCATGCATTCTAAAGGATTTACGGGCGAGGGCAGCTTCCACGGCGCGCAGCGCCCGTCGATGGTATACAGCACACAATGGGTGCAGGCCGGCATCTGTCTGAGCGACAAGGCAAGTGGCGTCGGCCGCCTTGGCGGCGTTGAGCAGTTCGGTGAGCAGCTTGGTGGTGAGATCCGGCATATCGCAGGCGGCGATCAGGTTCCAGTCGGCCATGTCCAGTTTCAAGGCTGTATAAACGCCCCCCAGAGGTCCGCAATGTTCCATCAAGTCCGCCACCACTGGAAGGCCCAGCGAGTGGTAACGCTCGGGTTCGCCGACCAGAGTGACGCACCCCGCCGCTTCCGCAACACGCGACGCGATGCGCTCGACCAGAGTGATGCCCCCGGCAGGCAGCAGGGCCTTGTCGCGCCCCATGCGCCGACTCTGCCCGCCCGTAAGCACGAAACCCGCGCTGCTTTCCCGGCCTGCCGCTTCCATGAGACGATGGTAACAAGCCGCACCCCATACAGTGGGGGCGTATCTTTGGAATCTTTATTCGGCATGTTAGCGTTGATCGCCATCCTGATCGCGTCCCCGGTATCCGCGGCTGAGCGCCCGTCGTCGTTGCTTAGGACTGGAGCAGCGGAGCCCGCCGGCAAAATCTCCAGCGTGCGTGTGGACCGTCGCACTGGCAAACTAGTGCGCAACGTCTTCATTTCCGGGGGGACGGCCGCCGCCGGTTCACCTATCCGCATTCCCGCGCCGCCGGCGAGGATCGCCGAAATTGTGGAGCAGAGTGCCCGTTCCCATGGTGTGGACCCATTATTGGTTCATTCCGTGATCCAGGTGGAAAGCAATTACAACCTCCACGCCGTATCATCGAAAGGCGCGGAAGGACTGATGCAGTTGATGCCCGGCACCTCCAGGCAACTGCGAGTGGGTAATAGCTTCGACCCTGCCCAAAACATCGAGGCGGGCGTGAGATACTTAAAACAGCTTCAAGAGACTTACAAAGACGATCGGTTGGCGTTGGCCGCATATAACGCTGGGCCGGGCGCGGTGGATCGCTTTCATCAGGTTCCACCTTACGTGGAAACACGGAATTACGTAGAACAGGTCGCGAAACGATATAGAGCGGCGAAAAACGCCGCCGGTGGACGGAAGGAACAGGAAGCAACCGAGCAGGCCAGCCCAGTGCCGGCCAGCCAGGAGGTTCCCGTTGAACGATATCCGAAGCTGGAGCAGTTCCTGGATCAGGATGGGAAGCTGTACCTCAGAACGGTCCAACCGTAATTTTTGCTATCTCCCCCGGTGGATGTGGCTCGGCGCCGCCGCGCTTCTTGTGCCGGTGGCGGGCGGAGCCCAGGACGCTGCGCCGCGCCTTGCGGGCAACGCTAAGGTTAGCGCCGTGCGCTTCTGGTCGCTGGGCGACGTCACTCGCATTGCGGTGGAGGTTTCCTCCGATTTTACTTTCAAGTACAGCCGCCTGTCCAATCCGGAGCGCCTTGCGTTTGATATACAAGGCGCCTCTCCGGCGATGGTGACCCGAGGGGTGCATACCATCCGCGTCGGCGATGGGCTTCTGGATCAGATCCGCGTTGCGGAGAAAGAACCCGGAATCACGCGCATCGTATTGGACCTGCCGCATCCGGCGGAGATGACGCGATCGCAGCTCACGAATCCCAGCCGCCTGGTGATCGAGCTTCGTTCGAACAGCAAAGACGCGCCGCCCCTGTCGGGTGCACCGCTCTTAAGCGCTCTGCCTCCCATGAAACCCGCGCCGGTGGCGGCGGCTCCCGAACGTACACTGGGAATATACGAAATCGACTCCGAGGTTCGGCGCAAACCGACGCGGACATTCGTTCCGCCGGCGACTGAGCCCAAGCCTCCAGTTAGACTCGCCTCGATTTTAGGTCCGGCGATCAAACTCTCCTCGGCCAAGCTCAATGTAGCTGGAACGGAAGTGCTGCCCGCGCCTGATGCGGTTCCGGCATTGCCGCCTCCTGCGCCAGCCGTTCCCCTCGCGCGACCTCTTGCAACGCCGCTGCCTGTCGCACCGCCGCCAGTGGCGATGGCCCCTCTCTTGCGCACCGTGGCTACGTCCACCCGCACCTCGGAAGTCCTTGAACCACAAGCTGCAAAGCGCAGCGCCATCAGCGGCGACCGTTCATTAACCCGCGCTTTGGGCCTCAAGCTAGGCCGCGTTGTGCTTGACCCTGGACACGGCGGTCACGATCAGGGCACGCACGGGCCATCCGGCTATCTGGAGAAGGACTTGTCGCTCGACGTTGCACTGCGGCTGGGCGAGTTGATTCACGAACAGTTGGGAAGTGAAGTGGTGTACACGCGCACCGCGGATACCTTCGTCGGACTGGAAGAACGGACGCGCATCGCCAATGAGCACAGAGCCGATTTGTTTCTTTCTATTCACGCGAATTCCTCCGCTTACCGCGCTGCGGCGGGCACTGAGACTTATGTGCTGAACTTCACCACATCTAAGACGGCGATGGACTTGGCCTCGCGGGAAAACGCCAGCTCCCAGCGTTCCATTTTCGATTTGCAGGAATTGGTGCAACAAATCACGCTCAAGGACAAAGTGGATGAATCGCGTGAATTCGCGGTGCGCTTGCAGACGTCGCTGGCCACGCTCTCCGGCCGTTCGAACGAACGGGCGAAGGACCGGGGTGTGAAGCGCGCGCCGTTCGTGGTTCTGATTGGTGCAACCATGCCCAGCGTGCTCGCTGAGATCGGCTTCCTGAGCAACACCACCGACGAGAAATTGTTACGCTCGCCGGAACATCGCCAGAAAATCGCTGAGGCCTTGTACAAAGGCATTTCTTCTTATGCGGCCACGCTGAGCCATTTCCAGGTCGCTGGGAAACCGGCAACGGATGAAACGGCGCGGGGCATCGCACGCCGGTAGACAATATCGCCTTATCATCTGTTGCTTTACAATGGCTACCAGTGAGACTCGCTGCACTGCTCTCTGTTTTCGCTGTCGCGCTCGCCGCGCAAGCTCCAGTGAGGCTAGCCTTTGAGTGCGCCGCTGAAGAAATCGAAGCATTTGGCCTCACCTGCGGGAGCGAAGAACCCTGCGCCGTATACCTGGAATTGGCATCGGCCGACGCATCTGGCAATCGGATTCTGCTGGCAGGTAACCTGCACACGGCGAATCGAACCCTGTTCAGCGTATTGCTTGCGAGCGATGACAGTGGCCTGACGTGGACGGAACCACACGCGAGGATCCGTTCCTCGGCGTTGGAACAGATTTCTTTTCTTGATCTACAGACGGGCTGGATTAGCGGCGAAGTGGTGGACCCGCTCGCACGCGATGCGTTTTTCCTGTTGACCACCGACGGCGGGAAAACATGGCGGAGGAGGCCGGTGCTGGACGACACCAAGGCAGGGACCATCTCGCAGTTTCATTTCACCTCGCGGAACACGGGGCAGTTGGTGCTGGATACTTCCCAGGGCCGGACAAAACGCTCCGAATTGTACGAAACCAATACGGGCGGTGAAAGCTGGGAGATCAAACAAACCAGCAATACTTTGTTGAGGCTGACCGCTCGTCCGGCCATGCAACTGCTCGGCTGGCGTGTGCGCACGGATGCCGCCAGTGGAACGCATGGCCTGGAGCGCGGCGGCGGACGCGACTGGGAGCGCGTAGCGAGCTTCGCCGTTCATGTCACGGATTGTAGACCGTGAACTCCAACACCCCGGCGAGAGCGATCGAACTGGAGTTATTCCGCCACCTGCTCGCGTCCATTGCCGCGGAAATGGGCATTGTGCTGCGCAAGACCTCCTATTCGCCGAATATCAAGGAGCGCCGCGACTATTCCTGCGCGGTGTACGACGCGGGTGGCGAAACGGTAGCCATGGGCGATCATATGCCCGTACATTTGGGTGCCATGCCGCTCTCGGTGCGCGCTGTCCGGGATGCTTTTGACCTGCAACCTGGCGACGTGGCGTTAGTCAATGACCCTTTTCGTGGCGGCACCCATCTGCCAGACATAACCGCCGTTGCGCCGGTATTCACTTCGCGGTCGAAGAATCCGGCGTTTTATCTGGCCAATCGCGCGCATCACGCGGATGTAGGCGGCATGAGTCCGGGCTCCATGCCGCTCGCTCGCGAGATCTATCAGGAAGGATTGCGCATACCGCCGATTCTGATTCAGCACGCGGGCAAACTGGACCGGGCACTGCTGGATCTAATACTGGCCAACGTCCGCACGCCTGTCGAGCGGGAGGGTGATTTGATGGCCCAGCTCATGTCCATCCAGCGGGGCGAACTGCGTTTGCGTGAGCTGGTTCAGAAATATGGTGAGACTCGCGTTCATCACAACATGCGCGGTCTGCAGAATTACAGCGAACGAATGCTGCGCGCAGCCTTGCGCAATCTTCCGCGCGGCACGTACCAATTCGAAGACGTGATCGAGAATGAAAACGCGATAGAGAAGCCGCACCGCCTGCAAGTAGTGGCAACTCTGGCAGGGGATTCAGCGATTGTCGATTTTACGGGATCCGCGCCGCAAGTCCTGGGGTCGGTGAATGCGAATTTGGCGGTCACTACTGCGGCGGTGATGTACGTGTTCCGTAGTCTGGTGACGGAGGATATCCCGTTTACATCTGGCATCCTGCGGCCCATCCGCATCATCGCGCCGGAGGGGAGCATCGTGAATGCGCTTGCGCCGGCGGCGATGGCGGCGGGGAATGTGGAAACCTCGCAGCGCATTACCGACGTAGTGTTGGGCGCACTCGCCAAAGCCGCGCCCGAACGCATTCCGGCGGCGAGTTCGGGAACCATGAACAATCTGAGCTTCGGAGGCCACAGACAGCAAGGCGGTGCTTTCGCCTATTACGAAACCATTGCGGGCGGCATGGGCGCTTCGGCACGCAATGCGGGCCACAGCGGCAGGCACACGCATATGACCAACAGTTGGAATACACCAGTGGAAGCATTCGAACATCAGTTCCCTCTGCGGATTGAAAGCTACCGCATCCGCACGGGATCGGGCGGGCGAGGATTGCATAGAGGAGGTGACGGAATCGTGCGCGAGTTTCGTTTCCTGGCGCCCGCCGAAGTGACGATCCTTTCGGACCGCCGCGAACGCGGACCCTACGGACTCCAGGGTGGTGGGGCGGGGCAGCCGGGCCGAAACACGCTTTTGCGCGGCGGCAAAAGAATAACGCTGGCCGCGAAAACGCGTTTCGAAGTGCTCCATGGCGACGTGCTCAGAATTGAAACGCCTGGCGGTGGGGGATGGGGCGCTTAGACTACTGCATGCCCAGGGACTTCTTGATCTTCTCCTGATATTCCACGGCCTTCGCCAAAATGGGTTGTGCGTCCAGCGTTAACATCCTTCGATCCCGCACGATGGAGCGGCCATTGACCATCACATCCGCCACGTCGGAGCCCTTCAGCGCGTATACCAGTTGCGAATACACGTTATACATCGGGACTGCGTGCGGGGCCGCAATGCTGACAAAAATCATATCGGCGCGCTTGTTCTTTTCAAGCGAACCGATCAATTTTTCCATACCCAGCGCCTTTGCTCCTCCGATGGTGGCCATTTCGAACACGCGCGCTGCGGGCAGCGCTTGCGGGTCACTGTAAGAAACCTTTTGGAGAAATGCCGAGAGCGTCATCTCTTCGAACATATTCACATCGTTATTCGAACCGGCTACTCCGTCCGTTCCCAAACCCATCGGAATTCCCAAGTTCAGAATATTAACCACGGACGCGACGCCGCTCGCCAGCTTCATGTTGCTGGATGGGTTATGCGCCAAGCCCGAGCGGCGCATTTTGAGGATGCGCAAATCGGCGTCCGTGAGCCAGACACCGTGCGCGGCCAGCGTCCATCCATTCAGAACGCCTAACGACTCCAACAGCGCCGTAGGCGTCATCTTACGGTCCCGCAGCAGATCTTCATTCTCTTTTTTTGTTTCCGAAAGATGAATGAGGAGCGGCTTGCCATGCTGGTTCGCCAGCGCGCGTGAGGCTTTCAGCATGTCATCCTTCACGGTGTAGACGGCGTGCGGCGCAACCGCCGGCACAACCAAAGGATCATTCGCGTAGGTCTTCAGAAACTGATCGATGAATGCGAGCGATGCCTGCGGGGTTTTGTAATCGGGTGCGGGAAAGCTGATCACGGTTTCCCCCAGCACGCCGCGCATGCCCGCCTGCTTGGTGACTTCCGCGACGGTGTCCTCGAAGTAATACATGTCCGTGAATGTGGTAGTTCCGGAAAGTGCCATTTCGAGCAGCGCCAGACGTGTTCCCCAGCGGACGAACTCGCGGTTCACATTCTTCGCTTCGGCGGGGAACATGACCTTTTCGAGCCAATCCTGCAATTTCATGTCGTCGGCCACTCCGCGAAACAACGACATGGCCGCGTGTGTGTGCGTGTTGATCAGTCCCGGCGTGAGGATGGCATTTGGGCGATCCAGCCGCGACGCGGCCCGGTAGGCCCGGTCGATCTCGGTGCGTGAGCCCACATCGACGATATGATCGCCGCTGACCGCCACCGCGCCGTTTTCAATCACGCGGCGCTGCGCGTCCATGGTCACTACATAGCGAGCGCTCCAGATAGAGTCGACTCGAGTTTGCGCCATGCATGCCGCGCCGCCGGCGAACAGGAAGAGCGTCAGTTTAGTGAAACGAAGCACGGAAGGCCCTCGGCAACAAGTCTTTCAACTGCACGGATTCGGTTTTCCCGGATGGATTTACCATCACGATTTCCAGATCCTCGCAGAATTCCGCCAGCACTTGGCGGCATGCCCCGCAAGGGGGGGTAAGCGGGTCGGTTTCAGCGGCAACCACTAGGCGTGTGAACCTGCGTGCCCCTTCCGACACAGCTTTGAAAACAGCCGCGCGCTCGGCACAGACAGTAAGGCCGTAACTCGCGTTCTCCACGTTGCAGCCCGTGTGAACGCGGCCTTCCGAATCCTCAATCGCCGCGCCTACCGCAAATTTGGAGAACGGTACGTAGGCGTTCCGTCTGGCGTTGAGAGCGGACTGTACAAGGTGGTTGCGGACCTCCGCCATGGATGCCTTTGTTATAGCAGAGTAGGCGGTTAGTGCAAGCTCGCTTCTAGTCGTTTGTATGTAGAGGGCGTTACCAGGTGAAAGTGGATCTCGAGCGCCGTAAACCGCCGCAAGGCTTCATTCATGGCGGGCGAGGGCGCATTTGGGCTCGCGACGTATAGCCCTCCTTCGGCGATGCGAAAGGGCAGGCAATGCCATTTTGACGTCACTCGCGATGGCAGCGCGCGCACGGCGCGTGGTGACACATCCGAGGGCTGCAGGTGCACGGTGGGAAGTCCTTGTTGCAAGCTCAGTGCTTCATAAAGCCTGTCTTCCGTGAGCAGGCCGCGATGCACCAATCGCTCACCTAATCGCAGACTTTTGGGATTGGAGACAGCCAGGGTCTCCCGCAACGCCGCCGCATTCACGTAGCCCGCACCAACGAGGATTTCGCCCAGCCGACGCCGATGCGTGAGAAGAGCGGCGCGCGAAGGATAGGCATGTTCCGTCTTCAGCCACCGCAGAGGTTGGCCTTGCATCGTCGCGGCGCTATAGCGAACAAGAGCGCAGACCGTCGCGGCGGCGTTCAGAGCGTTAGCGAAAAACGCCCGCACCGGAACACCGCAGGCAAATATCCATCCATACACGCGCGCGGTAAACGCCATCCGCACGGCGATACGGAATGCCTGAAGCGTCAAGGTTGCGACTGCCAGCCGCGTGTCGAATGCTCCGGCACGCGTCCACAAAGCGGTGGCCACGCCATAAAAGAACATTGCATTTGCCAGCACACCCAGCGGACTGCCGATCAATCCCTTGCGATCTCGCCACAACCAGTAAACGTCACCGGGTGTTCCACGCCATCCGAAGCGTTCCCACCCTTGCAAAGAAATTCCCATCACCCAGCGCGTTCGTTGGCGCAGGGCGGTTCGCCAGGATTTCGGGAAAAATTCGCGGGTTGCCAAAAAGCCACCCTCCGCGGCGCTCAGCCGCGTCAACGGAAGAAACATTTGTGAACATCCCAAGCGGTGCAAACGCAGACCGCACTCGTAATCTTCGGTGAGAGCTACCGGCTCGAACACACGATTCGAATTGGCCGCCGCCAGCTTTTCCAAAGCCTCTCTACGATACCCGGTACCCACCCCTGCGCCGGGAAGAAAGCAGCCATACTCACTGCGGACAACCATATCGCGAGAATGGCATTCCGCGAATTCATCGCAGTAGACGCCATGAATCAGCGCGCCCAGCGGCGTGGCCAGAGCCAGGACCGGAATTTGGATGAAGTCATATTTCGCGGCATGGTAATTGATCCAGCGCAAGGCTTCAGGGTGAATCAAGTCCTCCGCATCATGTGTTACTACGATGTCGAAGAACTCTCCGCTCTTTTCTTCATACAACGCCAGATTCTGATAAATCCAATTGAGGCAATCCGCCTTCGATGTGGGTCCCTCATGCGGACACAAGGCCAGATGCACGTTGGGGTAGCGCTCCGCGGCACGTTCAATGGCATTCCGGGTCGGCGCGTCATTTGGATAAGCGCCCACAAAAAAATGGTAATCCGGGTACCGGATGGCTCCGATGTTATGGGCAAGCATCTTTTCAATCACGGCATGCTCGTGCCACAGCGGGACGAAAATCGCGATCGAGCGCGGTGGAACTCCCGCAGGCCGCTCTAGGGCGGTTGGCTCACGGCGGAACGTGGCCCATGCCCAGGCAAGGTCCACAGCCAAATCGTCGAGGCCACTCAACAAGAAAATGACGGCCATGGGCGCGAGCAGCCACAAGACCGCATGATCCACACCTGCGAGCCATGTTGGAATGTGAGAGATCACCTAGACCATTAGTAGGCCCGGGTGGCAAAAAGTCTCACAAAGAATCACGCCCAATGGTTCAAAGGTCCTTGCCCCCCGCCCAGACCCGGCGCGGTCTGGATGGCGCGTGTTACGAATTTCTTGGCGCGCTCTACTGCGTCGGCCAGTGCCAGGCCTTTTGCCAGTCCAGCGGTGATCGCAGCCGAATAGGTGCAGCCGCTGCCGTGCGTGTGCGGCGTATTTACGCGGGCAACAGAAAATTCAGCGAATTCGCCACTTTGCAGCAGCAGGATATCGAGCGCATCCCCGCCTTGCAGGTGCCCGCCCTTCACCAGCACGTTAGCAGCGCCCATCCCGGCTAGTTCGCTCGCCGCACGGCGCATGTCTTCCGGGGTGTGGACCGGGAAACCCACTATAGCTTCCGCTTCGTCCAAATTCGGCGTGAGCAAATACGCGCGCGGGATCAGATGGCGGATCAATACTTCCGATGACTCGTCGTCCATCAGCCGAGCGCCGTGCTTGCTGATCATCACTGGATCAATCACTAAGGGGAATGTGAAGCGCGCTGCTGCGTCAGCGATGGCTTCGATCACGGCGCGTGAACCAAGCGCTCCAGTCTTGGCGGCGGCCGGCGGGATGTCCGCCAGCACGGCATCGAGTTGCGCCAATACCAAGTCCGGCGTCAGCGTCTCCACACGATCCACGCCGCGTGTGTTTTGCACGGTGATGAGAGTCACCACTGCTTCGCCGTATACGCCGTAGTGATGGAACGTCTTGAGATCCGCTTGCAGTCCGGCTCCGCCGCTGGGATCGGAGCCGGCGATGGTCAAAGCGACTTGAGTCATTCCCTTTCGAGTTTAAGGGAAATTCAACCGTGAAAGCCTCACGTTGCCCGCCGAATTCGCGACGGTAACGTCCACGCTCCGGATGGTTTGCGGGTCGCCGGTCACTGGGAATGTCATGCGCACGAGAAAAGCGCTGCCTAGAATCTGCCCGCGGAAAAACGATGAAAACGCTGAAGTGAAGTCCGCCGTTATGGCAGCAGCAACGGGGTTGCCGCCCGCGTCATTGAACGTGAAGTCCATGCGGCCCGCGGAGTACGTGTTATCGAACGCCCAAATGCTGATATCCAAGTCGTTCACGCGCCGGGTGGCACTCGAAGAACTAATGGTCATCGGCGCGCCGGCGATTGTGATCGACGTGCTGGCAGCTCCGGAAATGCCGAAGGCCGGGGACTCAAGCGTGAAGGTGATTTTGCCGGCGGTGGTACCGGTGGAAAAAATCACGTTGGCTTGCGTGTTCAGCACCAGGTTGCTCGCACCCTGGGCGACGGAGAAGGGAATCACGCGCTTTCCCGATGCGGTGAACTGAATCGCCGAGTCATCGCTTACCACGCTGCCCGTGGGCGTAAACGCCATGGTCAAGGCGCCATTGGCGTCCACGGTTGACGGCTGTGCGAATCGCATCGACAACGTATGTTGCTGGCCGCTCAAAAATGTCGCGGCGTCAAAGGTGAAGATCGGAGCCGGAAGAGGTCCGGAAAATCCGGTGCCACTCAAGTTATACACGCGCGGACCGGCCGTGAGGGTCCCGTTGAAAGTCCCCATCGTGGCCGCCGTGAAACGGACGGTAAAGGTAATGAATTGGCCGGCGGGAATGCTGGCGGAGGAAGCCTGCGTTGCGCTGAACGTGGCCCCGCTAACAGTGATAGGCGAAACGATCAGCGCCTGCGTGAACGGATTCTGCAGCGTGAAAGTGCATGTGACCTGCCCGCCCTGCTGCACGCGTCCGAAGCTGATCAGGCGCTGCGAATCGGGGCCGGTGCAAGGAGCCGCTACGCCCACCGTGGGTCCGGCTACTATCGTAGCCAGCAACAGTACGATCTGCGTGTTCACCTGCAGGTTGGCTGTGTATGGGCCCACTGGGCCACCCGTGAAACGCATGGTGAAATCGAGCGCGCTTCCCGGCGCTACGGTAAACGGAATGATCGCTGTGTTTACGATGGCAAATCCGATTCCAGACATCGCGAGCTTGGTCACCGTGAGCGCGGAGGCTCCGTTGTTTCGCGCACGGAAGAGGACGTCTTTGGTATCGCCCTGCGCGACCTGGCCGAAACCGTAAACCGTCGTCACCGGTGTTTCAGTGGATCCATCGACCACAAACAAAGAAATCTGGGCGTGCACTGCGAAAGGCGTAAGCGCCGCCGCGAGGATCAGGCGTGCGATCATTGCGCCGCCTCCGGTGAAGCAGGTGGAGGCAACAAGAAGCTCTCCGGCTCGGCGGAAGCCGTAGACAACAACCAGACCCCCGAAGGCGTATTCACTTGCACGAATCCGCCAGGCACAGCGATGAATTGGCCCACGCCCGAGATGGCGAAGACGACGTCATCGAGCGGTTCATCACCAGAGTAGGGCCGCATCAGACGCACGTCGTCAGCGGAGGCCAGCATAATGCCGCCGCCCTCCAGCAACATCACAGCGCCCGTTGGACCGAGCGACGCCAGTATCATCACACTCTGATCCCGTACCGAGTAGTGCTCAATCCACGTGCCGTCTTCACGGGCAACGGCGTAGTCGAACCCATCGCCGGACGCGCGCAGGGACAATACGTCTCCCTGGCCGGCTGGCGCCACATATTCAAGTTCCCCATCGCGCCACCGAGCGAATTGTTGTGACCAGAGGAAATATACGTAGGTCTCAGTGTCCGCCGTCGCGATTAACGCTGGCCCTTCTGGGGTGAGCGCGGCGCGGCGGGCAGCTAGGCCCCTTTTCGATGGAGATCCCTTCACCCATCCCCGCCCGGTTTCCACAGTAGGCGCGGTTGAAGTCGAATGCAAAGCCGCATCCATCTTCATCACGCAGTCGCGCGAGGAGCAGGCCATCGAGACCACCCTCTCAGCCGCTGGATCCCCCACCGTCGCGCTGCCTGGGAGGCCGTACACTGGCCGGACGGCATTTGCGGCGTCTAGGATCCAGGTCAATTGCGGGTGCTCCACCTGAGCGCAGGCTGGCATCGTCAGCATCAGAAAATAAATCCAGCGTTTCATCGTGTTTCTCCATCGTTCACGTGGCGCTCACGGCCGTCCCAACGTGATCGTCGGCATACCGATTTGCAGCGTGCTCGGAGTCGCGGAGGTCGATGTGCCGTTCGACGACCGGCCGGCAAAGCTCGCTCCCGCGACCGCCGCGCCCGTGACCGCCAGCGTGACCCAAATCCACTTGTGCCCGCCGGTTCGCACGCCGCGCGGAGATTCTTGGTTGACGCTCGGCTGGGGTGTGCCTGTTGAGTTCGCCGCCGGAACCGCCCGGCTCGAAGATCTGGCCTTCCCTGGCGAGCCTGAGCTTAAGTACTGCGCCGCGGTGGTTCCCGCGCGCGCGGGGCCTTTCACCGCGGTGATGCGAATCTCAAACGGTCCAGGCGACTGATTCCATTGCATGCCCCAAGCCGCGGCCCGGCCATCGGAACGAGTAGTAGCGATCTCCGTCCGCGATCCGGAGATAAATGCACCGCTAGGGCCATCCGGTGGCAGTGAGAAGCTTACGGTAGCGCCCTCCACAGGCCGCCCGGTTTCATCCGTGACCATGACCGTAATGCCCCGCGTTGCGCGCGAGCCGGTGAAGTACGATGCGCCTTCGCCCTCTAGCACACGGATTTCGAGGATGGCCGGATCATCCGCAGCCGCCAACGACACAACCGTAGCCAGGAGCACGGACAGGATACGTGTCATATGAATAAGTGTGCGGAGGGAGGAAATACTCTCAGGGATAGTGAGAGAATTCGAGTATGAACCTGGGAATGGGGTGCCAGCGAACCAGCGAGTAGATGCTACGGGAACTAGAATGCCCAACAAAAAGGTTGTAGGCTACGCTGTGTTGGCCACCCTGACGCTCGTTGGGGGTCTGTGGAAGCTGTTCTCAGGTTCAGCCTCGACTTCTTGCTAGGGTTAGTTAAGCTAGTCATCCTCGCGCCAAGCTTTGGATACGCAGCCCTTAAGAACCGCCGAGAAGACGTCAAACGGCAAGTTCAGCAAGATACGTCAATCAAGAACATTTGACGCACGCTCTCTAGCGCCGATATCACATGATTCGGCTCGAACTCCTGTAACCAGTCTTCAGAGTCCGCGAGTAATGGTAAACAGGTGACAGGCGGAACAAACGTCGATTTTGATAGCACCCGCTGACCCCGGAATGCTCCTCGCGAGGCTGCCTGCCTCATCGTCGTGGAGAGGCCTGCTACGGCGACCGAAGATCCGACATTCGGGGTAGTCATGTACTGTTCCCTTAATAGACTGGGACCATGAGCACACAATTCACGAGCCTCTTAAGTTACGTGGTCCTCGTTTGTGTCCTGGCGTTCAACCTCGCGGGCCAATCCAAAGATCCCGGAAAAAACCCGGCCGCGAAGGCGACTGCGCCAAAGACGCCGGGCACGCTGTCGGACATAAACAGCGCGACCGCTGAACAGCTGAAAGAGCTGCCTGGCATTGGGGATGCCTACTCGCAAAAGATCATCGGTGGCCGGCCATACCGTGGAAAGGACGATCTTGTGAGCAAGAGTATTCTTCCGCAGGCGACATGCGACAAGATCAAAGACATGGTCATCGCCAAACAGAGCGGCAAGAAGTAAGCGCTGGCCGGCCCGCCCAGCGTCAGCACGCTATAATAAGACTTCCCCCGAACGAATCGCCGCAAGAGAGGTCTCCACACATGGACGAAAAAGAACGCGCACGCGCGCTGGGCGCGACCCTCAGCCAGATTGAAAAGCAGTTCGGCAAAGGCTCCGTCATTCGGCTGGGAGGGCAGACGGTGCAAGCGGTGCCGGCTATCTCTTCGGGGTCCATTTCGGTCGATTTCGCGCTCGGAATCGGCGGCTTCCCGCGCGGACGTATATCCGAAATTTTCGGCCCGGAATCGTCCGGCAAGACGACCGTCGCGCTGCAAGTGGTTGCGGAAGCCCAGAAGATCGGCGGCATGGCCGCGTACATCGACGTGGAACACGCGCTCGATCCGGCATACGCGCGCAAGCTGGGCGTGGACGTGGATAACCTGCTGGTCTCGCAGCCGGATTACGGCGAGCAGGCGCTCGAGATTACCAACGCGCTGATCACGTCGGGTTCGATCGACGTGCTGGTGGTGGATTCGGTGGCGGCGCTGGTGCCCAAGGCCGAGCTCGATGGCGAAATGGGCGATAGCTTCATGGGCGTGCACGCGCGTCTGATGTCGCAAGCCATGCGCAAGCTGACCGGCATTGTTTCGAAATCCAACACGTGCTTGATTTTCATTAACCAGATTCGCGAGAAGATTGGCGTGATGTTCGGGAATCCGGAGACCACCACCGGCGGCCGCGCGCTGAAGTTTTATTCCAGCGTGCGCACCGATATCCGGCGTATCGCCGCGATCAAGGACGGCGACGTGGTCACCGGCAACCGCACCAAGATCAAAGTGGTGAAGAACAAAATGGCGCCGCCGTTCCGCGAGGCTGAGTTCGACATCATCTATGGCGAGGGCATTTCCAAAGAAGGCGATCTGATCGACCTGGGAGTTGCGCAGAATCTGGTGGAGAAATCCGGAGCGTGGTACAGCTACAAAGGCGAACGCATCGGTCAGGGCCGCGAAAACGCACGCCAGTTCCTGAAGGACAACCCGGACATGTATAAGAAGCTCGATGTCGAGCTGCGCAAGGCGCTGGGTTTGATTCGCGCGGAACCGAACGGCGCGATCGCTGCGCCTCCTCCCCCGCCGCCAGCCGCCAGCGTAGCATCGCGGGCCAAATAGGGCAGGATTACTTCTCGACCAGAAAGTTCCCCACGAAAAGGGCGTCGATCCCCGAAGAATAAAAGCTACGCACCGCGTCGCGCGGCGTGGAGACCAGCGGATCGCCGAACAAATTGAAGCTGGTATTGTACAGCACGGGCAATCCCGTTGCCCGTCCCGCTTCATGCAACAAGCGGTGATACAAGGGATTGTCGGCTTCCGCCACCACGTGAACGCGGACAATGTCGTCGCCTAGAATCGCGGATGCGAACGTCTTGCGATGAGCAGGCTTAACGCGGCCCACGCTGGCCAGCTGGCGGGCGTTCGGACCCGCTTCGAAATATTCCGCTGCCAACTCCTGCGGAACGGAGGCCGCGAACTTGCGGAACGGCTCGCGGTGTTTGATGAAGACGTTCAAATTTTCAGTAGAGTAGGGGTCCAGGGGTGATGCCAGAATGCTGCGATTGCCCAACGCACGCGATCCGAATTCCATGCGCCCTTGCATCCACGCGACGATCTTCCGGTCGCCCAGCATGTGCACTGCGGTGGAGAGCAGATCGTCCGTCGAACGCAAGTATTTGAAGCGAAGCTTGCAGTTTTCCAGCACCTGCTTGATTTCTTCGGCGCCGTAGCTGGGGCCAAGCAGGAGGTCCGCTCCAATGGGATCGCCTTCTGGCTGATTCTGCCGCCATACGTAAGCCGCCGCCCCAATCGACGTGCCTGCGTTGCCTGCGCCGCCTTGCACGAAAACGTTCTTCCACTTGCCGCAGCGTTCCAGAAATTCCACCAACAGTGCGTTGTAGAACAGGCCTCCCGCCAGACAAAGATTCTCGCCTTCGCCCGCCATCGCCAGGACCGTTTCTTCCACCACTTTTTGCAGGCCATTCGCTACCGAAGATGCGCTTGCCTCGGGAATGCGCGCACCATCGTGCAATTTGAGGCGTTCATAAAAATTCGCGCTGAAGCCGCCGGCACTAGTGCGGTTTCCGTCGAAGTACGCCGGATTGAGCCGGGCGGTTTTTGAGACTACGTCACGGAACAGCGGGACAAAGCGGTCGTCGCCGAACGTGGAAAGCCATTGCACTTTGTGTTCGTCGACCCTCGCGCTGAAGCCCAGCAGTTCCGTCACTGCGCCATATAGCCGTCCCAACGAATCCGGATCATACCATTCGCGTTCGGCCTGAATCTGATTTCCACTGGCCTTCCAGCGGACTCCGCAGCGTGAATCGCCCGTCCGATCCAGCGTGAGAACGGTAGCCTCCGTATATGGGGATGCGTAAAAGGCCGACGCCGCATGCGCCAGATGATGATCCAGCACAATGATTTCCGCGTTGGGAAATTGATCTCGCACCGCTAGATGAAGGCGGGACTCCGGGCCTTGAGCCAGCGGGCGGACCATGGCGACAGAACTTACTTTCTCACGCGTGACGCGCGCCAAGCGCAGCGCTTCGTCGATGGATGCTTGCGGAAGTCCGCCCATGCGAAAACCGCGCGAGATCTTGGATTCTTCTACGGCGGCGAGGAGCTTGCCATCTTTCACAATGGCGCTTGCAGGTGCGCCCAGTAATCCACCCAATCCTAGAATGACCATGTATTCGTTATTTCGATTTCTTTTCGATCTTGGCCCATGCGTCTTTCAGTGTCACTGTGCGATTGAAGATGGGTTTTCCCGGCGTGGAGTCTTTATCAACACAAAAATAACCCATGCGCTCAAACTGATAACGCGTTAGGGGAGCCGCTCCGGCGACGCTGGGTTCCACCTTTGCCGAGATGGTTTCGAGCGAGCGTGGATTGAGATTTGCGGTGAAATCCTGGCCTTCCGGCACGTCGTTGGGGTCCTCCTTGGTGAACAGTGTCTCGTACAGCCGGACTTCAGCATCAATGGCGTGCGCCGCCGACACCCAGTGCATCGTGGATTTCACCTTGCGGCCGTCCGGCGAATCGCCGCCGCGCGTGGCCGGATCGTAGGTGCAGTGCACCTCCGTCACTTCGCCCTGCGCATTCTTCACCACACTGGTGCACGTTACGAAGTACCCATAGCGCAGCCGCACTTCGCGTCCAGGGGATAGCCGGAAAAACTGTTTGGGCGGATCTTCGCGGAAATCTTCCTGCTCAATATAGAGCGCCTTGGAAAACGGCACGGTGCGGGTTCCCGCGCTGACATCCTCCGGATTGTTGACCGCGTCCAACCATTCCACCTGATCGTCCGGATAGTTATCGATCACTAGTTTCAAAGGCCGCAGCACACCCATCACGCGCAGCGCGCGCCTATTCAGATCTTCACGGATGAAATATTCGAGCAACGCGAGTTCGGTGATGCCGTTGGTTTTTGAAACCCCCTGCCGCGCGCAAAAGTTGCGGAGGCCCTCGGGAGTATATCCTCGGCGGCGCATTCCACTGATGGTGGGCATCCGCGGATCGTCCCATCCGTTCACGTGCCCGTCTTTCACTAGTTTGAGCAGCTTGCGCTTGCTCATCATCGTATAGGTGAGATTCAGGCGGTCGAACTCGATCTGTTGCGGCGCGTAAATGCCAAGCTGCTGGATGAACCAGTCATACAGCGGCCGGTGATCTTCGAATTCCAACGTGCAGATGGAGTGCGTGATCTTTTCGATGGAATCGCATTGGCCATGGGCGTAGTCGTACATCGGGTAAATGCACCACGTGTTTCCGGTGCGGTGATGTTCGGCGTGTAAAATGCGGTACATCACCGGATCGCGCATATTAAGATTCGGCGACGCCATGTCGATCTTTGCGCGCAGCGTGCGCGCCCCATCGGGAAACTCACCTGAGCGCATGCGCTCGAACAGCGTCAGATTTTCTTCCACGGAGCGGTTGCGGTACGGACTGTCTTTGCCGGGCTCGGTAAAGTTGCCGCGCGTTTGGCGGACTTCATCGGCCGATAGGTCGCACACGTACGCTTTGCCGGCTTTGATCAATTGCACGGCCCAATCGTAGATCTGCTGGAAATAGTCTGATGCGTAAAAGATACGGTCCCCGAAATCGCCGCCCAGCCATTTTACGTCTTCGATGATCGATTCGACGTACTCGGTTTCTTCCTTTTCCGGGTTGGTATCGTCAAAGCGTAAGTTGCACCTGCCGCCGAACTCGCCCGCAAGGCCGAAATTGATGTTGATGGATTTCGCATGGCCTACGTGCAGATAACCGTTCGGCTCTGGAGGAAAGCGTGTATGCACGCGGCCCTCGTGTTTGCCGCTGGCCAGATCCGCAGCCATGATGTCGCGGATGAAGTTGGATTGTGTTGGTGTGGCGCTAGGGGTCATTTCACTCATGCGGTAGTGGTAGTGTGCAGAATTTCCAGTGCGCGGCCGATGCGGTGCAGGCATGTTTCCCGGCCCAGCACAACCAGCGTTTCAAAGAGCGGCGGCGCATTCTTGCGTCCGCACACGGCGACTCGGATAGGCTGGAACATTTGCCCGGGTTTGACGCCTAGCTTAAGCGCACCCGCGCGCAGCGCGGCATCCAATCCATCGTGATTGAATTCGGCAGTCTGCAGAATATCGCGCGCGGCTTCGAGCGCCGCGGCAGCCATGGCCGCATCACCCTTCTGTGGGATCAACTCGGCCGCGTCGTAAGGAGCGAGTTCTTCCACGAAAAAGAAATCCGCCACGGTGGCGATGTCTTTGAATGTGCGTATCCGTTCTTGAATCAGAGGCGCGATCTGCCGCATTTGCGCTTCATCGGTATGGAATCCGGCCGCCAGCGCGAAGGGCAGAGCTCGCGCCGCCAGTTCGTCCAGCGGCAGGGCACGAACGTTTTCCGCGTTGAGCCACACTGCTTTCGGATCGAACGGATCTGCGTCGGTGAAATTCACCGTGGCGTTGGAGCGGTTGACGCCTTCCAGGGTGAACACATCCACCAACTCCTGGCGAGACATCACTTCCCGGTCGTTCTTTGGCGACCAACCCAACAGGCACAGAAAGTTCACATAGCTGTGAGGAAGAAAACCGCCGTCGCGATAGGTAGTCACGCTTACGACCGGTCCATGCTTGCGCTTGGAGAGCTTGGACCCATCCGGTGCGATCAGCAGCGGCAGATGTGCGAATGCTGGAGGCGTGGCCCCCAGCGCTTCAAAAATCAGGACGTGCTTGAAGGTATTGGTCAGATGATCCTGTCCCCGAATGATGTGGCTGATGCGGAGATCGGCGTCGTCCGCGCAGGAGGCCATGTGGTAGGTGGGAAGGCCGTTGCTGCGCAGCAGCGCGAAGTCTTCGATGTCGGCTGTACCCTTGGATTGCTCGCCATACACCAGATCCGCGAAGGTGACGGCTTCGCGAGTTTCGCGAGGCACGCGAAATCGCAACACGAACGGTTCTCCTGCAGCCGCGCGACGGTCGCTTTCCTCGCTCGTCATATTACGCATGGCGGGGTGAAAGAGCCACGCCGCACCGCTGGGCGCAACGTCGGCATCCGTGTGTTCCGCCGGCGTGAAATCGCGATAAGCCAGCCCTTTGGCGAATATGTCGTTGGCCAGCTTCACGTGCAGATCGATGCGCTCGGACTGCCGGTAAAATTCATCCGCGCCATGATTGGGCCCAAGGTCAAGCCAGTCTAGTCCATCGAAAATCGAATCGAGCGAGGCCTGTGTGTTGCGTTCGACGTCGGTATCGTCGATGCGCAAAATCACGGTGCCCTGGTTATGGCGGGCGTACAGCCAGTTAAAGATGAAGGTCCTCGCACTGCCGATGTGAAGGTACCCGGTCGGCGAGGGGGCAAAGCGGACTCGGGGCATGGAACTTCCAGGATAACAGCGCGGGCGGGCCTGCCTGCGGACCAGGGAAGTTCCGCCGCAATGCTGTTCGTCGCACCGTTGAGACGCACCTAGGTTTCACTCGCCAACGGTTCATTGCGCAGCCCACTTAGGGTGGCAACCGTCCACTCGCGGTACCCATAGTACGTACGTCTCCACTAGAAAGACACCTATGACGATGTGTTTCGTGAAAAAGGATGTAATCTCAATTTCAGTACTCCGCGTCGGGACGTACTATGGAACGTCGTTCGGAGGTTGTAGCCGCATGCCACGCATTCTAGCCGTGCTATTCGCGTTCATCCATGTATGGGCGGCCTCGCTCCTGGCCCAGTTCGCCATTACCAACAAACCTGTCACCGTCCGCGCGATGAGTTATCACACATTCACGGTCACGGGCTTGCCTGCCGGCAGTGCGATTGTTTGGTCGGTGAATGGCATAGTGAATGGCAACAACGCGGTAGGTACGAATTCCGGCGCGCGCTACAACGCGCCCAATTTTCCACCCTCGCCCAATACGGTGACGGTCACAGCAACGGTAAACACGAACCCTTCTCTTGCCGACAGCGCCACAGTGAACATTCTGAATCCATTTCCCAATCTGGCGTCGGTAAACCCGGCGACGATGCATGTGGGAAGTTACACAGTAACACTCAACGGCTGGGGTTTCGTGCCGGGTGCGACCGTGCTGATGAACGGAATCGCTAGGCCTGCCACGTATGTTTCATCCACGCGCCTGACCATGGCAGTGAGCTTCAAGAAGTCTCCGCAAAGTGACACAAGTTTTCAGGTAGTGAACCCTGCCCCTGGATCCATCGCATCCGATGTGCTGCTTGCGCCGCCACCCCTCAAGATGACCAGTCATCCCGTGGTCTCCGAATCCGCCGCGCGGCGTTTTCTGGAGCAAGCCGCGTGGGGGCCGGATCCCTATTCCATCGTCCACGTGAGAAATCTGGGTTTCGACAAGTGGATCGACGAACAAATCGACGAACCCATCTCCGTGTATCAGGCCCCTGCGCTGATCAATGTGTCTAATACTCCGGTACAGGCGCGCTTCTTTACGAATGCCATCCATGGGCGCGATCAGTTACGGCAGCGTATTGCGTTCGCGCTGCATAAGATTTGGGTAGTTTCAGGAGTCGATATCACCACGCCGCCGCGCCTGATTCCATATTTGCGCATTTTCCCGGATCTGGCGTTTGATAACTACCGCGCCATCATGCGGAAGGTGACGCTCAACCCGGCCATGGGCGAATACCTGGACATGCGTAACAATGTCAAGGCGAATCCCGCGCGAGGCACTTTCCCGAACGAAAACTACGGCCGCGAGTTTTTGCAGTTGTTCACAATCGGGCTCTATCAACTCAACTCCGACGGCAGCCGGCAACTCAACAACGGCGTGCCCATTCCCACGTACGGCCAGTCCACGATTGGGGAATTTTCACGAGTGTTTACCGGATGGACGTATCCCACCATGCCCGGCGCAACGCCACGGGCATCGAATCCGGCCTACTACGAAGGCGACATGGTGCCGTGGGAACCGAATCACGATACCGGGGCGAAGACGCTGCTGAACGGTATTGTGCTGCCAGGGGGTGGGTCCGCTAACCAGGATTTGAACGCGGCTCTGGACAATGCGTTCAATCACCCTAACGTGGGTCCCTTTATCGGCAAGAATCTGATCCAGCAACTAGTAACCAGCAATCCCAGCCCCCCGTATGTTGCGCGGGTATCCGCCGCTTTCGCGGACAACGGACTGGGCGTGCGCGGAGATATGAAGGCAGTGATCAAGGCGATCCTGTTGGACGCTGAAGCGCGCGCGGGGGACGATAACCCCGCGCCCGGCATCACGGATGGCCATTTGAAAGAGCCCGTGCTGTTTTTCGCGCAGACGTTGCGCGGCTTGAATTCGCTAGTCAATGACTCGAATTCTCTGGCGACGCGCGGCAACGCACTGGGCCAAAACGTGTTTTCTCCCGCCAGCGTGTTCAGCTATTTCTCTCCGTTCTTCACCGCGCCGAACACCGCCGGTTTGCGGGGGCCTGAGTTCCAGATCCACACACGCACGTCGGCGATCGAGCGCGCGAACCAAATCAATACGCTGGTCTACGGTACTTACGGGAACGGTTCCACGGTAGACCTGACGCCGTGGGTCACGCTAGCGGCTGCGCCGTCCGCGCTGGCCGATGAATTGGACAGAGTGTTTCTTTTCGGTCAAATGCCCTCGGCGTTTCGCACGGAATTAATGGCAGCCATAACCGGCACTCCGGGAACAAACGTGGATAAGGCGCGAGCCGGCTTGTACGTGACACTCACGTCCGGCTACTACGCGGTGAAGAAATAGGAGCGGGAGGAATTGTCATGTTGATCAAGACCAGAAGGCAGTTCTTGAGCGTCACCGCCCGCACTATGGCGGGAGTCGGCGCCGCCACTGCACTGGGGCGGCTGGGAACCATGAGCGCATATGCGCAGTCTCCGGGCGATTATAAAGCGCTGGTGTGCGTATTCCTGTTCGGCGGCAATGACTGGAACAATACCGTCGTGCCTCTTTCGACCGCGAAGAATTCATGGCTCGATTATTCGAACGTGCGGAAGCAGGTGGCCATCGCCGAAGCGACCTTACTGCCGATCAACGCCGGCGCGGAAACGTACGGTTTGCACCCCGCATTGGGTGAAGTGCAGAGTCTCTACAATCTGGGGAAAGTAGCGGTGGTGGGCGGCGTAGGTACGCTGGCCGAACCCATGACCAAGACCGAATATCAGAACAAGACCAAGAAAGTGCCGGATAACCTCTTCTCGCACTCCGATCAGCAGGCTCAGTGGCAAACCCTCAGCATGCTGGGCGCGGGGACTTCCGGATGGGGTGGGCGCGTGGCGGATTGGATCGACAGCCATAACTACAACACGCCGCCGTCCGGTTCCGCGACGCCTTTCCCAACGGCCATTTCCGTTGCGGGAAACAATTCTTTTAGCGCGGGAATCACCAGTTCCCCAGCGATGGTCACAACTGCGGGGGCAAGCAAGCTTTCCAATTTCCCAGCCACTCCGAACGCGCGTACCATGGCCTTTCAGAATCTCCTGAGTTTCGATAACGGCGTGAAGCTGGTGCAATCTTCGAATGAAATCCTCCAGGCGGGTATCAATGACGGAAAAATTCTGGATGCCGCACTGCTTTCGTCCTCCTTCAATCCCACGTTTCCGAACACCACCATCGCCAATCAACTGAAGATGGTGGCGCGCATCATGAACGCGCATAGCGCACTGGGCGCGAATCGCCAGATCTTTTTCGTATCCATGGGCGGCTATGATAATCACGAAACTCTGATCAACATTCAGAACACAAACCTGAGTCAGTTGAGCGACGCGCTGGGGGCGTTCTATGACGCCGTGCAAAGCGTCTCTATGGAAAACAGCATGACGTTGTTCATGGAGTCCGATTTCAGCCGCACATGCCAGCCAAATGCGAATAACGGCTCGGATCACGCCTGGGCCAGCCACCCCGTCGCGCTGGGCGGCGCGGTGACGGGCGGCGTGTACGGAACATTTCCCACGTTAGCTCTGAACGGCCCCGACGACGTCACAGGGCGTGGCGTCTATCTGCCGACAACCGGCCTCGATCAATACGGTGCGACCCTGGCCCGTTGGTTTGGCGTGCCGGATGCGGACCTGAACGCGGTATTTCCCAACCTGATCAATTTCCCCCAAAAGTACTTGGCATTCTTGGGGTAAACATATTCCCGGCCAGCGTCTCTACCGTGCGGGCGCAATAGTGTAACCTGCGGTGCGTAAGAAACGCCATCTCAATTTGTTGCCAGTGCCGAGACCTACCCTGCGATAATTGAGATGTCCATGTACCCCCGCCCGCTCTGCGTCCTGACGTGTATCCTTTTTTTTGCTTCGCACGCGGCTGGGCAAGAAACGCCACCTGGGGCACTGGCGCCGTCTCCAGATACACCCAAACCCGCGACGCAAGCTCAGCGAGTTGACTCCTCATTTCAACCTTCCACGGAAGGTCAGAGCGATGAAGAAGGCAGCGCCCCGCCCACGGAGGCCGCGCCGGGAGCAGCCGCTCCCGGCGCTCCCGCAGCTAGTCCGTTGCAGGCGAATACCGCCCGCGGTGAAGGACGGCGCAATGAGAACGTTCAAGTCAATTTGGTGGATAACAATGCGCAACGCGATGCCAATTTGCGCATCGGAGCTACCGCCACTATCGTGGATGAGTTCCGCGTGGAGCGGGGCTACTTCGCAAGCGAATTCGGCAGTGGTTCTAAGGGGCCTATTCACTCGCCATTTCAGAATGGTCTCGGGATGCACGGAGCGCTTTTCTGGAATCACGACAACAGTATTACCCGCGCACGCACGTTCTTCCAGGCAGGGTCCGTGCAGCCAGCCCGGCAGAACCAATATGGTGCGGTGTTCACCACCAACCTTTGGAGGGGCGCCTTTTTTTCGTTCACTGGGTCGCAGGATAAAAATCGCGGTATGGTGAACGGCAACATCGTCACGCTTTTGCCTGATGAGCACACACCGCTTGCCACAGACCCCGCCACTCGGGCGCTAGTGCAAACGTTCCTCGATGCGTTTCCGCTGGATGCTCCCAACCGGCCCGACATCGCCCCACGGGCGCTGAACCTCAACCGGCCTCAAACGAGCAATGCGGATTCCGCCATGGGTCAGTTCAATCAAAAAATCGGGACGCGCGATTCGCTGAGTTTACGGTATGGCTTCACCGGACAAGTGATTAAGGCCTTTCAGTTCGTCACAGGGCAGAATCCGGATACCACCGTCAAGTCGCATGCCTCCCGGCTCACATGGAACCGCGCCTGGAACGCCGGTACGGTGTCCGATTTTTCCTTCGGTTTTGACCGGCAAGGCGCCTTATTGGTGCCTGCCGAAGGCGCCGTCGGGCCAATATTCCTGAGCGGTCTCCAACTCATCGGACCTTTTAACAACATCCCGCTGGATCGCGCGCAAAACCAATGGCTCACCAGCTACTCGATGCAGCAGCGGCGTGGCCGTCACGTATTTGCCGCTGGAGCAAGTCTGATCCGCCGCCAATCGAATGGGATAGAAACAGACGGACATCGCAGGACTCTGCAATTTCGCAACGACTTCGGGAATGATCTTGTCACCAACCTGCGGCTGGGCTTGCCTTCTCAATTTCAGCAATCATTCGGCAACGTCTATCGGGGATATCGGAATTGGGATGCGCTGGTCTTCGCGGGAGACCGCTGGAGTGTTAGCAACGCCCTGACCCTCACCTTCGGCGTGCGCTGGGAACCCACGACGCGGCCGGTGGATGTCACAGGCCACGGTCCCCTCCCCTTTGATTCCGATTGGAACAACGTTGGTGGGAACTTTGGATTTGCCTACCGGCTTCCTGGCGGTCTTGGCGTTCTGCGCGGCGCCGGTGGTGCTTTTTTCAGCCAGATCTTCGTCGCTACCTACGGTCAGGACCGTCTAAACCCGCCCGGCAATTACAAGATTCAAGTTCCCGCTACGAATTTGCTGAGTCCTCTTCCCCCTGACTTCGATCCGAGTAAGCTGGACTCTTCCACACGCACCGCTTTATTCATTCTCAATCCGGACTTGGCCGTACCTTATTCCTACCAATACAATTTCAGCTGGGAAAACGATTTCCGCGGGTGGAGGCTGCAACTGGGTTACGTGGGTAGCCGCTCCCACAAACTATTTGGAACCTACGTTTTCAACCGCGCCGCTCCGATCGCGCCCATGACGGTAAAGAATACGAACGATCGCCGTCCCGACCCGACCGCATTCGATAAGCTCATGGTTGGGAATACATCCAACGGGTATTACGACGCCGGGCGCGTCACGCTGATCGTTCCCAACGTTCGTGGACTGACTCTTTCCACCTCATACTGGTTTAGTAAGTCGATTGACTTGGGCGGGGACTTCAGCAACACTGCCGCCGATCCACAACGCTTCGGCCAATCCGGGCAGACGGAATTCGGAACGCTGCAAGACATGAAAGGATTGAGCAATTTTGATCAGCCACATTCGTTCCTCTTGCAGGCGAGCTACGACATAGGAGCGCGCAAGGGCGGATTCATTTCTTGGCTGTACCGGAACTGGACCCTGAATTCGGTGCTCTTGATGAAATCCGGAACGCCATTCGACATCAACTCCGGTTCCGATGGTCCCGGGTTCGGCAACGTGGACGGCATCAATGGCGACCGCGTACATATTCTGGACCCCAGTATTCTCGGGGCCACCGTAGGTCACCCGGATACCTCCCGAACGATTCTAAGTAACGCCGCCTTCGCTTATATTGATGTGAATGCAGGTGAGGTGCGCGGGAACATCGGCAGAAACGCGTTCCGCAAAGGCAAGATCGGCAACCTGAACGCCTCCATGCAGCGGAGTTGGACGCTACCGCACGATCTTCAGATGACACTCCGCGCCGAATCCATCAACTTCACGAACACGCCGCAGTTCGCGGAACCGGGCCGGCAGGTGGCTTCGCCGAATTTCGGCCAGATCACCAATACGCTGAACGACGGCCGCACATTCCGTTTCACGCTACGGTTCACATTCTAAGAATACGCGTCCGGCAAGTCCTCGCGGCTGCGACGGTACTGTAGCGCCGAAAATCCCCGCTTGCGCGCTTGGCCGTTTGTTAGAGTTGGGCCGAGGAGATCGAGGTGCGTGCGATCGACAACATACGCTTGCGCGTCATCGATATCTTGGTACGGTCCCAAGCAATCTTACGGTTCATGAACCTGCCAGACACCGAAGGTTGAGCCGGTTTCTTCGATGAGCGCCATTCCGGCCTCGCTATTTGTGATGCAGGAAGTTAGTCCTTAGAGATTCTGTCCCATTCCGGCGGCGCACGGAGTAGTCCATAGCGGCGGAGTCTAGAGAGGAGTGAACTTGATGTTTCCCGAAGATTCGTTCCGCGAAAATTATGATGTCGGCGACGGGATCTGTGGATCCGAAGGTCTGGAGAAGCGTGCGCTGAGCCTCCTCTATCAATCCTGCCACTTGAGCCTGGCATGTTTCGCGTGCAGTTCCGCTAGCATGGCTCGGCCGATTGTGGCGCAGATCTTGTTCCGGCGTTTTTCCGGTCTCGCTTGAAGACGCATGGAGGTCCAGGGAATCGTCATTGATTTGATACGCCTCTCCCAGGAGCCGCCCGGCCTTGCCAAGCGCTTCCACGGAAGATTTGGGAGCGCCGCAGCTCAGTGCTCCAGCCGTAAGGGCCAACTGCATCAGAGCCGAAGTTTTCCTGTTACGGTCAACCAACGACCAATCTTGACTGTTGGGCGGTTGCAGGTCGAGAAACTGCCCGCCGATCATTCCCTCTATGCCGATGCAGTCGGTTGCTTCCTGAATGAGACCCGGAGTTCTCCCGAAAATTGCGTACGCCTGATTGAGAAGCGCCAAAGCTGTGAGCACCGCGGTATCTTCTCCATAGACCTTGTGTAAGGTCGGATTGAAGCGGCGAAGGTCGGCATTGTCCATGCAGGGCAGGTCGTCCAGGATCAAGGAGCTCGCATGAACAAATTCGAGAGCGCAAGCTGCCGGAAGTGCCGGAACGGGACTTTCCATGCCGACCACCTTGCCGCCCATAAGTACCAGGACAGCGCGAAATCTCTTCCCCCCTTTAAATACTGCATACTCCAGCGCCTCGTTCAGACGACTGACAGCTCCTCGGGAACCGCGCGGGAGATGTATCCTCAGTGCCGCCTCAATGGCGGCTTGCGCCTGAGAAATATTCGTGGCCGCCGAAGCGAGTGATGTTTTCATGCCCTCTTTCAATCCTAGTAAGGTCGATTGTGGGTTAAGCAATTAGACGGCCAAACGTCTCATCAACGTCTATGTGCTCGGTATCTCGTGACAGTTGGTGAACCAAATTCACTAGAAGCACGCGATAACGGATGGGATGAGAAAAATCACCCGCTAATCCTCCATGGTTAAAATGATACTCGGAACTCATTACTGCTGGAAGTACCAAAAGGACTAAGAATGTCAGCTAATGTCCCTTAGGAGTACCGGTACCTATGGAAACAGTTTTCACGGTGCCGTATCGCCATCGATAGTGGGTCGATGAAGGGTGACGGGTTGCAACCTGTCCGCGATCTTATCACCGGTGGAGTCACACCCCATCCCGATGCCCATCTAACGCCGCATCCATAAATCTAGTGAAATGCAGGGCTGTCTAGTCAGAGGCGACAACCGCGAGGTTCCGCGCAGTCTCCCCTAAGCGATCGCTTGTCCGCGTATGGAGGGCGACAGGGCCGCGGCGTCCACTTCCTTATCACTAGGCATCAGTCCGTCTAGCCGTGACTGTGTTGGTCCGCAGTAATCCTAAGAGTTTGATGGTGCGCCCGGAGAGACTCGAACTCCCGGCCTACTGATTCGAAGTCAGTCGCTCTATCCAGCTGAGCTACGGGCGCGTGAAATTATCGTAGCACTGTCAGTTGCCGGCTTTCGGAGTCGCGTTCGTGGGCTGGGGCGTCTCATTCCAATCCCGGTTATTGCGCGACGTGCGCCACACGTTATCTCCCCACCACGGTTGGGAATTTGAGTTCCAACGGCGGCGGCCCGTGCCAATGTCCAGCGCGTCGTAGACCTCGGCAGCGGACACATCGGTTAGTTCCAACGTCATGGTTTGATCGCCGTGATTCTCGTCTTTGAAATCGATGGTAAGGTTGCGGTAGGCCGGGCGTTTGGACGTCAGACGCTTCCAGACGGGCCCGCTGGAGGGATGCGTCACCGCCGGTCCCATTTCAAATTGAGTGATGTTTCGATACGCCGCGGCGATCGTCACCTTGCCTGATCGAAACGTGAGCTCGTCGCTTTCCACGCGCAGAAGACCGTACGCGCCAGTGCTCAATTCCTTCAAGTTACCCACCACGTAGGAGGCGTCGATTGAGGCTCCCGACACGGGCGAACACGCCAACACCAAGGTGCAACAGGCGGTGGAAAAAGCGAATCGCATGAGAGGACCCTCCGTAAAAGAAATCGGCCTGCGGAGAGGTCCACTTTATATGCGCTCGCGCCCATGCGGTACTACGTAAGTACGCAGCCGGTGAACGCGGACTACTTCGTAATGGGCAGCAGCGCCCGGCTGGCGATAACACTATCCACGATTCCGTATTCCACCGCAGCTTCGGCTTCCATAATGTAGTCGCGGTCCACGTCACGGGCGATGCGTTCCATCGGCTGGCCAGTGGCGTTGGCGAGAATGCCGTTCAGAGTCTCGCGCATGCGCAGGATTTCACGGGCGTAGATATCGATGTCTGTCGCCTGTCCTGCCAGGCCGCTCATGGACGGCTGGTGAATCAGAATGCGCGAATGCGGCAATGTGAAGCGCTTCCCCTTGGTTCCGCAAGCCAGCAGCACCGCCGCCATGGAAGCGGCTTGTCCCACGCAATACGTCACGATGTCGGGCTGCACCAGCCGCATGGTGTCGAGGATCGCCAGCCCAGCCGTAATCGAACCGCCAGGCGAATTAATGTAAATAGAAATGTCTTTCTCCGGGTCTTCGGCCGCCAGGAACAGCAACTGGGCGATCACCAGGTTCGCCACATTGTCATCAATGGGGGTTCCTAGAAAGATGATGTTTTCTTTGAGCAGACGCGAATAAATATCGAATGCGCGCTCCCCCCGCGAGGTTTGCTCGACCACCATCGGCACCAGGACGGAATTTTGCATGTCTCTCTCCTTGCTTTCGGCCGTGTTCTAGGGCCCCGGCTTCACACCTTGGCGCGGGAATGTTTTTTCCCGCTGGCGCGGCGGGTTTGGGCAAGCAGACGGCGCTTCTCACCCAGGGCCTTCGCCAGATCGGCGATCGAAGTCCCCCCCAAGTAATCTATGATACGCGACCGCAGCGCCATCCACGAGTCGTGCATTCCGCACGCGACGCGGTTACTGCACTCCGGATTCCCCCCGATGCACCGGTCGTAGCGGCCAGCGCCATCCACGGCTTCCACGATGCGCAGCATCGAAATCTCTTCAGGCGGTTGACTCAGCCGGAATCCCCCGCGCGGGCCTTTGCTCGATTTCAAGAATCCGTGGCGCGCCAGATCTTGCAAAATCTTCGCCAAAAAATGCAGAGGAATCCCGTCCTCCGTCGCGATGGTTTTCACTAGCGCGTATTCGCCGGGCGCGAGCGGAGCCATGTGCAGCATCGCTCGCAATGCATATTCAGCGGAACGGGAATAGAGCATGAGTGGATAAACGAAACCCCGCCCTGGAGCTGATCCAGAGCGGGGTTTACACTAGATACTCAGTCTTCGCGTGAGTAGGCCGTTCCACAGGAGCAGCGGCCTCGTCACTGTAACGAAACCTGAACGTTAAGAGAGTCGACTTTAAGAGTCGGCCACCTCACGCGTGGTTAGAGTGCCATAGTTACTACTATCGGATATCATTTCGACTGGACCACCTCCTTCCTCAGTGATGGCTTTATCTTACGGCGGACGGCGTTCCCTGTCAATTACAATTTTTCAAAATTATGTTTTTGTTGACAGCATGCGTTGCCATTCGAAAATCCGTGTTTTCAGATCTCCATCTTCGGGCAAAAGATCCCCGATCACAGCGACTGAATCCGCGCCCGCGGCGATCGCGTCCCGGGCGTTTAGGCGCGTGATTCCGCCGATGGCGACAACCGGGCGGTCTGTTAGAAGACGCAAACGCCGTAGTTCGCCGAGCCCCACGATGGGGTCGGGATTCTCTTTCGAAGTGGTTCCGAAGATAGGACCTAGAGCCAGGTAATTCGCGGGCTCGGCGAGCGCGTCGCTGAATTGCTTTTCGTTGTGCGTGGAGAATCCAATCACCATCTCAGCACCGGTCACGCCGCGCGCGGCGGAAGGGAGCAGATCTTCCTGACCCAAATGCAGCGCCGCGCCCACTAGAACCGCTAGATCCGCGCGATCATTCACTACGAACGGCACGCGCGCCTCACGGCACAGCGCCGCGATCCGCTCCATTTGCTCGAATACCTGGCGTGAGAAGAATCCTTTGTGCCGGAATTGAAGAATTCCGACGCCCGCGTCCAGCCACTCCGTTGCGATTTGTTCCGGTTTCAATCCGCGCCGCGCCGCCACCGCCGTGTCGAGGATCGGATACAGTCTGGGCAGGGTCATTTCACACCGCCGCCACCAGCACTTCTTCTGCTGCAGGCATGCCGCGCCTCGCGAATCGAATGACGCCGTCGGGGCCGATCAAATATACCGTGCGTTTCACGACTAGTCCGCGGGTGTGATACGCCTCGCCCACTTTTTGTCCGGGATCAATCAACAATGGAAACGGAAGTTTGTATTTGCCGGCGAACTTCGCATGGCTCCTTGCGTTTTGCGGGTTCACGCCAAAGACGATCGTATTTTTCCTCCGCGTCAGATCCCAGTGATCGCGAAAATCGCACAATTGCCTGATGCATCCAGGTGTGTCGTCTCCCGGATAAAAAACGAGCACGACGTTCTTCCCGCGCAGCGAAGAAAGTGAGACGGTGCTGCCCTCCTGGTCGGCCATGGTAAACGCGGGCGCGGGAGTTCCCACGGGCAGAGGAGTGGAGAAGAGCCAATCGAGCATGCAGCTTTATTGTAGGTCCTGCCGCGCGAGGATCAAGCCAAAATCACCGGAATCTCGTAAGCCGCTTGGCGCGCATCGGCGGTGAGCAGCGTCAGCGATTCAAGGGATGCCTGCGCGACCAGCATGCGGTCAAAGGGATCGCCATGATGCCTGGGTAACCGTCCCGCTGCGACCGCGTGCGCCACCGTGAGTGGCAAGGCGCGTAAGTCACGCGCCCGAAGAGTGGCCTCAAGATTGTCTGGCGCATCGAGGAGACCTCGCGTTCGCTTTAATTCGATTTCCCACGCGGAAACCGCACTCACCCACACCAACTCGGAATCCTCAACCGCATTGCGCGCCTTCTTGGACAAGCGGGGGCTGTCGGCGAGCCACCACAATAAAATGTGTGTATCAAGCAGGAGGTTCAATCGGTTCATTGTTAAAAAGCTCTTCGATCTCCTTGTCCGCTTTGTCGAAGTCCGGACTGATCCAAACTTTGCCCCTCCATGCACCGGGCTTGCGCTTCGCCGTCTTTGCTTCTTGATACGGTACTAGTTTGACCATTGGCTTGCCCGCTTTGGCAATCACGATTTCCTCGCCTGCGGCGGCGCGCTCCACCAGTCGCGACAAGTGGGTTTTCGCCTCATGGATATTGGTGAATATTTTCGCGCTGGCCATGACTAGACTAAGTCTAGTCCATTCTGCCGGCGCCGTGCAACTCTGTCGCATCTGGTGCCAGCGCCACAAGCGCGATCCCGCCCTCGTTCGCGCGTGCGATCAGTTCGTCGCGGTCGATCAGCAGCGTGCGCCCTGCATCCACCGCTAACGCGGTCGTCCCTGTCTCGCGCATGATGGCTATCGTCTGTGGTCCCGCCACGGGCACGTCGAACAGCATATGTTTGCGGCGGCGCGAGCCTTTGATCAGCCGCAGAGGTTTGCCTTCCACCAGCGCCGCGGCGCGGCGCAGCATGGCGTCGGTGCCCTCCATCGCCTCCACCGCCACGCAAGCCCGGTCGGCGATGGCCACGCTCTGTCCGACGTCGTGCGCTGAAAGCGTCCCGGCAATCTGGCGGCCGTAGTCGATGTCGCGTTGCTCATCGTCGGACGGTTTGCGGCGCGTCAGTACACCTTGGGGCGCCAGCAAGTCTTTTAAAAGCAGCGTTGAATCCAGCAACTCAATGCCTTCATCGCGAAGAACCTTCATCACGGCGCCAATTAACCCATCGGTACTTTTGGTTTCGATCGACGCGAGCAATTTCACCAGCCGCCAATCCGGCACGATCGACGAAAAAATCTTGGCGTGCTTCACCTGCCCGCACATCATCACTTGCGTGATGTCCTCCTGATGGCAGATGTCGATCAGCTTCGAGAGCGCCCCAAGCGAAATCCAGTGGCAGCGTACGGCCAGCGCCTCAATCTCTTTCGAAGCTTCTTCTTTGATGCCGATCGCTACCACGTCGATACTCGCCTTGCGCGCGGCCTCCAAAGCGAGCACGGGGAAGCGTCCATTGCCGGCAATCAGGCCATAAGGCATCTTATTTGATGAACCCGCGCTGCGAGTCCGCGATGAATTGAAGCAATTCGTCTACTTCCGCAAGCGCGCCGATCTCTTCTCTAATGCGATCCGCGGCCTGTGATGTGTTTAACCCAGCGCGCGTCAGTATTCGAAACGCCTTGTGCAAGGCGTCCACCGTCTCGGGCGTAAATCCGCGCCGCTCCAGTCCGGTCTTGTTGGCGCCAAAAACGCGCGCCTCGCGCTCGGTTACCGTATTTGAAAATGGCAGAACATCCCGCGTGATTACGCTGTACCCGCCCACAATCGCATGCCGCCCGATGCGGCAGAACTGATGCACGCCCGTGGATGCACCGATCACCGCCCAATCTCCCACCGTCACGTGGCCTCCGAAGGTCACGGCATTCGCCATCACGCAACGATCCCCGACGTGAACGTCATGCGCGACATGCACATATGCCATCAGCAGATTGTCATCGCCAATCGACGTAAGCATACCGCCGCCTTCGGTTCCGCGATGAATGGTGACGAACTCACGAATCGTATTACGATGCCCGATGCGTGTTGAGGAACGCTCGCCGTGATACTTCAGGTCCTGGGGAGCGACGCCGACGGTCGAATAAGGAAAGAAGACGTTATCTTCGCCGATTTCGAGCGTACCTTCTAAAACAACATGGCTCTTGATTTGCGTGCGTGCGCCGATCGCGACATCCGCACCCACAATCGTGTAAGGACCAATTTCGGCGGTTGCTGCGATCCTGGCGGAAGAATCGACGATCGCGGTCGGATGAATCGCCATGGTGCAGTCCTTACGCGCGATCCGTGAGGACGCACAGCATTTCCGCTTCGGCCACCACCACGCCATTCACCGTAGCCGTGCCAGCCATTTTCGCCATACTAGCCTTGCGCCGGAGAACCTTCATTTCAATCCGCAGTTGATCGCCGGGCCGCACGGGTTTGCGGAATTTCGCGCCATCCACGCCGGCCAGCAGGACTAGCTTATTCTTACGGTCTGGAATGGTGCTGAGCACCAGCACGCCCGCCACCTGCGCCATCGCTTCAGTTATCAACACGCCTGGCATCACTGGATAGTCCGGAAAGTGGCCTATGAAATAGGGTTCGTTGACGCTGACGTTCTTGATGCCGACGACGCGTTCGGGCTCCATCTCTTCGATGCGGTCCACCAGTAAAAAAGGGTAGCGATGCGGCAGAATGTCGCGGATCGCGTCGATGTCCAGTGCAGGCATGGGAATTGCCGATTATAGCGCGATAGCGCCCTCTTGCCGTGTTGCGCGGTTATCCTACAACAATGGATCCCATCCTTCGCTACGCGCAATCCAAGCAAAGCGCCGCCATCGCCCTGATTCGTCAGTTCGTCGAATGCGAGTCGCCGAGCGATGATGCAGCCGCAGTCAATCGCTTCGCGAGCCTGCTTGCGGAAAGCGTGAAGGACATCGCCAAAGTCCGCCCGCATTTCGCCGCCAGCCGCGGCCGCAACTTGCGCTGCGAATTCCTTCTGCCTGGCGCCGTCAAGAAAGGACAGATCCTCGCTCTAGGCCATTCCGATACCGTCTGGCCGCTGGGAACGTTGAGCGTCATGCCCTGCCGCCGCCACGAAGGCCGCCTTTGGGGGCCCGGCGTGTTTGATATGAAAGGCGGCCTGGCGCTGTTCATCATGGCGATGCGAGCATTACGGGATCTCAATATACCGGTCGCGCGCAAAGTGATTCTGCAGGTGAACTCGGATGAGGAAATTGGAAGCCTGTCCTCGCGAGCTTTGACGGAAGAGATCGCGAAAAGGAGCGCGGCCGTTCTTGTCTTGGAACCTGCAGGTCCTTCGGGAAGAGTGAAGACTTCCCGCAAAGGAGTGGGTGATTACCATGTGGTAGTGCGCGGCGTCGCGGCGCACGCCGGTCTAGATTATGAAAAAGGCGCAAGCGCCATCACCGAAATGGCGCGACAGGTGGAACGCATTGCCGGCTTCACGCGGCTCGCGCGCGGCATCACCGTCAGTCCGGGCGTGATCGCCGGAGGAACGCGAAGCAACGTGGTGGCGGCGGAATGTTCATTGGACGTGGATGTGCGCATTCCCCGCGCGAGCGACGCGGACTTTCTGGCGCGACAGTTCGCTGCACTCCGCCCATTCGACAAACGCTGCCGCCTCGAAATTTCCGGTGGCATGAATCGCCCGCCCATGGAACGTACAGCGGGCGTCGCCGTGCTCTTTGAAAAGGCTCGCGGACTGGCGACGGACTTGGGCGTGGAACTTGATGAATGCGCCGTGGGTGGCGGCTCTGACGGTAACTTCACGGCCGCTCTGGGCGTTCCTACTCTCGACGGACTAGGCGCGGTGGGAGAAGGTGCCCACGCCGCCAACGAGAGTATCTTCATCGATCGTCTGCCAGACCGCACCGCGTTGCTCGCGAAGCTCGTGGCGGGATTGTAGGAATCCTTACGCATACTTGTTAGCGGTACCATGAAAGTGAATTATGCGCCGGAGCCGGTGGCTCATTCTCGCCGCCATTATCGGGATCGTTGTATTTATTGGCGTCACGTATGCCAAGCGTAGGGTAGCGAAGCCGCCGGACGTGCCCGCGCCGCCGCGTCTGGAGACCGGCCTGGATGGGCGCGCCAACGATTGGGTGTACACCCAAAGTGACGGCGACCGCCCCCGTGTTACCGTCCGCGCCAAGAGCTTCAAGCAGATTAAGGCCCCGTCCGTGATGGAACTCGATGGCGTCGAGCTCCAGCTGTTTCACAAAGATGGCGGCGCGTATGATTTGGTCAAGAGCGCCAAGGCGCAGTTCGATATCGCCGGTAAAACTCTGTACTCGGAAGGCGAAGTCGAAATCCGCATGGGCCTGCGAGACGGGCCCGAATTGATGGGGCATGTAATCACCATTCACAGCTCCGGCGTGCATTTTGCAAGCGACACGGGCAAGGCCTCCACGGAGCGTCAGGCGACCTTCGAATTCGATCGCGGCGGCGGAACCGCAATGGGCGCGGAATATGATCCGCAGACCCGGGAACTGCACCTGCTGAAGCAGGTCTCCCTCGATTGGCACAGTCCGCAAAAGGGCTCGCTCCCGATGCACGTGGAAGCGGGCGAAGCATATTACAAGGAATCTGAATCGAAGGTCAATCTATTGCAGTGGTCCAAGTTCACGCGCGGCGCCCTGCACATGGAAGCGGGCAACTCCACCGTGACGCTCGAAAAGGGAGAGATTCGCTCAACGGTGGCGGAAGCCGTCAAGGGCGTGCAGGAGGATCCAGGCCGTCGCGTGGAGTTCGCGGCGGATTCCATGCTCTTGGACTTCGCGGATGGCATGGCGGTGAAGTCGATTCGCGGCGACCGTAATGGCGCCCTCATCTCCACCGCTAAGTCCGTGCGCACAACGGTTACCGGCAACACACTCCTGCTCGATTTTGTTACCGTGCTGAAGGAAAGCGTCCTCTCTACCGCGGTGGCCACCGGAAAGGGGGTTGCGGAAGTGCAGCCGGTTCCGGTTGGCGGCCCCATGGCGCCCGATACGCGCACGTTGCGCAGTGAGACCATTCGGCTGCGCATGCGCCCGGGCGGGGAAGAAATTGAAGCCGTGGAGACGGATGGCCCTGGTACAGTCGACTTTACTCCCAACCGTCCCGCGCAGCCCAAGCGGGTTTTGACCGGCGACAAGATTTGGATCGCTTACGCGCCGGGCAATCGTATTCAATCGTTCCGTACGATCAACGCTTCCACGCGCACTGAAAAACCGGGCCAGTCCGTGCCTCTTCTCACGCAGAGCAAGAATCTGGTGGCATTGTTTGACCCAGTCAGCGGCGAATTGGCCACCCTCGATCAAGAGGGCAGCTTCCAGTATGAGGAGGGTGATCGCAGGGCGGCTGCCGCCAGTGCGCTCCTCGATTCCTCTAAGGACTTGATGATACTGAAGGGCTCGGCTCGGGCCTGGGATTCCAGCGGGTCCGTGGCCGCCGACGTAATCAATATGAACCAAAAGACTGGCGACTTCACGGCGGAGGGGCGCGTGAGTTCCATGCGCGTTCCTGATAGCAAAGGCGGCTCTTCGGCTTTGCTGTCAAACTCCGAAACGTTGCAGGCCCGCGCCCAGCGTATGCACTCCACGGAGCGCAATCAGAAAGTGCGCTACGAAGGAAGTTCCGTGGTATGGCAGGGCGCCAATCGCGTGGAAGCGGACCGCATCGAGATTGACCGCAGGCGCAGTGCTTTCGAAGCGCACGGGAAAGTGGTGAGCCAGTTTGCCGACAAGCCGAAAAGTGTCGCATCCTCGCCCGCCGCAAAGAAGGCTCCAGCCCCGCCCATTTTCACGGTGGTTCGCGCCACCGACTTGAACTACGACGACCGTACGCGCATTGCCGATTATCAAGGTGACGCGTCGCTGACGCGTCCCGGCTTGACCGTGAACGCTCAGGAGATCCGCGCGTTCCTGGCTGCTCCGGAGGCGGAGTCCTCACTTGAAAAAGCTTTCGCCGAAGGCGCCGTCAAGATTGTGAGCGCGGCTGAAAAGCGGACTCGCACCGGAACCTCCGGGCGTGCCGAATACTATACGGCGGAGCAGCGTGTGCTATTGCAAGGGGATGATCCCCTGTTGGTGGATAGCGTCACCGGCCAGACGCGCGGCCGGCAATTGACGTGGTGGGCCAACAATGATAGGCTGCTGGTGAACGGTGTGGAAAACCGGCCCGCCGATAGTCTCCTCCGCAAGAAATAGTTGTAAGAAAAGGCCTCCGTGCGAACGCTCCAGACAACGGATCTCACCAAGTCGTATCGTGGCCGCAAGGTTGTCGATGGTGTATCCGTCGAGGTTCAGCAGGGCGAAGTTGTGGGTCTGCTAGGCCCCAATGGCGCGGGTAAGACTACAACGTTTTACATGATCGTCGGACTGATCACGCCGGATGGCGGACGCGTGCACCTGGATCATGACGACATCACGCCGCTGCCCATGTTTAAGCGTGCGCGCAAAGGCATCAGCTATCTTCCGCAGGAAGCCTCGGTGTTCCGCAAACTGTCGGTGGAAGACAACCTGATGGCGATCCTGCAAACTCTCGATGTGGGCCGGCGCGAACGGCTGGACCGGCTGGATCGCCTAATCTCGCAACTGGGCTTGGAGCAGGTTCGTAAGAGCAAGGGCTACGTGCTCTCCGGCGGTGAGCGGCGGCGCGTGGAGATCGCGCGCAGCCTGGTGATTGAGCCCAGTTTCCTTTTGCTGGACGAGCCATTTTCCGGCATCGATCCGATACAGGTGCTGGAACTGCAGAAGATCATTTTTGAACTGAAACGCTCGGGCATCGGCATTCTGATGACGGATCATAACGTGCGCGAAACACTGGCCGTCACCGACCGCGCCTACATCATCAATAGTGGCCGTATTTTCCGCGCCGGTTCGCCGGAGGAACTTTCCAGCGATCCGGACGTCCGGCGAGTTTACCTGGGCGAAAGCTTCAGCATGGGCATGCGGAGCGGGCGGATGGAAGAGCCAGTAGCGGAAACCTGATTAAGCGGCGGCGCCAGCGGCCTGCTGGCCCATGGTGTTGGCAAAGTGAGCTACTACCATCGACATTTCATCCAGCGCTTGTCTTGCCGCTGCGGGTGAGAACTGGCTGCTGATGCGGTACCACGTCCGCATGCATCGGTAGTTGATCCCCAACATTCGTTCTTCCATTCCGGATTTCGCGGAATTGGTCAGTATGCGGGCCAGCACCGCATAGTCGCGATCCAGGGTATCCCGCAAGCGGTCGAGATCCGGAGACCCCGCGCGTAAGCTCGATTGCACTTCCAAAAATCCAAGTTGATTGGCTGCCGCCACATCACTCACGTAGTCCCGGGCCGTTTTCGCGCTCAAAATTAGCAGACACGTGTAACGGAACCAGTAGCCGAATAGCAAGATCGAGCTAACGGTGATAACCACGGTAGTGATAAGTTCCGGCATTTAATCCACGCCCACCACCACGCAGGAAGGCAAGTTCGCCCACGACGTAGTGAAAGGCTATGTGCAGAATACCATCGGGTTGCAAAGTGATCAATAGGAAGTGAGGGAACTAAGGTATTTTTTTAACGCTTGGAGTTTCCCTTACGTACTCTCTCATAGTACTTTCCGGTTGATTGGTCTATGAGTCATCCTCCATACCGCTAGCGCGGCGCCTTGCTTGCGAATCTCCGCGGCGAATTCTATGCCATTGAAAACGCTTTGCCATAAACTTGCCGGTTCAAGTCATGCCTTCGGTTTCGCATAAAATCGAGAGTCACTTCTCCAAGTCTGCCGCTATGTACAATCATATCGGCCGCTTTGGCTCGGTGACCTAGCCGCCCCACACACGCACCCACAAAAAGGGCAGTTCGGCGCGCACGCCTCCCGCTCCGTTCCACCAAAATGTGGTGCAGCAGGTGGTGCGTCCGGAATCTTCCCACGCGGCGGGGCGGAAGAGGCAGTGGATGATGTCCACACGAGAGAGGCGGACCCTACTTCAGCACCTGCCACAAACTCAGAAAATCATCGGTCCATTCGAGAGCGGACGCTTGTGGTGAACTCCACCCGATGAGGGTGTTGCGAATCCCGGCCTTGGCCAACGTGTCTGCATTTTCCGTTAGCAATACCCAGCGGGACCCGCTCTCGCCGTTGGTGTTCTTCTCGATCAGATCCGGCACCACCAGCACCATGCGAGCCTGCCAGCCCAAGTGCTTTGCCAAGCCGCGAGTCACGGGTTCCAGATCCAATGAGCGATTGGAAATGTGCAATGCCAGAATGCCGCCGGGAGCCAGGCGATCGCGATACAGTTCGCCGCATTCGGCCGTGAGCAAGTGCGTGGGTATGGCATCGCTCGTGAAGGCGTCCACCGCGATGACATCGAAATCGTGCGAGCGGCCGGCCTTACGTTCATTCTCAAGCTGCACACGCGCGTCGCCCAGTACGATTTCCACCGCCGCTTGCGAATCGCTGAGGTACGTGAACCACTTGCGTGCCAGGGTGACAACATTCGGATTGATTTCATAAAAGCGGTATTGGTCGCCAGCCCGTCCCCAGGTGGCCAGCGTCCCCGCGCCCAACCCCACGATGGCAATGCGGCGCGGATGCGGCAGTGATTCAATCGCCAGCGCCGCTCCGCTATGCGGTCCGTAATAGGTAGTGGCACGGCTCTTCTTATCCGCGTCCAGGTACTGAAAGCCGTGCTGGATGCGCCCATGGATGAGCCGCCGGAAGCGGCCGTTCTGGTCGCTGGCTTCATTCACGCGCAGGATGCCGTAAAAGTTCCGTAAACTCTCACGGCTAGGCTGAACGTTCGTGAAGGCCGCGAACAAAGATGTCACCGCACCGAACAGCATCGCCATCATCGGGACGCGCACTGCAAAATTGCGGCCGGTCCAGTTTTGCAGCGCACCGCTGCGAATCCAGGCCAGGAACCCCAGTCCGCACGCAGCGCCCAGAGCAATCAGGAATTCCGTATATTCCCTAAAAATGCGCGGTGCGATGAGAGCCGCGAAGATTCCACCCAGGGCGCCTCCAGCGGAAACCGCGAGATAGAACGCGGTCAGAAAGCGAGGCGCGGGTTTCGAGCGTGCCAGTTCGCCGTGGCATAGCATGCAGGTCGCGAACAACGCTAATAGGTAGATGGCGAGCTGCCTCCACACCGGAATCGCGACACTCAGCACCACGACGGCGCAGGTGGCAGGCGCGAACACTCCGGCCAGCGCGCCAAACATGCCGCGCTTGTACCAGCGGTCGCTTTCAAACGTGAGGATGAAAGTAAGCAGATAGACCGCCAGCGGCGCAACCCACAGGAATGGGAATACAGCGATTTCTTCGGTGATCTGGTTCGTGGTTCCAAGCAATAGCAACGATCCGCACATGGAAAGCGCCAGCCACATCAGCACATCGATCCAGGTCGGACGCAGATAGGGAATCGAATCCACCGGCGCAGTGGCGGGCGCAGCCGCTAGTGCCTTCCAGGCCACCCACACGCACAACGTGGCAAACACGACATACAGCGCCGACCAGATCCACGACTGTACTTGCATTCGCAAAAAGGGCTCTATGACGAACGGATAACTGAGCAGGGCGAGGAAGGAGCCCGCATTGGAAAGTGCGTACAAGCGCCACGGCGATTCGTCTGGCCGCGCCGCGTGAAACCAGCGCTGCAAGAGAGGTGTGGTTGAAGATAGCGCCAGGTAGGGAACCCCAATCGCACCGGCCAATAGCACCAAAATTTGAGTGGATGGATCGCCCGCCGCGGAGGGCTTCCAGGAATCCGGATTCGTAGCGAGTGGAAGAAATGCGATTGACGCGGCCAGTAACGCGGTATGCACGCCTGCCTGCAGCCGGTGATTCCGGCGGGACCCAAGCCAATGCGCATACGCATACCCCGCCAGCAGAACGCTCTGGAAGAAGAGCATGCAATTGGTCCAAACTGCGGGGCCCCCGCCGAACCAGGGGAGCACCAGACGCCCGATCATCGGCTGCACCTGAAAGAGGAGGAAGGCGCTCAGGAAAATGGTAAAGGGGAGGAGCAATTTCCGAATCTAACACAGTGGGGCAGCTTGGTAAGCTCACCACCTCGTGTCTGATTCCACTATGAGAAGATCAAGAAATGCTCCGCCGGGTTATTCATGCGTGAAAACAGCATTGTGTCCGCGGCCCCCTCGGAAGACGAGCGCCAATTCGAGGCCGCTCTGCGCCCGGTGCGGCTCGCCGATTTCGCCGGGCAATCCAAGCTGAAAGAACAACTCTCCATCGCCATCGAAGCGGCGAAACAGCGTGGGGAGGCCATGGACCACGTCCTGCTGTATGGACCGCCCGGCTTGGGGAAGACCACGCTCGCGGGCATCATCGCGATGGAACTGGGCGTGACCATTCAACAGACCTCGGGCCCGGTGCTGCAGAAAAAGCTCGACCTGGTCGGCATCCTTAGTAACATCCAGGAACGTGAGGTTTTTTTCATCGATGAGATTCACCGCTTGCAGCCAGACGTGGAGGAGATGATTTACTCCGCACTCGAGGATTTCCGCATGGATATTCTCATCGGTACGGGTCCTGGCGCGCGCACAGTGGCGATGGATATCAAACGCTTCACCGCCATCGGAGCAACCACGCGGCAAGGCATCATCAGCGCACCCCTGCGTGGACGCTTCGGCTTGGTGCTGCGGCTGAATCCATATCATGTGGAAGAGCTGGGACGCATCGTCATGCGTTCCGCGCGCCTGTTGGAAGTCGAGATCGATGCCGCCGGCACGGAGGAAATCGCCAGGCGCAGCCGTGGCACGCCGCGCATCGCCAATCGCCTGTTGCGTCGCGTCCGGGACTACGCGCAGGTGCGCGCATCTGGCAATATCGATCAGGGCGTCGCGGAAAAAGCGCTGGATTTATTGGAAGTAGACCGCTTCGGACTCGACGAGATCGATCAGAAGATCATGCAGACGGTGCTGGAAAAATACGGAGGCGGACCAGTGGGGCTAAGCACCATCGCGGCGTCGATTGATGAAGAGCAAGGAACCATCGAAGAAGTGTACGAACCGTACCTGATGCAGCTCGGATTTCTGGACCGGACACCGCGCGGACGTATCGGCACCGATCGCGCGTTTGAATATTTCGGGATCACGCCTCGCATGCGGGGTGGAGCGCAGAGCGCCTTGTGGTAAGCGCACGGGGCGTTTATATCGCGCTAGGGTCGAACTTAAGAGAGCGTGCCGAGAACTTGCGTTTTGCGCGAGAGCGGATGGATACCGCGGATCTGCAAGTCTTGCGTGTCTCATCGATCTACGAAACAGAGCCGCGTGGTCTAACAGAACAGCCGTGGTTTCTCAATCAGGTTTTGGAAGTGGAAACCACCTTATCGCCGCCGCAATTGCTCGCGCGATTGTTAGACATCGAGTGCGATATGGGGCGAAAGCGCGATCTGCCAAACGGCCCCCGCATCATTGACCTGGATATTATTCTCTATGGAGATCGCGTTGTCTCCGAAGCAGGTCTTCAAGTTCCGCATCCTCGCATGATCGAGCGCAGATTCGTCCTTGAGCCTCTGGCTGAACTGGCAGCGGAGTTGTACCACCCGATCCATCGGCGTACAGTCAGCGAACTGCTTGATGGGGTGATGGATCAAACCGTTCGCCGCACCTCGACCTAGTCGTCGTGGCGAGAATGACCCTTGCCGCGTCCCCGTTGATGACCCATGGCTCGGCCCGGTTTTCCATCCCAATAGCCCTTGTACCATTTGCCTTTCTCATAGCGCGGCGTAACCCAAAACGCTCCCGCATAAGGAGGCTGGCTCCAATAGCCTTCGTACCATACATAGCGCGGTCCGTCCGCGCCCCAATATCCATCAATCCATGTATAACCCGGACCTGGTGAGGGTGGATGCACGTACATCAGGCGGGGAGGTGGAGGCGGCGTACCGATGTTGATGCCGATCGAAAAGTTAGTTTCAGCGAAGGCGCTCACGGCGGCGAACACCGAAAGCGCTAAAATTTGTGTCTTCATACACACCAGTGATTGCACGCCTTCGCCCACTGCGTAACCTGTTCTAGAATGTGTGAATAGCGGCAGACGCATCGGTAAGTTCGCCCGGTAGCTTTTCCGTACGCGGGGGAACGCCCGATGCGCCTTAACCAGAATGACCTTAGCCACTTAGCGGCGGTAGCCGTAACCAAAGCCTCGGCGGTTATCGAAGCGGTCAAACCGATTCGGAATCCCATCCCGATCGCGGTCGCCACGTCCCCAATAACCGTTGTAGAAGCGGCCGCCGTTATAGCGAGGGGCTACCCAATAGGCGCCAGCATACGGGGGACGTGCCCAATATCCGTTTCGCCACGCGTAGCGGCCGCCGTTGGGGTACCAATATCCATCCACCCACATGAACCCGGGGCCTGGAGAGGGCGGCATCGCATAATAGCGTGCCGGTGGCGGTGCGCCAATGGAAATTCCGAATCCAATGTTGGCTGCAGACGCGCTCGGAATCAAAAAAGATCCACCCGCTAGCAACATCATTCCGAAAAACTTTTTCATGACTTTTTCCTCCTGACACATCCCTTGAAAGCAAGCTGTTTGCCAGAGTTAAGTGATTGAAAAAAAGCTTGATCTGCTGCGTTTGGCTGGTTGATCGCAACCTCCGATGGTGGTATTCGGCCATTCTCAGAACCAACGCGCCAGCAATGGGCCCAGAATCGCGAGAATCAGCACGTAGGCCGCCGCCAAGGGCTCAAGTTTCGGTTCCGTGGCCGCGCCTAGACCTGCGATGACGATGGAAAATTCGCCCCGGGCCACCAGTGCCATGCCGGCTCTCAGGCAGCCCTTTGGATCGGCGCCGTCCCGTCGGGCAGACCACCAGCCGGTGATAATCTTCGTGCCTGCGGTCACTACCGCAAGTGCGAAGGCAACGGGCAGTGCGGGTACGAGCGTCGCCGGATCGATCTCCAATCCGAAAAAGAAAAAGAAAGTCGCGGCAAAAAGATCGCGCAAGGGCGAGAGTAGCCGGCGCGATTGCACCGCGATAGGACCGGAAAGCGCGATACCCGCCAGAAATGCCCCGATTGCAGCCGATACTTGGAGACGCTGCATCAGTCCCGCCACCAGTAAAACCGCGCCGAAGGTCGACAAGAGCACAATTTCATCGGACTGATGCGCGGCGAAGCGGCTGATTGGCGGGCCGTATCGAATCGCAATGAATAACACAGCGCATACTGCTGCCACCGCGACGAACACGGCGATTGTCGTCGTGCGTGGTCCGCCACCTAGCATCAGGGCCCCCAGCAAAGGCAGATACACCGCCATCGCGACATCTTCCAGAACCAGAATGGACAGTATGGAAGGTGTCTCCGGATTTTCCATGCGTCCAAGCTCACTGAGAACTTTGGCAACGATTCCCGAAGATGAGATGTACGTTACGCCACCCAGCAAAACGGAGGCAAGAGGACTCCAGCCCAGCAGGATTCCGGCGATCAACCCAGGTGGAAAATTCAAAATCAAATCCACCGCGCCCGCGGGGAGTCCTTTCCCCAGCTGCGCCTGCAACTCCTCACCTGTGTATTCGAGACCCAGCATGAAGAGCAGCAGCAGCACACCCATCTCAGCGCCGATACGGATGAAGTTTTCGCTCAGATCGACCGGCGCCAGGCCACCCTTTCCAAAAGCCAGACCCGCCAGCAGGTAGAGTGGGATAGTTGAAAACCCAAAACGGCTGGCGACACGCGCCAGTACGGCCAGACCGACAATTGCCGCGCCTAATTCGATAAACAGCAAAGAGAGATGATCGGTTCCAGCCTGCATGCAGGGTTTAGGACGCCCCCGCTTGACCTTGAGAGCTCAGGATTTTCACACGCGCGATCCGATTGCGATCCATCTGCTCCACGACGAATGTGCGCCCCTCATGCGTCACGGTTTCTCCCGCCGTTGGAATGTAGCCGAGCTTGCGCAGCAGAAAGCCGGCTAGTGTCTCAAATCCCGCGTCGCCAGGCAATTCTATGCCGTATCGCGCAGCCAGGTCCCGTATATTGGTGCCGCCATCGAGTTCGATCATCGGCGCGTCCACGGCCGGCGTGGGACGCCGCACATCGTGTTCGTCCAAAATCTCTCCAAATACTTGCTCCAATACATCTTCGAGCGTTACCAACCCCGTGACGGTTCCGAATTCGTCCACAATGATCGCCATGTGCGTGTTTTCTTTGCGGAACTCATCGATGAGTTGCGACAAGGGCTTGGTCTCCGGCACCACCAAAGGTCGACTGATGAACGGGCGCAAACGGAAGGTGCGAGGCGGATAGCCGCGGTCGGTCGAGGCTTTGCGCTCTTGCCAAGCGCGCATCAGATCCTTGTAGTGCAGGATTCCAATGATATGTTCAGGCGTCCCCTCATATACGGGCAGACGCGAAAACTTGTGCTGCATGGTTAGGCGTAACAGTTCATCGAGGCTGGCATCGACCGAGACCGACACGATGTTCCGGCGCGGCTTCATGATCTGACGCGCGTTGATTTCTTTCAGCTCCAGAAGCTTGTTGATGGCCTGCTCCTCGAAATCCTCCAAGTGCCCGGCATGGCGGCTGGATTCGAGAATGAACCGGATCTCTTCGGCGGAATGTCCGCCGCCGTGGAGGTCTCCACGCAGTCCGATGAGTTTCGACACGAATTCGGACGCCCGTTCCAGAAGGTATACGAATGGCGCGGATACGCGCCGGAAAGCGAGCAGCGGCGGAGCCACCAGGAGCGCGAGCCGGTCGGCTTTTTCGAGCGCCAGATTTTTCGGCACCACTTCGCCAATCACCACGTGCACATAACTGATCAGCAAAAATGCCACTGTGAAGCTCGCGCCATGCAGCCACGTCTCAAGTGTTGAATTCATCGGCTCCGGCAGAAAAGGGGAAATCACCCCCAGCATCATGCGGTACACGGTGTCTTCGCCCGCCCATCCCAGGCCCAAGCTCGTCAAGGTTACGCCGAACTGCGTTGTGCTCAGCATCCGGCCGGGATTTTCCAGCAGTCCCAGTGCGGCGCGTGCACTGGCATTGCCCTCCTCGGCCAGCGCTTTGAGGCGCGATTTCCGAACTGATACCAGCGCAACTTCTGCGCCGGCGAAAAAGCCGTTGAGAGCTACGATCGTCGCCAGCAGAATAAGTCGGAGGGGCATGACCACGCTAAACTCGAAACAGTGCGATTCTCCCCACTGCTTCGTGCAATTAATCTGAGCATAGCTGTTTTGCTGATTGCGTTTCTCGCAGCGGCCTATTGGTATGGATGGCGGGCGCTGCCGGAGACCACGGGTGAAGTGCCGGCTCCCATCGTCTCCAACGCCACCATCACCCGCGATGCGCTGGGAGTGCCGCACATTAGGGCAGGCTCCTGGGAAGACGCGATTTTCCTGCAAGGCTACGCGATGGCGCAGGACCGGCTGTGGCAAATGGACGGGATGCGGCGGCGTGCGGCGGGCGAACTGGCGGAAGTGGCCGGTTCAGTAGCTCTAGCTTCCGATCAGGAAGCGCGCCGTTTCCGATTGCGGCGCATCGCGGAGCAGCACGAAAAGACCCTGGCGCCAGAAGAGCGTGCGATGTTCGCGGCGTTCGCGCGCGGCGTGAATCATTACATCGCGACGCATCGAGGACGCCTTCCCCTGGAATTCACGATGCTTAGCTACGATCCGCGGCCGTGGACCGTGCGCGATTCGATTCTGGCGGGACTTGAAATGTACCGCTTCCTCACGTCCAATTGGCGGGCGGAGCTGGTCAAAATGCACATGCTGGCGCAGGGCGATCGCGAAAAAGTGGAATACCTGTTTCCGCCCCGCACGGGCGGCGGCCCGCAGCCTGGTTCGAATGCATGGGCGATATCTGGCGCGCATACGGCGACAGGCAAGCCCATCCTCGCAAACGATCCGCATCTGGAACTGACAATGCCTTCCGCGTGGCACCTGGTGCATCTGCAAGCGCCTGGGATCGATGTAACGGGCGGTTCCATCGTCGGACTACCCGGCGTGATCGTTGGCCACAATCGGCGCATCGCATGGGGACTGACAAACCTTGAATTCGACGTCCAGGATCTCTATAGCGAGCAATTGGATCCGCAGTCGGGCCGTTACATGTATCAGGGCAAGCAGGAACAGGCGCGTCCCGAGCGCGAGATGATTGCCGTCAAGGGCGCCGAACCGCGGTCGGCGCTGATATGGGTGACGCGGCACGGTCCCGTCTTCGTTAACGATCAAAACCGCCCGTTCTCCCTGCGCTGGACCGCCGCCGAACCCGGCGGATTCGCATTTCCTTTCTTGAGTCTGAACCGCGCCGCCAACTGGGACGAATTCCGCGCCGCCGTCTCGCGCTTCGCTGGACCCGCACAGACGTTCCTCTACGCCGACGTGGACGGCAACATCGGATTTCAGACCGGCGGGCGCTTGCCTGCGCGTAAGGACTGCACAGGTGACGTACCCGCGGACGGGGCTGCGGGCGCTTGTGAATGGCAGGGCTACGTGCCGTTTGGCGATCTGCCCACTGTGTTCAATCCGCCTTCGGGCGTCATCGTTTCTGCGAATCAGAATCCATTCCCGGCGCCACCCGCCGCCTTCACCGTCAACGGCAATTTCGCGTCACCGTATCGTGTCCGCCAGATCCGCGATCTGCTGGCATCCCGGCCCCAGTGGAACGCCGAAGAAATGACCCGCATCCAGACTGATGTTTATTCGGCATTCCACCATTTCCTTGCGCAACAGGTAGTTGCCGCGGCGGCGAAAGAGAAATCCATGCGTCCGGAATTGGTGGATGCCGCCGCCGAGTTGCGCAAGTGGAACGGGCAAATGGAAATAGGCCAACCCGCCCCAATGATCGCGACGCTGGTCTTTGAGCAGATTCGCAGGCTCACCGGTGAACGCGCCGCCGCGGGGCAGGGCGACGCCTACTCGAGCATCGCGTACACCGCGATTGAACGGCTATTGCTGGAACGCCCCCAGGGGTGGTTTCCCGACTATGACGCGCTTCTGATCCGCTGTCTTGCCGGAGCCGTCGACGCGGGTATTAGATCTCAAGGATCGAAAATCTCCGGCTGGGATTTTGGGCGCTATCAGCCCCTTCAATTCGTCAATCCCGTGATGGGCCGGCTGCCGCTTATCGGCGGCTATTTCAACATTGCAGCCGTGCCCATGCGCGGCTCCCCCGTGAGCGCGCAACAGTACACGGGCCGCCTGGGGCCCTCGCTTCGTATGGCCGTGGATCTAAGCGACCTGGACCATTCCTTCATTAGCATCACTCTGGGTCAGTCCGCACAACGCCTGTCGTCGCATTACAAAGATCAGTGGGATGCGTTCTATCGCGGGCGCACGTTTCCGATGCGATTTGAGAGTGTCGATGCGAAGGACGTGCTGGTAATCAGGCCGGGGAACTAAGCAGCCGCTAGGATGTCGGTGTGCGAGAAATCATTGCCTTGGAATAAGAGCGGCTCTCCCGTGGTCTTAGAGAGCGCATAGGAGAAGCAATCTCCGAAGTTCAAACCTGCCGGATGCCGACCTTTTCCGTAGGTCCGAAACGCATGCCTTGCCCACTCTAGTTGATCCAGATCGATAACTCTCACTTCGATGGGTAATCGGGCGATGAGGAGGTCTAACTCGCGTCCGCCTTCATCGCCGAAGCGGCTTTCCAATACCACTGAACTTTCCAATACTGAGGCGGCGGACATATAGCGGATTGGATCGCGCTCGATCGCTTCATAAAACACCTGCTTGCCGGATTCGTTAGTGAGGATTGCTACGAGAACGGATGTATCGATCACCATTATCGTGGGAGTCCATGCTCATCGTAACCAAGGATCTCATCCGTGGACCGGGCGTCCTTGATCGGTAGTCGTGAGAGCCTTTGACGCGCCTGCTCGAAAAGGGCTTTCGCTGACTGAGGAACGGGTTTGCCGATTTTCTTGCGTGCCAGACGTTCGCGGAGAGCATTGACGACCGCTTCCGTGAGCGTCTCACCCGTCGCGTTACTTAATTCTCGCGCCAGACGGTCGGCTTCAGCATGTTTAATGTTCAACGCCATATCTACATTCTACATAGTGATGTGCCTTTCTTCCATTGGTCAATGGACCGCCCTTCCCTCGCGGTCCAGTCTATATTTGCGTCCCCGCCAGATGATCGTGTTGCCAAAGAATCCCGCGAACCAGAAGAGAAATCCCAGAATGTCCTCGATAGGCAGCAGAATCCAGTTCAGCCGAGCGCCCAGCACCACCTGCGATGTCATCCAAGCCGAGGCGTAACGCAGCACTACCGTTGTTGCCACCACGTGCCACCATTGCGGATTCGCACCCCACACCAGCAGCGCCAGCGGTAGCGGATAAGTAAAGATCTGTCCGAAATATCCGGCAGGGCGGGAGCGGCGGCTGGTGCGTCCCCAGCGGATGCGGTGCGCGAAATTCTGGGCGGCGGTTTCGCTTCCAATGCGATGTTCGACGACGTAGAAAGAGAGCATTACGCGGAAGCCGGCCTCGGCCACGCGCTTGCCCATTTCGAAATCCTCGGCAAGGTAATCCTTCAAGCCCTCCATGCCGCCAATGGCTTCGATCACGTTGCGGCGAGCGACGACGGTGGGCCCCACGGCGAACTTCATGCCGTCCAGCAGTCGCGCCGTGAGCACTCCCTGCCAGAAAGTAGTGTTCATGCCCTGCGCTTCAAGTTTCGACCAGATGCTGGATCCCGCTTCGGCGCGATAGGGACATGTCGCCAGCGCGGTTTCGCCGTCTTGAAATTCCGCGGATACGCGTTGCAGAAAGTTGCGCGCCACGCGGATGTCACTGTCGCTCATCACGATAAGATCATGCCGCGCTTCACGCATCAAACGCGCCAGGCTATAGACCTTGGCATGCGGATACGCTGGCTCCCCCACTAGAAGGAAGCGGGCAGTGACCTCCGGATATTCCGCGCACAGGCGCCGAACCAACGGAACGCACGGGTCGGATTCGAACCGCGCTGCCAGGATGATTTCAAAGTTTGGATAATCCTGCTCGAAAAAGCTGCGGAGGTTTTCCTCCAGTCCCTCGTCGAGGCCGGCGAGAGGCTTCAGAACGCTCATCGGCTCCTGCATCGTGGCAACTGGCGGCGAAGGCGCGCCCAAATACCGGATCGCAGCGACCACGGAGAGGGCTGAATAAACGAGGGCGCCGGCCAGCAGCAGGAGAAGAATGACGGACACCGTGGCCATTCCTCAAAGAATAGCGCGGTCCGTGCCGGACTCCTTCATCTTCTGCTGAGGTTCCAGAGCCACGGGCTTCTTGCACGGTCATCCACCAAATAGAAAAGGCAGGCCAGGAATCTCCCAGCCTGCCTTTTCTTGCTTCAATGCGATCGACGCTATGGCGTCCCCGTAGACCCGTCCAGGTTGACCAGCACTGCCAGATCTCGCTGGTCAGTCGCTCCGTCCACGCCCGTTGCCGTGCACGTATAGTAGGTGGTCTCTGTTGGATTCACAACAATGCTCCCCGTACCACCCTGGAACACCGCGCTTCCGATCGTGATTTGCACGGCGTTGAGCGCCGAACATGTGATCGTTGCCTCATTGGATGTGCGCGGGAAATTCAGCTGCGAAACGAACGTGGTGATCTGCGGTTTTGGAATCACCGTCACCGTCACCGACGTGCTCACCACCTGTGAGCCGCGGGTCGCGGTCAGTTGGTAAGTGGTCGTGACCGCGGGTGAAACCTGGCCGCTCGACACTAGCGGTACGTTTCCGATCTCGCGGATGAACACGATCTCCGCATCCCGGACCTGCCAGGATAGCGTTGTCGTGCCGCCCGGATTGATGGTGGGCGGGCTCGCCGTAAACGAAACGATTACCGGTGGCGCCTGCGCGCCCACCGTCACCGTTGCCGTAGCGAACGATTCCTGGGTCCCCTTCCTCGCCGTTAATCGATACGTGGTCGTGACCGTCGGACTCACCGGCGCCGAGCCGGTCGCCGGAACATTGCCGATGGTGGTCACTGTGACCTCATCCGCGCCGTTCACCGTCCAGGCCAGCGTCGAACTCTCTCCAGCATTGATCGCACTCGGCGTCGCAGTGAAGGAAGCGATCATCGGCGCTCCAGCGCTTACCGTAACCGTGGTGCGGGCAATGTTCTGCAATCCGAACGAATCGCGTACTGTCAGCCGGAACCCGTACGTCTGTCCGGCAGCCGCCGTGAATGTCGCCACCGCGCTGGTGGCGTTCGAGATTGTGACGCTCGGGCCCGCATCCTGTGTCCACAAATATGTAATCGGGTCGCCATCCGGATCGAGCGATGCCGATCCATCCAGCGTCACCGTCTGTGCGGCCGCGAAAGACTGGTTCGGACCCGCGTCCGCCACCGGCGCTCCGTTGCCTGTTCTGATGGTGCGCGTCAGCAGCTCATAGCGCACACGCGGAATCTGGGCCGGCACCGCGTGGGAGGCCTCCAGATACTGCTTCGGCCGCATGAAATTGCCGAACTGCACGCCGAATACAGCCCGTCCGTTGTTTCCTCTGCCCAGGAACGTTTCGTTCACTCCGCCCTCGGCGGTAAGCGCGATCTTGTCATTTAACGGGAAGATCAGCCGTGCCGTTCCACCAACCCGGTCTCCGTACAACGCGCTTCGCAGATAGCCCACATTGCCTTCCAAGTAGTTTTGGCCCCACAGACCAAAGGTGGTGCTAGCGCCCGCCTGATCCACGGCGCGCAAGTACGTTTCTGTAATTAAGTTGACCGTACCCACGACCCGGCTTACCCGCGCTTCGCTCATGAAGGCTTTTGTTCCGAATATGCCCACCCGGCCCCGCGAGAACAGATAATCTAAAGTCACGGCGCCCTGCCCTAGGGTCGCGCCGTTTTGCTGTTCCGGCAAACTGACGTACTTGAAGCTGGTGAAGATGCCAGCTTGTACCCTCCGGCCCAGCCGGTCCACCAATCCTATGTCGAACTGCCCTTCGCGCCGTGTGTGGTTTAGTAAATCCCGGTTGTGCATATACTCCGCTTCGGTTTGCAGTGCAAAGCGCCCTCCGAAGGGAGCAAAATACCGGCCCTTGCCCGAAAACGTCAGATCGCCCATGCCGTTCACTCCTGCGTTCACGCCCAACAATTGAAACCGCGGATCTTTCTTGGCGTCGACTTGGTCCGCAACGGCTCTGGCTACTTCGGCCGCCGTCGGCGGTTTGGGCATGTCGGCAGCGCTCTGTGCTGCTGCCCCAGCAGCGCCTTGGGGACCGGCGTTGGCCTGCGCCGCTCGTAGCGCGTCCTGCGCCTGGCGCAATGAGTCTTGCCCTTGCTTCAATCCTGCCAGCTCATTTCGCAGCCCCGCGTTCTGGTCGGCCAGATCCTTCAGCATGCGTTCCAGCGTGTCCAGCTTGTCAAGGCGTTTCATGATTTCGTTACAGCAATCCACCGCGGCACGCGTGCTATTCTGCATGGCGCGAATGGCATCCGCCGCCCCGCCTTCGCTCACCGTGCGTCCCTGTCCGTCGGTCAGGATCAGAGCCACGCGGCGATTCATCCACCGTGCTTCGTCCGTGCGGCTATAGGTCTGCCCGCCCCGGCCCACCCGAGGATTGTCAAACGCCCGCGTCACCGTCTCAATCTGATTTGCCCGCACGCCGTACTTCACCAGAAAATCCCGAACCGTATTCGCGCGTGCCAAACCCAGCTTTTCGTTGAAACCCTTGCCCCCGATCGCGTCGGTGTGCCCTTCCACGCGTACTTTGTACGCAGCATTGCTCTGTAGGAACTCGGCGATTCTCAAAAGACTGGGGAATCCGTCCACCAGCACGGACGAATTGAAGTCGAAATTGATTTCTTCCCAGTCGTCTTTGGACGCTCTCGTATCCAGGCCCTGGGCCATCAAACTCAATGCCATCAGTGGCATAAACGCCACCAGCGCGATCATTTTTTTTAACATATATAGATCCTCCGCCGTACCCGCTTTACGAATCTTGTTGCGCGCCTACTCGGGATGCGCGAGTCATGAAGTGGTACCTCTATCATATCCAACTACTAGTACTACTGAACTAAGTTATTATCTCGGCGGAAACCCCCAAATTCGGTAGAGCGTACTCTCCCTCTCACTTGACCCGGCGAATCCCTGAATACTCCCCAAAGTTTGGTAGTGGGTCAGCTTGTAAAGCCTGTTAAATTCAACGTCAAATCGTGTGGGCCGATGCCGCGCCCAAAGGAATTCATTCAGCCAGCGTTGCTGCGAGTTTTGGTTGTGGTAGCATTCGATTGCGTTCCTTCGGATTGTTGCTTAGCTTGGGTCTGGGCTGTCCATTCTGCATCGCAGCGTAGTCAAACGGGACGGACTAAATCATATAGATCCGTTTCCGCATTACATCGAGACCATTGCGCCATAAAACAGCCCTCTGGAATGGCCGATAGGGAGCACACAGGTAGCCAATCTTAACTCGATGTTTTATTAGGGGGGACAAACAGCACTGACGGCAAACCGTCGCCAGTGACCGCTAATGGTCACTGTCACGATAACTCGCACTATTGAAGCTAACAGACGAAAATATGACCTGCGTAACCCCATCCCCGGTCCACAGAAGGCCGGGGGTACAGGTGCGCCCGTGGCATCGTCCGCATCCTCTCAAGCACGTGCCATATGCTTAGGAATCTATGACGGTTTGTATTGCGGCCAAGTGCCTCCATGATCGCGGCGCTTGTTTCATTCTTGCGCCGGCGCTCGGCTAGAGGACGAATATGCGGGTACGGAAGCAAGCTCTTTTCCCGCTGACATCTTGGCGCGAATGCACTCACAGGTTGTGCTAACGTAATAAAGTTCGAAGGGAGGGACCATGAAAATTCTGCAAACCATGCTACTGGGTTCCGCCGCACTAGCGGTGCTCACACCGCCCGTCAACGCCCACTTTAGATTGCTGGAACCCGCCTCATGGATTGAGGAGGATCGCTTAGGCGATCCGCAGAAAGCGGCGCCATGCGGAGGCGTGGCCGCGAATCCCGGCAAGCCCACCACCACTGTTACTCGCGTGCAGGGCGGCGATAAGCTGCACATCAAGATTCAGGAAACCGTCTATCATCCGGGGTTCTATCGAATAGCTCTCGCCATCAACTCGCGCGCGGAACTGCCGCCCGACCCTCAACCGAAAATTGAGAATCTACCCGCTGGACCTCGCTCCGTGTCAGGGATGATTCAATATCCGCCCCTGCCGCCGGTAATCGCGGATGGCCTCTTCCAGCACATCACGCGGTTCGAAAAAGAGGTCGAGACCGACATCGAACTCCCCAACGTCGATTGCGCGAAATGCACCCTGCAAGTCATCCAATTCATGGCTGCTCACGGCCTTAATAAGGAAGGCGATTATTCCTATCACCATTGCGCGGACCTGAACATCCGCGCGAATCCTTATAAGCCGATCGATACGAGATTCCCAGCGGAGAAGAAATAAGTTAGCAACTCCCGCTGAAATCATTTTTCGAGGGATCCCGCTCGCTGGGGTTCACGTGTGCATAGCTGCCTGTGAGCTAATGTTCAAATGTACGACGGTGGTCCGACTCTTAGCCCCCGATGCTTATTGCAAGAAAATCTGTAATCGATACGCTGCGCCGGGTTCCGCTCTTCAATGAACTTTCGGAGACTGAGCTTGACTCGATTGCCGCCAACGTCTTTGTTAGCAGATTCGACGCAGGTCAGGTAGTATTCTGCGAAGGAGATCGAGGGGGTGATCTTCTTATTGTCAAAGAGGGCAGTGTGCGAATTGTGAAGATGGCCAAGAACGGACGAGCAACTGCTCATTTCCATTGAACGGCCGGGTAGTTCTCTGGGCGAGGTATCCGTTTTCGACGGCGGACCTTATTCCACAACGGCAATCACTGATTCAGCCGTGATAATGCTTCGCCTGAAGGGCGAACATTTCCGAAATTTCTGCTTATCTCACGCGAGTGTCGCGCTCAAAGTAATCCGTGTTCTCGGGCACAGGCTGAGACACTTGCGAAATCTAGTAGACGATCTGTCGTTCTCCACAGTCCGGGACCGACTGATTGTTCATCTCTTAAGGCTAGCGGATGAACGTGGAATTTGTGGTGCTGGTGGAGTGGAAATTGACCTTGATGAGAACAATGAAGAGCTCGCCGCCCGACTCGGAACGGTGCGGGAACTAGTTTCACGAAATCTTGGGAGGCTCCATGGCGAAGGTCTCGTACGCATGCGCCGTCGTGCCGCGACGATTCCGGATGTGAAAGCGCTTCACTCACAAATAGGATTTGAGGTTTTGCGCTAAAGCGTGACAGAAGTCATGGTTCTACACAATCCCCGCTAGTAAGCTGGGCTTGCAGTCTCCCGCCATCTGGGTGTTTCTGCAATAGATCCAGGAGCTTTTATGCCTTACGTTATCGCCGAACCTTGCATAGGAATCAAAGACACCGCCTGCGTGGATGCGTGCCCAGTTGACGTAATTCACCCGCACGCGGACGAAGCAGGCTTTGCGTCAGCCCATCAGTTGTATATTTACCCCAACGACTGCATTGATTGCGGCGCCTGTGTTCCTGTCTGTCCAGTGTCCGCGATATTCCTAAGTGAGGATCTTCCAAAGCAGTGGGAGCACTTCGCGAATATTAACGCGGATTGGTACACGCAGCAGCCAACACCGAGCGAAACGCCCATTGGTTAATCGCTCAATAAGACCTCGGATTCCCGGCGCGTATTGATTCGCCGCTTGCCGCCAAAACCCCCAGCAACCCGAAGAAAAATGCCGCGAGCGCGGGCCGTTGCTGCATGGGGTAATCCACCAATCCGTGCAGCAACACCGCCAGCAACCCCACTCCCCACAGTGACCGTATCGCCGGCCGAATGGCCCAGGCCGCCAGTGCCAGCATGATCAACAGTAATGGAATACCACCCTCCGAGCCCCATTGCAGCCAGTCGTTGTGAGCCTGGTTGACGAAGCTTCCATCGTCATAGCGTGCGTAGCCGGGGTAAGCGGTGGACCACGTTCCAAGGCCGAACCCGGTCCACGGCCTGTCGCGCATCATCTCCAGCGAAGAGATCGCCAGGTCGCGTCGCAGCGCAAAGGAATTCCGTTCCTGCAGGCGGTTCCACAAAACTTCCCATCCGATGATCGCCGTCAGTAGCGCCATTGCGGCAACGCTAGTGGCGATCGCTCGGACAAACAGTCGCCCTTTCAACCGTCCCTGCCACAAGGCAACAGCTGGTATCAACAGAATTTCCGCGAAGCACAAAATCGCCCCCGCCCGCGATCCCGCCGCAACCACTGATCCAAACAGTAACGCCGCAATCAATGTGTACAAGGCCCACCACCGGCGGTCTCGAATGGCGCCCACCACTGCCAACGGAAGCACCGCTTCCACGAATGCCGCGTATTGATTCTTGTAAACGAACGGTCCCAGCGTCGCGGCTCCGCTCCCCGTTTGGAACCACCAGAACACACGCCCTTCTTGCGATGTCAGCATGGTAAAGATGCTCACCATACTCAGCGCCACTGCGAAGAGGAGTGAGGCCCGCAAGAATCTCTCTCGCGCGACATCTAGCGCCAACGCAAATGCCGCGACACACACGGTCCAATCCAGCGCCGCTTCCAGCGTGCGTTGCCGGTCGACGCTCCATCCCATCCAGGCTTGCAGCATCGCCCAGCCCGCCACGGACCCGATCAATACCGCAGGCAAAACCGGAGTCACGGCGATCCCATCACGCAACCGCCGAACGACGCGCACCGCCGCCAACGCCAATATAGAAATTTGAAACGCGCTCAGCGCCCAGCGTTGCGGGACCCACAACGTGAGAATGCCGGCGAAGAGGATCGCTGCCAGCAGCATGGTCTGGCCTGTCAATACGCCCCGCGTGCCAGGATCACTGCCGCGAACGTGCGCGCGACTATATAAAGGTCCAGCCAAGGGGACCAGTTACGGATGTAGAAAGTATCCAGTGCTTCCTGCATCGCCAGGTCGCCATCACTGCGCGCGGAAACCTGCCACAAGCCGGTTAGCCCCGGAAGCACGCGCGTTCGTAGCGCCCTGAATTCCCGCGAGAAACGGTCCAGGTGATAGTCGGGCAATGGCCGCGGCCCCACCAGACTCATCTCTCCCGTAAGCACGCTCCATAACTGCGGCAATTCGTCGAGGCTAGTCCTGCGCAGCAGCGTGCCGATCAATGGAAGCACCCGCGGATCGCGCTCTAGTTTGAAATGTCCCAGCCAGTGCGCTCGATCATCCGGGTGTCCGTCAAACCATCTCTCCAGAATGCGGTCGCCATCCATGTGCATGGTCCGCAGCTTCCACACCGCGAAGTGGCGTCCGTCCAAACCTTCGCGCATTTGCCGGTAGAACACCGGGCCTTGGCTGGAAATCTTGATCCAGATCGCGGCCAAAGCCATCACCGGCAAGCTTGCGACAAATAGTGGAAATGCGATCATCCGATCCATCAACCGCTTCAGCGCATGATTGCGCCGCAGCATTAGATTCTTCTTGATTTCAAAGCCGAGGCAGCCTCCCAAGTCACGCGCCGTCACCCACAACCCGGCAATGCCTTCCAGATCCGGAATCACGATCACTCTCGGAAAATTCAGATCCTGCAGCAGTGCGCCCCCGGCATGCTTCCCCACATCGGCCAACGCGATGATCGCCACTTCCACCCGATGCTCGAAGTCGCACGCCAGCGCGAGGGGTCCCAGCACCGGCACCTCTTCCGGAGCGGCGTGCCACGAGTCCGGTTGGTTATCCAGAAACGCAATCGGTCTCAACCCCAATTGAGGTTCAGCCCGCAGCGTCCGCGCGATCGCGCGTCCGGTGGCGCCCGCGCCCAAGATCACGACCGGGACGCCCCATCGCCCCCGTCGAACCAAAAAGGCGCGCACCGCCGTTTCAGCCAGAGGAGGCAGCACCAGCGCGAACAGCAGAGTCGCTAGCAACACCCCGCGGGAAAACACTCCGCGCGCCACGATGTTGTCCCACGCGACTAATCCTCCGAAAACCGTAAGCGTAGCCAGAGTGCGCCGCCGCAATCTCTCCACTGGGCCGAGCATGTAGCCCGGATACAGGCCGATCTGATAGTTGATCAGCGGCAGCAACAGAATGCCCGCGGCGACCCCGAGGAACTGATCCGGGCCGATCCCCGCGATAAACCATGGGGCCAGTGCCCAGCGCACCGCCAGCCCCAAACCGAACGCCACTTCGATGGCGGCAACATCAGCGGCGGGAATAGCCCAGGCAGTCCAGCGCGAGGCAGGAGTAGCCGGAATTGCGAGCGCCTGCTGGGCAGCGGTGCTCATGGGGTCCGTGACCGAATGAGTTGCGCTACGGCCAGGCAAACAAACCGTGGGTTCTGCGTTAGATATCGGCGCCACAACCGGCGCGGTTCAGTGGCCATACGAAATAGCCACTCGAGTCCACTGTGCTGCATCCATCGCGGCGCCTGCGGTTTCGCGCCCGCCAGAAAATCGAACGCCGCGCCAACGCCCAGCATTACCGCATTCACTCTGCCGCGATGTTCATACATCCACCGGTCCTGCTTGGGGCTGCCCAAACCCACGAAAAGAATGCGGACGCCGGAGGCATTGATGTCCCGCATCACGCGATCATCCTCCTCGGCGGTGACCGCGCGAAAGGGCGGAGCCTCCGCGAAAGCGATATCCAAGTTTGAGAACCGCCGCCGCATCGCCGCCGTCAACCGCGCCAGCACAACATTGCCGCCGCCCACAAAGCCCACGCGAACCCCACTCGTTTCGGCGGCCGCAAGTACGTGGAGAGTGAGCTCCGGTCCATATACTCGCGTCGCGCCCGCCGTTCCCAGCGCGCGCAGCAGCCACACCAGAGGCATGCCGTCGGAAGTCACCAGCGCGGCTTCCCGCATCACCGTCTGATACTCCGTCGAAATCCGCGCTTCCATGATGTTGTTGACCGCCGCGCAACACACATAGCAGGAGCGTCCCGCGCGCGCCCAATCGAGAATCAGCTTCGTGGCGTCGTCATAGTTGGTCGCGTCCACACGCACGCCCAGAATGTCACGATGCTCCCACATCACGAGGCCATACGTTGCCACAGCCGTGCATTTTCCCTGGCCATTGCGTATACGTCCAAAAGCATCCGGTAACCCCGTTCCGCCGTGTACTTCTGTTCGTATTCCCGCCGTGCCGCCGCGCGCATTGGTAACAACTCCGCTGTATTCTCGAACGCCCAACGCACTTGTCGTGCCAAGTCGTCGGCGTCGCCGGACCTGAACATCAAGCCACTGCGGCGGTGTTCTACGAATTCGGGAATCGATCCCAGGTTGGAAGCGATCACCGGAAGTCCGCACGCAAAAGCTTCGATGATCGTTCCCGGTGCGCATTCATAGCAGATCGATGGAAATATCAGCACACGCGCGTTTTGCATCAGTGCCAACACCTGATCGCGCGGCTGCGTGCCTAACCATGTAACTCCCGCCGGCCACGCGGTGTTTACTAGTGGGCCGTCCCCCGCCACCAGAAGCGGTATGTCGGGCAGCCTGTCCCACGCTTGCGCCAGAAGGCGAATGCCTTTTTCTTCGGAGAGACGGCCGACGTACAGCGCATAACCCCCTCCGCCGCTACCGGGACCCGGATCGTCTCGGACGAAGTTTGGCTTGACCACGATCCGCTCGGCAGGCAGCCCGCCCTCGATATACTTCTTGCGGGCGAATTCGCTCAGGGCGATGTAAACGTCCACCATTCGTTGCCATGTGCCGGCAGTCCGGTGAGCCGTGAGCATCGCAGCCACCGCGCCAGTCGCGGCGAAGCTGTCCCGATAACAGCGGTGCACCAGAGCGGGCAGCAGCGATCGCTGTTCGATACAAGATTCGCAAGGTGCGCCGTCGCGCAGTAGGTTAGCGCCTGGACAAAGCAAGCGAAAGTTGCTCAGCTTCTGTACCACCGGAACCCCCTCCGCGTGCAACGCATAGTAGCCGGCGGGCGAAATCAGAGGAAATGTGTTGTGAAAGTGAGCGACCTCAGGTTTGTTGGCCTGGGCCAGCGTTCGCAAACTGCGGTAGGAGGAGTGGTTCCAGGTGGCCGAGAATCCCGCGGCGAAACTATTCCCGATGCTCGCATTGTGCGCCTCGTGCCGCACCACGGCATGCCCGCGTCGGCCGAAAAGCTCCGATTCAGCTTCGAAAACACGATCTTCCCCTCCGGGCTGCTGGTAAAAGTTGTGTACGGCGAGAATCTTTGTGGGAAACACGAGTTCGATACGGTGTGTCTTAAGCGCGTTCTCGATGAGGTGTTACGGTATTTCGAATAACGCTGGTCAATCCCAGCGCGCTCCCGACTAAGAGTCCCAGCGGCGCCACGATAAAAACATATACCAACGTATTTTCAGCGGTCATTTCCAGGGCGAATGCCATTAAACTCAGCAATGCAGTGAGTTCCAGTCTCGCGCCCACCCGGAAAGTCTGATCGGCAACTCGCCAGGCCCTCCACAGCGCCACACCGATACCACCCATGCTCATCCACCACAGACCGGCGCCAATCAAACCATAGTCGTGAGCGATTCGCAAGTAATCGTTGTGCGGATGCCGCATATTCGTGTATACGGATTCGATCAGGCCCTCGCTTGACCCGGCGCCCTTACCGGCGAACGGTGACTCCCAAAAGGAGGCCATGGTCGTCCGCCAGAACGCGGCTCTGCCCGATCCGTTAATCGCGAACGAGCCGATCTTCAAGGAGACGTCCCCCGTCACAAACCGCTCGCGCAGGGAGTCGAAATAGAAGAATGCACCGTAGGAGACTGCCGCGGCGGCGATCACAACCGCAACCATCTTGAACACGCGGCGGATTCCAGTCGTAGGAAATTGCGCCAACGGAAACAGTAGAATCGAAACTCCCAGTGCAAGTCTGGACTGGCTCGCACCAATGATACCTGTGAGAGCGATCGCGCCGAATAGGGAACTCCTGCTTCCATAGCGCCATCCGGAGAGAAAGTAAGCCACGCCAAACAGGGCAAACAATCCGAAACTCCGGGGACCAATAATAGTATTCGTTCCCGGTCCAAACCATACGACCGATGCGCCGTACAAAACCGCCGCCGCCAACACCGCGTTTCGCAGGACCCGTGCCATCCAGAACGCGAACGGAGGATTGCTCGCTGCGGTTCCGCGTGCCGCCTGCAGCATGAGCGCGAAAATGCCAATCACCATCACGTTTTGAATCCCGCGCAAAGCGTTTTCTGTCCATGCGAGGGAACTCACGGCCCATAATACAAACAGCAGCAGGGGAAGGAGCCTTACCGGGGATCGCGTGGTCGCGACTGGAGTGATCGAAAGCAGCACCAGTCCGGCTAGAAAGTAGGCTACCGTTAGCAGGCCTTGTGTGGAGACGGGCCCGACGAGAAGCGACGTGGTGAGGTCCACCAGGCCGCTGGCCGCTACGATCAGGAAGACCAGCGCCTCCGTCAACGCGCGCGGCGTCAGCGTATACAGGACGGGACGTTGGACAATTGCATTTTCGGTTATGGAGCTCATGGACAAAAATGCTGATCAGTGCTGGCGCTGGAGACGAACATCGCTCTTAGTGCGGGTGCTGGCAGCGGTAATCGCCGGGGGATTCGCGTGAGTGAGCCACCAGTGGACGCAATACGCGCACCATTCAAGATACCGGTAGATCCTCAGTAGGAAACACAGCGAGCCGGGCCATTTGTAGTAGCGGCGAAGTAAGTAAGTCTCGCTTCGATAGAAATGAAGTCGTCGCCGGTAAGGAATCTTGCTGGTGGACGAAGCTTCGCGATGGGAATACCACGCTCCCGGCGAGACCACCACGTTCCACCCCTTCTCCCGTAAACGTTCCGCGGCGACAAATTCCTCTTCGTACAGGAACGTGTTTTCGTCGAAACCCGCCATGTCCCGAAAAGCCTGCGCGCGAAACGCCACGCAAGCTCCGCAAACTGCATACACAACCGCACCATCGCTGAGATCTTCGGGAAACAGCCAGTGGGTGTTACACAGGCGTCGAAGCAACGGAATACGGCGCAGGGATCCGTAGGCGATAATCTTCTGCGCGGGCGAGGGACGGTTCCGCGCCGCCGCCGTAGCTTTGCCCTCCGGCGTATGCGGCCCGCCCCCCGCGCAACCGGCGTTCGGAGCGTCGTCGAGCGTAGCGATGAGACGAAGTAGCGAGTCTTTGGGCAACGTCACATCTGGGTTCACAAAGACTAGATAGTCGCATCCCATCTCCAACAGGTACTGCGCCCCCGCATTGTTGCCCGCCGCGTAGCCCAGGTTTGAACCCATCTTAAGTACGGGCGTGTTTGGAAACTCCTCCTGCAGTAGTTCGATGGAATTATCACAAGAGAAGTTATCCACGACCACCAGATCCGCCGGCAACGCTTCGCGCGCGGTTTCTATGTGCCGCACGCATGCAGCCAGCGAAGTCCCTCCGTTCCAGTTGAGGATACAGATGCCGGTGCGTCGCGGCGTCGATCCCGCTAGCGGCATGAAGCCTCACTCGCCCGGACAGGCGTCGCGAGAAGCCCAATCCCTCCCCAGCCCTGTTGCCGGTCTTCAACGATTTCCTCCCACGTTTCCCCGGACTTGATTTCATTCCAAAACCGATCCACGTGGCACTCCAGTTCCGGGGGATGCGGCAGAATGTCATGAAAAGCGATTATGCCGCCCGGTCGCACCAGACGGGAATACATTAGATAGTCGGCTCGGACACCCTCATAGGAATGGTCACCGTCGATAAACAGCAGATCCAGTGGGCATCCCTTCAAAATTTCCTGCACGATCTTAAGGGATTCTGGTTCGTGGGAACTTGCTCTCACGAAATGGGCCGTTTGATTCTTCGCTAACATGCGGCGGAATACGAAGGTCTTCCACCTGGAATATCCTCCGCCCCATCGGCCGCCAGGTGCGTCCAGGCTAATCAGCGTCGCACTTTCGCGGGCGGCGCGCGACAGCAACAGAAAAGTGCCGCCTCGTGCCGTTCCAATCTCCAGCACCGTGCTCGGCGGCTCTCTCTCAATCCTTTCTAGCGCCTGTCGGATTTCAGATGGGACCTGTGCGGGTCGCAATGATCCCTCGGCAAACCGAAACACCAGATCAATGAGATCCACCCAGGACGACGTTCTTCTGCACGCCATGGCAACCCGGCGGGTACAAAAGCACAGTTGAAAGCCCGCCAGCAGTCTTCTTGCCAACGAACGGCGCAGGGGTCCCATTAGATTGTCAAAAAGATCTAAACTGCACACTAACTCTCCGTCCGCTGCTCATAATATTTCCCATACCGGTTGTAATACGAATAGTAGTATCGCGAACTCACCTCCCGGTGCACCTCATTCAACACCACTCCCAACAAGTTTGCCCGCAACCGGCTCAACGTCGCGATCACGGCCCCGAGCGCCGCACGGCTCGTGTCTCCAGCGCGCGCCACCACGATCACCCCATCCACCGACGTCGCCATTTGCAGAGGCTCGGCGAATCCCAGCAACGGCGGTGCGTCCAGCACTACCAGGTCGTAATCCCGCGACGCTTCCTCGATCAGGTCCGCCAACTCCGTGCCGATTAAATCGGAGGCGCGCCGCGTTGCCGGACCCGCTGGCAGAATGTCCAGTCCCGCCGGTTCCTGCATCCGCACTACCGCATCGCGCCAGGAAATCTGCTGCAACAGAACGTTCGATAGCCCGATGCTATTGGGCACTTCGAAAAGGCGGTGCACACTCGGCCGCCGCAGGTCGCCGTCGATCAGCAGCGTGCGCTTCCCCTGGCCCGCATGCGTCGCCGCCAGATGCGCGGCAACCGTGGATTTACCCTCCGAAGGTGACGCGCTGGTCATCAGCACGCTTCGCAAACGCCGGTCGAAATCCGTCAGCAGAATGGAATTGCGCAGCGTGCGGATCGCTTCTTCGTAGGTGGAAAGCGCTTGATAGCCGCTCGGGTTGCCGGTGCCGTTGCCATTACGCGCGGCCGCCTGGCCTGCGCCGTGCAATCCTTCCACCGCCTTCCCCACGTGAATCGGATTCAGCCTCCGCCGCCAATCCTTGACTGAGGGCAGGGAACCGATCACCTCTGCGTTCATCAGCCTCGCCACTTGATCCGGATCGCGCACCGTGTTGTCCATCACGTCGCTCAACACGGCCCCGCCCACACCTACGAATGCCGCGAGCAGAAACGCCAGCAGCGCATTCAGCCAGATCTTGGGAAAGACCGGCTTCAGACCGGGCCGCGCCGCGTCTGCCACCCGGATCGAGCTGTTCTGGAAGCTCGCGTTAATCCCTGCTTCCTTGATCTTGCGAACCAATTCTTCGTATAGCTTCTTGTCGCCTTCCGCCTCGCGTTTCAGCGTCTGATATTCGAACGATCGTGCGTTCAGCCGGTCGAACTCCACTTTGGTCTCCTGCACCGCGCCGGAAAGCATGGTCTCGCGGTTGGCCGCCTCGCGGTATTCTACCTCCACGCGCTGCCCCACACTCGTGCGCGCGGCGGACAGTTGCGCTTCCAGTTCCTGCACACGCGTTTGCACTTTCTTGTATTCGGGATGATTCAGTCCGTAGTGCGTTTTCACCTCGGCGAACTTCTCACGCGCTTCGCCCAGGTTCTCCGTAAGCCTCTTCAGCGCCTCCCCTTGCGTCGAAACCTGCGCCGCTTCGAGCGTTCCGTCCTGCACCGATTGATGCGCCGCTTCCTTGCGAACGCGGTCCGTCTGCGCCTTGGTGTATTCGCTGTTTAGCTCCAGCAGGCGCGCCGAAAGAATGCTGGTTTTCTCTTCCGGATTGATCACGTTCAGTTCGCGTTCGAATTGCAGCACCGCGCCGCCGGATTTCTCCATCTTGGCCTGCAACTCTTCCAACTGCCGTTCCATGAACTCGCTCAGCCCCGCCGTAGCCTTGTAGCGAATGCGATAGGTGTGCTCCAGATACGACCGCGCGATGTCGTTGGCCACATCCGCCGCTAGTTGCCTGTTCGCCGAGCGGTAGCTGATCTGCAAAATATAGGTATTCGGCGGACGCGTGACCTTCAGGCGTTTCAGGATCACCGGTGCCTCCAGGCTAGTAGGCGAATCGTCCACGGCTTTTTCTAGCGCGTCTTTTTCCACTTCGCGCAGGTGGTATTTCTCTACTACCGGCCGCACCACGGAGTCCGATTCGATCAGCCTCACCTGCGTCGCCAAGAATTGATCCGCGTCGTTGCTTAAATTCTGTGAGGCCTCTTCGCCCAGCACTCCCGTAGGCATCCGGCGGTCGATGTCCACCACCACGGTCGATTCGTAAATCGGCGTCAGCCGCAGGGAAACGATCAACGTCGCCAACACCACTGCCACAATGAACCCCGCGAGCTTCCACCAATGGCGCCGCAGAATCCATAGATAGTGCGCCAGCGGCACGTGCGCCGGCTGCGCTTCGAACTCCGCGTCCAGCGTGAGCGGCGGGTTCGCCACGCGGTAGGCTTCCCGCACCGCCGGTAAGTTGTAGTCGAGGTTCCGCATGGTCATCGCCGCCAGATCAGAACGCCGGAAGCCGTGGATGCGCCGAAACTCGTCACGCGGTCGATCATGTTCACCGTATTGCGGCGCGTCTTGTTGTCCGGAATGTACAATACGTCGTCCACCAGAAGAGGCACATCGGGCTCTTTGCGTTCCATGATTTTTTCCAGGTGGATCGCGATCTCCTGCTTCACCCCGCCTTCGTCCCGCCGGTAAACGTAAGCGATCTTCGTCGCGTACGGCATCAGCCCCTCGGAAAGCGCAACCAGCTTGAGCACGGAGTTGTCCCCCGCATCGCGCACCGGGAACGCGCCTGGCTTGCGCACGTTGCCCACCACAAAAATTTTGCCGGCCTCGGGTACACGAATCTCCTCGCCGCCGCTCAGCACGAAGTTGACTGCGGGATCGGCCTCCTTGAGCAGCCGGTTCAGAGCAATGCGCTCCACCAGCGTCGCGCTGTTCGGCCGGCTCACCAGTACTTCCGTCCCCGCCTCTTGTGAAATCCCCTCCGCGCGCGCCAGCGCATCCAGCAACGTCACCGTTCCCACCGCTTGAAATGTGAGCGGCTTGCGCACCGCGCCCATCACGGAAATGGGACGGCTGTGGTATTCCACCACCGTCACCTTCACCACTGGGTCCACCAGGATTTGCTCGCTAACCAGCGCCGCCGCGATGCTCGCCTCAAGTTCCATCGGAAGCACGCCTCCTGCGATCACTCCGTTTTTCAGCAGAGGCAAATGAATCAGCCCGCCCGGCTCCACGCGCGCCGTGCGCGTCAGTTCCGGCGCGTCGTAGACCGAGATCGCCACCAGATCGTCCACGCCTAACTTCTGTGCGGGAAGATTCTCCTTCCCCGCGTCTTCCATCAGCGAGGGACGCACTTGCGCGAACGCCGCCGCGGCCAACATCGCGAATAAGTACGCGCAACGCATCACGTTTCCTCCAGCATCTGTGCGATCCGGTCTACCGTCGTTCTCAATTCATGGATCTGCTCGCCCAGCGGAGGCGCTTCGAGCGATCCCAGCAGATGCTCTCTGGCGAATTCTGAAAGACTTCGCGCACCCCGCGCGGAAGAAGCCGCCTGCAGCGCGCTGTATTCGTCTTCGGAAAGCCGGAAGATCAGGGTACGATTACGAGGTTTGGTTACTGCCATGATGTAGATCGCTCCGCTTCGCGAATTAATAACGTCAGGCGCTGCATCGCCAGCGTCAATTCATGCATCTGCGCTTCCAGTTGAGCGATGGGCAGCCGCGCCGTCGCTTGCATCACACGGTCACGTGTGAAATCCGAAACGCTGCCCGCGTCGGCTCGCGCATATGCTTCCTGAAACCGCTCGAACTCCGCGCGATTCAGTCGAAATGAAACCGCGTACGATCTCGCCTCCCCTTCGCCGCGTCCGTTCCCGTTTTGCCCCAGCGCCTGACGCCTCCACCGCAGCAGCACCTTGGGATGCACCTTCACCGCCTGTGCCACCTCCGCTGTCGAACTTCCCTGCAGACGTTGCACCGCCGCGGCTTTGAATTCTTTAGTGAAGACTCGTCGCGACGATCCCATGTTGTTGGGCCTGTGGGGCCACCATGCAGCTATCTACTTCCACCGATACCGAGCACCCCAGCGCCTCCACGCTCACCACCACTCGCCAGGTATCCTTGACGCGCAGAATCACCCCGCGCAATTGCGCCAGCGGGCCGTGCTCAATGACGACATTCTGGCCAATGCGCAGATACGGCCATGGCGCAATCGAGCCTCCCGTGGAAATCAGTCCCCGAATCGCGGAAATTTCTTCCTCGTCCACCTGCACCGGCTGCTTGCCGATCCCGACGATCGATGCAACGCCAGCCGACCTAAGCACTCGCAGCTTGTCCGTCATTTCAAAACGGCAAAACAAATAGCCAGGAAATAGAACGGCTTCCGCTTCGCGAATACGGTCCGACCAACGTCGGCGCGTCTTGTAAACAGGGAGATACGTTTCGAAGCCCTGGTTGCGAAGCGCCAGCCTCGCATGCTGTTCGTGATTCGGCTGCACGGTGAGCGCAAACCAACCTGAGGTGCCGTTCCAGCTGGACATTTGGACAGAGCTACCGCTAGACATGTCCCAACGGGGGTTTTGGGAACTACTTAGGGGAGATAGTTCCTAAGTGTAGACGTTCCAAAAAAAAAGTCAAGCAGAAAGGCGCCGCAAGAAACGCACCGTCGCATAGCCGATCGCCAGAACTGCGAGTGCCAAAATTGCATACAGCAGTTGCGGATATCGGTCGCTGAATGGTTTCACTGGACCCGCCGGAGCCACGTAAGCCGGATTGATTTCCTCTACTCCAGCATTGATCGTAGGCGCAGTTAGCGCCGATGGCGCCAGCACCTTGGGCAGGTCATACACTGGCATCTGAGCGTTCGTGTTGCCGTAGTAGATCCAATACTCGCTCCCGACCACGGTCGGGAAAGTGACTCGCCGAAGCAGTGACTCAGCGGTAATCGATCGTACCGTCAGCGGTTTGTCGTCGCCATGAAATATTCGCACGCGCAAATACCGCTGCCGCGTATCGGGCATCGTAAGCCACAATGACTGCTCATCCGGGATCCTGTAAATCACCCCGCGAGAAAGTGGCGTCCACCGTTGCGTGTCGTTGGAGACCTCCACGTCTGCGGCTCTATGAAACATCGAGTTCCCGCTGATCTCAATTCGCAGCTGGTCCTTCGGAATCCCGTTTTCTCCAAAATCAAGCACATAAGCAGCCGCTTTTGCCGTCGTGTCTTCCACCGCGGTGGGCATTGTAAATTCCTGCACGGTCTGTCGTACCGCCGGCCGTTCATCCGCGAGCGAAACCGTAGCGCCCGTAAGCACGGCCGGATCCTTCCATCCCTCCACCGTCACCCGCAAGTAACGGCGCGTCGATACCGGATATTCAATCCACCGGATCGAAGCGTGCTGCGCCTCATAAGTGAAATCGAAAATATAAGCTTCCTTGCGAAGCAGCGACCAATTCTTCCGGTCCGGCGAAGCCTCAATCTTCACCTTCTTCCGAAAATTTGTTTCCGATGTCGAGAGTGTGATTCGGCTATGCCGCGCGGTCTCCCCCAGCAGGCCCACCACGAATTGCACGGACCCGCTTGTGGCGACGCGGTCCAATACCTCCGCAGGCGCCTCCCGCACTTCTCCGGTCCCAGCCATTTGCGTGATTGCGTAAGGAACCTCTTCCGTCCATCGCACGATACGAAGGTCCGCCAGGTCTTCCCGCGACTTCGCGAACACCTGCCGGTCCACGTATAGCGCGCTGATCGCCCCGCCGGCCTGCACTGGGATCTTCTTGCGATACTGCCAGTCGGAGAGCTTGAAGTCCGCCCACGCCAGCCCCGGCGCGAGTGCCAGCGCGATCACAATCAGCCGCGTCATTCCTGAATGTCCTTCACCAGCGTGCTCAGTTTCTCGCGGAACCGTGAGTACAAGTATGAACCAGCCAGCAACAATCCCCCCAGTGCGACAAACGCGACAATCCGATACACCCGGTCCAGCAGCCATATGTCGTAAAAATACAGCTTCACGACTACAACCGCGAACAAGAGGAGTCCCAGAATCCTGGGAAACGCCGAGCGCCGCGCAAATCCAGATCCTAGGAACAGCAATCCGTACCCTGCAAAGATCACACTGCTGATCAGCGTCTTTAAACTACCCCCGGCGACAATATCGGTGCGCGAATTGATATACGCAAAGACCTCCAGATGCAGCCCCCAGATCATCAGCGCGTTGGCCACCACATACGGCACGCCTGCGATTTCCCGCCGTACCGCGTCCATCTTCGCGATCCAGAATGCTGACAAGAACAACGACGCGCACACACACAGGAAGCTGATGAACCGCGGATTGAAGACTAGCACGTAGCCTTGGCCATCCTCAAATGGAGGCCAATAAAGACGCGCGTCCTGCGCCGCCAACCGTACCACCGCCAACGCCGTCAAAATCCCCGAACCCCACAGCACCCGAACGTCCCGCAACTTGTACGCGATCCACACAAGCGCAGCCGCTTGCAGCGCCCAGCCAATCGTAATCCGGAAACCCGTCAACTGCACCGGCACGGCCAGCGCCAGAAACGCCAGCGCCAAACCGGCAGCCAGCAGCGGACCCGTATCGTCCCGCTTCTCCGCAGCGTCGCGATAGATCAGATACCCCAGCGCAAGGTAGCTCGCGGCCACCGTCACAGTGAACAAGCCCAGATAGGCTTCATACTCATGCTTGAGAACGGTGTAGGAAGCCGCGTAGTAAACCACACCGCTCCCCGCCATCGTAAGCAGATCCCACTTTTCGAGCGCTCGCCGCAGTTTCGCCCATACGAGCGTCGCCCCAAACACCGCCGTGTAGCACGTCATCAATTCAGCCAGATGTTGCTCTCTGTCCGGAAGGTTCGCAACTGCCTGCCCCATCCAATACGCCGCCAGCGCCGCCCCCGCCCCGGCCGCTAAATTCTTGTGCCAGCTGATCGCAAGCCCCGCGAAGAACAACACAACCAACAGAACTTGCACTACACCCCACTCACGCGAGTATCCGAATCCCAACGCGATCGACGCCGCGATCTGCGCCGCCAAAACCACTCCTCCGCTGCGGCTCATCAACATGACCGCGTAATTCAGTCCGGTGAACAACGCACCCCAGTGACGTCCGAATGTCGCGCCGCGATTCGAGATCCAAGACCAATGAATGAGCCATGTCCCCGCCACCGCCACCGCTTCGACGCCCTCCCAATTTCGCAACCGAGCGACGAACATCGCGCCCGCGTTCAGCGCCAGCATGTAGCACAGGAAAAATAGATCGTTCGGTTCACCTCGCGCCAGAAGGAACGGCGTAGCATAGCCTCCCAATAGTCCCAGCAGCAAAGTCGCGCGAGCATCGTAACGCAGCGCCAGCGCCCCCGTCATCACCGTCGTGGCAATCATCAGCCCCAGCGCCGCGCCTTGCGGGATCAGTTGGTAAAACGAAAACGCCGCGAAGAACGCCAGATAAAGAATGACCGAGCCCAGCGCCTGAATCCCTTGCGCGAAGACCTTCTGATTGCGCTTCCATAACCGGTCACCTGCGGCAATCGCCGCCAGCCCCGCCATCACTCCCAGCATTACGCGCCCCGCCGGCCCGATCCATTCATTGTCCACGGCGTACTTGAAAAAGAACGCCACCCCCAGCATCACCGTGATCGCGCCGATCCGGTTCACCCACGCCAATCCAAATTTGCTTTCCAGGGTGGGCGCAGCCTGAGCAGTCTCAATCGATGGCCTCGGCAGGGGAGGAGGCAGAGGCCGTGCTGCAGGCGGCGGCCAATACGTCACTTTTTCCGCCGGCGCAGGCGTCTCCACAACCGGCGGAATCACCGGGGCAGGCGCGGACCCGCGCCCCAGTTGCGTTTCCAGCGCAAATACCCTGCGCGTAAGCGCGGCATTCGCTTCTCTCAACTCCCGCAGTTGTTGCTGAACTTCCCGGAATAATTTGTGCTCTTCGCCAGAATCCATCACAGCGCCACGGCTTATTGAGCATACGTCTGAACGTTCCGGAAATTCAACAAGCCGTGCGAGACTGTATCCATTGTGAGTGATTCTTCACGCTGGCCTTCCCTCCCGCTCAACGAGTAGCGCGATACGAAGCGGGCGCGAATTTGGCACAGTGGGATCGTTCGGCACTGGAGGTTTGAAAATGCCCGAGTCCTGCACTCATCTCGATCAGATCAAATTCAAACATTCGAACAAGAAAGGCTGTGAGGACTGCCTCAAGATAGGCGACTCCTGGGTGCACCTGCGCCTATGCCTGATCTGCGGTCACGTCGCCTGTTGTGATTCATCGAAAAACAAGCACGCAACCAAGCACTTCCACGCCACTCACCACCCGCTCGTGCGTTCCCTCGAACCCGGCGAAGCATGGCTCTGGTGTTACGTGGATGAGGTCATGCCCGGCGAGCTGGGCAGTTAGCCGGGGTCTTCCAAGCCTGAGGCTCCCGCCTGGCATTCACTTCAGGAAGCGTTGAATCGAGGTGTTCAGGAACGCATTGTCGGCCGGGTTTCTGCCGGAACCCGCCCTATGCCCCCACAGCGACGGGATCGGCAAGAACTCGGCCTCTTTGAGGAACCGGCGCTCGTACTGGGCGTCCCCGACAGGAAAGTACAGGTCGGTCTCCGACGGCATATAAAGGACCGGCACGCGAATGGACCGTAGCGCGGCTTCAACGTCCCCTCCGAACCCAGGCGTAGCGCCCACGTTGTGGCGCTGCCACGTCCGAGCCTGTGCGATGTAGTCGTTGGCGTCGCGGGCCGACAGCCCTGTGATCAATTGATCCAGCGTCTGCTCCACCGTCATCGGTTTGTACAGTTCCCTGCGCCACCACTCCTGTGAGAGCACCCACGTGGCCCAATGCAGGCCCCACGCGGCGAACCCCTTCTTCGGTGGTTCCGTGTAGTTCCCGCCGTTGAACATGGGATCTGCGGTGAGCGCTCCGATCGCGCTTTCAAGCCGGAGGACTCCATGCGGATAGGCCTTCGCGGTTCCGCAGTAAGCCACGATGCGGTCCGCGAAGTCCGGATGGCTCACCGCCCACTGAAACGCCTGCTCGGCGCCCATCGAGAAGCCCACAATCGCACGGACATGCGTCACTCCCAGACTTTCCAGCACACGCCGCGCCGCCTCGACGTTATCGCGAATCGCAATCGCCGGGAACCGCGGACCATGGTGCGGCTCAGGCGTGTTGCTCGGCGACGAACTGAACCCGTTTCCGAACATCTCGGTCGCGACGATGAAGTACTTGGCGGGGTCAAGAGCGAGGCCGTCGCCAATCAGGAAGTCGTAGCCGTGATGATCCGAGCCGTACCAGGACGGAGCCAGGATAACGTTGCTCTTGTCCTGGTTGAGTGTGCCGAAGGTAGCATAGGCCATCGTCGCGTTGGGCAAGACGACGCCGCTCTCGAGGGTGAAGTTGCCCAGCGAGAAGGAGCGGCGATGTGCGTCGGCCTGCGGCGTCTGCGCCGAAAGGGGCATCACCGACAGTAGCACCCAGCCCAGAGAATGAACAAGATAACGTTGCATCCAAAACCCCCAAGGACCCAAGTGTCGCGTTCTTGAACGGTGTGCGAGCTTGGTTCTAATCATGAGTGCAATTTTATCAGAACCCGCGTAAATCACTCAGGAATGTGAAGATAGGAGGTGCCGGGGCGTCAAGTGGTCTTGATAATGCGAGATCCCAGTCGCGATGCTTTTTCTCTATTGCGCTGGCGATTTCAACCACCGGTTTCAAAGCACCTGGGCGCTCAAAGGATCTGATAGGATTCTTGCCTTCGACGTACTCCATCACGAGGTAGTTCGCGCCTACGTCGTAAATCTGGCAATGTTGTTGTGGTTCAGGGCCAGGCGGCTATCGATCCGTCCACCCGGCACGGCCAAGCGGCGTCGCAAGTCCCCATAAGGAGTGGGGCGCATTTCTTGTTCGGCATTTTCCCGTCGAAGTTGGCGGAACGATTACTTCCTATGGGACGATACAAAATGATCACGGATTTGAAATGTCGTTTGTGAGTTCATGTTGTTCCGTAATGCGATCGCCTAAATGAGACAAACCGTCAACTCGGCAGTCGCATCCTTTGGATCGAGAGCGAAAGAGAAACTCTCGAACCCCGCCGCCACCGGACAACCGGAAGACCAGCTTCGGTCACCCTTTGAGGATCTCCTCCGGGATTTCGCCGAGATCGCGGGCCTGCCAAGGAACGCCGTGGCCGCTGTCGGTGAATCATCCCTCAGCGATTTGAAGACCCGCCCCGATTTTGCCGTCACCGTTCGCAACGCTCTCGTCGGATTCATTGAATTGAAAGCGCCCGGCAAGGGAGCCGACCCCCGCAAATTCAAAGACCCTCATGACAAGGAGCAGTGGGCCAAACTCGCCTCTCTTCCTAACCTGATGTATACGGATGGAAATGCCTTCAGCCTCTGGCATTATGGCGTCATCGATGGTTCTGTCGTCAAACTCGTGGGCGATATTGAATCCTCGGGCGATGCCTTGGAAGCGCCCCAGAGTCTTCAGCTTCTTTTCGAGAGCTTTATGCGCTGGGAACCCCTTCCGCCACGCAGCGCAAAAGACCTTGCTCACACAACCGCCCGCCTCTGCCGTCTCCTCCGGGATGAAGTAACGGAACAACTTGCCCTAAAAAGCGAGGCACTCACCGCCTTGGCGACTGACTGGCGCAAACTTCTTTTTCCCGATGCCACCGACGAACGGTTCGCGGACGGATACGCCCAAGCCGTGACGTTTGGTCTGCTCATGGCCCGCGCCAAGAACATCCCACTGAAAACGGGCCTTTCGCAGGTGGCCGCCGAACTCGGCCAGACCAGTTCTTTGATCGGTGCTGCCCTCCGGCTTCTCACGGAAAACGCGGAGAATCAGCGCACACTCGGTACATCATTATCCACTCTGACGCGAGTGCTCGATGCGGTCGATTGGTCCAAGATCAGCAAGGGCAAAGCGGACGCTTGGCTCTATTTCTATGAGGACTTCCTGGGAGTTTACGACAACGACCTTCGTAAACAGACCGGTTCCTATTACACGCCGCCTGAAGTCGTCGGAGCGATGGTCGGATTGGTGGACGAAGCCCTAAGATCTCAACGTTTCGGATTGCACGCGGGATTGGCTTCGCCATCGGTCACCCTCGTGGACCCTGCGACCGGAACCGGAACCTTCATGCTCGGCGTGTTGCGCAGAATCGCTGAAACGGTCCGTGCTGATGAAGGGGAAGGTTCGGTCAAGGCCGCCATTCACGCCTCCATTCAGCGGCTCATCGCCTTTGAAATGCAGTTGGGACCCTTTGCTGTAGCTCAGCTGCGTATCCTCGCTGAAATCGTGGATCTCACCGGCGCTGCGCCGGCTACGCCCACTCGGATGTTCGTAACGGACACGCTGGGTAATCCCTACGACGATGCCGAATGGCTGCCCGCCGTCCTTGCTCCAATCGGCAAATCGCGCAAAGACGCCAACAAAATCAAAAGGGAAGAGCCCATTACCGTCGTCATCGGCAACCCGCCTTACAAGGAAAAGGCAAAGGGACGCGGCGGTTGGATTGAAGGCGAAGATACCAATGCGGCGCAAAGAGCGCCCCTCGCCGAATGGATGCCGCCCCGCGAATGGGGCATCGGTGCACATGCCAAGCATCTCCGAAACCTCTATATCTATTTCTGGCGCTGGGCTACGTGGAAAATTTATGATCATCATCCTGCCAATAGGTCGGGGGTGGTCTGCTTCATTACTGTAGCTGGATTCCTCAATGGCCCAGGATTCGAGAAGATGCGCGATTACCTTCGCCGCACCTGCGACGATATTTGGGTCATCGATTGCTCTCCCGAGGGCCATCAGCCCGAAGTCAACACGCGCATCTTTCAGGGCGTGCAGCAACCCGTCTGCATCGTTCTCAGTGTGCGATCCGCGAAACGCGATTCGAAGCTCCCCGCGAAAGTTCGATTTCAGGCTCTACCTGCGGTTCTCCGCATCGCCAAGTTTGAGGCGCTCAACGCAATTCGACTGTCCAGTGAAGCCTGGGTAGAGTGTCCGTCTGAATGGCGCGCACCCTTCCTGCCAGCTTCGAAAGGGGCTTGGTCAACATATCCGGGACTTGAGGATTTCTTTGCTTACAACGGTGCCGGGGTCCAACCAAAGCGAACTTGGGTCATAGCTCCGGACACCGAGTCACTGCTCCGGCGTTGGCAAATGTTGGTGGATGCGCCACCGGATCAAAAAGAGTTCCTCTTCCATGCCACCCTCCGCGACGGAAAGCCCGCTGACCGGCACATACGATCAGTGGTCAAGGAGGGTGTTCCGGGTTACACTTCTTCGCGCAGGCCCCTCATCGATGAGCGAGGTCTGTGCCTAGATCCCGTTCAGTACAGCTACCGTTCCTTCAATCGTCAGTGGATCATACCGGATAGCCGAGTCATCACTCAACCCAACGCGGAACTGTGGGCTTCCTGGTCGAACCAACAGGTATATCTCACGGCCCTTTCGCGTACGTCACCCTCAAACGGCCCAGCCCTTACATTAACCGGCCTCGTTCCCGACCTGGATCACTACAAAGGGTCCTTTGGTGGCCGTGTCTTTCCTCTCTGGAGCGATGCAAAAGCCACCATCCCCAACATGCCGTCGCCGCTACTTCCATTTCTGGCTCAACATTACGGAATCAACGTGACAGCCGGGGACCTCGTCGCGTACATCGCCGCGACCACGGCGCATCCTGCCTTTACTGCACGTTTCCAGGAAGACCTCTCCACACCCGGACTGCGCATACCCCTAACCCGCGACCCCGACACGTTCACTGAAGCTGCGGAGCTTGGCCGAACCATTATTTGGCTCCACACATTCGGTGAGCGCATGACTGATCCCAGTAGAGGGCGTCCGCCTCAGCCGCCCCGGCTACCACCTGCCCGAATGCCGCGCATTCCAGCGGAGGGGGCATCCCCCAAGACCCGGAAGCAATGCCCGATTCGATTAGCTACGACCACGCCAAGAGCCGGTTGCTCGTTGGTCGAGGTTATATCGAAAACGTTGATCCAGCAGTGTGGAACTACGAAGTATCTGGCAAGCAGGTATTGCTGCAATGGTTCAGCTATAGGAAGAAGAACCGGGACCGCCCGATCATCGGAGACCGCCGCACACCTTCACCTCTCGGCGCTATTCAGCCGGATCACTGGCTAGCCGAATACACCACCGAGTTAATCAACGTCCTGAACGTGCTCGCACTACTGGTGGATTTGGAACCGGCCCAAGCGAAGCTCTTGGAAAAGATCTGCTCGGGTCCGACGATTTCCCTGGAGGATCTCCGCGCGGCTGGGGCCTTGGAAAACACTCCCAATCCGCGGCGATCATCTCGTGATGCAACAGCGCCACGTCTCTTCGACGACTAACGCAAGCATGCAATAATATGTTTTAAGAACGTCTGCGATAAGGAAAGCCCGCCGCTATGATCGACCTCACCGAGATTCGTTCCGTAACGGAGTTCCAGCGAAACATCAAAACCTATGTCGGGCGTCTGAAGCGCAGTAAAACCCCGCTAGTGCTCACCGTGAACGGCCGCGCGGAATTGGTCGTCCATACCGCCGCCGGCTATCAGGAGATGCTGCGCCGCCTGGATGCCGCCGAGACCGCCGCCAAGATCCGAACCGGCATGGATCAGTTCGCCCGCGGCGAAGGAATTCCTCTCTCGCGCGCTGAAGCGAAGCTCCGGAAAAAGCATGGCTTTTCGCGTTGAGGTAGCCCCTCAAGCGCTCGGCGATCTGGACTTGATCGCAGCCTACATCGCGGAACGCGGCAGCCTACAACGTGCCGAACTGTGGTTCAACGGAATCCTGAATGCCAATTCGCGTGCATTAGCGTCCATTCGCGGCTAAAAAACAGAATGAGAATTTCCCCAAGCACCGCCCACTACTCAAAACAGTGGACCCCCAAGACCGCGACAACCTGGAATTACTGGTAGAAGTCACCATCGGAGCATTCTACGAAGTATCCAACACGCTAGGCCCCGGCTTCCTGGAAAAAGTCTATGAACGCGCCCTGCTCAAAGAGTTGGCCCTGCGCCAACTCCCAGTGAAAGCCCAAGTCCAGTACCCCGTAATGTACAAGGGGCAGATGATAGGCGAGTACACAGCCGACATGGTAGTAGCCGGCAAGCTCTTGGTCGAATTGAAATGCGTAGCCAGCCTGGGCTCCGAACACATGGCCCAATGCATAAATTACTTAAAGGCCTCCAATCTGACGCTGGCCTTACTGGTCAACTTCCAGCACCCCAAGGTAGTATGGAGGCGAATCGTCCACAACCTCTGACCATTCGCGTGCATTGGCGTCCATTCGCGGCTAAATTTCTTACCAGGCCGCTTGCTAACCCCACGCCCCTCTGCTACTCTGATCTTGTCGTCACGCCAACCGCTCCCAGGCTCGCAAGAGACTCCGGGAGACCACAAGCGAAAGAAAAGTAAGAATTTTCACTTTTCTCTTGCGCGTCGGACCAGGGTTTGCTAAAGTAGACGATGTGCGCAAAGGTACTACGGTACCG